>JBFOMH010000018.1:0-123417 GCA_040830765.1 Puniceicoccaceae bacterium | reverse complement strand
CGAATGGCATTGGCCGTGGATGAGGTCTTTCCCGGACCGGTGGCGCAGAAATGAGTCTGGTCCTTGTTACCGGACGGCGGGCAATCCAGCAGTTTGCCGATGGCCTCTGGCTGGTCGCCGGTGGGTTGGAAATACGATTCCAGTTGGACCGTCATGAGGACATCGGCGGGCTGGCTTCGCAGCTCTAGGCCACATCCGGCTCGGGTTCCCCAGGCTCGGAGTTATAGACATCGAGGTCGAGTTCCCCCTCGCTCTTGGCGACGATGCAACTGACCGCGCTGTCCCCGGTCACATTGACGGCGGTCCGGACCATATCAAGCAGGCGGTCAATCCCGATAATCAAACCGATACCCTCCACCGGGAGGCCGACTTGGGTCAGGACCATGCTGAGCATGATAAGGCCGACCCCTGGAACCCCGGCTGTTCCAATCGAGGCCAGAGTAGCGGTCATGATGACCAGGAGGTAGTCCGAAATTTCAAGGCCCATGCCATAGGCCTGGGCGATGAAAACCGTGGCCACACCCTGCATGATGGCCGTTCCGTCCATGTTGATAGTCGCCCCCAGAGGAACGGTAAAGGACGCCACACTGTTATGAACCCCCAAGTTGTTCTCCACTGTCTTCAGCGTGACCGGAATAGTGGCGTTCGAGCTGGCGGTGGAAAAGGCGAATACCTGGACCTCACGCAACTTGCTGATGAACCGGATTGGATTGAGTCCGGAAAGGGCCTTGAGGATGATGGGATAGGTGACCAGCGCATGGAAGAAAAGTACTCCCAATACGAGGAAGAAGTATTTCAACAGCGGTCCAAAAGCATCAAATCCCTGGGTGGCGAAGGTCCGGGCGATGAGCGCAAAGACACCCACCGGGGCCAACCGCATGACAATCCAGACGAGGGTCATGATGATCTCGTTGAGGTCATTGAAAAGGGCCAGCAGGCGCTGGCCGGCCTTGCCGGACAAGGTGATGGCCAGCCCGAACAGAATGGCAAAGACGATGATCTGGAGCATGTTCCCTTGGGCCATGGCATGAACCACGTTCTTGGGGAAGATGTTGATCAGGACCTCCACCAGTGAGGGTGGGGCCACCGACTGAAAATTGGCCTCCGTGTTCAGTCCGAATCCCTTGCCGGGGCCAACCAGGACACTGGCGGTGAGCGCGATGGTGATGGCAATGGCGGTCGTGGCAAGGTAGAGGAGGACCGTCCGGGCCCCGATTCGGCCCAATTTACGGATATCATTCAGGGCGGCTGTTCCGCAGACCAGCGAGACGAAAACCAGGGGAACGACAATGACCTGCAACAAGGCCAGGAACGCCTTGCCGATCAATTGCAGGAATCCCTCCACAGCGAAGTCCTGGATAAATTGGGCCGGGGTATCCGGTACGTGCTTGAGGACAAAACTGGTTACCAGACCAACCACCATCCCGATGGCCATGCCGCCGAGAATCTGGATTGTCAGTCGGTTTTTGTCCTTATGCTTACCTTGTGAGTCGCTCATCGGATCGGCTTTCTTTGGGATTAACAGGGTAGGGACCAGGCCCCCGCGATTGCTTCAGGCTGCCTTCAGGAGGGATGGAGGCAAGTGGATTTTGTCATTGCCCCGGTCCCCGGGGAACCTACCTTTTGACCATCCAAACTGCATAAACCTCAGTTTCTCAAAGCTATGATTATCAAGCCCAAAGTACGTGGATTTGTCTGCATAACGGCCCATCCGGAAGGATGTGCTCGTCATGTCGAGCAACAGATTGAATACGTCAAGTCCCAGGGTGCCGTCGAGGGCGGCCCCAAGAATGTCCTCGTTATCGGGGCCTCGACCGGATACGGACTGGCTTCGCGCATAGCGGCCGCCTTTGGTTCCGGCGCCGCCACCCTCGGGGTGTTTTTCGAGCGCCCGGCAACCAACGGCAAGCCTGCTTCTGCCGGTTGGTACAATTCAGCAGCTTTCGAGGCCGCAGCCTCCCGGGAAGGCATTTACGCAGCCTCCCTCAACGGGGATGCCTTCTCGGACGAGCTGAAGGCCCAGGCCATTGAGATCATCAAGCGCGACATGGGGCCGATCGATCTGGTTGTCTATAGCCTGGCGTCCCCCCGGCGCACTGACCCTGTCGACGGTGAAACCTACCGCAGTACCTTAAAGCCAATCGGTGAGCCATTCACCGCCAATAATCTTGATACCGACCGCAAGAAAATTGCCCCCGTCACCATTGAACCGGCCACGGAGGAGGAAATCGTTTCCACCGTCAAGGTCATGGGAGGCGAGGACTGGGAACGCTGGATGGAGCAATTGGAAGCGGCCGGACTGCTGGCCGAGGGATGTCATTCCGTAGCCTATGATTATGTTGGACCGGAAGTCACCTGGCCAGTTTACAACAATGGCACTATCGGACGGGCCAAAAAGCATCTTCGGGCAACCGCCCAGCGTCTTGATGCCATGCTTAAAATTGGTCGCGGCGCTGCCTTCATCTCTGTCAACAAGGCGGTCGTCACCCAGGCCAGTAGTGCGATTCCCGTTGTGCCGCTTTATATCTCCATCCTGTTCAAGATCATGAAGGAAGAGGGCATCCACGAGGATTGCATCCACCAGATCGACCGTTTATTCCGCACCCGGATGTATGCCGGTAGTGCCTTGAAGTTTGATGAGGAAGGCCGGGTCCGGATGGACGATTGGGAAATGCGTCCGGAGATCCAGGAAAAGGTGAAAACCCTCTGGACCCAGGTCAATACGGACAATATCGACCAGGAAACCGACTTTGCCGGCTATCAGGAAAACTTCCTCAAGCTTTTTGGATTCGGGCTTGAAGGCGTTGATTACGAAGCGGATGTCGATCCGGAGGTCGCTATCCCAAGCATCGCCAGCTAGGGATTAAATCCCTCAAAGCTCCCGCATGCGCTTGCGCAGGCGGGTGTTCTCCAGGACGAGGATCGTAATCAGCAGGCAGAGAACCAGAATGGTTGCTGCTTGAAGGGGGGATTCAAGAAGTCGCCCTTCGCTGGAGGCTGAATCTGTTTCGGCCAATGGCTGGGAATGGGAACCGATCGATTCGCTTTCATCGACCTCAACCCTTTCAGCAAAGTGGGCGTGCAATTCCGAATAGTAATTGGCCAGGCTGCTCTTGCCCGCCTTCTCATTTATTTCAGCGAGCAGGGAGCAATAATCCCGGAGAAGGGCGAGGGCATTCAATTCCCTGGCGATGTCGAATCCCAACATGAGTTGGGCCTCTGATTCGCGAGCCATTCCGTTCAACCACAACTCCTTTCCATACTTCAAGCGGGTCAGGGAGATGGCCCAGTCGTCTTCCAGTGCGATTTGGATGTCCAGCGCTTTTTTGTAGTGGTCTAACGCCGCAGCAGACTCGCCCTTGCGGGCGTACAGTTCGCCCAGATTGAAGTAGGTGTAAGCTAAGTTGCGCGGTTCCGCCGCCGCTCGCTCGATTTCAAGGGACTTGTAAAGGTAGTCCTCTGCTGCATCCAATTGGCCCATGGGAATGAGGGCTTCAGCCAGATTGCTGTAAAGGGAGGCTCGCATGCGGTCATTGTCCCGGTCGCCGAGCCATTCCAGACCCTGCTGGTAATGGCCAACCGCCGCTGCGTAATCCTTCAGGGAATAAGCGATGATTCCCAAATTGTTGGCGATGCTGGACATGTTGACCCGATCCCCGGCCGCCCGTTGGATATCCAGGGCTGCTTCCAGCTTGGGGATGGCAAGGGCAAGGTTGCCCAGTTTCCATTCCAAGACGCCTTCAGCGCTGAGGAAATCGGCCTCCAATTGGGTCAATCCATTCCGGTTGGCTTCAGATCGCCCGATTTCGAGGATTGCCCGGGCTTCATCAAATTCATTGAGAAAGTAGTGTATCAGGGCCAATTGATACAGCCCTTCCGCTTCAATGGCTTCCACATCCTGTTCAATGGCCTCCTCGATGACTTGCTCGACTATGGTCTTTGCCTCCTTGTATGAACCGGCATTGCGGAGATCCTCCGCCTGCTGCAGGCGGCTTTTCCATTGCTCAGCATTTGCTTCCGCAAGGGTCGTGAGCGGCATCGCCCAGACGACAACCAGTACAGCCAAATAGCGCTTCCCCATTGCTTGGAATATGAGGAAATCGGCCAGTGGTTGTAAATTTTATTTTTTTGCAGGACGGAACTGCAGGAAGACGTACCAGAATGTCCCAATGACAATCGCCGAGTCGGCGACATTGAAGGTTGGCCACTGGTAGCCGGGAAGTCTGAAATCGAGAAAGTCAACGACATGTCCTCGGAAAACCCGGTCAATCGTGTTGCCGATAATGCCTCCCGTTATGAGGCCGAAGCACCACTGATTGGCCTTCTGCTCGAATCCGAGGTCCTTCCTGAAAAAGCCGATCAATCCAAGGACCACAAAGGCCAGAACGACGAGCAACCACCCGTACCCTTCAAGCATTCCCCAGGCTGCTCCATGATTGATGGTATAGACGATATTGAAGAATCCGGGGACAATCTCGACTCCACCAAAGGGCGGATAGAGCCCCATCCGGAGTCCTGACAGGTCAACGATGGCCCACTTGCTCAGTTGGTCGAACAGAAGGACGAAGGTCGAGAGGATCCAGAACCGGAAGTAGCTTACTTTTGTGGTTTCCGCCTCAGGAGACAAGCCGGACTCAGTTGTCCCCGTCATCATCCCCGAAAGTGATAGGCTCCCCGGAGGCCTCGTTGAGGAAAGCACCAGCCCTCGAGGTTCGCTTGTAAGAATTCATCTCATGCTGGCGTTGTCCCTCGAGTGAGAAACGGGTGAAGGGAACGGCCTCCAGCCGTTCCGGCTTGATTGCTTCACCAGTGACTTCGCAAAACCCGTAGCTTCCGTCATAGATGCGCTCGATCGCTGCTTCGATTTCCTTGAGGGATTCCTGCTCACTGGAGAGCAGGCTGAGGGCAAAGTCACGGTCGAAATTGTCCGTTCCGGCATCGACCGAAATGGAGATGTCGCCGGCATCCTCCTTCTGGGACCGCTTCAGGGTGTCGTTGGAGTGCAGGTTCAATTCTTCGCGGACATGGTCGCGCAGCTCGATCAGGAGTTTGTGATACTTCTGGAACTTGCGGGGCACGTTGTCCGGGCCGGTCTTCTTTGCTCCCGGGGTCGGGTTGAGGCCAAGGATGTCATCCAGTGAGGCAGCGTGGTGCTTGCTCGCCTTTTCCGGCTGATCCGCCTTGGGCTCGACAGCCTTCTTGGCCGCTTTCTTCTGGGCGACCTTCTTCGCCGGTTCCTCATCCTTGGGTCGCTTCTTGAGAACCTCCCGCACTTCCTCCAGGGTAAAGAGGATATGGGCCGGGCGCTTGGAGGCCGGCTTGAAGATGGCCGGTGTGTGGGACGGCCGTTTGACGAAATCACTGGCCTGCGGCTTCCGGCCCTTTTTCTGGGCAGCCTTCTTGGCTACAACTTTCTTGGCCGCGGTTTTCTTTTTCGCAGTCTTTTTGGTTGCCGCCTTCTTTGCCGCTACCTTCTTGGCGGCCGTTTTCCGGGTAGCTGCTTTTTTCACAATCGCTTTCTTGGCAGCGGTCTTCTTGGCTACCTTTTTCTTGGCGGTTGCAGCTGTTTTCTTGGCAGATTTTTTTGTCGGCATAAGGGGGAATTACTTGGATTGATTGACAAAGGGTTGAACCGCATCAGTACAGCGCGGGCAGAGCTCGCCGAAGATGGTCTCATGGCGCTCAGTGACCGTACGCCAGCAGCGTGGGCAGCGATCACCTTCTGCCTTGGAGACAGCGATTTGCAACTCTTCCACGTCGGCGTCGCGATGCAGGGATACGGTGGACACGATAAAGATTTCCGCAAGCTGGTCGGCGTATTTCTCGAGGAGGGCGGCGAGAGGATTGGATTCACTCAGAGTGAGGCTTAGCGCCGCCTCAACGGACTTGCCGATGACCTTCTCCGTACGGAGGGCTTCCAGTTTCTCGTTCACTGGATCACGCAGGTTGAGCAGCTGTTCGATTTCGGCGGCCTTTTCCGGATTCCTCCAGGACTCCGGGATGACGGGCCAATCCTCGAGATGGATGGAATCCTGCTCGGCAACTGCGCTGTCAACATAGGCTTCCTCGCTGGTAAAGACCAGGATTGGAGCGAGAAGCCGGTTGAGGACTTTCAAGTGATGGTGAATCACCGTTTGGGCTGAACGCCTTTCCGGTGAATCGGCCCGGAAAGTGTAGAGCCGATCCTTGAGAAAGTCATGATAACGGGCCGAAAGGGTGACCGTGTAGAACCGGTTGATCAATTGGTAGACACGGTGAAACTCATAACGCTCGTAGGCTTCGGTAACCTTGTCGGCCAAGACCGCCAGTTCGTGTAATGCCCACTGGTCAAGTGGAGTAAGCTGCTCCGGATCGACAAGGTCCTTGCCGGCGTCAAAATCATGCAGATTGCCCAACTGGAAACGGAAAGTATTGCGGATGGAGCGGTAGGCGTCCGCCGTGATCTTCATGATCTCCGGGGACATGGCGACATCGTTGCGGTAATCCGTGCTGGCTACCCAGAGGCGCAGGATATCACTGCCGAACTGCTTGATCAGGTCCAGTGGTGAGATGACATTGCCTTGCGACTTCGACATCGCCCGGCCCTCGCCATCAAGGACAAAGCCATGAGTAAGGACGCTCTTGAATGGTGCCCGGTCGCGGGCCCCGGCTGAGGTCAGGAGGGCGCTCTGGAACCAGCCACGATGCTGGTCGCTGCCCTCAAGGTACAGGTCAGCCGGTGAATGCAGCCGCTCGTCCTGCTCAAGGACGGCCACATGCGAAGCTCCGGAATCGAAC
This sequence comes from Puniceicoccaceae bacterium, assembly GCA_040830765.1. Lineage (GTDB taxonomy): Bacteria > Verrucomicrobiota > Verrucomicrobiia > Opitutales > Oceanipulchritudinaceae > Oceanipulchritudo. The sequence continues at coordinate 116,640 of JBFOMH010000018.1, read as the reverse complement.
CAGACATCGAGAATGTCGAATTCCTTCTCGTAGTCCTCTTCACTCCAATCATCGGGCAGGAAGTGGGAAAGGGGTTCGGCATACCAGGCATTGGTTCCTTTCTCCGAGACTATCTCGATGAATTTCCGCAATACCTCTGCATCAAGGACAGACTGGCCTGTCTTCAGGTCACGGACCGAGGGAATGGGAACTCCCCAATGTCGCTGGCGGCTGATACACCACTCGGGACGCCGCTCGACCATGGAACGGATGCGGTCCTGGCCCCAGTGCGGGATCCATTCCACATCATTGTCGATCAGCTCCATGGCCCGTTCCCGGACGCCGCCGTCGGCAAGCTCCATGAACCACTGTTCAGTGGCCCGGAAGATAATGGGATGCTTGCTGCGCCAGCTGTACGGATAATCATGGGTCACCGTCTTGTGGGCAAGCAGGAGGCCCCGCTCCTGGAGAATCTCCACCACCTTGGGATTGGCATCAAAGACGAACATCCCGGCGAGGGCCTCGAATTCATCCGTGTAGCAGCCCTTTCCATCGACGGGACAAAAGACCGGCAGTCCGTAGGCTTGCCCGATGATGAAGTCATCCGCACCGTGTCCGGGTGCGGTATGGACGCAGCCCGTGCCCTGTTCGAGGGTCACGTGTTCGCCAAGCATGATCAGGCTGTCTGCCTCTTCGAAGATCGGGTGGGCTGCCTTTTTTCGCTCAAAAACCGTTGCCTTGAAGGTCGCCACCACCTCCGTGTCCTCGAGTCCGCAGTCGGCCAGAAAGGCTTCCCGGAGATCCTTGGCCACAATGTAGTGGGTTCCGTCGGAGGCCTTGACAGCGACATAGTCGAATTCCGGATGCAGGGTAACCCCGAGGTTGGCCGGCATCGTCCAGGGCGTGGTTGTCCAGATAACCAGTGAAACCTTCTCAAGGTGGGCTACCGGTTCAATCGAAGCCACATCCAACAAAGGCATGGCCACGTAAATGGAGGGAGACTTGTGCTGATGGTACTCGATTTCAGCTTCGGCAAGTGCGGTGCGGAATATCGGGTCCCAGTGGACCGCCTTGTAGCCCTTGCGGATAAGGTTCTTTTCCACCAGTGCCAGAAGGAGCGAGAGGATCCCGGTCTCGTAACTGTGGGTGACGGTGGAATAAGGCTCCTCCCAATCCCCGAGAATACCCAGCCGCTTGAACTGCTGCCGCTGCTTGTCGATCCAGTCGTTGGCATACCCGTGGCACAGTTCACGCAACTCCTGGGGTTCCATGTCGTGGATCTTGTCCCCGATCTGCTTGAGGATCTGCTGCTCGATGGGTAGCCCATGGCAGTCCCAGCCGGGCACATAGGGTGCCTTGTAGCCGCGCATGCTTTTGTAACGGACAACGATGTCCTTGAGAATCTTGTTCAGGGCGTGACCGATATGGATATCCCCATTAGCGTACGGGGGCCCGTCATGCAGGACAAAGGTCGCCCCGTCAGCCCGATTATCAAGTGTCTTTTGATACAGGTTGCTGGCGTCCCATTCAGCGAATCGTTCCGGTTCCCGTTTGGCGAGATTTCCTCGCATCGGAAAGGCAGTTTCCGGCAGATTCAGCGTGTCTTTCAGTTCTGTGGCCATTAAGCTGAGCTTTCTTGCCTTGATTTCCAAGGCGGTTGAAAGCCGCGAAAATGGCCAATGCACCGGTCAAGTCAAGCACGCAGGCGGACTCTTTCCAACCTTTGTTGGCCCCTAGAAAAGACGAAGGGCCCGCGTGCTTTCAATGATTACCCAAATTAGCCCAATCAGGGCCACAATAGAGATGAAAATGACCACCTTTTTGCGCCGTCGCCGGGACTTTTGATAAGGGTCGTTGTCGGTCTGCCAGAAATTAGTCTTTGAGAGGTGGGCAAAGAAGCCGGGCTTGAAGACACCCTGGTACCGGCGCTTGTCCAGCCGGTAGTGGGTGCGGCCCATCCGCTTTTCCGCCCTCCAAATGAAAAATCGGCGCAACATGGCGTTAATAAAGCCGATTTTTCCCCGGCTAGCAACAGCAACTTACTCAACCGCCCAAAGTGGCGATGAAATAGCCGGCGGCAAGGGCACTGCCAATGACCCCGGCAACATTCGGCCCCATGGCATGCATGAGAAGGAAATTGCCCGGATCCGCCTTCTGGCCCTCGACCTGGCTGACGCGGGCCGCCATCGGAACCGCACTCACCCCGGCTGAGCCAATCAGCGGATTGATCTTGTTCTTGCTGAAGAGGTTCATGGTCTTGGCCATGATAACACCGCTGGCGGTGGCGATGACAAAGGCGACCACGCCAAGGGCGAGGATGCCCAGGGTCCTTGGGTCGAGAAACTTGTCATATCCCATCTTGAGACCCACCGTGAGGCCGAGGAAAATGGTCACCACGTTGATGATTTCATTCTGGGCGGCCCGCAGGAGGCGCTCCGTCACTCCGTTTTCACGTAGGAAATTGCCAATAAAGAGCATGGAAATGAGCGGGGCGGCGTCCGGGACGACCAGCAGGCAGAAGGTCATCACCACGATGGCGAAAATCATTTTCTCAACCTTGGAGACTTTTCGCAACGATTGCATGCGGATTTTACGCTCCGACTCGTTGGTCAGCAACCGCATGACCGGTGGCTGGATAACGGGAACCAGGGCCATGTAGGAATACGCCGCCACGGCTATGGCCCCGAGCAGGTCGGGCGCCAGCTTGTTGGCCACAAAAATCGAAGTGGGTCCATCCGCTCCGCCGATGATCCCGATAGCTGCTGCCTCCTGCATGGAGAAGAAACCGCTGCCGGCTGCGGCGAAAAAGGTGGCGAAGATCCCGAACTGGGCCGCGGCCCCCAGCAGCAGGGTCCGTGGATTGGCGATTAGCGGACCAAAATCCGTCAAGGCGCCAACGCCCATGAAAATCAAGGGCGGAAAGATCTCCAGTTTGACTCCCTTCTGGATGTAGTAGAACAGGCCTCCAGGGCTCAGGACCTCGCCGTCCGGAGCGTAAACGGGGGCTTGCATGATGACGTCCTCCACGGGGAGATTGGCCAGTAGGGCTCCAAGGCTGATGGGTACCAGCAAGAGCGGTTCAAACTGTTTGACCACGGCCAGGTAAAGGAGCACGCCGATGATCACCCACATCACGACCATTTGCCAGTGAAGCTGGGCAAAACCGGTCGCCTTGAGGACGTCGAGAAGGGATTCCATGATTTTCGGGGTAAAAGGTTTATTCGATGGTCATGAGGGCCTGGCCTTCCTCGACGGAGTCGCCAGCTGAAACATGGATCGCACTGACGGCGCCTCCTGCCGGTGCACTGACCACGGTGTTCATCTTCATGGCCTCCAGGGTGATGACCTGCTGGCCAGCCTGTACCTCGTCCCCCACGGCCACGTCAATGGAAACCACTTTGCCAGCCAGCGGACTGGGGACTCCGCCTCCAGCGGCTGCCACGGGCTTTGGTGCCGGTGCAGTTGCTACCGCTGCAGCTCCTGCCGAGCGGGCGGAACGCCGTCCGGTCGACGACCCTGCCGCTGCCGGTGGTTCCTCGCCCATGACTTCGGCAATAACCTCGTAGGTCTTGCCGTTCAATGTGATACGGAATTGCTTTTTCATTTTCGAATAAGTTTCTAAATCAGGTTCTTTCGGATCAGCGGATGCGGTGGGATGCAAAGTGCTCTCTCCGGCCTTCCCGGTTCCAGTCCTTGGCGCCACCTGAGCGAATGGACACAATGCGTGAGCGCCGGCCCATGAGGGCGGACACCACTGCCGTTATGGCTACCACTTCCTCATCACTGGGCCCTCCCGCTCCCATCCCGACCGGCGCCGGTGCGGCAACCGGCTCTGGTGCCGGTTCAGGTTCGGGCTCTTCCTCTGGTTCCAATCCGATGGTCTCTTTACCCGCCGGAGTCAGCCCTTCCATACGGGAGAAGACTTTGCCGAGGATAGCGGTGATTGCCCAGAGAAGGGTCAGGGCGAAGAGGACAACCAGGAATCCAGTTATGTGTTCCAGCGAAGTGACGAACGGACTGGCTGATGCAATGGACATGTTGTCAGTTGTACCGAAGAATCCGTTAAGTTAAAGCGGAATATTGCCATGTTTTTTCGGTGGGCGCGTTTCCCGCTTCGAAAGCAGGGTCCGCAAGCCGAGGGAAACCGCGCTCCGGGTGTGGGCTGGCTCAATGACATCGGTGATGAGCGCGTTGGCCGCGGCCTGGTAAGGGGAGGCGAATTCGTCCCGGTAGGACTCGATCAGTTCCGCCCGCCTCTTGGCCGGATCCTCGGATTCCTTGAGTTCCTTTCCGAAGACAATATTGACCGCGCCTTCAGCGCCCATGACCGCGATTTCAGCCGTCGGCCAGGCGAAGACGAGGTCTGCTCCGAGGTCGGAACTGCACATCGCCAGGTAGGCGCCACCATAGGCCTTGCGAAGGATGACCGTTATTTTCGGCACCGTGGAGGCTGCGTAGCCGAAGAGCATCTTGGCCCCGTGGCGGATGATCCCGCCCCGCTCCTGGGAAAGGCCGGGGAAGAATCCAGGGACGTCGACCAGGGTGACCAGCGGTATCGAGTAGATGTTGCACACGCGGACAAACCGCGCTCCCTTGTCCGAAGCATCAATATCGAGGCACCCGGCCTTGACCTTCGGCTGGTTGGCGACGATCCCGACAACAATCCCGTCAATGCGGGCAAAACCGGTTACCAGGTTCTGTGCGAAATCAGGCATGATTTCGAAGAAGCTGTCCTCGTCGGCGAGAACATCGATGACGTCCTTGACGTCAAAGGCCGCTTTCGGATCGGCGGGGATGATCTTGTTGAAGGTATCAATGTCATCCAGGCTGAGCGTCTCCCGCGGATGGTGCGGGGCATCATCAATATTGTTCAGCGGCAAATAGGACATGAGGTGCTGGGCCAGCTCAATGGCATGGTCATCATCCTCGGCAATCAAGTGGATGTTGCCGCTTACGCTGGCATGGGCATCCGCGGTGGCGAATTGTTCCAGTTCGGCCTTTTCCCCGGTAGCCGCATGGATGACCTGAGGTCCGCAAATAAACATGTTGGCGTTCTTCCGGGTCATGATGAGGAAGTCCGTCAGGGCGGGGGAGTAGGCTGCCCCACCGGCACAGGGCCCGGCGATGATGGCGATTTGCGGCACCAGTCCGGAACACTGCACGTTGCGAAAGAATATCTGCCCGTAGCCGGAGAGGGAGTCGACGCCTTCCTGGATCCGTGCCCCACCTGAATCATTGAAGCCGATGACCGGGATACCTGCCTTGATGGCGTAATCAATCAGGTCGCAGACTTTTTTGGCATGGATGCGGCCCAAGGCCCCGCCGCCGACCGTAAAGTCGTGCGAGTAGGCAGCGACCGGGCGCCCGTCAATGTAGCCGGTCCCCGTAACCACACCGTCACCCGGCATTTTCCGCTTTTCCATTCCAAAACTTTTGCAGGAATGCTGGGCATGCATGCCGAATTCCTGGAAGGTGTTCTCGTCAAAGAGCGCTTCCAAGCGTTCGCGGGCGGAGAGAATCCCTTTTCCCTTCCGCTTCATCATCTTCTCTTCGCCCCCTCCCTGGAGGGCGATTTCCCGGCGTTTCTCCAGGTCCTTTAACAATGCTGGATCAATTGGCATCTTCTTGTACCTCTGTCTTTTGGTTTAGTTGGCCTTTTCGGCGCAAAATTCAGTCAGGACCCCATGGGTCGATTTCGGATGCAGGAAGGCCACCAGCTTGTTGGCCGCTCCTTCAAAGGGAACTTCGTGGATTAGCCGGGCTCCCGAATCCGCTGCCTGCTTCAGTTGGCCGGAAATGTTATCCGTGCGGAAGGCGATGTGGTGCACGCCTTCCCCGTTCCGCTCGATGAATTTGGCAATCGGGCTTTCCGGATCCGTCGCTTCCAGCAACTCCAGATGGACTTCACCGACGTGGAAGAAGGCTGTCTTCACCTTCTGGGAAGCAACTTCCTCCACCGCTTCACACCTCAGTCCAAGCGTTTCCTCGTAGTAGCGGACTCCCTCTTCAAGAGACTTTACCGCAATTCCAATGTGATCTATTTGCTCAATCATTCTTGTTCTTCGTTTTTTAAAGTGTTTTGTGTTTCAAATCATAGGGCAGGACAAGTTTAAAATTAAAAAAACTTAACGAAAATTCTTGTAGTATTAGAAAAATTAATCAAAAAGTCTGTTTAGTGCTCGGTAAACCGAGCCTTGTATTTGGATAATCACATTATATTGAAAAACAACAGTTAGAATGGAAAAGACAGAGAAAACCCGCTTGTTAAGTGAGTTTCCGGCCCACACTGAGGAGCAGTGGAAGGAGGCGGCGGTCCAGCTGCTGAAGGGGCGGCCCTTTGAAAAGACCCTGATCACGCCGACCTATGAAGGATTCGACCTTCAGCCAATCTACACCCGCGAGGGCAGCAGCGGACTTCCGCACCTGGACAGCCTGCCGGGTGAGGGCAGCCTGGTCCGCGGATCCCGCATTGAGGGTTTCCTGAAGGCGGGATGGTTGGTTTCTCAGGAACTGAGTGCACCTACGCCGTCTGAGCTCAACGCCATCGCCCGTCAAGTTCTGGAGGCAGGCCAGACCGAATTGAACCTATGGCTCGACAAGCCAACACGGACCGGCCAGGACGAAATTTCCGCTACCGAGGACGGCCTTGGGGTTTGCGGGGTCTCGATTGCCAACCTTGACGATGTGAAGGTCCTGCTGGAGGGAATAAATCCGGCCGAGACAGGCATTTACTGGCAGGGTGGAAAAAGCGCACCGGCCCTTTATGCCCTCTTGATAGCCGCCCTGCGTGAACGTGGTGCGGAAATGGCATCGGTGAAGGGATGCCTGGGGCTGGATCCGCTCGGCTGGCTTGTTGAAAGCGGCGAACTACCGGGCACGCCTGAGGATGTTCACCAATCAATGGCAGCCATTCTGAAGCATGCGTCCAAGACTGTTCCGGAGATGCAGGTTCTCGATATAAAGGGCCATGCCTACCACAATGCCGGAGCCAATTCGACCCAGGAAATGGCGGCCGTACTGGCCACCGCGGTGGCTTACCTGAAGGCCATGGCTGAGGAAGGCCTTGCTCCAGAGGAGGTTGTGTCACGAATGCGACTCTCCGTTTCCGTTGGAGGGAATTATTTTCTCGAGATCGCCAAACTCCGGGCACTGCGGCTGCTCTGGAGCCGTATCATGGATGCTTTTGAAGTTCCTGAAGACCGGCGCTCCATCCACCTGCATGCGCGCACCGGTCTATGGAACAAGACCGTCTTTGATCCTTACGTGAACATGCTGCGGACAACCACCGAGGCATTTGCCGCTGTTGTCGGCGGATGTGACAGCCTGCACGTGGGCCACTTCGATGAACTTATCCGGGAAAGTGATGCCTTTTCGCGCCGCATCGCGCGAAACACACACATCATCCTGGCCGAGGAATGCGACATGCGGAGGGTCATTGACCCCGCTGGGGGCTCTTGGGCTGTGGAGACCCTGACAGACCAGATGGCGGCTGAAGCTTGGAAACAATTCCAGAAAATCGAGGCCGATGGTGGTATCCTCTCCGTTCTGAAATCCGGCAAGTTGCAGGAGGCAATCGAAGCGGTACGCCAGCAGAAGATGAAAAACATCCAGCGGCGCAAGGATGTCATCGTCGGGACCAACGCCTATCCGAACGCCGGGGAGGAGCTCCTCCGGCCGGGTACAACGGATTACCGGGCCATCGCTGAACAGCGAGTGGCGGATTTTGAGAAATGGATGGCCGCGAGGGACAGTGAGGCGGTCAAGGCCGCCCTTGCCGGAGTGGCTGCCGGGGAAGGAGCCGACCAGATTGAAGCAATGGTCGCCGGCGCGAAGGCCGGAGCTACCTTGGTTGAGTTGCTCAATGCTGCCGGCCTTGGCGATTCGCCCGTGAAAGCAGCTCCCCTGGCCCTGCAACGGTCGGCCGAGGAGTTTGAGAAACTTCGTCTGGCGGCCCGTGCCATGAAGGCTGCTGGCAAGCCACCATTGATTCATCAATTGAACATCGGTCCTTCGCGGCGTTACCGCATCCGGGCCGACTGGACGAGCGCCTTCTTCCAGGTCGGCGGCTTCAAGGTCCAGAACGAGGATGATTATGATGATGTAGCTGCCGCCCTCAGTGCCCTGTCGGAAAGTGGCGCCCCGGTCGCGGTCATTACCTCAGATGATGAGACCTACGGCAATGTGGTCGAGGAACTGGCCCGTGGAATCAAGGACGGGGATTCTTCCGTCAAGGTCATCGTGGCCGGCGCCCCCGGCGAGAACGAGGCTGCCTGGCGCGAGGCCGGAGTGGATGACTTCGTCCATGTGCGGGTCAATAACTACCAGTTCAACGCGTCCCTCCTCGAAGGCATGGGCGCGTCCCTGTAAACCGGAACATTAACTTTAATTGTCACTAGAAAATGACGACAACACCTGATTTCACCAAAGTGGATTACCGGCCTCAAGGCCGTGAAAAGGGCTACGCCGAATGGAAGGCGGAGCTGGAAAAGAAAACCGGCCAACGGGCCGAGGATTATGTCTGGGACACCATGGAACAAATCCCGGTCAAGCCGCTTTACTCGGCGGAAGACTGTGCGGATATGGAGCATCTCGACTATCAGGCCGGGATGGCCCCCTTTCTCCGTGGACCGTATGCCACCATGTATGTCTTCCGTCCCTGGACGGTGAGGCAATATGCCGGCTTCTCGACTGCCGAGGAATCCAATGCCTTTTATCGGCGCAATCTGGCTGCCGGACAGAAGGGCCTTTCGGTGGCCTTTGACCTGGCCACCCACCGCGGCTATGACAGTGACCATGAGCGCGTCGTCGGCGATGTCGGAAAGGCCGGTGTAGCGATTGATTCAATACGCGACATGCGGATCCTGTTTGACAAAATCCCGCTGAACAAGGTCTCCGTCTCGATGACGATGAACGGTGCCGTCCTGCCGGTACTGGCCTTCTACATCGTGGCTGCCCTGGAGCAGGGGGCGAAGATGGAGGAACTCTCGGGTACCATCCAGAACGACATCCTCAAGGAGTACATGGTGCGGAACACCTATATCTATCCGCCCATCCCGAGCATGAAGATCATTGCCGACATCTTCGAATTCACCTCGAAGAACATGCCCAAGTTCAATTCCATTTCCATCTCCGGCTACCATATGCAGGAAGCCGGTGCGACGGCCGACCTGGAAATGGCCTATACTTTGGCCGACGGGTTGGAGTACATCCGCAAGGGCATCGAGGCGGGAATCGACATTGACGCCTTTGCCCCTCGTCTGAGCTTCTTTTGGGCCCAAGGGAAGAACTACTTCATGGAAGTGGCCAAAATGCGGGCTGCCCGCCTGCTCTGGTCAAAGATCGTCAAGGAGTTTAATCCCAAGAATCCGAAGTCGCTGGCCTTGCGGACGCACTCGCAGACCAGTGGCTGGAGTCTTACCGAGCAGGATCCCTTCAACAACGTCACCCGGACCTGCATCGAGGCCATGGCGGCGGCACTGGGTCACACCCAGAGCCTGCATACCAACGCCCTTGACGAGGCCATCGCTCTTCCGACCGATTTCTCGGCCCGGATCGCGCGAAACACTCAGCTCTTCCTGCAGGACGAGACAGGTATTTGCAAAATCATCGATCCATGGGGTGGCAGTTATTATGTCGAGGCCCTGACCCACGCCCTCAAGGAACGGGCATGGGCCCATATCCAGGAAGTCGAGGAGCTCGGCGGGATGGCCAAGGCCATTGAGACCGGCCTGCCCAAGATGCGCATTGAGGAGGCAGCCGCACGGCGCCAGGCGCGTATCGACAGCGGACGGGAAACCATTGTCGGGGTGAACAAGTATCGCCTCGAGAAGGAGGATCCGCTGGAAATTCTCGATGTTGACAATACGGCTGTCCGGGAGTCCCAGATCAAGCGCCTGCAGGAATTGCGGGCCAACCGGGACGAGTCGGCCTGCCAGGCCATCCTCGAACGGTTGACCAAGGCAGCTGCTGGTGAGACAGATGAAAACCTGCTCCAGGTCGCTGTCGAGGCGGCCCAGGCCGATGCCTCACTGGGCGAGATTTCCAGTGCCCTGGAGAAAGTATATGGTCGCCATCAGGCGGTAATTCGTTCGATTAGTGGTGTGTACAGCAGCGAGTATGGTGACAAGGACGAGGTGGAATCCATTCGTTCCCGAACCGACGCCTTTGCCGAGAAGGAAGGCCGCCGGCCACGAATCATGGTCGCCAAGATGGGCCAGGATGGCCACGATCGTGGGGCCAAGGTGGTTGCTACGGCCTACGCTGACCTTGGCTTTGACGTCGATATCGGAGCCCTTTTCCAGACACCGGAGGAAACAGCGGCCCAAGCGGTTGAGAACGATGTCCACATCGTTGCCATGAGTTCCCTGGCCGCGGGTCACAAGACGCTCCTGCCGAAACTGGTCGGTGCGTTGGCCGAGCACGGGCGCGAGGACATCCTCGTTGTCGCTGGTGGAGTCATTCCCGCTCAGGACTATGAGGAACTCTACGCCAACGGCGCGGCGGCAATCTTTGGCCCGGGTACCGTGATAACCGAATCCGCCCGGAAGCTGCTGGATATTCTTGAGGAAGAGCACTGAGATTAAGATTAAGGCTAAGATTAAGATTTGAATGGATGAGGAGAGTAAACTGCCGGAGTGGGCGCCTTCCGATGGCGGGGAAGGGTTTGCTTCCCATGTCATGAAAGGCGTGGAGGGCGGTCATGACGGGATGCCTGGCAAAGGTCCGGCAGCGTCCCGTAGTTCGCGTTCCAAGCGTCGGCAGTTGAGTGTGGAAGAGCTGGCCGAGGGTATCCGTTCCGGCAACCGGACGATGCTGGCCCGGGCCATCACGCTGGTGGAAAGCAATGCCGCGAGCCACCAGATAGAGGCCCAGCAGCTGCTGGACTCCCTGATGGAGCAGACGGGTCATTCATTGCGCATTGGCATCACTGGCGTGCCGGGAGCCGGCAAGTCCACGACGATTGATACCTTCGGGTCCATGCTCTGTGAGCAGGGTCATAAGGTGGCTGTGCTGGCCGTGGATCCTTCCAGTACAGTGACCAAGGGAAGCATTCTTGGAGACAAGACCCGGATGGAGAAACTGATGCGCTGTCCCGGGGCCTACATTCGTCCATCTCCGACTGGGGGATGCCTTGGTGGCGTGGCGCGCAAGACGCGGGAGACACTGCTGCTCTGCGAAGCATTCGGTTTTGATGTGATTATTCTGGAAACGGTCGGCGTCGGACAAAGCGAGGTGACGGTACGTTCCATGGTGGACTTCTTCATGCTGGTCATGATTTCCGGTGCTGGCGACGAATTGCAAGGCATCAAGAAGGGAGTCATTGAACTGGCCGACGCCATTGTCGTCAACAAGGCGGACGGGGACAATGTCCGGCGGGCCCGGCTGGCCAAGGCGGAGTACAATCGTGTCCTTAGTTTTCTTCATCCTTACACCGAGGGCTGGACGACGAAAGCCTACATGGCTTCGGCTTTGACCGGAGAGGGAATTCCCCGGCTTTGGGAAATCATCTCAAACTTCCGCGAGACAACCCAGGCCAGCGGGGTTTTCCAGCAACGCCGCCAGGAACAAAACCTGGACTGGATGCGGGGAATGATCGATGAAGCCCTGCGGCGGAGGTTCTTTGCCGATGAAGGGATTAAGGAAAGACTGGACCTGCTTTCCGGTCGGGTGGCCCGGGGGGAGCTTCCGCCAGTCAAGGCGGTGGAGTCCCTTATGAAAGACTGGATTCGTTGAGCAACCGGACTTCCCGCTGAGGGAAGGGGATAGCCACACCGTTTTCCTTGAAGGCGTTGAAGATGGCACTGTTGATGGCGTACTGGGTCTGGAAATATACCTCAGTCTTAACCCAGTAGCGGTAACCAATGTTTACCGAAGAATCAGCAAAGGCTTCGATGCCAACTTGCGGTTTCGACTCGGTGGAAATAGCTTCATTGCCCTCAAGGCATTGATGGATGAGCGCAATGGCCTTGTCCGGATCCGCGGAGTAGGCGATTCCGATGGAACCTTCTACCACCTTGTAGGGGAAGGAATTAACAAAGATTTCCCCCAGGACCTTGCGATTGGGAATCGTGATTTCCTCACCATCTTCGGTTGAGAGGATGGTCGCCCCAAGCTTGATCTCTTCCACAATGCCAGTCAACCCGTGTAGGGTAAGAGTGTTGCCGACCTTGAAGGGGCGGGTCAGGATCAAGGCCAGGCCGGCTCCGTAATTTGAGACGGGTCCTTGCAGGGCCAGGGTCAAGCCGAAGGCACCGGCACCAATGGCTGCCACCATCGGGGCGATGGTAATCCCGAATTTAGCCATCGCAATGACGAGGGCAAAGACCAGTACCAGTAACTTGGCAATCCCGACAAAGAACTTGGTCAGGGTGACGTCGATGTCACTGCGGTTACAGACTTTCAGGACGATCCGGGCCATTATCCGGGCGGTGATAATTCCCAGGATGAGGATAATGATGGCCCCGATGACCTGGAACCCGTAACGGATGGCAAACTCAATAACGGTATCATAAATCGCCTGCAGGCGTTCGAAATCTTCACTCATGGTGGGAAAAGTAAGCGATTTGCCACAAATTGCCAGCTTACTGTTGATTCGAGCCGCAAGCCTTTGCCCTGGTTGGGATTTATCCAGTTGCGACATGTGCGGGAATGACCTTTTGTAACAAGGCTTATTATCATGAAACCAGCTCAGGATTTAAAGATTTCCCAAGCAGGCCTTGATGGAGTCCTTTCAACGGACCCGGCCATGCGGCAGATTTATGCCACGGATGCATCCGTCTATGAGGAGTTGCCGCTTGCCGTAGCCTGGCCACGGAACGAGAAAGACATTGAAGCGCTCATCACTCTGGCGAGGAAAGAGCGAGTGGGGTTGATTCCGCGAGCCGCTGGGACTTCCCTGGCCGGTCAGGTGGTGGGTAACGGAATTGTCGTGGACATGTCACGACACATGACGCGCATCCTTGAGATCGATAAGGAAAACCGGACGGTTCTCGTCGAGCCGGGGGTCATCCGTAACGAACTGAACATGGAATTGGCCCAGGTCGGCCTCTTTTTCGGTCCGGAGACCTCCACCCAGAACCGGGCCATGATTGGGGGGATGCTTGGTAATAACTCCTGCGGCTCCAACTCCATTGTCTATGGGTCGGTACGGGATCAGGTTGTTGCTGTGGAGGGTTTCCTGAGCGATGGCTCGTATGTTACGTTTGAGGATTTGGATGCAGCCGCCTTCTCGAACAAGTGTAAGCTTTCCGGGATGGAGGGGGATATCCACCGCTGCCTGCAAGCAATCCTGGGGGATCCGGGGAACCGCCAGCATCTGGCTGAACGAGCTCCCCATCCTGACATTCCCCGCCGCAATACCGGTTATGCGCTGGACCTGCTGGCCGAGACGCAACCCTTCACAGGGGAGACCTCAAAACCGCTGAACTTGTCCCGTCTCATTGCTGGTTCGGAGGGCACGCTCATGCTGGCCACGCGTATCCGCTTGCGCTGTTCCCCATTGCCGCCTGCACAGGTAGCCTTGGTCTGTGCCCATTTTAACAGCGTTGATGAGGCCTTGCAGGCCAACCTTATATCCCTGCAGGCGGGTCCATTCGCTTGCGAACTGATGGACCATCACATCCTCGAGGGAACCGAGCGTAACCTCGAGTTTCGCCGTTACCGCTTTTTTCTCGAGGGAAGCCCCAAGGCGATTCTGGTCACCGAACTGCGGGATGACGATTCTGGCAAGCTTGAGCAGCGGGTTTCTGCCCTGCAAACAGCCTTTAAGGAAGCTGGCCTTGGCTTTGCTTATCCGGTTGTCCGGGGAGCGGACTGCGCCAAGGTCTGGGAGTTGCGCAATGCTGGCTTGGGCCTGCTTTCGAATGTCCCCGGCGATGCCAAGCCGGTCCCAGTCATTGAGGATACCGCTGTGCTGCCCGCCGAGCTTCCAGCATACATCGCTGAACTGACTCAACATTTGAAAGACGCCTATGGAATCGAATGCGTCCATTATGCCCACGCCGGTTCCGGTGAACTGCATTTGCGCCCGGTTCTCGACCTGAAAACGGAGGAGGGTAACCGGCTTTTTCGCCAGGTTTTGGAGGATACAGCGGGAATTGTCCGCAAGTACCGGGGCTCACTGAGCGGAGAACATGGAGACGGGCGCTTACGCGGTGAGTTCATCGAGTCCATGGTGGGTGAGCAGGTCTACGGCTGGATGTGCGCCGTCAAGAAGGCCTGGGATCCGGACAATCTCTTTAATCCGGGGAAAATCATCGATGTCCCACCAATGAATACCAGCCTCCGCTATGCACCGGGCCAGGAGACAAAAGACTACCAAACCTGGTTCCGCTGGGATGCAACGCAGGGCTTCCTGCGTGCGGCGGAGATGTGCAATGGCACGGCTGCTTGCCGCAAGACGCATCTGTCGGGCGGCACCATGTGCCCGAGCTACATGGCGACCCGCGATGAAAAGGACACCACCCGCGCCCGGGCCAACCGGCTTCGCTTCGTCCTGACCCACGGGTCGGGGACAGATCCATTCAAGGACGAGGGCCTCAAGCAGGTCATGGACCTGTGCCTCTCCTGCAAAGGATGCAAGAGTGAATGCCCTTCCAACGTTGATGTGGCCCGGATGAAGGCAGAAGTGCTGCAGCAGCGTTACGACCTTGAGGGCATTCCGCTGCGCTCTCGGATGATTGGTCACTATGCCGACCTCCTGCGGGTGGCCGCTCCGTTCGCCCCTGTCTGGAATGCCATCTTCATGGAAAAGGACAGCGGGAACTGGATCAAGCGACTGCTGGGATTCGCTCCCGGGCGCTCAATGCCGCACGTTGCCTCTTCCGCCCAGAGGAGGGCATTCAGTGTGCCGCGTGAAGCCACTGCCGGTGGCCGGATTGTCTATTTCTTTCGGGATGAATTTAGCCGCTATCTCGATGCCTCCATTGGTAGCCAGGCGATCCAGTTGTTGGAGAAACTGGGTTATCAACCCGTCTTCGTTAAGCATCTCGAGAGTGGTCGCAGTGCTTTCTCAAAAGGCATGCTGAAGCGGGCCAAGCGCTTTGCGGAGGCCAATGTGCGGACATTCGCCCCTTTGGTATCTGAGGCCGAACCCCTTGTAGGGATTGAACCGTCGGCCATCCTCGGGTTCCGCGATGAATTTCCGGACCTCGTTGATTCTTCCCTGAAGGCGGATGCCGAAAAACTGGCCCCGAATTGTCTTACCACGGAAGAATTCCTTTGGCGGGAAATGCAGGCCGGCAGGATCAAAATGGAGTCCTTTACCGACCAAAAGGTCCATTTATTGGTGCATGGGCATTGCCATGCCAAGGCGATTGCCGGTATGGAAGCCTTGATGGGTGTCATGAATTTTCCACGACACTATTCTGCCGATGCCATTTCATCCGGCTGCTGCGGGATGGCTGGTTCCTTCGGCTATGAAAAGGAGCACTTCGCATTGTCCCAAAGGGTGGGGGAACTGGTGCTGTTTCCCGCCGTCCGCGAGGCGGGTGAAGCGACCATCCTTGTCGCTCCCGGGACCAGTTGCCGTCACCAGATACTCGACGGGACCGGGCGCAAGGCCCTGCACCCGGTTGAGGTTTTGCTGAACGCCCTTGCCTGATCAGAGGTTCGGAGCCAGCCAGCGCTCCATTTCTTCCACGGGCACGTTCTTCATCGCCGCATAGGCCTCCAGCTGGTCACGCCCGATGCGGCCGACGTTGAAATACTTGGCCTCAGGATGGGCGAAGTAGAGTCCACAAACCGACCCACCCGGATGCATGGCAAAGTTCTCCGTCAATTCGATGCCAGCGGTCTTTTCCGCCTGCAACAAGTCGAAGAGCGCCCGCTTCTCGGTATGGTCTGGAACGGAAGGATAGCCCATGGCCGGGCGAATGCCACGGTACTTCTCAGCGATGAGCTCCTCGTTGCTGAGGTTCTCCTCCCGCCCGTAGCCCCATTGGTCCCTGACTTCCTTGTGCAGGTACTCGGCAAAGGCCTCTGCCAGACGATCGCCAATCGCTTTCACGAGAATGGCCGAGTAGTCGTCATTCTGTTCCTCGTATTCCCGGGCGATGGTTTCAATAGCCGAACCGGAGGTGACGGCAAAGGCACCCATGTAGTCGATGCGACCGCTTTCCTTTGGGGCGACAAGGTCCGTGCAGCTCCAATAATGGCTGCCTTCCTGGGCCAGTTTTTCCTTTTGCTGGCGGAGGAAATGGAAACGACCGACACACTCGCTTCTATCGGTGTCGCTGTACAGTTCCACTACCTGGCCATTGGTGTTGGCCGGCCAGAGTCCAAAGGCAGCCTTCGGTTGGACGCGGTCATCCTTCATCAACTGCTCGAGGATTCGCTTCCCGTCCTCATGCAACCGCGTTGCCTCCTCACCATATTTCGGGTTGCTGAGGATCTTTGGGAAAACACCCCGCAGTTCCCAGGTCCAGAAGAAGGGTGACCAGTCGATGAAAGGGACCAGTTTTTCCACGGAAACGTTATCCCATACCTGCAGACCGGTCTTTTCCGGGACGGGAACATCGATGCTGTCCCAATCGAAGGTGGGAGCATCCGCAGACGCCTCCTCCAGGCTCAAGAGCTTGACTGACTGGTTGCGGCTCTTCTCGTAGCGCTCGCGATGCTTCTGGTTTTCCGCACGGGCTTCAGCGACGGCCTCCTCCCGGGTTTCCGGATTCAGCAGGCGCGAGCAAACCCCGACCACGCGCGAGGCATCCGGTACATGCCGGACGGCTCCCTTGTATTCGGGCTCGATCTTGACCGCCGTGTGGGCCTTGGAGGTTGTCGCTCCCCCGATCAAAAGGGGAATGTCGATTCCCTCGCGGGCAAATATGTGGGCATTGTGGACCATTTCGTCGAGGGACGGAGTGATCAGTCCGCTCAGTCCGACAATGTCCGCCTTGACGTCCTTGACCTTCTGGACGATGCGCTCGCAGGGAACCATCACACCCATGTCGTGCACGGTGTAGTTATTGCAGGCAAGGACCACACCCACGATATTTTTCCCGATGTCATGCACATCCCCTTTGACGGTCGCGAGGACGATGTCCCCGGCTGATTCCTTGTCAGGATTGAAGTCTTCTCCCTTGGCCTCGGCTTCCGCCGCCAGGCGTGCGTTCCGCTCGGCCTTCTCC
Source organism: Puniceicoccaceae bacterium (assembly GCA_040830765.1). Taxonomy (GTDB): domain Bacteria; phylum Verrucomicrobiota; class Verrucomicrobiia; order Opitutales; family Oceanipulchritudinaceae; genus Oceanipulchritudo. Next base: position 99,535 of record JBFOMH010000018.1, on the reverse strand, counting down.
TTTTCCATGAAGGGGGTCAGCCAGGCGACGGCCCGCTTCATGACACGGGCACTCTTGACCACCTGGGGAAGGAACATCTTCCCTTCGCCGAACAAGTCGCCGACCACCTGCATGGCATCCATGAGCGGGCCCTCGATGACCTCCAGGGGCCGGTCATAGGCCTGCCTGGCTTCTTCGGTATCCGCCTCGATAAATTCAACCAGGCCGTGCCGCACAGCATACTCGATCCGTTCCTGGACGGTTCCCTCGCGCCAGGCCAGCTTGTCACTTTCCCTCTCGGCGCTTTTCTGGCCCTTGAAGCCTTCCGCCATGGCAATCAGGGCATCGGTCGCTTCCTCGTTGCGGTTCAGGATGACATCCTCAATCCGGTCCCTCAGTTGCGGCTCGATGTCCTCGTAGACGGCCAGCATCCCGGCGTTGACAATGGCCATGTCCAGACCTGCCTGGATGGCATGGTAGAGAAACACACTGTGCATGGCCTCCCGGACGATGTTGTTTCCCCTAAAGGAGAATGAAATATTCGATACACCACCACTGATCCGGGCATGCGGGCAGATGCGTTTGATTTCAGTAGTCGCCTCGATGAAGTTCAAGGCGTAGGCATTGTGTTCCTCAATTCCAGTAGCAACCGTGAGGATGTTGGGATCAAAAATGATGTCCGCCGGATTGAAGCCGGCCTTGTCGACCAGCAGGTCATAGGCCCGCTTGCAAATCCGGATCTTGTCGTTGATTGAGGTTGCCTGGCCTTCCTCGTCAAATGCCATGACCACGACGGCTGCCCCATACTGCTTGATCAATGCCGCCTGCTTCAGGAATGTCTCCTCCCCCTCTTTCAGGCTGATGGAATTGACGACCCCCTTACCCTGGATGCACTGCAGGCCGATCTCGATGACGGACCACTTGGAGGAGTCAATCATGATCGGTACGCGGGCGATGTCCGGTTCCGCCGCCAGCAGGTTGAGGAAGGTCCGCATGCATTCCTCCGCATCGAGAAGGCCCTCGTCGAAGTTGATATCGATCATATTGGCCCCGTTTTCGACCTGCTGACGCGCGACCTCAAGGGCTTCATCGAAGTCGCCCTCCTTGATCAGCTTGCGGAAGCGCGGGGAGCCCATGACGTTGGTGCGTTCCCCCACAATGAAAAAGGAGGCGTCCCCGTCCTGGATCCGGGCTGGTTCCAGTCCGCTGTAGCGGGAGGCCGGTGCAATTTCCGGTATCTTGCGGGGTGCATGCTTGCCAACCTGGCGGGCGATTTCCGCGATATGGTCCGGTGTGGAGCCGCAGCATCCGCCGACAATGTTGAGCCAACCTTCGCTGGCGAAGTCTTCCAACACCGAGGCCATGTGCTCAGGGGTGTCATCATATTCCCCGAAGGCATTCGGCAGGCCCGCGTTGGGATAACAGCTGACATGGGTGTCCGCGATGCGCGACAGCTCATCAATGTAGGGGGCCATTTCCTTGGCCCCGAGGGCACAGTTGATACCAACCGCAAGTGGCCGGGCATGGCTGACACTGTTCCAGAACGCCTCCAGAGTCTGCCCGGAAAGGGTCCGGCCGGAGGCATCCGTAATGGTGACTGAAAGCATTACCGGCCAGCGACGGCCGCGGTCAGCGAAAAGTTCCTCCAAGGCAAAAATGGCGGCCTTGGCATTGAGGGTATCGAAGATGGTCTCGACGAGAAATATGTCCACCCCTCCATCGGCCAGGCCTTCCGCCTGTTCCTTGTAGGCTTCCCGGAGGCCTTCAAAGGTTACGCCCCGGTGACCCGGGTTGCTGACGTCCGGGGAGAGCGAGGCTGTCCGGTTGGTCGGTCCGATGCCCCCGGCAATGAAAATGGGGCGTTCGCCATGCTGTGCCTTGTATTCTTTACGGGCTTGCACGGCCAGTTCAGCCGCTGCCTGGTTCATTTCACGAACAACCGACTCCAACCCATAGTCTGCCTGTGAGATGCTGTTGGCATTGAAGGTGTTGGTCTCAATGATGTCCGCTCCCGCTTCAAGAAAGCCGGTATGTACCGCAGCTATGGTCTCCGGGGAGGTGAGGACAAGTATATCGTTGTTCCCCTTCAGCGGTTTCTCGTGCGCCTCAAAGCGCTCCCCGCGGAATGCCTCCTCGTCCAGCTTGTAATTCTGGATCTGGGTCCCCATGGCCCCGTCCAGGATGACGATCCGTTCCGCCAGCAGCGTTCGCAGCTGCTTCTCCACCTCGCTCATAATCATAAAATCATCATATCATGATGGGATGATGCAATGTCAAGCACAGGGATGCTTGCCATTGGGAGAAAGGAGTGTGAGAAGGGACGGCATGGAAACCGCATTCGAGCTGGTCAAGACAGAGGGGGTGGCAGGCCCGCGGCGGGGGCGGCTGCGCACGCTCCATGGGGTGGTGGAGACGCCGATTTTCATGCCGGTGGGAACTCAAGGCACGGTCAAGGGGCTTCTGCCGGAACAGTTGAAGGGCGCGGGGGCGCAAATCATCCTGGGTAACACCTACCACCTGAATCTGCGGCCGACCTCGGAACTGATTGGCCAGATGGGGGGCTTACACAGCTTCATGGGCTGGGATCGGCCCATTCTCACCGACAGTGGCGGCTTTCAGGTCTACAGCTTGGCCAAGTTACGGAAGATCCGGGATGACGGCATCCGGTTCCAGTCGCATCTGGACGGCCGTGAAGTTATCCTGACCCCGAAACGGGTCATAGACATCCAGGCCAACCTGGGCTCGGACATTGCCATGGTGCTTGATGAATGTCCGGCGGCGGATTCCGACAGGCCAACCTGCGAGGCGGCAGTTGAGCGGACGCTGCGCTGGGCAGCGGAGGCAAGGGCCTATGCCGGGGAGATTGGAGTCCTGGATAAAGGGCACCATGTATTTGGCATCGTCCAGGGGTCGCGGCACGAGGATTTGCGCCGTTCCTGCGCCCGGGAGCTTGTGGCGATGGACTTTCCCGGCTATGCCATTGGCGGGGTCAGCGTCGGCGAACCGGAGGAGGCCATGATCCCGCAGGTGGGCTGGTGTACGGAGGAGCTGCCGGAGAACAAGCCCCGCTATGTTATGGGCGTGGGAACGCCACCACAGCTGCTGAAGATGATTGCCTGTGGTGCGGACATGTTTGATTGCGTCATGCCGACGCGGGAGGCACGGCATGGAATCGCCTATACCCCGAACGGGAAGCTGAACTTGAAAAACAACCGCTTCAAGGACGACCCGCATCCATTGATGGAAGCGTTCACGGATGTACCAACTGGCTCTTTCAGCCGGTCTTACATCCGGCATTTGATCACTTCCGGGGAGATGCTTGGAGGAGTCCTTTTGTCGATTCATAATGTCCGCTTCTATCTGGATTTAATGCGGCAGGCGAGGGACCACATCGAGGCGGGTGATTATGCGCAATGGCATCTGGATTGGATAGACCGCTATCATTCAGGGGAATAGTTTCCGGAAGCCCGGTAATTGGACCCTGACCATTCCCAAGACCAGGGTAAAAGAAGGGGCTTGTTTCAGTTGCCATCCGGGCCGGGAATCTTCAATTTCCTCCTTTTTGCAATGATTTCCCAGCTGTTCAAACGATTTTCCGGCAGTCACTACCGGCGTTTCCTGAAAAAGGCGATGCCACTGGTTGACCGCATCAATGTGCTTGAGGTCGAGTACCAGCAATTGAGCGACGAGCAATTACGCGCCAAGACCGGCGAGTTCCGTCAACGCCACAAGGACGGTGAAACCTTGGAGGACCTCCTTCCGGAAGCCTTTGCGGTCGTGAAAAACGCGGCCCGCCGCCTCTGTGGTCAGGAGATCGAGTATGTCGGGGTCAAGGACACCTGGAACATGGTCCACTATGACGTGCAGTTGATTGGCGGTATTTCCCTGCACCAGAACTCCATCGCGGAAATGGCCACCGGGGAAGGGAAGACACTCGTTGCCACCCTGCCGCTATACCTCAATGCCCTGACAGGACGAGGTGCCCAGCTGGTCACGGTGAACGAATACCTCGCCCAGCGGGATGCCGAATGGATGGGTCACCTGTACAAGTTTCTCGGACTGTCGGTGGGTGTCATCAAGGGTGGCCACCAACAGAACAACGACGAAAAGCGGGAGATGTACAACTGCGACATCACCTATGGCACTGCGAGTGAGTTTGGCTTTGATTACCTGCGTGACAATGGAATGGCGACCAGCCGCGAGGCCCAGGTGCAGAAGGACCATTACTTCTGTATCATTGATGAGGTGGACTCCATCCTTGTCGATGAGGCCCGGACACCGCTTATCATTTCCGGACCGGTTGCCGACGACTCATCCGCACCGTTCCTTAGTCTAAAGCCGCAAGTACAGAAACTGGACCGCGAGCAGACGCGCCTTTGCAACCGTCTCATCAATGATGCCAAGACCATCATGAGGGACCCGGAGGCCGACCATACCGAGGCCTTGGAAAAGATGCTTCAGGTGAAACTGGGGATGCCGAAGAACAAGGTGCTGCTCCGCTTGCTGGAGGAGGGTCCAATCCGCAAGGAATTCGATGCCTACGACCTTGAGATGAGTGCCGACTACAACAAGCGGCACAAGTACGCCCTCAAGGAGGATCTTTATTACACCCTTGATGAAAAGCAGCGCAGCAGCGACCTGACAGAAAAGGGCCGCAACCTGCTGCGCCCGGACGACGAGGAAGCCTTTACGCTGCCCGACTTGCCGACCCTCTACATGGAAATCGACAAGCGGGAGGACATCGATGACAAGGAAAAGGCCAAGCTGAAGGCTGAAAAGCAGACCGGGTTCGAGAAGACCAGTGAGGAGATCCATATCCTGAGCCAGCTCCTGCGTGCCTACAGTCTCTACGAGCGGGACGTGGAGTATGTTGTCCAGGAAGGCAAGGTTATGATCGTGGATGAGAATACCGGTCGTGTCATGCCGGGCCGTCGCTGGTCCGACGGACTTCACCAGGCAGTTGAAGCAAAGGAAGGGGTGCAGATCGAAAAGGAGTCCAAGACCTTTGCCACGATCACCCTGCAAAACTATTTCCGGCTTTACGAGAAGCTGGCCGGCATGACCGGTACGGCGGAAACCGAGGCCAATGAGTTCAAGGACATCTACAGCCTCTCGGTGATGGTCATCCCGACCAACAAGCCGAACATCCGCGTCGATGATAACGACATCATCTTCAAGACCCGCCGCGAAAAGTACAATGCGGTCCTTGAGGAAATCGAGGAAGCGAACAAGCGGGGCCAGCCCTGCCTGGTGGGTACTGTCTCCGTCGACTCCTCCGAAGTCCTGAGCCGCATGCTCAAGCGGGCCAAGATCCCCCACAGCGTCCTCAATGCCAAATACCATGCCCAGGAGGCGGAAATTGTCTCCCGCGCAGGTCAGCGGGGTGCCGTCACCATTGCCACCAACATGGCTGGCCGGGGTACCGACATTAAGCTAGGCGACGGGGTTCCGGAGCTTGGCGGGCTCTATGTCATCGGCACGGAACGGCATACCTCCCGCCGAATTGACCGGCAGTTGCGCGGTCGTTGTGCCCGTCAGGGCGACCCCGGCAAGAGCCGCTTTTTCCTCTCTCTGGAAGACGAGCTGATGCGCCTCTACAGTCAGGGCAGCGCCGGCAAGTTACTGGAGAGTTCCTTCGAGGAAGGGCAGCCGCTGGAGCACCGCTGGCTCAATACGATGATCGAGCGGGCCCAGAAGACGGTCGAACAGCATCACTATTCCATCCGTAAGCGCCTCCTGCAGTATGACGATGTTGGCTCCCAGCAGCGCGAGGTCATCTACGGGCTGCGTCACGACGCCATCCATAGCGATGAGCCGAAGAGCCTTATCTTTGAGCTGATCGAGGAGGAACTGGATGAGAAGGCTGGTGACTTGGGCCTTTTCTCCGGAAAGCAGGGCGTCGAGGAGGAAGCCTTGGAAAGCTTTTTCAGCTGGGCCATGCAGACTTTCCCGATTCGCCTCACCCTGGAGCAAATGCAGGGTCTCAGCGCTGATGAAGTTATCGGCAAGGTCCTGGAGCGAATCCATGAAGCCTACAAGGTAAAGGAGGATGCTGAGGATCCAGTTGCCTTGAAGCAGCTGGAGCGGATTGTCCTGATCAGCACCATCGATCGCCACTATCAGAATCACCTGACAGAGATGGAAGATCTTCGGCAAAGCGTGGGGCTGCGTGGCTACGGCCAAAAGGACCCCCTCGTCGAGTACAAGAACGAGGCCTTTGTCTATTTCAACACGATGATGGGGAGTGTGCGGTCGGATGTCTGTGCCGGCATTTTCCGGAGTGTGACCAACGCTCAAGCCTTTGAAAGGATGGTTGCTCAGTTGCGCCAGCGGGCACGCGAGCAGGGACCTTCCGGTCCTGATGGGGATCCGGGTTCCGCTGCGGAGGCTCCCGCAGGTGGGAGCGGAGGCAAGGTCCAGCTGCCCAAGGTCAAGCGGGCACCCGTGCGCATTGCGAACGAACCGGGCCGGAACGAGGTGGTTGTCATCCAACGGGGTCCGGAGAAGCAGGAGTTAAAGTGGAAGAAGGCGGAGCGACTGGTCAAGGAAGAGGGCTGGCAGCTGGTTGGCAAGGGCTGATCGCCTGCCTGGCAGGCGCGGTTTTATATGCGCTGGCCTTTCCCCCTTTCCGTCTCCCCGAGGCGGCATATGTTTTTGCCTTGCCGTTCCTCTTATGGGGCCTGTTTGGGCAGCCCGCAAAGCGAGAGGGCCTTCTCATCTACATCAGTGGCTGGCTTTCCTGGCTGTACCTGATTTCCTGGTTGAGGAACTGCACCTCTGCGCTGGATATGCCCTTCGCCGGGCTACTGGGGTGGTTCATCACGGTGGCATTGGCGGCAATACTCGGACTTTTCTGGTGGGCATGGGTGATGGTCGCCCTGCGAACGGTCCGGTTGGTCAAGGACCGGCCGGTGTATACACGTTTGGCAGCCATGTTGGGTATCGCCGGCTTGTGGGTGGTCTTGGAATGGGTGCGGGGATTCATCTTTACCGGCTTTCCCTGGTTGCCCTTGTCGGCCAGCCAGTGGCAGCGGCCCCTGCTGCTGCAAATTGCCTCCCTGACGGGTGGCGCCGGCATCTCCTTCGTACTGGTCATGTTTAATGCCGGCCTGGCTTTTTACCTGCACACGCTCTGGTTCAAGCGCAAGGAGAGCTGGATGAAGCGGCTCTCCATGGAGTTCTACCTCGCCCTCGTGGTCTTACTCTTTGCCATTGGCTATGGCCTGAACAGTTCCGGCGCCGGGAACCGGGGACGGATTGAGGGCCCCAGACTGGCCTTCATCCAACCCAATGTCGGGGTGATGCAAAAGTGGAATCCTCAGCTGGTGCGGGAGAACCTCCAACTCCTGAAGGACCTCTCCACCTATGCCAGTTTCCTTGATCCGGATCTGCTCCTCTGGCCGGAGGCACCAACGCCGTTGCCGTTGAAGGGCAACGCTTCCATGCGCCAGTGGGTCGAGTCGTTGTCCACTGAGCTTAACCTACCCATGCTGGTTGGAAACATCTCCCGTGAGAGTGGAACTACCAGTAGAGAGACCAAGTGGTATAATGCCGTCTTCTGGGTCGACCCGGAGACCGGGGTTGATGTCGACACCTATTACGCCAAGAGGCGACTGGTTCCCTTCGGGGAATACGTCCCCTTGAGCCGCTATTTGCCCTTTGTGGAGAAAATGGTTCCCATCGAGGGAACATTCCATCCCGGTACGTCAGTCAATCTCCTGGAGCCGCGTGCCCCGGAGCTGGATGCTGGACAGATCGGCAACCTTGTTTGCTACGAGGACATCTTTCCCGGCCTTGCCCGGGCCAACACCCTGGCAGGTGCTGACTGGCACTACGTGGCAACCAATAACGCCTGGTTCGGGGAAAAGGCAGGCGCCTGGCAACATGCCGCCCATTCGGTTCTTCGGGCAGTGGAGACTCGGCGCCCGGTGGTGCGATGCGGCAATGCCGGTTGGAGTGGATGGATCGACGAGTACGGGCATATTCGCCATGTCATGCTGGACAATAACGCTTCCATCTATTTCCAGGGCGTGGAAGTTGTGCCGTTCAGTCGCAGTAGCTGGTGGGCCAACCGCTTTTCCCCCTATGTCCAGATGGGAGACTGGTTTGTCGGATTTTGTGCCCTTTTAGTTGGCCTTGGAGCTTGGATGAGTGGAATGCTTAAATCGTTGAGGAAAGCCGTATGAAGTGCGACTGGTGCCGGGGGAATGACTTGTATGAGGATTATCATGACACGGAGTGGGGCGTGCCCTGCTTCGATGACCGGGTCCTCTTTGAGTTTGTCCTTCTTGAAGGAGCCCAGGCCGGGTTGTCCTGGCTGACAATCCTGCGCCGCCGGGAATATTATCGCCGCGCCTTTGCCGAATTCGACCCGGAAAAGGTGGCCCGCTTCACCAGCAAGGACGAGCAGCGACTCCTTGGCGACGAGGGGATTATCCGGAACCGGCTCAAGGTTGCTTCCGCGGTTAGCAATGCCCGTTGCTTCCTTGAAATCCAGGAGGCCTTTGGCAGTTTCGCGGCCTACATCTGGCAATTTGTGGACGGACAGCCGATTCAGAACACGTTTCGCTCGATGAAGGAATTACCTGCTTCAACCCCACTCTCCGATGCCATCAGCAAGGATATGAAGCAGCGCGGGTTCAAGTTTTTCGGCACGACCATCTGTTATGCACACATGCAAGCGACGGGAATGGTCAATGATCACATCCTGAGCTGCCCGCGTCATGCTGCCTGCGCGGAGTTGGCCACCAGTATCTGACTAGGGAGTTGCTGCCGTATCCTCGGTCTCGTCGTCGATGGAGACTACGTTGGCGATCTGAGTCGGGTTGAGTGGCGAATCGATTTCGATCCAGTCTCGGACAATACGGAGACTTTCCCGCAATGGAATATCGAGCTTTGACCGTTCCAAGAGGATATCCGGATCGATTTCCACCAACTTGGTAAAGAAGGCCGGCATGGCCTCGAGGAGCGCTGGCTTGTCGATGTCCTCACCCAGCACTGCTGTGAAGGGATCGAGGACATTGAAATCGGTCCCGCGGTCCTTGTTCTTGAATCGGGTCAGGATTTCTTCCGTGTCCTCCTTGCTGAGTTCGATTCCAGATGCCTCCTGTAGGGTGGCGGCAAGGGCTTCGCTTTCCTCAAGGGCCTTGTCGTAATCAAAGTATTCGACCCAAATCTCGTGGATTTTCTCACCGGGAGCTTCCTGGTAGTAGAATACTTTCTGGTAGAACTGGTTGGCCCGTTCGCGGCCTCCTGGAAGCGGTGTTGAGGCGAGCTTATCCTGATGGGCCTCCTCCTTCAGCTTGGTCAATTCGAGCTTCACCGACTCGACCTCGTAAGCCAATTCTTCGCTGAGGTTGTTGCGAATGTCTTCAAAGCGGTCCCGGATGTCTTCCAACTCTTCCTTTTCCTTCCGGCGTTCCTCAAGGTTCAGGGAGACGTACTTCATGTCGTGCCGCTCCTTGTACCAGGCGATATTTTCCTTCAGGAATTCGAATTCCTCAGACAATTCCTGCCGCTGGCGGGACTTTGCGTTCAAGGATTCGAGCAGCTTGTTCTGGACCAGGGTGAAGTCGGGATTACTCCGCTCCGGAAGCTGGTAGATGATCGGGGAAATGTGGTCCCATGAGAGGGCGTTGTCCAGATCGGCCTCCCCGTCGAAGAGGAACATGTTGGCAGAGGGGAGGGAAATGTCGGAAATCACCCCGCGGTTCTGCGTGGAGTCGCCATTGGGCAGATAGAATTGCTGGACTGTGATCTTGACCGTGCCGACCTCGAGGGTTTCCGAGAAGGGGAGGGCTCGCATTGTGCTGCGGAGATCAATAGGGGCCTGCACAGTACCTTTGCCATGGGTGGATTCGTCACCGACCACGATGGCCCTGTCCAGGCTTTGCAGCGCGCCGGCAACGATTTCGCTCGCGGAGGCGCTGGCGCGGGAAACAAGAACTACCAGTGGACCGTCCCAGGCAACTTTCTGGTCACGGTCCCAGTCCTCTTCAACTTCGCCGTCAAAGCTCCGCTTCATGACCACCGGACCTTGGGAAATGAACAATCCCGTCAGCTTGATGGCTTCATCAAGACGGCCACCGCCGTTGTTGCGGAGGTCCAGGACAATCCCTTCAACATCCTGATCCTTCAGTTTATTGATCAGCTCCTCGACGTCCCGGGAGGTGCTGATGGTCCCTTCACCAAAAGCCCCTTCGCCATAGAATGAAGGCAGCTCAATGACCCCGATGCGCTTGATGTTTCCATTTTCGGCGGGAATCTCGTAGAGGTCGGCATTGGCCAGGTTGGCGGTCAGTTCAACTTTCTCGCGAACGAGGGAGATAACCTTGCGCTTGGCTGAATGGGCAGGAATGACGGTGAGGCGCACCTCGGTACCCGCTTCGCCCCGGATCATCTGGACGATCTTGCGCAGCTTCATCCCGACCACATCGATCGGTTCGGTCTCACCCTGGCCGACGGCGACAATCTTGTCCCCGGGGTGCAGCTTACCGGCCATTTCGGCAGGACCTCCCGGCAGGAGTCGTTCAATAACGCAATATCCATCAACGTCTCGCAGTTGGGCACCTATGCCCACCAGTGCATTGCTGATCTGAATATCGAACTCCTGGGCAGAGTCCCAGGAAAAGAAGTTGCTGTGCGGATCGTAAAGCTGGGCCAGGGAAGTGAGGAAGGTCTCCTGGACATTGTGCACTTCAATCTCATTGATGTATTTTTCCATCCGCTCGCGGCGCTTGACGATGCGGTCGAGGGCCCTGTCCATGGGTTCGTCCTCGAGAAGCTCCATGATGAGCTCGTTCTTAAGCCGCTTCTCCCAGAGGCGGTCGGCTTCCTCCATGGTGGCGGGCCAGGGCGCTTCGTCACGGTCCGTGAGGTAGGTATCATGGCCGTCGAGGTCGACCGGCTGGGTGAGGCGTTCCTTGCCCCACGCGAGACGGGCCTCCACGCGCTCGATGTAGAGATTGAAAATTTCAAAGGCCGGGTACAGGTCGCCAACGTAAAGGTAGGAGGGCTTCAACGTGCCGGCAAAGCGATCGATGATGAAGTCGACATCTTCCTGGAGAAAGAACATCCGCGTGCTATCGAGGTTCTCGATGTACTGCAGGAGCAGTTCCTCGGCATCGATATCCGAAAAGCTTTTCTGCTTGTAGTGGTAACGCTGGATGAGGTCGATGGCGTAGACGGTTTCCTTCTTGAGGCGATCCCGTTCCCGCTTGTCGAGAATGATGGGTCCGGAATAGAGGAATGAGCCGGTCAGGGCGACGATCAGGCCGGTAACCAATACGCGTATCATAATCATACTTATAAAGATGAGAAGTCTTTCAAATGCAAGCGATTCCATTAATCCATCCCCAATCCCAGGAAGTGCGATAGTTTACCTGATTTTGATGATTGAAGCAGTGGAAACTGGAACGACAGCGGTGTTCAGGGATTTTGACGCACCGAACGCCATCCTGTTCAGGATTTTCCCAATTTGAACATATTTACATTGATTTCAGCCATTTACTGGCAAAATCCTCATTGGTGACGAGGCAATCCATCGGCTGGAGATAGCCTGGCAAAAGGTCCTGGTAAGCAGGTTCCATAAAACGTTTTCCGTGCAGGAGGACCTTGGCGCGCTGATCCGGCGTGCGAACGAGCCGGCCGAGGGCCTGGCTGATTTTCCGCAGGCCGGGAATGAGATAAACGGAACGGAAAGACTGTGCGGAGTTACCGTGGAAGCGGGACTCCCTTGCCCGCTGAAGGCTGTTGACCTCAGGCAGGGCAGGGCTGACGACGATGGCTTGATGGACCCGGCCACCCAAGGCATCGATTCCTTCGCTGAAGCGGCTGCCGAGGACGAGGAAGAGAACATCATCAAAACGAAGGGCCTCCTCGAGAAACGCTGTCTGCTGTTCCAGATTAAGGTTTCGAGGCTGGATTTCCCCCCGCATAGCAGGATAATGGAATTGTAGACGCTCCAGGACCGTTTCCGCATACCGATAACTGGGGAAGAAGACAGCCGTGCATCCTTTGGCGGCGAGTACCGTTTCTCCTATTGTGCGAGCGGTCGTGTCGAGGTGCTTCTCCCGTTCCCGATAACGCGTATCGACCCGGGCATCGACAATGACCTCAAAACATCCCTCCAGCCAGGGTGCGTTTCCCTGGACTACCGCGCACCCCTCGACAGTCGTTTGTTCTCCCAGCCCCAGTGCCGTCTGAAAGGCTTCCCATGGCTGCAGGGTGGCCGACATCAGGATGGAGCGACTGAAGCGATGGAGCACCGGAGCGATCAGGTTGGCGGCGTCGGTGCAGGCGAAATGGACACGGCCCTTTTGAGAACAGTAGGTGGTCATGGGCAAGTGGGGATGATCCCAATCGGCCAGAAAGTAGGACAAGCGCCAGAGCCACTCGAGGTTTTCCGGGGAGAGTTCATCCTCCCCAAAGCTGCTGTCATCCAGGGCTTCCCTGATGTCCCGGAGATGTCCCAGAAGATCGGCCTCGAAGGGAGGATCGAGGGAGTCGCATGCCGGTTGCTTCTTGAGCATCGACAACAACTGATCGAGCAGGCGGACCAGTGGCCCTGGGAAGCGAGCGAACTGGATCTCGGAAAGAAGGGAATCCACCTCGCTGGCATCCAGAACATGGGAATGGCTGGCAGCCACACGCTCGGGAAGATTGTGCGCCTCATCCACCAACAGGAGGGTCCGTTTCGGAGAAAAAGTCGGGATGGATTCGAGGACGGAGCAGACCGCCGGATCAAAGAGGTAATTGAAGTCGGCAATCCAGATATCTGCATAGGGCAACAGCATCCGGCTAATGGCCCATGGGGGGATGCCATGTTGATTGCCCAGATCCCGAACAGATTCCAGATCGAGAATGCCCTCGGCCAGCAAGCCAGGCGCGGAAAGGCCGGAGGCTATCCAGCGTTCGCCAATTTCATGCAGGGAAAGGGGTTCGGCGAATTCCTCCTCAAGGGCATGGTCCGCCCGGCTGCGAAGGGCATGAATTGTCAGGCCATGGCCGGATTTCCGGAACACTTCCAACTGTTTCAGCAGTGGGGTGTGTCCTGTATTTTTCCCGGTCAAGAGGAGAATTCGTTCCACTTGTCCGGACGCCAGATACTGCAAGGCTTGTTCAAGGACCAATCCGGTTTTGCCGAAGCCAGTCGGGGCCTCGAAGAGCGTGATGGGCGCCCGTCCGATGGCCTCCTTGAGGGAGTTTCTCGCCTCCAGCTGACCTGGCCGCCATTCGGGGAAAGGCTTGGGGACGACATACTGCCGCAGTTTGGAAAAGTGACCCCGCCGCTCATCCAGTTCATCGACCACTTCGGTCAAATGGGCATGGAGTGCCTGCAAATCCTGATCGGCGAGCCGGACGATCTGTGTCAGCCCGGTCTGGATTTCCAGAAAGAGCAATTCGGGCTGGGGGAATTCGCCCTGCTTGCCGAGCAGGAAGGCATAGAGCATCACCTGGTGGAAATACTGCGGATAAGCAGCGCGAAGGGACGCTTCATCAGCTGGCAGGTTCATGGAGACGGTCTTGATCTCCCTGACAAGGATTTCCGGACCTTCCCGGTTCAATTGGTCGATTCGGCCGCGGAGGCTGAATTGCCAACCACCCTGGACAATGGCATCCTCAACCGGTTGCTCGAACTGCCATCCTTCACTTTCTGCTTCCGCGCGTTGCCGGAGAACATTGTGCCAGTGGCTTCCCAATTCCATGCGCCAGCGACCGGCTCCTTCTTCGGGTGGGGCGTGCAGGGAGAACCGGGCCAACTCACCCACGGAGAGCCTCAATTTTCGGTTCTGCCAATCCCATTGCATTGCCGACTACCTTCCTGTGGAGATGGCGGCGGGTAAAGCGAAATTGAAGAGCTGCATTGCCAAGGTCTGGATTTCGGCTATGGTTGCCGTTATGAAATCTGTGAAACGTTCTCTCCTCATCCTTGCCGGGCTGGCCTTTGCCAGTGTCAATCTCTCCGCCCATTGCCAGGTTCCCTGTGGTATCTATGCCGATGACGTTGTTTTCGGCGAACTGATGACCGATGTGGAAACCATCCACAAGGCGATGAAGCAAATTAACGAACTGAGCGCGGATGTCGGGTCCAATCCGCATCAGCTTGTCCGCTGGGTCAACAACAAGGAATCGCACGCACAGAATATCCAGGATGTCATGTCCGCCTATTTCCTCGCCCAGCGGATCAAGCTGGACCAGAAGGAGTCTGACCCGGAAGGCTATGCCAAGCTGGTCGGCCTGGCGCACAAGATTACGGTCCTCGCGATGAAGTGCAAACAGGGGACGGATGTTTCCCATGCTGAGGCCTTGCATGACGCCCTGCACGCATTCCAGCACGCCTACCAAGGTTAGGCTGCGCTTTACGTTTGCTCACGCGTCAAGAGTTCCATAGGGTTAAACTATGGGAAAAGGGGCAACCGTATCGGATCTGCACCTCTTCAGTCACCACTCACGCCCGGGTCGGTACTTGCGGCAAATCGAGGCGGCGGCACAAGAGGCCGATCTCTTTGTCCTGAATGGGGACATTTTCGATTTCAAGTGGTCGCAGCACGGCGTCTTCAGCCGGTCCGTTACCGCGGCAGAGAACTTTATCGAGACCCTTCTGGATGAGTTTCCGCAGTGCCGCTTTCATGTCATCCTGGGCAATCATGATGCGGTTCCTCCGTATATGGAGGCATTGACGGAGCTTGAGGAACGACATGCCAATCTGTTCTGGCACGAGTTTGCCTGTGTTGTTGAGGACCGGATATTTCTCCACGGGGATGCCATCCATGCCGGTAACAGCAACGAGGCGATCCGACGATTCCGCAGCAAGCTGAGACGCCCGGCAAACGGTCATGCCCTGCAGAGGATGGCCCATCAGGCGGTGCACCGGTCGCATGTCCAGTGGGTTGCCTTCCGGATGTTCCCGAAGCGGATACTGGCCTCTCGCCTGCTTGCTTATCTTGAGAATGAAAACCTGCTCAATGGCAAGCCCGTCCGGCATGTTCATTTCGGGCATACCCATCACGACTTTGAGGACTTTCGTTACCGAGGCATCCTCTTTCATAACTCCGGGTCAGCGACCCACGGGGCTCGGCTGCGTGTCGTCAGGTTTCCACTACGTGGTAACGGGAGATGAAGTGGCCCTTCCAGTCCAGCGGAAACGGGGAAACTGACCTGGAGCTGCGCCAGAGAATGGTCGAGCACCAGATCCGGCGGAGGGGAATTCGGGACAAACATGTCCTGGCCGCGATGGCCCGGGTCCCGCGCCATGCCTTTGTGCCTGCTTCGATGCACGAGCTCTCCTACACCGACGGGCCTTTGCCGATCGGGAAGGGGCAGACCATCTCCCAGCCCTACATCGTGGCCTCCATGAGCGAGGCGCTGCACTTGCAACCAGGCATGAAGGTTCTTGAGGTAGGGACCGGATCCGGTTACCAGGCGGCGGTACTCGCTGAGATGGGGCTTGAGGTCTATACCATCGAGTATATCCACGATCTCGCCATGGCGGCCAAGGAATTGCTGCGCGGATTGGGCTACCCGGCCATTCACTTCCGTTGTGGTGACGGGCGTCTTGGTTGGCCCGAAAAGGCACCGTTTGACGGCATTATCGTGACGGCGGCTGCGGATGAGGTTCCAACCCAACTGGGGCAGCAACTGGCTGCTGGGGGGCGATTGGTCATTCCGGTAGGAACCTACAGCCAGGACCTGTGGGTGTATCAGAAAAATGATGACGGAACCCTGGAGGGAAAGAATCTCTACGCGGTGCGCTTTGTCCCTCTCGTCCGTGGTTAAGGCTCTTGATCGATAATATGAATCCGGTGAGAGTGGTCAGGCAGGATCTCGATCTTAATCCGAAGGGTATCCTTGTCCTCGAAAAAGCCGGGCACATGTTCGGGCCATTCGACCACGATCAGCCATGGTGGCTTGAGAAATTCCTCGATGGTCAGGCTATCGAGCTCATGGGCATCACTCAACCGGTAGGCATCCATGTGGACCAATTGCCGGGTTCCCTGGTAGGTGGTGTAGATGGTATAGGTCGGACTGGTGACATCCGCTGTTATTTCCAGTCCCCGGGCAATTCCCCTGGCCAGGGTGGTTTTGCCTGCCCCCAGGTCGCCGGAGAGGGCGATGGTTGAATTATCCACCACGGCGGCGGCCAATCGGGCGCCCACGGCCTCGGTCTCTTCGGCTGAGGCGGTGACAATGCCCTCCTTCAACTCATCAAGGATGTCCATAACAGCGGTTGCAGCGCTCAGCCAATCAACGCGTCGGGAATGAGGAAAATCCAAATGACCGAGTTGAGATTGAAAAAGGCATGGAAGAAGATGGAGACCCGGAGGCTTCCTGAAAGTTCATAGGCCAAGCCAAGGCAGACACCCACGGCTACCAGTCCGGGAAGGCTCTGCAGGTTCCAATGGATAATGCCAAAGAGCAGGCCGCTGATGAGAAGGGAAACCGGGATGGATGTTCGGCCCTTGAAGAAACGGTAAACACCGGCCCGGAAGACCGTCTCTTCAACAGCCGGGGCAATAATGACGGCAAGGATCAGGAAGCCCGCAAAGACAACCGGATTGGATGTATTCTGGAGAAGCAGGACCGCCTGCTGCAGCGGCAGTTCGATGTCGAAGCCCTGGCTGCGGAGCAGTTCGAGGAAACCGGTCCAAGCCATGCTGACCCCATAGACGACCGGAAGGGAGGCGAGGAAGTAGAAGAGTCCCTGGGCCAGGCTTTGCGGGATGGAAAGGATGTGGGAGCTGATCGGGCCCTCGTTGGGGTTTCGGTGATGAAACTTGAAACGGAGGAAGAGGTAAAGCATGCCGCCTTGCAAAAGGATCCCGGCAATGACGGCTACCCCGCTTCCCGGGACCGCTTCCGGCCCCATGACCCACTGATGGGCATAGAGGACCATGTATCCCGAGACGACAAACCAGACCAGGATGGCCATGATGAAGATGGCAAAGTCATGACCGGAAAGGGGCCAGTTGGAAACCGGGTAACGGCCCAGCTTTCCTGCCTTGCGCACTTTGACGATAAGCACAATGAAGGAGATCAGGCTGCCAACCAACAGGAAGAGGATGTACCCCAGCACCAGGGGTTGGCTCAACAACCAGGCTTCAAGTTCCTCCGGTGTCATGAATCAAGGATTTGTCGACCGTCCCATACCGGGCGACCGTTGACAATGGTGTGATGGATTTTTCCCCGCAGTTTCCTGCCATTCCATGGACAGTTGGTGGACTTCCCGAGGAAAGAGGCGGGATCGACCATCCACTCTTCATCCGGATCAAAGATGGTCACGTCAGCCTGGGCGCCAACGGAAAGGGTGCCTGCCGGCAGGTTGAGGATTTCCGCGGGTTTGTGGGTCATGCGGGCGAGCAGGAAAGGAAGGTCGCACTTCCCGGAATGGACGAGCACCTCGAGGCAGGCGGCGAGCGCGGTCTCCATCCCGATGATGCCGAAAGGAGCGTAGTCGAATTCGCAGTCCTTTTCGTCCTCGGTATGCGGGGCATGGTCAGTGGCAATGATGTCCAGGCTGCCATCAAGGACGCCCTCAATGATGGCCTGCCGGTCCTCCTCTGTGCGCAGGGGCGGATTCATCTTGAAGAGGGTGTTGTAGTCCTGGCAGGACTCGTCCGTAAAGAACAGATGGTGCGGAGTGGCTTCACCAGACACCCGGATACCCCTCTTCTTGGCCCGGCGGATAATGTCCACCCCGTAAGCTGAACTGACATGCTGCATGTGAATGGCAGCGTCAAATTGCCGTGAGAGCACGACATTACGGGCAATGATGATGTCCTCGGCAGCGCTGGGCCATCCCTTGAGACCCAGACGCAAGGACCAGTATCCCTCGTTCATGACCGAGCCCTGTGTCATGCTGGCATCCTGGCAATGGTCCATGACCGGAAGGTCAAACATGCGGGCATACTCGACAGCGCGCCGCATGATTTCGTTGTTCTGGACACAGAGGCCGTCATCGGTGACGGCGACAATACCCTCGTTCTTGAGGGACCCCATGGGGGCCAGCTGCTCGCCTTTCATGTCTACTGTGAGACAGCCGGTGGGGTAGACCTTGACGACCGCATTCCGTGTAATGGAATCATTGATACGCCGGATTGTCCCCGGATTGTCCCCGGGAGGACTGGTGTTGGGCATGCAGACAATCGTCGTGAAGCCCCCAGCGGCGGCAGCCCGGGTCCCACTGGCGATGTCCTCCTTGTGGGTCTGGCCGGGTTCACGCAAGTGCACATGAATGTCCACCAGTCCGGGAGAAACAACAAGTCCGGTGGCATCTATGACTTCTGCAGCTGCCTTTTCCTCTTCACTGAGTGAATCGACGAGCAGGCCATCGCGGGCAAAGATATCCGCTGTTTCGTCCCGCTGGTTGGCGGGGTCGATGACCCGTCCGTTCTTGATCCAGAGTAGCTTGCTCATTGGGAAATATTCCGGTTCAGCCCGCAGGCGGACAGGCAAAGGTAGATGACAGCCATGCGCGTGAAGATTCCATTGGCCACCTGCTGAAGAATGGTCGAGCGGGGATCGTCGGCGAGGCTGGAGTCCAGTTCCACTCCCCGGTTGACCGGTCCGGGATGCATGATGATGGCTTCCGGCTTGAGCCATTTGCCGCGCTCCTGGTTGAGCCCGTACATGCTCTTGTATTCACCGAGGCTGGGAAAGTGGGTTGAGGTCTGGCGCTCATGCTGGATCCGGAGGAGCATGACAACATCGGCATCGGCGAGGGCCGACTTGAGATTGAGGTCCACCTCGACACCCAACTTGGAAAACTCATCCGGGACCAGTGTTGCCGGGCCGGAAAGCGTGACCGAGGCACCCAGCTTCTGAAGGGCGAATATATTCGAGCGGGCGACACGGCTGAATAGGATATCGCCAAGGATGGTCACCTTCTTTCCGTCAAGTGGGCCGCCCAGCTTCTCCCGCATGGTGAAGGTATCAAGGAGGGCCTGGGTGGGATGTTCATGAGCCCCGTCGCCGGCATTGATAACCGGTACCTTGACCAGTTTGCTGAGGTATTGCGGTGAACCGGCAGCACTGTGGCGGAGAATGATGACATCGGACTGAAGGGCTTCCACGACCTGGGCGGTGTCCCGAAGGGATTCCCCCTTGACGAGGCTGGAGGCCGCTTTTTCGACAAGGGTGACATGCGCGCCCAGCCGCTTGGCAGCAATCTCAAAGGCGATCCGGGTGCGGGTACTGGGCTCAATGAAGAGATTGAGGACATTTCTCCCACGAAGGGAGGGCAGCGAGCTGGGATGGGTTGCGAGAATTTCCTTAAAGCGTCCCGCGAGTTCGTGAATGATCTCAATCTCCTCCCGGCTCAGGTTCTCGGTGGAGATCAGGTCCTTGCGGTTCCATTTCTCAATCAGGTCGTTCATGCGAATCTGTTGTAGCTGGCTCCTTGCGGCTGGAAAGGGCACATGTTCCTGCGAAGTCTTGCAGGAGGAATTCCATTGATGCAACCATTAAGAGGGTACTGCCATGGGCCATGGCTGCCAATTCCCACTCCACGGGTGATTTGTCGCGGGGGATTGCCATTTTAAAATCCCTTTTTATCTTTCCGGATCATGCCATCTGAGACGGAATCCACAGCAGGTCGCGCCAACCGGTCCTACGGGGAACTGGTCATTGGCGCTCTCCGTGCGCTGGGAGCGGGGCACTTTGTCCTCTCGCCTGGATCCCGTTCGACGCCTCTGGCGCTGGCCCTGGCCAAATTGCCGGCGGAGTCCGTCACTGTCTGCATTGATGAGCGATCCGCCGCCTTTTATGCACTCGGGCGCATCAAGGCAACCCGCGAACCGGCTGTCCTGATCTGCACTTCAGGGACGGCCGGGGCCCATTACTATCCCGCCCTCATCGAAGCCCGGGAATCCGGCATGCCACTGGTTGTCCTGACAGCCGATCGTCCCCCTGAGCTGAGGCATTGCCATGCCGGGCAGACGATCGACCAATTGAAGCTCTTCGGGAATTATCCCGTCTTCCAGGCGGAGCTTCCCTTGCCGGAGGCCGATCCCTTGCTGTTTCGCCAAGTGCGTGAACTGTGCCGCCGTGCCATGGAGTCAGCAGTCGGTGCCCCGAGAGGGCCCGTGCATCTGAATTGTCCCTTCCGGGAACCATTTCAGCCTTCACCGGAGGAGGAGCCCTTTGAATTGGACCCAGGCCTTCTGAGCGACTTGAGTCCCGTCCGGCGAACTCACGCCAGTCCCGGACAGCGGCCTGAATTACCTGAACGGACGCTGATTCTTGCTGGTCCGCGTCCCTGGCTGGACGAGGCATCGGAATGGGAATCGCTTCTCGACTTGAGCTGGAGCCGTGGCTTTCCCATCCTGGTCGATGCCGCCAATCCCCTTCGCTATCATTCCGGGGAGTGTCCTCATCTGATAATTCATTATGACCGGATTGTCCGGGATGATACGGTCTGGGAAGAACTGAAGCCGGAGGCGGTTATCCTTTGGGGAGAACCACCGACCAGCAAGGTCCTCCGGCAGCGACTCCGGGACATGGATATCCGGGGTTACATCGTTGGTGAGGGCAAGCGCGGTATCAACCCGCTGCATGGCAAGATTGAGTGGGCCGGGAAAAACGTCGCCGCCTTTGTCGAGCGGACCCGTGGTGACAAGGGACATTATGGCGAGCCATGGGCGACCCGGGATCGGGAAATGGAGGAACATCTCCTTCAAGTGATGGCGGCTCCGCACGACCTTTTCGAAGGGGATATTCACCGCAAGCTGGGCGAAATCCTGCCGGAGGCAGCGCCGATAATCTACTCCAGCAGCCTGGCGGTACGGGATGCGGAGTGGTTCATGCCCCGACGCAGGGCCGCCCTGCATCCGTTTAGCCAACGGGGTGCCAATGGGATCGACGGCATGCTTTCACTCTCGCGGGGCATTGCCGCCGGCATGGGGCAGCCGACCTGGCTGGTCACGGGTGATCTGGCCTTCCTTCATGATACCAATGGGTTGCTGGAATCCGGGAAAGACGACCCCGGACTCTTTGTCATCCTGATCAACAACGGGGGTGGGGGCATTTTCGAGTTTTTGCCCATCGCCAAAGAAGAGGCGGTCTTCGAGTCCTATTTTGCCACGCCGCAGTCAGTCGACTTCGGGCAGTTAATCGCGGCCTATGGAGGACAGCATTCGATCTGCCGTGACATCAATGAATTGGATTCGGCGATCAGGGGCTGGAACGGGAAGGGACTCCGCGTGCTGGAGGTTCCCGTCGAGCGCAAGGTCAGCCGTGACCTGCACCGCGCATTTCTTAAACTATCCATCAATCAGGAAAAATGAGTAAAGCAGATTGGAAATCGGTTAAGGACTATTCGGACATCATCTATGAGAAGTGGAATGGCATCGCCAAGGTGACCATCAACCGGCCCCACCGGCGCAACGCCTTCACACCGGATACGGTGGATGAGATGCTGGACGCCTTTCACGATGCCGCCAACGACACCCGCGTCGGCGTCGTTCTCCTCACCGGAGCGGGCCCGCACACCGATGGCAAGTACGCCTTTTGTTCGGGTGGTGACCAGAAGATCCGAGGCGAGCAGAAGGGCGGGTACGTCGGCAAGGACGGTGTGCCGCGACTGAATGTCCTCGAATTGCAACGGCTCATCCGGAGCATGCCCAAGCCGGTGATCGCCCTGGTGGCGGGATATGCCATCGGCGGGGGCCACGTCCTGCACGTGATTTGCGACCTGACGATTGCCGCCGACAATGCGGTCTTCGGGCAGACCGGGCCACGCGTGGGCAGCTTTGACGGCGGCTTTGGCAGCAGTTACCTGGCCCGCATTGTCGGCCAGAAAAAGGCACGTGAAATCTGGTATCTGTGCCGCCAGTACAATGCCGAAGAAGCAGAGAATATGGGGTTGGTCAACAAGGTCGTTCCGGTGGAGCAGCTTGAGGAGGAAGGTGTCCAGTGGGCCCTCGAGATTCTTGAGAAGAGTCCCCTTGCCATCCGCTGCCTCAAGAGTGCCTTCAATGCGGATGTCGATGGCCAAGCCGGGTTGCAGGAACTCTCGGGCAACGCGACACTGCTCTATTACCTGACTGAGGAAGGCGAGGAAGGGCACAAGGCCTACGTCGAGAAACGCGCCCCGGAATTCAACAAGTTTCCCTGGCTACCCTGAGGCGGCCGCTCAGTTCTCGTTTTCCGTCCGGATGACGGGAATCGTCCGGAAAGGCGTGCCGGTAATGGGTTCTCCCGCGGCAAAGCTGTCCTGGACAAAATGGGGAAAGGCGATGCGCAGGAGATCCTTGGAACCGTCGATCCAGGTAATGACCACATGGTCGCTGGCCAAGCGCCATTTGCCGGGATCTGTCCCGCTGCCACCAGCCTTGGCCGGATAGCGGTAGGCGTTGCCCCATCCCTCGATGGAAATGTATTCCCGGGTTCCGGTTGATTCCTGAGGAACCCAGGTCCCGCGTATATCGAGGACCGTCATGCGATCGAACTCGCCGGCTTCGAAATACTGGTCCGCGTCGGAGAATGTCACTTTCCTGGCCTTGCTGAGCTGGCGCGGCTTATTGGTCAGCTTGTCCTTTGGCTTGTAGGTGCCGAGGGTGTAGCCGCCTTCAGCATTCGGGATGAGGACATCCCGGCGGTTGTTGGGCCATGTGATGACGGCCCGGTCGCCGTCAATTCGCCAGAGACCCTGCACGCCTTCATCGCCTTCCCAGTCGCGCAGGGCAACCGCAGCATCCCCATCGCGGCTGAGGTGGAGGTAGAAATTCGGTTCACCGCCGCCGATTCCGAAAATGCCCGTCGACTGGTCGACAAGCCAGTAGCCGGTGAAAGGGTTGTTGACCGGGATTTCCGGTCGGGTAGAGGAATCTTCAACTTGTTCGCGTACGGGTGGTGGCCCGTCCGACTTGGTAGTGAGGCTGCCGGGGATGCGCGAATCGATCCGGACGCCCCGGATGGTGTAGGCCGGGTCACCGAGGATCGACTGCCCGGGCTGGAAGGTGGAGCGCTCAATGGCGTTCTCGCCCATCATTTTAAATACTTCCGTGTGGCCGGCTTCCCATTTCGCGGTCAGGATCTCCCCGGTTCGCTGCCATGTGCCCTTCTCGATATTGCGGGCCGAGGAACCTGCCCAGAAACAGGAGAGGCGGCCGCCCCGCTTGATGATGAGAACACAGGTGTCACCGGCGGGTTCCTGTATTTGCCAGAAACCGTAAAACGGGCCGGGATCGAGCGTTTCGGTGGCGGCTTCCTCCTGCGCGATGGCGTGGAAAACCCCTGCCACGAATGTGGTCAGTAAAATCACGAAAGCCTTTATTTGGCGCGGTCTGCTCATGCTATTTAGTAGTGCGATAAAAGGGATAAATGTGTCGAACCTCAACCGGGGGTCAATGGTTTAGGTCTCTTCCCAGGGCGGAAAAGTTCAAAATTGAATGACTAACGGCTCCCTTGGCAAGGGCTTCCCGGTCCGTAATTTGTTCTGATGGGCGCATTTTCCCGTGGGTGAAGTGGAAATTATACTCCCCGTTTCCATCCGACTGAAAAAAGCCCATTTCCCGCAAATGGGCCGGGATGGTGCGGAGTATGCGGAAGGGATTTTCCGGTCGGGAAGGATAATTCAGGTTATGGACGACGGCATCCCCGTTCCCTGTGGAGGTTTTTTCCTTTTCCAGCAATTCCGCCACCAGGCCAGCTGCATGTTCAGCGCTGTCGTCCAGCAGGGACTGCCAACCCTCGGGCATGCGGCCCTTGGCCTGGCTGACTTCCCAGAAGATGGTATCGGGGATTTCCAGGGAGACGGCAAAGGCCGGGAGACCCCAGAAGGCCCCTTCCAGGGCACCGGCGACGGTACCCGAGCAATAGATGAGCTGGGTAGTGGTGTTGTAGCCGATATTGATACCGGAAACCACCGCGTCCGGGCGTTCCTCAAGGAGGTTGGCCATGGCAATATTCACGCAGTCCGTCGGTGTCCCGCCAATGGTCCATGCGGGCCAGGGAAGCTCCGCGTGCTTCTGCACGGGGACACCTCCACGACGCGAGACCGCCCGGCCGATCCAGCTTTGCTCGGAACCAGGCGCGGCGATTGTGATGCGGAAACGCTTCGCCAACGCACCGGCGATGGCGTGCAGGAACCCGGACTCGATGCCGTCATCGTTTGTGATGAGGATATGTTTTTCCATAGCGACCTTCCGCAAAGGGTCGGTGGAGGAGGGTGCCGGGACAAGCTGAAAATGAACTCTCCCGGTTTGGTTCTTCCTATTCCAGCTTGGCGTGGAATTTGGCGAGGGTCTGCGACATGCCCCACCACCCATACTTGAAGGCGGCGAAGTCCTGTCCGTTCATGGCCGAGGCATAGCGGGCGGCATTGGCGTTGATGAGCCACTGGTTGACCCAGAGATGCTCCAGCGGTTCGTTGAACGGATTGGCCGGATCGGCGAGGCCGCTTTCCCATGCCTGGCTCATCAAGGCGGTGGTCTCAAGGACCATTGTATCCACTTCAGCGACAAAGGCATCGAACTGGTCAAAGTGTCCGTTGACCCAGTCTGTTGAGTGGCAGGAACGGCAGATGGCCTCCATGCCGGCCTGCCGCGAAGCCATGGTCTCCGCATCGATAAGACCCTCGGCGGCCGGGACGCCGCCAAAGGTCACGGGAAGGGGTTGCCCGTCCGCGTTCCGGAGCTTTGTGGTATCCCCATGGATGGGCTGGGGATGGCTGGTCGGCAGGCCGAAGATACGCAGCCAGAGGCGGGAGCCAAAATCATGGGTCCGCTCGGCGATGACCTCGTCGCCATAAAGGTCGGTGACGAGCGCATTATGGCAGGCCGCACAGGTGGGTGCCTGGAAATCGGTACCCGCCTTCCATGGGACGGCGTCCCAATCATAATGCGAGCCTTCGGAGAGGACGATGTTCCCGTGCTTGCTTTCCTTCCAGACATCCCATGCCGGGACATCCGGCTCCACATGACACTGGGCACAAGTGTAGGGCTTCCGGGCCACTTCAATTGAAAATCCGTGCCGTGGATGACAGGCGGTGCAGGCACCCATGGAGCCGTCGGGATTGATGCGGCCGACGCCCTGGTTGGGCCAGTTGGTCAGTTCCGGAACCTCGACTTCCCCAAAGTCGGAATCGATGGTTTTCATTCCCTTGACCCCGACGACGGTACCATGGCAGGCATAACAGGCTTCGCCCTGGGTGTGGGCGGACGGCGGCAGGCTGGTCAGCTCACCGTCAACGATCCGCTTCAGTCCGATAACTTCCGTTTCCAGCGCATGGTAAACCGGATTGCTTCCGAGATTGCCGATGGCATGGGCTTTCTTGGAATCCTGATACTCGCCACTCTCCGTGGGATGACAGGTGGCGCAATCGGCCGGGGAGACGATGGCATTGATCTGGTAGCCGAAGTGCTCAAAGGAGTCGGCGTGCTCACTCGTCCGCAATCCATGGCACTCGTAGCATCCAACAACGGTTTGGGCCAGTTCCTCGGGAACCGACTCGGCCGAGATGCGCCGGGCCAGCTCGTCCTGCTCCATGGCAGTCGCCGGACTGGTAATGGCGTGCCGGCTGCGTTGCCAGTCGGCGACGATGCCCGGAGTGGCCATCTCATGGCAGAGCAGGCATTCCGAGGTGGCCTCGCTGGGCTCTGGTTGGGCCTGCAGGGAAAGGACGGGCAGGAGCAAGATTAACAGCAGGTGTGATTTTCTGGTGCGATTTCCGATATTCATGAGTCAACCTCCATCGTGGTCGGAAACCGGTTTATCAGCCTGCTTCAGAGGGGTCAATGACCGGCGGTTTTATATTAGAATGCTTGGCCTTCTGTATAAGGAATGCTGGTGCCGCTTGCAGATTTTCACAATTGGGTATCTTCCTTCCATGGACACAAAGACAGCGATTCGCGAACGCCGGGCCATCAAGCACTACGACCCGGAGCACATCATGACTGAAGCTGAGGAGAAGGAGCTCCTCGAATTGACCTTGCAGTCGCCGACTGCGTTCAACCTGCAGCACTGGCGGTTGGTGGTGGTCAAGGACCCGGAACTGAGAAAGCAGATCCGGTCCGTCGCCTGGGACCAGGCGCAGGTCACCGACGCGTCCTTGTTGGTTGTCTTGTGCGCGAATCTCAATGCCTGGAAGGAGGAACCGGAAAAGTATTGGCACAAGGCGCCGCAGCCGGTGCAGGATTTTCTCGTTCCAGCGATTACGCAGTACTACACTGGTCGGGAGCAGGTACAGCGGGATGAAGGCATGAGGTCCTGTGGCATTGCCGGCCAGACCCTGATGCTGGCTGCCAAGGCCATGGGCTATGACTCCTGTCCCATGGATGGATTCGACTTCGACAAGGTGGCGGAGATTATCAACCTCCCCGAGGGTCATGTCATCTCTTACATGATCGCCGTCGGTAAAGGTACCCAGCCAGCATGGCCCAAGCCGGGCCAGCTCAGTCTCGACGAAGTGGTTGTCAACGACCGCTTCTAGAAAGAGGCGGATATTCAGTCGGCGGGATTATTCTGCCGCCAGTTGAACAGCTTCCCGGGTCAGGTCGCGAATTTTCTCAAAATCGCCGGCGGCCACGAGTTTCTGGTCGACGAACCAGCTGCCGCCGATCGCTTCGGTGACGCTTAGGTCGAGATAGGGCTGGGCATTGGCTGCATTGATCCCTCCGGTGGGCACGAACTTTACGCCCGTGTGACCATAAGGTCCCGCGAGGGCCTTGAGCATCTTTGCCCCTCCGGCCGCTTCGGCAGGAAAGAACTTCAGGAGCTTCAAGCCCATCGAAAGGCCCCGTTCCACTTCACCGGGTGTGATGACGCCAGGGACCATCAGAAAGTCCCTTGCTTGGGCGGTTTCAATGACGGCCGGATTGAGCCCGGGAGAGACCCCGAAGGCTACCCCCATGTCAGCCAGCACGGGAATGCTTTCCGCATCAAGGATGGTCCCGGCACCGACAATCATGTCCGGGAATTCCTTGCGGATGGCCCGCATGGCGTCCATCGCACAGGGCGTCCGCAGGGTGATTTCTATATGGGGAACGCCAGATTCCATCAATGCCTCCGCCAATGGTAGGGCGCTTTCCAGGCTCGGGATGACGGCAACTGGCATCAATCGGGTCGATTTTACGGAACTTAAACTCATGTTTTTTTGCTATTTAGTTAAAAAATGCTTGATAATTTATCCTTAGTGGAAATATTTGAGGGACGTCAATTGAAATTTATGACAGAACAAAACCAGTTAAGCGGGCTTACCGGAATGTTTGATTTTTCGATTTTGCGGGAGATCCGCAAGCGCGAAGGACTGACATTGGAAGAGACAGCCCAGCGATCCGGACTCAGCATAGCGGTTATTTCCCGTCTTGAGCGGAACCAGACCAGCGCTGAGCTGGAGACCCTTTACAAGCTGGGCCGGGTTTTCGGCATGAGCGCGACGGATCTTCTTGGCTTGGCAGAATCGCGAATGGCCCATCTCAAGGCGGATGAACAATATCGCAGTGACGGATTCCATTTTCGTGTCACCCGATACGCCAATCACGCTTGCTTCTACGGCGAAGCTGACGCAGGCGCTCGTATCCACAAGCCGGAGATCCATCATGATGACCATGAAACCTGCTGGATTATTGAGGGCCGGGTCCGGGTAGAGCTACCTCACGAAACAGTAGAGCTTTCCGCCGGACAGAGCCTCCAGTTCGATGCCATCCAGGAGCACTCCTATGAGGCTGTGGAAGACAGTAAATTGGTTCTTGTGCATATCAAGAAGGGGAAGCGGTATTAGGGACGAAGGACGAAGGACGAAGGACTAAAGACAAAGGACGAAGGAAATTTTATGGAAATTAAGAACACGTTACAAGCGAGTGACCTTAGTGAGAAACTAGCCCGGTTCTGGGAAGTTTCCGGTCAGAAGATTGATCTGATTGCGAAGGAGTATGACGACTCGAAAGGGTCACCGGTCTTTACCTGGGCCGGAAAGTACACCACCCGTGGCTGGACCGAATGGACCCAGGGATTCCAATACGGAAGTGCGGTCCTGCAGTTTGATGCCACCGGGGACGAGCGCTATCTTGAGCTGGGACGCAAGGATACCGTGGACAAGATGGCCCCTCACGTGAGTCACTTCGGGGTGCACGACCATGGGTTCAACAACGTCAGTACCTATGGCAACCTGTTGCGCCTGATGAACGAAGGAATTATTCCGGAAAACAAGTGGGAGCGGGACTTCTATGAGCTGGCCCTGAAGATTTCCGGAGCGGTCCAGGCGAAGCGCTGGGCCACGACTGCTGATGGCGGCGGCTATATGTATTCCTTCAACGGTCCTCACTCCCTCTTTGTCGACACCATCCGGACCTGCCGTGCCCTTGTAGTGAGCGATCGCCTTGGTCATTCGCTCCTGGAGGACAACGACAAGTCGGTAAGCCTCCTGGGGCGCATGATTGAGCATGCCAAGGCGACGGCGAAATATTCCGTGTTCTACGGGAAAGGCCGTGATGCCTACGATGAGTGGGGCCGCACCACACATGAGGCGATATTTAACCGCAACGATGGGAACTTCCGCTGCCCCAACGCCCAGCAAGGCTTTAGTGGGTTTACCACATGGACCCGTGGATTGAGTTGGGCCATGGTCGGCTTCCCTGAGGAACTGGAATTCCTGAAGACGGTTTCCGATGCCGAACTGGAACCGTACGGCGGGCGTGAAGCCATCGAGGCAATTTTCCTCAAGGCCGCACGGGCGACCTGCGACTGGTTCATCGACAATACTCCCGTGGATGGCATTCCCTACTGGGATGGGGGCGCACCGAACCTTTGGCAACTGGGCGACTACAAGAGCCGCAAGGCGGATCCGTTTAACGACCATGAGCCGGTGGACAGTTCGGCTGCGGCCATCGGGGCGCAGGGTCTGCTTCGCCTCGGCCGTTACCTCGGGACCGAGACGGAGGAGGGCGCACGCTATTTCCAGGCAGGCCTGACTTCCCTGGAAACCTTGTTGGATGAGCCTTACCTCAGCCTCGCCCCCGAGCACCAGGGGCTTGTCCTGCACAGCATCTATCACGAGCCCAACGGATGGGACTACAAGCCGGAGGGCAGCAAGATTGCCTGTGGGGAAGCCAGCATGTGGGGCGATTACCACATGCGTGAATTGGCTCTCTATGTCCAGCGCCTCATTGAGGACAAACCCTATTACACCTTCTTCAGCTGCGTGAAAGGAGCATAAGCATGACCGCCAAAGCGATTAAGGATCTCTCCAAGTGTGCCATTCACACCATCACTACCAAGCCATGGTCACTCGAAACGGCCATTGAGAAGTTTGCCGCTGCAGGCGTCGGGGGCATCACCGTCTGGCGCGATACCCTGAAGGGTCACGATCCTTTTGATGTCGGAAAGCGCATCAAGGATGCCGGACTGGATACCGTTGCCCTTGTCCGGGGAGGATTTTTCACCTACACCAACAAGGATGAGCGGGTAAAGGCTTTTGCTGACAACCGGCTGGCCATCAACGAGGCGGAGAAGATTGGTGCGCCCATGGTTGTCCTGGTATGTGGAGCGAGTCCGAATCAGTCCCTCGAGGAGAGCCGCAAGCAGATTCGCGAAGGGATTGAGGCCGTCCTTCCCCATGCCGAGGCGGCTGGCGTGACCCTCGCCATCGAGCCATTGCATCCGATGTACGCGGACGATCGGTCCGCGGTCAATACCATGAAGTCGGCTAACGAAATGGCGGAATATTTCAATTCTCCCTACGTTGGAATTGCCGTTGACGTTTATCACCTCTGGTGGGATCCGGATTTGGAATCCGAGATCAAGCGCTGCGGCAAGAACGGTAACCTGACCGCCTTCCATGTCTGTGATTGGCGGACCCCGACAGCCGACATGCTCCTGGACCGCGGGCTCATGGGCGAGGGTTGTATCGATATTCCCACTATCCGGGGATGGGTCGAGAAGGCAGGATTCAAGGGCTACAATGAGGTCGAGATTTTCAGCAAGGCCCGTTGGGAAGGCGATCAGGACGCATGGCTAAAGGATATTACGGAGGCCTACTTGAAGTCTGTTTAGGGTTGAGATATAAATTAAGACAAAGATTAAGATAAAGATTAAGAATTATGAAGACACACACTATTGGCATCATCATGAACGGGGTCACGGGCCGTATGGGCACGAACCAGCACCTGCTGCGCTCCATCGACGCGATCATCAAGCAGGGCGGGGTCAAGATCAGCCCCACGGAGTGCATCATGCCGGATCCGATTCTCGTCGGCCGAAATGAAACCAAGCTCAAGGCCCTCATTGAACAGTCCAGTGTCGAGAAATATACTACCGATCTCGACAGCGTGATGAATGACCCCGCTTACCCGGTTTACTTTGACGCCCAGACGACGCTGCGCCGCTTCGATGCGGTCAAGGCCGCTGCTGCCGCCGGCAAACATGTCTATTGCGAGAAGCCGACGGCGATCAAGACCGAGGATGCCTACGAGCTCTACAAGATCTGCCGCGATGCCGGGGTTAAGAACGGGGTAGTTCAGGACAAGCTTTGGTTGCCCGGCATGGTCAAGTTCAAGCGCCTCGTTGAAAACGGTTTCTTCGGCGAAATCCTCTCCGTGCGCGGGGAGTTTGGCTATTGGGTATTTGAAGGCCATACCATCCCTCCGCAGCGCCCGTCGTGGAACTACCGCAAGGAAGATGGCGGGGGCATGATCGTTGATATGCTGTGCCACTGGCGCTACGTCATAGACAACCTCTTCGGCAATGTGAAGAGCGTTTCCTGTCTGGCCGCGACCCACATCCCGGAGCGGATTGACGAGGAAGGCAAGCCGTACAAGTGTACCGCCGACGACTCTGCCTACTCAACCTTCGAACTGGAGAATGGCGTCATTTGCCACTTCAATTCATCCTGGAATGTACGTGTGCGCCGCGATGACTTGCTGACGATGCAGGTGGACGGCACCAAGGGTTCGGCCGTCGTTGGCCTCCGTGATGTCTGGACACAGCACTACGGCAACACGCCCCGGCCGATTTGGAATCCCGACATCAAGCAACCGATTGACTTCATGGATGGCTGGCAGAAGGTTCCCGAACAGGAGACTTATGAAAACGCCTTCAAGATCCAGTGGGAACTGTTCCTGCGCCACGTCGTTCTTGATGAGCCATTCCGCTGGGACCTCCTGGAAGGCGCCAAGGGTGTCCAACTGGCGGAACTTGGCCTGCAAAGCTCCGAAGAACGGAAGTGGATCGAGCTCCCTGAACTGAAGGCCTGATATGAGTAAACAAGTTGCCATCGTCACTGGCGGTACCCGGGGCATTGGTCTCGGGATCGCCCGCCAGCTCGCTGAACAGGGATTCAATCTTGCCCTCAACGGGATGCGTCCTGAGGAGCAGGTGAAGGATGTTCTTGATGAATTGCGCGGCCTTGGAGCGGATGTCCTCTATGTTCCGGGTGACATCGGCAGCTCTGAAGCCCGGGAGGGAATGATCGAGGCGGTACGGGAACATTTTGGCTCCCTGAACTGGCTTATCAACAACGCCGGCGTGGCTCCACGGGAGCGTCTCGATATCCTTGAAACAACTGAGGAGAGTTTTGACTTTGTCGTCGGGACCAACCTCAAGGGCGGTTTCTTCCTGAGCCAGTTGGCAGCCATCTGGATGGTGGCCCAGAAGAAGGCCGATGCCGGATTCCAGGGAGGCATCATCAACGTCTCTTCCATTTCAGCCACTGTCGTCTCGGTCAACCGGGGTGAGTATTGTATCGCCAAGGCGGGATTGAGCATGTCGACCCAGTTGTTTGCCGCCCGCCTCGGTGAGTATGATCTGCCGGTCTATGAGGTGCGTCCGG
Source organism: Puniceicoccaceae bacterium (assembly GCA_040830765.1). GTDB lineage: Bacteria > Verrucomicrobiota > Verrucomicrobiia > Opitutales > Oceanipulchritudinaceae > Oceanipulchritudo. The sequence continues at coordinate 67,794 of JBFOMH010000018.1, read as the reverse complement.
GGGTGACCAAGACGGACATGACGTCCGGGGTCACGGACAAGTACGACAAGTTGATTTCCGATGGCTTGTGCGTGACGCGCCGCTGGGGATTCCCGGAGGATGTTGGCAAGGCGGTCGGCTCGTTGGCCCGCGGTGACTTTCCGTACTCCACCGGCCAGGTGGTCATGGTTGATGGCGGATTGACAATTCCGCGGTTGTAGGGATGTCGCGGGGTAAACCCGCTCGCTTAGGGAAATTCTGTCGCGGGGTAAACCCGCTCGCTACGTAGTGAGCGCCTTAACGGCGCGACTTAACCCCCGGCAAGCAGCGCGATCACCTGGTCGTGGATATCCGGGTGGGAAGCGACAAGGCCTTTATCGCCGTCCGGTGGATTGCCCTGCCAGTCAGTGGCAGCAGCACCGGCTCCCTTGAGCACTGGGAGCAGGGCGGCGATGTCCCAGAGGTTGAGGATCGGGTCGGTCATGATATCGGCCCCGCCGGAGACCAGCAGGGTGTAACCAAAACAATCACCCCAGCTGCGGTATTGCCCGGTGGCGTCGAGAAGTGCCTGCCAGCCTTTCCCGTTGTGATAGACCGGCGGGCTCTTGGGGTCCGTGGTCAGGAGAAAGCATTTTTCGAGTGAAGGCGGCTTCCGCAGGGTAACTGGCCGGTCATTACAGAGGCACTGTTCGTTGTTGCCGATATAGAGGCTGCCGATTGAGGAAATATGAATGGCCCCCCATTGGGGCACGCCATTTTGGCGGAGGCAAATGAGGGTACCGAAATGGGGACAGCCTGCGGCAAAGGACTTTGTCCCGTCGATCGGATCCAGGACCCAGGTAAATTCCGCGTCCGGGTTCTCCTCCCCAAACTCTTCCCCAATGATCCCGTGATTTGGGAATTCCCGGGCGATCATCTCCCGCATGACTTCTTCAGCCTTGCGGTCGGCATAGGTTACCGGGGTGTCGTCTTCCTTGAACTCGATCTTGAGATCCGGATTGGCGAACAGGGGATTGATGACTTTCGCGCTTTCGAACGCCAGCAACTTGAGAAAGTTTATGATCCCTTGGTCGTCTTTCATGCCACTGTTTCTTGGCCATGCCGGCCCGGATGGCAATGCGCTTTTACCGGCTAGTGGTTGACCGGAAGGTGCCGGGCGACGATTCCGGCAAGGTCGTCAAAGGTCTTTTGGGCAAGGATTTCATCCTCAGCTTCAGCCAGGAGGCGGACTTTTGGTTCGGTCCCTGAATAGCGCAGAAGGATGCGCCCTTGTTGACCAAGACTTTGTTGGAGTTGTTTCAAGTCGGCTTGTAATTCCGGAAGACTTTCCAGATCCGGCTTGCTGCTAACGATGAGATTCTGCTTCAACTGCGGAAACGGTTGGAATAGCGCGGCCAGCTCGGCCAGGGTACCGTCCGTCTGCAGCATTTCCCGGAGGACCAGAAGGGCCGCAAGGAGGCCGTCACCGGTGGGCAGGTAGTTCATGGCGATAAAGTGGCCACTGGATTCACCCCCGAGGACAAAGCCGTGCTTGCGCATGGCATAGAAGACCTGACGGTCCCCGACACCCGTGCGCATGACGTTGACCCCGGCCGGGCGGAGGCACTTCTCCAGACCGAGATTGCTCATGATAGTGGCAACGACTGTTTTGCCCTCCAACTCTCCCCGTCGGGCCCATCCATTACCGAGGATGGCCATAACGGCATCTCCGTCGACAACCTGTCCCTGATGGTCGCAAAGAATAACCCTGTCACCGTCCCCATCGTGGGCAATGCCCAGATTCGCTCCTTGTTCACGGACAGCCTGGCACATCGCTTCCGGGTGTTCGCTGCCGAGCCCGTCATTAATGTTGTCCCCATCGGGATCGCAACCGATGGGTATAACCTGTGCCCCGGCCCGAGTGAGCATCTCGCCGGAAGTCCTGTAAGTTGCGCCATTGGCACAATCGAGGACAATCCGCATCCCCATTAGGCCATTGTCGGGGAGAAGGCTTTTATAGGTTTCGAGGTAGTGGCGGCGTGCCTCAAAGTAACGAACAGCTGGCGTATGGGAGGGATCTTCTGTCTCCTCCCGGGCAATGGCATCAACGAGTGTCTCGATGGCCTCCTCATCTTCCGTTCGCAGCTTGCAACCCCCGGGGCCGAACAGCTTGATCCCGTTGTCGGAAGCCGGATTGTGGGAAGCTGTCAGGACAATGCCAAGGTCCAGTCCAAGGATGCGGAGGGCAACTGCTGTGGCCGGGGTGGGGCAGACACCGGCATCGAAAATCCGCACACCCTCCTTGTCGAGTCCGCGGGAAAGGGACAAGAAGAGGTTGGCTCCGGAGGCCCGGGTATCCCGGCCGATGGCTACATGGCGCGAGGCACTGGCTGGTTTCTGGTTGAGCCATTGCCCGATGGCCCGTCCCAGCCGGTAGACAAATCCTGGTTCAAGGAGGGGTCCCTTGACACGGTCGCGGATCCCGTCTGTGCCAAAGTACTTCATTAGTTACTCACCTGTGGCGGCATAGAAGGCGCGGGCCTTTTCCAGCCATGACCGGAGGGCGCCACCCAGCAAAATTTCCCGGGCCAGGGCGCAACCTTCATCCAGGCTGTCGACCCGATCAACAACCATGAAGGCAGCCGCCGCATTGAGCGCGAGGGTGTCGACCAGGCTGGTGGGGCCGTTCCCGGAAAGAATGTCATTCAGGAGGGCGACATTTTCCGCGGCGGTCCCACCCCTGAGGTCGTCCGCTGAAGCGGGCGGGAATCCCAAACCATCGGGAGTCCAGACAGCATCAATCTCACTGAGGCTGCCAAAGCCGCGAACATGATTGTTTCCTGCGGTGGTCAATTCGTCCATGAATCCACCACCGGGCAGCTCGGAGCAAACGGCCAGGCCGCGAGTCAAACCAAGCTGATCCAGGGCCCCGGCCAGAGGGCTGACCCATTGGGTAGAAAAGACACCCAGCAATTGATGGGCGGGTTTAGCCGGATTGATGAGAGGCCCGAGGATGTTGAAAACAGTCCGCTGTCCTTCCTCCGCCAAGGCCTTGCGGACGGGCATGATTTCCTTGAAGGCGGGGTGAAAGGCGGGGGCAAAAAAGAAACAGAAGTTCAGTTCCTCGATGGCAGCCCGCAGGAGGGCGGGGTCGGTATCCATGCGGATGCCCTGCTCGGAGAGGAAATCCGCGGAGCCGCTCTGTGAGGTAATGGCCCGGTTGCCGTGCTTGAGGACCTTGGTGCCGGATGCCGCGACGATAAAGGCGGTGACGGATGAGATGTTGAATCCCTTGGAGCCGCTGCCACCCGTCCCGACGATATCAATGGCTTCCGCGGCAATGTCGGACAATTGCGGATCGCTGGCGAGGCCCCGGAACACACGGGCGAAGGCCGTCACTTCCTCAACGGTTTCTCCTTTCTGGTGGAGCGCCTTCAGAAAGGCCTTTTTTTCCTGGGGATCGACATCCGGCAGGGGCAGGGCCTCTGCAGCGGTCACGCATTCCCCGGCTGAAAGGTTTGTTCCCGCACTCAGTTTGTTCGTTATTTCCGGTAAGTCTGACATTCCCTATCGAGGAAAGCCCAAGGGTCTGTGCCCGCAAGGATATTTCTGGAATCCGCTTCGAAATTTCCTGCCTAATGGTTGCCAAATGGTCCGGAGCCTGCTTCCGTGCCGGTAATTTATACGATTATGAGCGATTTGAGCACCATCACAGTAGCCCGGGGCGATGGCATCGGCCCGGAAATCATGGACGCCACCCTGCGGATCCTGGAGGCGGCCGGCGCCCGGCTGAACTATGAGGAAATCGAGATTGGCGAGAAGCAATACCTCGGCGGGCATACCTCCGGCATCAGTCCGGAGGACTGGAAGACCCTGCTGAAGAATCCGGTTTTTCTCAAGGCACCCATTACCACGCCCCTCGGCGGCGGGTACAAGAGCCTCAATGTGACCATCCGGAAAAGCCTGCGGCTGTTTTCCAACGTCCGGCCCTGTGTCGCTTACTCGCCGTACGTCAGCACCAATTTTCCGAATATCGACATGGTCATCATCCGGGAAAACGAGGAAGACCTCTATGCCGGGATTGAGCACCAGCAGACGGATGAAGTAGTCCAGTCATTGAAGCTGGTCAGCCGCCCGGGCTGTGAGGCCATTTGCCGCTACGCAATGGAATATGCCCGGGCCTATGGCCGGAAGAAGGTCACCTGCCTGACCAAGTCCAACATCATGAAGCACACCGATGGGCTCTTCCAGAAGGTCTTCGAGGAAGTGGCGGGCGAGCCTCAGTATTCGGACATCCAGACCGAGCACCGGATTATTGATATCGGGGCGGCCCTGGTGGCGGCCCACCCGGAGGATTTGGACGTTATTGTCACCTTGAATCTCTACGGGGACATTGTCAGCGACATCGCCGCCTTGGTCGCTGGCTCCGTCGGGCTTGCCGGCTCCGCCAACATCGGGTTTGACGCAGCAATGTTTGAAGCGGTGCATGGGTCCGCACCGGATATCGCCGGCAAGGACATTGCCAATCCGTCCGGTCTTCTCAATGCCGCCACGATGATGCTGGTGCATCTCGACCAAGGGGACATCGCCACGAAAATCCGTAATGCCTGGCTGAAGACCCTCGAGGATGGCATTCACACGGTCGACATTTACAAGGATAGCATTTCCAAGCAGAAGGTAGGAACACAGGCCTTTGCGGATGCAGTTATTGACCGACTGGGCCAGGAACCGAGCTCCTTTGAACCGGCCCACTTCACTAACCAGGGTATTCATATCGAATTGCCTGAACATCCGGCCAAGGAAAAGAAACTGGTCGGGGTGGATGTCTTTATCGACTGGGATGAGGCGGAGCGGGATCCGGATGTCATTGGTGATGGCCTGGTGGAACTGGATGGCGACGGATTGCGACTCAAGCTGATCACCAACCGCGGGGTAAAGGTTTACCCCGAGGGAATCGAGGATACTTTCTGTACCGATCACTGGCGGTGCCGCTTTATCGCTACCAGCGAGGAGGGTACTTGCACGCATAGCCAGATATCCAGTCTGATGCTGCGAGTGGCCAATGCCGGATTTGACTTTATCAAGACGGAACACCTCTACACCTTTGACGGTGAGAGGGCCTACTCCCTGGCCCAGGGAGAGTGAGTGCTCAAGCCCTGCTTGAAGAGCCTTTTTCGGAAGGTTGCATTCAGCAACGATATCGCTAGATAATTCGGCCATGGCTGGAAGGTGGCTTAAATCAATAGCCCTTGTCGTGCTCGGGTTGGCGCTTTTTCTAGTTGCCTGCACCCGGAACCGACCGGCTGCCCTGGCCAAGCGTGATGGAATCCTGCTCCTCGGCAATGGCCCGGAGCCACAGGCACTGGATCCGCACGTGACAACGGGAACGGCGGAACTGAACATCGAGATGGCTCTCTATGAAGGCCTTGTTTCACCACACCCGGAAACTCTCGAACCCATTCCTGCGGTGGCCCTCTCATGGAATGTCTCGGAAGACGGAACCATATATACCTTCCGGTTGCGGGAGGATGCGCTTTGGTCCGACGGCCAGCCTGTGACAGCGGACGACTTCCTTCAGGCTTGGAAGCGTGTTTTGCAACCTTCGCTGGGGGCTCCCTATGCCTCCATGTTGTTCCTGCTTGAGGGGGCGGAGGCCTACAACCGTGGCCAAAGCGATGACTTTTCAACGGTGGGAGTAAAAGCCCTTGGCGAACACACTCTCGAGTTAAGGCTGGAAAACCCGGTGGGATATTTTCTCTCCGTTCTCCTGCACCCGGTCTGGTATCCGGTTCCGTCACACAAGTTGACGGGAAACAATCCGGCCAACCGTGCCGGACCCTGGACACAGGTTGAGTCATTTGTCGGCAATGGGCCGTTTGTGTTAACAGAGTGGTTGCCAAACCAGTATGTGGAAGTCCGGCGCAATGATTTGTATTGGGATGTCGCTACTGTTGAGCTGGAGGGAGTCCGCTTTATGGCCATCGATGAGCCGGCGGCGGAAGAACGCGCCTACCTTGCCGGTCAGTTGCATATTACCGACTCATTGCCGCCGGCGCGGGTGGACGCCTACGTGGACAGCATCTCCATGGACATACGCATCGACCCGTATTTGGGAACCTACTACATATTGGCGAATGTCCGCGATGGCGTCCTGGCCGATCCGAAGATACGCCGTGCGCTGGCATTGTCGGTTAACCGGGAGGCGATTGCCGGGCGATTGCTTGGTGCCGGGCAACGGGCCGCCGGGGGGTTTGTTCCCGACAACATGCCGGGCTACAATGCCAACATTCCGGTGGAGCATGATCCAGTCGCCGCTCGTCACCTCCTGGCCGACGCTGGGTTTCCCGGTGGAAAAGGATTCCCAAAACTGGAGTATCTCTTCAACAGCTCCGAGAGCCACCGCCAAATCGCTGAGGCTCTACAGGGGATGTGGAAGACCGAATTGAATATAGACGTGGTCCTCGTCAACCAGGAGTGGCGGACCTACCTGCAGCGGCGGGCCAGCGGGGACTTCCAACTGGCCCGGGCAGTCTGGATCGGCGATTACCTCGAGCCGTCAACCTTCCTCAACTTGTGGACCAGCACGGATCCCAATAACTGGGCCGGCTTTTCCAGTGTCCGCTACGATACCCTGATTGAGTCAGCCCGCATGACGGCCGATCCGGTCCAGCGCATGCGCCGTTATGCCCTTGCCGAGCGTTACCTGATCGCTGAACAAACCGTCATTCCGCTTTACCACTACGTCACCGTCTACCTCAAGGATCCCTCGGTCACCGGCTGGCACAGCAACCTTCTTGACTGGCACCCGTTGAAGTATGTGGGATTTGAGTAAGCCTTTGAATCGAAGCTAATCCTCAGTTATTGAAGAAGTAGGCCCATGAGCCCTGCTGAAGGTCAGTGGTTTCGACGATATAGACCCATCCGTCAAGCGACTGGGAGTAGACATAGGGGGCGGCGGAGATCTCCAGCCAACCCATGAAGCCGGTGGTATCAGCCCAGCGCTGACCGTTGCCTTCCGTCACGGGATAACCGAGCCAGTCATCACCGCTGGAAGCGCTGTAGTACTCCGCCATCTCGAGTCCGGCGAGAATAAAGGCTCCATAGCCGTATTCGCGTCCGTCAAGGGCGTCACTTACCGGGCCGGGCTCTTTGCCAACAGTCTGGATATTCTGGATGCCGCCTTCCTCGGTGACGTACTTGTTCATCTCCAGCCAGCCCTTTTCGATGACTGGCCCGTAGGTGGCGCGGTCGAGGATGCCGTTGTTGACACCCCATGCGAGGCCATAGACGTAGAAGGAAGTGCCACTGGTTTCCGTGTCGAAGTTGTAGCGTTCCGGGTAAAGGAGGCTGGAGGGCCAGCCACCGGAGGCCATCTGGATGTCAGCGAGACGGGCAGCCATGTCCCTGAAGAGGTCAACGAAGGCCCCCCGGCCGGCGTAATCCTGCGGCATATATTCGAGGACACGAACCAGTCCACCGACGACCCAGCCATTGCCGCGGCCCCAGAAGGTGGGCTTGCCGTTGGCCTCGATGGAATTAAAGTAGGACTTGTCGCGGTAGTACAAATTCCACTCGGGGTTGTAGAGGAAGTCTGTCGAGTCCCACCAGAGGCGGGCCAGCTCATCGAGGTATTTGTCATCGTCCTTGAGAGAGGCCATCATGGCCCAGACCGGTGGGGACATGAAGAGGGAGTCACACCAATCGTAAATCCGGCGCCCGTCCCAGGGCTGGGCCAGCATGCGATCGAAGATTTCGGTCACGTGGGCGATGCGGACAGGCTTGGTTTCCCCGTCCTCGATATAGAGATTGATAAAGGTCTCGCCGCTAAGGTGGTTGTCTGCATGACGCCAGAGGTCACCATTGACTTCCAGCATCGTCCATGAGTTGTCCTCGCTGATCCCGGTCAGCAGGTCGATATACTTTTGCTGGGGATTGGCATAATAGAGCTCCATGACCCCGGTATAAAAGGTGGCGTGCTTCCAGCCAATGATGCCCTGGTTGTTATGGGGAACCAGCCGGGTGGCCTGCCAGGTGTAGATCAGATCAAGCAGGGGATAGATGTCGGTCGGGTTGGTCAGGTCCCCGTCATAGACCCATCCCGTTCCTTCACTGGACCGTTCCAGGGCATCGAGTGCGGACTCGTCGGTTCCCTTGCCGGTGGTGGCGTCAGCAAGGGCAAGCTGGTCACGATTCCAAAGAATCAGGCGATCGACAAGGTGGTCACGGTTTCGAACGGACAACTCCAAGGTATACTTTGCCCCCTCTTCCAGTTGCCAGGCGAGGGAACGGGGGTCTGCCTCGTTATTCGAAGATTCGTGGTTCCAGGCCCCGAGGACATTGGTGTGGACGGCAAACCACAATTCATTGGCGGGAACGTTCTGGTTGGCAACCGGTTCGAGGGGTGTACCACTTTCATCGAGGAGCCTGACAAAGCTGCTGTTAGCGGAAGTTGGGTCATCACCAGCACCGATACGGCTGCGCAAGGCCAGTTGGTAGGTTCCGGCATTGGCCATGCGGATCGGGAAACTCATCTTTCGAAATCCCCCCGTACCTTCCAGTTCAAACAAATTGCGTAAATAGGCATCCCCCTTGTATCCGGGAACGGATGTTTCGAGCGAAAAGGCCGGAGTGATTAACTCCGACTCGGATTCAATGACGAGGACGCCATCGGCCTCGAGGTAATATTGAGCCGCCAGGGTAAGCGGGCTCAGGATGCTCAGCAGACAGACCAGTTTCAGCAGGTTCTTCATAGGGATTTTTCGGGGAATCAGTTTTTATTAGGGTCAGTAGACTCCCACAGCAGGAGTTTGTTCCGCCATGCTTGGGACGGCCCTAAGGATAACAAGAATCCCGGAATCATAACAGTAGTAGCATTTCACCTTATGCGCACATTTAGCTTGTCAGACACGCCCACCTTGGGCTTAGTCCTTCCTCTTTCGCCTCATGGCCGAAATGTGACGGGCGACTAGCTCAGTTGGTTAGAGCAACTGGTTTACACCCAGTAGGTCGGCGGTTCGAGTCCGTCGTCGCCCACCATTCGACAAGCTTGTGGCAGGCCAAGCCAGCCAGCCCTGAATTCATCGAAGGGAGCTTTTGGGGAACTACAGCCGGTCATTGGCTCCGGATTACTGTTTCTGACGCATCCTAAGCGTTGGGATTCTCAGGGCTCCATTCGCTCGGCGACCGGTGGGGTCCAGGTCGCGAATTTCTCCAGATCGGGGGCATAGATTCGCATGATGACGTCGATGGCGTAATCCCCACGGACGAGGGGCAGCCAGTTTTCATCCGGGACGCCCTCTGGCTGGGTCTCACTGATATGGATGGCGATCCCGCCGTTTTCGTCCAATTGCATGCCGCCATTTTCCCCGACACTGTATTTCTTCCGCTCGTTCGGCATGAAGAATCCATTGGCGTTATCATAGAGGGTGGCCGACCAAAAGGCGGTGGCCGGGGGAAGCTCATCGGCGGACATCCTGATGACGTAATCATTGCTGGCATTCATGGGCTTGTTGTCCTTCGTGCCGATGGAGGGATAGACCGCTTCAGCCGCTGGTTGCCCTATTGGTCCGAGGACGGACTGGAAGAGGAGCAGCTCCAATGGGATCTGGCCTTTTGGTTGGAAAAGGCGGGCGACATTGGCCGCCATGAATCCCTCATCGGTTGCCATCGCCAACTGCTCGGGGGCAATCCGCTCGGCGACGGCCCGGAGGCGTGCACCGTCCACCTTGTCGGCGAGGGCGGGATCAAATGCCTGCCCGGGAACGAGTCCCATCGGTTTGAGGATGGCCAGCAGTTCCTGGTCGAGGACATCATCGGGCTCAAAGGTGGTGTGGTTGAGGATAAACTGCATGACCTCCATGAAATTGTTTTCAAAGACATCGAAATCGGTCCGGCCATATGCGGGAAAGTCGACATCCTCGGGTGGGGGAACAGTTTCGCCCCCGAGGAGTTCTGAGAGGGCAACGGCTTTGATTGACTTCATCGCCTCAATATTCCTTGCCATGCGCTCTGGTTCGTTCGCGTGGGGCATGACCCGGAAGACAGCACTGACAAAGTCACCGGTTGCTTCATGAATGTAGTCAACTCCTTCGACCGGTTCTCCCGAGTAGCCAGGGGTCCGTTGTGTATAGAAAAGGATCCTCGAGGGCTTGGAGAAGTGTCCCTGTCGGGTCGACATGGGGATATTCACAAAATGGTCGTATCCGGTCACCATCAGGGAGACGTAGGTTGAGTCAAAAGCGGGGCACTCCAGGATGATCGGTTCCTTCCGTAAATCCAGCATCCCTCCGGCATAAAGGGTGTCATTGTTGGGGCGGGCAATGGCCTGCATGGTGTGGTCCACCAATTCGGTGGCGGCGAAGGTCTTATTCCAGCCATTTGTCGTGGATGGATTGGTCGGATCCATGGCGAACTTGTTGTTCACGTTGTACATGGCGACAAACTGGTAGGAACGGCGGACCAGATCCTCGATCTCTGCATCCGTCAGGTCGAGGTTGCCCGTTTGGCTACTCTCAGGCGTACAGCCTGTCACAATAACCAATATCGTCAGGGTTGTCAGGTGGAGTATTCGGGATAGAGCTGTCTTCATGGCTGTGCTGTCCTGCTTTGGGTTTTTAATCAATCTCGGTTCACTTGGGGGAGGAATCGGCTGTCCTAAGAAGTGCCTATCCAAATCTTTTTCAATAATCAACCAAGTTTGTCCCGTCACCAGAGTCCGGGCTCGACTCTTTTAAGTCTATCCTGTTTAACCACTCGTATGAGTGATCGCAGGCCTTTGATAAGTTTATTCCGGTTCATACTGGTGATGACGGTGTTCCTTATTTTGTCCGGATGTGCCAACTTCACGACGGTCCAGGGAGTCAGTAGCCCCTTCGAGGGAGATGGTGCCATTGCCTGGGAGCGGGGCGTTACAACCAAGACGGCGGTTCTGGAAGCCCTGGGGCCGCCCTCTCAAATCATTGCCCTGCATGAGGGAACGGTACTTTATTACCTGCGTGAGCGGGGGGCCGGGTCGGCGAAAATTTTCATCCTCTACAACACGGGTAATCTCGAAGTGGAATACGATCGCGCGGTGTTCTTTTTCGACAGTGAGGGCATCCTGACCGAATATTCCTACAGCAAGGAGAAACCGGCAGATTGAAGCCGCTCCAGACAATCCATGCAGGGCTCATGAGAGCCCTTGCAGCCGGGTTTACCCTGATACTGGTCTCCGGGTGCACGATGGTCCGGGAAGAACGGGGCATTACCCTGACTGCACCGGAACAAACTGCTTCATCGGCCCTGACTTCCCACGAGGTTTTGAACACCCTGGGCCCGCCGATTCAGATTGGCGCATTGGATTCCGGGTATGCCTTCCTTTACGAACACACTGTGATCAATGAGCGGCAACTCGGCCTTTCGGTGAATACTCCGTTGTTGCGGTATTTCAAGTTTGCCATTGGCTCGGCCGAAGCCGAACGCCAGGTCCTGATCCTGCTGTTTGACCATGATGGCCGTTTAACCCAGAGCGGTTATCGTGAATGGACGGAGGACCTCGGGCGGGGCAACAGTATCCAGTTCATCATTGCGGTCATGAGTGTGGTGGATACCGGGGACTTGACGGAATCCCCCGCCAGCCTGACCTGGGGGGGCGGGCTCTTGAAATCGCGACTTCCGGAATCCCTGAACAGTTCCAATAGTCCTTTGACTGGATTGAGCGGAGTTGAATTGCGGGGCACGCCCACCGGAGCGGGACAACGAACCCTGGAGGCGGACACCTTTCCCGTCATTGACCTCCTTTCCTATTGAGTCCCGGTTGACGGCTTGCGGACCCGTCGACAAGCTATCGAAATTCCCCAAAAATGGATTGTCCATAGAACCTTCACGATGAGTTCCAAAATTTATTTAAGACCCGATATCGAGGCCGCCCTTTCCGGGGGCCAGCCCGTGGTAGCGCTGGAGTCGACGGTCATCACGCATGGGCTGCCATGGCCGGAGAATGCTGAGACAGCTCTGGCGATGGAAGCAGCGGTCCGCGAAGCCGGGGCAATTCCAGCGACGATTGGTGTCGTCGGTGGCCGGGTGACGGTCGGATTGACGGAGGAAGAGATTGAAACGCTGGCGCAGTTGCCGGCCGATTCCGTCCGCAAGTGCAGCCGGCGGGACTTTGCCATTGCCATGGCGACCGGGGAGCATGCCGGGACGACGGTGGCCGGGACGATGCTGGTTGCTCACAAGGCGGGTATCCGGGTCTTTGCCACGGGGGGCATCGGCGGGGTTCACCGGGGCAACCCGCACGATGTCTCGGCCGACTTGGAGGAATTGGGCCGGACCCCGGTGGCGGTGGTCTGCTCCGGAGCCAAGTCGATTCTGGACCTACCGTTGACGGTGGAGTACCTCGAGACAAAAGGGGTCCCGGTCATCGGATTGGAGACAGACACCTTTTCGGCCTTCTATTATTCCGACAGCGGGTTGCCAGTGGACCACCGGGCGGAAGACGTGGCTGAAGTGGCACGGATTTTCCGTGCTTCCCTGGATTTCGGACTGCGGGGAGGCATGTTAGTGACGGTCCCGGTTCCGCAAGAGGCGGAGATGCCGCGCGAGGCCTGCGAGGCAGCGATCGAGCGAGCTGTAAAGGAAGCGGAGGACCAAGGAATCCGAGGCAAGGACATAACGCCGCACCTGCTGGCCCGTGTCGCTGAACTGACGGAAGGCAAGTCCCGGGACGCCAATCTTGCCCTGTTGAAAAACAATGCAGGGAAAGCAGGCCGGATTGCCGTTGAATTGGGCAAGCCGAGCTAAGTCGTCAATCCTTGGAAATTAGCAGGGATAGCAATTCGTAGGGCTTGAATTTTATCCGCCCGCCCTTTGGCTGTGGTTTCACAGGATTCCCGCAGAGGCCGATCCTGAGTGCCGACCAGCCCGGTTCGAGGCGTAGAAGGGCCGAGCCGCGTCGACCGAGTGTCTCGTGAAGACGAAGCGTCCAGTTGTTGTTTCCTTCCGGCTTGGCCCAGCAAGGAAGGAGGGATTCACCACCCTCGAGGCCCTGCAACCCGCAGGAGCAAGGGTGACCGACATATGAAACAGGTGGGGTATAGAGCGATTCGGCAAGGGCGGCGGGAAGCTCCTCGCGCGGACTTGGGGCGTCAAATCGTCCAATGGCGATGCGCATGGTTTGCTGCCCCATGTCGGAGAAGTGCTTGCTGGAGAGGTCCTCCTGACCGGACTCCAAACGCTGCGTGGTCGGCGTACGGGCACTACGGAGGAGGCTAAGTCCAAGGTTTCCGCTGCGGGCGGTCCAGCCATACTTGGCCTGGGAGATAACGAAAAGACCCTCCTGCTCACTGTCGTCGCTGACCATGGCCCAGCGGCTTCCGGCAACTTCCCACTGTGCCTCGTCATCAACCTTGCCCGGCTGCTGTGAGCGGGGTGTACTGCCAAAGGGACTCCCGAAGCGGGCTCGGGAACCATTGAAGTCCGTGGGAAAGAAAACCTTGAGGAGCTGCTCCCGTTCCCGCCAGTCGATCGTGTATTCAATTTTCAATACAGGACTAGCGGCCTCGAGGATGTATTCAATCCGGACTTGGCTGCCTTGTCCCAGTTGTCCGGCAAAGACAAGGCACCCGCAACTTTCCGAGCAATGTGCCTCAACAAAACTCAGGCCGGTGACCAACGATCCCGCCGTGAGAGTGGAACGGTCTATTTCCCATGCCTCGAAGGCGTGGGGGTGGTCCGGATAGAGCATGAGTTGTCCCATGGCTGCCTTCTGTGGGATAGCATTTCCATCAACCCGCATGGAACGAATACGCCCCTGTTGGTCGAAGCGGACGGCGACCCTTCCATTGGAGAGAGTACTGGAGGTTGCCGCGACTTCCGGAGTTTCAAGCTTTGCCAGATCGGTCAGTTGCTTCCCGCAGAGCGGTGGGAGGGAGCGCACTTTTCCGCGGAAGATGACGTTGCGCGAAAGGGGAAGGGGATTGAATAGGCAGTTTTTTCCGCCTTTTCTGGAAAGGACCTTTTTTGTCGCGGACAGGCCTTTATCGGCGAGGGTCTTTAGCTCGGGAAGCGCTTCCTTATAGACCTCAGGGATGGAGCTTCCGGGGATGTAGTCATGGAATTGAGCGAAGATCATCCGCTTCCAGGCATGTGTATCGATATTGCCCCTACCTCTCGCGCAATGGGCGGCTTCCCATGTCTGGAGTGACCGCTCGGCAGCTCGGAATCTTGCTTTCAATTCCCCATGAGTGGTGAGAATTCCACGGTGAAATTGCAGGTAAAGCTCACCCCGATGGGAGGGCAGCTGTTTGCGAACAGTCTCCAATCCGGCAAAGAATTCGTCAATGCGGCCCCATGCGGACTGCGGGGTGCCGGCAAGGTCCTGGAGCCGGCGGGCCCGCTCGCACATTTCCGGGGTAACCCCTCCACCTCCGTCTCCAAAGCCGCAGGGCATGAGGAATTCGTCATGGACATCCGCCTGCCGGTACTCGGTGGCCCCTTTGCGTATTTCGCCCGGCTTGACATTCATGTTGAATCCGGAGCCTTCAATGACATTGGCCAGTACTTCCGAACCGTCCGGTCCCTGCCAGATGAAACTGCTGTAGGGAAACTTGCTAATGGAATTCCAGTGCAGCTTGGTCGTAAAGAAGTACTTCACCCCGGTCTGCTCAAGGATCTGCGGGAGGGCGTCACTGTAACCAAAGACATCCGGCAGCCAGAGGATTTCTGAAGGTTTACCCTGCAGGTCCTGAAAGCCTTCCTGTCCGACGAGAATGGCGCGGACCAGGGCCTCCCCGCATGGGAGTAATGTATCAAACTCCACGTCAGCTGCCCCGACCGGTTCCCAACGGCCGGATTGGATGCGCTGGCGGACAGCCTTCATCAGCGGGGGGGATCGTTTTTCCACCGCCCGGTAACTGGCGGGTTGGCTGTAGCCAAAGTGCAGTTCCGGATAGTCCTCCATCAGGCGATTGATGGTGGCAAAGGTGTGGACTGCCTTGAAGGAGGAGGCCTTCTCTGTCCAGAGCCACACCAGGTCCATGTGGGAATGGCCCGTCAATCGGCAACGGATGGCCTCGGCCTGTCCGCGGAGGGAGGCGTAGGTGCTTTTCAGTGATTTCTGGACGGCCGCAAGCCCGCCATTGTCGTAGGCGTTGACAGCATTCTCCAGATGCCGGGCCAGCCTCCGGTAGAGAACGCTGACGGCCTCCAGCGGGCTGGCATGACCGACCGCCTGCCCGAATGGTGTGCGGAGCTCAGGTTGCCGGTTGTATTCGTCCTCCAGCAAATCGAGCAGGACCTCGAAGTCATGGCAGACTTCCCAGGCGAGGTCGTTGCGCTGCTTGGCGGTGGCACCGCTGAACCGGCACCCATTGTCATTGATGGCCGGGCGGGCCGGTGGCGGGGTCAGCCAGATGCCCGTCTCGAGGGCCATGACTTCCATCCATATCTCCCGGCAACCCTTGGGAATGCGGCATTCATGGTGGGCCACATCCAGACCGGCAAAGGGCAGTCCGCCAATGTAGGCGGTCGACTCCCCCTGTTCCTTCCATTCGAGAAAGTGATGACCATCCCGGATGGCCGGGGGTATCTGTATATGAAACCATGTCTGGTCTTCCATCTTACCCCAGCGGAAGGGGGCCTTGATTCGCGTGCGCTTGCGCTGTTTTACTTCCCGGAGGGAGACATGTTCCCTCGATGATCCGGCCCACTCGACGGGGAGGGATTGAACGGGTGACCAGATTTCTTCCCGCATGCGTTGTTGGGCGGCCTTGGCACGGGCGGGAACCAGTTGGAGAAAGGGGGTATCCGGTAACATGGCTGAATATTGAGTTCGTTTCCAGTATGCCGGTTCTTACAGCAATTGGCCAGATTGCATTTTAAAGCCGATGATCATTGATGGTTTAAGGTAAAACAGAAAAGCGTTTCCGAATTTTCAATTTCCCGACATACTCAGGTCACAGCATTACCCATGACCCCAAAGGAACGCATGATGACTGCCCTGCACGGGGGCAAGCCGGACAGGCTCCCGGCTACCATCCATCAATGGCAGGCCTACCATCTGGAGAACTTCATGAACGGATGTGACCAGTTGGAGGCCTTCCTTAAAACTGGACTCGATGCCTCGGTGACGCCCTGGGTCAGTCAGCCGCTGACCAGCAAGAATTGGATTGAGACCCGGAAACCAGAACCGACTCCCCGCATTCCCAATGCGGTCCGGACCACGGTCGCAACCCCGGAGGGCGAACTGAGCTATGTCAGTGCGCAAGACGAGTTCACGTCCTTTCTGATCGAGCATCCGGTCAAGGATGAGGCCGACATGGAACGCTTCCTGAACCACTGGCCGGGGACGACCTTTGACTGCGAGGCCCTTGCGGAGTGGTACGAGCGGACGGGCGACCATGGCATTGTCCGTGGATTTGTGACCCACTGGGGGCAGCCGGGGACCTGGCAGGATTTTGTGGAGCTGGTCGGCACGGAGGATGCCATTCTCTGGGCCCTCGATGAACCGGAATACATCCATTCAGTCCTCCAGCGGCTGACCGATATCCGCGTTCGCTACATTCATGAACAGATGACCGGCGGCCAGTGGGACCTCATCGAGCACGGGGGTGGGGCGGCCAGCACAACCGTCATCAGCCCGGCCATGTTCCGGGAGTTTTGCATTCCCTACGACAAGCAGGTCATTGCCGCCTTGGCCGAGGAGGGCTTTCCTGTGGCCTACCATACCTGTGGTGGGATGAAGGCCATCCTCGAGGATATTCCCGAGAATGGCTGTACCGCCAGCGAGACGCTTTCCCCGCCGGGCGTGGGGGGCGACCTTGATGAGTCGTTGCGCGAAGAGGTCAAGCAGGTCCTTGGTTCCAAAGTGGCCCTCATCGGCGGACTTGACCAGGGAGGCATCCTCACGGATGGCACCCCGGAGCAGATCGGCGCAGAAGTCCGGGCCCTTTTTTCCTCCTATGGCAAGGATGGCGGCTACATCTGTTCCGCCTCCGATCACTTCTTTACGACACCTGTGGGGAACCTGTTCGCCTTTGCCGAGGCCGCCCGGGATTGCCGGTACGGTTACTGACCAAGAGAACAAAATCCAAGGGCTGACCCTTATATCAGCGCCAGGTAGAAGGCGGCGCCCATGCCGACGGTGAGACCGAGTTTGAGGACAAGGGCGAGGACGGAGCCGACGATGGTGCCGAAGCCAGCGCGGGTGGCATCGGAGCCGTCACGGCTGGCCAGCAATTCAAAGAGGACCGCGCCGACAATGGGCCCGATGATGAGGCCGGGAAGGCTGAAGAAAAGCATCCCGATGAGCGCGCCGATGACGGCACCGCTGGCCCCGAACCAGGTAGCACCGAAGCGCCGTGCACCCCACCAGGTGCAATAGATGTCGATGAGGATGGTGAGGACCGTAATGGCGAGGGCGAAGGTGACAAAGCCCCAGGAGACGGAGGCTTCCCCAAGCAGGAGCTTGTGAAGGGCGATGCCGGTGAAGGCGATGGCTGTGCCCGGCAAAATGGGGAGCAGGGTGCCGAGAATACCAAACGCGATGAAGAAGCTGGCAATAATCGTTGCGATCATGGCTTCCTTCTATGAAGGAAATGTGCCAACTTTAAGTAATTATACTTAGGGTATTATTTATCAACAACTTATGAATTTATTACGGGGATTGGCAGTTGCCCCGTTGGCTTGTGAAACCGATAATTGGGCGTTTTTACCAATTCAAATCTCCCGGTAATCAATCCCTCTGCCCGTTGGAGCCATCCAATCGTTCCAGCGAACGGGCATCCGGGTGGGGATCGGGATTGAAGAAGGCGGTGAACGACAGCTGGGGGTCTTCGGGGTCACGTGGATCGAAAAGGACCTCTCCCTCGAGCCAGCCATAGCAGGCCTGACGGATGGTTCCACCGGCATCGATAATGGTCCGCGTACGGATGAGGTAGTTTCTCGAGGAGCGCACCCCCTGCTTAAAGGATTCGGCCGCTTCCTCCTCGAAAGACCGGGTCAGGTTGGGCCGGTAGCCGTTGAGCGGGGCCACATGGGGCGGGGCCAGGTTGCTGCCAAATTCAGTGGAATAGGGGCGGGCTGCCTGGAACGGCTGGACACCGTCCCCTTTGTTGGGAAAGAGGATGGTCAACAGGCCGGATGATTCGGCTTTACCTTTGTCCATATGGAGGTGGAAGAGGAGGTCAGGTACACGGCCGGTCCCGTGCGGTTCCAGCCAGTCACCGCGTTCAAGGTCGAAGCCGATCATCTTGTTGACTTTGGGAATGTGACCCCGGTAGCGGGTGACCTTCATGGGGACAGGATCGATGATGGGCTTGAGCGTGATCTCCAGCGAGTCCGGCAATTCCCGGGCGATAATGCGGCCATCCTCATTCCGGTAGATGCCTCCGATCCAGATTTCACCACTGGTGGCATAGTATCCATCCTTGGATACATGGACATGGAGGGTCGCGCCGGCGGAGAGGTCAAGGACGGCTTCCCCGGATGCATCGGTTGATGCGGAGGCATTGCCGGGCCCAGGGAGGGAAGCCTCGACAAGAGCATCCGGCACAGGTTTACCGGAGTGGTCTTTCACGGTAAATAGGACCGGCTTTGTTGCCAGCTGGGGAATGGAGGCGGCACTGCCCAGGGAAACGAGCAGGGGCAGGATGATGAGTTGTATCAGAATTTTCATGGCAATTTGTTGATGTTGGAAACGCAGGTCAGGTAAAAGCGGGCGACGTGGGAAAGCGCGGGCCTGAGGTAGTCTCCGTGGAGCCAGCGGTCGCGCTTCTCGGCATCCTCCCGGGCGGGCCAGTGGGCGGGATCGCGGCAATCGCGATCGAGATCGATGTTGCGGAGCAGCGGGAGATTGAAAAGCGGGTTGGAACCGGTCGGATCGGAATGGGCGGGAATGGCTTCGGCGAGAATCTTGGCATGGTTCTTCAACTGATCGATGTCGGCCCCGGCCAGAGGCAGAGCGGGCAGGTGGGCATTTGCTGTTGCTGTGTCGCCGTAGAGCCATGCCCCATTACCCCAGAGGGGAAAGACGCTGTCGCCATCGGAGAACTTCCGGAAAAACGGCTCGGGGATCAGGTCCGGCGGATTGATGAGGGCGGCCTCGGAGGTCGACATCGGGACCCAGGATCCCGGTGGCGGGTGGGCTGCCCCGCCGGGGTCGACCCAGTCCATCCAGTAGCGGTTGAAGCCCCAGCCACCATGGATGTCGCTGACCAGGTTGGAGAGGAAAGTCTCCGTCCCCTTGACCATCTCGTTAAAGACCCAGACACGTTCCTGGTTGGCGGCGTCCCCGAGGAGGCTGGGAAGATCCCCGTTGCCGGACTTCAGGACCTCCTCCCCGGAGGAATAGAAATTGATGCAGCTAACCTGACTGGAAAGGCTGGCGAAACGGTCCTTCCACTTCAGGAATGAGCGATGATCATCGGCCGGAAACAAGCGATACCAATTGGGGGAAAGAAGGAACTCCGCATAGTCGACACCCAACTCCACTTCGTCCTTCCATTCCGGCGGTACCATGTTGCGGCGGTTGGTCGTTTCCCCGGCATAGGCCTCCTCGGGAACAGCGGCATTGGTCATGAAGTACAGGCCAGCTTCCAGTTCATGGTCGGTGATGGCTGAGGAGGTAACCATGTTCCCCAGACTGTGGGCAAAGATGGCTGTGCGCGGACCAGCAAACGGAGTCAGGCTGTCCTTGACGTACTTCGCTGTGATGAAGGCATTGATGACATTTTCGTTGTACTCGAAGGAGCTTCCGGTCAGGTCCAGTGTTCCCTCGTCGCCGCGCCAGGTGACCCCGACAAAGCGGGCGTTTGATCCGGCCTGGAAGAAGCGCTTGAAGACTTCCGAATGGCCGGCTGGGATTTCATGGCCCGACCAATTGTACCCATGAATATGAACGAGGGTGCGCAGGGGCGGCGAAAGCTTCTTCAGAAAAGCATCCGGCAAATTGGGTGGATCCTCCGTTGAGGTTGCCGATGGGCCGGGATCCACTCCGGCAAATTTTGGATCCGCATTGCGGAGATTGATAACGCGGAACATGTCACGCACGGACCCGATCGACAGGGGCAACTGGGAGGTAAGAACCATTTCTCCGGCACGATAGAGCTCCATGACGAGTGGTTGCTGCGTCGGACGGAGGGCCTCGAAGAGCAGAACACCATGATTCTCCGAGCGGATGTTCTGAATGAGGCTTTGGGCGAGGGAAATTCCCGCGGCGGTGACGTTGGTGGTGGGGGCCTCGTCCAGGGAGTCCGTGAAGGCGGGTCCAAAGCCTGTCGCCAGGTACTCCCGATGGATGCTTCCGGCATCCTGCGGATAAAGGTTGGTGTAGACGAGATTGAGCGCCTCGTCCGCCTGCCTGAGGATGATTTCCACACTACCGGAGGTGCCGATGGCCTGGAGGATTTTCTGGAGGTCCAACTGGAGGGCAAAGAAGTCGACCACATCCCTCAGACCGTCGATACCGGGGCTGGCCCAATCGGGAGTCGGGCTGTCGAGCTGGTCGTCGGCAATGGTCTGGGAGAGGTCGCCCGAGTCGTCATCATCGTTGACCCAGAAGTGGAGGGGCTGACCGGAATCGCAAAGCCGGCGATCCGTGTCATCGATGCTTCCGTCGCGGTTCCAATCCGGGAGCAGAACGGGCGGAACCAGCAGGAAGCCGTGCCGGGCATAGGCTGCCTGTAGCGGGTCATAGAGCCAGCCCGTTCCGGCAATGCGCCCATTGGCACTGATGCAGGTGGCTTCCAATTGTACCCAGTCGCCGGAGTCGTTAACAATATCCGTCACGTTTCCCCACCAGAAGTCCGGGGACGGGACATCCAGGGGATTGCCGAGGAGGTCCCGCTCCTGCATCCGGCACCAGTAGTTTTTACCGAGGATAATCTCTTCCATGCCATTGACGGGATTGCTCATGCGGATCTTCGTCGCATCGTCATCATCAAGGAGCGGGCCCGGGTAACGCTGGCCAAAACGGTCGAGGACAACAAAGGCGTGGACCGGACCAAGGGTCCGGCCGACAATCGTACCGGCGTCGTTGATGAGCAGGGGCTCGAAGTCGAGGGCGGTATCCCCGTTCAGGGAAAAATACTGGTTCTGGTAGGCGTAGACGGGATCGGGTTCAAAAGCGGTCGAGAAGGCCTGATCCTCGTAGACCAGTCCGATGCTTTCCCCGTAGTTATTGAGGCCCTCGATGGCGTAAAGCCTCCCACCCTGGGTGAGAGTCAGGTCAATGTCGTTGAAATATCGATACAAGGACTGTTCGTCCCACGATTCGCCAGTAAGGTCGATGAGGTTGGTCTCAATCTCCAGGGTAGCCGGGGGAAGAAGGAATGGGTTGTCGGTGGACTCCGCGCGCAGGGCTAGTATCCCCTGATCGTTCAGGGCATAAAGTTCAGCAAAATGGGGATCCCTGAAGAGGTTGCCGGCCCAGGAAAGATGGTTCGGCGCAGTTTCTCCCGGGTTCCAGTAGAGGACATCAGCTATTGTTTCCTCCATGGGATTGATGGCTACGGCCAGGCCGGACTCGTTCATGAAGGCGGTATCCGGGTTGACAAAGCCGGCAAGGAGAACTTCCTCGCGGCCCCATGTCCAGCGGATGAGCCGGTGGTCCTCGCCCTGGAGGAGGACAATCCCGCTGTCGCTGACGGCCAGTGGCACCCGTCCGGAGCCAAGGTCAAGAATGTCGTAGCCGGGCAGGTTGACACTCGCCGACCATGCCATGCCATCGGCAAATTGATAAGCTGCACGTAGCGACTGGGCGGCTACACTCTTTGTGACGGCCGGAAGGATAACCGGCAGGAGGAGCAGGAAGCGGTACATTTTGAAAAATCTGGATGGTTTCAGTCAGCCGGGGGAACAATTATGATGCTGTAGCGCCCTGACTCCGGATCCGCCGGGGGAAGGTCTTCAACCGGAACCTGGGCAAGGTCTTCCCACAGACCGTTTGCCTGTTGTTCCTGGAGGAGGAAGTGGCTGGCTCCTTCAGTCGGTCCGGACCAGCTGATTACGGATTCCCCGTTGGTCTGGTCAACCTGTTGCAACTGGCGCGGTGGTGGCCCGAAACCCGTCCCGGCTGACCAGACCGTAACTTGGCTTTGGCCACGGCCGGCCAGTAATTCAATGGTGTCCGTCCTGCCAGCATCTGGAGCGGCCATGAAGCGGATTGATTCTGTGTCCGGTCGAATCCGGCCGTTTCCATCAGTCCAGCGGACAAGGGCTGCCGAGGATTCACCATTTGCAAGCAAGCGCTCCTGGCCGCTCTGCACAATAATTGTCACCGGGGCTTCTACCCATGGTTCGCCATTCGGTCGAAACACCGTCAGGTAAAGCTGCTGCTGCGAGGCTTGCCCCGCGGGGACGATCCAGCTGCTGCCGCAAGCCAGCCGGATAACGGGCGTCTCCCCGTCATAAAAGTCCACTGGATCCGTTCCATCGAGCCATTCAGTGTAATTGCTTCGTCCATCATTGTCGGCATCCGCTTCCGGATCTACATCCAGATAGCCGAAACGTTGCCATTCCCAAAGATCGGGAAGCCCGTTCTCATTGGTATCGCCGTCTGCACTGAAACGGATACGGGCAAAGGTTGTTGGTCCCTCCTTATCGAGAACAACCGATTCCCAGTCTCCATCGCCACTCATGACGAAAGGCAGGGAGTGCCAGTGCAGCAGGTCAATCGAAGTCTGCAGGGTGTAGGTAAATGCGACCTCGCTGAACCAGGAAACGACGAGGGTGAGGAGGTTCGCGGAAACAAGGGCGGTGGTCATACAACCTTGATGCCAGCACGCTGGCCACCGGTAAAGGGCGGCGCTTAGTCATTTTCTGGCAGTTAGCCCACCGGAGGAGAGGTCTGGCCTCTCCTTAAAACCGGTTGCCAACACCGGTAAAAGCTCCCAACTTGGCCTATTTGCACCATGGACCAGAGAATTGATACATCCGACCAATTTGCCGTGCGCAAGGCCAAGCTGGCTGACATGCGCGAAGGGGGAGTGGATCCCTTCCGCACTAATTGGGAGCAAGCCCAGACCAGCGCAGAGGCCATCGACCTGTGGGTTGAGGACGAGGAAAACAGCCCCGTTGCGAGCTGTGCCGGGCGCCTCATCGCCATTCGCAAGATGGGCAAGGCCAGCTTCGCCCGGATCCTTGACCGGGCCGGTACGCTGCAGCTGTATTTCAAGAAGGACATCGTTGGCGAGGAAGCCTATGACGCCTTCAAGAAGACGCTCGATCTCGGGGACTTCATCGGGGTCAAGGGGACGCTCTTTAAAACGAAGACCGGTGAGGTGACCTTACGGGTGCAGGAATTCACAATGGTCAGCAAGGCCATGCGCCCACTGCCGGAAAAGTGGCATGGCCTGCAGGATGACGATCAGATTTATCGTCAGCGTTACCTCGACCTGATCAGCAATGAGGAGTCGCGTAATGTCTTCAAAACCCGCAGCCGGATCATCCGCTGCATTCGGGACTATCTTGAATCACAGGACTTCACGGAGGTGGAAACCCCGATCCTGACGCCGGAGGCCGGCGGCGCGGCGGCCCGGCCGTTCACGACCCACTTCAACGCCCTCGATTGCCCCTTTTACCTGCGCATCGCCCTCGAGCTTTATCTTAAGCGACTGCTGGTGGCGGGTTATGACCGGGTTTTTGAGATCGGCCGCAATTTCCGTAATGAGGGGCTTTCGCGGCGCCATAATCCGGAGTTCACGATGCTCGAAGTCTACCAGGCCTACAGCGATTTCCGGGGCATGATGAAACTCATTCGTGGCATGGTCGGGGCCATTTGTGACGAGGTCCTTGGCCAGCCCACCATTGAGCGGCATGACGGACAGGTCATTGAACTTGGCGGCGAGTGGCGCGAGGCCCGCTACAAGGATCTGGTTATCGAGCAAACCGGTGACCCGGACTGGTTCTCGCGCAGCAAGGCCGAAAAGCTGGCCTGGTGTGAAAAGGAAGAAATCGAGGTGGATCCCAAACGCGAAGACTTCGAGGTGACGAATGCAGTCTTTGAAAAGCGGATCGAGCCCACCTTGATCCAGCCCACCTTCGTCACTCATTTGCCCAAGGAGCTGATCCCGCTGGCCAAGATTTCCCCGGACGATCCGGAAACGGTCGAGGTCTTTGAGCTCTGCATCAACGGGCAGGAGATTGCGCCTGCCTACAGCGAGCAAAATGATCCCTTCGTGCAGCGCGAGCAACTGGAGCGCCAGGCCGGTGAGGAACAACAGAAGATCGATGAGGACTTCCTCCTCGCGCTCGAGCACGGCATGCCGCCAGCCGGCGGGATGGGCGTCGGGATCGATCGCTTGATCATCATGCTGACCGGTGTGCCCAGCATTCGCGACGTGATTTTGTTTCCGGCGCTGAAGCCGGTGGTGAGGGATTGAGGGGAGACTAAGATTAAGATTAAGGCTAAGATTAAGATATTATGAGGATGCCGTGGTATATGTACCTTGCCTTGCGGCAACTGGTGCCGAGTGGAAGGCGGCTGGGTTCGGTATTCTTCTTTCTTTCAGTTCTTGGAGTCGGCCTTGGGGTGGCAGTGCTGGTCATCGTCCAGAGTGTCATGGGTGGATTCGGGGAAGTCCACCGGGACCGAATCGTCGATACATCCGGTCATCTTGATATCAGCGAGGGCGGTTATCCCTTTACGGACGCCTTCGCGATTGCCGATTCACTGATGGAGGATCCCAGCATTCTGCACGTGACGCCATATGCCCGGGGATTCGTCATGGCCAAGCGGGCCAATATTCCTGTTTTTCCTGCGATCTATGGAATGGCCTATGACGAGCAGCCGGTGTTTGCGGTCAACAACTACCTGACCTCGGGATCGATGGAGGATCTTTACGATGACACGGTCCTGGTCAGCCGCAGCCTGGCCCGGCGACTGGGCGTCTGGGTTGGCAGCAGGATCGAGGTCTTCAGCCCGGTGATGATTGACCGGTTGCAGCAGAACGAGGTGGTCCTGCCGCGGGAGTTTGAAATCGCCGGAATCTACAACATCGACTGGAACCAGGAATACATCCCCGGCATCATCTGCACCCTGCGGACCATGCAGGAGTTGTATGGCCTTGAGGATGGCGTTCACGGCATTGCGGTTCGGCTGCAGGATGGAGTGGACGAGTATGAGGCGGTGGCTTGCATCCAGGAACGGGTGGACGAGCGGAAAATGGTCCAGACGTGGAAGGAACGCTGGGCGGACTTCCTCTGGGTGCTCGACCTTGAGAAGACAATGATGCTCTTCCTCAACCTGTTCATCGTCGCAGTGGCGGTCTTTGCCATTGCCATTGCCCAGTTGTTGACGGTGGTCCGCAAGACCCGCGAAATTGGCCTCTTGGCGGTGATTGGGGGCGGGCGACGGGGAGTAGTCGGCATTTACTGCTTCCAGGGCTTTTTCATTGGCTTGCTGGGGGCCCTGCTGGGGATTGGCCTGGCCATTCTCTGCCTCTCCTTCCGGGATCCCATTATCCAGGGGCTGGCGACGATCAGTGGTACCAGGGACACACTGGTCCGGTTCTATTATTTCACCTACCTTCCGGTCGTCTACGATGTTGGGGAAATCTTCCGCATCGGAGTCCTGGCCGTCATGCTCTCAACCCTTGCCAGCCTGCTTCCGGCATGGCGGGCAGCCCGGCTCAAGCCGGCTGAAACCCTCCGGATCGAGCAATGAGCGAAGAAACTTCCATCATATTGCAGGCCAGCAACTTGCGAAAGTCTTACCAGAGCGGTCCCCGGGAAATCCAGGTGCTGGACGGCGTCACCCTGGAATTGGGAATCGGTGAAACAATTAGCATCCGCGGCGAATCGGGAAGCGGAAAAACCACCCTGTTGAACATTCTAGCTGGCATCGAGACCCCCGATGAGGGGGATGTCCACTGGAACGGAATCTCGCTGGGGGACCTTCCGGACTCAAAGCGGCCGGAGATTCGGGCCAGTTACCTCGGGTTTGTTTTCCAGTCCTTCTATTTAATCCCTGAATTGAACACGCTGGACAATGTCCTCCTGGCCGCCCGCATTGCCGGTCAGCCGCTCAAGGAAGCCCGGGAAAAGGCGGAGCACCTGCTGGATGAACTGGGCCTCGGGGAGCGCCTCCAGAGCCGACCCGAGCAGCTTTCCGGTGGTGAGCGCCAGCGCACCGCAATCGCCCGGGCCCTTGTCAATTCCCCAAAACTCCTTCTCGCCGATGAGCCGACCGGCAACCTCGATGAAAAGACCGCGGAACGCGTCATGGAGCAGTTGCTGTCCGCCGTCGAGCGGCACAAGACGGGCTTGTTGCTGGTGACCCACCATCCCGGGTATGCCGGGCGGACACTCCGGCAATACCATCTGGAAGAGGGAAGGCTGGTTTAGGTTGGTATTGTAAGGTGTTGGAGATTAGGGATTTGGGTTTTTGATTAAGATCAAGATTAAGGCTAAGATTAAGATTGGGACTAAGTAATTTGGGTTGAGGTGCATCCAAATGGGGGGTTGGTGCGTAGAGTAGGGTATGGTTACCTCCAATCTTGCCCTACGAGAGTCCCTGCCCCTTGACCCGGACCGCCGTATCGCCGAAGCCGTTGTCGAAGGCAATCATCAGGCCTACAACCAGCTCATTGAGCGTTATTGGAGCCGGATATTCGCCCGCGTCTACCAGTTGCTTGGCAATCGTGAAGACGCCGAGGAAGTAACGCAGGATGCGTTCACCAAAGCATATGAAAGCCTGCCCGATTTCCGTTGGGAGGCCAGTTTCTCGACCTGGCTGTACCAGATCGCCAGCAACCTCGCCCGTAACCGCTACTGGTACTGGAAACGTCGCCAGCGCGACCGCGGCCTCTCCCTGGACTTGCCGCTGACAGAGGATGGTTTCAGTCTCAAGGACATCCTTCCTGATGACGAGGCCGACCCGGGTGACCGGATGCGCTGGAATGAGTTTCAGGAATCCGTGGAGGACCATCTGGATCGCCTTCCGGAAGCCCACCGTGAAATCATGGCCATGCGCCTGCTGGATAACCTCAGTTATGAGGAAATCGGGGAAAGTCTGGAAATCCCGATTGGTACGGTCAAGAGCCGCATCGCCCGGGCTCGCAGTTGCCTCAGCCGCTCCCTTGGGCTGAACGGGGAAAGCGTGCACGGATTCGCCCAGGAGCTGTCCCGCGGGCGGAGTTGATTCGCGGGATAAACCCGCTCCCTACGTAGCGAGCGCCTTTATGGCGCGATAAGTCAGCTGCTCTTCAAGGCTGCCTTGATAAGGGCGTCGGCAGAGGCGGAGGCCCCGAGTTCCTGACTCGCCTTGCGGACCGCCTTGTCGGCGGCATCCATCTTGAAGCCGAGGGTCATGAGGGCCTGCACTGCATCGGAATACCCTCCCGCTGAGCTTGATCCTTCGGTAGTTGTTTCGGTTGCCGCAGCGGCTGTCGAAGACGGCGTCGGGAGGCCGACCTTGTCCTTCAACTCGATGCAGATCCGCTCGGCGGTTTTCTTGCCGATACCCGGACATTTGGCAAGGAGGGCGGCATCGCTGCGGGCAATGGCCTCCTGAAGCATCTGGAAAGAGAGCCGGCTCATCAGGTTGAGGGCGATCTTTGGTCCAATGCCACTGACCTTGCTGGTGACAAGATGGAAGAAATCGCGCTCATCCCGGCTGGCAAAGCCATAGAGCGCCTGGCTATCCTCGCGGTAAACCGGGTGGATATGAAGGCGTACCCCTTCACCGATGGGTGGAATCTTTTCCGCCGTCGTGACAGGAACATGAATGCTGTAGCCGACGCCCTGGCAATTGAGGACAACCTCCAGGGGCATGGCCGATTCAACAACTCCTTCTATGAAACTGATCATACGGCGCTTTCCCCGGGAGCTCCCAGTCCGAGCACATCCCGCATGTTATAGAGTCCCGGCTTCTGGTCAGCTGCCCAACGGGCAGCCCGGTAGGCACCGGTTGCGAAGATACGACGGTCACTGGCCCGGTGGGTCAGTTCGATTCGGTCGTTCTCGCCAAAGAAAAAGACGGTATGCTCGCCGATGATTTCCCCACCGCGCAGGGCATGCATGCCGATTTCATCATTGGTCCGCGCCCCGGTGTCCCCTTCACGCCCGTGGACGCGCCGGTCCTTTTTAAAGGCGGGGGCCTCCTCGATGGCTTCTGCTAAATTGACGGCAGTTCCGCTTGGTGCGTCTTTCTTGTGTTGGTGATGGATCTCCATGACTTCCGCCTGGTAGCGGTCGCCGAGGACCCGGGCGGCGGCCTCAGTGAGGTGGAAAAGGAGATTCACGCCGATGGAGTAATTACCCGCCCAGACAATCGGAATCTTTTCGGTACAGGCCATGATACGGCTACGCTCCTCTTCCGTGTGGCCAGTGGTCCCGATGACCAGGGCAACGCCATTGGCGGCACAGGCCTCGGCCAGGTCGGCGGTGGCGGTGTGAAAGCTGAAATCAATAGCAACCCGGATTCCAGCCAGATCCTGCCCGAGGTCGTCGCCCTGATCCTTCTGTGCCTTGACGACGGCATTTTCGGACTCGGCGAGGGAGAGAAGGGTTTGCCCCATCCGTCCCTTGTAGCCGCAAATCATGATGGGAAGTTGGTCGCTCATGGTGTCTCCAGGTTGAGGGATTGCAGGAGTTCGCCGATGCGGGCCTGGTTGGCTTCCGCTGTCCGGACCAAAGGCAGGCGGACCGTCGGGTGGGGTAGGCGACCCGACTGGAACATCACTTCCTTGATCGTCACCGGGTTACCGTCGAGGAAGACCAGATCGGTCAGCAGGGCTTGCCACTTGTTGAAAAGGCTGTCGGCCGATGCCTGATCGCCATTGAGGCAGGCATTGGTCAAGTCCTTGATCACTTTCGGAGCGAGGTTGGAGGCAACACTGATGACACCCTCGGCTCCAGCGGCAACAAATTCCGGAACCAGTCCGTCATCCCCGCTGAGGACAGTCACCTCCGGGCAGGCCTGTCGGAGTTGCTCAACGCGGCTTACTTCACCGCCAGCCTCCTTGATGGTCCGCACATTGGGGCAGGCCTCCGCCAGGCGGGCGACTGTCTCCACCCCGATTTCGATGCCGCAGCGGCCCGGAATGGAATAGAGGACAATCGGCTTGTTGGTGCTCTTGGCGATCTTCTCAAAGTGACGAAAGACACCCTCCTGGCTAGGCTTGTTGTAATAGGGAGCCACCTGGAGAAAAGCATCCGCCCCGGCCATGTCCGCGGCCCGGGTCAGTTCGAGCGCTTCATCCGTGCTGTTGGCTCCGGTTCCGGCAATGACCGGAACCCGCCCGGCGGCTGCTTCCACAACCGCTTCAATGACCCGGATATGCTCATCTGTATCAAGGGTGGGGGACTCACCGGTGGTGCCGACTGGAACCAGCCCGTCAATACCGCTGGCCACCTGGAATTCAACCAATGATCCAAGCGTCTGCCAGTCGATTTGCCCGGCTTCGTCCATCGGGGTCACTAATGCTGTAAAAACCCCGCGAAATATCTGATTTGAAGACATATAGTACTGCTAAATAAAATGAATTTGCCACCGTATGTAGGCACCGTTTAGATTTCAAACGCTAATTTGCCATGTCTGAAACGCTTGAACTTTTCAACAACTTGCTGCAGCTCGCCGTGGACAACGGAGCCAGCGACGTGCACGTCAAAACCAACAAGCCGGCTCTTCTGCGAATTGACGGCCACCTTGAGCCAATTGATATGGATCCCCTTGGGGTCAACCAGATCCTGGCTTTCGTGGAGGATTCCTGTCCGCCCCAGTTCGTCGAGCGCTGGCAGACGGATAACCAGATTGACTATAGTTACCGCCTTCCGGATGTCGGCCGATTCCGTGTCAATGCATTCTACCAGCGCGGGACGCCCAGTATGGTCTTCCGTTATGTCAAGGACCGTCCCCCGAGCTTTGAGAGCCTGAACCTTGATCCGAAACTGTTTACCGACCTTTGTGATCAGAATGACGGCATCATGCTGGTTTGTGGACCGACGGGCAGTGGTAAAAGTTCCACCCTGGCGGCCATGCTCAACTGGATTAACCTCAACGTGGACAAGCACATCGTCACGCTGGAGGACCCCATTGAGTTCACGTATTCCGACATCAAGTCGAGTTTTGATCAGCGGGAAGTGGGCATCGATACTCCGTCCTTCCTGCACGGCATGAAGAGTGTCCTCCGCCAGGACCCGGATATGATTCTCATTGGGGAAATGCGTGATGCGGATACGTTCGATACAGCCCTCACGGCTGCGGAAACCGGTCACTACGTGTTCGGCACCCTGCACAGCTCCAATGCCCAACAGGCCGTGCAGCGACTCTTTGAATACTATCCCCCGGACCAGCATGCCGGTCTGCGGCGGATGGTTGCCAGTACGCTCCGGGCGACGATCACCCAACGGCTGATTCCGGCCCTCGAGGGGACCGGACGCTTGCCCGTGCTTGAGGCTTTCGTGGTCGACACCCTGGCCCGGACCATTCTTCAGGAAGGCAAGTTCGAGAAGATCCCTGCGGTAATCGAGGCGAGCAAGGATTCCGGTTCCCGTTCCTTCAACCAGGACCTTTACCGGCTGATCAAGGAAGGATTGGTCAGCAAGCAGGTTGGCCTTGAAGCCTCCCCGAATCCGAAGGCCCTGGAAATGAACCTCAAGGGCATCTTCCTTTCGGAAGGCGGCATCGTCCAGTAGGACCTGAAGGAAAAGCCGTTTTCGTAAACCTTAACGGTAGGCCACGCTTCCCACAATTTCATCCGGGAAGGAGACGTAAGGCAGGTCATCCCGCGTATTGGCGATCTTCTTGAAGGGCCTTTGCAGGAAGGTGATTCCTTCCTCCAAGTTGGTGCTCGGATAAAAGAGGTATCGGGAATCGGTCAGGATGGCCAGGCGGCCGGATTCATAGACAGGCCGGAATTGCCCGCTGTTTACCGGGGAGAGGATAAAGGAACCAAGTGAGCCGCCCTGAATGTCGTAATAATTCCAAGTCCCGTCATCCCGCAGTTCAATGACCATTTCACCGTCACGCATCCGGGTGGCATAAACCCCTGCGTATTGTACCTTCAGGTTCTGCACCTGTATCCGGTCGCTGATTTCCACGGCCTCCGGTTCGGGCATGAACTGGGAGCTGTCCTGCATGAAGCCGATGACAAACCGTATTGTCAGGCCAAAGACCACAATCGCGGCAATGGCCACGACGTACTCCAGCGTCTGCACGAGTGGAGTGCGCAAATTCTCATTGGACTCTGCCGCAGCAGGGGCAAAGAACTTAATCAAGTATTCCGTTAGCTCAGACTCCGCTATGGCGACGTTCTGGTAGTTGGCATCGCGTGGGTCCGAGACCTCAACCACCCCGTTGCTGAGAGTGACGTTGAGCCGTCGCCCACTGGACTCCAGAATAAAGAGTCCATTCGCATCGTGGGTGTTTTCCTCGATGATGTTGCCAATAATGGTGACGACCTCGTCCGGGTTCATTTCGCCCCGCTGGCGCCGCTCCTTTTGCGCTGAGGCAATTCCCCAGAATTCCCCCAGCCCTTCCGTCCAAACCGTGAGTTTTATCATGGATGAATCCATGTCAGAATGAAACCAGTAGCCTGGCCGCTTGTCCAGTGGAAGCCACAGTCCGGGGGGAATTTTACAAATATCTTAAATTAGTTAAGGCGATTGGAGCTATTAGCAAAACTTACGATTTCTAAATTTTCTTGATGGCATAACAAAAACTGATAATAAAACTGCCACACTATTAGAATATCTGGTTATGTTGATTGGGAGCGTAGAAAAAGCGGGTGAGTTTGATTATCCCGGCAAGCAAGCAGTCGTGATTTATGTTCGCGGTTGCAATCTGAGGTGCTCCTACTGTGGTTACGCCAGCCTTTTGGGCGATTGCGACACAGGAACCGGGCATGACTGGGATTACGCGGAAAATTATCTCAAGAAACGCCTCGACCGGATTGACGGGGTCGTCTTCAGCGGCGGTGAACCGACGTTGCAGGAGGACCTGAAAGTCTGCCTGGAGCGGGCCAAATCCCTTGGGCTGGCGGTCAAACTGGATACCAATGGAACCCAACCGGACGTCTTGCGGGAACTGCTGGTGGAAAACCTGGTCGACTACGTGGCCATGGACGTGAAGGCGCCCCTGGCGAATTATCCCGGCCTTGTCGGGCGGCAGATCGATACGGAGCTGATCCGGACCAGTGTCTGGATTGTCAAGCAGTCCGGCATTACCCATGAGTTCAAGACAACCGTGGTACCGGGTCTGCACACGACCCGTGAACTGAAAGCGATTGCAGAACTGGTGCATGGCGCAGACCGGTTCGTGGTGCAGGACTTCGTGTCCTCCAATCCCCTGCGTTCGGAGCTGCAGGGCCGGCCGGCATTTCCCCACAAGCCACTCGAGGACATTCGTACCTATGTCGAGCGACGCGTGAAAAACTACGAAATTCGCCACACCGACGAGGCCCGGCCAATGCCGGTGGCTCGGCGGCGCATGCGGCAACGCACCCTGACGGTATGACAAGGAAAGGACTTTAATCGGCTCCTACACCGATAACCCAAATACAGAGAGAGAGAAGTGGCCAAGTAAATTGGCCTTGTGATCCCCCGGCCTGAGAAACCGGGGGATTTTTTTTAGGCAATATTGCCGGAACCGATGGAAACCTCACCGCTATGAAGGAGCATGGTGGAGCCATTCTCGCGTTCGAGGCGGAGGGAGCCGGTCTTGTTGATACCGAGTACCCTTCCCTTGATGTCACCGGCCTCAACAACCTGGCCGCGCAGATAATCGTACTCCGGCCAGAGGGCTGCCAATTCATCAACATACTGGTCATCGAGGTATTCCTGAACGGCCAGAGCGAGGCAGTGCACGAGGCTGTGGGCGAGGCGGGAAAGATTGATGGCCTTGCCGGTATTGAGGGCCAAAGAGCTGGCCATTTTGGAAATTTCTTCCGGGAAATCGGCTTCGCGGGCATTGACGTTAAGCCCCAGCCCGAAAATCAGGTCGCGGGTCTGTTCGGCATCGACCCGGGCCTCGGTCAGCATCCCGGCGATCTTGCGGTCATGGAGGATGAGGTCGTTGGGCCATTTGATGAGGACGGGAAGGGCGAACTTGTCCCGGAGCAGTTGGCAAATGCGCATGCCGAGCCAGAGGGTAATGGTCTGGAGCCGGGACGGGGGCAGGGTTGGCCGCAGGGCGATGGAAAGGTAGATGTTTTTCTTATCCGGGCTGAACCAGTTGCGCCCTCGTCGACCGCGGCCAGCGGTCTGCTCATCGGCAGCAACAAAGAACGGGGTGGCGCGCCCCTTTGATAATTCGAGCTCCGCAAGGCTGTTGGTGCTGTCGACCTCGGTCAGGGCGATGTAGGAATCGAAGAAGGGGCAGGGGTTGTCCTCCAGCAGGGCCGCGAAGAGGGCGGGATGGAAGGTTACCGGCTCTGCTTCCAGACGGTATCCCTTGTTGCGAATAGCGGAAAAGGTAAAGCCCTCCTTGCGCAGGGTTTCCAGGTGGTTATGGACGCTGACGCGGGACAGCCCGAGTGAGTCACCGATCTCGGTACCAGAGACAAACTGGCCTCCGGCGCGGATGAAGGAAAGGAGAACTTTGGCGTCGAGGTTCATGCTAGGGTCAATTCCAGTCCAGCCCGATGTCCTTCCAAGTGGATTGATGGACAGTCGCGCCGGTGGAGATGAAATCCAAACCCATATTGGCAAGGGTTGGCAGATTGTCGAGAGTGATACCGCCGCTGGCCTCAGTGGCAGCCTTATCGCCGATAATGTTCACGGCCTGTTGCAGGTTCTCCATCGAGAAATTATCGAGTAGAAAGACATCCACCCCGGCGCCCAGAGCGGGAGGTATCTGTTCGATGGAGTCAACTTCCAGTTCGATGAGCAGTCCGGGCCATTTTGCTCGGGTGCTGCGGACAAGGTCAGTCAGGGCAGGACCGTGCTGCGCGCCCTCCGCGGCGAGATGGTTGTCTTTCAACATGACCCGGTCAAAGAGTCCGATTCGGTGGTTGAATCCCCCGCCGCAGGCAACGGCATATTTCTCGAGGACCCGGAAACCAGGAGTGGTCTTGCGGGTATCGAGGAGCCGGGTTGGAGAGTCCCCGAGGGCATCAACATACCGGCGGGTCAGGGTGGCGACACCGGAAAGCTTCTGGAGGAAATTGAGAAGCACTCGCTCCGCCTCGAGGATGAGGCGCGAGGGACCCTCAAGCGTTCCAAGGCAAGTGCCAGCCGGACAATGTTCGCCATCCCGGACATCCGGAATGAAATGTCCGTCTTCCCCATAGGCTACCAGCACCAGGGGAACGAGCGGGATTCCACTGGTAACGAGGTCTTCCCGTGCCACCAGTCGCGCGGAGGCGGGCTGGTCGGTCTTGCCAAGGACGGAACTGGAGACATCGCCGGTCTGGGCGGGTTGCCGGGCCAGGCCGAACCCGGCCAAATCCTCCGCCCGGGCCATGCGGACAAGTGAGGTGAGGGCAGCAGGATCGAGTTCCTCCCAGCTCAGGCGGAAGGCAATCCTGTCAGCAATGAGCGGCGCGCTCATTTGAGTTCCCCGTGCCCACGGATGAGATACTTGTAGGTTGTCAACTCATTGAGCCCCATGGGTCCGCGGGCATGCAGCTTGTCGGTGGAAATCCCAATCTCCGCCCCAAGTCCGAATTCGAATCCGTCAGTAAAGCGGGTTGAGACGTTCCAGTAGACTGTTGCCGAGTCAACTTCCGTCTGGAACTGGCGGGCGGCCTCGGGGTCCTCTGTAAGGATGGCGTCACTGTGGCAGGAACCATAGGTATTGACGAAGTCGATGGCCGCGCGGATGTCGGGGACGGTCTTCACGGCAATGACCATGTCGAGGTACTCCGTGTAGTAGTCCTCCTCGGTAGCCATTGTGAAGGGGATATTCCCAAAGGCTTCCAGTTCCCTGGCCGCCGGTTCGTCGACCCTGAGTTCCACTCCCTGCTCCTTGAGGGCCTTGGCGACAAGCGGAAAGGTGGAGCCAAGCAGGCTTTCGTGGACAATCAGGTTCTCCGCGGCATTGCAGACACTGGGACGCTGGCACTTGGCATTCACCGTGACCTTGATCGCCATCTGCCGGTCGACTGCCTTGTCGAGGTAGACATTGCAGACACCCTTGTAATGCTTGATGACCGGCATGCGGGCATTTTCAGCGACAAACCGGATCAGTCCCTCCCCGCCGCGGGGAATGAGGCAGTGGATGTAGTCGTCCAGCTTCAGGAGGACATTGAGGGCATAGCGGTCAACTGTCGGGACTAGCTGGACGGCATCGCCGGGCAGTCCGGTTTCCTCGAGGGCCTTCTGGATGACCCGGGCGAGGGCCATGTTGCTGTGGTAAGCTTCCCGTCCACCCCTGAGGATGGTGGCATTCCCGCTCTTGAGGCAGAGCACCGCGCAGTCGATGGTCACGTTGGGGCGGGACTCGTAGATAATGCCAATAACACCGATGGGCACCCGCACCTTCTCTATGGCGAAACCCTTCTTGTGGGTTTTTTCCTCGAGGACGGTGCCAACGGGATCCTCCAATGCCGCGACCTGGCGGGTCCCCTCAACCATTCCCCGGATGCGTTCGGGTGTCAGGCGGAGCCGGTCCAACAGGGCATCGGACAGGCCCAGCGAGGCACCGGTCTGCAAGTCCTTTTCATTTGCTTCCAACAGCATGGGCAGGGTTTGCGGAGCCTCCAGAAGTTCAGCGATCCGGATCAGGGCATCGTTCTTCTGTTCGGTGCTCAACGCCGCCAGCTGCCTCGAGGCCCGCAAGGATCTCGCGGCAATCTCCCGGATGGCACTTTCTACCTCATTCTCGTTCATGATGAATGGGTTTTGCCGCAAACTGCCCGTTGAGGCAAGCGGCGGTTTATTTTAAATCAGCCAGTACCCGTTGCCAGGTGGCCTCGGGCAACTCGGCCCCGATGACCTGGACAATCTCCGCGCCAAGCCGGGCTCCCCACTCCGCACAAACCTCGAGGGGCTTGCCATGGAGCCAGCCGGTAAGAAAACCAGCGGCCCAGTAATCGCCGGCTCCAGTCGTATCAATGGCCTCCACCCGGGCGACGGCGGGACAATGGATAGCCTCGGTTCCGCGGGCCAGCCAGGCGCCCTTGGCACCGACCTTGACCACGGCGAGGTCGCAGTATTCCGCCAACTTGACGGCGAGGTCGCCTGGTTCGGCAGGGGAACCATGGAACGCCGCAGCTTCCTCCTCATTGGCAAAGACCAGGTCGACGTACTCGCTGAGAAGGATAGGCAGGGAGTCCTTGGCCGCCTCAACCACCTCATAGGAGGCAAGGTCCAGACTAATAGAGCAATTGGCTTCCTTGGCGCTCTTGAGAACCTTCAACATGAGGTCGGGATTAAAGAGGAGATATCCCTCGATGTGAGCGTGGGTGCAGCCCATGAAGTCCGCCGGCGTGATGTCTTCCGGGGAGAGGGTTGCGGCTGCCCCAAGGTCGGTCCGCAGGGTGCGTTCGGAATCCGGCGTAATCAGGCTGAGGCAGCGGCCATTGGGGATCTCACCGGTCTTGAAGCGGCTGATGTCACCTCCGAGGGCTTTGAGGCTTTCCTTGTAGAAGGAGCCGCCTTCCCCCATGCCAACCTTTCCGATAAAAGTGGTGCGCAGGCCCAGCCGGGCAGCGGCGAAAATGGTATTACCGGCCGAACCACCGGGGGCCTCGGTGCGCGGTCCGGGGAGCTGCCCGAGCCACTTGCCGATGGTTTCACCATCTGTCAGGACCATGCCTCCCTTGCCACCGCCCACGATTTCCAGAAAAGAATCCGGCACCTGGGCCAGGACATCGATAATTGGTGATCCGACGCCAACGAGTTCGTATGTTGTATTTAACATGATTGAGGGGCTTTCAATTTGAGGGATTGGATAAGAGTTTGTCAGATTGAAGGCATGAAATCAATGCCATTGCCTTATTCGGAGACGGTAAGGGAGTTTACCAGAAGCGGCTCGTCATCGACCTCGATGAGGATTTGGTAAACGCCCGGCGTATCGAAGACAAGATTTCGGAGCTCGTTGATGAGGTTTATCTTGTCGAGAGGGTTGCGGGACTCAAAAGGCCGTTCGACAATCTTGCGGATGGACTCCATGTCCTGCCCGTAGGAGAGGCGGAGCTGGTGTTTCCCGGGCTTGAGATCGGTCAGGGTGAGGAACCAGACCATGCGCGGGTGCGTGGCGGGAAATTTGCGGGCCCGCAGGTTGGAGAAGCAACCGAGCAGGTAATGCTTTCCGGTTGCCGGATCGATGTGGACCGAATCGCAGGTGACCCATGTCAGAAGTTGGGGTTTGACTGCCATGAAGGGATTGTTTGCCGATGCGCGCGGCTTGTCCACTGCAAAGGGCAAGCTACTTGCCGATACTGATACCCCCGCGGCGGGGATCCCCGATACCACTGAATCCGGACTTGTCCGACCATGAGACCGAGTGGGCTCCACCGAAGAAGAGATTGGGAACCGAGTGCTCCACCAGTGGCCATGGAAGAGGTTGCTCCAGATCTTGAAGCGACTCCGCGGCCGCGGTCTCGGCATGCAGCTCCCCGTCTTCCCAGTGCAGGCGAGGTGCCTCGACGGCGGCAGACAGGGGAAGCCGGTGGTCGATGAGGTGCCGGAGGATTTGCAGGATGGTGGAGCGGATACGATTGGACCCCCCGGAGCCGGTGGCGATGCGAGTACCATCGGCAAGCCGGGCCAGGGTGGGGGCCATCATTGAGGAAAGCCGGGTATCGGTCTGCCATGTACCCAGCCCCTCCGGCTGCAAGTCATCCTCCCCGAGCATGTTGTTGAGCATGAAGCCGGTCCCTTCCGGGATGATTGCCGAGCCGGCTCCGTTGCTGGTTGTCATGGCGATCTCGTTGCCATCCCCATCCATGATGGAGATGTGGGTCGTGCCCTGCGACTGGATCTGCCGGAGGGCATGGGGAAAGAGCTTTGCGGCCGCGCCAGCGACTCCTGAATCCAGATGGAAAGCGCGTTCCAAAAGGGCGGCATCCGCCGCAGTGAGTTGCCTCGAACCCTCTGGTGAGCGCATCAGGCTCATCAGGCGGAGGGCTTCCGCCCAATCCAGCCAGGCCGCCCGGCCTTGCAGCGGGAAGCCATGAACGCCTGCCTCTCCCCGGGAAAGCAGCCCGATGGCGATAAGTGTGCCGCCCATGGACGGGGGAGGGTTGAGCCAGACTGTTGATCCGTTTCGGCGAATCTCGAGGGCCTCCCGGATTTCCACCCTGTAGCGGGTGAAGTCCTCGCGGGTCAAGTGACCTTCATGCTCCTGGCAATAATCGGAGATGATGCGGCCGATATCCCCTTCATAAAACCAGCGTGAACCCTCAGCGATCAAGGCGTCGATAAAACACTCAAAGTCATGGTTGAGAAACCGTTCCCCCTCGCGCAGGCATCCCGTCTCCTCTCTTTTTGATCGAAATAACTGGCACGAGGCCGGCGTGGCGAGGTAAAGGTCCTCGACGACCTTGAGCAGGGTCGCGGCATGGTCTGTAATGATTAATCCATTACGGGACAATTCGAGTGCGGGAACGGCGCATTCCTCGAGGGGCAGACGGCCATGGGTCTCCTGGATCTGGAGGATACCGGCTACGCAACCCGGAGTGGCGACGGTCCCGGCCCCGAGGTGAAAAACCTGGGTGGTGGAGCCAAAGTCTGCCTCGAGCGGATAGGCGTGCCCGTCCGGATTGGCCTTTAGGGGTGTCTGGGAGAAGAAATCGTACAGGCGGGGCCGGCCCGAGGCCGGGGCGACCATGGCAAATCCGCTTCCGCCGGGAGAGGTCAGGACTGGTTCGGCGAGGCAGGCAGCCAACCAGCCGGAGAGGGCGGCATCAAAGGCATTGCCTCCCGCATCGAGGGCGTGGCGGGCGGCATCGGCGGTCAGTGGATGGCCGGCCGAGATGATGTAGCTTTTTGCCATGGTCGGAAGGATGCGAAAATTCCCGTTGGTGTGAACACATTTTCGCCCAATGTTTTTTGCAGTTGAAGGAAGACCCTCGAGCCTCCTAGTATCCGGTCATGTCGATCGAAACATTCTGGACCCGCACCTTTGACATGGGGACGCTCAGTTTCACGCCGCTGTCGATCCTGCTCGGGTTCATCCTGGTCATCCTGACCCTTATCCTGCAAAGGCTGCTCAAACGACTCCTGACGAAGCGCTTCTTCCCGCGTTTCAACATGCATCCGGGTCTGGCCAATGCCTATTCCACCCTCATTGGCTACATTTTCCTGATTCTCTCCCTGATGCTGATCCTCCCGATCACGCTCGACGGGTTTAACTGGGCGACGCTTTCGGTTATCCTTGGGGCGGTCTCCTTTGGTGTCGGTTTTGGATTAAGGAACATTGCGGATAACTTTGTCAGTGGCCTGATCATCCTGCTGGAGCGGCCGATCAAGGTCGGGGACCGGGTCAGTATCGACGAGACCAACGGGACCATCACCTCCATCCGGGCCCGCAGCACGACCATCCGGACCAACGACAATATCGAGGTCATTGTCCCGAATTCCCGCTTTATTTCGGCCGCGGTCATCAACTGGAGTCACAGTGACAACCAGGTGCGCTTTCGCCTGCCGGTCGGGGTGCATTACAACAGTGATGTCAATCAGGTGAAGGAAGTCCTCGAAAAAGCGGCCGCTTCGCATACCGGGGTAATGAAGAACCCCCCGCCCTCGGCCAAGTTCATTGCCTTTGGGGACTCCTCACTCGACTTTGAAATCTGGGTCTGGACCGTTGAGTGGACCCTGCAACCGACTTCCTTCAAGAGCGAACTGTACTACATCATCTGGGACCACTTGAAGGAGGCGGGTATTGAAATTCCCTATCCGCAGCGCGATCTTTACCTCAAGGAAGTACCGGACAGGGCACGGCCCGAGTTCCAACCGGAGTAGACCATGAAACGCAAGGAAGTGAATGCAGTAATGCTGGGATTGGGCTGGATGGCCTCCCTCGGCGTGGTCTTCGTCCTCGGCATCCTGTCCGCATTCGCCTTTCATCTCGGCCCCGGGGCTGACAGTTCCAGCTCCAGCGACCTGACCCTTGAGCAACGCGAACTGATGTTGATCATCGAGCGTTACACCGGTGTCCCTGCCGACATCAGCAGTATCATGTCGGTCGGATCCGGAGATGGCCTGACGGAGCAAATGGAAAACACCCTCCGGGCAATCATGCGTTCCGGTGACCGTGACGAGCGGGCCATGGATGCGGAACGGCTGGCCCGCGGGCTGCCTTCCCGGAAGGTAATGGCGGCGATCAAGTTTCTGCAGGAAATTCCCCCGAATCCCGGCCGCAACCAGGTTTTGGGGCAATTCCTTGAATCCTGGGCGAGCGAGGACGGACGCCGGGCAGTGGCCTTTGCCTCCTCCCTTTCATCGATTCCAGAACGGGAACTGGCGACCCAGGCAGCCTTGCGTGGCTGGAGCAAGGACAAGGCGGCAGACGCCTGGGCCTGGGTTGTCGACCAGGCGGGCAATTCCCGCCGGGCCGAGCGCTGGCTGGAGGTAGTGGTTTCCAGTCTCTCGGCGGATGACAGTTCAGTGGCGTTCCAGTTGCTGGAACAAATGGCCGAATCGGATTTCCGTCACCGGATGGCGGTGGTGGTCATGGATCGTATCCTGCAGAGCCTGACCCCGCGCGAGGCCATTGCCTGGCTGGGAGAATTTCCGGCCAGTTCCAGTCCCTATGCAGCCGCCTACCTTGCCGTTACATGGGCGACTGCGGAACCTGAAGCGGCAGCGCGTTGGATGCGCGGAGCCTTTCCGGGGCAAATTGCCGGCATGGGGGATGTCCTCCGCGAATGGGTCTATGTTGATCCGGAAGCAGCTGCCGAGTACGCCTGGCGCAATTACTCCGGGGAAGCCCGGCGACAGCTGATGGATGTCGTTTCGGACGAGTGGATCGCCAATGACGGACCGGCTCCACTGGCTGGTTGGCTGAACACGCACGGCCCGGATTCCACCCTTGATGGGGCCATTGCCCTGTTGGCCCTGAGCACCGCGGAATTTGATCCCGCGACGGCGCTTGTATGGGCCCAGTCTGTCTTCGATCTGGATGAGCGAAGCATGCTGGAAATCCTTATCGGACGCCAATGGATCCGTTCCGCTCCGGATGAAGCCGCCGCCGCCCTGCCGGTGTTGCTGGAAAGCGAATCTTCACGCGCGGCCTTGCTGGAACCGGTTGAGGAAGTCTACTACTCGGAAGAGGATTTGGGGCTGCCTGTGGATGAAGCTCCCCTCGAGGACGTCCCGGCTCAATAACGCGGGACACTGGAGTCAATCTGCAGCGACCAGGCCTCGATGCCGCCGCGGAGGCTTTGGACCTTCGGCAAACCAGCCTGCCGGAGAAAATGAGTTACCCGCAAACTGCGCATGCCGTGGTGGCAATAGACGAGGAGATGCTTGTCGCGGGGCAGGAAATCCCACCGGTGGGGAATCTCCGCAATGGGAATGTGCAACTCGTCACCTATGCGGCAAAAGGCGCGTTCCGAATGTTCGCGGACGTCAAGGAGGAGCGGGGCCTCCTCGCTACGCAAACTGGCGGCCGCCTCATCGACATCAATTTCCAGAGGCAGTGTCTCGGGCAGTCCGGCCTGGTTCGATGCATCCATGGGAGGAGAGGTATGGCCAGTTTTTCCAATTCGGCAAACCGGGGAGGCAAAATTATGGGCGGACTTTCCGTTGCCATTTGAGAGGAAGCTCTCCACCTTGCCCCTACAATGAGTGAAAACCGATACGTTGTCATTATGGCTGGGGGAAAAGGGGAACGATTCTGGCCACAGAGCCGGTTGGCCCGGCCAAAGCACCTGCTGCCAATTGTTGGTGATGAGCCGATGCTGACCCAGACGGTCAAGCGCCTGGAGGGACTGGTACCGCCGGAGCGGGTGATTATCATTACCAATAGCGAGCAGCGGGAGGCTGTCCTTGAGACCTGTCCCATGTTACCTCCGGAAAACGTCATTGCCGAGCCCGTGGGGCGCGACACCGCGGCTGCGGTGGGGTTGGCGACCGTGCTGGTAGCCGACCGGAATCCGGATGGCTGTTTTGCGATGTTACCGGCGGACCACATCATCCAGGACAAGGCGGGCTTCCAGTCGGTCCTGGAAAGTGCCTTCGGGGCGGCGGAACAAGCTGACACACTGGTGACAATCGGAATTCAGGCGGCCTATCCCGCGACCGGATATGGCTACATCCACCGGGGAGCGGTGGAACAGGAGATTGCCGGGCGCCCGGTCTATGCCGTGAAGGCCTTTCGCGAAAAGCCGGATTTGGAAACCGCCACCAGCTACGTGGAATCAGGTGAGTATTACTGGAACGCGGGCATGTTCTTCTGGCGGGTACCAGTCATCTCGGCCGAGTTTGAGCAACACACCCCGGGCCTGTGGGCAGCATTGGGAGCGATTCGTACCGGCCTTGCAGCCGGGGAATCCCTGGATGCCCTGCTGGCGGAACATTATCCAAACCTGGAGAAGATATCGGTCGACTTTGCGATTATGGAAAAGGCGGCATCCGTGCAGGTGGTGGAATCGTCCTTTGACTGGGATGATGTCGGGGAGTGGCCCGCAGTTGAGCGGCACTACCCGAAGGACGCGCAGGACAATGTTTCCAAGGGGGAGGTCGTGGTTTATGACGGAAGCGGCAACATCGTGGTCAATGATGGCACCCACCTGACGGCGGTTATCGGGGCCGACAACCTGATCGTCGTCCAGACGCCGGACGCCACACTTGTCTGCCCAAAGGACAAGGCCCAGGAAATCAAGGAACTGGTCAAGTTGCTGGGGACAAAGGAAGGCCTGAAGCATTTATTGTGAGGAGGCCTATGCGTTGCCTTGGGATTGACTACGGTGAAAAGCGAATCGGCCTTGCCTGGGGCGATGAGCTGGGCGTGGCCACACCCCTGCCTGCAGCGACGGAAGGGACAGCTGAGCAACGCCTCCAGCAAATCAGCCGTCTGATTGAAGAGCGCAAGGTGACGGACCTTGTCGTCGGTTATCCCTACAACATGGATGGGACGGTCGGGTTCAAGGCACAGGAAGTGGACGCGTTCATCGCTATCCTTGAAGAACGATTTTCCCTGCCGGTGCACCGGGTTGATGAGCGCTTGACTTCCCACAAGGTTGAATCGGACCTTGGCCTGAGCGGGAAAAAGGAACGGGCCCTCCGCAAGACCGGCATCGTCGACTCCGGGGCGGCAACCCTGATTCTCCAGGACTGGCTGGCGATGCAGGTGGCCCCGCCGGATTTCGAACCCTTTGAGGACGAGGAGGACTGAGGGATGCGCTGGAAATGCACCTGTGCCTACGACGGGACACAGTATGAAGGCTGGCAGGTCCAGCCAAGCGGCAACACCGTGCAGGATTTTATCGAGCGGCGTCTCCGGGTCATCCTGAAGCAGTCGGTGACGGTCTATGGTTCCGGGCGGACCGACAGCGGGGTTCATGCGCGGGGACAGGTCTTTCACTTTGACGGTGACTGGGCCCATGGTCCGGAAGCCCTTATCAAGGCCTTGCGGACCGGTTATCCTGACAGCATCCAGGTCTATCATGCGGAGCTCGCTGACGATGAATTCCATGCCCGCTACTCGGCCAAAGGAAAACGTTATGTGTATCAGTACTTCGAGGGATTTGCCGGACCGTTTGAAACGCGCTGGTATTGGTCGACCGGCAACCGGCGACTGGATGTCGAGCGGATGAACAAAGCGGCCGCGACGCTCATCGGCCGGCACGACTTTTCCTCTTTCACGGCCAATCCCGGGGAAGCACGGGATGATGATCCGGTCAAGGATCTGCGCGTCCTTGAGGTGACCCGGGAAGGGGAACGGGTTTTCCTGCGGGCCGAGGCTGACGGCTTTCTCTATCGCATGGTGAGGAG
Source organism: Puniceicoccaceae bacterium (assembly GCA_040830765.1). Taxonomy (GTDB): domain Bacteria; phylum Verrucomicrobiota; class Verrucomicrobiia; order Opitutales; family Oceanipulchritudinaceae; genus Oceanipulchritudo. Next base: position 24,039 of record JBFOMH010000018.1, on the reverse strand, counting down.
CCTTGCCGGCTGTCTCTTTGACGTCGGAATCGGCAAGCTCGAACCGGAACAGATGGGTGATATTTTGGAGAGCCGCAAGCGCACCAACACGGTCCAGACAGCGCCAGCCGAAGGCCTGTTCCTTGACCGGGTGTTTTATTGATTGGACCTAGAGCAGGGGAGAGAGCAGGCGCACTCCACGGGCCGCCAGCCGGAAGAAAATGCTCCGGGTGGCCAGCGGATCCACAGGATCCTCGGTTGAGTTGGCGAAGTCCATGGCCATCTGCTTGTGGCAGGTCTCAATTATGGCCTTTTCATGGAGCAGGAGGGTGGACTCGAAATTGATGCGGAAGGACCGGTTGTCAAAATTGACGGTGCCCACCGAGAGCAGGTTATCGTCCATGAGGAGCATCTTGCTGTGGAAAAAGCCCGTGTTGTAGCGAAAAAACCGTACCTTGTTCAACTGGGGGAGGGCACTGAAATAGAATGAGCTGACCCAGACCATGAGGTGATCCCGTTGGGCCGGCATCAGCACCCGGACATCAACGCCGCGCAAGGTAGCCAGCTGGAGGGCGATGATGACTTCCTCGGAGGGAACAAAGTAAGGACTGTGGATCCACAAGCGGCGCTCGGCCCGGTTGATAAGGTGCACATAGGCGAGGGTGCAGGTATCCTCCGGGTCGCTGGGCCCGGTGGAGAGGCAGAGCGCCTCGACAGAACCTTCCGACTCGGACGGCACATCCCAGTTCAGCTCCGGCATTTCCCGGGTGACCCAGTACCAGTCCTCGAGGAAGGAAAGCTGGATGGCATTGATGGCCGGGCCGGTGATCCGGGCATGCGTATCGCGCCAGGGACCGACCTTGGGATCATTGCCGACATATTCCCGGCCGATGTTGTGGCCCCCGATCCAGGCCTCCCGACCGTCGACCACGAGGACCTTGCGGTGGTTGCGGAAGTTAATCCGGAGACGCCCCCGAAGCGAACGGCCGGGAGAGAAGCGTGCAACTTTGAGCCCGGCCTGCTCCAGTTCGCGGAAGAACGGTTTCTTGAGGTCAATGGAGCCAACAGCGTCCACCATGAAATAGACGCGCACCCCCTCGCGGGCCTTTTCCTTGAGGACCTTGAGAAACTTCCGTCCCTCTTCGTCGTCACGGAAAATGAAGAACTGAAAGATGACGTAGCTGGTGGCGGTGCGAATATCCTCCAGCATGGCGTCGAAAGTCTCGCGCCCAGTGAAAAACATCCGCACTGCGTTCCCTTCGGTCATGCGGGTGTTGGCCAATCCTTCGAGAAGCCCCCACTTGGTAGCGGATTCCTTGATTGCCCGGACCGCCTTGACGGGATGATTGCGGGCAAACTCGAGATCGACCTTGCGGCGGGCCTCGATGTAGGAGAGGAGCCGGTTCCTGCCGAAAACGAGGTAGATGGGAACAGCGGCCAAGGGAAGCAGGATTAGACTGATCACCCAGGCGATGGTCCCGTGGGTGGAACGGTTGCTGAGAATGACCCGAGCTGCCAGAACGAGACCCGCAATCTGGAAAAAAAGCAGGGCGGCCGCAATGGCCCATTCCCAGAATCCGTTCATGAAGGTGTCCGGCATGCCATCCATCCATAGGGAATTCACTGATGAAAGCGACCCCCAAATCGTTTCCCTTGCGCTTGACGCAGAGGGCGATCCCCATTCCTCATTACGGGATTATGAAACTGGGCGTTCTCCCAATCCTTCTTGTTTCAGCCTGTGCCATACCCGGACTTATCCGGGCGGAAGTGCTTCGGGTGGGCGTCAGTGTTCTTCCCCTGGAAGAGCTGGTAAGAAGCATTGGCGGGGAGCGTGTGGAAGTCATGTCCCTGCAGCAGGCCGGTGACAGTTGTTCCATTTTTGAGCCACGACCCTCGACGATCCGCTGGCTCTCCGGGGCGGATGTCTTCTTCCGGGTCGGGGCGGGTTACGAGTCGGCCATCCTGGAAAAGGTGGAAAGCCGGTTCCCCCAGCTCACGGTCCTGGATTTGCGCCTGGCGGTCCCGGTGCTGGCACTGGGTGAACATGCCCATCATGACCATGAGCATCATGCCTGTGCTTCCTGTGCCAGCCATGCCACGGAGGCGACCGATCCCCACATCTGGCTGGATCCCCTCCGGTTGGCTGACATGGCGCGCTGGATTGCCGTCCGCCTTGGCGAATTGCTTCCACAGGAAAGGGGACGTTTCATCAAGGCAGCGGAGGAAGCAGCGGAGCGCTATCAAGTCATCCATGATGAACTGGATGCCGGACTGCAGCCCTACCGTGGCCGGGCCTTCTACATATATCATCCGGCATTGGCTTATTTCGCCGATCGCTACGGATTGGAGCAGGTAGCAATAGCCGCGAGCGGGGAAGGGCCCTCGGCGCGGGAACTGCACCAGTTGATTGTCCGGGCCAAGAAAGCCGGCATTGGCACCATCTTTATCCAGCCGCAGGAGAGCCGGAAGCATGCCGACGTCGTCGCCCGGGCGATTGGTGCCGATCTGGCGGAGATTGACCCCATGTCCCCACAAGTAGAGGCCAACCTCCAGAACATCGGACAAGCCCTGCTGCGCGCCTTTGCCGCGGATTAAGGCTTGGGATTTTCCCGGCATCCTTTTTAGATGCCTCCAATCGAGGAATGAATACGGTCATTCAGTGCAAGGATGTGGAGGTTCGCTTCGGCCCGGTGACGGTGCTGCAGTCGGTCAGCTTTGCGGTCCCGGAACGGACAACCCTCTGCGTGGTCGGGCCCAATGGCGGCGGCAAGAGTACCCTCCTGAAGGTTATCCTTGGACTGGTTCGGCCGCAGAAGGGGGAGGTCAAGGTGCTGGGCCAAAGTCCGCGCAAGTCCCGCCTGCGGGTGGGCTACATGCCACAGCACATCCATATCGATCCGCTCTTCCCGATTGATGTGGAGGGAATTGTCCGGATGGGGCGCCTGAGTGGCAGCGGACTGGGTTTCTACAGCAAGGCGGACCGGCTGGCGACCCAGCGGGCCCTTGAGGAAGTGAATCTCTGGGACCAGCGCAAGGAGTCCTTCATCAACCTGTCGGGCGGCATGAAGCAACGCGTCTTGATCGCCCGCGCCCTTGTCAACGATCCGGAAGTGCTGCTGCTGGACGAGCCCACGGCTATGGTCGATGCCCACATTGAGGCCAAGCTGCTGGCCCACTTGAAGGAACTCCATAACCGGATGACGATTCTCCTCGTTTCCCATGATGCCGCCTTTGTCTCCAATCTTGTCGACGAAGTGTTATGCGTGAACAAGACAGCGGAGGTCCATCCGGTGGAGCAGGTCGAGGACAAGGCCCTGGAGCACCTCTATGGCGGTCCGGTGCAAGCGGTGATCCACGGGGACCACTGCCACCATGGGCATGAGCTAGAGGACGCGGAAGAAGGGGAGAAGTCCGATGCTTGAATTCTGGCAGGCCCTCGTTGACCCGGACGTGACCTTCCTCCGCACGGCACTCCTGATGGGATTACTGGCCAGTGCTGCCTTTGGGATGACCGGCAGCCTGGTCGTCGCCAAGCGGATCAGCTACGTTGCCGGGGCAATTTCCCATGCGGTGCTTGGAGGTATCGGGGCAGCGCTGTATTTCCAGAAAGCCCACGGCGTCGAGTGGCTGCATCCGCTCATCGGTGCACTGGCGGCGGCCCTCCTCGCTGCTGTCGTGATTTCATGGATACGTGCTTCCGGTTTTGAGCGGGAGGACAGCGTTATCGGGGCTGTCTGGGCCACCGGCATGGCGGCGGGACTGGTGTTCATCGCGCGGACACCCGGATTCGTGGACCCGATGAGTTACCTTTTTGGGAACATACTGATTCTTTCGCAGGCGGACCTGTTGCTGGTTGCCCTGATGGATCTGCTGTTACTGCTTGTCATGGTATTTGGATACAACCGCCTGCAGGCCCTTTGTTTTGACGAGGAGCAGGCGCGGCTGCGCGGCCTCCGGGTAGGGGCCTACTACACACTGCTCCTGTGCGTGATAGCTTGCACAGTGGTCCTGCTGGTTTCCGTCGTCGGGGTCGTCCTGGTGGTCGCCCTGCTGACCATCCCGGCGGCCATGGCGGGCCACCATGTCCGTTCACTGGGCGGCATGATGGGCATTGCCAGCCTGCTGACCCTGGCCTTTGTCAGCTGCGGGATCCTGCTCAGTTTCCTGAGCGACTGGCCGGTTGGGCCGACAATCATCCTGGTTGCAGCGGCGGCCTACCTGCTGCAGAGCGGGATTATCCGACTGGTCCGCCGGTGATTCAGGCCTGGGAGCGGTTGTAAGCGCTGACGAGTGCCATCAAGCCGCCATTCTCGACGTTGGAGTCGATGCTAGCGCCCCAGAAGGAACGGTTGTCACTGACCCGCTGGATTTCCACGAAACTGACCGCATCGGCGGCACTACCCCGGGCAATGGCGTGCTGGGAGTAATTCTGCAGGTGGAAGTCCTTCAGGCCAGCCTCGTCGAGGGCACTGACAAATGCCGCAATGGGACCGTTACCGCGTCCATTAAGGATTTGTTCCTTTCCGTTGACGATAACCTTGGCCTCCATATGGACCCTGTGGACGTCGTCCGGCTTGTGGTCAATGTCGTAGTCGAGCAGCTCCAGGGGTTCCTTGCGGTTGAGGTACTCCTGCTCGAAGGCTTCATAAATCTGCAGGCTGTTGAGTTCAGCGCTCTGGTCATCGGCGAGGGCGGTGACAACCGTACCGAACTCCGGATGCATCCGCTTGGGCATCTCGATGCCGTAACTGCGCTCAAGGACGTAAGCAACACCGCCCTTGCCGCTCTGGCTGTTGATACGGATAATGGCCTGATAGGTACGGCCGATGTCCTGGCAGTCAATCGGCAGGTAGGGAACCTGCCAATTCATCGAGTTGGCCTTCTTTTGAGCATCCATGCCCTTCTTGATGGCATCCTGATGGGAACCACTGAAGGCGGTGAAGACGAGGTCGCCGCCGTAGGGATGGCGCTCGTGAACACCCATCCGGGTGGTGCGCTCATAAATCTCGCGGGTGCGGCCGAGATTGCTGAAGTCGAGCACCGGGTCGACCCCCTGGGTGTACATGTTGAGTGCCACGGTGACGATGTCGAGGTTGCCGGTCCGCTCGCCGTTGCCGAAAAGGGTGCCTTCCACCCGGTCCGCCCCAGCCATCAGGCCCAATTCGGTGGCGGCAACTCCGGTTCCCCGGTCGTTGTGGGTGTGGAGGCTGATTAATACCGAATCCCGGCCGGAAACATTGCGGCAGAACCACTCAATCTGGTCTGCATGGACATTGGGGGTAAAGAGCTCCACAGTTGCCGGCAGGTTGAGGATCAGCTTGTTCTCCGGGGTGGGCTGGATCACTTCCTTGACGGCCTCGCAGACCTCGAGCGAGTAGGCCAGTTCGGTGTCGGAGAAACTTTCCGGGGAATATTCAAAGCGGACATTTTCGCAACTGGTTGTGCCCATGAGGTCGCGACACAATTGCGCCCCCTCGACAGCGATGGCCTTGATGGCCGCCTCATCCATGTTGAAGGTGACCCGGCGCTGGAGCGGGTTGGTGCTGTTGTAGAAGTGGACGATGGCGTTTTTTGCGCCGTCGATGGCCTCAAATGTCCTCCGGATGAGGTGCTCGCGGCACTGGACGAGACACTGGACGGTGACATCGTCGGGAATGCGGCCCTCATCGATCAGGGTCCTGAGGAAGCGGTATTCCGTCTCCGAGGCGCTGGGAAAGCCAACCTCAATCTCCTTGAATCCGATCTCCACGAGGTGCGCAAATAGCTCCATCTTCTCCTCGACTGTCATGGGGATCGGCAAAGCCTGGTTGCCATCCCGCAAATCGACGGAGCACCAGACGGGTGCCTTCTCGATGCGCTTGCCCGGCCACTGGCGATCCGGAAGATCGACCGGCGGGTAGGGGGAGTATTTCGTGATAGGATGCTTTTGCATGAGCGGAAATAACCAGCCTCAGCGATGGAATTAACCGTGTCAAGAATTGGGAGATTGTGCGCACAGGGGGGAGATTATTGTTTCCACGGGGCGTTAAATCACTATAAGTCATGCGCTATGTTGGAGAATGAAACATCAACGAACGAATTTGACCTGAGCTCGGTGCGAGCGGCGGGATTCGGGATCCGGTTGGCGGCCTACCTGATCGACTTCCTGATCCTCCTGATCCCAACCGTGGGGGCCTATTTCATGAATTCGGTGGCTGGCTATCTGCTCTTGGCTATTCCAATGATCGCCTACAAGCCCCTGCTCGACGGGACGCTTGGTGGGACCGCGGGCAAGTTGGCGCTGGGAATCCGGGTTATCAATGCCTCCGGCCAACATCTAGGCATTGCCGGAGGATTTGTCCGCAGCGGCCTATTCATCCTGCCTTCCATCCCGGGTATCGTGACCCAAATCAAGATGATTGAGCAGGGCATTCCCAAGATGGACCCGGAGGCAATCGCAGCCTTCCAGGAAGCCAATTCGATGCTCAACATCGCCTCCTATGTCTTTATCGCGATCATGATTGTCAGTTGTATTGTCGTGGCTTTCCACAAGCAGAAGCGGGGACTTCATGATCTGATTGCTGATTCCTACGTCATTTACCTCGATAAACCGCTTCCAAAACAGTGAAAGACAAGACCATCGTCCTCGGAGTAACGGGCTCCATTGCAGCCTACAAGGCGGCCGACCTGACCAGCATGCTGGTCCAGGCCGGGGCCGAAGTCCGGGTAGTCATGACAGAGGCTGCAACCCGCATTGTGGCGCCCATCACCCTGCAGACGCTCAGTCGCCATCCGGTGGCGGTGGATATCTGGGCTGAAGAGAATGGCTGGCAACCGGGCCATATTGACCTCGCCGACTCGGCGGACCTGCTGGCGGTGGTTCCGGCCACCGCCAACACGATTGCCTGCTTTGCCCATGGCCTTGCCCCGAACCTGTTGTGCAACATTTACCTGGCAACCCAGGCCAAGGTGCTAATCGCTCCGGCCATGAACGGAAAAATGCTGGCCCATCCGGCAACCTGCAGGAACCTGGAAACCCTTGAGCGGCGGGGCAATATTGTCATGGAGACGTCTGAGGGCATGCTGGCCTGCGGATACGAGGGGAAGGGCAAGTTGGCACCAGTCGACACTGTATTCGCCCGGATAAAGGAAGTCCTTGCCTGATTCCCATGAGAAGCCTGCAGCAATTCTGGTCAGTGAGGCGAATTGGGGAAGACCGGGTCACATTGGTCCGGCTTGGACCCTTGCGCATGTGGCTGGCCCGCGCCGAAAAGGAATGGGGCCTGGCCTTTGAGAGGGGTGAGGCCGATGGTGTCAGGGACATCGCCCAGGTGCCTGAGGACGTGGTACCGGAGAATCTCGACTGGTCCAACCTCTTGTTCCAGGAGGCCCCGCGCGAATTTTGTCTCCGACCGACGGTGCCGGACCGCCCGGTGGTGGTCAAGCCGGCCCATCCGGTGACCATACCCAAGGGGGAATCCGGCCAGTTTTTTGTCCAGGTCCCGGTTTTCCTGCAAGTGATGGTTCTTTCCGGGCGTAAGGAAGTCGAGCTGGGCACGATTTCCACCCAGACCTTGTCGGATACCTGGTTTGGCATCGTGACGGAGGGTGACCTCTGCTACACGGTCCCCATTCCAGCGGGCATGGACTTCGAGGACCTGGAGCCCCACGCCCATCATATAGTATTTCCGGTGGAAGTGGAAAATCACTCGGATGAGCGCCTGGTGGTGGAAAAACTCTGCCTGCGTACTGCCTATGCGACCCTCTACAGCGGGATGGATCACCTGTGGGCCTCTACCGTGAAAATCCGGCACGAGGGCGGTTTCAAAGGGACGGCGATCCATTATTCATCGGAAATGCCAGACTATGAGAAGAGCCTCAACGAAGTCAGCAAGCCCCTGAAACGCGAGGATCGCGGCCTTCACCGGTTAACCTTTAGCTCGGCCTTTCAGAATGACCTTATTATTGCAAAATAACCCGCCACTGCTGGCCGTACTGGAGTGGGAAGATATCCTGCGGTCTCCGGAAGTTACCCACTGGTTACGGGTGACCCTGTTCGTGGTGGTGGGCCTCATCCTCCTTTATGCGGTCTCCTATGCCGCCGGGCGGATGTTCTCCAGTCGCCAGAGCCCGCACTTTTCTCAATTGATGCGGAAGTTCATCTTCTATGTCGGCTCGGTAATCATCCTGGTCTCGGTCCTCATCGAGCTGGGCTTTGACCTTACCGGCCTGCTGGCGACAGCCGGGGTTGCCACCCTGGCGATTGGCTTTGCCGCGCAGACCAGTCTCAGCAACCTCATCAGCGGCTTGTTCCTGATTGGGGAGAAGCCGTTCAAGATCGGCGACCTCATTCGCACTGGCGACACGACCGGATTTGTGGAGTCCATCGACCTCCTCTCCATCAAGATTCGGACCTTTGAAAACCTCTTCGTCCGGATCCCCAATGAGTCGATGATCAAGAACCAGGTAACGAACATCACCCGCTATCCGATCCGGCGGATGGACATGACCATCGGGGTGGCCTACAAGGAGGACGTAGTCAAGGTGATGGACATACTCAAGGAGCTGGCCCGGGAAAATCCGTTTGCCCTTGATGACCCGGAACCCCTGATCCTTTTCAACAACTTCGGCGAGAGTGCCCTTGAGTTTCGCTACGGGCTCTGGTTTGAGCGGTCCAATTACCTGAAATTGCGCAACAGCATCATGAAGGAGATCAAGGAACGCTTCGATAACGAGGGCATCGAGATACCGTTCCCGCACATCAGTTTGTACACAGGAAGCGCGACAAAACCGTTTCCTGTTGAAATCGGCGGCAAAACACCTACAAATCCCTGAGCAACGATGCTGGCTGAGTTCATCCAACTACCAAAGGAGGGGGAAACTGTAGGTCCCTATGTCCTGCGGCAGATCCTGTCGACCAGTATCCTGGGCTGTTTTTACCAGGCGACAAACAAGCTGAAGCACGAGAACGTCCTTCTGCATATTGTCCCGGAAGCCCTGATGCGGGCGGACTCACGATTCCAGCAATCCTACATGGAATCCGTCCAGCGCCAAAAGCGGATGGCGGCAGGCCCGGCAATGGCGGCCCAGGAAGTCCAGCGGGTTAGCGGCAACCTTGTTATCCAGTATCCGGAGGGTAACTACAAGTCGATGAACGACGTTGTCCTCAAGCGCAGTGAGCCACTGCCTGAGGAGCGCGTGCGGGACCTTTTGCGGGGAATTGCCGAAGGATTGACGGAGGCGGGCAAGCTTAACCTCGGGCACTATTTCATGTCACCCGACTTCCTGTTCCTGAATGAGAACGGGGACTTGCGCATAGCCGGGATTGGTCTCTTCCAGTCGATTCAGTATGAGTCGTTTGAACGATTTGTCAGCGGGGCGGTAATCCCGATTTCCGGAGACAAGAAGAAGAGCTTCTCCGCACTGGAGATCCTCAGCCCGGAGATCCGCAACTTCAAGGCGCGTGACCAGCGAAGCGACTTCTATTGTATTGGGATGTGCGCCTATTTCCTGCTTACCGGGAGCAAACCGGAGCGGCGCTGGGCCACCCCGACCAAGGCGCGCAAGGAAGTCAGCGACGGATGGGACCTTTTTATCAGCCATTGCCTTGAGGCCAAGCCGGCGGACCGCTTTCCCAATTACAAGGCCTTCCTGAAAGACCTCGACCACATTGACGATCTGACGGCCGAGAAGCGGCCGGAGACGGGTCAACTCTTCCGCAAGCTGAACCGTGTTCCCTTGCCGCAGGCACTTGAAAGCCTGCTCAGCATGCGCCTCCTGATTTTTGTGCGGCTAATCCTGCTGGGGGTAGCGGGGGTCCTGACGATTGGCTCCGCCTCGATGTTTTACCAGATTATCTTCTCCGATGACGGGGAAGAGGTGCGTGACATCCCCATCCGGCGGGTATCCACGGAAGACATGGCGAACATGAAGTTGAATATCTCTCCCATGGATGCACTGGTGACCATCCGGGGTCCGCAAAGCGGACGATTCACCCCGAGGGGCTTTCCACTGCTCCTGAAGGGCAAGTCCGGCCGTTATACGGTTACGGTCATGGCCCCGCGAATGCGGATGATACGACGGACCATTGAGTTGAATGCTTCCGAGCCGATGACGATCAACATCAACCTGCGGCCGGACTTTGCCAACTTACTGGTCAAAGGGGCTGTGGACACGGAGGTTTATGTCCTCGGTGAGAAGAATTTTCTCCTCCACCTGGGGACCATTGAATCCAGCGATGGACTCGTCATCAATGATCGGATCCTGACCGGTACCTACAAGCTGGTGGGGCTGCACAAGAGCCTCATGCCAGCCCTGACAAAGCCGCTCGACCTCGCCCGTCAACAGGTGGAAGTCCAGTTGAGCCAGCCGCCCCGGCCAACGGAGCTGGTTGTCAATACCGAACCGGAAGGGGCCATGGTCTTTGTCGACGGTTCATTGGTTGGCGTTACGCCGATGAGCGTGGAGAAGCTGGATACCGGACGCTTGCTCAAGGTCCGCATCGAGAAGGAGGCTTACCGGGCTGTCCATCGTGAGGTCCGCTTTGAGCCCGGCCAGCAGATCGTCCTGAGTCCGGAACCGCTGGAGTTGAAGATCGGTACCCTTCACTACCGAATCGACTTCTCGATGCCCAATGCTCCCGAGCTCTGGGAGCTGATGTTGAGCATCAACGGGGAGACCCGGCGGGCCGAAGAGACAGAGACCTTTACCCTGCCCGAAGGCGGGCACCAAGTTATCCTCGAGCATCCTGACTACTTCCCCCTTGAGAAGCGGGTGACCGTACTTGACCGCGAGGAGTCGGAGGTGTTGCTGACCCTTCAGCCCCGTCCTGTCAGGTTGAACCCAATCATCGGAGATGATGTCCCGGTGCGCTTCTACGTGGACGGGGAGGAAACGGCCCTTGCCCAGGCTGGCTACCTGCCTGTCCCGGCCAACAGGGAGGCACGGGTGGAAGCGGTCATCCGCAATTACCTCAGTGTCATCAAGCAGATGTCGGGCAAGCCCAACGAGCGCATGGACTGGGAAGTTCCCTTGAGACGCATTCCGGGTCCGGAAGAGGGCGAAGACTGGTCCCCGCCGTATTTCGACCTCCCGATGGTCTGGCTTCCGCCGGTGGAATACACCATGGGCAGCCCAATCGATGAGTTCATGCGTTTACCGAATGAGGATCGCCTGACGACGGTCCGGCTGACCAATGGGGTATGGATCGGTCAATATGAAATCACCCAGGACGTCTATTTCCGGGTCATGGGTGAGCGCCCCAGCGAATTCAGTGGCGAAAACCTCCCGGTTGACACGGTCTCCTGGGATGAAGCGATGGAGTTTTGCCGTCGATTGACGGAGTTTGAAGCACAGGCGGAGCGCATCCCGGATGGCTATGCCTACCGGCTGCCAACGGAGGCGGAATGGGAATACGCTGCCCGGGGCGGGACGGATACGCCGTTTTCCTTCGGTGAGGAGGCCGGTCCTGAGGATGGTAATTTCCACAGTACCTACGCTGGAGGTGTTCTTGAGGGTAAGTCCGCTGACGAACGCTATGGAACACTGCCCATCGGGTCCTTCGAGCCCAATGCCTCTGGCCTTTACGATGTCCACGGCAACGTGGCCGAATGGGCTATTGACCGGTTCTGGGATCGCCATCCCGGCGGCACTGTGGAGGATTCAGTGAACCTTGAGACTGGACGCGGCTATGCCTTGCGAGGCGGGAGCTGGCGCGACAGTGCGGATCGCGTCCGTTCGGCGGCCCGCGAGGGAGCCCCTGGAAGGACGAAGCGCAATTCCATTGGCTTCCGGGTGGTCCTTGGTCCGGAATTGGAGCCCTAAGTCGTCTGGCACCGGCTATCCGTGGCACCCCTGAGCAAGGAGCATGCTATGGGCTTGCGTTGGACACTGGAGGTGTCCATACCCTTGTCCCTTGTATTTGAAGAGGACGATGCCCAAAGACACTGCCACAGCTGACGACAAGAAGAATTCGCAAAAGGCGATGGACCTTGAGATCAAGGACGCCCAGCTGATTTTCAATTCTGTCTGGAACGAGCTCCTTGAGGAATACGGCGAGGAATCGCTGGTTTTCCCGAGGGAGATCTTCTGGCTGAACGGCGCACCCGGTGCCGGTAAAGGGACCCAGACCCGCTTCATCATGGAGTACACCGGGCTGACGGCACAGCCGATCGTCATTTCCGATCTCTTGAACAGCCCGGAGGCCCGCCGCCTGAAGGATGCCGGGATGATGGTGGGTGACCGCGAGGTCACCGGCCTGCTGCTCCGGCAACTGCTGGACCCGCGGAACAACACCGGTGTGGTGGTGGACGGGTTTCCGCGCACGAAGGTGCAGGTGGAGTGTCTCAAGCATTTCTACCAGAGGTTGAGTTCCCTGCGGACGAAGTACCTTGGGACCGACCTGGAGACTCAGTTCCACATGCCGATTTTCCACATTGTGGTGCTCTACGTTGACGAGGCGGTTTCTGTGGACCGGCAGATGCAGCGGGGCCGGCGAGTGGAAGAGCACAACCGCCAGGTGGAGGCAACCGGTACCGGACAGCGCCGTGAGCTGCGCAAGACTGACCTTGACGTGGAGGCGGCCCGCAACCGTTACCGCACCTTCAAGGAAATCACCTATGATTCCCTGACGACGCTACGGGAGATTTTCCACTATCACTTTATTAATGCCCAGCGCTCCATCGAGGAAGTCCAGCAGAGCATTGTCGAGGAGCTGAAGTACCAGTCCACATTGGAACTGGACCAGTTGACCAATGACCTTGTCTCCCGCCTTCCGGTGGCGTCGGACATTGTCGTCCATGCCCGGCAGGCGCTCGTTGAGCGTCTGGAGAAATACACGATGCACCACATGGATCTGTTTGAGCAGATTGTGGACATCATCGAAAAGAAGTTCATGCCGATCATCCTGCGGCATGCGGTCTCCGGGCGCGCCTACATCAACTCGGAGGACAAGGTGTTCAACGACCCGATGGCGCTGGCCATGTTTATCGACATCTTTTCCGAGCGGGGCTACCATGCGGCAGTCAACATCCGCCAGGAGGAAGTGCCTTACCGGGTTGACCTCGAAAGCGGCCGCATCCACACCCGGAGGAAGAAGGTCTTCCGCTTCAGCATCCACTTCCAGGGATCGGTTATCCGCCGCGGCCAATAGGGAACACCCGAGAGCCATCTCAGGTTTCTTCCTGATAGGCGAGGACAGGGAAATCTGGTATTCTCTGTCCATCTACTCAGCTTGTAGAATGATGTTTTTTGGTTAGGAGTAGTCGAGAGAGTTCATCACAGAACAGGAGAGCCCGCTGGCAAGAGCGGGCTTTCTTGTTTTCCGGCTGCAGGGTGGAATCGATCGGGGAACTTGCCAATTCAGGAAGGCGGGGTCACAGTGGACAGCATGGATCCAAGATATGACACCCTTGCCCTGAACCTTGTGAATCACTCCGTTGCCCTGAAAAAAGGGGAGCGGGTATTAATCGACGCCTATGATGTGCCGGAGGCCATGGTCATCGCCCTTGTCCGGGCGGTGCGGGCCAAGCGGGGTATCCCGCACGTGCAGATCAACAGTGCCCGCGTTAGCCGGGAGTTGCTGATGGGCGTTACGGAGGAACAGGTCAGTTACCAGGCAAAGCTGGAGCTGTCCCGGATGAAGGGGATGGACGCCTACATCGCCCTCAGGGGAGCAAACAACATCTTCGAGACCTCGGATGTCCCGAGCAAGCGGATGCAGTTGTACTTGAAGAAGATGCGCCCGATGCAGAACTGGCGTGTGGACAAGACCAAGTGGGTGGTCCTGCGCTGGCCGACGCCGGCTATGGCGCAGCAGGCGCTGACCAGCACGGAGTCATTCGAGGATTTCTATTTTCGGGTCTGCTGCATGGATTATTCCCGCCTCATTCCGGGTGAAAAGGTCCTCAAGCGCTTGCTCGACAAGACGGACCAGGTCCACATCAAGGGCCCGGGGACGGATCTCCGTTTCTCCATCAAGGGACTCGAAGGCATCATGTCCTATGGTTTGCGGAACATCCCGGATGGGGAGGTTTTCACCGCTCCGGTCAAGAACAGTGTCGAAGGGGTTATCCAGTACAACGTCCCCGTTGTCTATCAGGGCATTTCCTTTGATAACATCCGCTTTGAGTTTGAGAAGGGGAAGATTGTCGCTGCCTCCTGTTCCGGCAACAACCGCAAGCTGAAGGCGATTCTCGACAGCGATCCTGGGGCGCGCTACATCGGGGAGTTCGCCATCGGGGTCAACCCGCACATCCTTGAGCCGATGCGGGACACGCTCTTTGACGAGAAGATCTCCGGCAGTTTCCACTTTACTCCCGGGCAAGCGTACGTCGGTGTGGCGGATAACGGCAACCGTTCGCAGGTCCACTGGGACATCACCTGTATCCAGCGCAAGGACTATGGCGGCGGGGAAATGTGGTTTGACGGAAAGTTGATCCGCAAGAATGGCCTGTTCGTTCCAAAGTCGCTGCACAAGCTGAATCCGGACTACCTGCTGGGAAAGGCCTGAGATGCCCTACGAGCCGCAACCACCGCTGAAGGACTTCCTCAAGCGGCTGCCAAAGACGGAGACGCACCTGCACATCGAGGGGGCGCTTCCGTGGGAACTGATCAACGAGCTGGATCCGGACCGGTTTGCGACCCCGCCGGCGTCATGGGATGATCACTACAAGTTTGCCGATTTTGCCGAGTTCGAAAAGGCCCTTCTGGAAATGGCCTGTGCCTGGTACACCTCGCCGGAAAATTATCATGTGGCTGCCAAGCGCATATTCACCCGACTGCACGAGGAGGAGAACGTGCGTTACCTGGAGACCAGTTTTGCTTCCGGCATGGTGGAGTTTCTCGGGCTTGACGGCAAGGCGGTGAGCGAGGCCATCAAGGCGGCGGTTCCGGAAGGGATGGTCGTCCGGGTATTTATGGGCATTCACCACGATGGTTACACCGAGCGGTCGAAACCGTTCATTGATGACTGCGTGAACTGGGAGAGCCTTGACGGAGTGGACCTGCACGGAACGGAAACGACCCCGCTGGAACCGTGGACAGCCGACATCTGGCAACGGGTACGGGCATCCGGCAAGCGGACCAAGGCTCACGCCGGGGAATTTGACGGGCCTGAATTTGTCCGCCAGGTAGTGGACGAGCTTGGGGTTACCCGCATCCAGCATGGGGTTCGGTCTATCGAGTCGCCGAAGCTGGTGCAGCACCTGCTGGAGATTGGGGCGGTCCTGGACGTCTGTCCGATTAGCAACGTGAAGCTGGGGGTGGTGGAGCGGATGGCGGACCATCCGATCCGGGACCTCGTCAAGGAAGGCATTACCTGCACCATCAGCACCGACGACCCGATATCCTTTGGGAATACCCTCGGCGAGGAGTACACCGCCCTCTACCAGGAACTGGGCTTCAGTTTTGCTGAACTGGGCGAGCTGGCTTGCAATGGTTTCCGGCATGCCATCGATGGGGAAGGTGCCTTTGCCGGATGTATCCGGGAAATCGGTGACCTGGTGAAGGAATTTGAGGAGAACGACTAGGGAACAATGGCTGGCGGGGAGGAAGAGCTGCAGCTGACGGTGCCGGAGGATGCACGGTCCGACCGGGCCGACAAGATGCTGGCTCGCCTCTATCCCGCCTACAGTCGTTCGCGCTGGCAAAAGCTCTTCCAGGATGGCCGGGTGTGGCAGGACGAACGGGTGTTGTCCCAGAAGACACGGCTGCGGGCGGGGGATGTCGTTGATATTTCGATACCACCGGTGGAGCCGCTGGAGCTGCGTCCAGTGGAGATGGACCTGACGGTTGTCCATGAGGATGCCGACCTGCTGGTCATTGACAAGGAACCGGGCAGGGTAGTGCATCCCGGAGCGGGGACTGGCGAGGACACGCTGGTCCATGGAATCCTGCACCATTGCCAGGGACAACTGAGCGGCATTGGTGGCAAGGAGCGACCAGGGATCGTTCACCGGCTGGACAAGGAGACCAGCGGCCTGCTGCTGGTGGCCAAGAGCGACGCTGCCTTCCAGTCGCTGGCGGAGCAGTTTTCCAGCCGCAGTATCGAGAAGTTCTATACAGCATTGGTACATGGAGTGCCTGAACCGGCAGAAGGCCGGGTCGACGAACCGATCGGGCGTCATCCCGTCAACCGGTTGCGGATGGCTGTACGTCCGGAGGGTCGCCACGCTGTCACCGATTACACCGTTAAACAGGCTTGGACAGGCACCTCCCTCTTGAGCCTGCAAATCCATACCGGCCGGACCCATCAAATCCGGGTCCACATGAAGCACATCGGCCATCCGGTCCTCGGGGATGCGCTTTACGGTTTCCGGAAGGTGCCGAAAGTCGACCTGCCGGACATCCCGCGCGTCATGCTGCATGCGGCGCAGCTGAAATTCACGCATCCGATTAGTGGCGAGCTCATGGAACTGGAGGCAGCCCTGCCGGAGGACTTCCGCCAGGTCATCGAGGGACTGGAGGCGGGTTCACCGCGCGATGAAAGCCGTTGACCGGGAGCGATGAATCAGAAAGGCTGGCATCCATGAAGGCACGCGAGTTGTTTGACTGGCCGGAAAGCATTCCCTTCGGGGATTATTTTGACGGGGATGCCCTTCCGTGGGAGTGGCTTCCCGTAATTGGCCAGGCTCTCAAGGAATTCGATTTCACCAAGGCTGGCGGGCTGACGGATCTCCCTCCCGGGGTTCATGTTGAGGGACCGGTTTACATCCACCCGAGCGTGGAGCTGCCGCCCTATTGTGTCATCAAGGGACCGGTGTGGATCGGCGAGAATGTGCAGATTCGTCCGGGAGCCTTTATCCGCGGCAATGTCATCGCGGGAGCCGGTTCGGTCCTTGGCAATGCCTGCGAGTACAAGAACTGTCTCTTGATGGAAAACGTGGAGACGCCCCACTACAATTATGTCGGAGACAGCATCCTCGGCAACAAGGCCCACCTGGGCGCTGGGGCCATTTGTGCCAACCTGAGGTTGGCCCGGGATGAAGTGGTCATCCGGTTGGAGGGCCAGCGCTACAAGACGGGCTTGCGCAAGGTTGGTGCCTTCATGGGTGACGGTTCCGAGGCGGGCTGTAACAGCGTCCTGCAACCGGGGACGATCCTCGGCCGCCGGGCGGCGGTGATCAGCATGCCCTTCAGCGGGTATTTGCCGGCGGACAAACTGGCCATCCCGGAAGGCCGGCACCGGGTGATCCCGCGTCCGTGAGAGTGAGGTGTGGGGGGTGCGGCTACAGGCGAGACGCCTGTAGTCCAATGGAGTACAGGCCTCCGGCCTGTACATTGCGCCGAGGGTTCCTTGATGTGTGCCTACAGGCGAGACGCCTGTAGTCCGATGGAGTGCAGGCCTCCGGCCTGAACATCGTGCCGAGGGTTCCTTGGGTTTTGCCTAAAGGCGAGACGCCTGTAGTCCAATGATTTTGAATATTGCCAGCGGGGCGGGGGATGTTTGAAATGGCCGGGCATGGGATTGCGGAGAGAGCCGGGATTCATCCTCTTTGGCGAGGGGATTGAGCATTACAGCTGGCGCGGAGCCAAGTGGTTCCTGCTGACTTACTTCGGTGCCTTCCTTGCGGCGGCGGTGCTGGCCCCTGTCATTTATTTCTGGATACAGGGAATGCAGACCCCGGCCGATCCGGAGGCCCTGGTTGCTTACCTGCAATCAAAGCCGATCTCCAAATACGTCGACCGGGTACGCCTGCTCTTTGCGGCGATCGCGCTGGTCTGGCTAATCCGGGCCTGCGGGATGTGGGGACGGTTTGGCTATTACTGGGGCGGGAGTGGGCTGAAGTCACTCGCCGGATACTTTCTTGTCGGGGTAGGATCGCTCTTCTCGGTGGTGTTGTTGCAGTCCTTTTTCATGGATCCCGTCCTCAAGGAGCCCTTTGCCTACAGGCGGGCACTTGAGGTCGTCCTGGCGGCGTTGGCCGGTGGACTAGTCATCGGCTGGCTGGAGGAAGCGATCTTCCGGGGAATGGTATTGCGGATGTTCTACACGGCAGTGAAGCCATTGCCGGCAATTCTTTTGAGTGCCGCAATTTTTGCGGCGGTCCACTTCAAGAGCGTGCCCCGGGAAATTGGAATGCCGTTCGAGTGGTATTCCGGATTCCTTGTCGCCGGTTACCAGTCCGTGAGTGTTTTCCTGACCGTGGAGCTGGTGGATTTTCTCAATCTCTTCCTTGCCGGGGTAGTATTGAACCTTGTCTTTCTGCGGACCGGTTCGCTGGTCGGTTGCATGGGCCTGCATGCCGGCTGGGTTTTGGTGCGCAACACCTGGACGAAACTGGTGGAAGTCAACGATACAGCCTCTACCCAAATTTGGGGATCCCAGCGGATTGTCGATGGCTATGCCTCCCTCATCATATTGGCGGTCATTGCGATTGTCCTCTATGTTGAGCTGGGAAAACACCAAAAGCGCGGCCAGGTGGGCCTGGGGAACTTGTCTTGAATGGGTTTATCCCCGGACTTGTGTGAGTTGCGGGATATATCTCGACGATCCCCGGGGCGGCTACACCTGTGAAGCGTGCCGGTTGCGGATTGCCTGGATCCGCGAACCCTACTGCCGGTGCTGCGGGGCACCATTTTACGGCAAACTGGCCGAGGAGGGAGCTTGTCCGGTCTGCACGGGGCAGCGCCCCGCCTTTGAGCAATGCCGTTCCCTGTTTCTGTTTGAAGCAACCGGCGCCCGTATTGTGCATGCCTTGAAGTACGAGGATGGTCTCTGGTTGCGGGATGAAATCGCCCTCCTGCTGCGGGAGGAAGGGACTTGGGAGGCCTATTTTGGCGATGCCTGCATCGTTCCCGTACCCCTGCACCGGAAAAAGCACCGCCGGCGGGGATTCAATCAGGCGGCGGTTATCGCGGCTGCAATCCAGCAGGCCTTTCCGTCCACGAAGGTTTCTGATTGTCTTGTCCGGGTCCGGAAAACGCCGACCCAGACCTTCCTCAGCCGCGAGGAGCGGATCCGGAACACCCACGGGGCCTTTAAACGCGTCCATGAACCGGCTTCCGGGCGGCGGATAGTGGTCGTGGATGACGTCCTGACGACTGGGGCGACCCTGAGCGCAGCCGTGACGGCGCTGGGAGAGGGGAGCGAGGGTCGTATTTCAGCCTTTACCCTCGCCCATGGTTGAGTTTAGCTGAGCGCTTAATACTTGGAGACGGTATGCCATTTTTTTCCAAACCGAAATACTCGACCATATCCCCTCTGAAGAAGAAGGATATTCCCAAGGATCTCTACACCCGTTGCCCGAAATCGGGCGAATTGGTCTACACCAAGGAGTTGGAGAAAAACCTCAACGTGGTGCCGAAGAGCGGCTATCACTTCCCCCTCAACGCGGACAAGCGGATTGAGTCGTTTATTGACGAGGGGACCTGGGAAGAATTTGACAAAGAGCTGGAGTCCAAGGACTTGCTCAAATTCAAGGACACCAAGGCCTACGCCGACCGGCTGGAAACCTACAAGCAAAAGACCGGCCTCAAGGACGCGGTCATTTGCGGGACCGGCGAGATGGGTGGCATCCCGGTGAGCCTTGCGGTGATGGATTTCCGCTTCGGCGGCGCTTCGATGGGTTCCGTTGTCGGGGAGAAGATCACCCGGGCGATTGAACGGGCCATTGAGAAAAAGTGCCCGGCGATCGTGGTCTGTGCCTCGGGCGGGGCGCGCATGCAGGAGGGCATCTACAGCCTAATGCAGATGGCCAAGACCAGTGCCGCCCTGGCCAAGCTGAAGGACGCTGGACTGCCATTTTTCGCCATTTTGACCAACCCGACCACGGGCGGGGTAACCGCCAGCTTCGCCACTCTTGGCGACCTCATCCTGGCGGAACCGGAAGCGCTGATTTGCTTTGCTGGCCCGCGGGTGATTAAGGAAGGGACCAACGAGGAGCTGCCGGCCGGCTTCCAGCGTTCGGAGTTCCTGCTCGAGCGTGGCCTGATTGACCAGATTGTCCCTCGGCTGGAAATGCGGGACCGGATCATCTATTTCCTGCATGTCCTCTTCCTGAAAAAGGCCCCGGAGACTGAGGAATCCAGCGCCTAGGGCAGGGAATATTTCCCTATCCCCCTCATGGACAATCCTTTGCAGAGTTACGAGGAAGTCAGGTCGTTTCTCTACGGCCTGAAGCATCGCGGGGCACTTTATGGCATCGACCGAATGCGGGAATTTGTCCGCCACATGGGCCATCCCGAACGCGCCTACCCCATTGTCCATGTTGCCGGGACGAACGGCAAGGGCTCAACCTGTGCCATGTTGGAGGCGATATTTCGGGCCGCTGGTCACCGGACAGGACTGTTTACCTCACCGCATCTTGTCCACCAGGGGGAGCGGGTGCAGGTGGACCGGCAAATTCTCAGCCGGGAGGCCATTGTCGACTATACCCGGCGCCTGAAGCCGATGGCGGAGGCCATTGAGCGGGAGAAGACGGACCATTACCCGAGCTTTTTCGAATTCATGACCGGCATGGCCTTCCTGCGCTTTGCTGAGGCGAAAGTGGACATCGGGATCATTGAGACCGGCCTGGGCGGCCGCCTTGACGCCACCAATGTCGTTGAGCCGGAATTGTCGATTATCACCTCCATCAGCCTCGATCACACGGAAATCCTTGGAGACACCCTGGCAGCGATTGCGGAGGAAAAGGGCGGCATTATCAAGCCCGGGAAGCTTGTGGTGATGGGCCTCCTCCCGGCAGAGGCGGAAGCGGTCATTGAGCGGATCGCACAAGAACGCGGCTGCCCGTTGCACAAGGTCAAGGACGCCTTTGGGGCGGATGAGGCGCGATTTCCGGAAACCAGCCTGCCGGGGGATTACCAGCGGCGCAACGCAGCCACGGCGGCCCTTGCGGCACGGGTCCTGGGAGACACTTTCAGCCTCACTGAGGCCCACATCCGGGACGGCCTCGCGCATGTCAACTGGGCGGGCCGCTGGGAACGGCACCAACTGGTCGACCGGGGGATTGTCCTTGATGCGACCCACAATCCGGAAGGAGCGCTCCATCTTGAGCGAAATCTCCAGGCTTTCGTCCGGGAGAAGGGCTATAAGCCGACCATCCTTGCCGGAACCCTGGGCCTTGGCCGGGCCCGGGCCTTGATTCCCGTGGTGGCGCGCTATGCCTCCGAGATTCACTTTTTGCAGCCCCATCAGCCACGAGCCTGTGGCTTTGAGGAACTGGCCTCCGAATTGCCATCAACATTCGAGGGACCCATCCACCGCAGCACGGTGCGGGAGCTGTTTCCGGCACCCGGTATCTGCCAGGCCGGACTGGCCGGTCAGGATCTTGTCGCCACTGGCTCCATTTACCTCATCGGGGAAATCATGGAGGCCCTCTACCACGAAGCACCCGTTGGTGAGCAGATGCTGCAGGATTGAAAGTGGTCATTCTTGACAGAATTACTGAAATTCAGTAATTCAGAAGGATGAGCGAAAAGGTCAAGATAGGAAAGCGGGGCGTGATCACCTTGCCCAGCCGGCTGCGGAAGAAGTACCGGCTGGAGGAATCGGACGATATCCTGGTCGAGGAAACACCCGAGGGTCTGTTGCTGCGTCCACTGGTAAGCATGCCAATTGAGATCTACACGGAGGAGCGAATTGCGGAATTTCTGGAAGATGAGGAGGAGCTCGGAAAGATACTCGACCGGATAGAAGCCAAGGAAAACCGAAACTCCGATTGATGAGGATATTTCTCGATGCCAACATCTTGTTTTCTGCTGGGTTGGAGGGGAGTCAGGCCAGTCGCCTGGTTGAGCGGCTGATCGGAAGGCACGAAGTCATTACGTCAGCCTATGCCCATGAGGAGGTGTTGAGGAACATCCGGATCAAGCAGACTCACCGGGAAGCAGCCTATTTGGGCCTGGCCAGGCGAATCCGGATATTGAGGTCTGTCCACGAGCATCCTGACCTGCAAGTAGAGCCAAAGGACCAGCCAATCTTGGCAGGGGCAATGGCGAGCGGTTGTGATTACCTTGTCACTGGGGACAAGCGGCATTTTGGACATTTGTATGGAAAGACGCTGGAAGGAGTGACCGTTGTTTCGATCACGATGATGGCACGTGTTCTCGAAGAGGACTTGTAAGGCATGGGTGGATGGAAGCTGATTGAATTTTCCCCGAAAACGGGGTTGACATGGGCGGTAAAGGGAGCAGGTTTTCCTATCTTCTATAGGCGAGCGTAGCTCAGTTGGTAGAGCACCACCTTGCCAAGGTGGATGTCGAGAGTTCGAACCTCTTCGCTCGCTCCATGCTTCGCCCCTCACTTCGTTCGGGGCTACGCATGGCAAGCCATCCTTTTTCAGACCCCGCGACCGCGGGGTTTTTTGTTATTCGGGAGGAAGGAAAGGGCTCAGAGCTGATCGAGGGGGCTGCGAACCCCGACGCCCGGCCTTTTCATGACGTGGAGATAAATCTGGGTGGTTTCGACCTTGGCATGGCCGAGGAGGTCCTGGACGGTACGGATATCGGTCCCGTTCTCGAGGAGATGCGTGGCGAAGGAGTGGCGCAGGACGTGCGGGGTGACCCGCTTGTTCAGCCCGGCGGCCTGGTTGGCCCGGTAGATGGCTCGTTGGAAAGCTCCAGTAGTGACATGGTGACGGCGCCGCAGGCCGGAGCGGGGATCGTTCTGGAGATCGCGGGTCGGGAAGAGCCACTGCCATTGGAGCTGGGTACCGGCGGAGGGGTATTTGCGATTGAGGGCGGGCGGCAGAAAGACGCCCGGGAGTTCCTTATGCCGGTCCTTTTCATGGAGTGCCCGCAGCCGCTGAATATGGTCCTTGAGATAGGGGAGGGCGGATTCAGCGAGGGTTGTCTGGCGATCCTTGTCGCCCTTGCCGGAGCGGATATGGACCTGGCGTCGATCGGCATCGATATCCTTGACCCGGAGCCGGACCAGCTCGGAGACCCGCAACCCTCCCCCATAGGCCAGTCGGGCCATGAGGGCGGGCGTGCCCTGCATTTGCGAGAGGAGCGACTGGACCTCGCTGGTACTGAGGACCACCGGCAGGCGCCGACGTCGACGGGCCCGGTTGAAGGTGAGATCGCCCAATTCGATATTTAGGGACTTCTGGTAGAAGAAGACGAGGGCGTTGAGGGCCTGCCGCTGTGTACTGTGAGCCACCAGCTCGCTGACCGCGAGGTGCTCGAGGAAGCCCTCCACCCAGCGGGCCGGGGACTCCTCCACGTCTCGCCCGCCGAGCCATTTCAGGAAGCGTTTGAGCCATCCCCGGTAGGCTTGTTCGGTCCGCAACAGCTTGTTTTCGCTCCGCAGGGTGCGCGTCAGGCGGCGTTCCCATGTGCTGCCGATAGCCTCGACCGGATCATGGACTTCCGGCTGATCGGGTCGCACGCGGGGCTTGTCCAGTGGGCGCTTTTGTTCCCCTGTTGCCTTCGGTTCCTCCGCGGCCCGGTCAAAAAACCAGCGCAGGGCACTGGCCCATTGCCGCAGATTCCAGTCCTTCGGGGACTTTTCCTCCTTTGCCCGGGCCAGGAACTGCCGTGCGGTACCCTTGCAGACAGGAACCTGCAGCCGCTTGCACCAACCCAGGTACCAGCGGATCGTGATGCGCAGGGACTCCCGCTCCCTTTTATCATTAACACTCTCCAGCGCCTCCACCCAGCCCGGAAACCACACCCGCTGAGTCGTCGCCTTTTCCAATTCCTCTTTTCGGGACATCTCGTCAGCTTTTCACTCACTCCCCATCCCCGCCAAGCCCCCGAATCGGCTATTTTTGGGTACGCCCCTAAAAAAGTTTACATTCCCTGGTGAAATATTTGGACATCTGCATATCAGCCCGTTAGACCCTTCCTCGTGGTGGTTATGAATCGCCATGCAGCTTTTGTCCCCCAAGGTGCAGCAGCCCGTCTCCACCAAGGGCGGCAGCTTGCCACCCCCATCCTCCATATCACGACATGAAAACCATAACCTCACCCCTGACCCCCGGTCGGGACATTTGAACTGTTGGGCAGATAATGGATATATATTTCTTTTTCAAAGCCTATCCACTATTCAATCCTAAGTTTAGAAAAACCTTCGGTTTAATGGGTAGTCTTTCAGTATTACTG
Organism: Puniceicoccaceae bacterium; assembly: GCA_040830765.1. Lineage (GTDB taxonomy): Bacteria > Verrucomicrobiota > Verrucomicrobiia > Opitutales > Oceanipulchritudinaceae > Oceanipulchritudo. The sequence continues at coordinate 36 of JBFOMH010000018.1, read as the reverse complement.
ATATCGCTGGTCCCAATAATTATTTTTATTTTCTGG
>JBFOMH010000017.1:0-377541 GCA_040830765.1 Puniceicoccaceae bacterium | reverse complement strand
CCGAGCCATGTATCCCGTCGATTCCAGCAAGGCGATGAAGAAGAACAGTAAAAGGATCTGCGGGAGAAAAACCCCCCCCCCGCCGACGCCACCAAATATCCCGTTGACGACCAGGTTCTGCAGTTGGCCCTCCGGCAAGTATCCACCCACCGTGTTGCCCAGCCAGGCAATGAACCCGTCCAGCCCATCCATGAAGGGTACGGCAAGGGTAAAGATGCTGTAGAACAAGATGCCCATCACCAGGGCCAGAACCGGGAAACCAATCCACGGATGCAGGAGGAGATTGTCCACCCGTTCGGTCATTGTCGTCCGGTTGGGATTGAAGCGCTTCACGGATTCCCGCATCAGCTCACCGATCCAGGCATAGCGCGAAGTGATCCACTCGCTGCGCCATCCCGGCATTTCCCGGTCAAAGCGCTGCTGCCACAGGCGGACCCGTGTCCACACCGGACCGCCCAGCCCCGGATCCTCATCGCAGGACAGCAAAAGCCTCGCTTCCCCCCGCGCCAGGACCGACTGCCGGTTCTCACGGGCCGGCAAGACCGGAAGTAATTCATCAACCGCCTCGTGTATCAAGGCCGGTTTTTCCATTTTCAAGGTCGGTTCCGGCAACGGGTGCTGACTTAAGGCCAGTCGCAATTCCATGATGCCAATGCCATGGGAAGCCTCACAGGCCACCACGGGTACCCCCAGCCGTTTTTCGAGGTGCTCGACATCGATCTTGATACCCCGGCTCCTCGCGACGTCCATCATGTTCAGGGCAATCACCGTCGGCAATCCCAACTCGATGACCTGGGTCGCCATATATAAATTCCTCTCCAGATTGCTCGCATCCACGCAGCAGACGACTGCTGTCGGTTCCGGGAGAATCGGGATCCGGCCCAGAAGGGCCTCCACCAGGATCTTCTCGTCCGGTGAACGGGCGTTGAGGCTGTAGCTGCCCGGCAAGTCCAGCATCCGTACCGGGTGGCCGTGCTGGGAATAGAAAATCCCTTCCTTCCATTCAACCGTCACCCCCGGGTAATTGCCCACCTTCTGTCGCAGTCCCGTCAGCGCATTAAAAAGCGTCGTCTTGCCCGAATTCGGGTTTCCCACCAGCGCCACAAATGGAGGTTCCGTCTTCAATGCCTCAGTCCAACTTTACTTCAATGCAATCCGCCTCGCTTTGTCGAAGCGATAAATGAAAGCCGCGAACCTCCAGCTCCAATGGTCCACCCAGTGGTGCCCGCCGGACAAAGCGGACTTCCGTCCCCGGCAGTAATCCCATTTCCATCAAGCGCAGGCGTTGCCCGTCTTCACCCGAAAATTGCGATACTGTCCCCGTCTGACCCGGCTCCATCTCTCTTAACTGCACCACTTGTCCCATTTCCCTGCAACATCAGCCAACTTTTCCCACCCGTCAACCCCTTATTGAGACTGGTTCCCATTTTCACCGGAAGGCGCAGATCTCCCGCCCTCGGGTTGCGGATTTTCCAGTTGGTGCTAGAATTTTTCCCCTCCGGGCGAACAATTTCAATATTCCCCTGTCCACATCGCTATCCCCCCTCCCACCGGGGGATTTCATCGCAAAAAAGATCGACAAAATTAGTTGACTACAAATTTTTAATATGCAATTTAATGCAAGAATAAACCTGCATAAGGCGTCACAGGCGTCTGCCTTAGATAAAATGTTACCCACCAAGATAAAGTACCTCCTACTGGCGTTAATGCTCTCAACGAGCGCTCTCTGGGCGCAGATTCCCGAGGGTTATGTACTCTTGTGGTCGGACGAATTTGATTACACTGGCGCTCCGGACCCGACGAAGTGGAACTATAGGCTCGGTGCTGGAGGCTGGGGCAACAACGAGGTACAAACCTACACCAACTCCCCTACCAACAGCCGGGTAGAGGATGGGAAGTTGATCATCGAGGCTCACCAGACAATCGTCAACGGCGCACCCCGATACACCTCAGCACGGCTCACGACGAAGGAGAAGGCACAATGGAAATACGGCCGGATCGAGGTTCGGGCCAAGCTGCCGAGTGAAACCGGGACCTGGCCGGCTATCTGGCTACTGGCCGCCGACACCCTCCACAGTGAGATTTTCTGGCCGAACAATGGTGAGATCGACATCATGGAAGCGGTTGGCTACGAAGAAGATCCCCTTTACAGGGAGCTGGTGGGCAACCAGGAGCTCCCCAACATTCACGGGACCCTTCATACAGCTGATTATTTTGCTGGCAGCAGTCTTGGAGGAAAGACCTTCATTTCAGATTCCTCGACCGAGTATCACGTCTACGCCGTCAATTGGACCGCGGACATGATCGAGTTCCAAGTGGATGACGTTACTTATTTTTCCGTCAGCGTCGACCAGCTCTTCCCTCGCGGCATTCCCTCGCCGGACGAGCTCTGGTCCTCATGGCCCTTTACGCAGCGATTCTTCCTGATTCTCAATATCGCCATCGGGGGCAATTGGGGTGGTGTCTTCAATTCCAATTTCTTCCCCACCAGCCCGTATGGCGCCAGTGGCATCGACCATGATGGCAACTGGCCCCAGCGCATGGAGGTAGACTGGGTACGCGTCTGGGGTGAACCGCCGGTGACGACCCCGACTTCCGTCCCCGGACTAGTATTGGCTGATGAAATGGATGATTCGCAGGGCGTTCTTGTTCGCATTTCCCGCAACGATGTCTCTCCCACCAACCTGACGGCTATCGACCGGGGGGATTGGGCCGAGTATGTCCTCGATGCCGCCGTTGGTGGAACATACACCATCTCGACTTCCGTCGCAGCCTTGAATCCTGGAGGTAACTTCAGCCTCGAAGTGATGGAGACCGGTTCAAGTATCGACAATATCGTTGTTCCCGATACCAACGGATCCCAGACCTACACCACGCTCGAGCTTGGAACCCTGGAGCTCCAGGCAGGCCTGAACACACTTCGGATGTATGCCAATTCCAGCACCTACAGCCTGGCCTGGTTTGACTTGGCCAGCGAGGGCGCCATGTGGAAAGGCCTTCCAATTGACGGATTTGGCAATGCCGATACCCAATCCTGGCTGGGCTGGATTAATGTTCAGCTCGATCCTTGGATTTACTCCTACTCGTTAAACAAATACATCTACCCCCTGGCCGTGGAGGAAGAAATTTTCCACACCGACAGCCAGTGGATCTACATTCCTAAATGATCAATTTACTCATTAAATTAACCCAATAGAACACATAAGATGAAAAACCATATCCTCCTCACCTCAGCCATGACCCTGATGACGGGCTCCCTGGCTTTTTCTGCCATTCAACTCTATCAAAACAACAACTTCGATTATTTCCCGGTCAGCCCGGATTCCCCTAATTATGTTGAAGGGGTGGACGTCCCACACGAGATGGGTGCTGAAGGCTCCGACTGGATCGCCGGTACCAATTCCTTCACCCAATTCAACCAGTGGAAGGGATTCCGCGGAAACATTGAAGGTAATTTCAATGGTCCCCTGGCACCCGTCTACGACCTCACTGACCGGGTTGCCCCCGAAGGCAATGGATTCGTCTACAACCGCTGGGACGATGAAAAGGAATACCGCCTCGACAATTTCCTCTTCCAGGAATTCTGGATCGGGGACGAAGGCGGGGCTACACCGAATTCCCTCTTCGTTGAAGGCGACGAAGTCGTCTTTTCCGGATATGCCAGTTACGACCTCATCGCAGCCAACCCGAGCGATATCGGTATTGAAGCCTACATCAAGGTTATGGGCTACAACTCCATTGGCTGGGATAACCAGAATCGCGAATGGACCCGCATCCTCGACCTCCGGGAAGATGCCACCTACGGCCGCGGGGAAAACGAATTAGCCTACTTTGAAGTCCGCACCGTCCTGCCCGACAGTGAAAACTGGGGTGGTGAATTGCCGGATGCCGCCCTCCAGAGAATCCAGATCGGATTGGGCATCACCACCCGCTACGATTCCACTGCCAAGGCGATGGACGATGCCACCATCTACTTCGAAGACCTTGATGCCGTCATTATCAACCGCTCCCTCGGGGGCTGGGAAGAGCATCCTGTCTTCAGCTGGACTTACCGCTACAGCGCCCAGTGGGTCTGGAACTACACCATCGGCTTTGCCGAGCTCTCCAGCTTCCCCTGGGTCTACAGCCCCAAGCATGGCTGGTGGTACATGAGCGGTGACGATATCTCCGGTGATAACTACATCTACTTCGCCAGCACCGACAAGTGGGCCTGGATTACCGAGTCCTATGGCGGTTTCTTCTACTACCTGAATTGCGAAGCTGACTGCTGGAGCGACTTCCACTAATCGGAAAACGGGAATTCCCCTTTCCTGTCATCCTTTTTCCAAAAGGCCGGTTCCTCCCCGTGGGGATCCGGCCTTTTGCCTCCCCTAAGCTCCATCACCCGCAAATTATTGCATTTTATTATGCAATTTAATGCAATTATGCATTGACAAACCTCTTCCGGTTCCCGAATTTAGAGATCAATCAACATCCGAAATAACCCTTATGAAAACCCTAGCGATGACTAAACGACTCAAAACCTGGTTACTTGCTGGCCTGCTGGCAGCATTTTCAGCCACATCACATGGTCAAACTGACGACGACAACACCGGCGAGGGCGAGATTTTTGAGCTATCTCCCTTTGAAGTTTCGACCTCAGGGGACCGGGGCTATTATGCCTCCAACACGATTTCCGGTTCCCGCATCAGTGTTCCGATCCAGGACATTCCGCTGAGCATCGAGGTCATTACGTCCGAGTTCATTGAAGACACCGGAGCGACCGACTTGCGGGACTCGTTGAAGTACAGTGCCGGCCTGCTGCTCTTTTCGCAGAATGATGCCTTTGGCAAGTTCGACAACTTTGGTGGCGTCAACAATCCGGAAGGTGCGACGGGAGACAAGGGTGAGACTTCCTTCAAGGTTCGCGGATTTGTTCTCAATAACACCCTTCGCAATGGCTTCCGCCGCAAGCATGCCACGGACAGTATCAATATCGACCGTATTGAATTCATCCGCGGTCCAAGTGCCCTGCTCTACGGGGTTGGCAACTTCGGTGGTATTGTCAACTACCTGACCAAGAAGCCGTTGAGCACCCCTCGGCAGGAAGTGAACCTTTCCATCGGTTCAGACAACTTCAAGCGGGCGACCCTCGATTCCACAGGACCCTTGATTGGGGATACCTTTTCCTACCGCGTCACGGCAGCCTATGAGGACAAGGACGACTGGACCGATATCAATACCACCGAACACTGGTTTGTCTCCCCGGTTTTCCAATGGAAGCCGTTCCAGCGCGTCACCGTTACCGCTGACTACGAATATGGACGTCAGGACGAGGATGGCATCGGCTTTACGAGTGTACGTACACCGACACTCGAAGGCATACCGATTTTCCAGGCTGACCGATTGGAAACTTATGGCTTGCTTGAGTTTGAGGATCAGGATGTGAGGACCTTCCGCTGGTCCGGTCCCGACACCTACCTCGACACTGAATCCGAAAACATCAACCTGGCCGCCGACGTTGGCTTTACAGATAATCTCTATTACAGTGGCGGTTTAAACGTTTCACGGGTACTCTTTGATTCGCTTGATATTTTCGGCGGTATCACAACCGACCCAGCCCTGCCGAGGGCCCAAGCTGAGACAGCGACCATCCAGGCTCGCCAGATCATTGATGGCCAATCCAACGACCTTATCGTTGATGTCGACAATGCCGTCCTGCAATACAACTGGAACAAGACGCACGAAGACATCCACTGGAGGCAAGTCAGGCACGAACTGACCTACAACAAGCGGATTTTCCAGGGGAACCGCTGGCTCGAATCCGAGCACAACTTCCTTATCGGCTATTCCCACGAAGAAGAGAAGTACCGCCGCTCACTGGACCGGACCTCCGCCTCCCCTGTCGATGGTGACCCCTTCATCTACAAGAATCCAACTGATAGCAGCCTTATTCGATTTGGCATGAACGCCGCAGGCGATCCCGATCCGGAAATGTTACTCGCTGAAATGTCCGGTTCCACCACTGAGAATGAAGGCAAATACCTTGTTTACACCGGTCGCTTTTTCAACGACCGCTTGTTCCTCGTTGGCGGTCTCCGCGAAGACAAGACCACCAGCAGGGATGCATTTTTTGCTGAAGACACCGGTCGTGACTTCGTCCGGACCGACTTCGAGGATTCCGTTATCACCCAGCAAACCTCGCAATTCGGGGTCAGCATCGATCTGCTGAATAATTCCAAGCACAAGATCAGCCTCTTCGCCCTGCGCGCCGAGGGTGTTGAGCCCAACTTCGGTGGTAAACGGGACGGCAACGGCAAAGCTCTGGAAGCAACTTTGGCTGACGCCAAGGAAATCGGCCTTAAACTGAACCTTTTCGAAGGAAAGGTCTCCGGTACCATTTCCGTATTCCAGATTAAGCGCGAAGGTCTGCCTTTCGGCTACTGGTGGGCACCATCCCCCATCAAAGGCAATTTCCGCCGGAGCGATGACATCATTTACCGCCTCGATGAGTGGGCCCCTTCCGGAACTGGAGATGAGACTTTCGCTAATCGCTACCTTGCCGCAGCTACCGCTGAGTGGGAAGCAGCGACCCAGGCGGTCATTGAGAATCCAAAAGGGGACCATGGCATGACCTACGCCGCCGAGCGGATGCCCGGCCCGGGAGGCCGTGGCCAGTTCTGGTATCTCAATGCTTCCACCCCGCAGGGTGCTGCCTTCATGGACGCCGTGTTCGCCGCCCTCAATGCAGAGTTTGCCCTGCCGCGCGACCAGCGGACGGATAATGACCCATGGCCGGGATGGCTCTATGAAGGTCAGGAAGCTGGTGACCCACGGGTGAACAGTGCCGCTGAAGACTGGACGGAGGGTGACTTCTTCCAATCCATCAGCGACCAGTCCGAGGGTTATGAAGCACAGTTCATCTTCTCACCAACGGATCAATTCCAGATGATCCTCAATTACTCCCATGTGGAGCGTGAGGTGACCAACCCGGGGAACTTTGTCCAGTATCCCTACGAGGATGGAAACTGGGACCGTTGGGCCATGTGGTACCTCCCTAACACCAACTGGGGTCTCGCTGGCGTGGATCCCTCCCTGGTTTATCCGGGAGGTCCGGAAGGTCTTCCGAACCAGGATACCTCTACCTGGACAGGGATCGGCTTCGGTAAGGGTGAGTCCCTCGATGACTCCCCGTCCGACACAGTCTCGGCATGGGCCAAGTACAGCTTTGCTGATGACAGCCGCTTCACTGGACTCGATGTCGCCCTCGGGGGCGGATGGGAGTCCGGTCGGGAGTATGCTTCAGCCTTTACCACTGCCGGTCAGCGCAAGCAAGTTGACGACCGGGTCGAGGGTGGCTCGTCCATCAAGGCCAGGACACAAGCAAGGCTGACCATCAACGCCATGGTTCGCTACGACTGGATCTTCATGGACAAGTACGATTCCTTCGTCCAGGTCAATGTGGACAACCTCCTCAACGACAAGGACCAGTACGGGCTCTCCTATGCTCCCGGCATTTCCTGGAAGATTAACTTCGGCATGACCTTCTAAGTCATTCAGAATTTCATCCAATTCAAAAGCGGAACTTCGGTTCCGCTTTTTTTTTGCTCAACCGAGACGGCGATCGCTGTTTCAGCTCAGCCCTGAACGAACCATGGCCCTGGCCGATCCTACCTTTTCGGAACCCCACTGGTACCGCCTTCGGTGGGCCGGCCTGAAACCAGTATGTGCCGGCGAGGAGCCGAGGGAAGGCCCACTCTTCGCAAGAGGGAAACCACACTGGAAACGCCAATATCCCGGAACGGGGTGTGGATTGTGGTCAGCTGAGGCAAGCCCGGGGGTGGCTCCTCACCATCAAATCCAGTTATGGAGACATCTTCAGGAACCCTGATTCCCGCTTCCTGGAGCGATTTAATCAGCGGATAGGCCTGGTGGTCCGCAGCGCAGACAATTCCGGTCACCCCCTGCTTGATCAATTGCAATACCCGGCTCGCCACCTCATCGGGTTCAATCTGGCCCTGGCGGTGAACGTTGATAATACGGTCTTCGCGGAAGGGCAAGTGATGCCGGTACAAGGCTTCCACAAAAGCCCCGAACCTGCGCTCCACCCAGGTCGTCGGGACCGCATACTTCCAGCTGATGAAAGCGATGTCCCGGTGCCCCAGCTCGACCAGACCATCCACCAGCCGGTTAATACCCCGGGTCTGGTCAACATCCACGCAGTCAACGTCGACATTCTCGTAGTCATCCAAGGCACAGACCGTTGGAAACTTGGACGAAAGATTGCTCACCGTCTCCTCCTTGAATGGGTAAATGAGGATAAATCCCATGACCTCCGCATTGCGCATACCCGGGACAATCCGCCGCGCCCGCGGAGCCAATTCAAATTCCGCCGGATCCAGATAGTAGACCTTCAGGTTCAATTTGTCGTTCGCCAGCCGGCTACTGATTCCTGCAAGGATACGCCGCGCTGTTTCCAGATTCTCCCCCGCGTTGGAAGGCCGTCCCACCAGTACCGTCACCGAATCAGCCTCCTTCGGCCGCTCGCTGTTGATGTTGCGCGGAGGTGTGTAGCTGTACCCCAGCTCAGCCGCCAGCTCAAATACCCGCGCCCGTGTCTCCGGATTGATTTTCGGGTGATTCGTAAAACACCTTGATACTGTCGTTCGGGACAGTTTTAACCGCTCGGCTATCTCTTTTTGACTCATCTAGTTTCTGTAAATTTAATCGTTCCCTCCGGAATCCCTCTCTGACTCCGTAACGGTGGGCATATCATTGGGCAAATGCACCCATGTCAATGCAATCGCTTAAAATTGCATCTTACCGGAAAGCCCAATTTCTCCCTCTATCCCTCTTCCTGCCTCATCTGCAAGCAATGTGGAAGGACAAAATTATGCAAAATATTATTGCATTATATTGCAGCATGAGGCTGACTAAAAAGGTACTTCAAAAACAATGGGGAGGATCAATCAACAGGAGCTGGCCCGACAGCTGAATTTATCTCAAACGACCATTTCGCGGTCATTGGCGAACCATCCTGCCATCAATGCAGAAACCAAGGCGCTGGTGCTGGAAACGGCGGCAAAAATGGGCTACAGCCAGCGTATCAAGCGGTCCCAGCCCGGTTTGGCGGAACAACATCCGATTGTTTGTGGGGTCCTCATCAGCATGCCCAAGGGGGCCATGGGGGCATCGGAGACATTCCAGCAGGTCTTGAAGGGAATCGCCGACAAAAGCTCCTTCCACGACTCCATTCTGGATGTTGTTTACAACGATCCGGAGGCGACGGAACCGGCCCAGCTGATGCGCCGCATAAAAACAGCAAAATGGGCGGGGGTGATCCTCATTTACCCGATAGAACCGATGCTGGCGCACGAGATTGCGAACCAGACTGCCTGTGTCTCCATCGTGGAGAATTACCGTCACGATCTCATCGACAGTGTCGATGTCGACCAAGCCGACGGAATCATTTCCCTGATCCAGAACCTGCACCTGCAAGGGCACAAGCGAATCGGCTTTCTCTCGTGGCGCTACCGGGTACCCACCCCGTGGGTGTTGCATCGCTTCGGCAGCTATGTCGAGGGTCTGTACCAGAACAATCTGGAGTTCAATCCCGACTGGGTCATCAACGTCCGGCCCGACGACCAGGCGGAAACCGAGGAGTGTGCGAGGCGGGCTGCCGAACTTGTGCGCCAGGGCGTAACAGCCATCGTCTGCCCGGCAGACCATCAGGGATATCGTCTCGTGGCAGACCTCTCCAAATTGGGCCTCCGCGTCCCGGAGGATGTCTCGGTCTCCGGTTTTGATGGCATCCCTCCCCCCCTCGGAGCAAAGCAATTGGCGACGATCAAGGTACCCTATGAGGAACTGGGGCGCTCAGCCGTCCATCAACTGTTGCGCCGCATTGAACAACCGACTGCCCCCCGCCGCCATACCCTGGTGGACGGCGAATTGCTGCTCGGTCAAACCCTAACCCATCCCGCCTCCTGAGTTCAGGCGGAGATTAATCATGAATATTGTCGAATCCAAATCCCAAACTCCCCGCAGCGACGCTGCGGTCGCATCAGATAGCACGTTAACCAAAACATCCCCGAGCATTTCGGGTCAAGTTTTGGACCTTGATGGCGAGCTTTGGTATGAAATCAAGCGCGTTGACTGCATGGATCCATTCCTCATGACGCTGGCCAGCGACAGTGACCACTGGCTGTTCCTGCTGAGCAACGGGGGGCTGACAGCGGGCCGGATCAACCCGGATCATGCCCTCCTGCCTTACTACACGCAGGACAAGATGAAGGATTTGGCCGGACAATCCGGCAGCACCACCCTTCTCCGGCTGGCCAGTGGGGACGGGGCACCTGTCTGGGCACCCTTTTCCGAGCAGGCTTCCCGGGATGACGCCCTGCATCGGAACGTGCGCAAGAATTTGTATGGCAACCACATCGTCCTTGAGGAAGTCCATACGGAAAAAAGCCTCATCTGCCGGGTCAGCTGGCGGCCCAGCGAACGCTTTGGATTTGTCCGCAAGGTGGAGATCGTCAATTCAGGCACGGCAGCTGTTGAACTGGAGCTCCTGGACGGATTGCGCAACATCATGCCTTCCGGCCTGAACCAGCGTTTCCAGAATGAGTTCAGTATTCTCGGTGATGCCTACAAACAAACCGAACTGGCAACACCCGCGGGTATCGGGGTTTACCACTTGAGTTCTGTTCCGACGGACCTCGCTAGTCCGATGGAGGCGTTGAAGGCATCCGTTGCCTGGCAGGTGGGTCTTGAAGGAACGACGCAGCTTCTCTCGGAAACCCAGGTGACCAACTTTTACCGTACTGGAAAGGTAAGCGGTGAATCCTCCATTCGGGGGCTGCGTGGGGCTTATCTTTGTGCGACTCGCATCCAGCTCCAGCCTGGGGAAAGCAAAAGCTGGTACATCTGTGCTGATGTAGACTTCAACAGCGCCCGTATCGAAGCCCTGCAGGCATTTCTATCCGCAGAAGAAGATGTCATCGCGGCGATTGAAGCGGACTGCCGGGGAACCGGCGAACGCTTGTCGCAGATGCTGGCCAATGCGGATGGCCTGCAAATGACAGCTGATGCCAGTCGTGCCATGCGGCACACCTCAAACACCCTTTTCAACCTGATGCGCGGCGGAGCCTTCCCCACAGGCTATACCCTTCCAGTTCATGATGTCCTGGCCAATGTGAAGCATTTCAACAAGGAGGCAGCAGCGGAGTTGGAATCCCTTTTGCAGGACACGGACGGATTGACCTGCTACGATCCATGGGACAACGAGCACCCGCTGGCCAATGGCAGTCCCGACCTGCTGCGTCTGCTGCGCGAATACCTTCCTCTCAGCTTCAGTCGCCGACACGGGGATCCCAGCCGCCCGTGGAACCGGTTCAGTATTGAAATCAAGGAAGCTGATGGCTCTCCGCGTTTTTATTATCAGGGCAACTGGCGGGATATTTTCCAGAATTGGGAAGCCCTGATGCATGCTTATCCCGAGTACACGGAAGCTGGTATTTGCCGGTTTCTCAACGCCAGTACAGCCGATGGATACAATCCTTACCGGGTGACCAAGGATGGCTTTGACTGGGAGGTTCTCGAACCCAGTGATCCCTGGGCCAATATCGGATACTGGGGAGACCACCAGATCATTTACCTGCTACGCCTTCTGGAAACGTCCCTGAAGTTCCACCCCGGCCGGCTGAACAAGCTGCTCAAGGAAGACACCTTTGTTTACGCCGAGGTCCCTTACCGCATCCGCTCCTTTGAGGAAACCTATCGCAATCCCCGTGAGACGGTCGACTACGATACGGAAGCCGAAGAGCGGATAGAGGAGCGGGTCAAGCACATCGGAGCCGACGGCAAGGTTCACCACACCCGCGATGGGGACATGATCCACGTGACGCTGCTTGAGAAGCTGCTCAATCCCCTCCTGTCCAAGCTGTCCAACTTCATCCCGGGTGGCGGGATCTGGATGAACACGCAACGCCCTGAGTGGAACGATGCCAACAACGCCCTTGTCGGGTATGGAATTTCCGTGGTTACCCTGGGTTATGTGGCCCGCTACCTCCGTTTCCTCATCGACCGCTTTGGTGATGACCTCAAGCGTGAATCCTTCCAACTGTCGACAGAACTGGCGGATTGGCTGGACAAGCAGAGCGCGGTCTTTGAACAGGAGCCGGCGCAACTTTCCGGCAAGGAACGCTATGCATTCATGCAGGAACTGGGAGAGCCCGCGACGGCCTTCCGCAATAGCCTTTACGAGGCCAGCCTTTCCGGTCAAAAGCGCAGCATGGAGGGTTCAAGCATCCTCACCTTTCTGGAAAATGCCTTGGCTCACGCTGACGCATCGCTCCGGGAGAACAAGCGACCGGACGCCCTGTGGCATTCCTACAACCTGCTCCGTCCGGATGACGGATCAGCCGGCATCGGGCACCTTGTCGTCATGCTCGAGGGACAGGTCTCCATTCTCAGTGCCGGAGTCCTCGACGCGGATGAGGTCCTGGCCTTGCTGAACAGCCTGCAGAAGAGCGACCTTTACCGGGAGGATCAGGACAGTTTCCTTCTCTACCCCAACAAGTACATGCCGGCATTCCTCGAAAAGAACCGGGTTCCCAGGGCCGAAGCGGAAAAAATTCCGCTACTCGCCCGGCATCTGCAGGATGGCTGTGCCACGGTCATCAATCCTTTGGGTGATTCAGAGGTCGCCTTCAACGGGGACTACAATAATGTTGGCGATCTGAAGGCCACCTTGAATGGGCTCGATGCTTCCGACGAGGAGAAGTCAGCGGTCATGGAATTGTTTGAATCGACTTTCAATCACCATGCCTTCACCGGACGCTCCGGTACCTTCTTCGCCTATGAAGGACTGGGGAGTATCTATTGGCACATGGTTTCCAAACTCGTCCTCGCTGTGCAGGAAAATTTCTGCTCGCTGAAGGACAGCTGTACCCCTGAACAGGCGGAATCCCTGCTGGGCTATTTCAGGCAGTTCCGGGATGGTCTCGGGGTGGGCAAGAATCCCTCGCTTTATGGTGCATTCCCAACGGATGCCTACTCCCATACGCCTGCCCACGCCGGCGCCCAGCAACCGGGAATGACAGGCCAAGTCAAGGAGGATATCCTTATCCGTCTGCTGGAATTGGGTGTTCACATGGACGGGGGTTGCGTCACCTTCGCACCGGATATGGTCGAGGATTCCGAATACCTTGGTGAAGCAAGGACGTTCGTCCTTCCAACTTCGGGCAACGAATCAAAAGCCATCGAGCTGGAAGCTGGTTCACTGGCATTTTCTTTCTGCCGGGTCCCGGTCATTTACCAGAAGGGGCAAGGCGAGAAGAGCTTGGAAATCAAATACAGCGATGGCTCGTCAGAGTCCATTGAAGGCCTCAAGTTGCCGGATTCCCTCAGCCGTGAACTGTTCCTCCGCACCGGGCGAATCAACCGGATTACGGTCAGGTTCCCGTAGGAGAACCCGGACGAACATTGGTCAACTGTCAGTTTTCAAGAATCTCAAGCTCGTACCCGTCAGGGTCCGTGAGGAAAGCCATCTTCAGCCCGCCGGAAGAGAACTTTTCCTTCCAGTCGCCGGGCCAGATTTCGAAGCCGGCCGATTCCATCTCAGCACAGTAGGCACTGATGTCATCCACACCAATGCAGGTGTGCATCAGGTCCTCGGGAAATTCGACCTTGTAGTCGGGTGAGTATGTCAGTTCCAGCGTATGTTCATTGCCGGGCATGCGCAAATGAACGATCTGGTTGCCGGCCGGACTCTTATCGCTGCGCTTGAGGACTTCGAAGCCACAGGTCTTGCCGTACCATTCAATGGAACGCTCAAGGTCGCTGACACGGATACGGGTGTGAAGGAATCGGGTTGCCATGGTTTCTCCTGGTTGAAGATTAAAAAAGGCCGGACTTGCGTACTGCTTCACTGAGTTCGGTTTGGAAGCTTTGCAAATCCTCTTGCGATGGACGATAATCCGGTTGCTTGGGATCGAGGGACAGGCGGCCTGCCTGATCCAGCGACCATTGGGCGGTCATTCCATCACTGAAGGTGACTTGACCGCTGACCAGGGCATCCGGGCGGGAAATCTTGTCCAGGGCGACAGATACTTTACCCGGAGCCGAATCAAGGCCGCCTGCTGCAGCTGGCTTTGGATCATCAAACTTGGGGCCTGTCGCCGCTACCTCCAGATCGAGATCGTCTACCATGAAACGAAGATCCATGTATGTGATCCGCAAATCAAATTCCGTCTCCAGGCGCTTCTGGATATCAGCAAGGGTGTGGCCTTCCTGCACCCATGCCCTCAGGGCTTCCGTTTGCTCCTGGTTCAAGCTCATGATCAGAAAAGTGGATCAATCACCGAATACTGGCAACCGAAGATTGCAGATTATGAACGGTTGCCCCGCAAATGCCGGACCAGGTAATCGATCGTGTTCCGAACCTTTTCGTCCTGCTCCATCATGTTCTCCACCGTCTTGACGGCGTGGATGACGGTGCCGTGATCCCGTCCCCCGAAGGCTTCGCCGATTTCCTTCAGTGGATGATGCGTCAGAAGCCGACTGAGGTACATCGCCACCTGCCGCGGAAAGGCAATGTGGCTCGGGCGACGCCGGTTTTGCATGTCGCTCATGCGCAGGTCGTACATTTCCGTCACCTTGCGCTGGATGCGCTCGATCGTGATCTGATTCTGAATCTCCTCCTGCAGGATATCATGAATCAGCTCCTCTGCCTTGCGCATGCTGATTTGTTGCGGCATCAGACGGGCAAATGTCCCGACCTTGATCAGCGCGCCCTCCAGTCGCCGCACGTTGCGGGTAATGCGACTGGCCAGAAACTCAAGAACTTCCTCCGGTACCTGATCGAATCCCATGGAAATCGCCTTCTTCTTCAGGATGGCGGTCCGGGTTTCCAGATCCGGCGGTTGAATATCCGTCACCATGCCCCACTGGAATCGGCTGACGAGCCGACTCTCCAACTTGTTGATCTCGCCGGCGGGTCGATCGCTGGAAAGGCACAGCTGGCGCTGGCTTTCAAAAAGTTCGTTGAAGGTATGGAAAAACTCCTCCTGGGTCCGCTCTTTTCCTTCAAGGAACTGGATGTCGTCAATTAGGAGGACATCCACCTTCCGGTAGAAGCGGCGGAAGGCATCCAGTGAATTCTCCCGAATGGCCCGAAGGAAATTGTTGGTGAACTTTTCACAGGAAAGATAAACCACCTTCGCCTCCGGGTTGGCCGACTGGATGGCATGAGCGATAGCATGCATCAGGTGAGTCTTCCCTAGTCCCGTGTCACCATAGACGAAAAGGGGATTGTAGGCACTACCGGGCGATACGGCGACAGCTGTCGCTGCCGCATGGGCCAGCTGGTTGCTCGGCCCGACAATGAAATTATCAAATGTATTCCGGGCATTGAGATAAGGAACAGGTCCCGTGCGGCGGATACGCCCTGCCTGGCGGTCACCTGTTCGGGATGCATGGGGTGCAGGAGAGGTTTCCTGCTCAACGCGGGGTTCCTGGCGTACAATGTTGTCGCTGGCAGTCACCCGCACCATGACTTCCTCGCCCGCGAGGCTCGAGGTCTTTTCCCGGATCAGATCCAGGTAGTTATCCTCCAGCCAGATACGCGAAAACTCGTTCGCCATGCGCAGCTCCAAGGTACCCGTTTCATCGACACTGGCCTCGATTGATTCAAACCATGTATGGTAGATATCCCTCGAGAGGGTGTTCCTGAGCTCATCCAGGACGGAGTTCCAAAGTGATTGTGTTACAGACGGATTTGTCATCTTGCTCGCTTACCCTGTTTTATTCACATCGACGAACCCATCAACTCTGGCGATGGCGCTGCCTCTTTGCGAGCCTCGATAACTGCTTTATAATCAATTATCTGTGAATCCGCGTTCCCGCAGGCATAATCACGGGCGTGCCATCGTTTGAAATTCATAAGTCTTTATCTAGCAATTGGTTAAAAATTTAGCCCTGGAATCCCCGCTTCCGCTAAGAATTACAGGTTGTTGAGGAGTGAACAGAAGAGGCAGAAGGGGTATTTCTGCCATGGGGAAAGTTTTTTGCAGCGGGGTTATCTTTTCAAGCCATACTTCTACACAAGTTATTAACACCGCCTGAGCCAATAACTTTTGTAACAAAATCATTGAAAAAAAGTGACGACCTGTCCCGTCGCTAAAGAAGCGGAGATCGGGGGATATCCTCATTGGTCACCTCCTGCCATGAAGGCGATCAAGCGGTCATTGAACTCCTTGGCTGAATCGTGACCTATCTGCTTCAGGGCTTCCACCATGGCTGCAACCTCAACCAGACGGGCAAGGTCCCTTCCTGGACGGACCGGAAGGATGATATGGGGGACCCGGATGCCGAGTATCTCATAGATGTCATGCTCCAGCCCGGTACGTTCCTCATCCATCCCGTGCTTCCATTCCTCAAAGGTAATGACCAGATTGATCTCCTTCTCCAGGCGAACAGAGCGGATGCCGAACAACTCGCTGATATTGACGATGCCCAGCCCGCGGCATTCCATGTAACCACGATTCAGATCGCTGCTGCGTCCGACGAGGTGGCGCTCACTGTGCAAGGTGATGTAAACGAGGTCATCGGCAACGAGGCTGTGGCCCCGCTCAATAAGCGCCAAGGCACATTCACTTTTGCCAACCCCGCTGGCACCCCGGATGAGGGTTCCAATCCCCTTTACATCCATGAGGGTTCCATGTTCAGCCACCTTGGGGGCATAAAGCTCCTCCAGCAGCAGCATGACCTGGGCTGAGAAGTCCTTCGTCGTCAGGTTGGTGCGGAACAGAGGCGTCCCGCTTTCCTCGGCTATCATCTCCATGGCCGGAGTGGGAAGGAGGTTCCGGGAAACGACGATGCAGGGAATGTGCTTGTCCGTCATTTTCTTCATGACCTCAACCTGCCGCTTTTCCGGAAGCTCACGCATGTAGGACATTTCACCGGCGCCGAAAAGCTGGATCCGCTTGGCCCCGAAATTCTTGAAATATCCCGTCAGGGCAAGGGCTGGGCGATTGATCGACTTGTCGCGAATCAAGCGGCTCAAACCTTTCTCACCTCCCACAAGGATCAGGTGCAGCTCCCCCTCCGATGCATCCAGAAGTTTCTGGACCGAAATATTTTCGACAAGCTTTGGATGTGCTTTCAGGGGCATAGGCGAGCCATCATGGGACAAACAAAGCCCGGTTTAAAGCGCAAAATCCTCGCCAAGATAAAATCGCCGGCTGTTGCTGTCCTGAATCAGGCTCTCGCTGTTACCCTCGGCCAGCACTTTTCCATCGTGCAGGAGGTAGGCCCGATCGACGATCCGCAGGGTTTCCCGGACGTTGTGATCGGTAATTAAAACGCCAATACCCTTTTCCTTGAGGGCCAGGACGATCTTCTGCACCTCGCTGACACTGATCGGGTCGACACCACTGAAGGGTTCGTCCATGAGGAGGAATCGGGGTTCTGTCAGCAACGCCCGGGCTATCTCAAGGCGACGGCGTTCCCCACCGCTGAGGGTGTAGGCCGGTTGAGTGGATATGGCGGCGAGGCCAAGCTCGTCCAGAAGTTCATTAACCCTTGTCTTCCGTTGCTGCCGTGAAAGTGGGAGTGATTCAGCAATACTGGCCAAGTTGTTGCGGACACTGAGTTTGCGGAAGACCGAGGGTTCCTGCGGCAGGTATCCAATTCCCAAGCGGGCCCGACGGTACATCGGCAGGCGGGTGACCGATTGTCCATTGATAAAGACCCTTCCCTTGGTTGCCGGAATGAGTCCAACGATTATGTAGAAGGAAGTGGTCTTTCCGGCTCCGTTGGGTCCCAGCAGACCGACAATCTCGCCGGCAAACACCTTCAGATCGACTCCACGAACCACCTCCCGTTTGCCATATCGCTTGACCAATCCCTCGGTCGCGATGAAGTGCCGTTCGTCATCAGGGGCTTGGGACATCCGGGCCTCCTTCCGTGATATCAGAATCAGGGACTGTCGATTCCTCGATGGCATCATCAACCGAAATGGACTCCTCATCCTGGTCAAAGCCGAGATCCGGCAGTGCTCCAAGGCGGACGACGGAACGACTGGGTTCCTCGGCCGGGGCATTGGGATCGGGAACGGAGGTGAATTTCTTCTCACCCTTGTGCAGGACAAACTGGTAGCCGGTCACCTCGACCTCATCATCGACAATCCTCGGTTGTTCGGACAACACAACCGTGCCGGATTGCGGATTAACTTCGGCAAGCCCTGCAAAGGCACTCCGTCCGGCCTGATGGATCTCCACAGAACCGCTGGCGATAATTTCCTCGATGGCCCCGATGCTGCCAACCGTAGCCCCTTCAGGTCCTTCCCGAAGGGAGACCACCGTCAGTTCCTCACAGTTGATCTCGAGGTTGGTTCCCCTGACCTCGACATCACCGCTGAAGTAAAAGAAGTTCTTATCCGCCGTTCCCTGCATCTCCAGGTTCTGGCTCGTGATGACCGTGTTTTTTACTCCCTCTTGCTGGGCGGAAAGGGAAATGGCCCCGGCAAGGACCAGCATGACCAGGAAAATGGATAAATAAACTTTTCGAAAATTGGAGCTCATCGTTAATCAAGTATGTCCAGGGAACCTGCAAAGGATACGCGAACGGCATCCCTGACAACAATTTTTCTTGCCTTGCCATCCCACGTCCAGTCCCGGCCTTGGATTTCGTAGCCGGGCCCGATAACGAACAGGGACGAGTCCCCTTCCGCGGTCGAGGCCTGCAAGTTGATCAGGGCTCTGGGACTGCGAATACGGTTTTCCACCCAAAGATCCTCATCACCGGAAAACACGAGCAATTCCAATCCTTCCACAAGAGCAGCCTCCTCGCTCTGGTAATGTCCCTTGAGCCCACGCAGTTCCCACTTCTTGTAGCCGTTCTCCCCAAACATGGGCAGGCGGAAATGCTGGATCGGCGCATCCGGTACCATCTGCCCGTGCATTCCCATGGGGCCCACCGGAAGCAATAACAGGGCGAGACAGGTGAGTCGGAAAGGCAGCTTTCTACAAAGGGATGACATTAGTCCATCCACTCAACCAGAGTTTGGACTAGCTTTTCAATACCTTTACTCACCTCGAGGACATTTTGTCCGAGCATGTAGGCTGGCGTGGACACCACCTTGCGTTCCCCGTCGGCATGTGCCTCCGTTACCCCGCATACGATGTGCCGGGCCCCACAGGACTCGATCGCTTCTGCCGTTCCGGCATCGTTGCCGATGGTCACCTCCAGACCGGTCCGGCCAAGAATTTGCGCGCCTACAGCCGGCGAAATACAGACAAATCCAATCGGTTTGTCGGCCGCAAACATGGCCTCGACGAGACGGCGAACATCCGCGTCCACTTCCCCCTCGGGTCCATCGACGGCAAAACGGCTCAGGTTCTTGGCCGCCCCAAAGCCACCCGGCAAAACCAGGGCATCCAGGTTAGCGGGATCCACTTTGGCCAGATCCTCGACCTGCCCCCTGGCGATCCGCGCGGATTCAACGAGAACATTGCGGCTCTCCTTCATTTCCTCACCCGTCAGGTGGTTGATAACATGCAGTTGCTCCTTGTCCGGGGCCATACAAACCGCCTCCACGCCGGCCTTTTCCAAAGCCAGCAGGGTCAGTACCGATTCGTGGATCTCAGCCCCGTCAAACACACCACAGCCCGATAAAATAACACCTACCTTTTTCATTTTCTCTCCTTTTCCATTTGCTTAGGCTACAAATTTACAATCCGGGACTGGTAAACTCAACCCAAATGGGGGAAATTCCATGCTTTACACCCCAAGGGCACGGAACATCCTTGGGAGAAGGATAGTATTCTCATCCGGATGGATATTTTACACGCATACTGGCGCATGGACTATGTCACCTCCGCGAAGGATCCGGTGGCTGGAATTGAAAGCCCGTTCAAGGAATTGCCTGAACTGGGCGACGACCGCAAAGCCCTCATTGTCCACCGTGCCGAACACCATTACCTTCTGTTGAACCGGTTTCCCTATAATCCCGGGCACCTGCTGGTCGTGCCATTCCGCGAGGTCGCTGAACTGGAGGACCTCAGCCCCGAGGAACGACTGGAAATGATGGACATGATCGTCTTCAGCCAGGCAATGCTCAAGGAAGCCCTCAATCCGGACGGCTTCAATATAGGCTACAACATGGGCCGGACCAGTGGGGCCGGCATACCAAGCCACCTCCATTGCCATGTCGTGCCCCGCTGGAACGGGGATTCCAATTTCCTGCCCGTTATCGGGCAAACCCGGACCCTCCCTCAGGCCCTTGACCAGACCTGGGAGGTCCTGCGCAACACTTTATCGAATGACTGAAGAAACCATCTTCTTCCAAAGCCCCCGGTTTCTCTCGGAGCTCTATTGCGGAAAGGAAAGCAATCTGGCCAAGGCTGAAAAAGCCCTGCAGGCACAGATCGTCTCCCGTGATGACTGGCTCAAGATCTCAGGGGAAAACGGCGTTGTCGGACGCGCCAAGACCTTCTTCCAGCTTCTGGAGAAAGCCAAGCGCCAGGGCATGCGCATCACCAACAGCGATTTCAGCAACATGCTGGAACTGGTTGAGGCCGACGGCCTCGACGAAATGAAGGAGCTTTTCAACAATCCGATTAAGATTGAGCTGCGGGCGAAAAGCGTCGTCCCCAAATCCCTCAACCAGAAGCGTTACCTGCAATCCATCGAACAACGCGACGTCGTCTTCGGTATCGGCCCGGCCGGTACCGGCAAAACCTACCTTGCCGTGGCAGCCGCCCTCCGCGCCCTCATGGAGGAAAAGGTGGAACGCGTCATCCTCACCCGTCCCGCCGTGGAGGCCGGGGAGGCCCTGGGATTTCTCCCCGGCGATTTGACGGAAAAGATCCAGCCCTACCTTCTTCCGCTCTATGATGCCATTTACGACATGGTCGGCCGGGTTGAGGGACGCCGCCTGATCGGTCTTGATGGCGACCGCAAGGAGGAACGGAACACCCGCATCGAGATCGCTCCCCTGGCCTACATGAGGGGCCGGACCCTGGCCAATGCATTTGTCATCCTTGACGAGGCCCAAAATACAACGCCTGAGCAAATGATGATGTTCCTGACCCGCCTCGGCGACGGTTCCCGCATGGTGATCACCGGGGACAAGACCCAGATCGACCTGCCGCGACACAAGTACTCGGGACTCAAGGAAGCCGAAAAGGTCCTTGTCAACATCCCTGAGGTAGCGTTCCATTACTTCGAAGGTAAGGATGTTGTGCGGAATCCAATCGTGCAGCAAATCATTGATGCCTATGCCCGTTACGAAGCAAAGACAGGCGCTCACCAGCCACGCGAAGTAAGCCCGGACTGATCGGAACAAGACGCTTCGTGACCGGTAACACCATCATATGAATCTCCTCAGAAAGTCCAAAAAGCAAAAGGCCGAGGCGGATCGGCAAAGGCGCCGAGGAACCCAGAGAGGCTCTGCTGTCAAGGAAGCCTTGACGAGGGATGCCTTTATCCGGTCTTTCCTCTTCCTCGGATTTGGGGCAGCAGCCACCCTCTTCGCCTTTTTCGGCTTGTCCGCCGCCAGTCCCCTGGTGCAAAAGGACCAGGTCTCCCGGATACGCATCACGGCTGAAATCCCCTTCAGTTATGTCAGCCAGATTGAAACGGATCGCCAACTGGAAGCCGTTCAGCAGCGGGTCCCACCGGTCTTTCGCCTGGACATGGAACCCTACCGGTCATTCCGGACCTATCTGGAACAACTGGTGTTGGATATCGGCAGCTTTGCCGAAGTCCCGGAAAACACCCCCGAAGAGCTGGCCCGACTGGAGGAATCCGAAATTCAGGAATTCCTGCGCCAGTATGCCCCGGGCAATCCCTATAACTTGCGCCCTTCCGACATCGCCACCCTGTTCAATCAACTGGGGATTGAGCGCTGCCAAGCGGTCGCTGACGAGGGCCTGATCATTATCGGGGAAATATTCCAAAAGGGTGTCTACCAGGAGGACAATGCCTTCAACCTCAGTTCCGGTCAGCGGCTGACCTTGTTTAGCGTCGAGGATGAACAGGGGAATGTCCAGGATGTGCAAATCCTTTCTGAGGAGGAAGGCCTCCGCACCCTGCGCATCCAGTTGACCGCCCTCGATATTCCACGGGAAAGCACGGTCGCCCTCTTCCGTATTCTCCGGGCGGCCCTGATCCCGAATCTTGTCTTTGACGCCACGCGCACCAATGACCAGGTAGCCAAGGCCCAGGATTCAGTCGAACCTACCGTCATTGAGGTTCAGGAAGGGGAAACCATCATCGAGCCTAACTCGAGGGTCACCGCCTTGCAGTACGAGCAATTAGAAGCCTACAGGGAGAAATTGAAAGCTTCAGAGTCGAAGGAATTCGGAATTAACTCACTCTTCCTGGAACGGGCCATGCTGACATTGATCCTGGTCCTCGGTGCGGTCTTCTTCCTGCGCAGTTCCCGTCATGCCATGCAGCGGGATTACCGCATTTTCAGCCTCTCGGGAGCCATAATCCTTTCCAATATTGTCCTCATTCGTCTTGTTATTGAGCTCGGTGACAGCGTCATCGTGGAATCCACGCCGGTCTTCATTAACCTGATACCTTACCTGGTTCCGGTAATTCTCGGCCCGATGGTCATAACGATTCTGGTCGGAACGGGTCCTGGCATCCTTTCGGCGATCCTCGTCAGTGCCTTCAACGCCATGATGCAAGGCAATTCCCTCTCAGTCTTCCTGCTCTCCCAACTGGTCTGCCTCGTCGCCATTTCCTATTGCCGGAACATCCAGTTGCGGGCCTCCCTGGTCCGGGCCGGTCTTATCGCAGGCGGATTAATGGCCATCGGCGCCCTGCTCTTTGCCATCCGGGACAGCCTTGCCCTGACAACCGTCTTGTTCCAGGTCCTGACCTGCCTCGGCACGGGTGTGATTTCCGGTATGCTCATTGTCGGCCTGCTTCCCGTCCTGGAACAGGTTTTCAAGTATACCACCGATATCACCCTGCTCGAGCTGACAGATTATAACCACCCGCTCTTGCGGAAAATGCAGATTGAAGCACCGGGCTCCTACCATCATAGCCTGATGGTGGCCAACCTCTCCGAAAATGCCGCCGCAGTCATTGGAGCGAATCCGCTGATCTGCCGTGTCTGTTCGCTCTTCCATGACATTGGCAAAATGACCAAGCCGGATTATTTCGTGGAAAATCAAAGGGCCGGGGAAAATCCGCACTTCGAAAGAAATCCTTCCATGAGCGCCCTGGTCATCAAGAGCCATGTCAAGGAAGGCGTGCAAATGGCCCGGGAACACCGCTTGCCGCGCATCATCATCGATGTCATCAAGCAGCACCATGGGACCTCCCTGATCCAGTATTTCTATTACAAGGCACTCGAAAAACAACGGGATGAGGGCGTCATCGAATCCATTTACCCCAATGCTCCCAAGATTGAGCTCAATGATGTCAATGAGGATACCTATCGCTACGAGGGTCCCATTCCGCAATTCACGGAAAGCGCCTTGATCATGCTGGCCGACTGTGTCGAGGCCGCCAGTCGCAGCCTCAAGAAGGCCACCCCGCAGAGCATCAGCGATCTGGTCGACAAGATTGTCATGGCACGGATGCAGGACGGTCAACTGGACGCCACCCCGCTGACCCTGAGCCAGCTCCAGAAGGTCAAGGAGAGCTTCGGGTTTACCCTCCTCAACATGCTCCATGCCCGGATTGAATATCCCCAGGGCAAGCCGGAGAAAAACGGTGGCAATGGCCGGAATAAAAATGGCAACGGCGGGAAGAAGGAAACGGCTTCCGAGAACAAGCAATGATGCGCAGCATTGGATTGGTGGTCGGGGACAGCCGGCTGCAAATCGCAGCGGAATCGGTCGAAAACTGCCTCCTCGAACTGGACTGCTTTGAACAGTACCTCGTGGCGCCGGGCTCCATTGACGTCGCCTTTGTCACTCCGGAGGAGTCGGGCCAGTTGCACCGGGATTTCTTTGATGATCCGGATCCCACGGATGTCATGACCTTTCCGGGTGACCCTGCGGACCAGCACGCGGGCGACATCGCCATTTGCCCATCTATCGCTGCCGCTTCGGCCACTCGTGAGAATTTGCCATTCGAGGAAGAACTGACGCTTTACCTGGTTCATGCATGGCTTCACCTGGCAGGGCTCAAAGACGGTGAGGAGGACCAGCGCAAGACAATGCGACGGGCAGAGGCCCAAATGCTGGAGCAGCTCCGGAAAACAGGAACACTCCTGAAGGCCACCTGGAAGGCCTGAGCAGCTTCACTTAATCTTGCCTCCCGGAACGAGCGAGGCCATAAACTACACCCATCATGCTACGCAATCTCCGCAATGCATTCGTATCAGGTCTCCTCCTCCTCGCACCCGTCGGTGTCACCATCTTTGTCGTCAACTTCCTGATACAAAAGATCGGCGTTCCAACGCGCCAGGTATTCTTCTTCTTCATACCCCGCGACCAGTCCAACAACATCTGGGTGGAGTATGCTCTCTACATCGCCGCGGTCCTGATTGTAGTAGTGTTCATTACTCTGCTGGGCTGGTTGTCAAAACGCCTCATCGGACGCGCCCTGGTCAACTTGTTCGAGCGCATCGTCGATACAGTTCCGGTTGTTCGCAGCGTCTACAATACCGTCAAGCAGATCCGGGACACCTTTGTCCAGCAGGAGAAGGCCGTCTTCCAGAAGGCGGTCCTTCTCGAATATCCGCGCAAGGGGGTCTGGGTGCTCGGATTCCTTACCGGAAGAGGGAAAGGTGAAATCCAGCACCGGACAGATGCTGACCTGATTAACATTTTCGTGCCGACTACTCCCAACCCGACCAGCGGATTCCTACTCATGGTCCCCAGGGAGGAAGTGGTGGAACTGGACATGTCGATCCCGGATGCCATGAAGGTGATCATTTCCGGGGGCGCAGTGGTGCCACCGTGGCAAAAGGGGGTCGAGGGATCAGCCGCTCCGGAGAAACTCCCGCCCGCGGACACCGCGGACAAGGCTCAAGGTTAGCTGTGTACCTGACTGAAGAGGGGTGCCTGTTGCGCAAGGCGGATTCCGGGGAGAGCCATACGCTGCTGGTCTTTTTCCTCCGGGAGTCCGGACTCCGGTACGTCCTCGCCCGGCGGCGGGCCAAGCCGCAGGCAGGCAGCGCCCTGCCCGATCTCTTTGAAACGGGCGAGGTCTACCTGCAACAGAAGGATGACTCCAAACCGGCCTTCCTCATGGAGTATACTCCCCTTTCGCGTTTCCCCGGAATAGCGCGGCAATACCAGGCATTCGCTTCGGCGGCACAATTAACCCGGTTTTACGAAAAAAACCTGATTCATATGGAGCACTTCAATGGTGCCTGGGAATTGCTTCTCAAGTCCCTGGAAAGTTTTGCCGTCCAGCGTCAGCCTCAAGTCACCTTGTTCAAGGCCCTCTATTTGTTCGCCAAACTGGAAGGATATCCGGTCAAGGCCCAGTGGCTCCAAAGGAAAAGGCCCCATCTTCAGGATCCTCTCCTTAAAGTCCTCCAGCAACCCGTCAACGAGGCTACCATAGAGCCCAAATTGCTCGAGGATTGTATCAACGACCTTTTCAAGTACTTCCAACAGGAAACCGATCTTCTTCCACCTGCTTAGGGACTCCCCCATCGGAAAGCATTTGCATCCAGTCGGTGATTGCCTCAGATTGCCACCTGTCATGCTGAAGCTGTCCCATTTATTGATTCTCTTTGTGACAATGACCCTTGTTGTTCCCGGCCTTTCCGGCCAGGGGGACACCGACTCCGTGGATGGGGACAAGCCTTCCGCCACGGACAAGACCAGCAAGCGAATCATTGACCTTCACTTGAAGGCCCGGGGAGGCGAGGCAAAGCTGCAGGCCCTGTCGATTCTCCACGTTGAGGGGGACCTTGTCGAAAATATCAAGGAATACAGCTTGAAGATACTGCTTCAGGCGCCGAACCGCATCCGCCATGAGTCCACCATCCGCCACCTGGGTGATGACTATGTGACCCTGACCGCCACCGACGGTCCGAATGTCTGGCGTCAGGAAGCGCTCCCGGAAAGGAAGAATCCGAGACGACTTACCGGTCTGGAAAAGCAATTGGTGGAGTTGGACGCGATGCTCCCGTTCCTTTTCACCAACATGGACCAGAACGGTCATGTCTTTGCCTATCGCGGGAAAGACACCTTCGCCAAGCGGGACGTCTATGTCCTGCATGGCTGGCTGTCCAATGACTTGGAACTCGAAGTGCTTTTCGACTCCCAGTCCTTTCATATTATCAATTATCGCCAGCCTTACAGTATTGGCGGGAAAACCGTTCAGATTGACCGGGCCCCTGCGGGTCTGACCCGGGTCGGGGAAACATGGTGGGAGAAAGGCTATGTCTACCGCTTCCGCGGCAAGGCCTTTAGGAAAATTTCCTTCAGCTTGATTACGCCTGCCGGGGCATTGGCAGACGACACATTTACCGAGCCACCCACACATGAGCGGTGGTTGAAGATTAGTCGCTGAACAAGCTCTTTTCCGGAACTACATTCCGGAATAGGTGCGGATCTCGAGGATTGCCTTTTGGATTTCCTCCAGGCACTGGACGACTGCATGGCCTATGCGGTCACTGTTGGTAATCGCCTCGATGCGCTCGCGACAACGCTCCTGCTCTTCCTTGGAGAGCAGCAAGTCCTCCAGTTCGCAGGCATGTACCAAGGCTATCAATACATGATCGCTGTCGGATATCGGAATTTCACTATCCCGAATCCTGTTGCGCAGCCGCTGCTTCACCGCTGCCTCGGTGCTAGGGTCCGCCAGTGGATAGCGACTGAAGTGGAAAACCCAGAGGAATTCCTGATCTTCCTCCCGCAATACGCCCTTCCGGACAAGTTGCTCAATCAGTCGTTTTCGCAGACCATGGGCATCCCCGGCCAGATGGGACAAGGCGCCCCGTAAGCTGCTGACATCGGCCTGTCCCAAGTCAAGGAGACCGAGGTCCTCCGGTACGGATTCGACCGGACTGGAGTCAAGTATCCTCACGGCATCCAGGGTCACCTCAAGGCGGCCGACCCGCGTCAAGTCGGCCACGATAGCTCCTGCCAGGGCAAAGTCCAGGGCCCGGTCCGGCAAAGGGAGCAATTTCCCGGTATCATCATCAAGAGCAAGTAACAGTAGTTGTTCGGCTAGTGTTAGTGGTACCATGGTTGAATTTTGGCACGTTATGCCTCAACTGGCAACGGTTTTTCGCCGCATGATCCGGCGAAGGTCTCGATCTTCGAGGGCAATCCAGCGACGACGATGACATCCCCGGCGGCCAGCAGGAAGTCCGGAGCGGGATTACCGATTCGCTCGTCGCCGCGTTGAATGCCAATAACGGTCACGCCAAACCGCTGCCGGATGCGCCCGCCCGCCAGAGTCTGGCCGGCCAGCTCGCTCTGCGGTCCCAGGTACACTTGCTCCATGCGGAACTGATCCGGTGCCGGTGCCGGCCTGTCCTCCGGATTGACCTGGGCCTGCATCGCTTCCCGGACGGCCTCAATATCCTCCGGTGTTCCAGAAAGGACCAGCCGGTCACCCGAAAAGACAACCGCTTCCGGAGAGGGATCATAGACAACTGAGTAGCGCCGGCCAAGTGCGAGGATGTTCACCTTGAACCGCGACCGCAAATCAAGGTCCCGGATCAACTTGCCTGACCAGGCAGCATGCTGGGGCAGGGTCAGATCGACGATTTCCACCGGCCACGGTGCCTGCTGCTGGATAAGGTCGAGGATTTCAACCCGGCGTTGCTCCTCCTTGTTCTCCACCTCCGCCCGGAAGGACTCGATAAAGAGATACTCCATCTGGCTGTTGACGTGGATGAGGCGGCTGCGGGCGAGGAACACCACCGCCGTGGCAATCAGGAAAGCCATCCCGGCAAGGGTCGAATCCGGAAGGTAGGGAGCTGCAACCACCAGGAAAACAAGGACCAGCGGGATCATAATGATGCCGAGAATGGCTGTGCTCAACATCTGACGCAACCGCTTGCGGTAGTACTTGTTGCTGCTCCGGGGTCCACTGAAGAGCGCATCCGAGAGGATATACGACATCGCATTGAGGTTGCGCAGGACAGCGATGAGGAAAGGCGATACGACAATCGCCATGACCAGCCAATAGGCCAGCTGCAAGGCCCAGGGCCAGGGAAGATCATTGATCAGGCGGAGATACCACGGAGCCAGGAAGGAGGCCGTGATCAGCAGACCGTTGATGATGAAGAAATAGATGAAAATCTGAATTACCGGCCGGCGTATCAGTTTCAGGACAACACTCCTCCCGAGACCGACAAGCAATCCTTCAAGGAACTTCTGGTAGGTCTGGAAGAGGGTCAGAAGTCCCCGCGGGACCAGCTTCAAAAACAACCGGTAGATGGATTCCCCCCTGCTGGTCAGTGGCGGCGTCAAAAGTATCGTCACCAATGCCACACCAAAGGCAATCCGGGTCAGTTCATCATCCAGCACGCCAAGGGAACTGCCCAAGCCGGCGATAATAAAGCTGAACTCGCCGATCTGGGCTTTGGGCATGGCGGCCATGAAAGCCGTTCGTCCCGTCTGGCCCGCGAGGACCAGCCCGGCCCAGCAGGCAAGGAGTTTGGCACAAATAACAAAAATGGAAATTGCGAGAATCCAGGGCAAGCTGCCCAACAGCAGAGCCGGATCTATCTGCATCCCAATGGAAACGAAGAAAACGGCGGAAAAGACATCATGGAGGCTCCTGTTCATCCGTTCCACCGTCTGGGCCACCTGGGTCTGGGAAAGCAATGTCCCGGCAACAAAGGCCCCCAGGGCGGGGCTGAAATTCAGGCGCAAAGCCAGCAGGCTGACCGCCATGACAAGGCCCGTACTGACCAGGGTCATCACTTCCTGGTCCGTCTCCTCGCCACAGATCGCCATCAGGACCCGCGGGACCAATGCCCGGCCAATGACAAAGACCATGATGACGAATATCCCCATCAGGAAGGTGACCAGCCAGGCTGCATCCCAGTCGAACGTTTTTGTAACGGTCACACCGGTAAGGATAACCAGCAGGATGACGGCCAACACATCCTCAAGAATGAGAATCCCGATGGTGAACTGAGCCGGAGCTGCCTGCATCTGTTTCGTGTCCCGCAACACCCGGACGGTCACCATCGAGGAACTGATCGCCAGCAGGCTTCCGAAAAAGAGGGTGCTGGTGGGATTCCAGCCCAGAAACGGGGCCAGCATCCGGGCCAGGTAGAGCATGAATATCGTCTGCAGCAGAAGGCTGATCAAGGCCGGACCAAGAACCCGCTGGAGGCGCTTCAGGTCAAACTCCATCCCAATGAAGAAGAGGAGGAAAATAATCCCCAGCTCGCTGATCTGCTGGACCGAGGCGGTATCCTTGACCAGTGACTCGCTGAAGAGATGCGGCCCAATCAACACCCCGGCGAGAATATATCCAAATATGACCGGCAAGCGGAGCAGGTGGAAGACCGCCACCGCAATCCCGGCTGCGGCGATAACCAGACCAAAGTCACTCAGCCAGTCCACGGAAGCGGGATCACCAGCGGCAAAGAAAAACATTCCATCCCCGACCCCGGCCACAAACTGGCTTAACGTTACCATGCTTTTGTTGTAGGGATATCCTGCCCACCGGCAACATCCACTTGCAGATTTTCCCCACCCGGTCCCCAATTATCGGCGGGCGTTTTTCTTTCTCCCTCTGCTTCAAGCCTTTTCCGTTTTGACATCTCCTAAAATATGTCAAAATTGCAGTGAAATAGATCACGCCACAACGGAAAGCTCTTTCATGATCGGCAAGGCACTCGGAATTTTTTCAAACGACATCGGAATCGACCTCGGAACAGCCAACACGCTGGTTTACGCCCGCGACAAGGGGGTCGTCCTCCGGGAACCCTCGGTCGTTGCCATCAACAACGAGACGCGCGAGGTAATTGCAGTCGGTGACGAGGCCAAGCGTATGCTCGGTCGAACCCCCATGAACATCAGTGCGCTCCGCCCCATGAAGGATGGCGTCATTGCGGATTTTGAAATCACCGAGGCGATGCTCCGGTACTTCATCCAGAAAGTGAACAACACCATGCGCTTTGTCCCCCCGCGGGTCGTGGTGGCTGTTCCCTCGGGCATTACCGAGGTGGAGCGGCGGGCGGTCAAGGAAAGCGCCATCCATGCCGGTGCCCGCGAGGTACGCCTGCTTCAGGAGCCGGTAGCAGCCGCCATTGGGGTTGGGCTTCCGATCGATGAACCGACCGCCAACATGATTGTCGACATCGGCGGCGGGACCACCGAAGTCGCCATTATCTCCCTCTCCGGAGTTGTTTATTCCAAATCCATCCGAGTCGGCGGAGATGAACTGGACGCTGCTATCGTCAACTACATGAAGCGCGCCTACAATCTCATGATCGGTGATCGCAGTGCCGAGGAAATCAAAATGCGCATAGGCTCGGCATCTCCGCTGGACGAGGAGTTGACGATGGAGGTCAAGGGCCGTGATTCCGTTGCCGGCCTGCCCAAGACCCTGCATATTTCATCCCAGGAAATCCGTGAGGCCCTGGCCGATACCATCAATTCCATAACCGAACTGGTGCGCAACGCCTTGGAACGATGCCCGCCTGAACTTTCCGCAGACCTCGTTGACAGGGGCTTTATCCTCGCCGGTGGCGGGGCCATGATCCGCAATCTCGACCGGTTGCTCAGCGATGCTACCGGATTGCCCGTATTCGTGGCTGAAGATCCCCTCTCAGCGGTGGCCAACGGAACCGGCGTCGTCCTGCAGAACTTGCACTGGCTCATGAAGACGCGGGCCTAAGGGAATGCCACGGAACTTCACCTACCAGGCAAAGTCCCTCCTGCTGGTCCTTCTTCTCCTCCTGCTCTGGTGGTTTACCCCGAGTCTCTTCAAGCGCTGGACAGGCGTCGTCTTCCAGGAGTTCCAGGCTCCAGCGTGGACCGCCCTCAGTTACATCCGCGATCTCCGTTCCTACTGGACTACCCGCAGCCACAGCAAGAGCGAGCTCATCGAGGTCGGGGTTGACCTGGCCCGCCTCAATGCCGCCTATGCCCTTCGCAACCAACAGGCCGACGACCTGGAAACGGAGATCCGCCGCCTTGAGGAGTTTTTCGACCTCCCGTCCTTTCCTGAATATCGGTATGAAGTGGCCCGGGTCATTCATCGTGACCTGACGGCATGGTGGCAGTCCCTGGTTATTCGGAAAGGCATCAATTATGGAATCGAACCGGGCCAGGCCGTCATATTCTCAGGGGGAGTTGTCGGGCGCGTTTCCAAGGTCGGTGCCTACACCTCGACAGTTGAACTGATCAGCAGTCCCCTCTTCCGGACCGCCGCCCATGTCGACGGGGACAACCGCCCGGTGGAATTCCGGGGTGGTATCAATCCCGGCCTCCAGCCAGCCTATGGAACCGTTTCCACTGTTCCGGCCGATATCGAGACCAGTCTCAAGGATCCCGTCAGATTGACTTCCTCCCGACTCGGCGGAATCTTCCCTGACGGCCTGACCCTGGGCTGGGTCTACGTCCTCGAAGCCTCGCCGGACGGATTGTTCCAGAGCGGCAAAGTGATGCTCGATCCCCGCCTTCAAAGCCTGAGGGAAGTGGCCGTCCTGATTCCGCTGGAATCGCGTGGAGGGAATTCACAATGAGCGACAACGGGCGGATATCACTGGTATTCCTGCTTAACCTGCTGCTCTATTTTATTGCCGGGGAAATTAACTTCCTGCTGGGAGCATGGTCCCTTCACCTGCATCTGGACGCGCTTCTGATCCTCTTTTTCGGACTGCACCTGAACCGGATTTCGAGTCTGGTCTACACGGCCATCCTGGGATTCCTGGCCGACTCCATTCACCCGGCACCGGACGGTACCTACGTTGCCGGTTATCTCCTCCTCTGGTTGATCTACGTCAACTTCCAGCGCCGGATCCGGCGACAGAACCGGACGCACGTTCGTGCGGTGGCCGCTGGTGTCCAGGCATTCTGGGTACTCGCCATGGCCATGTTGCTGGGATTCCAGCAATGGGATCAATGGAATTACTGGCAGCGCATCCTGATCGACATGCTCTTCAGTGCGGCCATTGTCTACGCCCTTGCCTGGCCGTGGTGCTTTTTCCAGAAACAGTTCCTCTACAACCTCGGCTGGGATCTGGAGTCTGAAATTTCAAGAATGTAGTTACCTGGCATGATACAAAAGGTATACAGGAAGTCTTCCGACCGGCCGGACCCAAATGTCAATACGCGGCTTTATCTGCTCTATCTTGTCATCGGTATCTGCATGATCGCCTTGCTGGCGGGATTGGGCTACCGCCAGTTGATCCAGCGGGAAGCATTTGCCGCTGCGGCGGAACGGCAGAATTACCGGCGTATCCTCATGCCAGGTCCGAGAGGGATCATCTACGACCGCAATGGCAAGGTTCTGGTGGGCAACCGGCCCCTCTTTTCAGCCGTCGTCTACCTCAACGAGCTGCGGGCGGAATTCCGGGAGGAGTATTACACACTCGTCCGCCGCCAGCGGGATCTGGGCCTCAATCCGGACCGCTATACCATGAATACCACCGCCCGGAAGAATGTTGTCCAGCGGTACCTGAACCGCCTCAACCTGCTTCTGGGTGAGGAAGTGGAAGTTGAATCCAAGGACATTGAACGCCACTTCTCCCAGTCGCTCCTGCTTCCCTTCCCGCTTATCAAGGACCTCTCTCCGGAGGACTATGCGCAGTTGATTGAGCAGATCCCGGTCGACTCCCCCATCCAAATCATTTCCGGAACCGCTCGTTGGTATCCCTATTCCGAGGCCGCGGCCCATACCCTCGGGTTTGTCTCAGACAGTACCGAATTCCCGGAAGGCAGCCTTCCCGGTGACACCTTGTTGACCTTCCGGAATTCAGGTCAAATTGGCCGCAGTGGCCTTGAGAAAGCCTTTAATGATCACCTCCAGGGGCAGACTGGAGGTGAAATCTGGACTGTCGATCCAAGCGGATTCCAATACGAGCGGGTCCTCCACGAGCAACCGGGCAAGGGAAAGGATCTCTCCGTTTCCCTTGATATCGACATTCAACTGGCTGCCGAACAGGCGATGCGGGACAAGACAGGTGCCCTCGTGGCCATTGAAATCGAGACCGGAGAAGTCCTGGCCCTGGCCAGTCGTCCGGCTTACGACCTCAACGATCTCTCCCCCTACATCAGTTTTGCCGTCGATGAGGAAATTCGCGAAAAGGGTGCCTGGCTCAACCGGGCTATTCAGGGCCTCTACCCGCCCGGATCGACATTCAAGCTGATCACGGCGATGGCCGTGCTGCGCGAAGGCGTCGTCGACGCAGAAACGGAAATCTTCTGTCCCGGATACCACCTTGTGGGCAAACGGGTTTTCAAGTGTCACCGCCTTAACGGCCATGGGGATGAGAACCTCATTGGGGCCATCCGCGACAGTTGCAATGTATTCTTCTACAATACCGGAACTGAAGCCGGGGTCTGGTCCATTGCCAACGAAGCAAGGCGGTTTCATCTGGATCAGCCGACGGGAATCGAATTGCCCGCTGAAACCCGCCGCATGCTGGTCCCTGACCCGGAGTGGAAAGCCGGCCGGTTTTACGGCGAGGGCTGGTTTGCCGGTGACACCGCAAACATGTCCATAGGACAGGGTTTTCTGCTTCTCACTCCCATGCAAATGGCTACCTTCGCCGCATCCCTGGCCCGGCAAACAACATTCCTGCAACCCACCCTACTCCATGACCAGGGCCCCGCGCAGGTTGAAGGTCCGATCAGCCTTTATGCGGATCAACTGGCCTTGATCAAGGAAGGCATGAGACTGGCCGGGGAGCGGGGAACCGCCCGGCTGGCGGGCAAACCGGGGATGCCGGTCGCCGGAAAGACCGGCACGGCCCAGGTTCGCAAGGATGGTCGGCCAACAACACTGGCCTGGTTTGTCGGTTATGCCCCGGTGGAGAACCCACGCATTGCTGTCGCGGTCATGATCGAAGGGGTTCCCGAGCAGGAGATTGAGTATGGCGGTGGTTCAACAGCCGCCCCGATTGCCAAGGCGGTATTCCAGGAATTCCTGGGTTTCTAGCAGCTCATCGCTGGCGGGAAATTTGCGCCAGTCGCTTGCCGGGATCCTCCGGCCACTCGGTAACCGGACCAAAGCGAATCAATTGCACTTCCCGGTGCTCAGGCCTGTCAACCGGCAGCTGCCGCAACTGCCGCTGCTGCAACACGCGACCCGCCTTCCTTCTCATGATTTGTTCGAATCCCAGTCGACGGGAACGGCGGCGCAGCATCAGTAAAAGCACCACGACCAGGACCACCATCGCCAGCGGCATGGCCACGTCCCTAAGCAGGCCGGAAATTTCACCCCGGCTGGAGAAGGCTTCCACATCTGAGCGAAACCGCTCCCTCCAATACTTGAATTGCTGGGTTACCCAATCCAGTCCCCGGGCACCGGCCCCCTTGACTACATCCGCCATCTCCGCCTGGTCATCACTGTCGAACTGAATGACCCGCCGGAACCAGAGGATGCGCAAACTGTCCAGATAGGCTTGCCAGGTTCGATCGGCAAAAAGGCGCCCTCCCGAGAGGGCCGAGGCAACGGAACCCTCAGCCGATCCACTGCCGGGCGTCGGATCGATACGCAACCAGCCAGCCTCTGGATCATAGACTTCGCACCAGGCATGGGCATGCCGGTTCCGGACCATGTAGTAGTTCTCGAATCCGTTCCAGTCCCCGCCGGCAAAACCCGTAACGAGGCGGGACGGGTATCCGGCGTAGCGGGCAATGAGGACAAAGGCCCCGGCGAAAAGTTCACAATGACCCGGGCCATCCGAATCGACCCAGCGGAGCAACCGGTCTGCTTCCCCTCCCGGGATGGTGCTCTGCAGTCCATAGTCGTGCTCCTGCTGAAGATACGCGGCCACCCGCTGCGCAAACTCTGTCACCGGCATTCCCCGTTCAAATCCTGTTGCCCGGAGGATCTTGCGCATGATGCGCACATTCGCCTCGCCTTCCGGAAAGGTCAGCAGTGTTTGCGGATAGGTGACATCACTGAGGTAATCCGGGGACGATGTGTCCGTAATCAGGCGTTGCATGCCGGGGAGTCGCCAGTCTTCGGCACCCGGTGGAAGGACCCCTTCGAATCCCATGTTCTCATAGCGTAAGGACAAGGTATTGGCATTGGTCCGGATCGTCTTGTAGACCCGGGTCAAGTCGTGGATCTCCAGACTCGTTCGGTTCCGGAACCGAAGTGAGCTGAAGGAGTCTCCTGCGGGAAGATAAGCGCTGATGCCTCCCTCAAGGTAAAGGGTCCATGTGGAAGGTGACCGCGTTCTTCCCGAGGGTAATTCGAAGGAGAAACGATAGTTTTGTACCTGGCGCCGATCGCGGGCCACCGCTGGTGAGACCATGAAACCTCCGGCATGGTAGGCATCGAGTACCACCATACGCCAGTAGGGACGGGCTGGTGGTTGCTCGGCCTGGACGTCAACCCGCATGGCGATGGAATCATCATCAAGGATGCTGACCACGTCACCGTAACTGACGTTGTCCGTGAAACCGGAAAGGCTTTGGCCGGTCTGCAGGCGAGGAAACGGCAGGGCTGCCCCGAGATCAAAACGGGGCAACAAAATGAACAGCAGAAGGGCCATTCCGGTTGTCAGGAGGAAAAGCAGGCACCCGGCGGCCAGGGTACGTCGATCAAACCGTTCCCAGACATGACGGAACAGTTGCCGCCAACTGAAATTCTCAAATACCGGTACGCGCTTTGGAGTCGGGCCCTTGCCGGATTGGTCCGTTGAGAGGTTGACGACAAAGAGCTGCCCCATGGCCAATGGGGCAAAGAGCAACATTTGCAGGCCAAAGGTGATTTCCTGGCTCAGTACACCCGTCAGGATGAGCAGGAACAGCGCCAGCAGGAGGAGCTGCAAGTCCTCCCTCGGGGTCCTGATCTGCAGAGTCCGGTAAAGCGTCAGCACCAGCACCATGCGGAAAAGTGGCGGCAGGATGTCCCCTCCTCCAAGGACGAAATCACTGATGATCAGGATCAGGAGGATGAAGGGGGAAATGTTCCAGAACAGGGATGGTATGCGCTCCGCAACTCGCGGAAAAAGACAGGCCATTACTGTCAGTCCGATTCCCGCCGTAATGAGAAAGTCAGCACCCAGGTCGAGGGAATAACTCCCCGACAAACTGATCAGGACCAGTAATTGCCCCATCAGCCAACGAATGGCCGCCAGTTCCCTGCTTTCAAGCTTGGCCAACGGTTACCTCCCCCAGTTTTGCGAGTACCGTCCCAGCCGGACCGGGAATGAATTGGATTGCTGTCCCTGCTGCCGGGCGCTGGTCACCTTCCACTGGTTTCCGTTCCAAACTTCCCAGCTCATCCAGGAAACTGTACAAATCCTCGATGGCCCCGACGGAGACCGGTTCGCAACCGGCCACCTGACCGGAGCGCAGCTGGTCCCGCTGGTAAAGGTCTTCCGCCAGACTGGCCGCGAAGGCGCACATGCGCTCGAATGCAGCTTCTTCTTTCCACAGGTGGGGCGATGGATCGATGAATAATTTAAAGGCCTGATGATGCTCCTGTTCCGTTTCCCTGACCTGCAGGTTTCCCATCCGGGCGGAGGCTTTCCAGTGGATCTTCTTCAATGGGTCTCCACTGCGGTACCCGCGCACATGAACCAGGTCGACGCCTTCACCCCGTCTCCGGTGTTGGCCATAAAGCCAGCGACGGCCGGACTTGTCTCCACCGAATTGATAAGCTAAGCGGGCAGGCCAGACAATGATGTCCTTTGAAAAACTGTCGCTGATGGACTTCTTCAAGAACCCAAAGGGATATCGCGACACCAGTCCCACCAGGTTGAGAGTTTCCCGGCCCCGTCGCTCAGGCTTGAAATCCCATTGCAGGCGGATCGACTTCCCGGGATCGAGGCGCTCCCGCAAGGAGAGGTTCTCGCTCAAGCCGCTCCGGCTGGCAGCAACCATGAATGTCAGCGAGTAGCTCGGCAGACGCTTCTTGGTGTTTTCCAACTCCAGATAGACCGGGCTGGTCTCACCAACCCGGAAATGCCGACCGGTCTCCAAGCGCCAGCGGCAGCCCTTGAAATTCATCCAACTGAGAATGCCACTGACCAGAAGCGTGCTCAGCAGCATCGAGAGGGCGAGATAGAGAATATTTTGTCCCGTATTGAATGCGGCCGTGCCGACGCCAATGGTCACGGCGATCAGCATTCCCCCGGTGCGGGTTGGCAAAGTCCGGTGTCCCTTCGGTGGACGGATCAGTTGCACCAGCACCCGGACTGTGTTGCCGACACGGGAATCACCGGAGAAATAGCCTGGATCCGCCCAGTCTATGGGCTGCCGGCCACTTTTCTTGTCGGAGGAACCCATGCCCTACCGCCTGGAACCTTTCTCACTTTTCACTGGATGCATAGGGGACATGCCGCAGCTGCCCGTTCTCGATTACCCGGTAATAGCAGGAAGAACGGCTTTTCCCTGACTCATCGCGGGTGTGGCAGGCGCCCGTTCCCTTGGGACGGACACGGTAAAGGATGGAGTTCTGTTCGCAATTCACACGCGTCTCCACCAACTCCAGAAAGTCCCCACTGGTTGCACCCTTTATCCACAAGGCATTACGGCTGGTACTCCAGAAAACGGCCACCTTCTTCTCGAGGGCAGTCTGCAATGCCTCCTCGTTGACATATCCGATGATCAGCACCCGCCCGGAATCCACATCCTGGGCAACGGCCGGGATGACATCCGGTGCCGTGGCGACAACCTTTCGCAGCTTGTCAAAATCAAGTTCCAGCGAGGTGCCCTCTTCCAAGTCCTGACCCATAGGGTTTCAGCTTGGTGAAATCAGATGCCCGATCAAGCAAGTTCCCAAGATGGATCGAAGGCCGGTGGATCGTGAAGGCATCCCGTTCGGTCGATATAGGCCGCAAAGGCAATCATCGCGGCGTTATCCCCGGTATGGGCAGGCCGGGCAATATATACCGGCAGACGATGGGAGTGGCCCAGTTTCCGGAATGCTTCCCGGAGGCAGGTATTATTGGCAACTCCCCCGGACAGCCCCAAGCTCCTCCACCCGCCCCGCTTCAGCAAGTGGCCGGTCTTGCGGATAAGGGCATCCACGACTGCCTGCTGGTAACTGGCACAAATGTCGGACAGGCTCTCTTCCAGTTCGGCATCATCCAATTTCTCCAGCAGATAGCGCAGGCTGGTCTTGAGTCCGGAAAAGGAAAAGCGGGAATCGGTGGAACTTGGAAAGGCGCGTGGAAAGTCAAAGGCCCTGGTATTGCCTCCACTTGCCTTTTCCTCGATCAGGGGACCGCCCGGGTAAGGCATCCCCAGCAGCTTGGCTCCCTTGTCGAGTGCTTCACCAGCCGCATCATCAACCGTGTTTGCCAGAACTGAGAGGTGACCAGACTCATCAATCCCGAACAGCACCGTATTCCCCCCCGAGACAATCAGCCCGAGGTGTGGCAACTGCTCCTTGAACCGCTCCCCGAAGGCTTGCGGATCTTCGGCATGCAATTCGATGAAGGGTGAAAAGGCGTGTCCCCTCAGGTGGTTAACGCCGAGGATTTCCAATCCATAGGCCAGCGAAAGACTCCGGGAAACGGTCATGCCAAGGGCGAGGCATCCTGCCAGCCCCGGACCGGAGGTCACCGCCAAGGTGTCTCCTTCAGCCGGTTCATATTTTTGCAGCAGCTCCTTCAACAGGATCGGGAAGTTATCGAGATGTTCCCGGCTGGCCAAATCCGGGACAATCCCGCCATAGGCCTGATGTTTGAGGATCTGCGAATGGACCCATTCGCCCTTGAATCCGCTCTCGGGATCAAAAAGGGCCAGGGCCGATTCATCACAGGAACTCTCGATGCCGATAATCATCCTTCCGCCTTCCCAACGTGCTCCAGGACGGCTTTCACAAAGGCCGCAGGCTGGTCGAAATGCACATTATGCCCCGCATCGGCAATCGTTTGCAAGGTTGCCGCAGGGAAAAACCGCCGCGCCATCGCCAGATCCTCATCGAGGAAAAAGCGGGATTGCTCACCGCGCAGGAAGAGGACGGGCCCCTCCCACGACTGGTCATCGGACGGTACCTGCCGGAAGAGGTTGGGCAAAGCCGCCTCGAGGATATCGAGGTTAACAATCCAGCGGAATCCACCCTCAGGGTCCCGGTCCAGGTTGCTGACCAGGAATTTCCGGAAGGCCCAATCACGGATGTCCTTCTCCAGCCATTCCTCGGCTTCCAGACGGCGGCTGAAAGATTTTACCGGCATCGCCTGCATGACCGCGAACTCCTTCTCCCATCGGGGCGGATAGGCCCGGCAGGCGATATCGACAACCGTCAGGGAGGAGAAGCGTTCCTTGTAGCGGCAAGCCAGATACATCGCCACCTTCCCTCCCATGCTGTGGCCAACGATATTGGCTTTGCCGATTCCCTCCCGGTCCATCCAGGCGAGCACGTCCGCAGCCAGGTTAGAATAGTCCATTTCCTGGGCATGCTGGCTTTCCCCATGGTTGCGCAAATCCGGCACAAAGACCCTGTGGGAATCGGCAAGGGCGCGACCGGCCGTTTGCCAGTTGCGCGCGGAACCCAGCAAGCCGTGCAAGAGGACAAGTGCTGATTGATCAGCCTCTCCTCCCAGGAAGCGATGCTTAAGCTCCACAGTCTGCATTCTCCAAGTCTCAAGCGTTCCGGTGCCCCCGCACAACCTAAATTCCCACTCTTGAGGCAGGAATTTTCATTGATTCTGTCCAGCCTTCCTGAAGACTGCCTGTTCCGGATGTCGTCCTCTTCCCGAAAGTTAACCCCCATGATGCAGCAGTATATGGAGGTGAAGGCAAAATTGCCCACCAACACCCTGCTGCTCTTCCGTCTCGGTGACTTTTACGAGATGTTCGATGAGGACGCCCGCATGGGGTCGGACATCCTCGGCATCACCTTAACCCAGCGGAATGGCCAACCGATGGCCGGCATTCCTTACCACGCCGCCGACGCCTACATCCAGAAGTGCCTCAAGGCCGGTAAGAAGGTGGCCATTTGCGAGCAAATGGAGGCCCCCAAGCCGGGCCAGCTCGTCAAACGCTCCCTGACCCGCATCCTGACGCCCGGAACAACCCTTGAGGATCACCACATCGAGGCCGGTCGCAACCAGTTCCTACTCGCCTGCAACTGGGGCAAGTCCGGCCTCGCCGCGGCCTGGCTGGACCTTACCACCGGGGAGTTCCAGATCGCCGCCAGCCCGGGCTTCAGCAATTTGATCAACGTCTTCCATGCCCTCGATCCCCGCGAAATCATCCTCCCCGAGGAAGCGCTGGAAAAGTGGCGGGCGGATGACGAACTGGAAGGCTGGTCCGACGAAATCAGCCGCCTCATCGAGGGTCGGACCCATTCCACCCTCATGCCATGGCAATTCGATCCTCGAGAAGGGGCCAAGGTCGTCATGCAGACCCTTGGGGTCATGAATCTCGACGGCTTTGGCATCCCGGTGGATCATCCGGGCCTTGGGCCAGCGGGGGCCCTCCTCGCCTATGCCACGGAGAATCTCTGTGCCCAGCCCGAGAATGTCCGACGTATCCGTGAATACCGCTCCAGCGATACCTTGCAGATTGATCCAGCGACCCTGCGTAATCTCGAGATTTTTCGCTCCAGCCAGGGCGTCCGTAAAGGATCCCTGCTGCATGCGATGGACAAGACAACCACGGCGCCTGGAGCCCGCCTGCTCGAGCACAGCCTCACCGAGCCGCCACTGGACCTTGGGGAGTTACAGCGTCGTCAGCGCTCCGTGGGTGAATTCCTAAGTGCCCCGGGGCTGGCCTCCGAGTTGCAGGAATACTTGCGGGGGGTCCGCGACTTGCCGCGGATTATCGGGCGTCTCCGCAACGGCCTCCGCAATCCCCGCGAACCAGGAGCGATCCGGCAGACCCTGCACCAGCTTCCGCACATCCGCTCGGTCATCGAGTCCTTCGAAAGCCCCTCACTGAACGACCTTGGCCAGAATCTTCTCCTGTTTCCCGAGTTGCTGGATCTGCTTGATCGCGCCCTCAACGACAACCTCCCCAACCAGATTCAGGAGGGAGGGTTCATTGCCGACGGCTTTGATGAGGAACTGGACCGGCTCCGCGGCCTGACCCGTAATTCCCGCGAATGGATTGCCGCCTTCGAGGCAACGGAGATTGAGCGCACCGGGATCAAGTCCCTGAAGGTCAAATTCAACAACGCCTTCGGGTATTTCATCGAGGTCCGGAAATCCAATCTGGCCAATGTCCCGGATGACTACATCCGCAAGCAGACCATGACCAATGCGGAACGCTTCTACACCCCGGACCTCAAGGAAAAAGAACGGGAGATCCTCAGCGCCGAGGAAAAGGCCATTGCCCGGGAGGAACAGCTGTTCCTGGAACTTGTTGGTGAAATCCTTGCTCAGGCGGACGCTCTTGAGCAGACCGCCCATTGCCTGGCGGAAATCGACCTCTTTGTCGGCTGGGCCCAGATTGCCCGTGAATGGAACTACACCTGCCCGGAACTGGACAGCAGCAACACCATCGAAGTCGAAGGTGGCCGGCATCCGGTTGTGGAGCAGATGATGCGGGAACAGCGCCTGCAGGGGATGCCGGGCGAACATGATTTTGTCCCCAACGACACCTTCCTCAGTTCTGAAGAGGCCCAGATGGCCATTATCACCGGTCCCAATATGGCCGGTAAGAGCACCTACATCCGCCAGGTCGCTCTCATCACCCTGATGGCCCAGGTCGGTTCATGGGTCCCTGCAAACAGGTGCCGCATCGGCCTCGTGGACAAGATCTTCTCGCGCGTTGGAGCCAGCGACGAGCTGGCCCAGGGTAATTCCACCTTCATGGTGGAGATGAACGAGACTGCCAACATCCTCAACAACGCCACCGACCGCAGCCTCATCATTCTTGACGAGATTGGCCGGGGAACGAGCACCTACGATGGTCTCAGCATCGCCTGGGCGGTCGTCGAACACCTCCACGGGACGGGTGAGAAAGGACCGCGCACCCTCTTTGCCACCCACTATCACGAGCTGACCCAGATTGAAGGCGAATTGTCCCGGGTGCGGAACTTCTGTGTCGCGGTCAAGGAGTGGAACGATGCCATCATCTTCGTTCGCCAGGTTCAGCGCGGGGCCGCAGACCGCTCCTACGGAATCCAAGTGGCGCGGCTGGCCGGCTTGCCGGACACGGTCATCAACCGGGCCAAGGTCATCCTCAGCCGCCTGGAAGATGACGATTCCAGCCACAACATCCTTCGCCAGCGGATGAAGGCCCGTAAAAAGGCCAAGCCTGGCGAGGATTTCCCCCAGCTGGAGCTGTTTTGAGATCCGGCCGGCAAGATTCACATTTCCGTTTGCATTGGAAGAGTGAAGGAATTCATTAAGGAGCATGTCGGGAAAAAACTTCCATGAAGTTGTTCAATTGATCCGCAAGGACGACCCCCGCTACGACGCCGGGGCCTATGTTTTTATGCGGCAAGCGCTTGACCATACCCTGACGGGAATCAAGGAGCGCGAAAAGTCCGGCAACCATCGCCACGTCAGCGGCCAGGAACTCTGCGAAGGCATTCGCGATTTTGCCCTTGAGCAGTACGGCCCGATGGCCCGGATGCTTCTTGAATCTTGGGGCATCAACCAGACCGAGGACTTCGGGCAAATTGTTTTCAACCTGGTCGAGTTCGGCATCTTCGGAAAGACGGACACGGACTCCATCGAGGACTTTAACCAAGTCTACAACTTCGAGGATGTGTTCGAGACCCCGTTCCGGCCCAGTAAGACCAGTTTCCCCGAGATTGCGGCCAGCCTTCAGGACCAAAGCTGAAAGAAATGACTTCCCACAACTCCGGTTTACCCCCTTCGCTGGAATCGCTTTTCGCCAAATCACCCGAGACGGTCGTCCTCGACAACGGCCTCAAGGTCATCTTCCAGCAACAATCCGCCCATCCGGTGATCAGCGTCCAGGTCTGGATCAAAAGCGGAAGTATCCATGAGGGGGATCATCTCGGGTCGGGACTCTCCCATTTTCTGGAGCATATGCTTTTCAAGGGCACCCACAAGCGGGGGCCCGGGCAACTGGCTTCCGAAGTGCAGGCGCTTGGAGGAAACATCAATGCCTACACCGCCTTTGATCGTACCGTCTACTACATCGACGGTCCATCGGAAGCCTTGGGGCAGATCCTCGAACTGCTCTCGGACCAGGTCCTGAACGCTTCCTTGCCGGAAGAGGAAGTGGCCAGAGAAAGGGATGTCATCTTG
Organism: Puniceicoccaceae bacterium; assembly: GCA_040830765.1. GTDB lineage: Bacteria > Verrucomicrobiota > Verrucomicrobiia > Opitutales > Oceanipulchritudinaceae > Oceanipulchritudo. Next base: position 334,301 of record JBFOMH010000017.1, on the reverse strand, counting down.
CGGGAGATCGACATGACCCTGGATGATCCTGACCGGATCCTCGGAAGGAGCCTCTTCACCACTGCTTACAACCAGCACCCTTTCAAGTATCCGGTCATTGGGCTGCGACCGCTTTTTGAGCAGGTTGACCGCTCCGTTCTCGAGGCCTATTACAATTCCCGCTACCAGCCGGAGAACATGGTTGTTACGGTCGCCGGGTGCTTTGAAAAGAAGACCTTGCTGAAGGAGCTGGAGGCAACCTTTTCCAGATTTCCCCGGGGATGCCTGGCTCCGGTCGTTGTTCCCCAGGAAGAAACCCAGCTAGCCTTCCGGGAATCACGCCTCTATGGCGACTACCGGATTGGGCGCGGCCTGATGGGATTCAAGGTGCCTTCGATGCGGAATGTGGATTCGCCCGGTCTTGACATCCTGGCGGCGATCATCGGTTCCGGTCACAGCGGCCGCCTGCGGCAAAAGCTGCGTGAGGAACTGCATCTGGTTCACGGCATTTCCGCCTCCACCTGGAATCCGGCCAATCCCGGCCTGTTTTTCATCCAGTACAGTTGCGACGGCGACAAGGCCGAGGCAGCTGAGGCGGCCATTCTCGAGACCTGCCGTGAACTGGCCACTACCGGCTTCAGCCAGGCTGAATTGGACAAGGCCCGTAATTTTGCTTTCGTGAGTGAGATTCATTCACGCCAAACCTCCTCCGGGATGGCCTCGCGGTTGGGTCTGGTCGCTGCCCTTGTCGGGGATTTGCATTATCCGAAGCGGTATTTTGAGAAGATTCACGCGCTGACAACGGAAGACCTGAGGCAATTGGCTACTGACACGTTCCACACGATCAAACTCTCCGTAGCGACTCTTCTTCCTGATTCAGGGCGCGCAGCGTACTCCGGCAGCATGGCTGAGAAAGAGCTTCCCGCCTTTTCAGAAAAGACGCTCTCAAACGGAGCCCGTATCTACTGGCAGAAGGATGCCAGCCTGCCCCGGGCATGGATTCGTTTCGCTGGCCTCGGCGGGCCTTCGCACGAACCCGAGTCCGTCCGGGGAGCCACTTCCCTACTCGCTACCGTCCTCAACCGGGACACTGAGTTCAAGACCGCTTTTGAAATCGCCGACGAACTGGAGACAGAAGGCTGCTTTGTTTCCGACACCTCCGGCAACAACACCTTCGCCCTCGCAGTCGAGGTCATGCCACAAAGCATCGACAAGGGCATGGATGCCTTGCGCAATGCCCTCCTGCATCCGGCCTTTAATGAGGATACGATCAATCGTGAACGCGATGCCCAAGTGGCCCACCTGAAATCTTTGGAGGACGAAATCCTCGATTATGGCAAGCTGCTCCTCCGCCAGCGCTTCTTTGGAGAGCACCCCTTTGCAGACCACCCCTGCGGTCAAATTGCGACTGCGGAATGCATCACGGCATCTGATCTCCGGGCCCTGAGGGACAATCTTCTTGTCGGCCCCAATGCGGTCATTGTTGTCACCGGGGATTTCGATCCCGACGTCATCATCCCAGAGCTGGAGCAATTGCTCCTTCAACTGCCGGATTCCCTGCCTGAAGGGAGCCCCCCCGGCTTCCCAGGGCCGGCGACCCTCGGCGAAATCCATGAGACCATGGACCGGGAGCAATCGGTTGTTTTTGAGGCCTATCCGGACGTCGGCGTGAAGCCGGAGACATCCCTGGTTGGGGACCTGCTCAATGAATTGCTGTCCGACATGTCAGGACCGCTGTTCACCGCCGTCCGTGAGGAACGATCGCTGGCCTATTACGTCGGAGCATCCCGCCTGCTGGGACTGGAGCATGGCTGCTTCTATCTTTACGCGGGAACACACCCTTCCACCGCCTCGGATGTCTTCGAGTGCTTTGACCGCGAAATGGACCGCATTCGCGGAGGCCATGTTTCCGATGAGGAACTGCAGGCGGCCAAAACCCGGATGAAAGTCAGCAAGCGCTTCTCACTGCAGAGCCCGGGTACACGGGCCTCAATTGTGGCACTGAATGCCCTCTTCAAGAAACCCGTCATGGACTGGTTGGACTACGAGGACAGGCTGGAGGCGGTCAATGCCGAGGATGTGGCTGCATTTGCCCGGGAGGTGCTCAACACAGACAAGCGCCTGCGCCTGACGGTTAGTCCAAATTGACCAGAGACTGCACTTGAAGAGCCTGCAGCTCAAGGCGCAGCCTTGGGGGTATGCCGGAAAGTCCCAGAGAAGGATTTGTTCTCCCCTTCACCCTGATGCTGGCCTCCAGCATTGTCATCCTGAGCCTCTTCATCCTCAAGGATAACCAGCATGTGCTGCGGAAATCACGGGTTGACCTTGAGCACCTGCGGGCCAGGCAATCCCTCAAGGAACAGGTAGCTCCACTGGTCAGATATCTGGAGCAGACCATATTCAATTCAAGCGGGACCAGTGCGCTTCTCCAGGCAGATCCATCAGGTTTCCATTGGATGTCCGTTTGCTATTCTGAAGAAGAAGGTGTTCCGCATCCCCTCTACACGCGGCAAGGACAGGAAGGTGCTATTTCCGCTAGATTCACGTCCGCAGTTTCGGACAACTCTTTGCAGTCTGAATGGAGAAGGCTGTCTCCGGAAAACGCCGATCACATCCTCGAATTATCCTGGACCGCCGAGGATCTATCCCTCCTCGGCAGTGAAGAAAAACCCCGGACCTTTTGGCCATTGCCATCCTGGCGGCACTCACCAATTACCGGTTCCAATGAGACAACTGTATTGGCTGGCTTGATACCTGAGCGGGAGCTGACTCAATTGCCGTACATCCCAAATAGTGAACCCTTGCCCTTCTTCCCTGAACTTGGCCCTTCACTGGTACCGGTGCCTTACTTCATTGCCCTTCGGTTTGGCATATTCGCCAGTGGTATCAGTGGCCAACGGGAGAAGGTGATCCGTATCCGTTACTACATCGATGCGGGGATCTGGAATCCTTACAATCGTCCGCTGCAAATGCATCCTGGATCCGGTCTGGAGGCTGCTTTCCAAGCAGTTTTCTGGAACCTTCCACGGATTCGCATCATAAACCACTCCAAAGGCATTTCCTCCGGCTGGATTGACCTCGATGCAGCGGCCAATTCCTCGACGGGCGCACGGGGTATTCACGCATGGATTCGCACGTCCGGTCTTCTGGAATCCGGAGCCAGCCTTGTCTTCTCCGAACCGGATTCGAAGCAGCAACCGGAGGGCCTTGCGCGAACCCTGCACCCTGGATTCATGGTGGGCCCGGCCGATGCGGTGACCCTTGAGTTCAACCCCCACCCGGATGGTTTGCAGGTTGCCTTGCTGGATGCCAGCGCCTCGGACCCCCTGGCCACTGCCCGGTCCGGTAAAGGATGGTTTCGCCTGGAGAATTGGCCCATCACCGTTGAGTCCATAGGGTTCGATCGAGCTGACGACATGCCCTCCCCTTTTCATCTCACTGGAGGAAGCCTTTCCTTTCGAAAGGAGAATTCCCAGGTCTCCATCTCCTTCGTTCGCCCCCGGGAGAGCCTTACCGGATTGCTGGATCCCCGGCAACGGCTTCTTGACGCTGAGCGGGACCTGAAGGACGCGGGTGGACGCACCTTTCCAGTAACAGACATTGTCATCACCAAAGCCGGACATAGTGAAAATGATCTTGTCACGGATAAATCACTACATCCATCCGGCCCCCTCTTCTCCTGGCCCTCGAGAATGCCGGAAACCCTGCTGGCGGCCAGCGACCTGACAGCCTGGAATGGAGGGTCCGGCGTCGGTTCACCCGGAGCGCTTGAAGTCAATGCGCTTCTGGAGAATGGTCACTGGTGGTCCCGGTCGCCTGAAGGAGAGGGGGTCACGAAACGACAGAATCGCAATGGACATGATCAGGCGTATGTTCCCGCGATTCCGGTCAATTGTCTCACAGGGGAAACATGGCTGGCCCGCCTTCAGGAATCGGTGGTGGAATTTCCTTCCTATCCACAGTTCGCGAATCCAGTCGACTCAGTCGACTACCGGAGCTGGGACACCGCTTTCGTGGCCACTGCAGTTCAACGGATTGAGAAACAGTTGCGGGAGACTCCCTGCCATTCCATAGCTGACTTTTTCAACCGGGGAATCCTCCCGAGGGCTTTTGCCGGTGGCGATAGTACGGATCCCCTGCTCTCACGCCTTCCCCTGAAGGGATGGCTGCGCGAGGGGTCGCCACTGGTCCGTCACGGCTCCGCCTGGGTCCTTCATCTGGCCATCAAGGCAGGGCGGGCTGACTTTCCCCTGCTTAAGAGTGCGCGGGTCTGGTTGCTCAAGTCCGTTGACTCGAATCACCAGCCGCACTTCGAGATTGTCCTCTTTGAATGGACAGATCCGTCGATCCACCTGCCAGGCGGTTAAGCGAGGTCCAATTCCAATTGGCTGTCATCCGCCTTTTCAGGGAACCGGACACCAACACCCAGAAGCCGGACCGCATGAGGGCTGCGGTCAAACGCCTCTCCCACCAGGGACTGGAATGCTTCCGGGAGCAGTGCGATCCCCGCCTGTTCCCGTGTTGTTTGCTGGAAATTGGAGAACTTCAACTTGACGAAGATCTTGTTGAAGGGTCGGGGCTCCTTCATCTTGGAAATGTCCTCTTCCAATTCCGTCAACAGGGCGGGCAGTTCCTGCAGGCAGCCATCGACCGTGGCAATATCATGGGAAAAGGTCCGTTCCACACTGAGGCTCTTGCGCTCACGGTGAGCCTCCACCGGGCGATCGTCCTCTCCCCGGCAACGCGCGTGCAGTTCCGCCGCCCTGCTGGGACCCAACCAGGCCTCCATTTCATTGACAGGGACTTCCTGTAACTGGCCACAGGTTTCAATCCCTTTGCTCTTGAACAATTCCTCCGCCCGGGGCCCGACTCCCGGGATGCGCCGCACCGGCAATTCCTTCATGAAGGATTCCACGTCTTCGGGGAGAATGGCAAACTGGCCGTTGGGCTTTTTCCAGTCGCTGGCGATCTTGGCCAGCATCTTGTTGGGGGCGATTCCCGCACTGGCCGTCAGTTGGGTTTCCCGGTAAATCTTGCGGCGGATTTCCTTCGCAATCTGATAGGCGTACCGGCGCTGGTGACTGACATCGAGATACGCCTCATCAAGGGACAACGGCTCGATAAGCTCCGTGTATTCAGAGAATATCGCCCGGATGCGCCGCGACTCGCGACGGTAGACATCGAATCGCACAGGTTTGATAATTAGGTCGGGGCACAACTCCAATGCCTTGAAGACCGGCATCCCCGACCGGCAGCCAAATTCCCGGGCCACGTAGTTGCAGGTCGTCAATACGCCCCTGCTGGTGCGTCCTCCAACCCCAACCGGTTTGTCCGCAATCGATGGATCATCGCGGCATTCGATTGCCGCATAGAAGAAATCCATGTCGATATGGATGATCTTGCGCATCTACTAAATTCATCCCCATCCAAATCCTGATCTCAATCCCAATCCCCCTTGGGTAACTCCGGGAGAGGGTCAAGGCAGGGGGAGCCCCGGCTCAAATAACGGTCCCGTCGGGCACGATGCCTCCCTTGAGGACGAGCAGGACACCGTCCCGGACAATGATATCGCCTTGCTCGAACATGTCGGGTTTGCCTTCCGGAGAAAGCCGCACGTTGTTGCCGATTCGGGCGTTCTTGTCGATAATGGCGTTTTCAATATGGCAGTTCTCGCCAACCCCGATATTCGGTCGTTGCAAACGCTTGTTTTCCTCACGTTCAGCATCCGTTTCGAAATAGTCGGCTCCCATCATGACAACGTTTTTGAGCGTGTTGCCTGAGCCAATAACCGAGCGGACGCCGATCACCGTCCGTTCAAAGTCCGAGTCGCTGATGATGCATCCTCCGGCCATGATCCCATTTTTGACCTTCATGCCGTTGATTTTGGAAGCGGGAAGGAAACGCGCCCGGGTATAAATCAAGCCATCCTGATCGAAGAAGTTGAACGGAGGAACCGGATCCGTCAGGCTGAGGTTGGCTTCGAAGAAGGAATGCACGGTTCCGATATCTTCCCAGTAGCCTTCGAAGACATAGCTCATGAGGTTCACTTTGCCCAGGAGGTGCGGGATTACCTCCTTGCCGAAATCCGTATTGGTATTGTCGAGGCTCTCCCGCAGGACGCGCATCTCGAAACAGTAGATACCCATATTGGCGAGGACGTACTTTTCGGATTTTGACCCGTGGAGGTGGGAAGTGACCGCCTCACTAAGGGCAAGTCCCTCGATTACCTTGGGATCGGTCGGCTTTTCGACAAATTCCTTAATCGAGAGGTCATCCCCGACCCGCATCAGGCCCAGTCCGTGGACTTCGGAAACCGGCATTGCCTTGGCCGCGATGGTAACCGCGGCCTCAGTCCTGCGGTGTTTCTCAATCAGCGCCTCAAAGTCCATCTGGTAGAGTTGGTCCCCGGAAAGGATCAGGACAAGGTCGTTATCGGCAACATCCAGATGGTGCAGGTTCTGCCGAACGGCGTCCGCTGTCCCTTGGTACCAACTGTCACCCTTTTGCGTCTGCTCTGCGGAAAGGATGTCCACAAATCCTCCGCCGAACGGGTCAAACTTGTAGGTTTCCTGGATATGCCGGTGCAGTGAGGCCGTGTTGAACTGCGTGAGGACAAAAATCTGATTCAGGCCGGAATGGAGACAATTGCTGATGGGAATATCAACAAGGCGATACTTTCCGGCGAGGGGAACTGCTGGCTTACAGCGTTCTGAGGTAAGGGGGTGCAGACGAGTGCCTCGGCCACCGCCCATAACGACACAAACAACTTTGGATTTCATCGGTAATTGAAGGAGAACGGGTTACGGTTCTGAGCTTGCTATATGGTTCGGCTCGCCTTGTTATGCAAACCAATTATGTGTGGTATAGTTGGCTATATTGGCAAACATCAGGCAACCCCAATCCTTCTGGACGGCTTGCGACGGCTCGAATACCGCGGTTACGATTCGGCCGGATTGTGCCTTCTTGAGAATGATAATTTTCATGTGCTCAAGCAAACCGGCAGGGTCGACGGCCTCCGCAAGGAATCCCTGAAGACACGTCAATCCGGGAAATTGGGCATTTCCCACACCCGGTGGGCCACCCACGGAGGTGTCACCGATGAAAACGCCCACCCGCACGTCTCCTGGAATGGCAAGATCTCCATGGTCCACAATGGAGTCATTGAGAACTACGGGGTCATCAAGCGGGAACTGGAGGCCAAAGACGTCACTTTTGCCAGCGAAACAGACTCAGAGGTCCTCCTCAACCTCATCGCCTTCCTTTATGAAGCTGAGGTCGACCGCGAGCGCAGCAACGGCGAGGAAGCCCTTCTGAAAGCCCTCCGGGCAGCATTGTCCCAAGTTGAAGGGACCTATGGCATCGTCCTGACGTGCCTTGATATTCCGGATGTCATGATTGGGGCCCGAAAGGGGAGCCCGCTGGTCATCGGTGTTGGAAACGGGGAAAACTTCCTCGCTTCGGATGTCACCGCATTTGCCGGACGGACGCAAAATGTCGTTTATCTGGATGACGGCCAGATGGTTACTGTCCGCAAGGATGATTTCTCCATTTCCACCATGGAGGAAGTCGCTATCTCGCCGGTCATCGACACCATCAGCTGGGATATTGAGGATGCGGAATTGGGCAGCTACCCGCATTATATGCTGAAGGAGATTTTCGAGCAGCCGATTGGGATAGAGAATGCCATGCGGGGCCGTTTCTCCCAGGACAACAGCACGGCGCAATTCGGCGGCCTCAATATCGCCCCTCGAGAACTGCGGCAAATTGACCGGATTGTCTTTCTGGGCTGTGGAACGGCCTGGCACGCCTGCCTTGTCGCGGAATATCTCATTGAGAAATATGCCCGGATCCCGGTTGAGGTGGAATACGCGAGTGAATTCCGCTACCGCAATGCTCCCCTTGACAAGAATACCCTTGTTTTCACGGTCAGCCAGAGCGGCGAGACCATTGACACGCTGGAAGCGCAGCGGGAAGCGCAACGCAAAGGCTACCGGGTGCTTGGAATCACCAATGTCGTTGGCTCGACCATCGCCCGCGAAAACGACGGTGGCATCTACCAGCACAGCGGCCCGGAGATTGGCGTTGCTTCAACCAAGGCCTTCACTTCGCAATGCCATATCGTCGCCATGCTGAGCCTTTATTTCGCCCGCATGCGGGATATGAGCTTCACCGACGGCAAGGAAATCGTCAATGCCCTCAAGAATGCGCCGGGTCTGGTCGCCCAAGCGCTGTCGCGGGCAGACCAGATCGAGGAAATCGCCAAGAAGTATGCGCATCACAACGACTTCCTCTTCCTTGGCCGCCAGCTGATGTTCCCCATCGCCCTAGAAGGTGCGCTCAAGTTGAAGGAGATTTCCTATATCCATGCGGAAGGTTATCCAGCCGCGGAGATGAAGCATGGCCCGATTGCCCTCGTAAGTCCCGAGTGCCCAACTGTGGCCATCGCCCTGAAGGGGGAAATTTTCAAGAAGTCCCTTGCCAACATCCAGGAGATCAAGGCCCGCAAGGGGCAGGTCATCGCCATCACGGATGCCGGCAAGGAGTTCCCGGAGGATTTGGCAGATGATGTTATCCAGCTGCCGGAAACTCATGAGGTCAATCATGCGACGCTGGTTTCGATTCCAATGCAACTGCTCTCCTACTACATAGCGGTGGAACGGAAGTGCGATGTCGACAAGCCTCGCAATCTCGCCAAGAGCGTTACGGTCGAATAATGGAAAACCGTCCCTTGCAGATTTCGCCCAGCCGTGACGAGTTCGAAAAGCTGGCCGGGCAGGGAAACCTGATTCCGGTCTACACCGACCTGATGGCGGATTTCGAGACTCCCGTCTCGGTCTACTCCAAATTGAAGGATGAAGGGGAACCAGCGTTCCTGCTCGAATCCATCGAGGGAGGGGCCAACCTCAACCGCTATTCCTTCATCGGGTTCCAGCCGCGCAAGACCTTCGAAATGCACCTTGGTGGGGAGGCCATCGTCCGCACCCGCGATGGTGGTGAAGAACGTTTCCCCTGCCCACCGGATCCATTGACGGTTCTAGAGCAGGAAATGAACCAGTACAAGCCGGTCCGGCTACCCGACATGCCTCGCTTCATCGGCGGAGCCGTTGGATTCCTGAGTTACGAATATATCCACAGCGTCGAGCCATCCGTCCCCATGGCGGAAAAAGATATCCTCGATATGCCGGTGGCCCATTTCCTGGTTACCGATACCCTGGTCATTTTCGACCGGGCCCGGCAGACCATCCGTCTCCTCGTCAATGCCCATGTCGAGAATCCGTCTGAGGCCGGGGAGAGTTACGAAGCTGCCGTACAGGCCGTCAAGGAACTGGCGGAACGCCTCCATAAGGGCCGGGAGATCCCCACCCTGCCGGTACCGCAGTCCGGGGATGTAGCTATTCCTGAAGGAAACTTCACACAGGAGCGTTTCGAGGAGATGGTCGAAACCTGCAAGGAGTACATCCGCGCCGGTGACGTCATCCAGGTAGTTTGCAGCCAGCGTTTTGAGAAGCCATACACTCGTTCACCGCTGGATCTCTACCGGGTCCTGAGGATCGTCAATCCATCCCCTTACATGGTTCTGCTCGATGCCGGGCCCTATTCTATAGTCGGGGCTTCGCCGGAAGTCCACGTCCGTCTGACCGACGGACTGGCCGAGCTGCGGCCCATTGCCGGCACCCGGCCCCGGGGAAAGACCTATGAGGCCGATATCGCTTTTGAGAAGGAATTGCTGGCTGACGAAAAGGAACGGGCAGAGCACCTGATGCTGGTTGACCTGGCCCGTAATGATCTCGGTCGGGTTTGTGAATATGGCTCGGTCAAAGTGCCGGAGTACATGGTCATTGAGCGCTATTCCCACGTGATGCACATCGTCTCCCAGGTGGAGGGACATATTGCCGGAAATCGAACCGCCTATGACCTGATGCGCGCCACCTTTCCCGCCGGTACGGTCAGTGGTGCACCCAAGGTCCGCGCCATGCAGATTATCGCTGAGCAGGAAAAGGAACAAAGAGGCCCGTATGCCGGTGCCGTGTGCTATTTCTCCTATGACGGCAACCTCGATTCCTGCATCGCCATCCGTACCGCCACCATCAAGGACGAAGCCATCTATGTCCAGAGTGGCGCCGGTTTGGTTGCTGATTCCAAACCAGAAGCAGAATATCAGGAGACCATCAACAAGGCCGCCGGCATGCTCAAGGCCATCGCCATGGCCGACAACCTGCGGTAGCAACGCCTCCATGGAGTGCTGCGGCATGACGCAGCCTTTGATTGGGCGCTCCCCGTGGAATGCTGCGGCTTGACGCAGCCTTCATTCAGGCGCTCCTCGTGGAGTGCTGCGGCTTGACGCAGCCTTCATTCAGGCGCGACACGTCGCGCCCTTCCAAGGCGGCAACAAGTTGCCGCACTCCAAGGGACACGCCGCACTCAAAAATCATCGAAAATCTTCAGCTTGTCGGTATGAAAGGACAACATCTTGCGAAGGTGGGAACGCCGGGCGTTGTTCTCAATCCATGATGCGGAACACCATGGATACAGGGCAGCATTGGATACGAGGCCATGCTTGACCGGATTTTCGTTTACATAGCGCAATCTCGGCCAATAGGAGCGCTCCCAGGTTATCCGACTATCCCAAAATTGATACCAGACTTTCCTCCCCTGAGTTCCGGCTCTCTTATTTGCCCATTTAGCTGATTGCATATGCAACTTCGAAAGCATCGGTCGCAGGGTTTCCGCCTCGGGAGGTGACTCACCAATGAAATGATAATGGTTGGAGAAAAAAGACCAGGCATGGGGCGACCATTTGAATTCACTGCAAAGTTCAAAGAAGAGTGACTGGAGCATCGTGAGGCTTTCAGGATCCTTGAATAGGTGCCTCTTGTGCAGAGTTGCCCCTGTCACCATGTAAATGCCCTTTTCTTCAATCCAATGCGGCGGCGCATGGTGCCAACTGACCTTCTGCTGCATAAGTCAATTCTGGCAGAAATGTCGTGGCCCATAAAAGCCAGTATTGCCGTCAAATTTGACTACTCCATGGAGTGCTGCGGCTTGACGCAGCCTTCATTCAGGCGCTCCTCGTGGAGTGCTGCGGCTTGACGCAGCTTTCATTCAGGCGCGACACGTCGCGCCCTTCCAAGGCGGCAACAAGTTGCCGCACTCCAAGGGACACGCCGCACTCAAGCCACCCGCTCGACGATCAATTCCGGCGTATTTGGACGCTTCGGGGCTAACCGGTAGGCGGCCTTCAAGTACTCGAGAGCACTGTCCAGCTTGGATTCATCATTATAATGAATCATCATCAGCGGTTCACCCTGCTTGACCTGCGTACCGACCTTCTTGATTTCCGATACCCCGACCGCCGGGTCCAGCTTCTTCGACTTTCCGGAGGCCATGCCCAGCAACTGGACCCCACGGGCAATCATGCCCGCATTGATGGTATGGACGTAACCACGCTTGGGAGCCGGAAGCTTGCGCACATACTTGGCCTTGGGGAACTTCTCCAAGTCATCCAGGCAGGCCGTCTTGCCACCTTGGGCAGCGACCATTTCCTTGAACTTTTCAAAGGCGGTCCCTTCCTTGAGGGCCCGCTGGACCGTCTGTTTCGCGGAAAGGGTGGAACCGGCGACACCCGCCAGACGGACAATCTCCATTCCCAGCTTGAGGACCAATTCCTGCAAATCCTCCGGACCTTCACCCTTCAGGAGCTGAATCGCTTCCTGCAGCTCAAGCCCAGTGCCGACGGTGTCTCCCAGCGGCTGGTTCATGTCCGTGACCAGGGCCACGCAACGACGCTTCATGGAGCGGCCCACGCGAGTGATCGAACGCGCCAGCTGGCGAGCTTGCTCAACATCGCGAATAAAGGACCCGTTGCCCCACTTGACATCGACCACAAGGCCTTCGGATCCCTGAGCGAGCTTGCGACTCAGGACCGAACCGGTGATCAGCGGTAGGCTCGGGATAGTGGCCGTCTGCTGCCGCATGTTGTAAATGATATCGTCCACCGGGGCAATCTCCTTGGACTGCTCGGAGATCGCGCAACCGACGCCCTTCAGCTGCTCCACAAATCCATCGAGGTCCATTTTCGGACTGAATCCGGGAATGGCACTGAGCTTGTCGAGACTGCTGATGACAAATTCCTCGTCGACACCGTTCATGTTCGGCATCACCACCCCGCAGGCGGCTGCCAGCGGAACAAGGACGAGGGTGGTCTTGTCACCAACCCCTCCGGTTGAATACTTGTCAATCTTTGGCCGGGTGATCCGCGAGAGGTCAATGACCTCCCCCGAAAGCATCATTTCCTCGGACAGGACAGCTGTTTCCTGGGCACTCATGCCCTGGAAATAAATGACCGTGCACAGTGCTGCCAGCTGATGGGGCGGCATGTCCTTGTCGATAATGGAATCCACGATGTAGCGGATCTCCTCCTGCGTGAACTCTCCACCATCGCGCTTCTTTTCAATAAGATAGGCGAATGACGGCTTGACGAACTTCCTTGGCGATACGATTTTTTTCCTCATTCGATAAAATTGCTGGTCCCAGTCTTTTAATATTCGTAAACCTCTAGGCAATAGACCATTAGGGAACGTTTTGTCGAGGAAAAATTCCCCTCAAACCCAGGAAAGCCCCATGAAGATTATTAGAACGCGTGATGAGTCCGGCTGCATTGTTCATTTGAACCAAACCGGAGAAGACGAAGGCAACCTCATTGAGGGCGATCTCTTCGGGGAGTATGAAGTCAGTTCCAAGCGGCTTCCCATCAGGGAAAGGCTGGCTCCGCTACGGCCGTCGCTGATCATTGGCATTGCCCAGAACTATCGGGCCCATGCGCTAGAAATGGGCGGCGAACTGCCCCAGCATCCCGTGTTTTTCATCAAGATGCCGGGGACCCTCCAGGGCCCAGGCAAAGCGATCCGGCTGCCGAGACACCTGCGCAGCGACAAGGTCGACTTTGAGGCCGAACTGGCGGTTATCATTGGACGCACCTGCCAAAATGTGGCCCCGGAGGATGCCCTCGACCATGTCCTCGGCTACACAGCGGCAAATGACGTCAGCGCCCGCGACTGGCAAAAGGATTGGGGAGGCGGCCAATTCTGCCGGGGAAAGGGATTTGATACATTTTGTCCGCTCGGGCCCCACCTCGTTACCCGGGAAGACATCCCGGACCCGGGCGCTCTTAGCATTCGCGGCTTCCTCAACGGGGATCTGATGCAGGATGGCCATACGTCCGACCTCATTTTTTCCGTTCCTGACCTCATCGCCTTCCTCAGCGGCAGCACCACTTTACCGGCCGGGACAGTTATTTTGACCGGCACCCCTTCCGGCGTGGGAGCTGCCCGAACTCCCCCACGCTTTCTCCAACCGGGAGACGAATACACGGTTGAGATCGAGGGAATTGGCCGTCTGTCCAATCCGGTTGAATCGGAGTAGAAGATTGTTCCCATTGGGAGCGTTTTCCTCTTGGCAATGCTCAATGGGCCCGTATGGTTCGCACCAGTGCCGCAAGCGGTGCTATATCCCCCTGTTTTTAAGCAAATTAAATGAAATCCTATACCCCCGATAACATACGGAACTTTGCCGTCGTGGGCCACCAGGCCTCCGGCAAGACAATGTTAACAGAGGCCATGCTGCGCTGTGCCGGCAAGATCCAGCGCCTTGGCTCCATTGAGGCCGGAACAACCGTTTCCGACTACCACGCCAGTGAGAAGGAGCGTCAGATTTCCGTCCACGCTTCCCTGCTCCACACCGAGTGGGAAGGCCGCAAATTCAACATCATCGACACTCCCGGATACCTCGACTTCATCAGCGAAGGTCTGGGCGCCCTGCGTGTGGGCGACTTCGCCATGGTGGTGGTCAATGCCAGCAGCGGAGCTGAACTCGGTACTGACCAGGTCTGGGAATATGCCACCCAGTACGGCATTCCCAAGATGATTGTCGTCAACGGGGCAGACCGTGAGAATGTCGATTTTGACGATGTTCTGAATGACCTGCGGGACCATTTCGGCAGCCAGGTCTTCCCGATGACCCTGCCACTCAATGCCGGCCCTGGCTTCAATCAGGTCCTCGATGTGATGCGTTCCGAGGAAATCGATTACGCCAGCGACGGCAGTGGCAAATTCACTGAGAAGCCCGCGGAAGGCGACGCCTTGGAGCGCGTCAAGGCGCTTCACCGGGAACTAATCGAATTTGTTGCTGAGGCTGATGACAGCCTCCTCGAAACCTTCTTCGAACAGGGCAGCCTGAGCGAGGAACAGCTCCGGGAGGGTGTCCATGCCGCCATCCAGTCGCAAAGCTTCATACCGGTTTTCGTCACCTCCGCGGCAACAAATGTCGGCGTTGTCCGGCTGATGGATTTCATCGCCAAGTACGGCAGCAGTCCGGTTGACCGCAAGACGGTACCGGCACTTGATTCCAAAGGCGAAGAGGTGGAAATCTCGCTCTCCGACAAGTCATCGGCCTGCTATATTTTCAAGACCATCAGCGAGCCACATGTGGGCGAGCTTTCCTTCTGCCGACTCTATTCGGGCGAGATCAAGCCCGGTATGGAACTCTACAATACGGACCGGGATTGTCCGGAGAAAATTGGCCAGCTCTACACCCTGCAGGGACATGAGCGCGAATCGATCGACAAGCTGACCGCAGGCGACATTGGCGTCATGGTCAAACTGCGGGACACGCATACCGGGAATACACTCTGCAGTCCCGACCGGAAGGTTAAGCTGCCGGCGGTCGAGTATCCCAAGCCAAACATCCATGGTGCCCTGGAAGTTGAAGCCAAAGGCGATGAAGACAAACTCGCCGAAGGTCTGGCCACGCTGCACGAGGAGGACCCGACCTTCCTCTATGTCAACAACATGGAGACCGCGGAAATGGTCCTTTCCGGACAAGGAGAACTGCATCTGGAAGTAATCAAGAGCCGCCTCAAGCGGCGCTTCAATGTCGAGATCACCTTGCGCGAGCCGAAAGTCCCCTTCCGGGAGACAATCCGCAAAAAGGCTGAGTCCAAGTACCGGCACAAGAAGCAGACTGGTGGCGCGGGACAGTTCGCAGAGGTCTGGATGCGCATCGAGCCCCTGCCCAGGGACTCGGGTGTGGACTTCAATCAGTCCCTCGTGGGCCAGAATGTGGACCGCGTCTTTGTTCCCTCGGTGGAAAAGGGTGTCCAATCCGCCTGCAGCGAGGGTATCATGGCCCATTGCCACGTCACTGACGTCAAAATCGACTTTTATGACGGCAAGATGCACCCAGTCGATTCCAAGGACATTGCCTTCCAGATTGCCGGCAAGGAGGCCTTCAAGCAGGCTTTCATGGATGCTTCTCCCTGTCTGCTGGAGCCTATCATGTCCATTGAGGTCAAGGTTCCGGAAGATTTCATGGGCGACGTCATGGGCGACATTTCCAGTCGCCGCGGGCGCATCCAGGGGATGGACACAGACGGTAAATTCCAGGTTATCCGGGCATCGGTACCGATGATGGAGCTGTATCGCTACAGTACCTCACTGCGGTCCATCACTGGTGGACGCGGCTTCCACTCGGAATCCTTCTCCCACTACGAGGAGATGCCGAGGGACCTTGAGAAAAAGACCGTCGAACGGCTCAACACCAAGTAGCCGAGCTCCACAGGCAAATAAAAAAAGCAGGCCGATATAAGCAACCGGCCTGCCATAAAGCACTGGCTCTCAGTGCTTCAAGATGCCTCATGCATATTCGGTGACGAATTCACTCAGGGCGACGAGCGCCCTAGCATCATTCGTCGTCCGCAATACCATCAGGCAATAGGCATCCCTGGTACTCGCGGAAGCATAGAGTGAGCGGATATCGATCGCTTCTTCTCCCAGCCGCAACGTCAGATTCCTCAACATTCCCGGCTTATGGGGAACTTCGAGAAGGACAACGGATTCCTCAACCGGAGAATAGGCATGCTCCTGAAGAAGATCACAGGTGCGCAGATTGTCATCCGTGACCAGCCTCAGCGTACACATGTCGGCTTCGGCCGTGCCGGAGACCGCTTCGATACTTACCCCCCTCTCGGAAACCAAACGGGCTATTTCACCAAGGACACCCATGTCGTTCTTCACACGAAGGACGATTTCCTTACCTTGTGACACGTTTAACATCAGGTGCCTCCTTTCCAGCATGAAGCTTAGAAAGGGCCTGCCCGATTGGCAATGGAAATCGCCGGCGGGAAGTCGAATCAGACCCCGGGAGCTGCCGCCTTCTGGACGAAGGTCAGCACCTTGCCATCTTCGGAAACATCCACCTGGACCGGCTCACCCTCCTTGAGGTCACCCCGCAGGAGATTCTCGGCCAGGGGATCCTCCAGATGTTGCTCGACCGCCCTCCGCAAGGGCCGGGCTCCGAACTTCTCATCATATCCCTGGTCAATGAGGAAATCCTTGGCAGCCTCGGAAATCTCCAGCGGCATATGGCGCTCGGCAAGGCGCCCGGTGATGCCACGGATTTCAATATCGACAATCTTGCGCAGGTGCTGGCGAAGCAGCTGGTGGAAGACAATGATACTGTTGATCCGGTTAAGGAACTCCGGTTTGAAGACCCGCTTGGCCTCATCCATGATCTTGGATTTGATCTTCTCGAAGTTGTCCTCTGCATCGTCGTTCCCGAACCCGAGCCCTTGTCCCTTCTGCAGGATATGGGCCCCGACATTGGATGTCATGATAATGATCGTGTTCCGGAAATCGACCGTCCGGCCGAGGCTATCCGTCAAGCGGCCCTCTTCGAGGACCTGAAGAAGAATCTGCACGACATCCGGGTGGGCCTTCTCAATTTCGTCAAAGAGGACCACGCAGTAAGGCTTGCGGCGGACTGTCTCGGTCAACTGACCCCCTTCCTCGTAGCCAACGTAACCCGGAGGCGAACCAATCAGGCGGCTGACAGAAAACTTCTCCATGTACTCCGACATGTCGATCTGGACGATGGAATCCTTGTTTCCGAAAATGGACTCGGCGAGGGTCTTGGCGAGGTGGGTCTTGCCGACGCCAGTCGGGCCCATGAAGAGGAAGGACCCAATCGGACGGCTGGGGTCTTTCAAATCGGCCCGGCTGCGGCGCAAGGCTTTGGCAATGGCCACTGTGGCCTCATCCTGCCCGATAACCGTATCCTGAAGCTCATTCTCCAGATTGAGAAGCTTCTCGGATTCCTTCTGCTCCATCCGGCGCAGCGGAATACCGGTCCAGTCGCTGACGACCTGGAGCATATCCTCCTCATCGACAGTAATCTTGGTCTCGGCACGGGACTTCTTCCATTCCTCAATCATTTCTTCCCGCTGGGCCCGGAGCTTCTTTTCCTCGTCCCGGAACTTGGCGGCATCCTCAAACTTCTGCTTGCTGATGCAATCTTCCTTTTGGGCACAGACCTCTTCGATCTTCTTGGCCATGTCCTCGATTTCCGGTGGACGATTAAGGGAATTGATCCGCGAGCGGGCACCAGTTTCATCGAGCACATCGATGGCTTTGTCCGGCAGGAAGCGGGAAGTGATGTAGCGTTCGGACAGGTGGACAGCCGATTCAAGGGCTTTATCCGTGTAGCTGACTTTGTGGTGCTCCTCGTACTTCGGGGCGATGCCCTTGAGGATGGCAATGGAGTCCTCGACGCTCGGAGCGTCCACCATGACACTCTGGAAGCGCCGATCAAGGGCACTATCCTTCTCTATGTACTTGCGGTACTCGGCCAAGGTGGTCGCTCCAATGCACTGCAATTCACCCCGGCTTAAGGCTGGCTTGAAGATGTTGGAAGCGTCCATCGCTCCTTCAGCGGCACCCGCACCAACAATGGTGTGCAGTTCATCGATGAAGATAATGACGTTCTTGGCCCGGCGAATCTCGTCCATGACCGCCTTGATGCGCTCCTCGAACTGGCCGCGGTACTTTGTCCCAGCCACCATAAGGGCGAGGTCGAGCGTTATAAGTCGTTTTTCAGCAAGGATTTCCGGAACAACCCCACTTGCAATCTCGAGGGCCAGTCCTTCGACAATGGCCGTTTTGCCGACGCCGGCCTCACCAATCAACACGGGATTGTTCTTGGTCCGCCGGCAAAGCACCTGGACGACCCGGCGTATTTCGTCCTTGCGGCCGATGACCGGGTCCAGTTCCCCGTTGCGGGCCAGTTCGGTAAGATCCCGTCCGAATGCCTTCAGGGCCGGCGTCTTCAATTCGCGCTTGTCTTCCGGACCGCCGCCCATGGGACCGACGCCACCCGGGGCAGCACCCGTAGGTTCGCCCCCTTCACCGGCAAAATTGGGATCCAGTTCGCTGAGGATTTCGTCCCGGCAGCGCTCAATATCCACCTCGAGGCTCTTCAGCACCCGGGCAGCGACGCCATCGCCTTCCCGAAGGAGGCCCAAAAGGATATGCTCCGTCCCTACATAGCTGTGGTTCAACGACTTGGCTTCCTTGCCCGCCAGGGCGAGGACCTTTTTTACCCGGGGGGTGTAGGAGATGTTTCCAATCGGCTTCGCGGCTGGCCCCTTGCCGACCTGCTTCTCAACAGCGGTCCGCACAGTATCGAGGTCCAGTCCCATTTTCTGCAGCACATTAACAGCAACTCCCTGCCCGAGATTAATCAATCCAAGCAGCAGGTGCTCTGTACCGACATAATTGTGGTGAAAGCGGTCAGCCTCCTTACGGGCCAATGCCAGCACTTGCTGGGCCCGGGGCGTAAAATTATTCATGGGTTCCATCGTTATCTTGTGGTTTCAGGTTGGGCGTCCAATGGATGTTACTAAAATCAAGAGTAGGAAAAGAAGCAAATTGTTCCCTAATTCTGGTTGCCCGCATCTCGTCGCGCTCTTCCGGATCGATGTTGGCATTGGCGGTGCACTGGACATGACCGGGCTGAACCTCCATCGTCAGACGGTCGATTTGGGCCCGTTTTTCCTGCGGCAACATGCCGATGTCCACTGCCAGTCGCATCAAACTCAATAGATTTACCGCTTCTGCGGAGCTTAAAAGGTGCCCATTTCGCAAAACACCGTAGGCGCGTCCAATTTTGTCCAGAATCACAGCAGGCTGCTTTTCGAGCATGACCCCGCGGGCATTATTCTCCTGCTCAATGATGGCATGAAGGATGTTGATGAGGCGTTTGAGAATCTGCTCCTCGGACTCCCCCAGCGTCTGCTGGTTGCTGATTTGGAAAATGCTCCCGGTGGCCTCGCTGCCCTCACCGAGGCTTCCCCGGACCGCCAATCCCAACTGGTTGACCATCCGGATGACCTTCTCCATGTGGTCCCGCATGACAAGACCGGGCAAGTGGAGCATCGCGGAGGCCCGGAGACCCGTCCCGACGTTTGTCGGACAGGCAGTGAGGTAACCGTAATCATCGGAAAACGCATAATCGAGATGTTCCTCGATCTGGTTGTCGAGGCTGTCCACTTCATCCCAGGTCTTGCGGAGATTGAATCCGCTGTGCAGGGCCTGGATCCGCAAGTGGTCCTCTTCATTAATCATAATGGCCAGGTTCTGGGCTGGTGAAACCAGTACCCCGGTCGAATCGGGGGCCTCGATAAGTTCGCGGCTGACCAGACGCCGTTCCACCAACACCTGTTTTTCAAGGTCGGTCAGATCGGACATCTGCAGGAATACCCCCTCCTTGAAAGCTGACAACGGACTGAGCTGCTCAAAACAACGGTCAAAGACCGCTGTCCGCTGCGGTCCGTCTGCCCATCCCGGAAAAGCTTCACCGGCCAGGTTGCGGGCAAGCCGGATACGAGTCGAAAGGACGATTGGCTCAGCTGCCAATCCTCCATCCGTCAATTCAGCCTTAGCTTCAATTAGGGGAGTTATCAGCATTGTTATCAGGAAAAATTAAGGGCTTCCCTGGCTTGGGAAATCAAATCCCGCAAGCGGGCCGCCTCTTCGTAATTCTCTTCCTTGACCGCTTCATCGAGGTCGGACTCGAGTTGGTCCAGACGCCGCTTGCGGCTCATACGGGCCAGGGCTTTTTCAGGCACCTTTCCCCGGTGAACGGTGTCCTTGTGCATGTTCTTCAGCATCGGCTGGAGGATTTCCTTGAAGGTCTCATAGCACTGGGGACATCCGAAACGCCCGGTCTTCTTGAAGTCCGCGGGAGAGAACCCACAGGCCTCGCACTGCAGGGACTGATCCGAAACGAGCGAAGCGGGAGGCTTGAGGAGAAAATCGGCCAGGGAGAAGCCTTCCGGATCGGTCACCCCTTTCTTGAAGGGGCAATCCTCGCACAAATCCACCTTGTGAATCTTGTTATCGATAATCTGGGTAAGGTGGATCGTTGCCGGCTTGGAACATTGGCTGCACTGTTCGGGTTTTGCCATGTTTCTATCTTAATCGCATTCGGCCCATTTTCCAGTCGAAAGGGCGGTTCACCGAATCATCCGGCCATCCGTTTTCACCTTGTCATGGAAGGCCTCAAGCAACTTGTGGGTCAAGGCACCGGGCTTTCCGTCCCCAATGGTCCGGCTGTCCACGTCAACCACAGGAATGACCTCGGCAGCCGTGCCGGTGAGGAACATTTCATCAGCGGTCCAGATGTCATAGCGGGTCAAATTGGCCTCCTGACAGGTGTAGCCAAGGTCCTCCATCAGCTCGAGAACGGCACCGCGGGTAATCCCCCGGAGGGCACCGGCAGCCGTCGGGGGCGTAAACCACTTGTCCTTGTGCCGGATGAAAATGTTGTCCCCGGTGCATTCGGCAACATAGCCCTGGTCGTTCAACATGATGGCTTCGAGGCAGTCGGCCTGGTTGGCATCCGCCTTGGCAAGGATGTTGTTCAGGTAGTTGAGGGACTTGACCATCGGCGGCAGGGCGGCCGGATTAATGCGACGGGTTGGCGAAGTGATAATCCGCAGCCCTTTCGTGTAGTGTTCTTCGGGATAGAGTGTGATCTTGTCCGCTATGATGATCAGCTGAGGATCCTTGCAACTGAGGTGGCTCAGTCCAAGGGAACCGACGCCACGGGTTACGATCAGGCGAATGTACCCGTCCTCGAGATTGTTGACCCGGCAGGTCTCACAAATGGCCTCGGCAATCGTCTCCAGATCCACCGGCAGCTTCAACAGAATAGCGCGGGCCGACTTGTCCAGCCGGTCCAGGTGCTCGTCGAGCTTGAAGACACAGCCCTTGTAGAGACGGATTCCTTCAAATATCCCGTCACCATACAGCAGTCCGTGGTCAAACACGGATACTTTCGCGTCGGCCTCATCGACAAGGGTGCCATTCATGTAGATTTTCATAACAATCCTTTACTGAAGACTGATAAGGGAATGTTGGAGGCTGGCAAGGACAGCATGTCAACGAAGCCAATTTTCCATTTCCTTTAAGAATGCCGCATTGCCAGCATAGTACTGCAATGGGGCCTCCTTCATGCTGAATTGCAGGAGCGGGAGTGGATTCCGGCCAATAAAGCGAATTTCCCTTCCAGCTGCCTCAAGGAGACACATGGCTGCGGCGATATCCCAGATCCGGACCTTTTCATCCAGGGCTCCGTCCAAGCGTCCCAAGGCGACATAGGCCAGGTGAAGGGCGGCACTTCCAAGGCTGCGGACACGGTACTTATGAAAGAGTTCATGCAGGTCCCCCACCCGGGATTCAGGTAAAGGAAAATGCAGGGCGACCAATCCGGACCGCTTGGGAAAAGCCTGCTCCAGTGGCACAACCTTGCGTCCATTGACCAGAAGAGGCTGCTGGGGGCCGCCTTCCAACAACTCACTGGTGCTACCATCATAAATAAGTCCGTATAGCGGCAGACCGTCCTTGAAGAGAGCCAATGAAATTGCACAGGAAGGCATGCCAAGGGCATAATTATTGGTCCCGTCGATCGGGTCGAGGACCCACAGGTATCGGGATTCGATGGCAACCTCTTCATCGGGAATCACCGTTTCCTCGGACATGAACTGGTCCTCCGGGAAGGATCGACGCAATTCCGCAAATAACTTTTCGGTGATGGCAAAGTCAGCAAAAGTCACACGGGTTTCATCCGCCTTCCAGTCGGAAGCCACTTGACCATGCCACTCGTCAAAGAAGCCCATCTGGTTGCGAATGGCAACGCGGGCGGCGTTTACACGATGTCTCTGTGCCTTGTCCACGGAAACTAACGGAATTTGCGCGGTCCATGGCGCTTCGTGAATCGCGGCTTCTTGGGTTTTTCCTTGCTGGCTGGTGGCGGGGAGACCTTCGTTTCCGGAGGCGTCTCCTTGACCGGAATACGCTTCTCAATGAGGACGGGCTTCTCAATGACCATCGGCTCCTCGACGATCGTCATCGACCCGACAGGCTGGTTGTCGCGGGTCACAACCACCGACGAAGCGGATTGCACACCGGTGGAATCAGCAACCGGTTGGCTGCGCAGGTTTTCCATGTCCTCAAGCTGTTGCATCAATTGCAGGCGCTCGACCTCCGAAGAGGCAAGGCTTTCCGCCAGCGCTTGATTCTGGCCGGAGAGTTCATCGATGCGGGACTCCAGGAGAGACTTCTCAACCTCCAATTCGGTCAATTTCTCCTGTACTTGCGGATCGGCTTTTTCCGCCTCTTCCTGCAAAATCCGGTTTTCCTGACGAAGGGATTCCCGCTCCTCGACGAGAAGGTCGACCATATTGCGCAATCCTTCCAAGCGGGCGATGGAAGCCGCCAGGTCCTGGCGCAATTCCTCGATGACAGAATCCTTCCGCATCAGCTCGTCACTGAGTTCAATGGCAACTCCTCTCCAGGAAGTCTCCTCATCCATCGAGTCCACTTCTGTCCGGGGTGCAAAGAGATCGATCCGCCCATCGGCATAGACCGGCTCTCCGGCTGCATTCTCGAAGGTCAGCCGGAACCAGGCAGACTGATAGTCAATCCCGTAAGGGGAAATCCGGGGTGGCACATTCCGGATCATCTCACCCTCCGGGTCGGCGAGCCAGATCTGCAACCAGCGGGAGGTCCATCCGGAGTCCTTCAGTTCACCCTGCACGGGAAAGAACCAGCCCAGCATGTCCCTCCCATCAAAGTCGGGATCGTTGTTCTGGTAATCAAAGCCGGCCAGTCCGGGAACCTGTCGCGCTTCAAAATGCAGCTGGTGATAGAGGTCAATGGTTAGCTCTGTCTGGCCAATCCCCCCCGCCAGGCGCCCTCCACGGGCCTCCGGAGGAACCGGCTCTTCCTGCAATTCCAGCCGGTTGAAGAAGAAACTTCCGGCCAGCACCCAGCCGCTTTGCAAATCCGGGGCCAAGGCTGGATCCGCCTCCGTTATCAAGCCTTCAAAGAGCCACTGCTCTGTTTCCTGTGCAACCAGCCCCATGCCGCCAAGGGCCATGAGTGCGGTTAGGAATACCCTGCAAGTTGCGTTCATCTCCGCCTAATTAAGTCACAGCCTCACCAACCGGCAACCCTTTAGAAAGGTTTGATCGATGAGGCATCGATTGTCTGGTGCTTTTGCCGGGCGGCCTCGACATCACGGGTTATCTGCTGCTTGAGGTCATCCAGCGACGGAAATGCCTTCTCCGGACGGAGATAGTCGATCATGGCGATGCGGACCCGATCCCCTGCCCCCGGAATAGACTCCGGTTGGAGAAGATGTACCTCCATCAAGGGTTCGTCAGCTTCCTCCAGGGTTGGCCGGAGGCCGTAGTTGGCCACCCCGGGGAGGAGCCGTTCTGTACCGGCCAATTTGAGAAGGACGAGATAGACCCCAAACCGGGGCAGCACTTCCGGATGCCATTGGAAATTAAGTGTCGGGAAATCGATCCGTCGACCCATTCCCTTGCCCTTGAGGATCCTCCCCTCCGCGACATAGGGATATCCCAGCATGGCGTTGACTTCGCCGATCTCACCTTCCATGAGGGCGGCCCGAATACGGCTGCTGCTTATCGCCACATCGTGCAGGACCTCCCGCTGGCGGGCTTCGAGCACGACACCATACTCACGAGCTCCTTGGCTCAAGGTATTGATATCACCGCTACGACCTGCGCCAAACCGGAAATTTTCCCCGACATGAATGCTTTTCAGGCCGGGAAAAAGCTCCATCAGAAAGGGGACAAAATCCTCCGCCTTCTGGCGCGAATAGGTCAGGGAGAATGGCTGCACGAAGACACATTCAGCACCGACATCGAGCATATGTTCAATGCGTTGCCTCAACGGCATGATGAGTGAAGTTGCCCGCTCTGGATAAAGGATCCGGCTGGGATGCGGATCAAAGGTGAGGACAGCCGATAAGTGACCCGCCTCCTTTTCCGCTGCCGCAATTGCCTGCCGGATAACCGCCTGGTGTCCGAGGTGGACGCCATCGAACATACCGATGGCAAGATGGAGTGGTTCCTTCCGGGGGTCCTTGCCGGAGACGCCCTTGCCAGGATGCGTCTGGAGGCCAGTGGCCAGGTTCGGCGCTTTCAGCATGACGGATACGGTTGAAGGTCAGGTGACATTGCTGGGAACGGCCTGATAGGGCGGAATCAACCAGCTCTTGATTTCGTCAATGCTGAGTTCCTGGAAGCTTTCCAGCTCAATAGAATCCTCGATCCGGAAGCGCTCGATATCCGTCCGGCGCAGTTCCTTGAGGTACCCTCCGCAGCCAATCTTTCGCCCAAGGTCGTTGGCGACTGTCCGGACATAGGTTCCCTTGCTGCAGGATAACGTGAATTCGATGTCCGGACTCTCCCACTTATCCAGCTTGAAAGAACTGATGTGGATAAATCGCGGTTCCCGTTCAACGGTCTTCCCCTTGCGGGCCATCTTATAAAGAGGAACTCCATCTATCTTCTTGGCGGAGAACATTGGTGGGGTTTGGTACTGGTCGCCGATAAACTCCTTCATGAAGGCCTTGACCTGCTCCTCGCTCAATTCAGGAACATCCTTCTCCTCCACAACTTCGCCCTCGACGTCCTGGGTGGTCGTCTCGATCCCGAGGCTGATAACCCCCTCGTAGGTCTTGTCCAGACCCATGAGGAACTGGGAAAGCTTCGTCGCCTTGCCCACCAGGATAATCAGGAGACCGGTGGCGTTCGGATCCAGCGTTCCGGCGTGCCCTACCCGTTTCATCTTCAATTTGTGCCGCACCTTGTCGACAACGTCGTGGGAGGTCATTCCCTCCGGCTTGTCGATCAAGAGGACACCTTCAAGGTCGTTTCGCTGACTCATCAGGATTCTCCGTTCATTGAGTGAAAGTGTTCTTCAAGGGCTTTGACCAGCCGGGGATAGAATTCCTTGAGCGTACTTTCGGGATTAAACCCGGCAGCACAGGCATGCCCGCCGCCGTTGAACTGGCGGGCCAGCAAGTCCACCCGGTGTATCTTGTCCTTGGCCCGGAAGCTGCCCTTGAGCATTCCGTCCCGTTCCTCGAGAAGGATTCCAATTTCAACCCCTTCGATCGAGCGGGCATAATCCACAAGCCCCTCCGTGTCCTCCTTGCAGGCCCCCGTTGCCTCCCAGGCTTCATCGTCGATAATTCCGATGCAGGCCCGCTTGTCGCAGACATACTGGAAGCTGGCCAGAAAGCGCTGCAGCAGCGCCAGCTTGGCCGGGCTTTCACGTTCGTACAGCTCCATCGCCGCACTGGCCGGATCCGCGCCTTTTTCCATCAGGTGACAGCAGATCTCGAAGGTGTCGCGAGTGGTGGAAGCAAACCGGAACTGGCCGGTGTCAGTGGCAATACCGACATACAGGGCCTGGGCAGCAGCTGCATCCATCGGCATGTCGTTGTCGAGCATCATCCCTCCGAGAATTTCACCGGTGGCCGAAGAGTGGCCATCGATGATGTTGTGCTCGCCGTAAAGCGTATTGGAGATGTGGTGGTCAATATTAAGGTAAACTTCCGGGTAGGCCTCCTGAAGGGTTTGTCCCAGCCGTTTGCGGTCGGCACAGTCCACCGTAATGGCCACCCGGTTGGCATCAACGCCTTCACCGGCCATGAAGAATGGCGTGTCCCCGACGAAGGGAACGCAATTCTGCGGTACCCGATGCTCGTTGTAACAAACGACGTCGAATCCCATCTCACGCATGCAACGGGCAAGCCCGACCTGGGAACCAATGCAGTCCCCGTCCGGACGGACATGGCCCATGATAGCCACCGGTTTGCCCCGGATACCCTCGAGGGCCGCCAGGAATTCACTGGAATGGTTCGGAAAGTACTTTTCCATCATAAAAACTGTTTAGGTTTCATTTTCGAAGTCATCGGGCAGGGTTTCTCCTTCAAGTCCGAGACTGTCGAGCAATTCATTGAGCCGTTCCCCATAATCGGCCCCCTTGTCATAAACAAATTCAAGATGCGGAAGATACTTCAGTGTCACCGCCTTGCCCATCTCCCTGCGGATGGATTCATGATGCCGCCTGAAGAAGCGTTCTGCGGCCTGACGCTGGTTAACATCCCCATGGGTCGAATAGAAGACCTTTGCCGAACGCAGGTTCGGAGAAACATCAACCCCGAGGATGGAGATGTGGACAGACTCCGCCCGATGGCGGGTATGCAGGACATGACTGATCTCGCGCTTGACCAGCTCGTTGACTCGAACAACGCGTTGACCCATTCGGCTTTAGAGTGACGGTTTGATTTTCAGTATTTCGAATACCTCGATACTATCCTTTTCCTGATAGGCATTGTAGCCATCAAGCTGGACACCACACTCGTATCCCGCACGGACCTCGGTGGCGTCTTCCTTGAAGCGTTTCAAGGTGGAAATGCGTGACTCGTGGACCATTTCGCCATTGCGCATCAGGCGGGCCAGGGCATCGCGCTGAATACGGCCCTCGGTGACCATGCAACCGGCAACCTGACCCTTGCCCAATGGGAAGACCTGGCGCACTTCCGCGGCCCCGATCTTGTTTTCCCGCAACTCTGGCTCGAGCATATCGGCCATTGCATCCTTCACCTGGTCAATCAACTCATAGATGATATTGTGCTGGAACAGCTGGATGCTGTGGTGCTTGGCCAGGCTATTGACCCCATTCTCAATCCCGACGCTGAATCCGACTATACTGGACTGCGCCGCACTGGCCATGATGATGTCGTTGCGGGTGATGTCTCCAACCCCCATGTCAACGACCTCAAGATCAATCTTGTCGCTCTTGATCGCCTGCAGGCTGGTTGCCAAGGCTTCGGCCGTTCCATAAACGTCCGCCTTGACCAGGACGGAGAAGGTCTTCTTCTGCGTCTTTTCAATGGCGGCAAAAAGGTCCTCAACGGATGCCCCGGATTCCTGCTTGTCGGCAGCTTCCAGTTTCCGTCGGGCGAGCTCGTTGGCTTCTGCCTGCTTCTTGGCTTCGCGCTCGTTCTTGACCGCCTTGAAAACGTCACCGGCGTCTGGCGGCGAAGACCAGCCCACAACCTTGACCGGCATTGAAGGACCGGCCTGCTTCACCTGTTTGCCCTGGTCGTCGATCAATTGACGGACGCGGCAGTAATGTTCCCCGCAGACAATGGCCGTTCCCGGCTTGAGGGTTCCCTGCTGGACAATGACCGAAGCAGTGGAACCGCGTCCCAGTTCTTTCTGGGCTTCCAGGATGACACCTTCCACCTTGGCGCGGGGATCGGCGACAATCGTCTCGGTTACCTCAGCCTGCAAAATGATGGCCTCCAGCAAGTCCTCGATCCCCTCCCCCTTGAGGGCGGAAACCTTGGCGCATAGTGTTTCCCCACCCCATTCTTCAGGGGCCAGTTCACGCTCCTGCATCTGCCGCATCACCCGGTCCACATTGGCTCCGGGAGCATCCATTTTGTTGATTGCCACGACAATCGGTACCTTGGATACACGGGCATGACCCAGCGCTTCGTCGGTTTGCGGCATGAAACCGTCATCCGCAGCAACAACCAGGATGGCAATATCGGTCGTCCGTGCACCGCGGGCTCGCATGTTGCTGAAGGCAGCGTGACCCGGTGTGTCAATGAAAGTGATTAACTTGTCGTTGTGGGAGATCTGGTAAGCACCAATGTGCTGGGTAATGCCACCCGCTTCGGTCGAAACCACATTGGCCTTGCGGATGGTGTCCAGCAAAGTCGTTTTCCCGTGGTCGACGTGACCGAGGATACAGACAACAGGGGGACGCTCGACAAGTTCGCTCTTCGGCTTTTCCGGCTTTTCCTCCTTGGCGGCCTCCGGCTGGGTACCTTCGCCGCGGTGACGCACTTCCAGGGCAAAACCATGGGTTTCGGCAAGACGGCTGGCCACATCCTCCTCGATGGACGAGTTCATGGAGGCGAAGATGCTCATTTCCATGAGTTCGGAAATCAGCTGAAATGGCTTGCGGCCAATTTGCAGGGCGAAATCCCTGACCACAATTGGCGAGCGGACTTGCAGAGGTTTCAATTCGGCGGAAGGGGCTGCCTCGGCTGCTTCTTCCGATTCCTCCTCTGTCGGTTCCTCAGGTTTTGGAGAAGTGACTTGGGGAGGGGCGATTGGGCTGGGGCCTCTTAAAATGGGTGGCTTGATGGGCGGCGGGCCCGTTGGAGCCGGCTTCTCATCAGATTTATCCGCTTGCTTCTCCTCGGGGGTTTCCTTGGGCAGGTCGGACCGGACAATCGGCCGCGGCGGCGTCGAGCCAGGCTGACCCGGGGTTGCCGGGGTCAGGGGCGAGGGACGGCGCTGGATGACCGGCTTGGTCGGCAGCGGAGGGGGAGCCTTGCCTGGACTGACCGGCGGAGGACGCAGTTGAGCCGCGGCTTCGTCGCGCTTCTTTTGTTCCTCTTCCTCAATTTCACGGCGCTCCCGTTCAATATCTTCCTTTGAACGGACAATTGCCCCGGTCGGCATAACAGGTTTCTTTTCTGGTTCTGGAGCGGGAGCTTCCTCCTCCGGCTTTTCCTCTTCAGGCTTGGGCCCGAATTCCTCGCGGAGACTTTCTGCGGATATGTTGTCGACGGTACTGGAAGCGCTCTTCACCTCGTACCCGCGTTCCGTGAGCAACGCAATCAACTCGGCGTTGTCCATCCCGATTTCCTTGGATAACTGATAGATCCGAACACTCATAAAACCTTACCTCTAACTGAAATACCTGATTTGCGCAATATGTTCCCTTTATGCCATCTGCTCAGGAAGCAGCGTCTGCTCCGTTGGCTGTCCGGTGGGCCTGCACCAGTTTGACAACCTGCTCTGCATCGGTCTCGGTAAAACCAAGCTTGACCAGGTCCTTGGCTTCCACCCCTTCAAATGCCTCGGGGCTGACAAGACCGTGCTGGACAAGGAAGGCCGCCAGTTCATCAGAGATTCCCTGGACCCCTTCCCAACCCTTGATCGCTTCCCGAAGACGTTCATCAAAGCCAACCTCGGATACTTGCTCCTTGGCGATGTCGAGCTTCCACCCCAGCAGACGGGACGTCAGCCGTGCATTCTGGCCCCGGCGCCCGATAGCGATGCTCAGGTTTTCCTCACTGACTTCGAAATAGATCCGTTTGTTTTCTTCATCCACCTTGATATTCAAGGGAACTGCGGGCTTGATGGCCTCGTGGAGTAATTCCAGCGGATCATCACTGAATTTGACGATATCGATTTTCTCACCGCCCAGCTCGCGGACGATACTCTTCACCCGTGCACCCCGCGCACCGACACAAGCACCTACCGGGTCAACCTTCGGGTCCTTGCTGCTGACAGCGATCTTCGTGCGGTATCCGGGCTCGCGGGCGATGGCCTCGATAACAACCGTCCCGTCCTGGATTTCCGCTACTTCCAGTTCGAACAGGCGGCGGACAAACTTCACACTGGCCCGGGAAAGAATCAGTTCCGGTCCACGGTTCGTCGGCTCGATTTCCGACAGGAGGCAACGCATGCGCTCGCCAGGCGAGTAATCCTCTCCGGGAACCCGCTCCCGCGGTGGCAGGATAGCTTCCGCCTTGCCAAGGTCCACGATCAGGTCCCCGCGTTCACGACGCCGCACCACCCCGGTAACGATATCACCGACGTTGTCCTTGTATTCGTCATAAATCCGCTCCTTCTCGAACTGCCGCAGTCGCTGCATGATGGTCTGGCGGGCTGTCTGGGCGGCAATACGACCCAGTTTCTCAGGGTCGACTTCCTTCTCGATAAACAACCCAACAGCCGCTTCCGGGTTGAGCTGCCGGGCCTTTTCGATATGAATCTGGGTTCTCGGATCTCCCACGGAATCAACCACTTCCAAAATTGACCATGCTTGCAAGGCCCCGTTTTTGGGATTGATTTCGATGCGCAATTCCTGACCCGCGTTAACCCCCTTGGAGGCCGCACTGCGGATTGCGTTGGCGATCGCGGAAATCATGTCTTCCCGCGGAATCCCCTTCTCCTTCTCCATGTATTCAAGGACGGATAAAATTTCCTGGCTCATTGTATGTGGCGTCGATTCGATAGTTTATAAGACAAAAAAGAGCGGGCCTTGGCCCACTCTTCCTGTCTAAGAAGAATAAAAGAAAGAATGTGGTTCCGCGCAACGGCCTTGTCAAGCACCGCTTCGGCCAGGCAGGGGCGCTCACTTGCTTGCTGTCCGAACCCGTTCCAGCCGTAATTGGTCCTCTATCCAGAACAATCCCTGGATCCAGCCATTTGAGCGAATATGGCAACAGGCCTGACGCGCTCCAACCAATAAAAGCAACGGGTTGTAGGACGCCGGATACTGGCCCGGATGAGCATGGAACCAGAGAGCTGCCGCCTCCTCCGCTGTGAGAACCTGATCGACCACCATCATGGGAAGGAACACGTCCACCCAGAGTCTCCTCAGCAACCCGATTCCCAAGGCTCCTCCACAAACGGTTCCATGAAGCCAGGATTGCCACTGGCTGAAGCGGGCCAGACGCCTGACCTTACCCGTCTCCATAACCACTCCAGCAGGATCAAGAATCGCCTGCAGTGGCTCAATCAGCTCCTTGGGCGGCTTTCTCAAATTCTCCATCCAGAATGGCTGGTTAGCGTTCAGCATTTGATATTGTTCCAACCGCGGCAGGGCCCGGTTAGCCGGACGACCGACTCCCCATTGAATCTTGTCCGCCCATTCTTGTCTTATCTCCGCCAGGATTCCCTCATCCCGCCAGCAATCCTGCGGAAATCTCTCTGCTATAGCATAGAAGGACCTTCGATTGGCCGGAAACCCGAGGTAATAAAGGACCATCCTGTGCAGGCCTCCGTTCCACCCCTCAGCTTCTACAAGACACCTTGCCATGGCCTCCTTGTCCTGCCATCGGCGGTCCGCTCCTAATCGAAGCTTCTCGACGAGAATCTCCGCGGTATCCGACTCAATCCACTCCCGTATCTCGGGTATCCGCTCCCCAAACAACCCGGGCTCACCTCCACTGACCGACTCTACATCCTCGCGCATCCAAGGTCCCATCACCCATTCCTCCGGCTGATTGCCAGATTCCGTCCGCAAGCGGTGCCCCATGCCTCCCGCAAACAGGACAACATGCAGAATAACCTTGTTATACGCCGGATCCGAGGCATGACCATGGCGCCACCAGTCCTCCCGGTAGAGGTGAATCTCCACATCACCAATCCTGACCTCCCCATCCAGCTCCAGTACTGCATCCTGGAAGTCCGGTCCGGAACCGCGGTTCCAAACCCCAGGTGAACGGATGCTCAGGTTGTGTCCGCCTTGGGTCATCCAGCAGCCCGTTTGAAATTGCTGCAATGCCCAGACCTGCTGAACTTTCATCTCAAGGACCTGCAGGGGACCGTAAGGACCCTGGAGCTCCGCCAACCGGGTAGCGTGGGGCGTGCGTATCATTCCCCAAACCTAACGGTCCTATAATAATCCTTCAAGCCTGTTGCCGAACTCCGTACCGGGTTTATTTACCTGATTCTTGTGGTCCCGGGTGGCCCGCGAACGCACCTCGTCGGCCCATTGCAATGTGTCCATGGGCCGAAGCGGTTCCGCACCTTGGGCGAGAGCTGTGTGGGTAATGGCACGGTCATTGGTCACGACTTTTATCCGCCAATCCGGTCCCAGACGGATCAACCAGGCCTCAATGATCGTATCCGCCTGCTGACCAGACGGGGAGAAGACCAGGGAAAGGGTCCGGGTCCGGTCAATAAACTGCTGCTCAAGGCGGCTGCCTTTTCCATCGATGACAAGGTGGAGTTCCCATTGGTCGATATCGTGCAGGGGGCGCAGACGTTCAAGGAGTTCCTCTCCCAGCTGGTCCATGCCTTCACTCAAGCGCTCCTTGTAGGGAGCGGTGGCGTGCAGGACATTGCAGGCATCGACAAGAATCAGTTGTTTCATGATGGAATGAAATAGACTTCCACTGACAATAATGCTTCCCTCCGCGAATTAACAATGGAATAGAAGGTGGGGGATGCAAGGCGCATCCCGGGTTATCATGAAGGAAAAGGAAGTCATCTACGTAATTGGACACAGGAATCCGGATGCCGATGCGATCTGCTCGGCCATCGGCTATGCCGCATACAAGAATGGCAAGGAGGGGCCGAAGTGTCTCCCCGCCCGATGCGGCAACTCCAATGCCCGTATCGACACAATCCTTTCGAAGTTCAATGTTCCGCTCCCGCAATTTCTCGGTGATGTAACCCCGCGAGTCCGGGATATCATGGTCAAGGATGTGATCAAGACGCGGCCGGATTCGATCTGTATGGAGGCCCTGGAGTTGATGGACCGCAATGATGTCCGGGTGCTACCGATCGTGGATGCGGCAGACAACCTCTGCGGCAGCCTGTCCATTTTCGATCTCGGGGAGTACTTTATCCCAAAACCTCGGGATGAGCGCCAGATGCGGCGGGTCCATACGACCGCCAACAACATCGTCAAGGCATTGGGGGCGGAAGTCATCCACCTTTCCGACCCCGATCGCCTGGAAAACCTTTTTGTCCGCATTGGCGCCATGGACATCCGCTCCTTCGGCAGCTATTACAAGGATGAGGAAATCGCCCAATCCAGCATCATCATCGTTGGTGACCGGTACGACATCCAACAGAAGTCAATCCAATCAGGCGTTCGCATGCTGGTTATCAGTGGCGGACTGCCGGTTGAACCGGACGTCATCGAACTGGCCCGGGAAAGGGATGTCAGCATCGTCATCAGCCCTCATGATTCAGCGACAACCTCTTGGATCATCCGGAGTGCCGGCCAGGTCGGGGAAATGGCCACCAGCCGCACCCTGGAGTTCGGACCGGATGACAAATTGAGCCTTGTCCGCCGCAAGCTGGTTTCCTCACCGGCAGCGGCCTACATGGTCGTGGATGATACGGGCAAACTTCTCGGCATTTTCACCAAGACCGACCTGATCAAACCGGTTCGTACCAACCTCATCCTCGTCGATCACAATGAATTGAGCCAGGCCATCCCCGGAGCGGAGCAGGTCAACATCCTCGAAATAGTGGACCATCACCGGCTTGGCAATCCACCGACCCAACAACCAATCGCCTTCATCAACCTGCCCGTGGGATCGACTTCGACAATCGTGGCCAGCCTTTTCCACAAGGACCGGCGGGAGCCGGATCCGGCCACTGCCGGTGTCCTCATGGGCGGCATCATTTCGGACACTCTTCACCTCAAGGGTCCGACAACCACTCCAATGGATCATGAGATGCTGGAGTGGCTGAGCGAAATCGCGGGGATTAAAGCGGCTGAGCTGGCAGAGGAAATTTTCAATGCCGGCTCAGTCATCAAGAGCGAAACCCCCGAAAATGTCATTCGCTCAGACTTGAAAATCTACCGGGAAAGTTCAGCCGGCTTTTCTGTTTCCCAGGTCGAGGAGCTCGGCTTCGACAACCTCTGGGAGCATTGCGAGAATTTGAACCAGGCACTGGAGGATGTCCGCAAGAAGGAGGGGTTGCTTTTCTCGGCACTCCTCGTAACCGACATCAACTCGCAAAACTCGCTTCTCCTGATCCGGGGAGATGACCTGCTTATCGACAGCATCACCTATCCCCACCAGGCAGCCGATGACATCTTCGAGCTCAAGGGAGTGGTCAGCCGGAAGAAGCAGCTAATCCCCTACCTGACAACACTGGTTCGACAAGTTGTCCCGGATCCAGTAGTTTAACGCACACCATGTATCTTCCGCAAATTCTGGAGGTCCTGAAGGATCCCGAATACATCCCCCTTTCCATCGACCGACTGGCCGAACATATGGATATTCCCGAGAAGGCGTTCACTGCCTTCAAGCGGGAAGTCGGCCAGCACCTGCGTCAGGGAACGCTCGTCAAACTGAAGAAAAACCGCGTTTGCCTGCCACGGGATGCCGACCTGATAACCGGCATTGTCCGTTTCCGCCAGAGCGGATCGGCAACCCTGATTCCGGATAACGTCGAAGGTGCGGACACCCGGCCACCCTACCACATCAATGCCGAAGACACCTGGGT
Organism: Puniceicoccaceae bacterium; assembly: GCA_040830765.1. Lineage (GTDB taxonomy): Bacteria > Verrucomicrobiota > Verrucomicrobiia > Opitutales > Oceanipulchritudinaceae > Oceanipulchritudo. The sequence goes on along the minus strand of JBFOMH010000017.1, from coordinate 300,100 downwards.
CGCCATGCACCGGGATCGGGTCGTCTGCCGCATCCACCACGACAGGCGACGCTTCCGCAACAGGACCCGCAAAACCCGTGGCCCGGGCGGCGACCAACTGGATACCGTGCGCGTCATTCGCATCCTCGAACGGGCCAATAAAACCCTCACCGGTACCCTCAAGCGCAGCCGCATGTTCCATTATGTCATTCCGGATGACCCCCGTATTATCCAAGACATCCTTGTACCGGATCCGAGGCAGTCCACCCTTTCCCCCAAGCCACGGATTGATGACAAGGTGATCGTTCAACTGACTCCCTGGGAGCAGCGGCATCTCAATCCGGAAGGCGAGATTATCAAGGTACTTGGGAAGACCCATACCCCGATGGCGGAGTATGAAGCGCTCCTGCACCAGTATGATTTGAATCCCGAATTTCCACAGGGCGTCCTCAAGGAAACCGGCCGTCTTCCGGCCAAGGTCCCGGAAGCGGATGTCCGCGACCGGGAGGACCTGCGGGGTGACTACACGATGACTATCGATCCCCAGGATGCCAAGGATTTCGATGATGCGCTCTCACTCTATCCGGAAAAAAATGGCAACATCACCGTCGGGGTCCATATCGCGGATGTCAGCCACTACGTCCGGCCGGGGACCAGTCTCGATCGCGAGGCACGCAAGCGGGGCAATTCCACCTATCTTGTCGGAACCGTCATTCCGATGTTACCCCACCCGCTCTCGAACGGCCTCTGCAGTCTTGTCGAGGATGAAGACCGGCTGACCAAGACCGTCTTCCTCACCTATGACAAGCAGGGCAAGCTCCTCAAAAGCCGTTTCTCGAGCACGGTCATCCGGAGCAACAAGCGGCTCACCTACGAGCAGGCCTACGCCTTTCTCTTCACGGATGACGTCATGGAAGTTGCCGCCCGGCCCGATCCGCCGGCCCACCAGACAGGCAGTACCGGACGAAGCCTGAAGGACCTTCAGAAGAAGGAACTGCAGCATATCAGCAAGGTCCTGCGGCAACTCTGGCAAATCGCTTCAAGAATGAGGAAGGCGCGGATGCGGTCCGGCAGCCTCGAGCTGGATATGCCGGAAACCAAGATCTACGTCGACAAGGAAGGCTACGCCGAGACCATCGTTCGGGTTGAGCAGGATGAAAGCCACCAGTTGATTGAAGAGTTCATGCTCGGGGCCAATGAAGCCGTGGCCCGCTCATTCAACGACCGTAACCTGCCCGGAATCCACCGCGTTCATGATGAACCTGATCCGGACAAGCTGGATGAGTTTGCCGATTACCTCGAGACCTTCGGGATTAAACCGGGCGACCTCAACATTCGCCGCAACCTGAACCGCGTCCTTCTACAGCTGAAAACCCATCCCCAGGCCCACAATCTCCGGGTCAGCTTCCTCCGGAGCCTCAAACAGGCCTGCTACCGGGCCTCCGCGGATGGACACTTCGGCCTCGCCAAGAAGCATTACACGCACTTCACCTCCCCCATCCGGCGCTATTCCGACCTTGTCGTGCATCGGATTTTTGCCCGCCACCTCGTTCCTGGCGGCCATCGGCACCACAAGAAGAAATATACCTTTAGCGACCTCGCCGGTATCGCCCAGCACCTCTCCCTGACCGAACAAAACAGCACTGAGGCCGAGCGTGAATCCGTGAAAATCAAACTGCTCGAGTTCTTCGAGAGGGAACTTGATAAACCAGTCAAGTCCCGCTTCAAGGCCGTCATCATGGACGTCCGCAACCATGGCATGTTTGTCGAGCTGGTGGATTCCATGGCCTATGGCCTGGTCCATATTTCCACGCTCCGGGACGACCTCTACAAGGTGAATCCCGAACACACCGGAATTGTTGGTCGCAAGCGCCGGAACCGCTATGAAATCGGCGATACCATAGAGGTCTCCGTGGCCCGCGTGGACCGCTTCAAGCGCCAAATCGATTTCATGGTGGCCACCAAGCGCTAGCTGCAGCCCGTGCAGCTACGCTAATCTCGCTTCTGCGTCGCATTCCTTTTATTAATGATTGCGGCTTCGTCTCCACATCAGGTTGTCAGCCAAGCATTTGTATGTAAGGATGTATGGCTAATTGTTAACCTGAAAAATGAGTAACTTAACATTTGCCAATCGCTGGAACGCCGACCTCATTGACGAGAAGTACATCCAATGGAGGGAAGCGCCGGAAAGTCTCGATCCCTTATGGAAGGCATTTTTCGAAGGATATGCCCTTGGGGGAGAAGCCGCCGGAGCCCTGCCGGAAACGACCCTGGAGGCAGGGGATACGGACATGGCCATCAAGCAGGCACGCTTCACGGGGGCCATCTACGCTTACCGGTCGATCGGGCACACTCAGGCTGACATCAATCCCCTCTTCAAGGAAGTGCCGCAAAATCCGCGCCTGACCCTTGAGCGCCTCGGCTTCCGGGAGGCGGATCTGGATCAGGTATTCTGGACCGGCAACTTCCTCGATGGAAAGCGCATGTCGCTGCGGGAGCTGATTGAGCGGATGCAGAAAATCTACTGTGGCCCGGTAGGCATTGAGTACCTGCACATCCAGGAGACGCCTGAACGCCGGTGGTTGCAGTCCAAACTGGAGCCGGAGGACGGCACCACCGACACGATGGACCGGGATCGGCGCCATCGTATTCTGGATCGGCTCATCAAGGCGGAAGAGTTCGAGCGCTTCCTGCACAAGAATTATGTCGGCCAGAAGCGCTTTGGACTCGAAGGTGCGGAGACGGTAATCCCGGCCATCGACACATTGATTGAGATTGGACCCTCCCTCGGGCTGGAGGAACTGGTCATGGGAATGGCGCACCGTGGCCGTCTCAATGTGCTGGCGAATGTCTTCCGTAAAAGCTACGCCTACATCTTCCATGAGTTTTCAGAGAACTATCTCCCCCAAACCCTGCATGGCGACGGGGACGTGAAGTACCACCTCGGCTTTGAGGCAACGGTCGAGAATACCCGCAAAGAGGCTATGCGCCTCTTCATGGCGGCCAACCCGAGCCACCTGGAAGCAGTGAATCCAGTCGTCGAAGGCCGGGCACGGGCCCGTCAGCGCATCCTTAATGACCTGCCAGACCGCAAGAAGGTGCTCCCGGTCCTTATCCACGGGGATGCGGCCTTTGCCGGCCAGGGAGTCGTCGCCGAGGTCCTGAACTTCTCCCAGCTGCCAGGCTACAGCACCGGTGGAACTATTCACCTCATCATCAACAACCAGATTGGATTCACGACAGACCCTTCGGAAGCCCGGTCCTCGCTTTACTGCACCGACGTGGCCAAGATGATTGAAGCCCCGATATTCCACGTCAATGGTGACGATCCGGAGGCGGTTGTGCGCGTCATGGAGACGGCCCTGGAGTTTCGTCAGGAATTCGGCAAAGACGTCGTCATCGACATGTACTGCTACCGACGCCACGGTCACAACGAGTCAGACGAGCCGGCCTTCACCCAGCCGACCCTGTACCAGAAAATCAAGGACCACCCGACAGTCTGCGACATTTACTCCAGGAAGCTCCTTGATGCCAGCGTCCTCAAGCCGGAGGAGGTCCAGGCCATCCGGGACCTTCGCCATGGCGACCTGCAACATTTCTATGAGAAGCAGAAGGAAATGGCCTCGGTTCCACAAGCGCCCGTCTCTGAAGAGGCTGCCCGGGTCTACCAGCCAAGTTACGCCTTTGAGGACATTCCGACTGCGGTTGAAGCCGGGGAACTGGAAACCGTGGCCCGGGCCCTAACCCGCTTTCCGGATTCATTCAACCTGAACCGCAAGATTTTGCGGCAACTGGAAACCAAGTTGCAGAATTTCGAGGAGGACAAGGGAATTGATTGGGCCTTCGCCGAGTCCCTGGCCTGGGGAACCCTCATGCTCGAGGGATACCATGTCCGGTTGTCCGGCCAGGACTGCGTCCGGGGAACCTTCTCCCAACGGCATGCCATCTTTTTCGATACGGAAACCCGCGAGAAATACGTTCCCCTGATGGAAATGGAGGATCGCAAGGGAATGCTCTGTGTCCATAACTCGCTCTTGAGCGAAGCGGCTGTCCTCGGGTTTGACTACGGATACTCGCTCGATTTCCCGGACATGCTCTGCATGTGGGAGGCCCAGTTCGGGGATTTCGTCAATGGGGCCCAAGTGATCATCGACCAGTTCATTTCCAGCTCGGAATCCAAATGGCAGCGGGTCTCCGGTCTGGTCATGCTCCTTCCCCACGGATACGAGGGGCAGGGTCCGGAGCACTCATCCGCGCGTCTGGAGCGTTTCCTGCAACTGTGCGCGGAGGACAACATCCAAGTCGCCAACCTGAGCACGCCGGCACAGTTCTTCCACATCCTGCGCCGGCAAATGCACCGCGCCTTCCGCAAACCGCTTGTCATCATGTCTCCCAAAAGCCTCCTGCGGCACCGGGAGGCGGTCTCCTCAATCGCGGAATTCACCGACACCTGTTTCAAGTCGATTTTGCCGGAGAGCGACAACTCCATTACCTCGCCCAACCGGGTTATCATGTGCTCCGGCAAGATATACTATGAGCTGCTGGAGTACCGACGGGCCCATGGGAAAAAGGACACCGCCATCGTCCGGGTTGAGCAGTTTTATCCGTTCAACAAGGATTTGCTGGCAGAGGTGCTCAAGCCCTACGGAAAGTTCAAGACCCTTGTCTGGTGCCAGGAAGAACCGGAAAATATGGGGGCATGGCGATTCCTGCTGCCCTACATCGAGGACGTGACAGGCAGGCGTCCCGCCTACGCCGGTCGGGATGCGGCCGCCAGCACGGCTGTTGGCTCCCTTGCGGTCCACAAGATTGAGCAACAACAATTGATTGAAGACGCCTTTACCATCAACTAGGAGAACGAACGGAATATGTCTACCGACGTCAAAATCCCCACCCTGGGTGAATCCATAACCAGCGGAATCCTTGCCGCCTGGCACGTCAAGAACGGTGATTACGTGGAAACCGGTCAACCATTGTATGACCTCGAAACCGACAAAATCACTTCAGAAGGAGCAGCCGAAGTCTCCGGGACAATTGAACTAAAGGCAGATGAAGGCGACGAGGTCGAAATTGGGAGCGTTGTCGCGGTCATCGACGAGTCCGCCAGCAAGCCGGAGAGCGACAAGGTGGAGACTCCTGAACCGACTTCTGGAGAGGCCTCCGTGGAAGACGAGAAGCAAAGGCCCCCATCGGGTCAGCACCCACCGTCAGTCCGGCGCCTGGCCGCGGAATCAGGCATTGAACCGGAATCGGTGAGTGGCACCGGCAAGGGAGGGCGTGTCACAAAAGGTGACATGTTGCAGGCAATCGAAGGGAAGGAAGCCGGGAAGCCGGGAAGCGGAACGGAAGCTCCGGCAACCCCGCCCGCCATCTCCCGGACCACCCGGAAGAAGATGTCACCGCTGCGCCGGACCATCGCCAAGCGTTTGGTCGAGGCTCAGCAGACGACAGCCATGCTGACCACCTTCAACGAAGTCGACATGAGTGCGGTCATGAATTATCGCAAGACGCATCAGGAAGCTTTCGTGAAGCGTCACGGGGTCAAATTGGGTTTCATGAGTTTCTTCGTTAAGGCAGCTGTCCACGCCCTCAAGCAAGTACCGGCAATCAATGCCCAGGTGGACGGGGACGAGATTGTCACCAATAACTACTACGACATTGGGGTGGCCGTCAGTACCCCCAAGGGATTGATGGTTCCCGTTGTCCGGGACTGCGAGACAAAGTCCTTCGCAACCATTGAACAGGATATCATCGGCTACGCCAACAAGGCCAAGGATGGCAAAATCACCATCGATGACCTTCAGGGTGGTGTTTTCACCATCAGTAATGGAGGAATCTTCGGTTCCATGCTCTCCACTCCCATCCTGAACACGCCCCAGTCGGGCATTCTCGGAATGCACACGATTCAAGACAGGCCCATGGCGGTAAACGGGGAAGTTGTCATCCGCCCAATGATGTACCTGGCCCTGAGCTATGATCACCGTCTCGTCGATGGCCGGGAAGCAGTTACCTTCCTTGTCGCCCTCAAGCAGGCGATTGAGGATCCGGCCCGCCTGCTCTTTGAAATATAACCAGCAAGACCATGGCAGAAGAAAAATTTGATGTTATTGTTATTGGCTCAGGGCCGGGAGGTTACGTTTGCGCCATCCGTTGCGCACAACTGGGTCTGCGTACGGCTGTTGTGGAGAAGGACCCCCATCTTGGGGGCACCTGCCTGAACGTGGGATGCATCCCCAGCAAGGCCCTCCTCCACTCGACGGAGTTGTACCACGAGGCCCAGCACGGGGAAGCCCACGGTCTGGTATTTGAGAAGTTGCAACCCGACGTTGGAAAGCTGATGGAGCGCAAAACAGCCGTTGTTAACCAACTTCGCAAGGGAGTGGAAACGCTCCTTTCCAAAAGAAAGATCGCTGTCTTTGAGGGAATGGGCCGGATCGCCTCAAAGGGTAAAGTTGACGTCATCCCCGGAGAGGGAGAACCCATTCAACTGGAAGCGGATAACATCGTAATCGCGACAGGTTCGGTCCCGGTCACCCTGCCGTTCATTGAGATGGATGGTCAACGGATTGTCTCCAGTACCGAGGCTATTGCCTTTGATTCCATCCCTTCTTCCCTTCTCGTGATCGGGGCCGGAGCCATTGGCCTGGAAATCGGGTCCGTTTGGTCCCGTCTGGGGTCCGAGGTGACCTTTGTCGAGTTTCTGCCAACCATTGCGGCCGGCTCGGATGACGATGTCAGCAAGCTGGCCGAACGGACCTTTAAAAAGCAAGGGATGAGCTTCCATACCTCAACCAAGGTGACGGGCTGTGAAATCAAGGGGGATCAGGTGGCTGTGACTGCGGAAAAGAAGGGTAAGGCTGTCACTTTTGAAGCGGAAAAAGTTCTGGTCGCGGTGGGCCGCAAACCGTTCACCGAAAACCTCGGGCTTGAGCAGGTGGGGATCGAACCGGACGACAAGGGACGGATCCCGGTGTCCGGATTCAAGACAACGGTTGATGGCATTTGGGCCATTGGTGACGTCATTGAAGGTCCGATGCTGGCCCACAAGGCTGAGGAGGATGGCGTTGCAGTGGCTGAATTGATTGCCGGCAAGGCAGGGCATGCTGATTACAGCCGGGTACCCAATGTCATCTACACGGAACCGGAAATCGCATCGGTTGGCATGACCGAACGCCAGGCGAAGGAAAGCGGAATTGAATACAAGGTGGGAACCTTCCCGCTTCTTGCCAATGGTCGGGCAATTGCCCAAGCCGCTACCAGTGGCATGGCCAAGGTCATTGCCGCAGCTGATGATGATCGCATCCTCGGGGCTGCGATAGTCGCTTCCGGTGCTTCCGAGATAATCGCATCCCTTGTCGCCCACATGGAATACGGAGGCAGTGCAGAGGACCTTGCCGGAACCATCCACGCCCACCCGACAATCAGTGAGTCGCTCAAGGAAGCGGCCCTTGCCGTTGATGGAAGGGCCATTCATTCCCTTTAAGGAAGACTGTTTTGAAAAAACCCTTTCCAGAGGAAGTTGAGCGGATGATTGCCAGCCTACGCAATCTACCGGATGATCCTGGTAACCTGAAGGGCCCCGGGTCCAAGCCGTTGGATAGCCTGCTGGAAATTTGCATCGAGAAGTATCACATTGGAAAGCACACTCCGGAAGAAGCCGTGCTCGAGAACTGGGAACGCATTGTCGGAAAGACCCTGGCAAGGCGCTGCCGGCCGGAGCGGATTGACAAGGGTACGCTTCTCATCCAGGTGGCCAACCCCACCTTGAGAAGTGAAATCCGCTTCATGGAGTCGCGTATCCTGACTGCTCTGGGCAGTATCGAGGAATGCCAGCACATTCACCGTATCGCCCTCAAGGGAGGCAACTGAATCTGCCTAGATGGTGACCTTCAGGCCATCATAGGCGAAGGCCATACCGCGTGGTAGTTTCCTGCTGTCCCGGGCATGATCGATCATGTAGGTCATGTGGGTGAAGAACGTTTGCGGGGCAGACAACTCCAAGGCGGTTTCGATAGCCTCATGCAGGGTCATGTGGGTTGGATGGGGCATCGGGCGAAGCGCGTCGAGGACCACAAGGTCTGCGTCCGCAGCCAACTCCTTGGCTTTTGGCGTCAAGCGCTTGCAATCCGTGTAGTAGGCCAGCTTCCGGCCACTCTCCTTTTCGGTGAAGACGAGCCCCATAACCTCCATGCGTCCATGCGGCAGGGGGGTAAAGGCCACCTTGCCGGAGGGAAGCTCAAGGACTTCCGGCATGGGTTGCAGAGCAAAGGCGGGATATCCCTTGAATTCCGGTTTCGGCCTTATGGCATAGGGGAAAATGTTGGCCACCCGCTGCAGGCCTTCCTCGGAACTGTAGACAGGCAAGGCTGTTCCGCCACGGAGATCGATAAACCGCCTCAGGTCATCCATCCCCATGATATGATCGGCATGCCCGTGGGTCAGGAAAAAGTAATCAATCACGTCGATGTTGTTCTCGATACATTGCAGACGGAATTCAGGAGCCGCATCCACCTGAAGGGATTGCCCACCCATCTTCACATGGGCACTGGTCCGGGTCCGCCAGTTGCGCTTGTCAGACAAGTCGCAGCTGTCGCCGGGATCATGTGCGATCATGGGAACGCCCTGCGATGTTCCCGTACCAAGGAAAGTGATCTCCATAGGAATCCATGTTGGTCACATTTGATGGAATTCGGCAAAGGATTTTCCAATATATTATGCCCGGCGTTCGGCGGCAGGGAAAGGCGGCCGGGTCAGGCCACTTTCCCAGCGGTCGGCATCAGAGGCCTGCCGCGGAAAGCAAATGCGCCGGACAGCTTCCTCAAAGTTATTGGCTCCGGAAAGGAGGTTGATTTCCACCCGGAGGAAATAGAACGGCAATCCCGGATCGAATTCCTTTGTTATCCTGACGGCATCCTTTTCCGTTGTCACCAGCACATCGAGACGTTCATCGGCTATTTTCCGCTTCACCTGACGCAGCTCCAGATCGGAGAAGCGGTGATGATCCAGAAAGCGGAACGGCTCAATGGTAGTGGCCCCAAGCTTATCAAGGAAGGTCTCGAAACTTTCCGGGACGGCAATACCGCTGAGGGCCCCGACCCGTTTTCCCTCCAGCCAGTCCAGCTGAAGCTGGTCGTCGCCAAAGACCGACTGCAAGTACTTTGGCTGATGGGAGCACTCAATCCACTCGCTTTCGGAACGGTGGCGATGCAGTGTCTCGAGCAATTCCTCGGAGGGTTTTTCCTCGGACTTTGTCAGGAACACGTAGGAGGCACGCTCCATCTGGCGAACAGGTTCCCGCAATAAGCCACGGGGCAGCAGGTGCCCATTGCCAAACGGATTGGTCTTGTCGATAAGCAGGAGCTGCAGGTGATCCTTGAGCTGGAAGTACTGGAAGCCATCGTCGAGAATCAGGGTATCAACCCCGAATTTCCGGATTGCATAGAGTCCCGCCTTGACCCTGTCCTTGTCGGTCACCACCACGACCCCCGGCAAGTTCCGCGCCAGCATGTAGGGCTCGTCACCTGCAACTTCAGAGTCGAAAAAAATAGTCGTCCCGTCACTGACTACCCGTGGAGGTGCAGGCGGCTTGTGCAGCAGCCAACGAAGCCATTTACCCCAGAATGGCTCCTTCTTGCTTTTGTAGCCACGACTGAGAATCGCTACCTTGCGGCCCTTGTCATGAAGGGTTCGGGCAAGCTTCTCAACTACTGGCGTCTTCCCGGTCCCCCCGACCGTGAGATTGCCCACGACCACGACCAGGCAACCCAGGTGCTGGGCGCGGAAAATCCGATAGTGGTAAAGTTGACGCCGAATGTAGGTGATCCCACGGAATACGAGGCTCAGGAGAAAGAGGACGGAACCCCAGATGACCGCACCCCTTCCCGTCCGGCGCCCGTATATGACATCCACCGTAAAGGTGGCAAAGCGGTTGAGCTGCAGTTTGACACGCTCAATGCTGCCTGCAACCCCGTTCATCCTGGAGGAAGAGCCATAAGTTAGACTGTCTGGACCGTTCTGGGAATCAGTCCTCTTCCTGAACCATGGAAGGATCCCATTCCAGAACGGTATGTTTTTCAATTTCCTCGATCGTCGTCAGCCCGAGGAGAACCTTCTTGAACCCGTCATAACGCAGGCTGCGGTATCCCAGCTTGGTGGCATACTGAAGCAGCTTGTGCTGCCCCATCCCACTGCTGATCATGCTTCGCATGGCATCATCAACGAGCAGTAGTTCGTGGAAGGAGATACGCCCTGAGAAACCTGTCTGCCGGCAACTCTGGCAACCAACACCTTGCGAGAATGCGATTTTGACATCCTCAGGAATGTCGTAGAAATAGCGCTCCAGGACTTCTGGTCCGGGGAAATAGGCCCGCTTGCAGCCCTCGCAGATGCGGGCGGCAAGGCGTTGACCAAGCACACCCATAATCGACGGTGCGACCATATAGGGCTCAATCCCGATTTCCATCATCCGAAGAATCGCCTGGATGGCGTTGTTGGTGTGCAGGGTACTGAGGACAAGGTGACCGGTCAGCGCCGCCTCGGTGGCAATCTTGGCGGTTTCAAGGTCACGGATTTCCCCAACCAGGATGATATCCGGGTCCTGTCTCAAGATGGAACGGAGCAGAAGCCCGAAATTGAGATCAATGTGGGAATTGACCTGGGATTGGGTAATTCCATCGATCTTGATTTCCACCGGATCCTCAATCGTGGAAATGTTCCGGTCCGGCGTATTCAATTCATCCAGCGCGGCATAAAGGGTTGTCGTTTTACCACTACCCGTCGGTCCGGTGACAAAGATGATCCCGTTGGGACTCTTGATAAGCCTCCTCAAGGGTTCGATGATGTTGGTTGACATCATCATCTGGTCGAGGCTGATGACCGCGCGACGGTTGACCCCTGGCAAAATCCGGAGAACAACCTTTGTCCCGTTGACCGTAGGAATCAAACTGGCCCGGAAGTCTGCCCGCCCCATCCCGAAAGGCATGGAAAACCGGCCATCCTGCGGGAAACGGGATTCCGCAACATTGAGACGGCAAAGGACCTTGATCCGGGTCGCGAAGGCCCGGTGGATGGCCTTGCCGTAAGAATAGTAGGGAATCAGTTTGCCATCGATACGGAAGCGGACGGTGGCATGGTCCTCCCCAGCTTCCATGTGGATGTCAGAAGCCCGCTCACGCACAGCGAAGAAGATCATGCCATCGAGCAATCGACTGAGGCTGTTCGAGGAGGCGAGGTCCTTCAGGTCCTCATCCGTCAGGGTGCGGAGGAGCTCTTCCTGCTCCTTCTCAAAATTCTCGATGTCCTCGACGTTGTTCTGGGTCTGGTAGTAAATCTGGATGGCATGCTCAATTTCCCGTGGTGGGGCAAAGACCGGCGATACCTCGACATTGGCAATGGCCTCCAGTTGCTTCAGCAGGCGTTTGTCCTCGGGATGGGCCATCGCCACCGTGAGAACGTTGTTGATGACGTAGAGGCCGATTACCTGCGCTTTCTGGGCAATCTCGAAGGGAATACGCTGCACGGCATCAGTCGTTACGACCGCAATGAGGGGATTGACATAGGCAACTTCCAGCGAATCGGCCCACATACGGCAGGCGCGGCTCTTGCTGATGAGCTCCTTTTCTATCAGCTCTTCAAGGAATGCCAGGGTAGCCCCGCCCGAGCGCTGCAGGATCGGTTCGATATCCTCTGAGATGAAGGTGCCTTCACCCTGCTGGATCTTGTCCAGAAATGCTTTATTCTCCCTTTTGTCCACCGCGTACCTTCTTTCTCTTGTTGAAAAGTTTGCTGATCTCGGTCTGGTCCACGATCTCCTGCCCGATGGACGATCCTTCGCGCTCTTCCTGGACTTCTTCCAAAAGGTCGCGCAGGGAATAGCGCACCTCATGCAAGTTTGGCTTATGCGGGTCCCCTTCAGGGACTTCGTTCTCACTCATGCTTTATTCCTCCCCAAAAATCTCGCTGAATAGTTCCTTCAGCATGCTGGTGATCTCCTGCTGCGGCGTATCCTTTCGGATGTAGTGTGTCGCCCCGGCCTTGGCGCTTCCCTCAACCAAGTGGCGGGAGGCGTGCCCGGTCAGCATGAGAACAACCGCTTCTGGATCAATCTCCAGGATCTTCGGCAAGGCCTCAAGTCCGGTCAATCCCGGCATGTTGATGTCAAGAAAGACAACATCCGGACGGTTTTCCTGGAAGGACTCGACTGCCTCCACACCGGATTTGGCTTCGTAGACAGTTTCTATTCCAAGATGGTTCAGGATAATCCGAACATAAGAACGGATATGGTTTTCGTCGTCGGCGACGAGGGCAGAATTCGGTTTAGCCATACGAAGGCGATTATTTGCAGGTCAATGTCGACGGCAAGCCTGAATAGAAAGATGCTGACAAATTATCCGGCCCGGCATCAAATTGCAGAATGGCCGATTGCCTGTGGATTCTCAGTACGACTGTCGCTTCGGAGGAGGAAGCGAAGACGCTGGCCCGATCAGCTGTCGAGTCAAGACGGGCTGCCTGCGCCCAAATTGATCCCAGCATCCAGTCCCTCTACATTTGGCAAAACGCTCTTGAGGAGAGTGAGGAGTGGCGAATTCTGCTCAAAACCACGCCGGAGGGAAAGGAGGCCCTGGTGGACTGGATCAAGGCCCGACATCCCTATGAAGTGCCCGAAATCCTCCTCTGGAGCGCCGAATCCGCGAATTCCGACTATACAAAATGGGCCCGGGAGGTGTGATTTTCGGGGAATATCCTTGCACTCCTGCAGAAATTCACTTGCTTCCTCCTTTTTCAATCGAAAGGAATTTCAAAATGTCACAGCATCCAAGTTTCAAAGTCGGAAGTGGCGCGGGAAAAAAGCGTCGCAATGTCCTCAAGCGGTTCGAACGTGTGGCACTCCTGCGCAAGCGGGGTGACTGGAAGCCGGGCGATCGGGTGACCGGTCTGGTCAAGACGAAGCCTGAAGAGTAAGCACTCCCGCTCAACAAGTGATTTACAGCCGGATGGAGCAACACCCTCCGGCTTTTTCATGCCCGCATCCCGGCCTCAGGCTTCTCCCGACTGCGCCTGCTTGGCGAAGTCCTTCATCTCGAGGAGGGTCCTGTTGTACAACCGCTCCAACTCGGGAAGCATGACGATTGCCTTCTCAGGCTGACCGCCTTTGCAGAGATTCTCCATGTCACGGGCCATCAACCAGACGGCACGCCCACCAATATTTGCGCTGCTGCCCGCCAGGGCATGAGCTGCGCGACTAAAGCCTTCATAGTCTCCCTTTTCACGCGTGGCCTTCATCTCGTCAAACTTGGCACTGCTTTCCTCTTCAAAAAGGGCAAGGATCTCATTGAAGAGATCCATCGAGTCATCAGCGCCGGTTTCGAGCAGCATCTGTATCTGCTCGGGATCCAGAAGGTCCTCGGGAGGTTGCTCAGGCGTTTCCATCATGCTCGGTGCTAGCCTTTCAAAGCAGCCGGACCGAGTCAAAGTGAAAGTCGCCACTCCGTTACCCGGAGATTCACTCACCAGGAGTATGGAAAGTCACTGGATCGATATCTTCTGTGTTGAGGCGGATCTCAAATTGGTAGCCCTCTGTATCCAGTTCGAGGTCATTCAAGGAATCGATCAACCGAACAGCTGCCGGTGGCAGCTCTTCAGCATAGTTTTCGGGCAGGGCCCCCTCATAAATGAGGTTGCCCTCCGCGTCCCAGACCATTGCCTGGCGTCCGGCCTCGGTTGAATCGAGGACGACCTTCCCCTCGTCACTCTCGTAACTGACATCCTTTTGGGCAACGCGGATCATTGTTGTCCGCGCGCCATGGTCGCCATGGTGAGTAACGATGTCGGGATCATCCCCTTTAATGACATGAATCTGCGTGAACTTATCCCGAAGCTCATTGATGTCTTCGCGCAGGTCCTCAAGGTCGACGTGGACCTGCTCGTTCTGGTCGACATAAATCCTCACCGATCCGGGGATCCATTCCTCGACCTTCTCCATAATCATTCCCAGATCCTCCATGTCGGGTATTTCCGGGGCATCGGGAGCATCAGGGGCCTCTGGGATAAAGAAGTGGCCTCCCTTGCGCATGCGCTCCTCAAGGGTTACCTCAAGCGTCAATTCCTCGCCTTTGCGCAAGACCTTGACAGGCACTGTGGCCCCGGGACCTTTCATGTCAATCAGGGTCGATAACTGGCTGATGTTGATAACCAGCTGGTCATCGAAGCTGACAATGATGTCATTGTCCTTCAGGCCAGCCTTGTCGGCTGGACCGTCCTTGGCGATCTTGGGCAGCAAAAGGCCAACTCCCTTGGGAAGGTCCACATAATCCCGCAATACACTTGGGACGGGTTCAATGACGATGCCCATGTAGGTGGATGATTCAGCCTTGCCACCTTGGTACTCCCGCAAACGGTAAGCCCATTCCCTGGCAGTTTCGGTCGCTTCAGCAACTATCTGGTTAATGTCCTCCTTGCGGATGACTTCCTCTTCTTCAGCGGCGAGCGATACCAATGGGAGCAAGAGGACCGCACAGCTTCCCATGAGCATGGAGACAACGGTGGGTAATTTGATGGATTTCATTCGTTTTTCCTCGTTTTGGTGGTTTTTACAGCGACAAATTCAAAAAGTCTGGACCGGGATGAGGACGACTTCGTCCCGCGGAATTTCCATTTCAACGACGGCCCCGTCAGCGGGATTGCGCCAGACAACCCGGTCGACAAATTCATAGCGATACCTGCGGGCAGTCAGTCCATTGTCCAGAAAGACGATGCCTTCATCGATGCGTCCCTTGAGATTGTTTTCGGCCAGGACGGGCTCAAAGGCATCCGGATCGGCTGAAGGCGTATTGCTGACGGTCAGGGGCGGCGATGCATCCTCCGCTTCCGGTTGCGATTGCGTGGCAACTTCAAGTCTCCCGTTGAAGAGCAGTATCCCGAAAGTGATGAGGGCGGCTGCCGCAACGGCGAGACCTCCCCACCCGCTAATAACCCTCCATCGGGCCAGATTCTGCTTCCGCTCCCTGGCGGCGATTGCCTGGCCAATACGGTCACGGAGCTCGGCGGACGCGGCCATTGGCCGGGACTCCCGTAGTTGCTTCTCGAACTGCTTATCCTTTTCCAGGCTCATGCCGTCCCTCCTTTCATCAAGCGGCGCATTTGTTCAAGACCATAGCGGTATCGGGATGCCGCCGTGTTCGGGGATATGTCCAAAGTTGTTCCGATGGATTCGAAGGTCTGGTCCCCCCAGACCTTGAGGACCAACACTTCCCTTTGCTCCCGGGGAAGTTGCTGCAGGGCCTCCTGCATGACATTGCCATCCATCCCGGCTGTATCGGTAAAAAGGGGGGGTTCGGTTTCCTCGGCAAATGCCTGTTCCCGCAATTGCCGGCGTTTGCGGCTCCTGGCAGAGTCAATCGCCTTGCGCCGGATATGGGTGAAAACCAAGCCCGGCTCGATCCGTGGGAAAGCCTCCCGGCGCGTCCAGATGTGGACGAAGACCTCCTGCAGGATATCCTCGGCCTCCTGGTAGGAACCCGATTGTTGCCTGGCAAAAAGGAGAAAGCGGTCACCCCATTCATTAAACCATTCACGCCAGTTTTCCCCATTCAGATTCTTTTCCATGCAATTGTTCACTCCTTTAGCGTCACCAAGTCAGCTTTTTGTCTAAATAAAATAAAAAAGCCGGTCAGCAACCGGCTTTTTCATCAGGAGTGCAAATTTTCCTTGGAAGGAGGCTGTCCGGCTTCCACCAGCTCACCCTCCTCTGCGGGTGGAATCCCCTTTTGGCCCGAATAGTAATGCTTATAGGACTTGTACGACTTGTCGTAGTAGTGGGAATAGTAATAGCCAGCCACGTGGGTGTTCAGATTATTGAGAATGGCCCCGAAAACCGGAACATTCGAATCACGCAGCCGCTTGAGGTTCACGGCCGCCGTCTTGCGTTTGACCATATTGAAGCGGATAACCAACAGAACTCCGTCCACCAGTGGGAGAATGTTCAAGGCGTCACTCACGGTGGCAACGGGAGGTGTGTCAATAATCACCCGGTCGTAACGCAACCTCAACTCGTGGACAAGATTCGTGAACCTGTCGCTGCTGAGGAGTTGGGTCGGGCTCTTGGTGTTTCCCCCGGCTGGGAGAACATCGAGGTTCGGCAGGTAATCCTTCTGGATAACCTCATCCAAATCGACATTTGAGTCGTTGAGGTATTGGATAACGCCTCGTCTGTCGGCGATATCGAGCCCCTTGGCGACATTCGGCATGCGCAAATCAGCGTCGACGACGATGGTCCGTTCGCCGTGGTTGGCAAAGGTAATGGCGCAATTGGTGCTGACGAAGGTCTTCCCCTCACTGGGAATCGTACTCGTTGAAAGTATAACCTTGGCATTGCGGCTTTCCTCACTGAGCTTGAGCGTGGAGTGGATGGACCTGAAGGCCTCAACTGCATGCCGGTCATGCTCGTCGGCCGTGATTCTGGCCTTTTCCTGAGCATCAATACTAAAGATATGCGGCACAATCCCGATCAAGGGGATTCCAAGCGTCGATTCGATGTCATAGGCTGATTTCACCTTGTCATCGAGGAAAGCAAGCAGGAAAACGAGTCCCAGGCCGACGCCAAGACCGAGAACGAGACCAATGACAAGATTGAGGGCAATATTCGGCTTGTACGGTCGAAGCGGTTCAATGGCCCGGTCGATGATCCGTGCTGTCTGGCCTTCGGTCGTAACCTTAACTGCCGCCTGCTGTAATCGGCTGTAATAGTGATTGTAGAGTTCCCGATTGACCTCCAGGTCACGCAGCAGGGCATCATATTCCGGCCGGATACGGTCGATTTCGATCATATCCTTCTGCTTTTGGGCGAGCCGCAGTTTGGAATTCTCGTGATTTGCCTTGTAGCGCGCAAACTCATTGCGGAATGTTGCCGCCGCTGCATTGACGGCGACTTCCAACTCACTCTGGGTCTCCTTGAGCTGCTCCTCGGCAGCAATCATGATTGGGTGCAGCGAGCGGTACTTCTTGGCAAGGATAGCGATCTCAATTTTGTTTTGGGTCAGGCGGCTCAGAAGATCCGGAACCTGGGCATAGGATGCGATGAAACTCAGCTCCCAAAGTGGCTTTCCAACTTCCCGTGCCTGGTCAATCTGACTTACCAGCACCGTGGCATCATCGAGCAGGCGCTTGTCCTCCTCAAGACGGGCATTAATCGTTATAAGCTGCTGAATATCAATATCTTGAGATCGCTCTACCGAAAGGGTGTCATATTTCTCCTTAAAGTCGGCCAACCGAATCTCCATCTCTTTAATCTTGGCTAACTGCTGGTCCGCCTGACTTCTCAGATCATCCACTGCCCGCAGGGAGCCCTCAATCTGCTTGTTCCGGTTAAAGTCGATGAACTCCTCGGCAAAGTAATTGGCCACGATTGCAGAAATCTCGGGATCCGGATGAGAATAGAGGATATTGACCACCAACGAAAGCCGCACAGGGGAGATGGCCCGATTGGCCATTAATATCTCAGGGACTGAGCGGACACCCCGTAGCGTGACATCCAGGCCCTTCTCGTAAGGGGCCATGAAACGGGTGCGAAGATTTCCCTTAATCCGGTCATCAACAGCCTGAATGATATTCAAGCTCTCCAGGATCTTTATCTGGGTGTTGAAGTCTTCAGCATTCACCACCTCCTGGCGGACAATGTCCTCGATTTGGAAGACTTGGTCCTTTTCCCGGAGAATTTCCACCGAGGAAACCGAACGGTATAGCTTGGGGGCGTTGAAAGTGTAGAGAGCAAAGCCAAGAAAGACAACAAACACGGAGACGATGAGCCACCAGATACGCTCCCGAAGGATAAGAAGGTAATCGGCTATGGTTCGTGAGGGAGCACTACCACCTTCAGCATAACCAGCGTAGCCATCACCGTAGTAATATCCGCCGGAATAGCCTCCGCCTCCACCTGTGTAATAATTGTTACTCATTGATCAAAAACAGTTTAAGCAGCGAATTTCCTTACCAGAGACGCTCTGGTACATTGATTAAATCGCCCTCCTGAAGAGGATAATCCTTGGTTGTCAACTTCCGGGCATCAACCTCGATGACAAACTTTTCCCCATTCTCGTCCGAGCGTGTTATGGTGACGCTGCTTTTATCAGCCAGTCGGTCATTACTCCAGCCGCCGGCAGCAGCAATGGCCTCCAGCAGCGACAAACCCTCTTCACTGGGGAATGGAATCAAGCCTTGGCGATTGACCTTCCCGATGACCGTCACGCTCCGCATGGCGTACTCCAGAACGACAATATCAATATGCGGATTAACGTAATAGTCCCGGTTGTAGGGTTCGTAGAGAAACTCGCGGGCATCATCGATTGCTTTCCCGCCAATCAAGAGGGTTCCAAGGTGCGGAAGGGTTATTGTTCCATCCTGCGAAACCCGCAGCTCAGTCGTGAACTGTAGCTCATCCGCCACAAAGAGGGACACTCTCAGGTAGTCCAGGGGGGAGATGACATAGGAACTGGAAGCGCCACTGCCAACAGCGGAACCTTCCTGAGCTTCTCCAGCATGCACAAACAGGGCGAAAGTGCACAAGGCACACAGGCGAAAATATCGGAAAAAGCGTGAAATCTTCATGAATTGGGAAGAAAAGGCGAATCCTGCAAAAAGGAAGAGGTCAACATAAATTGACCTCTTCCAAAAGACGGCGTTCAAGTATTTCCTGTAATCAGTACCTCAGGGAGGCAAATACACGAAGCTCGTTGGACTTGTAGTTGGCTACATTTCCATCCACATCCCGGTAGGAATAGGAAGCCCTGAAGGATACAAAATCATTCGGATTGTAGGATGCGCCCAAACGGAACATGAGAATGTCTTCCTGACGGATGCTTTCCTCATACTCGCTCTCCCCGAGGAGTACCGCAGCATTCAGGCCGAAGGAATTGGAGAGGCTGTAGTTGGCTCCCAACGAAGCGGTCGTGTAGGCATAAGCCCTGGCGCTCTGGGAACTGGTCCGGTAATCCCGGGAGATCGTGGCGTAGTAGTTGGCCTTGGCATTGCCGGTGTAGATGAGGCTCAACTTGTAGGAAGGGGACGATGCGTCAGCATTGCTGTTCTTTGCATTGCGGCGCTGATACCCAACGTTGACATCGGCGTAGATGACCGGGCTGAAGAGCTCGCCTACGGCACCAACAAAGGCATACCAGTCATTATATTCGACGTCTGTATCCGTATCCGTGTGGCGATAACGCACGCCAGCGGTCATATCAACATTGGGACGGACATTGTAGAAATAGGTCACAGGAACGGTCATGGAGGTATGACCGGTGAAGTTGGTATTCTTATACTCCGTGTCGGCGTAATCCAAACCTACCTTGATGGCAGACAGTTCGGAAATGTCCTTCTTTGCACTACCACCGAATTTGGTGACATCCCGAAGGACGAGAACACCGAAGATGTCGGAAGTGTCGTCGATCTCGTAGGATGTTGAGTAACCTTCCTTATAAGAGGCATAGGCATTGGCAAGAACGACTCCGGAATCGTAGGAAGTCTTGAAATCAAATTCCGAGAATTCGTCATCCAGATGACCATTCTCCTCCCAAATCACCCAGCGGTAGAGGTAGGAAAAAGTGGTGGAAGCAGCAGCATCCGGAGAAATCTTGAATTCCAGGCCGGGCGCAAATTCGAGACGGACATCATCCTCCTTAAGAATCGAGGTGCGGAGGATGTTATCGTCATGCACCAAGCCGAGCTGGCCGATAAAATGGATGGAGCCGTCCTCAAACTGATGCAAGGGGGCAGCACTGGCCGTGGCGCCCGCTGTGGCAATAATTGCGGCAAGGGAGAGGAGTCTTAATTGAGTTTTCATAGGTGAATTTTGATCAAGCGACGATATTGTGATGATAAGAATTTACAGAAACTTTTATGAGCAATAGATTCTGATAATGCAAGTCGTCATGTTGTGGAAGGTTGAAACCATTGACAAGACAAGAATTTCCCATCCCATAGAAGTCGTTAAAAAAGGCCAAAAATGAGTGAAACTCCCCAGAACCCCGAAAAGACGCCCGCAAACCAACGCAGCTATTCCACATGGTTCGGCTTTGCCACCCGTGAAATCACGTCGCGCAACTCGGTTCGCATCCGTGTAAGATGGGGCCGGGTGGCCATTTTTCTGATGGTATTGGGCCTGTTGGGCTGGTTTGCGAAGTCATGGGCGCTCTACATCTTCTTCAAGAACGTCCGTGGATTCGAGGATGTCGCCTTCACTGACATGGTATTGTTCCCGCTGAACCGCACCAATGTACGGGTCCAGCAGGGGGATTACCAGATCGAGCAAGCCAAGGCGGCCCTGGAAAGGGAAGATTACCGCCGGGCATACGCGCTTCTTCGTGAAGGGGTTGCGCGCTCATCAGCCAATCTGGAAGGCCGCATGTTGTTGGCCCAGATTTATGCCGGTTGGCGGCCGGAACTGGCCTCCGAACTACTTGTCGAGGGAATCGAGTACGGAAAAGAAGATCCAAGATACATCAGCCTGATGCTCCGGCTCCTGCTGGCGCAAAAGCAGGATGACCAGGTTCTTGAAATGACGGAAACCCTCATGGCGGAAGAACCGGCTGAGGATGTCGAGCGAATCCTGGCGGTCAGCCGGCTCCGCTCGGCCATGCTGAACGGCAAATTTGATATCGTCCGGGAGGTGATCGAGGAGACAGACCTGGAGAACACATACGACGGACTCATGCTGGGGGTGGAAGTGTATGAACGGACCGACCGCATCGACTTGGCCATCAGCGTATTGATGTCTGCCATAAATTCCATGCCCCGGGAAAACGCGGACCCCCTGATCAACCGGCTGCGGACCCTGTTCCAGAAGCGGGAGATGTACGAACAGGCCCGTGAGGTTGCCCTGGAACTTGTCATCCGGAAGCCGCTTGAATGGCGGCCGCGGGTAGCCTTGATTGATGTCTTGTCGGCCTCTGAAATGTATGAGCGGAGAGACCGGGAAATAGCGGCCCTCATCAAGGAACACCGGAATGATGAGCAGGCGATGACAGCCCTGGCCAGGCTTGCGGCAGAATATGGCAATGTCGAAGCAGCGACCCGGCTGTACGAGATAGCCCTTGAGAATGGCTACAGCCTCGGGTTGTTCAGCCTTACCCTGGCCGAGGCACAGATTCAGAATGGCGAATATGAGGAGGCCATCGACCTGTGCAATGAGCTGATTCGTGAAGATCCGACCTGGATGCTGAACTCGGAGAGCACCTTCAATGCTATCCGGTCGCTGGCCTACTACGGCTATGGGGACGAAGAACTGGGAAATCTTTACCTGCGCAATTTCATCGACTCCAAACGAGCCAATCCGACCCAACTTTTCTCGGCAGCCCGTCGGTTTCGGGAAAACGGTTTAACAGAACAGGCCCGGATGATCCTGCAGGAGGCTTATCTGAGGGATCCCAAGAATGAACAGATCCTGGCCACTCTGATTGATCTGGAGATGGATCTGGGCGTGTTTTTCTCCCTCACGGAACACCTGAATGCGCTTTTCGAGCTCAGGCGCCCGGATTACGCTCTCATCGAGAGCATCCAAAGCCGCTTGCAGAGTGACCGCTTCCTGTACACCGAAAACCGGACCGGTCTGCTTGAAAGCCTTGAAGCAATTGTCTCCGAAAAGCCCGAGATGGACTGGGATATCTGGAAACGCCGAACGGCCGGATAGGACCGGTTGACGAATAAGGAAGCCCCCTACTTCCCAGGATCCGGCGCTGCTTCGTCCGGTGAATCTTCGGTCTGGCGCACACGGACCTCAACAACCCGGGTATCATCACTGTCAGTGATTTCCAATTGCAGGCCCTCCACGGTGACCTTTTCCCCAGTTTCCGGGATCCGGCCCAGCTCACTGGTAATGAGGCCCCCGATCGTGGATACTTCCTCGGTCTCAATTTCCACCCCGAAGTTGGCCTCAATCTCATGGATTGGCGTCAGGCCGGAAACGACCGCCTCATCGGTTTTCTCATCTGCCCGGATCAGCACTTCCTCGTCAGCATCAAATTCGTCCCGGATTTCGCCGACAATTTGTTCCAGGATCCTCTCCAGGGTCAATACGCCTTCAGTGCCCCGGAACTCGTCAATGACGAGCGCCATGTGCATCCTGTGGGCCAATAGCTTCGTCAAGGCAGATTCGAGGGGTTCGTCGATATCAATCCGAATCATATTGCGCTTGATTCGGCGGAGATCGAGACCGTCAAGGCTGCCCGCCTGACGAAAGAGGTCCTTGATATGAACCAGGCCCAGGCAGCGGTCCAAATCGCCGTAACAGAGGGGAAACCGGGTGTGGCCGGACTCCTTGGCCATGGCAAGGTTCTCTTCCAGGGGCAGGTTGAGATCGAAAAACTTTACCTGGTTCCGCGGCAGGAGGACATCCGAAACTTCAAGCTCCCGCATCAGCAGGGTGTTCTTGAGGATTAACTGGGCGACCATGGACATCTCCGGAGACTCCTTGCGCAGCAACTCGATTTGGGTCTCCAGATCGAGAGAGTTTAGATCCGGCATGTCTTCCTTGCGCCAAATGCGCCAAATCGACCGGGTAAAGCCCAACACGACAATGCGGATGGGACGGGTCAGCCATCCAAGAGGAATAATCAGGAACGCACCGTAGCGGAGACTTTGGAAGGGATAGGCCAGCCCGATAGCCCTGGGAAGCAACTCCCCAACGGCATGGTGCAGGGTAAGGGCGACGACAAAGGCCAATGCCGCAGCCAGAGGTGTCCCGAAACCATACAAGTTCCATTCAAGGAGCCCAAAGAGGGCCATCAGGAAAGGAAACACTAACAAGGCGTAAAGGAGCAGGCAGGCGGTCAGCCCAAGCCGGATGACACGAATCGTCCGATCTCCGGATGCAATGAGGCGGGCCAATCGCTTGTGGCGGTCGACACGTTCCCGCAACTCCGTGTTGAAGTGGCTGAACCGGATCTTGATCAGGCTGAATTCGCAGGCAACAAGCAGGGCGTTGCAGAGCAGGGTCAGGCCAATGCCAATAAAGTGATAGGGAAATTGTGAAAGTAAATTGCTCACCGCTTAATCAATATGACACTCGTTTCCGGTTCAGGAAACCACTTTCTGTAATGCCTCCAGGAATTGTTGATTCTCCTCCTCTGTGCCGATGGTCACCCGCAGATGCCGCGGCAAGCCGTAACCGGCAAGGGGCCGGACGATAACGCCCAATTCCTGGAATTTGTGGGTAGCCGCCCCGGCGTTCTCCAACGCAAAGAGGATAAAATTGCCCCGGTCGCCAGCAGTTTCCACTCCCAAATCCCGGAGTCCTTCTGTCAGCTGCGTGCGACCTTGTTCATTAGAGGCGCGACTTCTCTCGACCCATGCGTCGTCTCCGAGTGCGGCGACCGCCGCAACTTGCGAAAGCGTGCCTGTATTGAACGGTGGCCGCACGCGGTTCAAGAGTTCGGCAAGGTCCGGATGGGAAAATCCATACCCGATCCGGAGACCGGCCAGGCCGTAAATCTTGGAGAAAGTGCGGGTTCCGATAACCTTGATCCCGTCGTCGATTAGGCCCTGCACATCGAGGCGCTCATCTTCGTATTCGGCATAGGCTTCATCATAGCAAAAAATGACCCACTCCGGCAGGGACCGGGCAAACGCCTCCACCTCCTTGACCGGCAACCCGGTTCCAGTGGGATTGTTGGGATTGGGCAGAAAGACCAACCGTGTTTTGTCCGTGACGGCGTCCCGCATGGCGTCCAGGTCATGACAAAGCCCCGGCATGGGGGCAGCAACGACCTTGGCTCCGGTCAGTAATGCGGAAATGCGATAGGAAATGAACGCGTACTCACCAACAAGCACCTCTGTGCCCGGTCCTGCAAAGACATCACAGAGGAGATAAAAAATCTCATTGGATCCAGCCCCGAGCGTTATCTGCCCGGGAGAAAACCCGTGTTTATCCGCAAGGGCATCGACCAGGGCATACCCAGAGTTATCCGGGTACAGGGCCATGTTTTCCGCAGCAGTGCGAACCGCCTCGACCGCACAAGCCGGCGAGCCAAGTGGGTTTTCGTTGGATGCAAGCTTGATGATGGAGTCCAGCGGCAGTCCCATTTCCCGGGCCACCAATTCAATCGGCTTGCCGGGTTGATAGACAGGAAGGGACAGGATCTGCTGACGCGTCAGGTCGGAATACTTCATTAATTAAAGGTTGTCGGTTTAATGAATTCCAAGCGAATATCAACACCGGGTGATACAAATCTGCCACATCGATTATCTTGAAGCGGCTGCAGCGGACAACATGGCCATGGATGCTGCCATGCTGGAATTCGGACGAAAGAACCACCAGGTCTGGTGGCGATTCTATGGATGGAAGGAAGATTCCATGACTTTTGGCTACAGCCAGAAGTGGCGTGATGTCCAAGCCATGGTTCAGGGATTCAAGGGTTCCCTCGTCAGGCGCTTGACGGGTGGAGGTATTGTGGATCACAGGAATGATCTGACTTACGCCCTCACGCTGCCACCGGACCACGGATTCTACAGGAAGCAAGCGCTGGAGATTTACCGGGAGCTGCATCAGGGCATCGCCGAAATCCTCATAAACAGGGGTATCGCGGCTGAATTGGCCCCCTGTGGGCGTGCCTGCGGGGAGGAGTCGGCCCAATCGGCCAATTCCTTCTGCTTTCCTTCCGCAGAGCCTTACGATGTGATTCAAGCCGGCACAGGCAGCAAGATAGCAGGGGCTGCGATGAAACGCAGCCAATCCGGGATCCTGGTCCAGGGAAGCCTCGACAAGGACAGGCTCGGTGCCATTTCCGCTGAATCCTTCATGGCCGACTTCGAACGATTCCTCGCCAAGTGGCTCGATCTGGAACCGGTGCAATCCGGTGGTTCACTTCCCGGGGAAATCATTCAAAGAGAGCAAGAGCGCTTTGCCTCAAGGGAGTGGAACGAGCGCCGCTGAGTCACTCTTTTCGTTCGAGGGTGATGATGTTCTCAATGTGGCGCGTCTGGGGGAACAGATCCACCGGCTGAATATCAACCACCTTGTAAGGTCCATCGAGCAAGGCCGTGATGTCCCGTGCCTGTGTATCCGGTCCGCAACTGACATATACCACCCGGGCTGGTCCAAACTGAAGTAGCTGCTGAAGAAAGGCGGGATCGCTCCCCTTGCGTGGCGGGTCCATCAAGACGGTCGTTTTCCCGGGCGGAAAGGAGAGTCCATCGAAAATGGCATCGGCTTTGCCGAGCATGAAACGGACATTCCCGACCTTGTTCCTGGCTGCATTGCCGCGGGCCAGCTCGACGGCCCTCTCGCTCACTTCAATGCCGGCAACTGCCTCGAAGCGGTCATGCCCGCAAATGCCAAAGACCCCTACCCCACAATAGGCATCGACGAGATTCTCAATCCCAGGGGCAGCTGCCCGGTCAAGGGCGTAGTCAACCATCCTTGGCAAGACGTGGGGATTATTCTGGAAGAATTCCCCGGCGACAAATTGAAAGGCATAGGGCCCCACTTTCTCCTCCGCCAGAGCCTTCATATCGGTAATCACACCCTCACAGGAATCCCGCAGGAGGAGAGTCCCTCCTTTCTTGTAGGTAACCTTGCCTGCTCGGAGCTCTTCCCGCGCCGATGCCAATCGCTGATTGATGGATAGGCTGGCGATCGGGCAGGAAGGCACATCGACAACAGCCCGGCTGTCCGCTTTCTGGAATCCGATGGGGGTATCGGGTTCCGTCGGCGGTCTACGGAAGTGCGGGGTAATCTTGGATCTATAGTGATACGTGTGGTCCGTGCAGCCGAGGGTGGGATTCACGGCATGACTGAGGCCGGCCATTTTTTTCAACAGGTCTTCAATCTGGCGCCGCTTCCACTCCAGTTGTGCCGTGTAGGCATAATGCTGATACTGGCAGCCCCCACAGGTCCGGAATAGCGGGCAAACCGGATCGACACGGTCCTCCGAGGGGCTCAGCACCTCGATCAGGTCGGCTTCGGAGTAGGCCTTCTTGTTGCGCCAGATCCGCGCCCTGACACGCTCGCCCGGCAAAGCAAAGGGAATGAACACAACCCAGCCGTCAATCCGCCCGACGCCCTGCCCGAGGTTTGTCAGGTCCTCAATGGTCACCTCAACCTCCTCGTGGTAGGCAAAGGGTTCCGGATTAAAGTTTCTCGGTGGCTTCTTCATGCACTCAGTCCCATAGGAAGAAGAGCTAGGCCGCTGGTACAAGCCGCAAATTTGCTCGTCATGCCTTCGTGAATCCCCGAACTTACCATCATCAAGCCATGCCGGAGCAGATAACCAGCGCCCAGAATCCCCGGGTAAAAAACCTTGTCCGCCTGCGTGACGGCAGCCATCGCCGCCGCCAGCAGCGATTCCTCGTGGAAGGCTACCGGGAGATCGAACGGGCCATGAGCTGCGACTGGCCCTTGGAGACGATTTTCTTCTGCGACGCCCTTTTCAAGCATCCGGATTCATTTGACTTGCTCCACAAAGCTGAGGAGTCAGGCACCGAAATCGTGCAGTTGGCGGAGGGCCCGTTCACAAAAGCCGCCTTCCGTCAGGGACCGGATGGCTTGTTGGCTGTAGCCCACCAAAAGTCCTGGAAGCTGGAAGAGCTTCAACTGTCGGACAACCCCCTCCTTATTGTTCTCGAAGGGCTGGAGAAGCCTGGCAACCTGGGTGCCATCTTCCGGACAGCCAATGCTGCCGGTGCGGAGGCCATTATCCTGACCGAGGCGGTGACGGATCCGTGCAATCCGAACACCATCCGCGCCTCGCAGGGAGCCTTTTTCCAGGTTCCGTTTTGCACGACCGACAACACCAGCCTGACCCTGTTTCTCGAGGAAAGGAACATCCGTCCGGTGCCGACTTCACCTTCCGGAGACGCCCTCCTCTGGGACGCCCCTCTCCATAAGCCGGTAGCCATTGTCCTCGGAACTGAGGATGACGGACTCAGCGAGGACTGGCTAAAAGGGAATACAACCTACAAGTTGCCCATGGCGGGCGTAACCGACAGCTTGAATGTGGCCGCGGCAACCGCAGTCGCCCTGTTTGAGGCGGTTCGCCAGAGAAGTCAGGAGGATTCCTGAAACTTCTTCAGGGCCAACGTATTGAGCCCCTGCAAGTCGAGTTTGCCGGAAGCGAGGTGGGGAATGTCGTCCACCCGGAGAATGATCCGCGGAATCCACAGGTTGGGAATGCCAGCCTCAAGGAGACGCTTACGCAAGTCGTCTGACTTGATATCCACGGCCGTCAGGAGCACAAGGGCCTCCCCTTTTACCTCATCGGAAATACCGGTCACCGCGACCAGCGGCTCCTCGGAATCATCCAGTTGGAAACTTTCGGCAATAACCTGCTCCACCCGGCCATGAGGAACCATCTCCCCACCCAGTTTGGAAAATCGACTGAGCCGCCCTTCGATGAAAAGGTAATTCTCCAGGTCGATCCGGGCAAGGTCCCCGGTGCGGAACCAACCATCGGCAAATGCCGCTTCATTGGCTTCGGGATTCTTCAGGTAACCACCAAAGACATTTGCACCCTTCAAATCGAGAATGCCCTGCTTGTTCTGGGGCAGGACCGCTCCAGTGGACGGGTCGACGATCCGCGCCTTCATTCCCTTCATCAAGCGGCCCACTGAACCAGCCTTTATTTGTGGGGGGACATTCTTGTAACCGGGCAGGTTGGCACTGGCAACCGGAGTTGTCTCAGTCAGTCCATATCCCTGAAGATAAATACTGCCAAATTCCTCCTCCCATCGTTCACCAAACCCGGGAGGTGTCTTTTCGGCGCCTGCAACGACGTAATTCAGGGAAGCCAACTGCTCTTTCGTGGCCCGCTTGAAATAGGGGCGGAAGAAAGTCGGTGTTCCCATCAGGACGGTTGCCTTTTCCGCATGAATGGTTTCAGCAATCTTCCTTGTTTCCAGAGGGGATGGTAAGGTCACGCATGGCAAACCGGAAAGGAGCGGGTACCACATTGTTCCAGTGAATCCAAAACTGTGGAAGATGGGCAGGCAGGCCAAAAGTTTCTGTGTTTTGTCCAGCAAGTGGCAGCTGCTGATCTGCATGCAGTTGGCGATGATGTTTCGGTGTGTCAGGGGGATCCCCTTCGGGACACCCGTGCTACCACTGGAAAAAAGAAGGCCGCATTCCTTGTCACCTCCTTGCGTGGGAATCCCAAAACGCTTGATGAGCATACTTGAGGGATAAAGAATGACCCGGAGCAGATTGAAGAGAATGTCCTTCTTCTTGAAATGGGCCCGCTCGCGAATGAGGTCGATGGTATTTTCCGGCCAAGGGAAATCGGGGAATTTCTTGCGAATGGGACTGGCCGAAATGATCGTGCGGACCTCGCCGATTTCCATCGCCTGTTCGATGGAACTGGTTCCGGCACTAAAGTTCAAATTGACCGGGATCTTCCCGATGAGGACCAGGGCAAGGTTGGTCAGCACGCCTCCAAGGCCGGAAGGAAATACCACCCCTACCCGCTCATCGGGAATCGTTTCCTTCCAGCGGCGGGACATGGTCAGGGCAACGGCAAGCATCATGCCGCTGGTCATTTCCTTCCGCTCGGCGGTGAGATCGACAAAGTGCTTGTGGAACGGGGACTTGCTCAGTGACTTGACCAGCAAGGCAGCCAAATGTTGCTCCAACTCCGGTGATTGATTTAACGCATCATACCCGGCATCCAGAATAAAGCCCTCTTCCTTCATAACTTGTTTCAGTTTAAAACTGAGCACATATCAATCCATGGTCAAGGCTGACGGGAATTATAAATGCCTCTGCGCCAGAAGCATCGGGAAGCCCAACCTGGCAATACCTCATTCCCAGGAAGCAATCAGGCGCGCATAGTAGCGGTGATCGAGCCTTTCGCGGCCTTCATCGGGCTGGTTGTTGTATTTACTAACCACGCCCAGGCGCAATTCCCAGAGCTCGGAATAGTCAAGGGGCAGATTGAAGCCTGTATCCTGCCGGATGATGTAATCGCCAAAGTCAGCCACTGAGGGCAGATAGGTGTAGGAGGCCTTGAGACGTGCCCACTCGACGAAGCGCCAGTTCAGATCAAGGCCGAAGTCCATTCCGGGATAGTCCGCTGACCCATCGTCCTTGAAATCCTCAAAACGGTAGCTGATTCCGGATCGGGTTTCGACGGTGAGGTCCTTTTCATCCTTTACCTTCCAGGAGATACCGGAGGCGGAGGTGCTACGAATGAGAATCCCCTCCCGGTCATCATGCTCCAATTCACCCCGGAGGAAGAACCCGACATCTTCCCGGAAGAAATTCGTGTACTGGCTTCCAAGGACAATTTCATTTGCGGAAAGCTTTCCCTTGTTCTCGCCGTAGGAATAACGGCCATAAATGTCCAGCCGGTCGTAGTCACGATCCATCTCGGCATCCGCGGTGATCGTCAGGTCGAGCTTGTCCGTATTGCCCTGGTTGCCGATAAAGTTCAGCCCGGCCTCAAATTTCCAAAGGCGTGGGTCCTCTGGAACCGGCTTCGGTTTCTTGGGAGCCCGCGCAACCGGAACAGACTTCTGTTTCTCCTTTTGGACAGTCTTGGCCTCGTCGGGAAGGGCTTCATGTCCAGCCTGATGATAGCGCAAAACCTCTGCCCGATCGACGACAAGCGTTCCGGCATAGGTTGTGGAGATCTGGATATGGGTTTCCGAAATGTCCTCAATCCGTCCGGTAAGGATGGCCCCATCCGCTGTCTCAATGCGGTCGGCGGGTTGGTTTCCGTGCAGGATAGCCATCCCCAGACAGGGTCCCAAAACAATGAGGAGGAAAATACGCTGCAACTTCATGATCCAGTTCAAAAGGTGCTCCTGCGGTCCCCAAAATCAATGGCGAAATCAAAAAAAATCCTCTTTCGGTAAAATCCTTCCTTGATGTTCGGGGGACCATGCACTTCATAGGCGGGGATGAATCTATTCGAACAGGTTAGTGCTGCCCCTCCCGATCCCATTCTTGGGCTGTCGGAGTCCTTCCGCAATGATCCCAATCCTGAAAAGATCAACCTCACCGTTGGGGTTTATCAGGATGCCACCGGCGTTTCACCGGTCCTCGATTCTGTCCGGGAAGCCGAAAAGCGACTGGCTTCAGCTTCCAACAGCAAGAGTTACCTCCCCATCAACGGGCACCCTGACTATCTCGGGCACGCCCAGAAACTGGTCTTCGGGGAAGGCAATGAAATGATCGAAACCGGCAGCATCGCTTCCGTCCACACCCCGGGTGGTACCGGCGGCCTGAGACTGGCCGGTGACTTTGTCCGCCACTGCCTTGGCAAGCGTACCATCTGGGTCAGCAACCCAACCTGGGCCAACCACCAGGGAATCTTCCAGAAGTCCGACCTCGAGATAGCTACCTATCCCTATTATGACCCGGAAAGCCATGGCCTCAATATTGCCGGGATGATCACGGTCCTCGAGGACATTCCGGAAAACGACGTTGTCCTCTTTCATGCCTGCTGCCACAACCCGACAGGTGTAGACCCCTCCGCAGAGGAATGGGAAACCATCGCCAAGGTCTGCAAGGAAAGGCGCCTGCTGCCGATCGTCGACTTTGCCTACCAAGGCTTCGCCACGGGCTGGGTTGATGATGCAGTGGCCATTCGAGCGCTTTCCGAATATGGAATGGAGTTTCTCGTCTGCTCCTCATTCTCCAAGAATTTTGGCCTCTATCAGGACCGTGTGGGTGCCTTGCATGTCGTGGCCAAGAACAAGCAGGAAGCCGACCGGGTTCTGAGCCAGCTCAAGATCCTCGTCCGGACAAACTACTCCAATCCACCTGCCCACGGCAGCGGGATCGTCTCAACCATCCTCAATGATTTGGAGCTGCGCCTGCAATGGGAAGAAGAGCTCAAGGGCATGCGGCTGCGGATCAATTCCGTCCGGGCCCAGTTCGTGGAAGCGTTGGCAAAGGCCGGGGCCGGGGATTTTGCCTTTATCGCCGACCAGAAAGGTATGTTTTCCTTCTCCGGCCTCACGCCTGAACACGTTCAGCGCCTGAGGGAGGAGTACAGCATTTACCTCGTCAAGAGCGGCCGGATCAATGTTGCTGGTATCAATGACAACAACATCCAGCGGCTCTGCTCGGCTATTGCCGAATGCCTGAAGGGCTGACCCTTCTCAGGCAAAGAAGTCACGGATCTTGGCCACTCCATTGACGAGGGCATCCACTTCCTCCTGCGTGTTATAAAAGGCGAAGCTGGCCCGGGCTGTACCCGTGAGTCCCAGTCGGCTCATCAGCGGCTGTGTACAGTGGTGGCCGGAACGAATGGCGATCCCGTCCGCATCAAGGAAAGAAGCAATGTCGTGCGGATGGGCTGCCTCAAGGACGAAGGAAACTACCGAGGCCTTGTCCGGTCCGTCACCGACAATGCGCAGTCCGGGAATTTGCTTGAGACCTTCCGTGGCCGCATCCCGCAGGGCGTCCTCATGCTCTATGAGCCGCACCCGGTCGAGGGAGGACAGGTAATCGAGCGTCGAGGCGAGGGCAATGGCCCCGGCTATATTGGGCGTTCCGGCCTCAAAGCGCTCTGGAATTCCCTTGTAGATTGTTTTGTCAAAACTGACGGATTCAATCATGTCCCCCCCACCCTGGTAGGGCGGAAGGTCCCCGAGTCGTTCGGACTTCCCGAAGAGGACCCCGGTTCCGCTTGGCCCGAATACCTTGTGGCCGCTGAAAACCATCCAGTCACAATCGAGCGCCTGGACATCCACCTGAAAGTGCGGGATCGATTGGGCGGCATCGAGCAAAACCGGGATATTCTCGCGGTGGGCCGCGGCAATCATCTCCCTGGCGGGATTGATCCAGCCGAGCGAGTTGGAAACGTGGACCATGGAGACCAGGGCGGGCTTGAGGTCGACCAGCTTTTTGTGATAATCCTCAATGTCCAGGTGACCGTCCTCATCTACCTCCACAGTGGCGAGCCGGATTCCGATCCGGTCCCTCAGAAGTTGCCACGGGACTATGTTCGCATGGTGCTCCATAGTCGTTATGAGGACGGTGTCATCCTTGCCTAATACACTATGGCTCAAGGAAGTGGCCAGAAGGTTGACCGATTCCGTCGCGTTCCGGGTAAAGACAATTTCCTCCTTTGCCGCCGCCCCGATGAAACGGGCCACGCTTCCCCGGGCGTCCTCATAAGACTCGGTTGCCCGCTGGGACAGGGCATGAACGCCCCGGTGGATATTGGCATTCTCCTCGGCATAAAACTGCTCCAGGCGTTCCAGCATCACCCGCGGCTTCTGTGCCGTAGCCGCATTGTCGAGATAGACCAGTGGCTTCCCGTTGACTTCCCGCGAAAGGATCGGAAATTCAGCACGAATCCGCTCGATATCAGTAGCAGGGAGTGTCTTTGGCGTTGCCATTATTGTAAGCTATCTGCCTATCTGATTTCTGCAAGTGCCTCCGTTGGCTAATTTCTCTGTAACCACCTATCGCTAAATCAACGAATAGTATTAAATATGAAAAACCGAATCCTGATCCTTCTATCGTCGTTTCTTGTCTCGCTGTCCGCTGCAGCTGGAACTTACCAGGAGTCCATGGAGCGCTTGGCTGCGGAAGATCCCGAGATGGTCCTGCATGCCAATCTTGAGCAAGACTTTGCCGTACTGGGCGAATTCCTGACCAAGGTCTATCTCGAGTATCAGGCCAGTTCACCCGAGATGCCCCCCGTACCCGTTGATTATGAAATGCTCTTTCAGCGCCTCGGTCTGCTGAACCTCCGGGCCGCCACCCTTACTTCCGAAAGGGAGGCTGAAGGCGTCTTCCTGAACAAGAGCATTTTCCTCTTTGACGGTGCCCCGGAGGGAGCCTTCCTCCTCACCGGCAGCAGCAATCAACCCTTTACCATCCTTTCCTCGGCCCCGGCCGACGCCGCCGCGATCGCTGAAATCGGACTGGAAGGCACCGCTCTCCTCGAAATTGTCCGCAACGTCGCCATCGATTTGATGGGCCCCATGGGACAGGGAATTATCGATGCCCAGCTTTCCCAGCCAATCACTCCGGATGGGCTGACAGCGCTCGATATCGTCAACCGCCTGAATACGCGGGTTCTGGCTGCCATGAAGCCCGCCGCTGCCGACGGGACGGAAATTCATCCCGCAATGGTCCTGTTGAAAGGCAACATCGCCATCCGGCTGACCTCTGTCGGCGACCTCCTGGCATCGGTCGGCCCCCTTCTGCAAGGAGCTGGGTTCGTTCCGACCGAAGATGGAAGTGCCTGGACCTTCAGCTCGCCAGCACCCGAGTTGCCAATCGAGGTTCGTCTGGAATCCCTGCCAGACTCCAATGACCTTTTGC
The DNA here is from genome assembly GCA_040830765.1 of Puniceicoccaceae bacterium. Taxonomy (GTDB): domain Bacteria; phylum Verrucomicrobiota; class Verrucomicrobiia; order Opitutales; family Oceanipulchritudinaceae; genus Oceanipulchritudo. The sequence goes on along the minus strand of JBFOMH010000017.1, from coordinate 266,862 downwards.
TCACGACCTCGAACGCTTCCCGGGATTGGTTCCTCAATAGCACAACCGGCATCGGCGAATCAGCCGCATTACAGGCTGCCCTCAAAGGATTCCCGGATTCCGGCTTGTCCCTCTGGTACGACGATGGAACGCTCGGTGCCTTGCAAATCGACAACGCCATGGCCGATCTGCAACAGTCGGAGCAGCTCATGCCTGTCATGGAGTCGCTGATTTCCTTCATGAAGGCTTTCACCGGTCCCCAGTCCGGGGTCTCCTACCTGGAAGAGGACGCCTATCGGGTCATGGGTCGTCAACCCACCTCCTACAAGACCCAGGCGGCCCTCACCGCAGTGGCCATTCCAATTGGCTTATTTGCGGCCCTGAATCCTATGGATCCCGCCTTGCAAGAGGAGCAGCCTCTGCCGGAAGACTCCGAGTAACAGCATTCACCGGCCGATCGAGTCATCGATGGCATTTTGCTGCCGGGCGATGTCGTGCAAGGTAATGATACCCATAACCTTGTGTTCGTCCTTTGTACTGACGACGGGCGCTTGCAGGACATCCTTGATCACCAGTTCCTGGGCAACATCGCGGATCGATGCTTCCGGATGAATGGTGACCAGTTTCTGATCCTCTATCAGTCCGGAAACCACCTTCTCCGGATCCTCGCGGGCGCTTTCTTCGAGTTCATGATGGGTGATCATTCCCTCAAGGGAGCCTGACTTCCCGACAACCGGATAGGCATGGTGCCTGGCATTATCCTTGTGGATAGCTTCCAAGGCCGTGGCGACTGTATCGGCAGATGAAATGACCACCGGATCGAAGGTCATGATGGTGCTGACGGGCAAGTTCCTCCAATCCTGATCGCCCCGGTAATGGGGCATCTTTTTCAGGTTAATCTTATCCTGCAGGAGCAAGGCATCATAGAGCGGAACTGGTTGAAGTTTACTCGAAATCAGCCAGGCCAACATATTACCCACCATCAGGGGTAGGATGAGTGCGTACTGTCCGGTCATCTCCCAGATGATGACGATGGAGGTCATCGGACAGCGGATCACCGCGGCAAAGAATGCTCCCATGCCCAGCAGGGCCAGGGCGCCGACAATCTCATTGCTGAACCCGAACAACGGCTGGGCCAGCAGACCCACCAAGGCTCCCAGCATTCCCCCGATGAATAATGTCGGGGCAAAAAGGCCGCCACTGCCTCCGCTGCCATAGGCGAGGATGGTGGCGATGATCTTTCCGAAAAATAGCAGGGCCACTACGGACAGGATGGTCATCCGGCCGTTCAGGGCGGAATCGAGATCCGTATATCCGATGCCGAAGATGCCCATGTTTCCCGAGGATAGCCAGGCCACAGTAACACCGATGATACCCACCCCGAGTCCGCCGATCCCGGGCTTTACCCAATCGGGCAAGGGCATCCTGCTCCCGAAGTATCGCCGGGCCTGAAGGATTCCCTCGACAAAGGCGCGTCCAAAGAGAGCGGAAAAAAGCCCCAGGGGAATAGCCAGCAGCATCCACCAATTGGTTGTCAGGAGACCCAGCTCAATATCGAAGGCGGGGTGCTCCCCGACCAGGATCCGCTGAACCGCTGCCGCAATAACGACCGAGATGAATATGCCGAAGAAGGACTTACTGCTGAAGTCACCCAGCAGTTCTTCAAAGACGAAGAAGACCGCTGCCATGGGTGTGTTGAAGGCTGCTGAAATTCCTGCCCCCATGCCCAATGGGACCATGGCCTGGACCCGCTTCTTGGCCAGACCGAACCACTGGCCGATTTTTGATGCCATTGCCGAACAGATATGCACCGTCGGGCCTTCCCGTCCCAGGCTCATGCCGAATCCAACAGAAATCGTCCCCACGATGAACCGGTAGACAGCCTCCCGCAACGGTATCACACCGAATTGGCGGTAGTACTGGGCCTTTGTCCGCGGTATGCCCGAACCAGCGGCATTTGGATTCCCGTAGGTGAGGATGAGTCCGCTCAGGAGACCCCCGACAACCGGGGCGATACCAATAAAGAGAAGGGCCTTCCCACTGTCACCACCGCCCAGCCAGAGAGCCACATGAGAGACCATTTCAAACACCAGTTCGATGGACTTGTGAAAGGCCACGGCCACCAGTCCACAGGCCAGGCCCGTAACAATCCAGATGATGAGATAGCGCTGAGTGTCCGTGAAGTGGTGACGCAAGTATTCCGGAAGGGTCCTGCGACCGGATTGGCTGATCTCTCCTAGGTTGGCCTCACTCACAACCTGCCCATCTTTTTCAGGGCCCGAATGTGGGCAAGGGAAAAGACCTTCAATTGGCCACTGGATGGAACTCCGAAAGGCAATTCCCATAACTTTCCACAGCGCTTGATTTTCCCCCGTTTTTGGTCATTCTCCCTCATACCTCACTCCTTACATTATGGAAACTTATCTATATCTATCCCTCATTCCTGAAGCCCTCATTTATTCGCAACTACCTCCGGACCGGTTTGGCAAATACCTTGCCATCGGTGACAAGAAGCTAACCCGGGGCCCGGCAATCTTCTTCGCCCTCGACCCGGCATTTTCCTCCGATGCGTTCAAGCTTGAGGAAGCCCGTAAGAAAGTTGCTCCTCATCCGGACGGTTCACCGAGGCGCTCAACCTACATTTCCGTCTACAACGTACTCGCCAACATTCCTGTCTCTGCACTGGGGAAACTCTACCTCACGACAAAGGATGGTATAACTCTGGAATTGTCCCCTACCGAGGAAGAGCCGCCCGCCCGACAAGGCTTTCACCTCTATCAGGAGATTTGTCCCGTTTTTCCAAAGGTAGCGAGCCCACTCTCTCCAAAAGCCTTTGCCCGATACGTCACCAATCCGGACAACCCGGTCTGCCTCCCGAGGATGGTTTTCTGCGATCTGCGCCTGGACGGCATGGCGACAGACCCGGAAAAGAGCTCCGCTTCCAACTTGCCCTACAACGATATGAATCACCTCAGGGAGTGCCTGACTTCCCTGAAGTACAAGTCCGACAAAATGACGAAAATCGTCCACCGGGACTTCAACAAGGCTCTGCTGTATCCGGTAGTTGAGCGGGGCTTTTATGTCGGGGACCAGGAGGATTTCCTCTTTTATCCCTTCCCTGGCGAAGAGGAACTCGAGGGAGTTCACCACCGCTGGTGGAGCTCAGCCACATCCGTTTCCCGGTTTTAAGGGATAGTAGCGGCCGCATTCATTTAACGCTTTTGTAGATCACCATGAACGAATCTATTCGTATAATTGTACCACTGCTGGGAGTCTTCGGCCTCCTTTGTGCCTTTTTAATCTTTCGCCGCATCCGCCAGTTGCCAGCGGGTGAGGGAGCGATCAGCGACATTTCCGATCAAATTCACCAGGGCGCGATGGTGTTCATGAAGCGGGAATTCAAAATCCTCGGAGCCTTCGCCGCACTGGTCGGCGTCATTCTCTGGTTCAAGGATCACTATGAATCGATCGCTTTCTTCCTCGGGGCCCTGGCCTCCGGCATGGCCGGCTTCATCGGGATGTATACAGCCACCAAGGCCAATGTCCGCACGACCATAGCGGCATATGAGGATGGGGCTGAGAAAGCGCTCCGGACCGCCTTTTTCGGGGGCACCATCATGGGCCTCACAGTCGCCTCAATGGGCTTGCTCGGGGTTGGCGGGCTCTTTGTCTTCTTTGGCCGCACCGCCCATGACATTCACATCATTCATGGATTCGCCATGGGGGCTTCCTTGGTGGCCATCTTCTTCCGGGTCGGAGGCGGTATCTTTACCAAGGCAGCCGATGTCGGTGCTGACCTCGTCGGCAAGGTGGAGTCGGGTATTCCGGAAGACGACCCGCGCAACCCGGGTGTCATTGCCGACAATGTGGGTGACAATGTGGGTGACGTGGCTGGAATGGGCTCGGACTTGTTTGAGTCCTACTGCAACGCCCAGATCGCTTCCATGGCCATCGCCGCTACCATGACTTCGGACATGGTGATCAAGCTTGCCGGCGACGCCTCCAGCCTGATGTTTCTGCCGCTGGCCCTGACGTCCAGCGGTCTCCTGTGTTCCCTTCTGGGAATGCTCATTGTCCGTGCGGCGGCCAGCCGCGAACCCGCCAAGGCCCTGCGCACTGGAACACTCTCCGCATCCGTCATTTTCATTATTGCCGCCTTTGGCCTGATGAAGGCCCTGGGGGTCAGCAATGAAGTCTGGATGTGTGTCCTGGCCGGGTCTGTGGGTGGCACCTTGATCGGCCTGGCCACGGAATACTACACCGGTGGACGTCCGATGCGCGAAATCGCCAAGTCATCCCAGACCGGCGTGGCCACCGTCATGATTTCCGGATTGGCCATCGGCATGCAGTCGGTCGTTATCCCGTTGCTTACAGTGGCAGGGATTCTCCTCCTGACCAGTCACCTGGCAGGTCTCTATGGGGTCGGGATTGCTGCCGTCGGTATGCTCTCGACAATTGGTATCACCATGAGCATCGACGCCTACGGCCCAGTGGCAGATAATGCCGGTGGCATTGCGGAGATGGCAGGACTCGGAAAGAAGACCCGCGACATCACCGACTCGCTCGACGAAGTTGGCAACACCACGGCTGCCATCGGCAAGGGATTTGCTATTGGAGCAGCTGCCCTGGCCAGTCTTGCCATCATTGCCGCCTACGTGAATGTCATTCGCCAGCACAATGCCGATTTCACCCTCGAACTTTCCAATCCTTCCGTTCTCACCGGTGTCTTTATTGGTGGATTGCTGCCATTCCTTGTCAGCTCCATTACGATGAATGCCGTTGGTGCCGCGGCAGGGGAAATGATCGAGGAAATCCGGCGCCAGTTCCGGGAGATTCCGGGTTTGCTGGACGGAGCCGCTAAACCAGATTCCGCAAGGTGTGTGGAAATCGCCACCGAGGCAGCCATCAAGCGAATGTTCCTCCCTGCTGCCATCGCAGTCCTCAGTCCGGTGGTCGTTGGCTTCGGCCTGGGGCCGGAAACACTGGGCGGGCTCTTGGTGGGCGCGCTTCTCGGGTGCGTCCTGATGGCCTTGCTGATGGCTAACTCCGGCGGGGCCTGGGACAATGCCAAGAAGTTTATTGAACAGGGCAATTACGGTGGGAAAAACTCACCCTCCCACCGGGCCTGTGTTGTTGGGGATACGGTCGGTGACCCGTTGAAGGACACTTCGGGGCCATCGATGAATATTCTCATCAATGTCATGGCCATTGTGGCCCTTGTCATCGCCCCGCTTCTTTAAGTTCTATCCCACTGCCATCAAGGCTTGAGTCCGCGTCCGGTGGAAATAAGCCAGAGGACGATCACCAATCCGGCAAGGACACTTCCGGCGGAGATGGCCACACCCGGCAGGATCGGCACATCGGTTACTCCGGTCATGCCATAGCGTAGCCCGTTGACCATATAAATGATCGGATTGAAAAGCGAAACGCTGTCCCACGGGGATGGCAGCAGGCGAATGGAGTAAAAGACACCGCCCAGGAAGGTCAGGGGAAGGAGCAGGAAATTCGGGATGAAGTTTATGTGGTCAAAGTCCTTGGCGAGGATGCCCGTGGCCAGTCCCAAAAGAGCAAAGGCAAAACTGGTCAGGAGCATGAAGAGGAGCGTCCACCCCACATGGAAAGTCGTTCCTGCTCCCATCGCGGCCGCGACAATCCAAATTACGGAGCCCACGGATACCGCCCGGACGACACTGGCCGATGTGTAGGCCATGGCGATCTGCCAGGGGCGCAGTGGTGATACCAGCAGATCAACGACCGTGCCGTGGACCTTGCCGATGAAAAAGGAAAAGGCGCTGTTGAGAAAGGCATTGGTAATGATGGCCATCATAACCAGGCCCGGGACAAGGAAATCGGTGTAGGGAATGCCGTTGATCTCATCCAGACGGTCGCCCAGGGAGTATCCAAAAACCAGATACCAGAGCATCGTGGTCAGCACGGGACTGACGACCGTTTGCCCGGCAATGGAGAGGAAACGGTGCATCTCCTTCTTGAACAAGGTCCAGGTTCCCCAAAAACCGGATTCCGCCTGACCCCGGGAACGCACTGCGGAAATATGTTGCTGGGCGGATTCAACCCATTGCGGTTTGAGCTCGGGGTAGACTGGATTCCTGCCTGAACTTTCATCCTGAGAATTCATGATGACACCTCACTCCCGGGTGAATTATCCTGTCCCACCACCTTGCGGAAAATGTCCTCCAGCCGGCTGCGCCCGCCATCGATCCGGAGGGGCGTCAATCCCTTCTCAATGAATATACGGAACAATTGTGCAGGGACGGAATGTTCATCCAATTCCGCCAAGGTTGAATCCTGAAAGGAGAAGCGAAAGTGGTTTTCACCGAGAACTTCGATGCGGCTACAGCCCATGCCGGCAAACCACTCCTCCCGGGCCGGCTTGTCGAGCCGGACATCCAGCCAGCGCTCGCCATAGGTGTTGAGCAAATCATCGCGTCGCTCCAGCAGGACGAGCTTACCATGGTTGATGACACCAATGCGATCTGCCAGCTCCTCGGCCTCCTCAAGGTAATGGGTTGTCAGGACAATAGTCGTTCCGGCCTCCCGCAGCTGACGGACGTAGCTCCAAAGCTCATCCCGCAATTCGACATCCACCCCGGCCGTCGGTTCGTCGAGAAACAGCAGGGCTGGTCGGTGCGTCAGGGCCTTGCAGATCATCAGGCGGCGTTTCATCCCACCGGAGAGCCAGCGACTGTTGGATTCCGCCTTGTCGGACAGGGTGAAGGTCTTCAGGAGTTCGTTTGAGCGTTGCCGGTATTTGCGGTTCCCAAAAAATCCCCCTTGGTACTCAAGCACATGGCGGGTCTTGAAAAAGCCGTCGAAATTGAGCTCCTGAGGCACCAAGCCAATTAATTGTCGCACGACCGGATAGTCCCGGCGGACATCAAATCCGTCCACCGTGATGGAGCCACTGAAGCGTTGAATCAACCCGCTGATGCAGCCAATCAAGGTTGTTTTGCCAGCCCCATTGGGCCCCAGAAGGGCAAATATCTCTCCTGGATAGACCTGCAGACTGACATCGTCGACTGCCTTCAGCGAACCAAATGACTTGGTAACGTTCCGGATGTCGAGGAAGGGTTTCACTCCCCCAGCTTCTTCAAGCTGTAGCGGTAAAGCAAGCCTTCCAGGGCCCCATTGAATAAAGTCAGGGCCTGGTCCACCTTAAGCCGGATCTGCCGGGCCGCCTTCCGGTTGGTCGTGAAAACGGCCAATTGCCCTCCGGGTACCACGCGCTTTGCGGCATATCCCAGATCCTTGTAGAGCGGGCCAAGGTCTTCATCGCTGCCAATGCGCTCGCCATAGGGAGGATTGGCCACCATCAGGCCGTCTTCGACCGTTGCCTCCAAGTCCTGGAAACTTGAATGCCGGATCTCTATACCGCTGTCCCTAAAAGAGTCATCCCGGATCCCAGTAGCCAGGCGGACAATCTCCCCGTCAATGTCACTGCCAAGGACGATCGCCTGGCCGTTCTTCAGCTCAGCATCCTGCAATTTCTGCTTCTCCTGCAGGTAAAGAGCTTCATCAAAGTCCTCCCAGTGCTGGAAGGCGAATCCCCGGTTCAGGTTAGGCGCTACCTTGTTCTGGATCATCCAGCCTTCAAAAAGAAAGGTCCCCGAACCACAGACCGGATCCACCAGGCCCACGCCGGGCTTCAATCCTCCCAGTAGAAGAATGCCCGCCGCCAGATCCTCCTTAAGGGGTGCCCCGCCATGCTCCAGACGGTATCCCCGCTTGAACAGGGGTATGCCCGAGCTGTCGAGGCAGAGCGTGACCTTGTTTCCATCAAGGTGCACCACGACATGGATTTCCGGCTCCGCCTTGTCGATCGAGGGCCGGATGCCACCGCTCAGTTTCCGGAAGGTATCGACGATCCCGTCCTTCACCCGATGGACGACATACTGGGTATTGCGGAGGTTTGGCGAGCGCCCGTTGACATCGATCCGCAGGGACTTCCCGGCATGGAAATACTGATGCCAGTTGGTTCGTCGGGCCTGGAAGTAAAGCAACTTGTAATCCCGGGCATTGAAGGTCCGCACGGGCACCAGCACCTGAATGGCCGTCCGCAGGGCCATGTTCATGCGGTACAACCCGGCCTGGTCCGTATTGAAGTGGACCGAGCGCTTGCCTTTGCGGACGGCCGCGCCCCCGTGCAACTGGATCTCCGCAGCAAGGACCCCTTCCAGCCCGGGCCGGCAGGTCGCTACGCATCCAATGGTGTCAGACGGCTTCAAAAGGGGACCTCGTCATCCTCCTCAATGCCGTATTGGGCAGGGTCCTCGGCCGGCTGGGATTGCTCCATGACCGGAGGCGCTTCGGAGCTACCTTCCTCGGCCGGCTCAATCTTCCATGCCGACAGGTCGACAAAATAACGGTCGTTCCATTCCCGTCCGCGGATGTCGAAGGACACCTTTACCGCGGACCCTTCCTGGAAATCCTTCAGCATCTCCACTTTCTCCTTCAGGCAATCCAACTTGATGTCCTGGGGAAAGCGCTCATCCGTCGTCACCACAAACTCCTGCTTGTAGAATCCGCTCGGGAAGTCCTGCTGGTCGAAAATCTTCTTGATCGTTCCATTTAGTTCATAGGCCATGCTCGACAACGAAAAGAAGCTCCGGGTTGTTGTCCACTGCAATCCGTACCTGTTTTCGGGCAGCGCCTCCTATCATCGCCACTGTCTTCCCCCCCAATAAAAAAACCTCCGGGCTTTTGGGCCCGGAGGTGAAAAGGAACTGCTTTAAAGTGTTTGTTTACTTCTTCTTGGTGAAGCGGCGGCGGACGAAGAGAATGCCACCCAGTCCAAGGACTGCAAGGGCAGCGACTTCGCTCGGCTCGGGGACACCCGGCTCAAAGCCAGGACCACCGGCACCCTTGCCACTTTCCGTTCCGAAAACTTCCTGCCAACGAACAAAGAGTAGCGGGTTAGTGGCATCGCCTTGGGCAGCCCATGCAACCTCATCGAACGGGAGTAAATCCGGATTAATATCAAATGAGAAGTAACCGACAGGATCCGGTGTCGGAAAATCTAGCCGCTCGCCGGAACTGGCGCCGAAATACAGACTGTTGTCTGGGTCACCCAATTGGTCTACGGGCCCATTCATGGAATTCGGAAGTGCTGTATCCAGGGTCCATTCGTCGGTAGAGCCTATATAAGGTGATCCGGGTGCCAATGTGTCAACCGTTCCACCCGCTGGACTCTGCAGCCAGAAACCAGTGATGGCTGATTCAGCCGGGCCATAATTTGTGACCCTGACGTCAATACCAGTTAAAAGTAATTCGGAAGGAGTCGCATAGAGAAAATCGACTTCAACCAGCGCATTGAGATCTGCAAAAGTATCGGGATCGGTATTTATGTAACCCCCAACAAGGAAGCTATAGTCGGTTTCAAATCCGACGATTTGCGCGTGAGCCGTCCCGGCGGTAAAGACCCCTAAGGCAGCGAATAGAGAGACCAGTTTGTTGATGTTCATAACAGTTCCTGTACTAAGGTTTATATTTTAAGACCCAACCAATGTGGGTGATTTACCCTACTTTTGCAAGACATTTTTCTTAGTTTTCTGAAATAAACCCACCGGAAGCAAATCTGAGCATGCCCCACGGGCGCGCACTTTGAATAACCCTATTGGTATCAAGGGCTTAGAAACTGCATTCCACAAACGAAACAATTTAAATTCAGGAGAAATTATTGTAAATACACCAAGCATGAGCACGAAAGTCCATAAATATTAGCCAAAAAGCGACCTATTCGGACCGAACCACTCAACCCTCGGGACACCCATCAAACGGAATTTTCAACCATTCCTCACAAACTGCGAATATGGACGGATTTAGGAGGTATTATATCGACGTTATGAAAAAGATACTCAACACATGTCTCTTCCTCGCTGCTGCCACTGGCCTTTGGGCTTTGGCACCGGCTCTTGATGATGCTGTCATGAACGATGACGGTTCCTACACAAACTGGTTCGGCACCTACACGCCCGAAGCTGGGATGTTGGAGGACCGCGGTTGGATCAACCATACCGAGCATGGTCGCCTCTATATCTCTGCTTTCGGCAACGGACTCTGGATTTACGACCCGAACGTTGATGCCCTGGGCGAGAGTTTCAATGGCTGGATCTACACCAACAAGTCATGGTTCCCCTATTTTTATGTCCGCCCACTGACCTTCCTCTATTTTGTATCCGGTGTGGAAGGACCGGCTGGCACACCGCGTGTCTTTGTAAATCTTGGAACTGCCGATAAGGTATTCCTGTCCAAGAGCACCACAGATACGATTGTCGACATCGCCGTCGCCACTGACGACTTTTCTTCCCTCGTCGCCGCTGTGCTGCAGGCTGAATTGGCCGGCACCTTGTCTTCTGAAGGACCCTTCACCGTCTTCGCGCCGACTAACGAGGCATTCGACAATGCTGCCGCTGGCATCCTCGGAGAAGGCAATACAGCTGTAGAATTGCTGGGTGCCCTCGACAAGGAAACCCTGACCGGCATTCTCACCTACCACGTAGTCCCGGGTCGCGTCATGTCCGGAACCTTGGGACTCGACTTGGGAGCCATCCTCAAGGGTGAGTACATCAGTGGTTATGTGGAAACCGTCAATGGCGCTGACCTCAAGGTCGACGTGACGCCTTTCGGAATCATGCTCAACACCACGACCATGGTGACCTGGGCCGACATCGAGGCCAGTAACGGCGTAATCCACGTGATTGACAGCGTTCTCCTCCCGCCGAAGGACATTGTTGGTGTAGCTGTGGATGCTGGTTTTAGCTACCTCGCCGCTGCGGCTACGAAGGCAAATCTGGTCGACACTCTGATGAGCCCGGGACCTTTCACCGTCTTCGCGCCGACTAACGATGCGTTTGATGCAGCTGCCGCTGCCGTCCTTGGTGAAGGAAATACTGGCCCGGACCTGGTAGCCGCCCTGTCCCCTGAGGCATTGGCCGACATCCTTCTCTACCACGTCATCGAAGCCCAGGTCTACTCCAGTGAAGTGAGCCCAGGCGATCCGACGATGGCAAATGGAGACATGGCCACCCTGTCCGTCACCGAAGCAGGCACCCTCAAGATCAATGATGCCAATATCATTGCCACTGACGTGGCCGCCTCGAATGGGGTCATCCATGTCCTCGATGCAGTTATCCTCCCGCCCGCCGGTGAGTAAGTGCTTCTTTATCTAACTTAACGGGTTCCTTTCCCTCCTAAGCCGCCCCCGGTGGAGTGCTTTATGCCTCGCCGGGGGCTTCATTTTATATGACCTCAAAACAGCCCCACTGAATTCGTCATTGCCTAGCGGCGGAAATTATATTTTTCCTTAACCTGTGCCGCAAAGCGTTAACAAAAGGGATTTCTACCGCACCGACATAAGTTTGTTGGAGAAATCCATTGGTGGGGGCATCCTCCTTATCCTCGTGATTCTCGGCATCGGACTGGTGTACAAGGGCCGTTCCTACGACGCCACCCTCTATACGGGGGACCCCGAAGCACTCGAGTCGACCCGTGTCGCGGTTGAAGGCAAAGCCGCCACCGTGCGCGGAGCCGGCGACCTGCGCGCCTACGAGATGGCAGGATCCGGGCAATCCGTTACAACCACCACCGGCAAGGAACTTGCCACCGCCGTGGCCGGATTGAGTCCCCTCGGGCCGACAGAAATTTACAATGAGGCAACCCTCTTCGAAAAAATCAACGGCCGGGCCCCTGCTTATTTCCAATTCAATTTCCAGGAACTGATCTCCCGTTCCTTCCTCGTTGAGGGCACCGCCGGTGACTTCATCGATGCCTACCTCTTCCGGATGGATTCCCCGATCAACGCCTTCGGAATATTCTCAATCGAGCGCAGTGAGGCTGGTGCCACCTTGGATTTCATCGCCGATGGATATCGCAGCGGGATGGGTTATTTCATGCGCCAGGGGACAACCTACGTGCAAGTCATCACCTCCTCCAGCGATCCGGCAATCATGACACTGGCGGAGTCCTTGTCGAAGGAGTTGGCGGCCAGTCTTCCCGAAAACAATGCCGGCCTTGAGGGCCGATTCCTTCTCCCGGCGGAGGGACAAATCCCTGGCAGCCTAACGTATATCAGCGAAGATGCCTACGGACAAAGCGCCCTTTCCGGTATCTTTGAAGCCAAATACGAATCCGGCGGACAGGAATTGACGCTCTTTGGCATGAACGCCCCCACCGCGGAAGAAGCCAGCGGCACATGGGAGGCGGTTCGTGACTTCTATGGAAAATTTGGCTCGCTCGAGGAAGCTCCGGCAATCGGAGATGCTGAGGTCTTTGTCGCTGAGAGCTTTGGCCAATGGAACATCATCCTGACCTCCGGACAAACCGTCGCGGGGGTCGTCAACGCAAACGACCGGGACCTTGCCGTTAATTTCCTGCAAACCCATTTTGGGACTGCTGAAGCCGAATCCGAGGAGGAATACATCTTTTAAAAGGAACCGAAAAATGCCCCGTCCACCCGTCGAACCCGATCCCAAAGGCATGAACCGCCGCCAATTCCTGCGGCACATGGCCTTGACGGGGACAGCATCGGCAGGGGCGATGGCAGCCGGATTCTACCTCTGGCAGCGGGAGCATTTTGTCCCCGGTTTTCAGGAACAGTCAGGCATTACCCTCCCTAGCTTTGTTGCAGAAAAAACCGCTTCCCAGGCAGATCTGGGAATTGCCCATGGCTCCGATCGCTTTGCCGTGACACGGGCGGCCATTGATGCCCTCGGGGGCATTCAACGATTTATTAGTAAGGGAGATGTGGTCTTGCTGAAACCGAACGTGGCCTTTGACCGGCCGCCGGCCCTGGCAGCAACAACCCATCCGGACAGCCTGCGAGTGATTGCCCAACTGGTCCTCGAGGCCGGAGCAAAAAAGATCATTGTCGCGGACAATCCGATCAACAGCCCGGCGGGATGCTTCCTCAAGAGCGGCCTCCAGGCCGTGGCCGGGGAGCTGGACCTCGAGCTCATGTATCCCGAGCAAAGCGCCTTTACCAACCTTGAGCTGGAAGGGGAAATCCTCCGCCATTGGCCCCTTTTCTACCGTCCCTTCGAAAAGGCTGACAAGGTCATCGGGATTGCCCCCTGCAAGGACCACAACCTCTGCAGCGCCTCCATGACCATGAAGAACTGGTACGGGCTCCTCGGCGGACGTCGCAACCAGTTTCACCAGCACATTCACAGCATCATTTCCGATTTTGCGCTGATGGTTAAGCCCTCACTGGTCGTCCTTGACGGCATGAGCGTGCTCATCAGCAACGGGCCAACCGGCGGTCGGCTTTCGGACGTCAAGGAGATGGGCACCGTCGTGGCCGGGACTGACATGGTCGCCGTCGACAGCTATGGCTACACGAATCTTCTCGAGCGCGACATCGCGGGCTTGGATTACCTCCACAAGGCCCACGAGCGGGGCCTCGGCAACATGAACTGGCAGCAAACCATCTGGAAGGAGGTTCGCGTATGAGCTGTGGCAGCGGCAACTGTGGATGTGGCGGCAAGGGCCATCAACCGGAACAGGAAACACGCCCGGAATCTCCGGTCACCGATTATATCAAGTCCGCCAAGAATAATTCCCGCGGAAGCGTACCGGACCCGCGGAATGCCTTCGCCCGGGCCATAGGCTGGTTTTTCAGCACCATCATGGCCGACATGCGCATCACCCGGGTGCGGATCATTTCCCAGGCCTTCTTCTTCATCCTTTTCCTGTTTTTTGTCGTCATCACCGACCTGCGCTACCTCAAGGGCTATCCGGTCTCCCTCTTCCTTGAAGTTGATCCACTGGTCGGCGTGGCCACCGCGATAACCACCGGCACTGTCTACAAAGCCCTCATTCTCGGGCTCATCCTGCTTATCCCCACCCTTCTCCTGGGCCGCTTTTTCTGCAACTGGATCTGTCCCTACGGGACGCTCCACCAACTGACCAATTTCCTTTTCGGCAGCCGGGATGAACAGCAGCGCATCGAGTCGAACCGCTTCTCCAACCTGCAGCAACTGAAGTATGTTATCTGGCTGGCGATGATCGTCGCCGCCTTGTTCGGCTCCTTGCAGATAGGCCTCCTCGACCCAATCTGTCTCTTCCACCGCTCCATGGCCACGGCCATCCTCCCGGGGATCAACCTGATCTTCCCGGACACCTTCTACGTTGAACAGTACTTTCATGTCGGGGCTTGGTTGATCGGGGGTATCCTTCTCTTCTTTGTCGGGATGAACGTCATCATCCCGCGCTTTTTCTGCCGCGCGGTCTGCCCCTTGGGGGCCTTTCTCGGGGTTCTTTCACGGTTTTCCGTCATCCGTATCGAGCGCGATCCCAACAAGTGCATCGATTGTGATGCCTGCCTCAAGAACTGCCAGGGAGCCAGCGATCCCCACACCCAGTTGCGCAAGAGCGAGTGCTTTGTCTGCTTTGAATGCATCGATGACTGCCCGGTCGATGCCATCTCCTTCAGCTTCATGCCCAACAAGGAACATGAGGTCGCTGGCCCGCCCCTTCCGGGAAGACGGGCCGCCCTCGCCTCCCTGCTGGGTGTAGCCGGCTACGCGGTCGCCCGGGCTTCCGGGGACAGCGACGCCAACTTCAACAAGAAGGTCATCCGTCCGCCAGGTTCCGTGGCCGAGGAAGGTTTCCTCGAACGCTGCATCAAGTGCGACCAGTGCATCCGCGTCTGTCCGACCAATGTCCTCCAGCCAACCGTCATGGAAGCCGGTCTGGAAGGATTCTGGACGCCCATCCTCAACATGAAGGTGGGTTATTGTGAGCTCAACTGCACCCTTTGTGGACAGGTCTGCCCGACCGGTGCCATCCAGCGAATCTCCATCGAGGAGAAAAACGGCCGTGGCCAGTTTGCCGAACAGGGTCCGGTCAAGATCGGAACCGCCTTCTACGACCACGGTCGCTGCCTTCCCTGGGCCATGGAAACCCCCTGTGTGGTCTGCGAGGAAGTGTGCCCAACATCACCCAAGGCCATTTATTCGCATGAGGTCACCATCCGGAAACGCGACGGCGGCTCCATGACCGTCCGGCGTCCCTATGTTGATCCTTCCCTCTGCATCGGCTGCGGCATTTGTGAACACGAATGCCCGGTCAAGGACCATGCTGCCATCCGGGTTACGGCCATCGGGGAAACCCGTTCCACCGACCGACGCCTCCTCATGGATGGCGGTGATCCCTCCAGTTTGCTCGACCTGGTGAAGAAAAAGCGTTAGGAATCATTTATGCCCGTTAAGGAATTAAAGCTGCAACCGGCAACCCGCGAAAAGACCTGCGGGGCCTGTGGCGAAAAGTACACTTACCCCGAGAAAAACAGCACGGCGACCCGGTTCCATTGCGAGTTGTGCGCTGAGCTTCCATCCCACTATCGCAAGATCCTGACCCGCATGGGGAAACGGATCCAAAGCCTCGAAAGGAAAATCAAGTAAACCATCCCAAAGTTATGAAAAAGAATCCATCCACTTCCCGCCGAAACTTTCTCAAGTCCTCCGTCGCCATCCCGGCTGCCGTTGCCGCCATTCCCGCAACTGCAGCTGCCGCCGAGGGAAAGTCCGAATCCGCCAAGGCCCTTCCCATGCGTCAGCTCGGAAAAAACGGGCCCATGGTAACAATGCTTAACATCGGGGGCATGATGAATGCCCACAGCCCGCAGTACCTCGACATTGCCTGGAACATGGGTATCCGCTATTTCGATACAGCAGACTGCTACATGAAGGGACAATCGGAAAAGAATGTCGGTGCCTGGTGCCGGCGTTACCCGGAGCGTCGCAAGGACGTCTTCATTGTCACCAAGGACCATCCGACCAAGGGACCCGAGGAACTGCTGACCATGGTCGACAAGCGCCTTGAAAACATGGGCATGGAGTACATGGACCTCTTTTTCATTCACGGCATCGGGACACGCCAGTACGGCAAGGAGTCCCTGGAATGGCCCAAGAGCGAGCGCCTGAAGAATGTCTTTGATGAATTGAAGGCCAGCGGCAAGGTCAAGTACTGCGGTTTCTCCTGCCATGATGCCAAGCTCATTGAGTACCTCAACGCCGCTGCGGAAGGCGGATTCTGCGATGCCATCATGTTGAAGTACAATCCCCTGATGCAACCAGGGGACGAACTGGACCAGGCTCTTGATGCCCTCCACAAGGCGGGCATCGGACTGATTGCCATGAAGGAGATGCAACCCTTTGCCGAGTCGCCAAAGACACACCCCAATCTTGAGGGAACCGGCTTGACGACCCAGCAGGCTCTGCTCCACTCCGTCTGGAGCGACACCCGTATCGCTTCCATCTGCTCTTCCATGAAGAACGTGGAACAAATCGAGGAAAACGTCGGCGCCGCCCTGGCCTACTCCAAGCCGGTGGACCAGCAGATTCGTGACACCCTCGGGGAAATCGCCTACATGACCAAGGCCCCCATGTGCCCGGGATGCCCCAGTTGCAACGACTGGGCCAACAAGACCGAATATGCCTTCCAGGACATTTCCCGCTATGTCACTTATTATGAACGGGACGGGGAAATCGAGGCGCGCAACTACTTTGCCAGCCTCAACGCCAGCGAACGTCAGCACAGCGGACTGGATCTATCCCGCCTGCGCGATGATTGCCACTATAACGTGGATTACCCGGAAATCGCCCGGCGCTCGGAACGCTACTTTGCTTAAGGACTAGTTCGCTGTGCCCAGCACGCGGTTCAGTTTTCCGGAGACAAATCCTTCGGGATCAATTTCCGCATGCTGAAAACCAATTTCCTGGAATTTCTCCCGGACAATCTCCTGCATTGCCTGTATGGCGGCTATCTTCTCCGCGGGCAATTCAATGCGCGCGGTATCACCGTAATGGCGAACCCGGCATACCGGAAATCCTGATTCGTTGAGGAACTGTTCAGCACTCTCAATCTGGCGCAGCTTCTCAAAGGTTACTTCCTGCCCGTAGGGCACGCGGGAGGATAGACAGGGACTGGCAGGCTTGTCCCAGCACTCCAGACCGAAATGGGCCGCGAGCCGCCGTACCGTTTCCTTGTCGATGCCGCATTCACCGAGAGGAGCCCGGACTTCAAACTCCCGCGCTGCCTGCAGGCCCGGACGATAATCACCAAGGTCATCCGTGTTTTGCCCGTTCAGGACCCACCAATCAGGGTACTTTTCCCGCATCTCCGCCAGCTCGGTATAGAGCGTATGCTTACAAAAATAACAGCGATTGGCCGGATTGCTGGTGTAATTGGGATTCTCCATCTCCCGGGTAGTAATGACCTCCAGCGGTATCTTGTGCCGTCGGGCAAAGGCCCGTGCCCCGTCCAGTTCGGACATCTTCAGGCTGGGTGACGCGGATATCACGGCCAGTGAACGCTCATCGCCTAAATAGTGATGTGCCAGAAACGCCACCAGGGAGCTGTCCACGCCTCCGGAAAATGCCACCAGAACACCGGGCGCATCGGCAAACCACCCGGACAGGCGGGCAAGACAGTCATCAATGGGGAGGTCATTGGACATGAATAACCATGATGCCACGATGCTGCAGCTTGTCAAATGAAGCTGGACAATGGGAAATGGGAATTTGATTTGCGAAGCGGCCGACTGCAGTTAGCGTTCTAGCGGTATGCTCATTGATTCCAGTTCAGGCGCTCTCCTCTTGACGGCCATGGTCGTCGGTGTGACACACACCTTGCTGGGACCGGACCATTACCTGCCCTTTGTCGCCCTGGCCAAAGCCCGAAAATGGTCCGCCCGGAAAACCCTGCTCCTGACGGGTATTTGCGGCCTTGGTCACGTCCTTGGTTCGATTGCGCTCGGAGCCATCGGTGTCCTCGCGGGCTGGAGTCTTGGAAGCCTGGAGTGGATTGAATCCGCGCGGGGAACCATCGCTGCCTGGTTACTGACTGGCATGGGAGCAATATACCTGGCCTGGGCCATCAAGGGACTGGGGCGCAAGAAGGAGCACAGCCACACCCATGTCCATGCAGACGGAACCATCCACCGCCATCCGCATACCCACAAGGGAGAACACGCTCATCCCCATTTAGCCAATCAACGTCACACCGTCACCGCATGGAGCCTGTTCGTCATTTTCATTTTCGGCCCCTGTGAGGCATTTATTCCCATCCTCTTCTTCCCGGCTGTGCAACACGACTGGTGGTTGGCGGGGATGACGACCCTCCTGTTTGCCGCATCGACTATCGGCACCATGATGGGTGTGGTCTATCTCATGCAACGCGGCATGGAATGGATTCCTTTCCGGCGCTTCAGCCGTTATGGCCATGTCATGGCCGGCCTCATCATTCTACTGTGTGGAACCGCTATTCATCTTGGATTTTAAATGAAGACCTTATTCTACAACTGTCCAGCCGGCCTCTGCGGAGACATGAACCTTGGAGCCATGGTCGACCTTGGTGTTGAGCCGGATGCCATTGTTGAGGAATTACAAAAGCTCCATCTTGAGGGATGGTCCCTGCGGTTTGAAAAGGACAAGCGGAAGGGAATCGCCGGGACGCGCTGTGATGTCACGCACGAGGACTCCCATCACCACCGCACGTTTGCTGATATCAAGGATATCATTGAGAACTCGGCGCTTGATTCGGATGTGCAACGGGATGCGATTGCGGTCTTCCGGGCATTGGCGGAAGCGGAAGGTGCCGTTCATGGCAAGCCACCCGAAGCCATCCATTTCCATGAGGTCGGAGCCATCGATTCCATCATCGATATAACGGGCGCCGCCATCTGCTGGAAACTTTTGGGGATTGACCGGGTTGCCGCCTCCACCGTGGAGCTGGGTAGTGGAACCGTCCAGTGTGCCCATGGCCGCATGCCTGTACCCGCCCCGGCAACAGCCAAGCTGGTGAAAGATCTTCCGGTCTCGTTCGGCGGTACCTCCGGTGAAGCCACCACCCCGACGGGTGCCGCCCTCCTTGTGGGAAAAGAGTGCCATTTCGGCGAGGCCATTACTGGGAAAACACTCGCCACGGGCATCGGTATCGGCCAGCGGGACGATCCTGCGGCGGCCAATGTCGTCTATGTCTCCCTGATCGAGGAAACGAGCGAGGCAACAGCCCCTTCGGGTGAGGTTATCGAACTGGCCACCAATCTCGATGACATGTCCCCGGAACATGTCGCCTTCCTGGTTGAGGAATTATTGAAAGCCGGAGCCCTCGACGTCTGGCAAACACCAGCCACCTTCAAGAAAGGCCGCATGGGTTGTGTATTGTCGATCCTGATACAGCCAGGTGATCGGGAAAGCATCACGACGATTCTGCTGGAACACAGCACGACCCTCGGGGTGCGCTGGCGTTCATGGAACCGGACCATCCTGGACCGGGAGATCTCGGAAAAAGAAACCCCACTCGGCAAGGTCCGGGTAAAGTCCGCATTCCTGGATGGTAGGCTTATCCGCTCGAAAGTGGAGTTTGATGACCTCAGTCGCATTGCCCGGGAAAACAACCTTTCACTCAGGGAAGTTGAAGAAAAATTGAAGGATTAGCATGTCGCATCTTAGAAAAATACTTGAGGCCGTGGAAAGCGGCCAGATGGAAGTGGATGCCGCTGTCGAAAAGCTGCGCTCCAGCCTCTATGAAGACATTGGCCACTCGCGGGTGGATCACGATCGACTCGAACGGAACGGGGCTGCCGAAGTCATTTTTGGCGAGGGCAAGACACCCCAACAACTGGTCGATATCACCAACAGCCTCCTGCAAAGGGACCAGGATGTTCTCATCACACGCGTGGCTCCGGAGAAAGCGGAAGTCTTAACAGCGACTTTTCCCAAGGCGGAGCATTCAGAAACCGCCCGGACGGTGGTCCTTAAAAATTCCCCCACAACGGGAACAGAATCCTTCATCAGCATAGTCTGTGCTGGTACTTCCGACCTGCCAGTGGCAGAGGAAGCTCGCATAACCGCCGAGTTTTACGGCAACACGGTCAACACCATCTATGATGCCGGGGTTGCCGGGTTGCACCGGTTGGTTGCCGACCTTGAGACATTGCGCAAGGCCAAGGTGGTTATCGCGGTGGCCGGTATGGAAGGGGCTCTGCCCAGCGTTGTTGGTGGCCTTGTCAGCGTTCCGGTCATTGCCGTTCCAACCAGTGTCGGTTACGGGGCCAGTTTTGGCGGAGTAGCGGCCTTGCTGGGAATGCTTACCTCCTGCGCTTCCGGGCTAAGTGTGGTCAATATCGACAACGGCTTCGGAGCTGCCTACCTCGCCAACATGATCAACAAGATTTAATACCAATGCGATGGCTCGCGATACCGGTTCTCCTCTGTAGCTTGCAAGTCACTACTGCGAGGGACGTCGCGGGCCTGTTTGAGGACGCCTTGCTCGATACGGGACCGGACCAGGTAATCGCCTACAAGACAGTCGGAAACACCGATCTCTCGCTTCACGTCTTTGAGCCATTACCCGAGGACAATACCCGCCGCAGCTGCATCGTCTGGATTCATGGTGGGGGATGGGAGAACGGAAACCCCCAACAGCTGTACCCGCATGCTGCCTACTTTGCTCGCCTCGGGTATACCGCCATTTCCATCGAGTACCGGCTTGCCGGTGACTCATCAACGATCTTCGACTGCGTGGAGGATGTCCGGGATGCCTTCTATTGGATTCATGAAAATGCTGAATCCCTGGGCGTCGATGCGAACAAAATCATCGTTGGTGGAGAATCTGCAGGGGGTCACCTTGCCGGTTGCATTGGATACATTGAGGATCCTCGCTCCTCTGGCATTCCGGTACCCCAGCCCTACCCGGCCGCCACCATACTGGTCAATCCGATTACCCTTCTGACCTCCATTTCATGGGCCATGACTAAACCCGGCTTGACGCCATCGGATGTTGCATTAGCTGAATCCATTTCACCACTACTGCATATCGACAGCAATGATCCGCCGGCCCTGCTACTCCACGGTGATGCCGACTCCGTTGTTCCCCCCGACCAATCCTCGGATTTTGCGGAAGCGGTACGCTTATTGGGTAATCCCGCAAAACTACGGCTATGGGAAGGCAAGTCGCATGCATTCTTTCTGTACCTGCCGGAATTTTCACTGGAAGACAAACCGGTGATCCACCTCAGCCTCCTGGAAATCGAGGCCTTCCTGCAGATATTCAAATTGAATGGATATCCGGAAATACATGGTCATTTCAGTCCGGTGCACCTGTTTGAAGGCAGTGACGGATTCCGTAGCTTCAGTGAGTTGATAGAGACCGGAGGCAAGCTCTACGGCTCAACCTACAAGGGGGGACCCGATGATGCCGGCACCGTCTTTTGCTTCAACCCCTCGACCCTCAAGTTGACTACCCTGCATGCATTTGACGGAGTGGATGGCAGGGAGGTCTTCAACGGATTGGCCACCGACGGAACCACCCTCTACGGAGTGACTAAGTTTGGCGGATCAGATGACCGGGGAACACTGTTCAAGGTGGATCTGGACGGCACTAATTTTCAAACCCTCCATGAATTCACCCTGGCATCAGGTACTGGATGGGCCCCTCACTCCGCGCCTATCCTTATGGACGGTGCCCTCTACGGAACAACCTACCATGGTGGCAGCACGGGTTTTGGTGGCGCCCTCTACAAGTTCCCCTTGCCGACCGGGCCCATCGAGTTGCTCCATAGCTTTACAGTCGATACCGGCCGCCACCCGACTGGACAACTGCTGCCAGTTGGTGACTGGCTCTACGGAACCGCCTCAGACTTCTTTGAGCATGGCTCGGACAATTTCGGCAGCCTCTACCGAATCAACAAAGACAGTCATGTGTTTGAGCTGTTGCACAGCTTCGATGGTGCTGGCGAGAGCGGTCACCCCTATGACGACTTGTATTGGGATGGTGGTGACACGTTTATCGGAACGACATTCGGGGAGGTATTCACCGCCAACAGCATGGGGAACATATTCGCCTACTCAACTTCCACCGGCGAGTTGGATATTCTCCACGATTTCGGCCTGAACCCCGGTACGGGTTCGAAACCAAACGGCGCCTTGATCTCAATTGACGCAAGTGGCGCACTTTATGGGGTCGCCCATGGCAGCAATGGAACAGGGGGCGAAGCAGGAACACTTTTCAGCATGATGGAGGACGGGACGGACTTTACCGTCTTCCACCGATTCACCTCCGGGCTACAGGGCAACACACCCATGCGCAGGCTCCTCTACCACCAGGGTTCATTCTATGGAATCAGTGTATTCGGAGGGCTGACCTCGGATACCTCGGATCCAGAAGTTGGGCCGGGATTCATTTTCCGCTACACCCCTGCTGCCTCCCTATCAACCCAACACGATGCGTTTGTTGCCTGGCTGCGGGAGTATTTCCTCGTCGTCAACCAGGACCCGGACACAGACCTGGACGGAGACGGATGGAGTTTAATCGAGGAGTTCGTCTTTGGAGGAAGCCCTCTCGAAGGGGATCCGGGCCAGCCGTTCAGTCTCTCCGTCGAAACCGGGACCGGTCTCGTGGCACGATTCAACAGGGTGGCATCCGTTATGGAAAACGCGCTCAATCCATACAGCGGTTCGGACTTGCAAAACTGGGCCTCCGACGGCCTTCATGCCGTCAACTGGACGGATCACCCAACTGATGGACCGGAGTTTAAGTCAGTCGAATTTTCCTGGACTCTGGATTCCCTGCAATCGGGACCACTCTTTCTGCAATTTGAAACCGCATTGCCCTGAGGGCGGTTTATTTCAATGCCGCCACTTCCCTGTTCGCACGCAGCAGGCGGTCGGACATGGAAAGCAAGGCGTTGTGGAGAATCGTTTGGTAACCTTCCGGATGTGACTTCCGGAATGCCCCGATAGCCTTTTGGTCCAATGCATAGAGCTCGACGTCCGTGATCGCTTTCACATCTGCGGTCCGGATTTGGCCCTGCAGGAATCCCAGTTCACCAAAACTCATGCCCGGGGTAAAACTGGAGACCTGACGGAAGTCTTTACCATTCTCCCGTGGCAGGAGCACGCCAACCGTGCCTTTCGAAAGGAAGTACATCTCCAAGGGAGGAGTGCCTTGCTTGATAATCGTTGAACCCGCTGAAATGGAACGGCGTTCGCATAATGCCATGAGCTCATCCAGGGCTGCCGTCTCCATATCCTGGAGAAGGTCCATGGCCTCGAATGGAACGGCCAGGGTGGCCTCCGTACGGGCCCCAAATTGGGCGAGAAGGTTTTCTTCGGCATCCTCAAGGGCCTCGTCGCAATCATTGTAAACAAAGGCCATCGGGACCAGGCTGCGTCGTTCCTCTTCTGTGAAAATCCCGCCCGGATCGACGAGGACGATACGCTTCCCCTTCTCAAATCCCTGCCTGGCAAAACGGAAGACGATTTCCCGCGTTGCTTCATCAATACTCCCAATCCGGGTCAGGTCGATAACCGCCCGCTCCATATTGTCGAAGTTCTGCAGGTATGCATGGATAAGCCTTTCCAGGGCACCGAAATAGAGATCACCCTGCAGTTCGAAAATGCGTACCCGTTCTCCCTCTCTCTGGAGGATATCATGCGCCTCCTTGGGCCGGAAGTGGCTCGATTGGAATTCCGCCAAAGTGTAAGAGCGACGAATGACATAGTCGGTCAATGAGGGCCGGTTGAACAAGTGGAGTCCAAAGCTCTGTGACAAGTCCCGAAAAGTGGCGATACCCCGGACACTGTTGAAATTCGGGTCCAGCAAGGGCGAGAAGACCGCCACACTGAGCTGTCCCGGCAGTACCCCGATGATGCCGCCACCCACGCCACTTTTGGCCGGAATCCCGACCTCAAAGGCCCAGTTGCCAGAATAGTCGTACATGCCACAGGTACTCATGACACTGATTACCTTCTCCACAGAGGCCCGGCTCAGGACCCGTTCGCCGGTGAGAGGATTCACTCCCCCATTGGCAAGGGTTGCTCCCATAACAGACAATGACTTGCTATCGACAAGGATGGCACACTGCATGAAGTAAGCCTCAAGGATGGGATCGACCTCTCCCTCGAGGATATCAAAGTTGCGCATCAGGTTGCCAATGGCCCGGTTGCGGAATCCTGTTTCGCTTTCCGAGCGGTAGACGGAGTCATCGAGGGTCAGTTGGCATCCGGCCAGGTCGCTGAATTTTTGCAGGATAAAGGCAAACCGCTCCTCGGCCGAGCTTGCCGGGATCATGCCCGTTGCCGCAATGGCCCCGGCATTGATCATCGGATTCATCGGCTGACCCGTTGTCGGCTTCAGGCTGATCGAATTGAAGGCCTCACCCGACGGCTCGACATCTATCTTGTGCCGAACCGCCTCAGGCCCGATGGCATCCAGTGCCAGACCATAAATAAAGGGCTTGGAAACGGACTGGATAGTAAACTCGATGGCCGTGTCACCAACGAGGTACTGCCGACCGTCAACGGTCGTGATGGCGATCCCGAACCAGTCCGGGTTGGCCCGAGTCAGTTCCGGGATGTAATCCGCGATCTCACCTTCGTAGAGATGCCGGTGGTTCTCGTGGATTTCCTCAATGAGGTGCCGGATACTGTTGAGAGAGGAGGTAAAAAGGCTCATTGCTGATGAGCCTTGGATTGAGCATCTATTGTGCCCAATTCGCCAATCGAGTATATTTTCAGGCGAACAATCCGCTAGCCTGGCGGAACCCTACTGCTTACGCAGCTCTTCCAGCTCAGCCATGCGGTCGCGCAGACGATTGGCCACCAGGCGCATCACCTGCAGGGCAAATCGTGGCGTGTGGTCGGTCATGTACAGGAAGCGCTTCTCGTCGATAGTGACGAGGGAACAGTCGGTATTGGCCACAGCATCGGCACTGCGTACCTGCTTGTCGATAAGGGACATTTCCCCAAAAATATCGCCTTCGGTCAACTGGTCCACAACCGAACCCTCGGCAACGATGTCCACTGTTCCAGAGGCCACGACAAACATCGTCTCGCCGGGATCTCCCTTTTTGAAGATAGTATCACCTTGCTTGAATTCATCGAGGTTGCCGGCGTGCTTGAGAATCTTGAACTTGATTTTATCACTCATGGGAAGGATATCCAGTTATCGGTTGTCTGAGAGAGAATTAATTCAGGGTAAAGTCTGCAAAGAATTGTACCCAGATGGCAAGACATAGGACGTGCATCACCTGATCCGTCCAGATGGCGACATGGACAGCGGTGGGCCCATCCTCCGTCATGCGAAACGTGCGCTGCCACCAGCGAAAAGGAACCCGGGTATCGATCAACATGTGGAAAACCCCGATAATCAGCCCCGCTGGCCACCCGAGGACTAAGCCCAGGAGGACAGCGTGAATACCGGCATGTATCCAGGCAGCTGGATGTTTCAGGCTCAGCTTGTTGTTGGCCATCCAATCGTTCTGGAGGATCCAATCGCCAATGATGTGCATGACGAGGGCTTGCTCAAAAAGGGTCAGCATAAAACGGATGCAACTATAGTCTGGTTATTCTGATATGCACACACCGGCGCGGGCATGCGGACAAAGATTTGGTGCACATGGTGAGGCGTCAATCCCGTAATTATCCAAACCGGCAGGGAATCCTCACCGGTATTGTTTGTGCCCGGGATCTTCACTGGTCCAGGGAATTGCGTAAAGACCTTCTCCAATCCGTGCGATGGAGCGGACCTGGACACCATCATCGGGCCCGAGGATAAACCGACACTCGAAAAGGTTGGGTTCCGCATTCGATGCCGGCGGAAATTCCGGCATGCCGGGAACCGCCTGAAGCCGGATGATCATGCGCCCGCCTTCGGTGAGATAGTTAATCTCAGGAATCACCTCCACTTCGATATCCGGGAACGGATTGTTGTTCGAACTGTCCCGTGTGAGGAAGCTCATTCCCGGTTCCAGTCCAAATTTGACAGTGAAGACCAGACCACCCTCATCAAGACCGTACTCTCCTTCCGCCAGACCGCTGGCCTCAGGATCGACAACTCCCCGCTTGACCACGATCGTTGGTCCACCATTGGGGAATGTCGTGGTATAGCTGCCAGTACCCGGTAGAGGGACGTACCGGAACTCAGTGAAGTTGTTACCGATGAAAACAGTGGAAATCCTGGGGCCTGGACTCTCGGACAGGGCACTGTCGAAGCGAGGTGCATCCGACCAGTGAATGCCAACGTAGGCAGCTGCCTGTCCGGGCTGACTGGTCGTCGTCCAGTGATTGCCGTTGTCGCCGCGCGTGTCCAGGGTAACCGGTTCATCGACGATAACTTCACCCGCCAGGGTGGCAAAAACATAGCCGGAGATGTAATCCGGATTCTCAAGATCTGCTGTCAAGTCATCAGGCTGAAGCGGTACATTAAAAGCCACGTCACCGGCTATGGAAGCGTTCTCATAGAGAGGAATGGCGTTTCTCCCGTTGCCACTGGACTTGTAATAGATATCCACCTGTTGCGGATCGAAGCCCAGGCTATCCTCCCTGATCGGCTGATCCAGGAGAACGTCGATACTGACCGGGGTTGCGGCTTTGTAGAGCAAATCGGTAATCGTCACCGGATCGGCGTCCGGCAAGGGAATAGTGCCATTGAAGTAGGCCGTAATGGTAGCACTTCCAGAGGGCAGGAAGATTTCGCTCAAATCAGCCCGCCCGGCGATGTCCGTGATGACAGAGTTGCCAATCTGGAAGGAGCCGTAATCGACGAGGAAGAAGACCGTCCGTTCCTTCAAGGGCGTACCAATGGCATCGCGCAGGCTAACCACCACATCCGATCCGAAGATCTCATTGGGTGGAACCGGAATGCCTTCATCGAAAGCAAGAACCGTGTCCTGCTTTGTGATAGTGATAGGTTGATCAACCGCGCTTGGGCTGAAGAGCAGGTCCCCGGTAAAATAGGCCTGCAGCAACTCGGTGGCAGGGCGCACCTGAAGGGGAAGGTCAAGGGTGACAATACCGTCCGCCCCGGTCGTCCCGGAAACCCGCGAGGCACCGACCCGGATCCCCACCCGCTTGCCGGCAAGGGCTTCAAAGGATTGGCTCGACTCGCTGTAACCCTTCAGGAGGGCTTTGACGGTCAAGGTCTCACCGTAGCCATAGTCGGCCGCTGCGGGCAAAACTTCCGTTATGGAAATCTCCGATGTCATTCGCGCGGCCAGTTCATCGACACCGACCTGATAATACTGGCCGAAGTTGCTCTTCAGGGATACCAGGCCTATGCCGGATGCCGCCTGAACCATGAAACGGACCTCGTCGGGATGAACGCCTTCGGGCAAAGGCAGGTTCCCCGACCAGACCATTGTGTCCGGAAGAGCGCCTTGCCCCAGGTCGAAGGATTGCCATGAGCCATGGAGGGCTGAGCCGGGTATGCCGGTGTAGGTAATCCAGACTTCCTGGACACCGACTGCCGGGGAAGCGAGCACCGTGATATCGAAATCGACCGATGACCCATCAGTTGATGAGAGAACCCGGGAAATGGAGGGTGGAGCCGTCAAGGCCGGGATGATGGCATCCCCATTGGCATTGTAGTACGTTTCCCGGTTGTTGTTGTAGTACAAACGGAAGTTCATGCTGCTGTACTTCCGCAGCGTACCGCCCTCGATTCCATCATCCGGGTTGTAGTACTGGGTACGGTAGACATTGAGCCGCTCGCCCTCGTTAGCGCCACAGATAGCGCCGAAATAGTTGGTGCTGTATGGCTGCACGGGATAGAAGACTTCCGTTATGAACTCACCAAAGACCCCGCGGATTTCCGTAGTCGGGGCACCCGTGAGAGTGAGGAAATTGCTTTCATCGATATAATCACCGCCCCGGAATCCGACACCGCGGAGCAGATTGCCGGGGACTGAAACGAAATAACTGTCCAATGGACGCACCGGCTCGATCGGATTACTGACAATGCCGTTCCCACCCTCATACCACTTCAAGGTGTATTCAGTGTCATCCGACTTGTCGCCAGGATCAGCTCCCGGATCAAAGACGGTCAAGGTGTTGGGCTCGACAAGGGGCAGACTGCTGTAATCGAGGTTCAGGTCATGAGCTGAAAGCCCGAGGTATTGACCTGGATTGCTGCCTACCACAGGAAGGGATGCAGGGACCACCGAACTTCCTGACGGAGAAGTAATGCGGTCACCGGGCACATTCATTTTCAGCATCGGGAACCCGAAGAGCGTCGCCTGCAGGAGGGATTTTTCATGAATCCCCCGCATCAATTCGGTTTCGGCAAGGTACTTCTTCTTGGCATTGACCAATGCTTCCCCAACCGACACCGCGCCGGGTCCGGTCCGAAGCTGACGCACCATCTCCAGATAGAGGCGTTCACTGTACTCAACAAACTCGGTATCACCGTACTGGTAGCCGGTACCGGCAATCAGGGTGGCCCCCATCTGGGCAAAGGCCTGGGCCCAGTCCGGCTGCTTGGTAATCCCGTTGATGGCATGGCTGTCCACGGTGTTGTAACCGGAGTGACAGCCGATGCTGAAGATTAAAGTGTTTAGCAAGTCGGCACCAGATTCCCTGACCTGGGCTGCCGTCAGACGGGTCTCGTAGTCGGCTGCCAGGGCGCTACCGGTGCTGAAGTGACCGGC
Organism: Puniceicoccaceae bacterium; assembly: GCA_040830765.1. Lineage (GTDB taxonomy): Bacteria > Verrucomicrobiota > Verrucomicrobiia > Opitutales > Oceanipulchritudinaceae > Oceanipulchritudo. The sequence continues at coordinate 238,439 of JBFOMH010000017.1, read as the reverse complement.
AAGGAATACGATGTCATGATGGGAGCCGAGGAAAATGTCCGCCAGCTCAGTCGCTGTCCAGCCATCGGCCGGGGCTGTTGTCGAGGCATCGACCAAGGTATCGATCTGGCTCCCAAGGGCTGCTTCCAATTCGAATTCGACTGCACCGGCAAGGTCATCAAGGAAGTCATACCCGGTAACCAGTGCGGTATCCGGAACGGGAAGCAGGCCACCGCTCAAGGCGTTGTAGTTTTCCAATTGGCCAATCATGTCGGCAGCGGATTCCACAAGACGGCCCACAGCAAGTCCCCCGTAGGGATAGGGACCGGTCGAAAGGTTGACCACGCAATCTGCTCCATAAGGATCCTGGGTCAGGATTTGCCCGTAGCGCAAGCTGGACTGGGAATGGTTGTTATCCCGCACCGGTGGGACGTAATTGGATTCGTTGGCCAGGAAAGCCTGATCGGTTGTCCGGAAGAACGGAATGACATCATCATTACCCAGTAGCATGATGTACTTCAGGGAGGAAACCCCGTCGACCGTGGTGGAATCCCTCCAGGCATCGATGACAGCCTTTATTTCCTCAGCGACGAGATTCTTGGCGTATGGGCAGGTTGGGTAGGCATCCGCCTGGATATTTGCCTCCACGACGCGATCCTGAAGGGCCAGGTCGATGATTTCACCATTGACCTCGGTGCGCTGCTTGAAGGTCTCCAACATGGAGCCGAGTGTTGCGATGTCGGTATCGCTTCCAGCTGTGCGGGAGGAATCCCAGAGGATGAGAGTCTGGAAGTCGCCAGCTAGTCCCTGGGGAACTGCTCCGGCAAAGGACTCCGGACCCTGGACTCCCGTCAAGGGTCCTTCCCCATCGGGATCACCACAGACTTCTTCCTCAATGAAGACCGACAAGGTGAACGGATTAATACCGTCAAAGACACCATTGGCTCCGCGCACGCGAACATAGAAATCCCCGCTTGTGGTGTAGGTATTGATGGTTACTCCTTCACTGGCCACGCCCGGAAATGCGGAATAGGCAATCATGCTCGACAGCTGGGCGGCGATAAACGACTCGGGGGTAAAATTCTCTTCTCCTATAAAACTCTCTGGAAGAAAACTTTCGGGGAGAAAACTCTCAGGCAGGAAGCTCTCGGGAAGGAAACTTTCCGGAAGGAAGCTTTCCGGTGAATAACTGTCCACGAGGAAGCTCTCCGGGATGAAGCTTTCCGGGAGAAAACTTTCCGGGGAGAAGGCTTCGGCAATAAAACTTTCCGGGAGAAAACTCTCAGGCAGGAAGCTCTCCGGGAGGAAGCTTTCCGGAAGGAAACTTTCCGGGAGGAAGCTTTCGGGGAGGAAACTTTCCGGAGTGAAGCTTTCCGGGGCGAATTCCGCACCGAGAAGGGAAAGCTCCTGTTCCTCGGATGTGCCATTGAGGAAAAGATCGAGGATACGTTCGAATTCTTCCCGTATATCACGGTAAACGACGATGTCATAATTGGCCGGGAGGCTGGAAAGGATAATCGTCACCCGGCTGCCTGGCGTCACCGAAAACTTGTACCAGCGGGACTGGTCGGTCAGCCCCAGCAACTGCTGCTGGGTTGCTTCAACAAATCCATCCCTTTGTTCGAAACTCAGGTCGAGGGAAGCGGGCCAGGCCACATTGAAGGCGCAGTTGTTATACTTGTCTTCGACCGTCACGTCGAAGGTGTCGGAAACGGATTTCCCGGTATCATCGGTGGCGGTAACGCGGACAACATGAGGCAACCACCCACCCTGACCATCGGGAAGTGGCGGGAAGCGGTGACCAGACTGGATCCCATTCAGGCCGTCAGGATAAGCTTCGTTGGGAAGGATGTCGTAGGTAATGGTCAGATCGGTATCACAGGTATCCGTAGCAACGGCTTCGAACTCCACCGTGGCAAAGCAGTACCCCGCATCCGTGAGGGGCTGTGAGTCTGCAGGAACGGAAGTAAACGTTGGGGCGCTGTTGTCGATGATGTCAACTGTGCGGGAAACCGAGGCAGCGTTTCCGGTGGCATCAGTGGCCGTGTATGTCAGCAAGTAGGTTTCAAAGGAATCTACACTCGCCAATGGCAGGTCCGTCCGGATCGGGGCACCCACTGAAATGGAGGTCTGGCAATTATCCGTGGCACTGGCACCGTATTCCACATAGCTGTCCACACCACAGACAATCGTTCCATAATCCGGCTGGTTGAGGGATATGGACGGGGCAACAGTGTCGATGACATCCACAACCCGGCTTGCACTGCCGGTGTTCCCGGAGGAATCCGTGACACTGTAGGTTAACCGGTAAGTCTCGACGGAGTTCTCGGTCAGTAGCTCCAAGTCCGTCCGGACCGGGAGGCCGACGTCCAACGCTCCCTCACAGTCATCCAGGGCCGTTGCACCCGGATCCGAAAATGTATCAACCCCACACTGCAATGTGACGAGAGCGCTCCCGTTGAGGGTAACGACAGGATCCGTCGTGTCCACGACGTTGACCGTCCGGGTTGCGGAGCTGGAGTTGCCCGCCGCATCGGCTGCAGTGTAGGTAACCGTATAGGTACCGGTTTCCGGGTAACTGTCCAGTATCGGTGAAATGACTACAGTGGGGCCCGGATCACAGATATCGGAAGCCGTCGCTCCATATTCAACATACGCATCGATACCGCACTCCAGATTGATGGAGGTTGGGCCGGAAAGGGTTACAGTCGGGGCGGTGGTGTCTGCCACCTTGACCATGACCGCACAACTGGCTGAGGTAAATCCATCCGAAACCGTGATGGTGACAGTTGTCGTACCGATTGGCAGGAGCAAGTCCTGTGACAATGGACTGGCTAGCGGCAACTCTGCCCCAGCAACATTCTGCGTCTCAGAAACACCCGCCGCACTCCAGGTCACAGTCAGGTCATCCTTGTCGACGTCATCGACAAGCACGTCAACAGCAACCAGCGCACCGGAGGAGGAAACACACTCTGTATCCGGTTCGCTGATACATTCGATAGTTGGAGAATCGTTCTGCAGCTCAACAGAACCAATATCGATAGCGGCCCCCTTGACCCGGTCATTACCCGGCTGGTCCAGCTGGCCATCGACAAGCGGAAAATAGCTGCTCCCGGCATCAATGGCCGGACTGGTGCCCTTGGGGGCATGGGAAAGCGTTTCACCATCATTCAATGAGCGAACGTTTAATTCCGGATCAGTACCGCTCAAATCAGTGGCATTAAGGAGGAAGCCGCCCTCGCTGGCCTCGGAAAGGTTGTATCCACCTGAGTTCACCGATGTCCCAGAGCCGGCATCGATGGTATCGGCCGTACCGAGGGAGAGGATTGTATTCTGGATAATGCCAGTGGCCCCTTCAACCAGGAGACCGGTATTGGAGTTCGCTCCGTTTGCCACGATGGTCGAGGAGTCGATGGTCAGGTCACCCGAGCTTGCCACGGCTCCACCCATGGAACCTGCTGAATTTCCAGAAAGGGTGCTCGTATCAATGACGATAACGGAATCTATCGAACCGAAGATGCCCCCACCCTGGTCACCTGCCTGGTTATCGATGAGGGAACTCCGATAAAGATCCGTCGCACCGGAAAGGACGGCAATCCCCCCGCCGGCCAGACTGGCGGAATTACCTTTTAATTGTACTTCCTTGAGTGAAACGCGCCCTCCATCCTGAACAACAATTCCGGCTCCGGTCTCTGCGAGCCCGTTCTCGATGGAGATGCCCTCCATGTAGGCAAGGACGTCCTGGCCTGCTTCACCAATCCGGAAGACCGGTGAACTGGCACTTCCGTCAATAAACATCCGGGTCGCCCCGGGTCCATAAATCGCAATATCCCGGCGAACCTCCAGCTCCCGGCCCTTGAGAACAACACGCCCTCCCCAGGTTCTTTCATCAAACGAAACCGATCCACCGCCAGCGGCATTATTGGCTCCCACCGCATCCCCGATGTCAGCTTTGTTGGTGTTTGTCAGTTGGACAAAGACATCCGCCGAGGCGATGGAATCCGCATCATCACTTGGATCAAAGGGATTTCCGTAACCGCCGTCGTCCTTGCCACCCGTGGCCGAACCGCGGATCTGCAAGGCGGATACCTTGTAGTGCTGCACCTCAAATGCTCCCTGATCGACAATGTCCCCGCCTTCGCCATCACCGTCGGAAAAGCGGGCCAATCCGCGTTGGTCACGGTCGGTTTCGGGAAGCAGCAAATTACTCCCGTCAGGGAGGGCCGTCCTGCCAGGATGAAGGAGATAGGTCGGACGGAGACCGCCATAGGCTCCGGCAGGCATTCCCAGACCCAAGGACAGGTCTGTGCCTGAACGGTTGGTTCCCGTTCCTTCTGCTTGCAGATCACCGAGGATTCCAGGCAACCCATCACCCTCACCAACCACCAGTGAGTTTCCCACAGTGATTGCATTGGTACCCGCATTTATGTGGGAAAGCGTATCTGCTCCACTATTGTTGTCGACCAGTGTCAGGTTGATGAATCGGCCATCTCCACTGGCCAGCGATACCGCACCCCCTGAGATAACAGCCCTATTTCCAGAAAATGTGCTGCTGCGGACAATAAGGCTGGAGTCTGGTCCCGCAAAGGCAATTGCCCCCCCACTGCCGGCCACGTTGCTGACAAATCCTGTCGAGGTAACGGTCAACTCCGCTCCACTAGCGTAAACAGCTCCCCCGGAGCCTTCCAATCCACCAGCCAGTTCAGATTCATTGCGGGCGAAATAGGACAAATCAATACCAAGGGATGCTCCCGTTTGGGCAATCGCCCCGCCATGCTCTGCGCTGCTGTCCACCACCTGGACACTTTCGAGAAGAAGATTGGAACGGCTGCTGATACCGCCCCCGGCATCTTCGGGCAGATTTCCCTCAAGGGTCAGCCGGGCAATGGTCGCCGTCTCGTCAACGGGAAGGCCGCTGACATCGAAATGTCGGAAATCTCCACTCACCTTGAGCGTGTGGGCCAACGGACCGCTTTGTCCTTCAATTCGAATACCGCGGCGAACGGGCAACGGGGATGTGAGAAGGACTTCTCCTTCAGCCCGCAGGAGCACCACGTCGCCTGGCGCGGCGCCGATGATGGCGTCCCGCAGGGGACCTGGATCGGCGGTGGAATCAACTTTTATTTCAGCTGCTTGCAGCGGTGTAACGATAATGCCAAAAAAGAAATTCAGGCAGCAGAAAAGAACATGACGTGAGCGCATGGTACAATGTCCTCGTAATTTAATGAGTGATTTGCCTTAGTGGTGAACGGGTGGCGTCGCACGAAATTTGAGGCATGATTTACGCTAATTGCAACTATTAAGTGGACTAGACTTTAAATTTTACGAAAGTGTCCTTTGACGCCTACCCGCTGAAGTCTATCATCCGCCCCGAACCCACTAATGAAGGAGTCTTACAACGCTTACGTCCCCCGCGACCGCCTGTTGGCCTTGGCCTCGGCGGGTGACCTGCCGGAGCAGTCTGCAGGGACGGTATTGTTTGCCGATATTTCGGGATTCACCCCCTTGACGGAGGCCTTTGAGGCTCATCTGGGTTCGCGCTTGGGAGGTGAGGAACTTACCCGGGTCCTCAATGAGGTTTACGCCATGCTTATCGGGGAGGTGGACCGGGTGCGGGGCAGTGTCATCGGATTCGCCGGAGACGCCATTACTTGCTGGTTTGAGGAGGATGACGGCCATCGGGCCGTAGGATGCGCATTGGCGATGCAGAAAGGAATGGAAGCGTTCCAGGCTATTCCCTCACCTGGAGGCGGTTCGATTGGTCTTGGTTTGAAGGCGGCGGTGACCAGCGGCACGGTTAAACGCTTCGCGGTTGGGGATGAATCCATCCAGAAGGTCGATGTCCTTGCCGGCGATCCGGTCTACCGGGTGGCCGTAGTCGAGGGACTGGCAGAACGTGGTGAAGTGCTCATCGACCCGGAAACCCGCGAAAACCTGGGCGGTGATGCCGAGCTGGGTGAAGAACGGCAGGATGACACCGGCCAAACTTTGGCCTGGGTCATCCATTCGCTGGTGAACCCGGTCGAGCAGGAGCCATGGCCAAACCTCGGCTTTCTGGAAGTTCCGCCGGGTCTGGTTGACCCGTGGATTATTTCAGCCATCCGCAATCGTATTTCCTCCGGATTGGGCGAATTCTTCACCGAGCTGAGGCCGGCAACGGCCATGTTCGTCAAGTTCGAGGGCATCGACTTTGAAGGGGACTCGCAGGCAGACAAAAAGCTGGATGCCTTTTTCTCCTGGGTACAGGTGATCGTCAATGAATACGAAGGGGTTGTCCACCAGCTGACGGTTGGTGACAAAGGCAGCTTCCTTTATGCTGCCTTCGGTGCCCCCATCTCCCACGAGGACGATACATTGAGGACCATGGCCGCCGCGCTGGAGATTCAACAACTGACCGCAAACCTGGACTTCATCTCCGCTGTCCGCATCGGCATTGGCCGGGGCTCCACCCGTACCGGAGCCTACGGCGGGCCTTCAAGAAGGACCTATGGGGTCCTTGGCGACCAGGTCAACTTGTCCGCCCGCTTGATGGGAAAGGCGGACCCCGGGGAAATTCTCGTCTCCGAACCGGCATACAAGGAGGGACGCCGGGCTTTTCAACTGCAGACCCTTCCCCATATCCGGGTGAAGGGAAAGTCCGAGCCAGTGGCTGTTTTTCGCCTGGAGGGCAAGTCCGAGCGCTCCCTGGCAACAGATGGAGGAGAAGGCTCGGCATTTCCCATGGTCGGGCGAAAAGAGGAATTGGCGGCCATCGAAAATTGCCTGAACCGGACCCGGGAAGGGTTTGGCCAGGTGGTTTCCCTGCAGGCCGATGCCGGAATGGGCAAGAGCCGCCTTGTCGCGGAGACGGCAAAATTGGCCCGGTCTGCCGGCTTCCGGATTTACAGCGGCGAGTGCCAAACCTTCGGCAACAGCACGCTCTACGCCCCGTGGTGGCGAATCTGGCGCGAGTTCTTTGGCCTTAACCCGGCCATTCCCGTGGAAGAAGCAGAAGCGTCCCTGCGCCGCCAACTGAAGACAATTGATGAACGCCTGGGGCCACGCCTTCCCCTCCTTGGTGCCGTTTTGGACCTTCAGATTGCTGACAATGAATTGACCCGGACCTTCGACGCGAAACTAAGGCGTGCTTCATTGGAGAGTATGCTCGTGGAGTGCCTGCGCCATGCCTCCGAGGACAATCCAATACTTATCGTCCTTGAGGATGCCCATGCGATTGACGATGTTTCCGGGGAATTATTTCGGAGTCTCGTCCAGGCCATCGCCCGGATGCCGGTAATGTTGCTCATCGCCCGCCGGCCCAATAACGATAATGAACTCTTTTCGGAGGCAGAGTCCGGTCTCGATTATGTTGTCTCCCTGGAATTACCGGAATTCAACAGTGCGGAAGCAGCCGAGTTAATCAGCCTGAAATTCGCCCAGCTATTTGGAGCCGACCAGAACGTGCCGGAAGCAGTTGTTGAGACCATTGCCCGGAAAACCGGAGGCAATCCGTTCTTCATCGATGAGGTCATGAACTGGCTGCATCACGAGCAGATTGAAGTGACCTCTGTCTCTGACCTCGAGAAGGCCGATCTTCCGGTCAGCTTGTATGCACTCGTCCTCAGCCGGATGGACCAGCTGAATGAGAATTCCCGTATCACCATGAAGGTGGCCAGTGTGGTCGGGCGCATTTTCCGGGCCGCTGTTGTCTGGGGGGTCTATCCCGACTTGGGAGGCGAGCGGGAGGTTCGGAAAGCCTTGTCTGCCCTGACCGAAAATGACTTTACCTCGCCCGACGAAGAGGATGCTGAGCTGGCCTATCTCTTCAAGCACGTGGTCATCCATGAGGTCGCTTATGAAAGCCTGACCAAACAGTTACGGGCAATTCTGCACGAAGCCATCGGCCTTTTTCTGGAGAAACATTACCGGGAGGAGAATACCCAGATGCTCGATCTTCTGGCCTTCCACTTCGGCCGCAGCCCGAACCGGGAAAAGCAGCGGAAATATTTCCTCCTGGCGGGCGATGCCGCCCGCGAGGCCTATGCCGCTGGGACCGCTGCTGGTTATTACAGGTCCTTGTTACCACTCCTTGACGGTCCGGATAAAGTTCCTGTCCTGAGCAACCTCGGAAAGGTTCTGGAAGTAACGGGCGACTGGAAGGAGTCCATGCAAACCTACGAGGATGCCCTGCAACTGGCGGAATCCCTGCAAATGGAGGGGGAAATCGCCAATTGCCGCCTCGATATCGGGGACCTTCACCGCAAGACCGGTGCCATGGAGGAGGCAGGGAAATGGCTGGAGCAGGCCCGGGAAGCCTATACCGCGTTGGGTGATGAATCAGGCATGGGTGACGTCCTGCACAGTGAAGGCACCCTCGCTGCACAGACCGGACAGTATGACAAGGCCCGGGAAGTCTATGCCCAAAGCATTGAAATCCGCCGCAAACTGGGCCAGGAGAAACACGTCACCAGCCTCCTTAGCAATACCGGCATTATCCTTCGCTTCCAGGGAAAGCTGGACGAGGCATTGGACTACCAGGAAGAGGCCCTGGCCATCCGCCTGAAATTGAATGATCCCTTTTACATCGGGAACTCCTACAACAATCTCGGGATGGCCAAACGCTACCTCGGCGACCTCGCCGGAGCCCGCAAGGACCTCGAAAAAGCGATGGAATACCTGCAGAAGGTCGGTGACCGCGGGGAAATTGCCAACACCTACAACTCTCTCGCCGAAGTAGCGCTCGACCAAAAGGATGCAGCGGCTTGTGAAGCCTACCTGCTGGAAAGCCTGCGGGTAGCACGGGAACTGGGCAATATGCGCTCCCTCGCCTTCATCCTTGAAACCTTCGCTTTCAACGCCCTTAACCTGGAGAAACCTGACCGCAGCCTGCGCCTCTTTGGAGCTGCCAAGGCAATCCGGCAATCGATCGGTGCTCCCCTGCCGGAAGCGGACGCCAAAAGAGTCGGCCAGGCAATCGATGAAGCCGGAGCAATGCTGCAAGGGGTTGACCTCAATGCCAAGGTACAGGAGGGGGCTACCCTGCCCCTCTCAACAGCCCTCGACTATGCGGCCGGCGTGGAAGATGCCGAACTCTAGGTAAGGAAAATTCAGGCCTCAACCGGCCGCTTGTAGTACTCCACCTGGCCGTCGGCGAGATCGGCCACTTTGTCGACGAGCTCCGTGCGCTCTTCTTCGGTCATGCCGCTGTAGGCACGGGCAAGGTCGACCTTTTCCCGCACCAGGGAGGCATTCTCCGCCCCGGTGATAAGGGTGCTGATCGGCAGGGACCAGGCAAAACACATGGCATCGCGGATACTGAGTCGATTCGGGATGGCGGGGTCATCCGACCGCCAGACGACACCCCGGCGCAGGTTGGACTTCATGGCAAAGAAACGGCCGTCGGCGAGGGTCTTCATGGCCAGCAAACCGATGTTTCTTTTCAGGAGGATGGGTGTCACCTGCTCGATAAAACTGTGGTAACTCGGATCGATGGCATTCACCGGCATCTGACATGTATCGAAAGGATCGCTACTTCCGGTCTTTTCAAGGATGCGCAGATGCGCCTCCGGATTACTGTGCCCGGTAAAGCCGGTGAAGCGGACCTTTCCCTCCTCCTTGGCCTTCATGACAACATCCAGCACACCTTCCTGGAGCCGTCCGTCGACATCGTCCGGATTGCGCAAGGAATGAATCTGCCAGAGGTCGAGGTAATCCGTCTTCATCCGCTTGAGGGATCCCTCGAGGTGTTCCCGGGCGGTCCTGGCATCCTTGGCCTGGGTTTTAGTCATAAGGAATATGTGGTCTCGATAATTCGGGGTTAGGTACTTGCCATAACGGCGCTCACTTTCGCCTTGCTGGTAGGACTCCGCGGAATCAAAAAACCGGACACCCCCTTCCAGGGCCGCCTCGATGACTTCGGCAGCGTCCTTTTCGGTGGTCCATCCAACATGGAATCCCCCGATTCCGAGCATGGTGACCGATTCACCGGTTCTTCCCAGCGGCCTCAGGGGAAGCACTTCCCCGAGGGAATCGCGGCAGGCTTCAAGGGCGGGTTTTCCCGGATTTGTATCGGCCATGGCAGCAGCGGGGGCGGCAGCGGCGAGGGTTGTCAGGAAGTGTCTACGTTTCATGGCTGGCAACCTTAGCGGAGACCAGGAGCCATGGCAACGGGGAAAGACACCAGCTTCCAATGCAACTTGACCCGCGATGAGCCCGATCGTATTCCTGTTGCATGGAACAAACTGCAGACAGCAGTTCGGGAGGAGAAAACCTGCGCGCCCTGGAAGAGAACCTGTGGACAATGTGGCGCATGTTCGGCATGGGGCACGGCTGCAGTCTGCATGAGGATGATGAAGTGACTTACTTCGACACGCCCATCCGGACCCTCCCCTATAACGGGGTCATCCGGAGCCGCCTCAGGGAGGAGACTGCTGAACAACGGATTGACGCCATCTTCAAGCATTACCATGACCGGGGCATGCCCTTCTTCTGGATTGTCCACCCGACGTCGACCCCGGCCGATCTTGGCAAGCGCCTGGAAACACGCGGCTTTTCGGAAGCCGAGTCCTGTCCGGGCATGACGATGGAACTGGCCGACCTCCCAGAAATCACCGAAGAGACCACGCCGGGCATCCAGATCCGCGAGGCGGTCACCAAGGATGACTTGAATGCCATATATGAATTGATTGCCTGGCGCTGGGAAGTCCCGCCGGAAATCAAGCCGTTGTTACCGGAAGTGACCAATCAGTTTCCGGTAGGTGAATCCGAGGGACCGCTGCGCTGCTGGATTGCCTGGCACATGGGAGTTCCCGTATCGAAGGTTGTCCTCAACCTCGGAGCGGGTGTTGCCGGCATCTATGGGGTGGCGACCAAGCCGGAGGTACGCGGACTCGGCCTGGCCCGGAAAATGACCGTTATGGCCTTTCATGAAGCCCGGCGCCTGGGCTACACCAAAGGCGTCCTTCATTCTACTGAAATGGCCCAAAGTCTCTATGAGAAGATTGGCTTCAAGGATTGTCAGGCCCCATTCCGCGTCTTCTGCGAAGGGGATAATTTCCACATCTGATTGCTGCCGGAAAATGATCGAGCATGTCCCCAGTGAAAACTGTTTCCGCACGCCGGAAGGCGCTGTCCTGAGCTACACCGTCAAGGATGGCCGCTACCATTTTGACCACACGGTTGTGCCGCCTGAATTGCGCGGTCAGGGCGTTGCCGGGAAGCTGGCAACCGCCGCCTTTGAACACGCCCGCGAAAATGGGTGGAGCATCGTCCCCGACTGTTCCTTTATCGACGTTTTCCTGAAGCGGCACCCGGAATTCGCGGAGCTCGTTGACTGAGCCCCGCGAATCCTTCCAGTACCACTGTGAAGATACCCGGCGGTGTTGAGCCGTTACTGCAGATCGAAGCGGTCCGCATTCATGACCTTGACCCAGGCGGCCACGAAGTCCTTGACGAACTTTTCCCGGTTGTCGTCCTGGGCGTAGACCTCGACATAGGAGCGGAGAATGGAGTTGGACCCAAAAACGAGGTCCACCCGGGTAGCCGTCCACTTGACCTCGCCACTCTTGCGGTCGCGGATGTCATAGCTATTGCGGCCAGTCGGTTCCCAGGTGTAGGCCATGTCCGTGAGGTTGACGAAGAAGTCATTTGTCAAGGCGCCGACCTGGTCGGTGAACACACCCTCTTGCGTGCCACCATGATTCGCACCGAGGACGCGCAAACCGCCAACGAGAACTGTCATCTCATGGGCGGTAAGACCCATTAACTGGGTGCGGTCGAGGAGCATCTCCTCGGGCTGGACGGCATAGTGGGTTTTTAACCAGTTGCGGTAGCCATCGGCGACCGGTTCGAGCACCTCAAAGGACTCAATATCGGTCTGGTCCTGGCTGGCATCACCGCGGCCCGGGCTGAATGGAACTGTGATATCGACACCGGCTGCCTTGGCCGCCTGCTCCACACCAACGTTGCCTGCGAGGACAATGACATCGGCCACGCTGGCACCGACCTCGGCTGCGATCGGCTCCAGGACCTTGAGCACCTTGTCCAGGCGCTCCGATTCATTGCCTTCCCAGTCCTTTTGCGGGGCAAGCCGGATGCGGGCGCCATTGGCCCCACCACGATTGTCCGAGCCACGGAAGGTCCGCGCGCTGTCCCAGGCAGTGGCAACGAGTTCACCGACACTGAGCCCACTGCCGGCAATCTTTGCCTTTACGGAATCTACATCGTAATCGGTGGATCCGGCCGGTACCGGATCCTGCCAGATGAGGTCTTCATCCGGCACCTCCGGCCCGATGTAGCGGCACTTTGGCCCCATGTCCCGGTGGGTCAGCTTGAACCAGGCCCGGGCGAACATATCCTGGAAATAAGCCGGATCCTCGGCAAATCGTTCCGAAATCTTCCGGTATTCCGGATCCATTTTCAGGGCCATGTCAGCATCGGTCATGACTGGGTTGTAACGGATCGACGGGTCCTCGACGTCTTCCGGCTTGTCTTCCTCCTTGATGGCGACCGGTTCCCACTGGGAAGCACCGGCGGGACTCTTCTTCAGTTCCCAGTCGTGATTGAGGAGCATCTTGAAATAGCCGTCGTCAAACTTCGTCGGGTAAGTCGTCCATGCGCCCTCAATGCCACTGGTCACGGTGTCGCGGCCAATGCCACGGGTCTTGTGGTTGTTCCAGCCAAGACCCTGTTCCTCGACGTCAGCCGCTTCCGGCTCGGGCCCAAGGTTTCCGGCATCCCCGTTGCCATGGCACTTGCCGACAGTGTGCCCGCCAGCCGTCAGGGCCACGGTCTCCTCATCGTTCATGGCCATGCGGGCAAAAGTTACCCGCATCATCTCCGCCGTCTTCAATGGATCGGGATTGCCGTTAACGCCCTCTGGATTGACGTAAATGAGCCCCATCTGGACGGCAGCCAACGGGTTTTCCAAAGTAGAAGCATCCTCGACACTGTCGTAACGCTCGTCACTCGGGGCCAGCCATTCCTTCTCCGATCCCCAGTAGGTATCCTTTTCCGGATGCCAGATATCGGCCCGGCCGTAGCCAAAACCGAAGGTCTTCAGGCCCATGGACTCATAGGCAACATTGCCGGCCAAAATCATCAGGTCGGCCCAACTGAGCTTGTTGCCGTACTTCTTCTTAATCGGCCACAGGAGGCGACGGGCCTTGTCGAGATTGGCGTTGTCGGGCCAGGAATTGAGCGGGGCAAACCGCTGGTTGCCGGTGCCACCGCCGCCGCGACCATCGGCCGTGCGATAGGAACCGGCGGCGTGCCAGGCCATGCGAATCATGAGTCCGCCATAGTGACCCCAGTCGGCCGGCCACCAGTCCTGGCTGTCCGTCATCAGGGCATGAAGGTCTTTGTTGACCGCTTCAAAATCAAGGTCCTTGACCGCCTCCCGGTAGTCAAAGTCATCCCCCATCGGGTTGGTCTTGGAATCGTGTTGGTGCAGGATGTCGAGGTTCAGGGAGTTCGGCCACCAATGCATTGACTTGGCTCCTGTAGAGGTATTTGCCCCGTGGGCAACGGGACAGCCCCCAGAGGAGGCCTGCGTGTGATCAACCGGACATTTGCCGGATTCATTGCTTGGATTGTCTGTCATCTTGGTTCCTTTTTACTAAAGATAGTTTAACTGCAGTCTGGCGTCATCCAGACCCTTTTGCGACCGTTTTAACTGCCAGTATTCAACAAGGCAATTTCTTTCAAAATCGCAAGGCAGCTGGCACAACTTTCGGTTCGCGATTCATCGCCCAATCAGACAGTTATGAAAAGCCACCACTGGAGTATCGGTACTGATAGTGCCTTGATGAAAATCAATCCTATCCAAAATTCTGAATCATGACCCCTTACGACTACATCGTCATCGCAGCCTACTTCTGCCTTCTCCTGACAGTCGGCTACCTCACCTCCAAATTTGTCACCAACACCAGTGATTACTTCCGCGGGGGCGGGACGATGGTCTGGTGGCTGGTCGGTTCCTCGGCCTTCATGATCCAGTTCAGTGCCTGGACCTTCACCGGTGCGGCATCAAGCGCCTACAGTGAGGGATGGGGCGTCCTGACCATCTACCTTGGTAACGCCATCGGATTCACCATCAATTACTTTTACTTCGCTGCCCGGTCGAGGCAGTTACGGGTGATCACCTCTATCGAAGCCGTCCGTGAGCGCTTCGACAAGTTCAGCCAGCAATTCTACACCTGGCTCAGTGTCCCGTTCGGGGTGTTTGGCGGGTCGATCTGGCTCTTTGGCCTTTGTATTTTCGTCTCCCTTGCCTTTGGCATACCCCTCCAGTGGGCTATCATCATCACCGGGACAGTGGTCATCATTTCCACCCTGCTGGGCGGTTCATGGGCCTCCTCCTCGAACGACTTCGTCCAGCTTTTGGTCATGATTCCAGTGACCATCGTGGCAGCTGTGGCGGCCCTGCATGAGGTTGGCGGTGTTTCCGGGTTCTTTGACAAGATGCCGGAGGGGCATCTTGACCTGTCCGCCCCCTTTGCCAACGGCCTGCTCCTCTTCTGGCTGATTTCCAACATTGTCCGGCAGTTCATCAACTGTAACAATCTCATCGAGTCCGGACGCTACCTCGCCGTCAAGAACTCCGAGCACGCGCGCAAGGCGGCGGCCCTGGCGGCCATTCTCTCCTATCTCGGTCCCCTGGTCTGGTTTACGCCACCCCTGGCGGCAGCGATCATGTTCCCCGACCTGGCCGGCATGTTTCCCCAGCTGAACAAGCCGGAGGAGGCCGCCTATGTCGCGGTCGCGATGAAACTGCTCCCGATGGGCATGATGGGGCTGATGATCTGCGCCATGCTGGGAGCCACCGTCTCCTGCATGGATACCGGGTTAAACCGTAACGCGGGCATCTTTGTCAGGAACTTCTATCTGCCGGTCCTGCGACCGAAGGCCAGCGAGAAGGAGCTGGTCATTGTCAGCCGGCTGACGACTTGCTTTCTGGGAGCCCTGATCATCATTGCCGCGCTCAACATTACCCGTCTGAAGACGGTCGGGATATTCGAACTGGTGCAATGGTTCGGTTCCATGGTCATGTTCCCGATGACCATTCCCCTGATGCTGGTCATGATCTTCCGCAAGCCGGCCCCATGGGCGGCATGGACCACGACCGTGATCGGATTTTGCAATTCTCTCATT
Organism: Puniceicoccaceae bacterium; assembly: GCA_040830765.1. Classification (GTDB taxonomy): domain Bacteria; phylum Verrucomicrobiota; class Verrucomicrobiia; order Opitutales; family Oceanipulchritudinaceae; genus Oceanipulchritudo. Next base: position 223,331 of record JBFOMH010000017.1, on the reverse strand, counting down.
ATCAACACATTCTTTAATGTTGAATTTGCCGAGGGGGTCATCGGGCGCCCGATTGAAGGGGCGGAGGTCAACTATTACCTGGCCGGTATCAGTGTGTTTGTTAACATTGTCATTTGTGGCAGCTGGTTTCTCCTCAGCTCGTTGTGGTGGAACCGCCTCCCGGAACAGCGCCGGAAGGAAATTGAATCCTTCAACGACCGGATGCGCCGACCGATCACGGAGGACGAAATCGAGGGCACGACCACGGACTACAAGCAGGCCCACCTCATGGGGGGCGTCGCCATGGGATTCGGCAGCTTTATTCTCCTGCTCTCCATGATCCCAAACCCGATGTTCGGCCGGCTTGCCTTCCTGTTCTGTGGCGGCTGCGTCCTGGGAATTGGTGTCCTCCTGCGCAAGAGCGGCAACAAGTCAAAAGAAGCCTAGTGCCGTCGGCACGTTTCCCCACCTTAGCCATGAAAATGAAAGTATATTCATTCCTTCTCCTTGCGTGTCTCCTTATCGCAGCATCCCTCGTTTCCGCAAAGCCGCCCAACGTCGTTTTGATCATCAGTGATGATCAGACTTGGAATGACTATGGCTTCATGGGACACGAGCAAGTGGCGACCCCGCGCCTTGACAAGCTAGCCAGTCAATCGCTGCTCTTCGAGCGCGGCTACGTTTCGGCACCCCTTTGCCGGCCATCCCTGGCCAGCCTGGTTACCGGAATGCATCCGCATCAGCACTTAATCCGCGGCAATGACCCGGTTCTACCGGGCAAGGTCCACCACCGCAACAACAAGGAGCTGTTCGACAAATGGCGGACGAAAATGACCGCGCCCATGCACAAGTTACCTTCCTTTGTCCGCCTCCTGAAGGACAATGGCTACCTCACCCTGCAAACCGGCAAGTGGTGGGAAGAAAATCCAATCGACCATGGATTCACGGATGCCATGACCCACGGCAGGACCCTTGAGGGCGGACGCCATGGTGATGTCGGTCTGGAAATTGGCCGGACAACCCATGAGCCCTATTACGACTTTGTCGACAAGGCCCTCGAAGAACAAAAACCGTTCTTCGTCTGGTATGGGGTTTTCCTTCCCCATACCCCGCACAATGCCCGGGCAGAGCTTGTCGAAAAATACTTGAAGGTCGCCCCGAATGAGTCCACCGCCCGCTACTGGGCCAATATCGAGTGGTTCGATGAAGTCTGTGGAGAAGTGCTGGATTATCTCGATAAAAAGGGGATCACCGATGAAACGATGATTATCTACACCTGCGACAATGGCTGGGTCTCCAACCCGGAGCAGGCCGAGCGCTCCATTCGGTCGAAGCGGGAGCCCTATGAGGACGGTATCCGCACCCCCATCATGATTAAGTATCCCGGGAAGGTCACCCCTCAGCGGGACTCTGTAACCCTGGTCAGCAACATCGACATTGCCCCGACCATCCTCAAGGCCGCCGGCATTGAGATTCCCTGCGAAATGGCCGGCCTCGACTTGCGGGATGTGAATGGGCTCGCCAAGCGAGACAGGGTCATCGTCGAGGACTATGCCCATGATATCGACCTTTCCCGTCTCAACGACCTCGACAGTAATCTTGACTCCCGGGTCCTCATCAAGGGCTGGGACAAGATAATCGCCTGGACCGACCGGACGGAACTCTACGACCTCAGGGAAGACCTTTCCGACCGTAAGGATCTTTCATCTATGCAACCGGAGAAGGTTTCCAAGCTGAAAGCCGAATTGCAGGCTTGGCTGGATTCAACCGCAAAGCCTCTCCAGCGGGACCGGTAGGATTCCTCTTTTTCGGAAAAAATAGCCGCCACCCAGAACAAGTCCAAGTGGCGGCTTAACCCTACCCTGTCCTAATTGAGTTAGGACGGGAATTACTCACAAAGCTGTTGTTCAGTCATCCAGGACTGCATTGTTCCACAGCTCCGTATTGGCTACTTGCCAGACACGGGAGCCGAAATCGATGATGAGGTCATTGGCAACGCCATCCTCACCCATGTCGACGACAATGAAACCGATCCTGAAGAGGGAACCCGCGTCGAGCGGATTGTCGAAGCCGATGTCCCGCAGCGTCTGCCAGGGCATCTTCACCTCGATGATGTAGCCGCCTTCAAACAAGCTGCCGGCAGCTTCAACACCCCAGGCTGCATCATATCCTGCCAGCGCAAAGCGGGTAAAGATATTGGCTGGCCCGGTCAGTTCACCACCAACAGAGGTGACCGGAGTGAAGTCCCAGAGGGTTGCGGTTGAGCGGTCAACGGAATTCGGATTCAAGTCGATGCAAAGCTGCACCCCGTCATTGTTGTTACTGGCGTTGCCAAACTCGGTGTTCCAATAGGGAGTGGCATCGTTGATGATAGCCCCGAAGTAGAGCGCTTCATCAGTGGCAGCCATGTAGATGTCCCCTTCGGATCGCTCTGCGTCCGGATTGGACATTGCGGTGTCACGGTCCAACCGGCTGGTTCCACCGTTGGTTTCGATCCAGTTCTCATAGGTGGCGGCGGTATGTGTGGCATAAAGCCACTCACCTTCACCAATGGTCCCGTCGACAGTTGGTGCCGTTACAACCTTCGGAATCGAGTAACTGCCCGGCACCTGGCCAAGGTCCTCACCAATGACTGCATCCGGCCACGTGGCGGCATTTCCGATGGAAATCGTTCCTTCGCCACTGTCCCAGAGCAGTTCACGCACGGCTCCAGTTTCGTCGCGGTCCACGACAATCAGGGTCAGCTTCAGAAGGGAACCGGCATCGAGCGGGTTTTCTACCCCGAAGGAGGTCACGAAGGACCACGGGATGACCGTTTCCACGAAATAACCCGTTTCGGTCAGGGTCGAGGAGGCCTGGACACCCCATGCAGGATCATAACCGGCAATGGCCCAGCGGGCATAGACATTGGTCGGGTTGCCTTCGACTTCCGATACCGGATTGATGTCCAGCAGGACCGTTGAGGTCCGGTCGACCGGCTCGGGATTCACATCGATGCCAATCTGGACTCCATCATAGGTGTTGCCACTCGCTCCAAATCCGGGATTCGGCGTAATGTCCCCATCGGTGATATCAAATCCAAGGTAGATGCCGTAGGCGGTGGCCGTCATGTAGGCCGTGCCTTCCGCGCGAACAGCGTCCGGCTGCGGTGAGCCCGCATCGCGGTCAATCTTGCTGGTCCCGATACCATTTGTCACAAGCGCGTCGTAGGTCAGGCTGATGACCGTTGCATCGGCCCATTCGCCTTCGCTGGCAATGCCGTCAATCAGCGGGGCAATCGTTGTCCCGGTAATTGTATAGTTAGCGGCGGGGATAATACTTAACGGGGCAACATAGGCCCATGCGCCCGGGTTCCCGGCGCTTGGCTGCGGCATGTAGATCCAGCGGGCCAGCGTATAGCTGTAGACGTAATCTGTGCCGTCGGCGATGTAGATCCACTGCATGAAATTGCCGGTGTCGACATTGCCGTCCTGGCCAATGATCCAGTCTTCCCACGGTGTATCGCCGTAGTAGAAATAGACCCAGCCGCCAGCTTTCTGGTCAAATCCAGCCTCGTCAACGTAGCACCAGTTGTTCCAGGTGATGTTCCAGAAGAACGGATCTTCTTCAGCATAAAGCCAGCCCAGCCAGTCAGCGGTATCAATGTAGCCATCCTGAAGAGGATAACCGAGGGCCTCCGTCTTGGGCTCAGTTACCGGTTCCGGGAGCTCGGCATTCCGGCCAGCCAGGTCGATGTAAATGTTGTCCACGACGAAAACGTCCGTATAGGCATCTCCCGTTCCGCGGGTCGCGGCCAGGAACAGGGTCTCCAGGGCATCCGTTGTACCGTTGCGGAAAGCGAAGCTGAATATGCCTTCAGCAATGAGCTGACGCGGTTCGGAGTCCGCCTGCGTCTTGATGTAGATTTCATAGGTATCCGTCGCGTTGTCGATGTACTGGTAACAGGTCATCCATTCGCCGACCGGGATGGTTTCTTCCGAGACGACATAGAGGTTTCCTTCGCGGGCATCAAATGTGGTGCGCATGCGTGATGTGGTCTCGTAATCGCCAAAGGCATTCGGGGTCAGCAACCGGCCGTTATCCAGCGTAAGGTTATCATCAACGGTGATGGCCACATCGCTCAGGCCAATCAGGAACTGCGACGCTGCACCATAGGTGAAAAAATCAAACTTCAGGGTGGCATCGGCACCTTCGGCTACACCGCCTTCGGGCAGTGGCATCGCAACATGGATGGTATTGCCGCGGTTTTCGTCCGGCTCTTCGCCGTCCATGTAGAGGGCGCGGTTGGTCGCATCCGTAACATCAAGGCCGTCAAAGTACAGGGTGCCATATCCGAAGCGCTTCCATGCGTACACATCTTCACGTGCTTCGGTGGAAAAATCGGTTATCAATTGCCAGTCGGCCTGTACCGGCCCACTGAAAAACGCCACGGTCGCCAAAGTGGCCATCAAGGTGGTCTTGGGGAATCTTGGGATTTGTCTCATTTCCTTCATTGTCTTGGGTTCGTTCTGTTCAGGGTTGAGGAGATATTCCCCGGTCCATGGCCCAGGCATCACCCGTCAGGAGCCTTTCCTCGCAGGAGTAGTGGATCGGGGCACCTCTCTGTCAGAAACTATCTGCTGACAGCCCCGGGATTTGAAGGTTGTTGCCGTCCTTACTGTATGATTGCGGGCTCCAAAAATGTCACCACGGTCGCTGGATCTGACAAGCAAGCCCTTCCCGCCTTCCTTCCTCTTCCAAAGCCAAGCTACCGATGAATTTCCTTTCTGTAGGAGATGCGTTGACGGGGCGGCTGAAAGCCATTTTTATACAGGAAGGAAAATGAACATGAAACGGATAACGACCCGTGACATCGCGAAACACATCGGGATGCATTACACGACGGTGGCGGAAGCGTTGAGGAACTCGCCCCGGATCAGTGAAAAGACAAAGAAGCGGGTAAGTGAGGCGGCAAAGGAGCTGGGATACAAACCGGATCCGATACTGGCGGCCTTGAATGCCTACCGCTGCAGCAAGAAGATTGACCGGCGTTCCGCGACCATTGCCTGGATAAACACCCATCCAACTCCGGAACCGACCCAGGGACAGAGAGGCATCGGTTGGGAATGTTACTGCGGGGCAAAGGAGCGCGTTGAGGAGCTGGGGTACAAGCTGGAGAACTTCTGGCTTCAGAACCCTCGCATGACAGACAAGCGGGCGACCAGTATTCTCATCGCCCGGGGTATCAAGGGCGTGCTCATCCCGCCGTTGGACGCGGGGGTACAAACCCTTGAATTCGACTGGGAGAAGTTCTCCGCTGTGCGTCTCGGGCACAGTCTGCGGGCGACAAATCTGCCTTCCGTAACCCCGGATCAGGTTGGTAACACGATTACGCTTTTCAAATTTCTTGTCCGGTCAGGCTTCAAGCGAATTGGACTTGCCTGCCCACGCTGGATCAACCAACGGGTTAATTTCGGATTCGCGGCAGGTTTCCTGGGAGCTCATCAGGAATACCTTCCCGATCACCTTCCGGCCCCACTTTTTCAGGAAGACCTCAACGAGGAGACCAAGCCAAAGTTCCTGGAATGGGTCAGGGAATACCGCTTTGATGCCCTCGTGCTGCACCAAAACGACGACTATGAATCCGTCCTCAAGGAGGCAGGTATTCGCGTCCCGGAAGACCTATCCCTGGCCTGGACTTCCCTGTTTTCCAATGACCCCGATCGCTGCGGCATCCATGAAGACGGCAAGACAATCGGCCGACAGGGAATCGATCTCATCGTCGCCATGCTGAACCGCGGGCAGTTCGGTCCATCACATCCCCAGACCGATTTGCATGTCCATGGAACCCTGGTCCTCGGGAAAACCCTCAAGATGCCACACTCCGGCCAGATATTGGGCCAATAGGTCGTTGGCTGACGCTCAGGCCGCCTGCAGGTAAACGGATTAATTTCACCCCTGTGACCTTGGCCGCAAAGGGAAGGAATTATTTTTGTGTGGCCTCAATTGACGGACGAACGTTCTCTCCCAAGTTACCAGGCTGAAAGAACTGCCAATGCACCGAAAGGAAAACCAGTGACCAGACAACGCACACGAAACTTGCCGGCAGCCTGTTTGGTTGCCGTGGCAGCCATCATGGCCGTGACGACAACCACAGCGAAAGCAGAGAAAATGAAGATTGAATCCGTAAACGACCTCCCCCGTAAGCTCATTTCCCTGCAGGCAATGCCCAGCGCCATAGTCAACGATGGCGGCGCTCCCCTTGAGGCTCTTTTGACAGATGTCGAAAAGGATGCCCGGGAGATTCTGGAGCAATATGAAATCGGGGACGAAACCGCCCTCAAGGGCTTTTACGACAACCTCTACGCCGTAGCCTTCGTTCGCGGCGAGTGGAATGCCGTCCTCGAATTGGGGGCCAAGGTGAAACCGCTCCATACAAAGCCCGCCCAGAAGGCCGTTTCCAATATCATCTCGGATAGCTACGCAGCAGCATCCCTGGCGGCTGGAGGGGCCGATTCGGAAGGTTTTGCTGAGGAATTTTCAAAGCAGTTGGCCCAGCGCCTGGAGCTGCTTGATTATGAACTGGTGCAGGACAATCTGCAGTTCCTTAAGGGACAGTTTGAGATGATGACACCTCATCTGGTCCTCGGGCATGCCATGGGCGGTATGGATCCCAATGCGGAGGCACAGGGAATGGAAGTGAGCCGCGACTTTGCGGCGACCATCCTTGGCGTCATGCGGACCGTGCAGCTGGTTGAGCAAAAGCAGGCCATCCTGGAGCCATTAATGGCCTACCTCGAGGCAAACACCATTGAGAAGCCGGATCGCTGGTCAGAACGGCTGGTCGACCTTTCAGAAGCAGAAAACCTGACCCCGGTTGTGGTCGGCAATTGGGACAGCGGTATGGACCCATCTGTGTTCCCAGGCAGATTATGGGTTAACGAAAACGAGACCGCCAACGGGCAGGACGACGATGGAAATGGATTTGTTGATGATATCCACGGCATCGCCTTCGGGATCGACAATGAGCCTTCAACCGGCGCCCTGCAACCGATGCCGGAAGAAGATCTGGCCCGGATTGATGATCTGCTTGATCTTATTGTTGGGGCCATGGATCAACAAGCCAACATCGACAGTGAGGCAGCGCGCAAGCTCCGCGGGACTATTGCCGCCCTCGCCCCGGAGGACGTCCAGGACTATGTCATGATGCTGGGCCGCTTGGGCCTCTACTCCCATGGTACGATGACCGCCTACACCTCGGTTGAGGACAATCCGGCAGCCCGCCTGCTTTATGTCCGCTTCACTTTTGACGTCAAGCCGGTGCCTGACCCGTTTGATGAAGCCTACGCCGAGAGCTTCTCCAAATACATCCAGCGCACCGTGGACTACCTGAAGGAAGCCAACGCCCGGGTCGTCAACATGAGCTGGCGGGTCACCACCCCGATGATTGAAGGATCCCTGGCCTCAGTGGAACCGGATGAGCAGCTTCGGCGGGATCGGGCCATCGCCATCTACGACACCATGCTGGCCGCCTTGGTCAGCGCTTTTGAATCCGCCCCGGAAATTCTCTTTGTGGCTGGCGCCGGCAATGAGGACGAAAGCGTCGATTTCGTGCGCAGCATGCCAGCTGGCATCCAACTGCCCAATGTCCTCACAGTGGGTGCCGTTGATTCCGCGCTCGAACCGGCATCCTTTACCAGCTTCGGGAAGTCGATCAACCTTTATGCCAATGGCTTCGAAGTTCAGACAAAAATGCCGGGCGGCAAGCCAACCATGATTTCCGGGACCTCCCTCGCCGCTCCCTATGTCACCAACCTCGCCGCCAAGCTCTGGGCCATTGATCCCGCACTCAGTGTGGCTGAGGTACGTTCCCTGATAGAAACCACCATCACGGTTCATGGAGAGAACGAGATGAAGGTCATTCATCCAAAGGCTGCCGTCCACTCGATGCAGGGAAATTGACTGTTTCATCAATCCCCGGGAAACAATTCCGGGGCCTCTGCTTTTGAAAATGACCCACCGCAAGGCCTGCCTACCCGAGAAAGTCTGCCCTGTCTGCCTCCGGCCCTTCGCCTGGCGCAAAAAGTGGCAACGATGCTGGGATACTGTTATTTACTGCTCAGAACGTTGCCGACGCAACAGGCGACCTTACCAAAAAGTCGGGTGACTCAGATGGTGGAGCCGAACGGGATCGAACCGTCGACCTCCACAATGCCATTGTGGCGCTCTTCCAACTGAGCTACGGCCCCATCAAAAGGAAAGGAAAAGCAAAGAGGGCGAATGAGTGGCGTCAACTTATTTTTTAACGAACCTCCGTGGAGTGCGGCGACATGTCGCCGCTTTGCAAGGCGGCGTCAAGCCGCCGCATTCCAAGGGAAGCGGCCTACTCGCTCCGGAAGACGAGGGAGAAGGTATAGTCCCTGCCGCCCGGCGGCGGACCGGGGGTGCGGGCGACCTGGAGGGTGCGGATGGCAGAACGGTCGAAGGCGGCATCGCCGGATGACTTATGGATCCGCGCATTGGTGATGCGGCCTTGGGCGGTGACCGTGAAATAGGCCTCCGCCTGGAGGTTGGAACCGGTCGGCTCAAAGGCTGCCTGAATCTGCTGCCGGAGGGCGGCGAGGTAGCGCAGGAGGGCATCATTGCTCTCAAACTGGCCGATTTCCGCTCCCTGGATCTGGATTTCCGGGAGCTGGGACAGGCGGTCCCGGACGTTGGTCTCGATTTCCGGGGCGGTGACCGGTCGAGTCCGGGGCTGCTGGACCCGCTGGACGCGGTCCGGCCGGTCGCGGTTGCGGAAGAATTCCTCGGCGGAAATGGTCTTTACCGGTTCGGGTTCCGGCTCAGGCGGCGGATCAGGCTCCGGTTCCGGCAACTCGGGCACATCCGGCAGGGGCTTGATGGGCTCCGTATCCGGCACTTCGAGCGGTTCAAGTGGTGATTCTTCAATCGGCTCGGCCGGGCGCTCCTGGGTGACTGGGGCAGGCGCCCCGGCGACCAGTTCAAAGACGATTGGCTCCGGCTCCTCCAGCCAGCGCTCGAGCAAGAGGAAAAGCAGCGCAAGGGCAACAAAACCGCCATGAATGAGGACGGAAATAGTAACCGACTGCCGGGTCTGGCGCTCCATGGCCATGGCCTTTCCCTATCGGGCCTTGGTTTCGAGGCTGATCTTGCTTAACCCGGCCCCCTTGACGAGGTCCAGCAGGTCGACCACCCGCTGGTAAGGCAATTGCGAATCAGCCCGGATTTGGACCACCGGCGGTTCGTCGGTATCCGCCATAAGGGCCAGGCGGGACTTCATCTCGTTGTCACTGACGGCATCCGTTCCCCAGAAAAACTGCCCGCTGGGATCAATGGAGAGCATCAGGGGCTCTTCCCGGTCCTGTGGCTGGGGGCGGGCGGATTCCGTGGGGACCTGAATATCAATGGTCTGCTGCAGCAACGGGGCGGTGATCATGAAGATTATCAGCAAGGCAAAGGCGAGGTCGATCAACGGAGTGACGTTGAGCTCGGACATCGCCGACAGCGGCTTGCTGCGATGGAAGGAACGGGCCATGGAAATCAGTCGTTGGCTTCCAGTTCAACGCGGTCCGCCAAGGTGCTGGCGAAGTTCTCCAGGTCGGTGATCTGCAGCTTGACCTGGGTAAGGAGGTAATTGTACCCGAAAACGGAAGGGATGGCCACCAGGAGGCCGGCGACGGTCGTCAGGAGTGCACCGGAGACGCCCGGAGCGAGGGTGGCAATACTGGCCCCCTCCGATCCCGATATGGAGCCAAAGGCATCCATGACGCCCCAGACCGTTCCCAGGAGACCAAGAAAAGGAGCGCCTGAAACAATCGAACCAAGCAGGGTCATACGGCTTTCGTAACGCAGCAGGGACCACGAGACAGCCCGCTGAATGGCGTTTTCGACATGCCCGATAGCATGATTGCTTCGAGCACTGCCATGATAAGTGGTGAGCGCTTCCCGGCCGAGGTGGGCGTAGGGGCCCATCGCGCCCGGCAACTGGGGATCAATCTGGAGGATCCGGTCCGTGGCATCGAGTCGCCGCTGGAAGGAGCGGTTCTGGTCCCGGAACTTGGCCAGTTCAAGGTACTTGCCGACCATCACCGTCCAGGCAAGCAGACTGAAAATAAGAAGCAGGCAGACGATTGCCTTGCCGGCCAGGTTGGATTGGGAAAATGCCTGCAACAAGGCAAGCGAGGGAAGATCGAGGGAAGCCGTTACCAAATCCATACTAAACATGCGTTCCTGAATAATTGCCCCACTCCCCTGCGCGGCAATGGAAAAGTCCGGGCAACCTGCATTTTTCTCGACAAGCCTATCGCCACGGAAAACCTTTGGTATTCAAATCCCATTTCCCTTAGCTAATCATGAACGTAGAAAAAGTATTACAGGAACTGACCGAGAAGATGGCGGCGGCCGGCACCAAGGAAGCCCTCGTCGGATTTGACGGCTTCGTGGACAAGATCATCCGCCCGGTAGGCAACCGTTACGGCCAGGGCAAGGATTTCGAGCCCATTCCAACCATTGAAGCCTTCGGCCAACGGATTCTTGATGCCGCCGGTCACTCGGCCAACATTGAACTTTACGAGGATTACCAGAAGCTTGGTGGCAACGGTCCTATCATGGCCAATGCGCTGGCTTCGGAAGGCCTCAAGGTCTCCTATATCGGAGCGCTAGGACTGCCGGTTCACGAGGTCTTCCAGGAATTCGCCGAGAAAAACCATGCCTCCAGTATTGCCGATCCGGGCATCACCCATGCGGTGGAGTTTGATGACGGCAAGATCATGTTCGGGTCCATGAAGGGCCTGGACGATGTGACCTACCAGCGCATCCTCGATACCATGGGTGAAGGCGCGTTTCTTGACGTCGTCGACAGTGCGGACCTCATCTCAATGGTCAACTGGACCATGATTCCAAACATGACCGCCCTCTTTGAGGACCTCCTGGTGCGGGTCTTCCCCAACCTCGGCCCCAAGGAATCCGGACGCTACTTCTACTTTGACCTGACCGATCCGGCCAAGCGTTCCAAAAGTGACTTGAAGGAAGTCCTTTCGGTCATCTCGCGATTTCGGTCGCATGGCTTTGTCACCCTTGGCTTGAACAGGTCCGAGGCACGGCAGGTCTCTGAGGTTCTCGGCCTGGAAACACCCGGCAGTGACGGGGACGCCTTGAAGGCGGAAGCCACCCGGATCCGCAATGCCCTCAACCTTTCCTGTGTCGTTATCCATCCACGTGAGGGCGCGGCCTGTGCCACCAAGGATGGCAGTTGGTGGGTCGAGGGACCCTTCTGCAAGAACCCGAAAATCTCCACCGGAGCGGGGGACCATTTCAATGCCGGTTTCTCGGCCGCGGAGGTCCTCGGACTCTCTCCGGAGAGCTGCCTCGCGGTGGCCGTCGCCACCAGCGGCCAGTATGTCCGGACCGGCCGCAGCCCCTCCCTGAGCGAAACCGCACGCTTCATCGAAAGCTGGACCTCAGGCGCTTTATCTGATTAATTGTGACCATGACTGAGAACGATGACACACGCGGATTCCTGATTACCTTCGAGGGCTCGGAGGGAAGCGGCAAGTCCACCCAGATCAGCCGCATCGCGGATCGCTTCGAGGATGCCGGCTACGAGGTGGTAGTGACCCGAGAACCGGGCGGCACGCCGATTGGTGAGGAAATCCGGCACATTCTCATGCATGCCTCGGAGAGCGATAACATGATTCCGGAAACGGAGCTCCTGCTCTTCGCCGCCAGCCGTGCCCAGCTCGTCCGCGAAGTCATTCTGCCAGCCGTCGAGGAGGGGAAAATTGTCCTCTGCGACCGCTTCATGGATTCCACTACCGTCTACCAGGGAGTGGCCCGCAACATCCAGTCGGAGCCGGTCCATTTCATCAACACCTTTGCCGTTGGTGACATGACTCCCGACGTCACCGTGGTCATCGACCTCGACGCGGAAGTCGGACTGGCCCGCATCAAGCACCGGGCCAATGACCTGCCTGACCGGATGGAGGAAGAGAACATCGAGTTCTACCAGAAGGTTCGCAACGGCTATCTCATGCTGGCCAAGGCGATGCCGGAACGCTTTATCGTCGTTGATGGTGAGCTGCCGCGCGTCGAGTTGGAAAACAAGATCTGGAAGGAACTCCGCCAGCGCGTCATCTAGCATGCCCGGCCTGAGTTCATTGCCCGCCAGCCTGCGCTCGTTGCGTCCGGTCCAGACGCTGGAAGCCAACCTCGAGAAAGGCCGCCTCGCCCATGCCATCCTCCTCAAAGGGGAGGACCTCGCTTCCCTGGAGAAAGTTGCCCATGCGATCGCCGGGGCTTTGCTCGACAACACTCCCGATCCGGCCCACCACCCGGACTTCTTCACCCTTCGCCCGGCCGGCAAGGCCCGCTTCATCAAGGTCGGTGAGCGCAACAAGGAGCTGCCCAATACCATGCGGCTGCTTATTCGCGAACTCAACCAGACCTCTAACCAGGGCGGTTACAAGGTCGCCGTGGTCTACGAGGCCGATCGGATGAATCCCGCCGCAGCCAATGCCTTCCTCAAGACCCTCGAGGAACCGCCACCGCAGACCATTATCCTCCTCCTGAGCACGCGTCCCTATGAATTGATGGAGACCATTCGCTCCCGTTGTTTCCAGTTCAAGATTCCCTCCACTCTTCGCACGGGCGACTCCCCCGAATGGACAACCTGGCTGGAAGATTACCGTCACTGGATCCAGTGGCTGCACCGGGAACCTCAGGAAGCCCGCGGTCATCCTGACCGCGCCATCCTGCAAGCCTACGGATTGGTGACCCGCTTCGTCCAGCAAGTGGAGGCGGAGTCGGAAACAGCCTGGAAACTTCAGGAGGAAACCCTTCCGGACACAATTACCGACGAGGAGATTGAAGCCCTCAAAGTAGGACTGAAGAAAGGCATCCGAGACAAGTTGCTGATCGAGGTCGAGGAAAACACCCGTCTGGCGGCGATTGAGCTGAGCCATCACGTCCCCTTCCCGGCCGGCCTCCTGGCCAGGGCCGTGGCCGCATTGGAATCCACCACAGGGCTGCTGGCCCTAAACATGAGGGATGATGCCGCCATGGAATCCTTCTTCCTCCAGTCCCTCAAAATCTGGCCCTGAGGTAAGGTTGCGGTGAGGCTGTTTGCCAACAAAACGAAAAGTCCAGCTGGACCTGTCATGGGTAATCTGCACCAGCTGATCCTTCCATTGGTTCTTTTCGCAGTGGGCGAGTTAAACGGGACCCTCGTCGATGGCCTTGAGGACGACTGGCCTATCGATGCCAGCACCTTGACTGATGCCACGAGCGACACCCTGCTCGCCGGACCCGATTTTGTCAGGGTCAGCGCCACCAATGACGCCTACAACCTTTACCTGCTGGTGGAGTTTTCCGCACCGGTTAACCTGCGAACCGCCGACCTGACCCTGTTGATTGACGCCGATGACAATCCAGCGACGGGATTTCCCGACAGTGGCCGCGGGATGGATTTCATCTGGGACTTCGACCGTAACCGGGGGACCAGCACGCTGACCTCTCGGGGAGACATCGGCCGGGGCAATCTGGTCGAGCGCATTGCCCCTGACGCATCCGCCACCATTCATGAAATTGCCATCAGTCTGGAAGCGCTTCCAGCTGCCCAGACGCGGGACCCTGTTCACATTATCCTCAAGGAGGAGAACAGCCGGGATCGTGTCCCGGATTCAGGTTCCGCGTTTTCCTACACACTTGAAGGGCCGTTGTCTGTCCAGCCGATGCCGATTGATCCCTTCAAGGATCCCCGCGCCATCCGCATCGTCAGCTGGAATGTGTTACGCGACGCCCCATTCAAGTCGGACAACCAAGCTGCCTTCCTGCGCATCCTCGAGGCCCTGAACCCGGACATTGTCCTCTTCCAGGAATTCTACGATGTCTCCACGGCTCTTCTGCTACGTTATTTTCAGGACAACCTGCAAACCGCCTCGGACCAGCAGTGGGAAATCGCCCGCATGCATGACTGCATCACCCTGAGCCGTTTTCCCATAGAGAACAGTTGGCCTTCCAATGGCAATATCGTCAGCCGCCACCTGACCGGCGAAGCCATCGGGGCGGACCTGCTGATCGCCAACAACCACTTCCCTTGTTGCGAGAACGAGTCTGGCCGGGTCAACGAGGCCGCCAACCTGATTCAATTGCTGGGGACCCGGCTTCAGGATACCACGTCATTCCCCCAGTCACTGATCATTGGTGGTGACTTGAACTCCGGTGGGCGTGCCCCCGAACTGATCGACCTGACGACCTCCCTGGTTCCCCTGGAGATGGCCAGTCCCCGCCATTTGTATGAGTATGACCAATACACCTGGGGTAGCCTCGGTTCCTTCTGGGGCTCCAGCCGCCTGGACTTCATTCTTTTTGATCCCGCCACCCTCTTCCGTGACAAGGCATTCATCCTCGATACCGACGTCCTCCCTTCATCTGCTCTCGAGCAACTGAATTTGGAGGCCGGGGACACCTTCATTTCGGATCACCTGGTCCTGGTCATGGATGTTCGCTCGCCGCAATTACCGGAGCCCCTCCAGGCAGCTCCCATGGAAGCGGATGGTTCCACCGTTTCAAACTGGTGGGGGACACTCAACGGTCTCGAATACCCATGGATCCACCATGAGGACCTCGGCTGGATGTACCTTTACGAAAGCGGTCAAGGTTACTGGTCCCGGCACACTTCCGGAATCTGGTTCTGGACCGGCTCAAGCACCTGGCCATGGATTTACGCGGCCAGGGGTCTTTGAGGCCGGGCGTGTGCGAACTATTTAGGGTTGCTGTCCGGCACGGCCATCACCACGATTGCCCTCCACCTACCATGGGCAAAACGGCTATCCTCCTTGTTCCCTACTACCACACTTATTATGATGGTGTGGAACGGGTTTATTGTCTAAATTATGCCAATTCCAATGGTGAGCTCGCCGCGACACGCTTTATCTACGACAAGAAGGGCCGCAATACGATGGCCTTCTACCAACAGATATCCGGCAATCTCTCCTCAAAAAATCATCACGAGTTTGACGACGAGGGCCGCATGGTCCGCAAGTGGCGCGAGTACAACGATGGCCAGACCTCCGAGGAACTTTTTCACTACAATCCGGATGGCCAATTGAGTCATGAGAGCTTCAACGATTCCAGTGGCGCTGAAGGTAACACCCGCTACGAATACGATGAAAACGGCAACGCTGCCCGCATGATTTGTGAGGGCTACAAGGGTTGGCTGATCGGCATCATCAGCTTCGCCTTCGAGTCCCAGGGCAAGCGCACCAGGGGAACCATCGAAAGGGATGGTCAACCTGTTGGTACCATCACCTACCAATATGGCAGCGGGGGCAGCCTTATCCACGAACACTGGGAAATCGGCAAGGACTGGAGCCAGACCCTGCAATATGTTTACGAGGAGGCGTAGGACTCAACTGCTTATCGCCACCAACCCCATGTCCTTCAGGACATCGTAGGCCCAGTCGCCGAACGTGTCGACATCCTCCTTGGTGCGAACATAGCGGCGATTGACGATGAGGACGTAGACATCGTCGACCAGTCCGACCGTAACGACAAATCCCTCACTTTTCTCTTCAGAAAGTTTTTGCAAGACGAGAAAGGAATGAAAGATGCGGCCCGGGGCGTCAGCATCCGCTAACTTGACCAGCTTCCAGAGGTTGTAACCGGCCTTTTCAAGGACACCATGGTAGGCCCAGAATTCGTCCATTGAATTGAGATGGCCATGACCAAGCCCCATGAAATAGGGTACCGGACCAAGGTCGGGGGTTCCGGACAGATCGCCGTACTGGAAGCCGGCCGGGTACGCCATGATGGTGACGGTTCCACCCTCGACAGCGGATTCCGGAACAGGCAGCGGGACATTGGATATTTCCGGCACGCCATCGGTATGGGAATACTCGATACCAACAACCATGCGGTCGAATTCCCAGGCCTGGGTAGCGTAGAGACCCCCTGGTAACGACTGGGGATAGATCCATCCAGTCCGGGCATCCATGAACCCGCTTTCCTCATAACTGAGAAACTGCCCGACAAACATCGGGACAACCGGTTCCGGCTCTGGTTCCGACGTTGTCTCGCAACCGGGAAAAGTGAGGAGGAGGCAGGTTGTGGCTAGCGCCAACAGGCCCTGCCGCAGGGACGCGACATTCCGTTTCATAAAAGACAGGCTATCCGATTGCTCAGACAGAGGCAAGAATCTCGTTGAAGGTGGCACTGGGCCGCATGGCGGAGGAGGCTTTTTCCTCGTCGGGCCAGTAGTAGCCACCGATGTCGACAGGATTTCCCTGAACTGCCAGAAGCTCCCCGACAATGGTCTCCTCGTTCTCTGCCAGCTTGGCGGCCAGCGGGGCAAACAGCTCCTTCAGTTCGGCATCTTCATCCTGTGCAGCCAGTGCTTCCGCCCAGTAGAGGGCAAGGTAGAAGTGGCTGCCGCGATTGTCGATGCCCCCGAGACGGCGGGTGGGCGACTTGTTGGTCTCGAGAAACTTGGTATTGGCCGCATCGAGCGTCCGGGCCAGGACAGCCGCCCGCTCGTTACTAAAGACAGCTGCGAGGTGCTCGAAGGATACCGCGAGGGCGAGAAACTCACCGAGGGAATCCCAGCGTATGTAGTCTTCCGCGACGAACTGCTGGACATGCTTGGGCGCGGAGCCGCCGGCTCCCGTCTCGAAGAGCCCTCCCCCGTTCATGAGGGGAACAATGGAGAGCATCTTGGCAGAAGTCCCGACCTCAAGGATCGGGAAAAGGTCGGTCAGGTAATCCCGAAGGACGTTACCGGTCACGGAAATGGTATCCAGGCCCTCCTTGATCCGGATCAGGCTGAAGGTGCAAGCTTCGGCCGGCGGCAGGATGTGGATCTCCAGGCCTTCGGTGTCATGGTCCTGCAAATACAAATTCACCTTTGCAATCAACTGGGCATCGTGGGCCCGGGACTCGTTGAGCCAGAAGACCGCCGGGGCCCCGGTTGCGCGGGCACGGTTGACGGCCAGCTTGACCCAGTCGCGGATGGCGGCGTCCTTGGTCTGGCAGGCGCGCCAGATGTCACCCGGAGCCACTTCATGGGAAAAGAGCACCTCCCCGGCCTCGCTGACTACCCGGACCTCCCCTTCGGCCTCGACCTCGAAAGTCTTGTCGTGGGAACCATATTCTTCAGCCTTCTGGGCCATCAGGCCGACATTCGGGACGGAGCCCATTGTAGTCGGGTCAAAGGCCCCGTTGCCCTTGCAGAAGTCAATAACCGCCTGGTAGACGCCCGCATAGCTGCTGTCCGGGATGACCGCCAGGGTGTCCTGTTGCTGGCCCTCGGCGTTCCACATCTGGCCGGAAGTCCGGATCATGGCTGGCATGGAGGCATCAATGATGATGTCGCTGGGGACATGGAGGTTGGTGATGCCCTTGTCGGAATTGACCATCGCCAGTCCCGGACCCTTGGCGTAGGCGGCTTCGATATCGGCCTCGATCTCCGCCCGCTTTTCGGCGGGCAACTGGTCCAGCTTGCCGACAAGATCGCCAAACCCGTTCCGGAAGTCGACTCCCAGTTCCTTCAGGGTGTCACCGTGCTTACCGAGCAAATTCTTGAAGTAGGCCGCCACGCCATGACCGAAGATGATTGGGTCGGAAACCTTCATCATGGTTGCCTTCATATGCAGGGAGAACAGCACGCCAGCCTCTCGGGCCCGCTCAATCTGTTCCTCGAGAAAGGCCACGAGGGCTTGCTTGCGCATCACTGTGCCATCGAAGACTTCTCCCTCCTGGAGGACGATACCGTCCTTGAGAACCTTCCTTGTACCATCCTGTCCATTGAACTCGATGGATACCTGCATCGCCGCCGGGGCGGTAAAGGACTTCTCGTTAGAGAAGAAGTCGTCCTGTCCCATGGTCGCCACTTCCGTTTTCGAATCAGCGCTCCATGCACCCATGGGATGGGGGTTGGACCGGGCATAAGCCTTGACCGCACCCGGAGCCCGGCGATCGGAATTCCCCTCCCGGAGAACCGGATTGACCGCGCTGCCCTTCACCTTGTCGTAGCGGACCTTTATCTCGCGCTCCTTGTCATCTGCTGGAACTTCCGGGTAATCCGGAAGCGGATAGCCCTTCTCCTGCAATTCCTTGATGGTGGCGGTCAACTGCGGAACCGAGGCGCTGATATTGGGGAGCTTGATGATGTTAGCCGCCGGATCCTGGGTCAGTTCACCGAGGTAGGCCAGCTCGTCGGCCACCCGTTGGTCCTCACTCAAGTACTCCGGAAACTGGGACAAAATCCGTCCCGCGAGGGAGATATCCCGCAATTCAACCTCGATGCCTGCCGGTTTGGTGAAGGTGCGAATTATCGGCAACAGCGAATAAGTCGCCAATGCGGGTGCTTCATCAGTCTTGGTATAAATGATAGTGGGGTTCTGTGACATAGCTCGTTTCCAAAACGTCCCACTGTGCGATTCCCCCCGCAATCTGCAAGGGTCAAATGAGGTAGAAAAAAGCCCTCATGGCGCGTGGCCATGAGGGCGATGACAAGCGATAGGGCAAGCCGAACAATGAAGCTTACGGCTTATTCAACAGGACATAGAGCCAGGCACCCGACGAGGTCAGGGCGTCCTGTGAGAGATACAGGTAATTGCCCATGGACTGGCTGAAAATCCAAGGATCGTCGAAAACATTGACCCAGCCAAGGAAGCCATCGGTGGTGTCGACCCAATCCAGTTCCGCCTTGGACCAGTAGCCCCACTCGCCCGGAACCGGATTGTCCAGTGTGGCCGGTGTGTAGCTCCATGAACCGGAATCCGAGATGAAACCGTCGGGCATGTAGATGTACTTGTTCATTGCGATGACCCAGACCCATGGCTGCTGGTGGACATTGACCCAGCCCATGAAGAGCCCTCCATCGGCATTGGTGTCGATCCAGCCAAGGTCGTCTGGTGTCCAGAATCCCCAAGTGACGATTTCCTCAACATCAAGGACCGTCACGGTGACGGTATGGGTTGAGGCATTTCCGGAGGTATCGGTGGCCTCGACTTCGACCACATAATCATTGTTCATGTCCGCATCCCCGGGTTCTTCAAAGTCGGGGGCGGATAGGAATGCAAGTGCACCCGAGCTGATATCGAGCTCGAAGGCAGCACTGTCGGCGCCACCGGAAATGAGCCAGGTCACCTCCTCGTCAGCGGTCAGGGATCCGACATCCGTAGTATTCTCATCGATGCTGGCGGAGGATGCCGCATCCCCTGCACTGCCCGAGAAACCGGTAATGACAGGCGGAGTCAAATCCCCGTCTTCATTGACGTCCAGAACCGTAACGAAGACCAGCTGGATACCGGCGTTTAGCGATTCATCCCGGGCCCGGACCTCGACTTCATAGATGTTGTCTGCTCCGTCGTCGACCGGATCCTCGAAGTCAGGCGCTGCCAGGAAGCTCAATTCGCCTGTTTCCGCCCCGATCTGGAAAAATGACCTGTCCATGCCACCCGAGAGATCCCAGGTCACGGTCTTGTCAGCAGTATAAGTCCCGACGAGGACTGTGTTCTCATTGACGCTGGCGGATGTCTCCGGATCCCCCGGAGCACCGGAAAGGCCCGTGACAACTGGTGGAATTTCATCGACAATGTCGGTGACACTGACGAGGACATCCTGGGTGGAAGTGTTCCCGGCTTCATCCATCGCCTGGACGGTGACGACATACTCGTTGTTGCCATCTGCATCGAGCGGGGTTTCAAAGTCGGCAAATACCTTGAAGCTGAGTCCACCAGTTCCGGAACCAATGGTAAAGAAGTCGGCATCCGCCCCACCGGAAATGGACCAGGTAACGGTCTCATCAGCTTCCATGGTGGCTGCCTTGACGACATTCTCCGGGATCGAAACCGAGGACGTAGCCGCTCCCGGTTCACCGGTAGGTCCGGTGATCACGGGCGGGTCAACATCCACTTCGCCTCCTCCGGGATCGGTCAGGTCGGCACCAGCGGCCACGGAGGCATAGGTATCACCCAGGCGGATTTCGTCCACCTGCGTACCGATGTAGTCCGCCCCGGGACCTTCAATGGAGGGCCCATTGTTGTTGATCCACATCATCACCTTATCGACGTACAGGTCCGTTAGCATGACAAAGTCGGCCACCGGCTCTCCGGGGTCCTCAGTATCCACTGGAGGATTGACGTAGAAGTGAGCCAGTTTGTTGTCGAAATCGAGGTGCATGACCAGGAAGGCTTCCACACCATCCTCGATCGGGACTTCGCTGTAGGCCCATTTCGCACCCTGGATTCCGTCAGGATTCTCATCCGTGCGGATGTACATGCGTTCGCCACCGCCGGACCATACCGTCTGGTCATCGGAATTGGAGACGCCGAAGTATACCGCATTGTGGAAGCTGGAAAGACAGACCTGAAACCAACCGTACCCGGTCGGGTCCCCGTCAATCTTCGGTTTGACGATGGCACTGAACCAGAGTTGCCCGGTCGAGGCGTAGGAATAAAACTTGTTCAATTCCCGGTAGACCTTGTTGTAGTCGGCATTCGGGGTCTCGAGGGTGAACTCGAAAGCGTTCCCCTTGGAAGGCAGGCCGGGATACTCCAGACCACCATCGCTGATGGCGTGGAAGAAATCATTATTAACCTGGTCCCATGCCCACCAGGTCTTGTCGTAAATGCCGATAATCTTTCCCCAGCCCCAGCTGGTTTCCCCGATGGTGTTGTCAAGCTCTCCCGGGGTAATGTCAAAGCCTTCATAGGTCAGGGTATCTGCCTCGACAGAGGCCACCGTGGCAAGCATCAACAGGACGGGCACAGCGACTGTCCTGAGGATATTGGCGATTGTGGATTTGTTCTTCATTGGGTTTCCTTTATTACATTCGAGTAGTTAATTTTGGTTACATTCAATAAACACCGCTGATGCCCAGCGTGAAATTGATGCCGTAGAGGGACTTTTCCGTTCCGTCATGGAGATGACCCAGGAATGGCAGTTTCGTCCCGTCTTCACGGACGTAGATTGGCTCCGGATAATCCTGGGTGATATTCCGTGCCGAGAAATCAAGGGTCAGGTGCTTGGTCAGGCGGAACTTGGCGGAGAGGTCCACCTGCAGGCTCGCCGGCCGGACCAGTCGCATCCGCTTCTCATAGGCGTCCACCTCGTCATCATCAGGACTCGGGGTGTACCATCCCGGATTCCCGACGGTGGCATCATCCCAGAAGATGGCATTAATCAGGGCATCATCGCCATCCTGTGTCCGCTCATTGCGCCAGGTGGCATTCACCCTGAATTCCAGCCGCTTGTAGGCAATATTGATCCCGCCCGCGGCATTGATGCGCTTTTCATTGCTGAGGGAGATATTGAAATCGCCTTCCTCGTCCTCGGGAACGCTTCCGGCCTTTTGGAACTGCTGGAAGAAAGTTCCATAGACGTAGACATACTTCCCCCAGTTACCGAGGCTCCTGAGATCCTGCCGCCCTTCAAGCTCATATCCGTAGTCAATGAACGTTCCGTCAGCATTGATCGACGTGCGGACGGACCAGTCGTTGTCGTAGAAATAACTGCCGGGGCCGTACCCAAGGGAATCCATGACGAAGTCCCAGGCATCGAGTGAGCCGCTTTGCGAGTAGGAGACGTCAATGGGCCTTCCTTCCTCCTCGCGATGATAAAGTGTGATGGAATACTTGCCGCCACTATCGGTGTAATAACTGAGTCCGACGTCCCAACCTACCGTCTTGGAGATTTCCAACTCGGGATTGGTGACAAACATACTTCCGCTGCCATCGGGATTCTCGATAAATTGTACCCGTCGCAATGTTCCCCCAGCGCCCTCACTCGATTCGTAGGGAGGATTTGAATACGTGGTTGACCAGGATACCCGGGCCACGAGGTTGTCGGTAATGTCATAGGCCGCGCTGATGATGGGTTGCGGCTTACCCTGGGCTTTCTGGTTGATGGGGAAGTCCTTGAGGTACTGGAATTGAGTGGCCCTCAGGGAGCCCTTCTTGATGGGATCGAACTCCGAGGCGATAAATGGGGCTCCGTCCGCATAGACGGCTCCCGCCTGTTCATAATAGCCATACCAGGTCAGGATTCGCTGCTGGGATTCCGGCGTCAGCTGGTCAAAGGAATTGACGCGCTGGGTGCGCAATGCGCTCAGGAGAATGAGCGGGCCCGTTACATCGAACTCCCCGATGATATCGGTGTTATAGGTGGGATCGATCTCAATGTCCCCGTAATCCTTGAAGACGTCCCGGATGCCATCACCGTTTTCGTCATAGTCGAAATGGAGGTAGTTCCAGAAATTATCCTGTCCACGGTCATAGCCCTTTCGTTCGGCATAGCCCATGCGAAAGCCGCCAACGATGGACAAGCGGTTGTTGAAAAAGTCTGCTTCCAATTGCCCATAGTAGGCATACTTGGTCTCCGTGAGGGACTTGGAGGTGTTGACTTGTTCCAGGTAGTTGTGCCCGGCCACCGACATCTCTCCAGAACCGGTCGGGACTGTGTCGTCGGTATCACTGAAGGCTCCCGGGTACTCCTGGGCATACCGGTAGAGGGCAAAAGGATCCGGCCACTCAAGCGGGTCGAGCCCGAAGCCGGGTTGCACCCCGAGGTACTTCTCGTCACGAAAGTCAGCGAGTGAAAGAACTTTGCCCTCCTCACCGAGGTAGACGTACTCGTAGTTCACTCCACGACCCGACTTGATATTCTCCCGTTCTTCCCAATCGAACCCTACCTTGATGGCAAGGTGCATCAGGCTTCGCGGGATAAAGTCGAGGTCTCTCCGAACATCCAGCTTGGCACTCTTGACCGTGCTTTCGGAACGAATCCCTCCGGACCGGACCTTCAGGGTACCCGCATTGGGATTGTCCGGATCGAAGTTGGCAATTCTGTAGTTGGAGAGATTGCCAATGTCGATCAACTCCCGGCCGGTTACGTTTCCGTCCCCGTCTGTCAGGTTGCGATAGTAATTGATACTGCCCGGAACGCCATCCTTGTCGATATCGAGAAACTCAGTGAAATCGATTCCTCCCATGTTCACTTCAATCACTGAAAAATGGCCGTTTTCTTCCGAAAGGAGGTCACTGTTGGATGTTGAAAAACCGAGATTTCCGCGGATGTCCCAAGGTCCCTTGATATAACTGGCTTTGATGTAAGCGCTGTGGGTAATGCCTTCCCGCTCGAAGGCGTCCGTATCGAGACGAACACCGCCGTCATTGCTCAGAAGGTAGTTTGGTCCGTATTCCGCCGGCGTCCCGGAAATCTGGTGCACCCGGCGATTGGCATCCTCATCATTGAAAGTCGAGATCTGGTAATTGGCCGAAAGGAGGAATCCGTCGATGGGCCGCCAGTCCACCTTGAAGGCCGCCGAGTTCCGGTGCGCAATACGCGGCGAATCAGTGACCTGGACACGGTTCACGTAGGGATGTCCCCAATCGTTGAATACACGGCCAACGAGATTACCTTCCTCGTCATAGTATAACGGAAGCTCCTCTTCAAAAGCCTCCTTGTCCGATGGGGCCCAGGCACCGACGAGATTGCCCTGCTGGTCATAGCGTGGCAGCCGTTTGACCTGCCGCATGCGCGTCTCTACCAACGAACTGCTGGCCCCGGAAGAGCTGTACATTTCGAGAAACTGCTCCTCGGTCCATTGAGTCCAGTCCTCACCGTAGGTTGCCTGCCACGATTCAAAGTGCGGATCGTTGACCAGCCAGTAGCTGAAGTCCTCACCACCCATCTTGAATCCGGACGATTCCGTTCGCCGGGTTGGCCTGCCATCCTCCGGGCGACGGCGCACTCTCGATTTCAGGGTGTAGTTGGCGTTGGCCTGATTGTCAGAGGCCAGCGTCACCGATATGCCCAAGCGATCGGAAAAGGGATGCGCGTAGGTCATGTTAAAACTCGGCAGGGCCTTGTAGGTCGGCTTGTTCATCGGCCCCGGGGTTTTGGAAAAGATGTCCAGTTGTTCCGAGTTCATGCTCAGGTAGACGCGAAACCGCAGGGTCGGTTTCGGATACTCGAAGGCGGACATGCTGATCAGGTTGACGGTGCCTCCAACTCCCGCGTTTGGCTGGTCCGGCGACGGGACCTTGATGACCTCGACCCGTGCGGCATTGTTGATCGACATCATGTCCAGCCCGACGGCCGGATCGAGGGTGCCGGGAGCGGCATTGGCAATCGGCATCCCGTCAATGGTGATCGTTGTTTCGCGCGCGCTGAAACCACGTATCTGGATGGTATTGGCATCGGCACCGGAAGCATACGTTCCTCCTGCCACATTGCTGCCTCCATAACCAATGGTCACCCCGGGCATGTACTTTACGAATTCCCCGATGTTTCCCTGGCTGACAATGCCGTAAGCCTCCGTCGAGACAACGTGCTTCAAGTTGACCGAATGCCGCTCCTGATGGATGGCCAGTTCCTCCATGCTCTGGAAGTTGTCCGCATTGACGACAAATTCCTCCAGTTCAAAGATGGTCTCCGCACTGCCAACTCGTTGATCAAAGCGGAAATTCGCAGTAGCCGGTTCACCGGATTGGACCTGTACCCGGACTGTCTTTGAAACCAACCCGGTGAAGGATGCCGTAACCGCCTGCTGGCCAACCGGCACATTGCGCAGGGAAAATTCGCCGAACTCATTACTGAAGGCCCGGATCGGGGTACCTTCGACCATGATCTCTGCCTTGACGACATAACGCCTCGTTATTTCATTGAAAACACGACCTTCAATAGTGCCTGTTTCAGGCACCTGGGCTGCCAGGGGAAGGGCGAAAGGCAGGATTGCGGTAAAAATGGTGAGAATGCCGCTAATCTTAGGCATCGGATGGGTTTAGGGTATTTATGGGTTATATCGGATGGGTTTCCCTTGGTTTGGGTGAAGCGCCTAAGCAAGGGGGAAATTGTATATTATTTCATATGAAATAATGAAATATATTTTTATGCATATGAAATTTGCATGTCAACACCGGAGTCGGTCGAAATGGACTACAAGGCGGGAAAGGTGCCAGACGGAAACGAGCTGACTGTCCTTTAACCCTTAGGCAGAGGGAACGGATTGCCAACGAAGGACAGAATTGCCAATCTCCCGACCATGGACGGAAACAAACCCCTCGTATTTCGCGGAGGAGTGGCGATATCTGCCCTCCCCATGGTCTTCTTCATCATCTGGGCGATCACCATCTGCCTGCGCGGTGCGCCGGACGTGAGAGGATTAGCTCTGGGGATCATCATCGGTCTCGGACTGGCCATGGCCCTGGTCAAGGGCAGTCGCTGGGACTACTGCGAAGCCATCTTTACCGGCATGGCCAACCGCATCGGTAGCGTGACCATCGTTGCCTGGCTGTGGGCGGGCATGTTTGCCCAGGTATTACGGGCCGGCGGACTGGTCGATGGGCTTGTCTGGCTGGGTATGGCATCCAACGTCCAGGGAGGACTCTATGTCGGGGTCACCTTTCTTCTCGCCGCCCTCTTTTCATCAGCCGTCGGCACCGGCTATGGGACCACTGTCGCCTTCTGTACACTGATGTATCCGGCAGGCATCGTCCTCGGGGCGGAGCCTGTCTTCATGTTCGGGGCCATCCTCTCGGGGGCCGCCTTCGGGGATAATCTCGCCCCGGTCTCCGACACCACCATCGTCTCCGCCACGACCCAGGAGACGGATATCCCGGGTGTTGTCCGATCCCGTTTCAAGTATGCCATCACAGCAGCCATTCCCGCCCTGCTGCTATTCGTCTTTCTCGGCGGGGCAACCGAGGAAATCAAACTGGCCAACCAGTCGCTGGCCGACAACGTTTCCCCGACCGGCTTGGTCCTCCTCGTCCCCTTCGCATTGGTCATCTTCCTGGCCATGCGGCACCATCACATCATTGTCTCCATTACAGTGGGCCTGGTGGTCGCCGTCGCGGTCATCCTCCTGACCGGCCTTGGAACCCTGCAGGACATTGTTCATATCAATGCTGCCGCGGGAACCTTGGATGGAGCCCTGACCGAGGGCATTGGCGGTTACGTGGACATGGCGGTCCTGACCCTGCTGATCCTCTCCGCCAGTCACATCATGATGGTCGGTGGGGCCTTCGGGAAAATCCAGGAAATCGCCTTCAGCTTCATCAAGGATTCGGTCCGCCGGGCGGAGCTGGTCATCTGCAGCTTCGTGGCCACCCTGAATGTCTTTATCACCGTGAACACGGCCGCGGAAATTGCCGCGGCGCCCATGGTCAGTGAGATCGGCAAGAAGCTGAAAATCCATCCCTACCGCCGGGCCAACCTGCTTGATGCCATCACCTCCGCGCTGGGTTACATCTTCCCCTGGGGAGGCGGGGTGCTCATCGGCTATGTCACCCTGACCACCCTGACGGAAAATTATCCCAAGTTGCCCGTGGTCAATCCGACCGATGTGTGGATGTTTGTCTTCCATGGCTGGTTCCTGGTCGTCGTCATGTTCGCTGCGGCGGTGACCGGGCTCGGACGGGAAACGACCAAGGAATAGAGTCAGTCCATGCCGGAGCAACGGTCATCGCGAGGCACCATCTTTCTCAGCTTCCTTAAGCTGGGCTGCACGGCCTTTGGTGGTCCGGTGGCACACCTGGGCTTCTTCCAGGAGGAATTCGTCCGGAGGCGCAAGTGGCTGCAGGAGGCAGAATATGCGGACCTCGTCGCCCTGTGCCAGTTCCTGCCCGGCCCGGCCAGCAGCCAGGTGGGTTTTGCCATTGGCTTGAAGCGGGGCGGATTGGCCGGGGCCTTTCTTGCCTGGACCGGATTCACCCTTCCCTCGGCTGTTTTGATGATAGGCTTCGCCCTTGGCCTGGCCGCCTTGGGTGATATCGGCAATGCCGGCTGGATCAGCGGCCTCAAGCTGGCGGCTGTGGCTGTGGTGGCCAATGCGATCTGGAATATGGCAACCAAGCTTTGCCCGGACCGGAAACGGGCGCTGATGGCGCTTGCCGGGGCGGCCTGGCTGGTTGTGGTGGACCATCCCCTCTGGCAAGTCGCGGTCATAGGGGCCGGGGCACTGGCCGGTCTTGTCCTCCTGCGGGAGGATGCTCAACAATCGGACAACCCGCCCCATGAAACAGCTACTGGCAAGGCGTGGTTGTACCTCGCTGCCTTTGCGGTCTTATTGCTGGGATTGCCGGTTCTCAGGGAATTTCACCCCGCGGCGTGGCTGGCCGTCAGCGATGCCTTTTACCGGGCCGGTTCACTGGTCTTCGGTGGAGGGCATGTTGTATTGCCACTGCTGGATGCTTACACGGTGAACCCTGGCTGGGTTACCGAAGACACCTTTCTCGCCGGATACGGGGCCGTGCAGGCCGTTCCCGGGCCCCTCTTCACCTTCTCGGCCTTCCTTGGCGGATCCCTTTCCATCGGCCCGGGTGGAATCATCGGCGCTCTGCTGGCATTGGTAATGATTTACGTTCCCTCCTGGCTGCTGGTCCTTGGGGCGCTGCCCTACTGGGAACGGCTGCGGACGTTCGCCAGTGCCCGTGCTGCCCTGATGGGAACCAACGCCGCGGTAGTGGGCCTGCTCGTGGCAGCGTTCCATGATCCCATCTGGACCAGCTCGGTGACCGACTCCACCCGCCTCGCCTTTGCCCTGGTTGCGTTTGGACTCCTTCGCTTCACCCCGACACCACCGTGGCTGCTGGTGCTGCTCTGCGGCGGGGCTGGCTCTTTTCTCTTGTAGGGATTACGGGGCTTGGTCAGAGTCCGCCCTGGCTGGCAACGAGGCGGACGTGGACTGGTGCCCCGTTGGTATCGAGATTTCCGATACTGGCCTCGACGAGCTCGAACCCGTCCTGAAGACTGACCACGGTCAACTGCACGTTTTCGCTGCTCCAGGTCACGAGGTCGGCCGACCATTGCAGCCGCAACCAGCTCTCCGGAAGCTCGGCGCGCCGGTGGAAGCGAACCCGCAGCTTGCCGTCGACCGGACTGACCTGCCACTGCAGCGGTAGCGAGGACTCCATTACAGGGTCACTCCCAGTGGAGAACTCAATGAGGTTGGCCACGGTGTCCCCTTCCGGGTCCGCGGCATCGCCCCAGAGGGTTGCCTCCAGTTCGGAATCGGCAAGGTCAGCCGGATCAAAGTGGGCGGTACGCCAGTCCAGCAGGGCAACATCCGGGTCCACGGCCACGGACTCGGCGCAGGTCCCGATGGTGTAGGCCATGTTTTCACCAAGGGTATTGCGCTCGCCGCCCTCCGGGACGTTGTAGGTGAAGTAGAACCCGATGGTCTGGCCCTCGGTCGCATTGAGCCTGAAGGGCGTGTTGGCGGTAATGGAATAGCCCGGCTTGGGACCGCCGCCAGTTCCATAGTAAAAGAGGATGAGGCTCGACCCGACACCCGCCCGCAGCGGGACAAAGGTCAGGGTTGGGTTATTGAGGTCGTCCGAGAAGACGTACTCGAAATCCCCGCTGGCGGAGGTCCGGGTACAGGGCAAGGGAGGATTGGCGGTAAAGCTGACAGGTGTTGAACTCGCCGTGAGGTTCTCAGCGTCGGTCACCCGGGCCGTCAGGCTGTGTGACCCGACAGGCGGATACCATTCAAATGCGTAGGGGGGCGCGTTCAGGGTCCCAAGAAGGACATCGCCATTGAACAGCTCGACGAGAGCCACTTCGCCCTCCGGGTCGTTAGCTGCAACGGTTACCACCAGCGGCTGGCCGGCAACGCCCACAGAGCCATTGGCCGGACTGAGAATGGAGGCTGTCGGCGGACGGTTGATGGGGCTGCCGACAAAGATTTCAACGTCATCGAAATCGTCGCGGGCACCGTCATCAACGGTCAGGCGGAAGCGATAGAGACCGGAAATATTCAAACCGGAAATGTGCGTATCCGCAGAATCCGGATCGACAATGGTTGCCACAGAGGGGCCGGCGAGTTGCTCCCATGCGTAGGAAAGGGAACCGCCGGATGGCGCAGTACTGCCAGAGCCATCGACCCTGGTGCTGCCGGGCGGCGTTATGAAATCCATCCCGGCATCCGCTACCGGCGGGTCATAGGGCAAATCGCCGGTGCGGGTAAAGGTCAATTCCCCGAGGTTGAACTCGCCCCGGCTGAAGTGAATCCGCAGGACATGCCGCCCTTCGCGGAGCTCAATGTTGCCGGCCACCCTGGTAGAGAAAGTACTCCAGTCTCCAGTAGAGGCGACGGTGATATCGCCACTGGCCCGCCGCCCGTCCAATTCAAAATAGAACGGCCCGCCACCGGCGTCGTTGTCGGAGGCATAGCGGAAGCTGACCTCGTAAAGCCCGCTGGAGGCGACCTGGACAGTGTAGTCTATCCATTCGCCATCGCCAATCCAACCGACCACGGCACCCTCATTGGTATCCCATGCAGTATCGACCGATTCACCGGTACGATAGTCCCCGTTGTTACCAATAGAGGAATCGAAGTAGGTGATGTCCTGTCCGGAACCGCCCTCGAACCAGTCGTAGTCACCGGCATCAAAGCTGCCGGGAATGGCAATCGGTGTCCCGGTGTAGGGGAAGCTATCCCCCACCCGGACGGAGGCCAGGCCGGAGTCGGTGAACTTTTCGCCGGCGTAGAGTCGTGCCCGGAAGGTATGGACCCCCACCCCGAGAGCACCCGTCTGGAGGACAAAGGGCGCTTCCGTGAGGGTGCCGATGGAGGTCGGTCCATCGAAAAACTCGACAGCGGTGAGGGAGGAGGTGTCACCGGTTAGGCTCAGTTCGAGGGGCACACTGTTGCCCGCCGGGGCGACCGCAAAGGGCGTTGTGATGGTTCCGCGGAGCGGCAGATCCTCGCTCGTGGCCAGGCTGTTCGCCGGGACATCCAGCAGGGTCCCGTCGGAAAAGGACACGGTCTTGGGAGTGGTGCTGTAGTTGTGCGCGACATAGGTCTTCTCGCCATTGCGATTGAAGACCACCGCCAGGGGGTCATCGGCAATGACCCCGGCATCGACCTGACCAAGCCCGTTCATGGCATGCAGCCAGTAGTAGGTCTGGGCGTCGGAAACGCCAAACTTCAGGTTGCGGTCGGGATTGCCATCATAAAGGGCAATCGCCGCCTCCGGGTCGGTGAAGGCGAGGAACTGCCAGTAGATGTCATGCCAGAGGTTATCATTGGCCACCTGGTTCAGCACACCCGTGTTGGCGGCCATTTCGGCCCACAGGCTTTCCGCGTATTCGATGTCGTGGCCGAGGTAGAGCGAGCCACCATGGATGGGATAGAGTTCGATGCCATAGGCCGCAGCGATGTCGCTGGTCCAGAAGGTCTGGTTGTCGTAGCCGTTCCCCCAGATACGGGACACCAGGGAGTAGCCATAGCCGTCCTTGAAGGTCCGGTCGTTGATATCGAGCCAGTATTCCTCAATGGCGGTCTGCTCAGTGACGTAGAGGTAGATACCGAGGTCGCGAATAGCCTTGTTACCGGTGATTGCCCCCCAGTGGATGAGGGAGGAGTTGAACTGCATACTCTCGGAACTCGATTCCTGGTCGTTGCCGAAGGGGAAAGAGGCGAATCCGTTGGCCCAGCAGTGTCCGGCGAAGGGACTGAAGTTGCGCAGGAAGGGAAACATCGGATCGTCCCGGTTGGGACTGGCGGCATCACGGACCAAAAGATCAATCATCCCGCCCCACTGTTCTGCCCAGCCGGGCTCAAATTGCTCCATGAAGGCAGCCGCGTGAATGAAGTAGCCCCAATGAAAGTGGTGGTCGTTGATGTTGGTGTCCTGCCCATGGCCGGCCGGGTAGCCGAGGAGGGCCGTCCAGGTGGGCTGATAATGGAATATGAAGGCAACTTCGCCTGGCTCGGCGGTGAGCCAGTCCTCGAGGCGTTCCTTGACGGTCGCGATAAACTTGTCCCGGGCCGTGAAATTACCTGTCTCGTGGGCAATGCGGGCCGTCTGGATGAGGCGGTTCATGACCTGACCCTCGTTGTAGGAGTCCGTCCACGTGGCCAGCGTGTCATTTTCCATCGAGGTGATTTTTTCATTCAGTCGGGCGGGATCAAAGCCAGGACTCTGCGCGGCCCGGGCCGGCAGGGTCGGCAGGATCCCCTTGAAGGTGCGTTCGGTGGCGAAGGTGTTGGCAGCGAGGAGCTTCAACTCACCCCGGATGGAGGAAAGCGACTGGCTGGACAAGGCCGGGGCGTCGGAGGCCAGATGCCCCCATTGGTGCGGGAGCAGACCTTGGACCACTGTAGTGCCCTCCCCTTCGTGAATGGCGACAGTGGTCGTATAGTCGGTCCGCAGGACCGCAGTAGCCTCGTCATAGGACCAGCTGACCTGGGTGTCCACCGGCTCAACGTAGGCATACGCCTGCCAGGCGGCGGCGAGGGTCGCAGGTGTACCGGCCGGCAGAATGGCCATTGACCAGTAGTTCTTTCCGTCGAGGGACGAGGTGTAGGTGTTCCCGGAAGCCACCCAAGTGGATTTAGCCGGGGCATAGACCGCGAAATTGGCCCCGCCCTGGGAATTGGTAATGAGGAGGATTTCCCCGTCGACGGTGACCGTTCCCACATTGACCGTGACCGAGGCGGTATGGCTGGCGCTCTTCTTGAAATGAATAAAGGGCATGCCGATGCCGGTGGTCGCCCGCAGGGAGTGTTCGCCAGAGTCCCAGCCGATGGTCACCGTCCAGTCGGAATAGTCGTCCACCGTGGCCCGGGTCGCCGTAAGGCCACTCACCCCGACAATGACGGGACTGATGTCGCTGATCGGCTGGGTGCTGCCGTTGGGTCCAGAACCGGGCACGATCAGGCCGATGTCCAAACCCGTTGGCAGGGTCCGCATGGTCAGCGGATAATTGAAGAGATTACTGGCATGGTTGTTGTTCAGCAGGGCCGACCACCAGTCGTTAGTCGGGACCGGACGCCCGACCGCGGCACCACTCAGTTGAGGCGTTCCGCCGGGATAGCCGTTCCGCCCGGCAATGTCGGTACCGGGGAAGGTCGTGGTGTAGCTGCCGCTGTCGACCGGTACGATGGCCGCCGCCAGAAAGGACGGAAGAAAGGCGCAAATCAGGAGACCGGCCAACGGGGTAAATATCTTGAGCATCAGGCGAATATGGTAGCCCCCGACCCGAAGGCAACCAAAATTGCACTAAATTGCACAATGCTGGCGAATCCGGGAATGAGGGGGGGGGACTCGGATGAGAGGCAGTGGACAGGCCGGGAGCCAATAAGTTCCGCCAAGGGAGGGAAAACAGGAAAAGGGCCGTCAATGCGAGGCATCGCGATATCCGTCGACGTACGCCTGCAGGGTTCGGTAAATCTCGTCCCGGATGCGCCGGAAGGCATCGATTTCGGATTCCCCGGGCCGGGCCGCCTTGGGCGGGTCCTCGAAGGGCCAGTGGTGGCGGGCGAGTTGACCCGGAAAGACCGGGCAGGACTCGTTGGCGTTGTCACAGACAGTGACAACAACCTCGATCCCGACATCAAGAAACTGGTCGAGGTGCTTGGAAGTGTGGCCGGAAATATCGATGCCCAGCTCACCGATGACCTCGATGGCCATGGGATGGACGTATCCGGCCGGCTTGGATCCGGCGCTGAAGACTTCAAAGAGGTCGCCTGTCAGGTGCCGCAGGATGCCCTCCGCCATGTGGCTGCGGCAGGAGTTACCGGTGCAGAGAATGAGAACCTTTCGCTTATCCATATAATTGCCTCCCAGTCCGGGGGTTCCGGCCCGCCAGTCAGCGGCGGACCGGACCCGGAAAGGCAAGTAGGAAGAACGAATCAGTTCCCTGCAAGCGCCAACATGGGCTCATCACCGGACATGACCGCATCGTGCAGTTGAGTGGTGGTGAGGTTGGCGGGAGCAATCTCGGAGTAGATGTACTCCTTGATTTTCTCGATATCGTCCTCGGTCAATCCGAGCACCTCGATGGACATCCAGAGCTGGTAGAGCGTATCCATGATGCGCTCGGCCTCGGCATGCTGCCGTGACTGCATGACGTATTCCCGGAAATCACTCGCATCGAAGGATTCAGACTGGGCCATATAGCCGGAGAGGGCTTCGGCCAGTTGTCCCTTGAGGCGGGCGCTGCTGCCCAGGATGGAGCGAGTGGAGTCAACCGCTTCAGAGGCTGCCGCAGAGTTGAGGCGGGCCACGGAGATGGCTGGTCCATTGGCCACATCATCATAGATGACGACATTCTCGGAACCGAGTTCAGCGGCGTTGCGGTCGCGAATCTGGATTCCAAGGGCGTCCCCGATGGCTACCTCGCTGCTGGTATCAACATCCAGCGGAGTGAGGTGAACATCGAGCAGGCGCGGGTACTTCTCCGGAGCCGGGAGGGATTCTGCCAGGCTCGGGCGGCCAACACCCCTGATAGCATCAATGACATTATTGACGATTTCACCATTGGCGATGGCATCGAGAATCAAGCCGCCAAGTGCATTCGGATTGACGACGTCGCCCCGGATTTGCGGGAAGCGGTCCAGTTCACGGACGACATAGCGCTCGAGGATTTCCTGACTGATTTGTGTTGAATCAGTCAAGGCGAATTGAGGTTGTCCAATATCACCGCCCGGAGTCTCACCAACCTCGGTCAGGAAATCGACTCCGGTATAGGTGATGGATCCCGTAGCGACGACATCGATACCGTCACCCATCTGGGTGTCGAGCTGGTCAATCACGCCATCCTCGTTCGTGTCGAGGTCAGACTGCTGTTCACCGGCGTCGCGGGTGACGAGCGTCAGCGGCGCGGTACCACCACCATCGACAAGCAAGTCGCCCTCAATGGTCAGGTCCCCATGCTGGATAGCTCCACCGGAGGTGCGCAGGGTCAGCTGGTTGACGCCGTCGCCATCAACGTCGAGGACGGCAAACTTTTCATCCTCGCCGATGGTCAGGCTGCCGGATGCGGTAATGGCCAGTTGGCCATCCGCATCGGTTCCAATGATGGAGGAAACGCCAAGGGCGTTCACTCCCCGGTCATTCGGACCAAGCTGGATGGAGCCACCCGTGAGGTCACCACTCAAGGTGATGGTACCTTCAGGGATGCTGTAACTGCCTCCGCTGCTCAACCGTGTTCCACTGTCCGGTACAAGGGTGATATTCCCTGCCCCGGCATCAATGGCGTTAACGGCAATGGAGCCGGATGTGGTGTTGATGGAAACAGCACCACCATCGGTATCGAGGGCACCGGTCAAGGTTGTATCGCCGCTATCCTCACCCGAGGCCGAACTGGCGTTCTGGGTGAAGGAGGCAACACTGGCCGAACCATCGATGGTCAGGTCATTGACTGTTTCGACAACGACATCGCCAAGGCGGTTGGTGGCACCAACATCGCCAGCGATGGTAATGTCACCGGTCGCATTCAAGGTCAGGTCAGCTGCAGCCGAACCGTCACCGTCGAGCGTGGAATCAAGTTGGATACCACTGCCGGAGTCGGTCAAGGCGACGCTATCCGCAATCAACTGGGTAGCTTCACCGTAGAGTTGGCCATCAACCGTTGTGACATCCCCACCGACGCGGATGATCCCGTCGCCGGCATCTGTCGTTGACAGGTTACCAAGCGCCTGGGTGCTGCCGACATTGTCGGCGTAGGTTGTATCCGGTGAATGGACCGCGAGGTCATTATTGGAACCAGCGACACTGTCGACCGTGGAGGTGAAAGTCACTGAGGTTCCACCAGCGATACGGGAGTCTTCAGCAAGTACAACCGCCGTGCCGAGGGTCGTGGCCCCGCCGCTGACGATGGTCGCGGCGTTGCCGTCCACACCCGGTACCGGATCGGATGCCGGATCGAGGCTGTCCGTGGCAACGGCCAGGCGAATCGCATTCTCAGCGCTGAGACTCACATCCCCACCGGCCTCGATGCCAATGAGAGCGGCATCCTCGATTGTGCTGGTGCTCGACTCAAGGGCGACGCGGTTAACCGTGACGGCATCAGCCGCCCCGACAACCAGTTCACCAATCGCATCGAGGGTGACGTCGCCACCGGCACGTGCGGCAACCGGGCCTGCACCAACCGTGATCGAAGCGTCATCCGCGCCAATGGAGCCGCCAGCTGTCAGTTGCAGCGTGGCTGCCTGGACATTGACATCGGTACCGGCATCGGTGATGTCGCCACCGGCGACCAGGGAGGCCGAGTTGGGCCCGGCAACCAGTGACGCGACGGCAATATCGTCACCCGCGGCGTAGCGGATGTCGCCATTGGTGGTCTCGGTCGTGGCAGCGGCATCCATCGTGATGGAACCCGCAATGGCCTCGGCATCAACCGTGCCGTCAGCCATGACACTGGCCGACTGCATGATGCCCTGAGAGGCAAGCAAGGTTGCGTTCTGTCCGGCCATGACCGCGGCATTGATGACCAAGTCACCGCCATTGGCGGCCAGCAGGACATCGCCACCGGTTGCTTCCACGGCATCGTCCACAGTCAGGGAACCGCCGAGGGTCTCTACCTTGGCGTTCGTACCGGCGGTCACCCCGGAAAGGCTGTCCGCATCGGTCACATCGGCCGTGGTCGACTCGAGGGCCACCCGATTCACGGTCACCGGAGCAACGGTCCCGATAGTCAGAGCATCGGTCTCGTAGACGTAAGCACTGCCACTGCCAGCGGAAGCCGCCAGTGTAGCAATCGAGGTGTCAATCGGATCCCCGGCCTCGCCAACGTCCGTGCCGGCGGTCAGGCGGGCACCGGAACCAACGAGATTCACCGTGCGTCCGCTGTTGGTTGCAAACCCATCGGCATCAACATCGACTGTATCAACATGCGCATCGTGGATGCTACCACCGGCAGTCACGGCAATGTTGCCTGCACCGGCATCAAGTGTACCCAGTTCGACGTCTGTCGCCGCGGTGTAGCGGATGTTGTCGTCATCGGCATCTGATACCACATCGGCGCCCATCGAGATGGAGCCAGCGAAGGCTTCGGCATCAATGGTGCCACCGGCCGTCACGTCAGCATCCTGCATGAGGCCTTGCGAGGCCAGCAGGGTGGCGTTTCCACCGGCGGAAAGGTCCGCGTTAAGGTCAAGGTCACCGGAGCCGTTGGCTGCCACAAGGGCATCCCCGACAGTGGCGGTCACGGCCTGGTCAACGGTCAACGTTCCGTCGATGGTCTCGACCTTGGCGTTGAGCTCGGCGGTTACGCCAGCGAGCTCAGCGGCGTCGGTCACCTCGGCTGAAGTCGACTCAAGGGCGACGCGGTTTGCCATTACCGGAGCAACGGTACCGATCGTCACGGCGTCGGATTCGTAGACGTAGGCGTTGCCAGAAGCAGCGCTTGCGGCCAACGTATCGACAGAAGTGTCGACCGGGTTACCAGCCTCACCGATTCCGCCAGCGGCATCCAGCCGCAGGTCGGAGGCAACGAGGTTGACCGTGCGGTCGCTGTTAGTGGCGAATCCATCCCCATCCACACCGACTGTGTCGGCCTGGGCGTCGAGGATATTGCCACCGGCGGTCACGCTGATGTCAGCCGTACCGGCATCAACAACGCCGACAGTAACATCCCCACTTGCCACTAGACGGACATTGCCATCTGTGGTCGTGGACATGGCATCGGCGGCCATGGTGATGTCACCCTCGAAGGCCTCGGCATCAATTGTTCCACCCGCGGTCACGTCAGCGTTCTGGCTGATCGAATTGCGGGCCAGCAAGGTCGTATCGGCACCGGAGCTGACAACATCGTTGATGACGAGGTCACTGCCGGAACCGTTGGCGGCCAACAGGACATCGTCGAAGGTCGGGCCAACCGGTCCGTCGACCGTGAGGCTGCCGTCAATGGTCTCCACCTTGGAATTCATGATACCCAGGACACCTGTGGCGCTATCGGCATCGGTTTCGTCCCGAGTGGTGGATTCCAGGGCAACGCGGTTCACCGTGACCGGTGCAACCGTCCCAATGGTCAGGGCGTCGGTCTCATAGACATAAGCACTGCCACCTGCAGCGGTAGCGGCGATTGTATCGACTGAAGTGTCAATCGGATCACCGGCCTCACCGATGTCGCCATCGGCACTCAGGCGCAGGTCTGTACCGATAAGGTTGACCGTGCGACCGGTATTGGTGGCGAAGCCATCTGCATCCACGCCGACGGTGTCATCCTGGACATCGACGATGTCACCGGTGTTGGCGACGACGGCGATGTTGCCGGTACCGGCATCAAGGATACCCAGCTCGACATCAACTTCCGCATTGTAGCGGATGTTGTCATCATCGGCATCGGAAACGACGTCCGCGGCCATGAGGATGGAACCGGTGAAGGCCTGGGCATCAATGGTGCCGCCGGCAGTCACGTTGGCATCCTGGGCGATGGAATCGCGGGCCAGGAGGGTTGTGTTTCCACCCGAGGTGACGGTGTCGTTGATGTTGAGGTCACTGCCTGCGCCATTGGCGGCGAGGAGGACATCGGCTGAGGTGCCTTCGACGATGTTGTCGACATTGATGGAACCGTCGATGGTTTCCACCTTGGCGTTAGTCCCGGCGACGAGGCCGACACGCGGCGTGTCGTCGGTGACCACGGCGGTGGTCGACTCGAGGGCGACGCGATTGACGGATACCGGATCGATTGTCCCGATGGTCAGGTCGTCGGTTTCATAAACATAGATGCTCTCCCCAACGACACCCGCGAGGGTATCGACGGACAGGTCGATCGGATCGACCGTGCCGGCGGACGGGTCATCATTGACATCCAGGGCGGCATCAATCCGCAGTCCTGAGGCAATGACATTGACCACGCGCGGGTCACCAGTCTGGGTGGCAAAGCCATCCGCATCGACGCCAACGGTGTCACCCTGGGCGTCGTAG
Source organism: Puniceicoccaceae bacterium (assembly GCA_040830765.1). GTDB lineage: Bacteria > Verrucomicrobiota > Verrucomicrobiia > Opitutales > Oceanipulchritudinaceae > Oceanipulchritudo. The sequence continues at coordinate 185,691 of JBFOMH010000017.1, read as the reverse complement.
ATACGACCAGTGGTGGCAATCAGGCTGACGTCACCCGTACCTGCATCGAGAATGCCAAGGGCAAGGTCACCCTCCGCGGTGTAGCGGATGTTGTTGTCATCGGCATCTGAGGTAGCATCCCCTTCCATGATGATGGAACCGTCGAAGGCTTCCACATCAATGGTTCCGCCAGCAGTTACGTCGGCACTCTGCATGATACCGTTCCGGGCCAGGAGTGTGGTGTGCTGGCCGGAGGTAATCGTTGCATTGATGTCCAAGTCACTTCCTGTGCCGTTGGCGGCCAACTGGGCATCGCCGGTGTTGGCGAGGACCGGATCATCAACCGTAATGGAGCCATTGATGGTCTCTGTCTTGGCATTGACCTCGGCAGTTGAGCCCGAGAGGTCGGCCGCATCCGTGACATCAGCAATGGTCGACTCCAAGGCAACCCGATTCACCGTAACCGGAGCAACGGTCCCGAGGGTCAAGGCATCGGTCTCGTAGAGATAGGTGCTGCCGGTTTCTGCTACGGCAGCCACTTGAGTAACTGACGTATCAACCGGATCGTCCACCTCTCCGATGCTGCCCTCTGCGTCGAGTCGCAGATTGGTGCCAAGAATATTGACAGTGCGAGTCGAGCTTGTGGCAAAACCGTCCCCATCAACATCGACCAGGTCATCCTGGACATCGCGGATGGATCCCGTGTCAGCGATGACGCTGACATCGCCAGTACCGGCATCGAGGACTCCGAGTTCGACATCGACTGCCGCGGTGTAGCGGATGTTGTCATCGTCGGCATCGGAAACCACATCCGGATCCATAAGAATGGAACCAGTGTAGGCCTGGGCATCAATGGTGCCGCCGGCTGTTACGTCGGCGCTTTGGAGGATATCGTTGCGGGCCAGCAGGGTCGTGTGACGACCAGAGGTCACCGTATCGTTGATATCAAGATTGCTCCCTGCGCCATTGGCGGCGAGGAGAACATCATTATCCGTGGCGTTGACGAAGTCATCCACGGTGAGGGAGCCATCGATGGTCTCTACCTTGGCGTTGGTGCCGGCATCCAGTCCGGAGACCGGAGCGGCATCCGTTACCGTGGCGGTGGTCGACTCGAGGGCGACACGCTCGACCGGAACGGCCGGGACGGTACCGATGGTCAGGTCATCCGTTTCGTAAATGTAGATGCTCTGTCCAACTACACCAGCGATGGTGTTGAGGGACGTATCGAGCGGATCAACCGTTCCGCCATCGTCGTTGAGATCGAGAGCGGCGGAGACCCGCATACCATTGGCAATGATGTTGACGACGCGCGGATCACCGGTCTGGGTGGCGAAGCCTTCGCTGTCCACACCAACGGTGTCACCCTGGGCGTCGTAGATACGGCCCGTCCGGGCAATGACACTTACATAAGCATCACCGGCGTTGAGGATGCCGAGACCGGCATCGACTTCCGCGGTGTAGCGGATGTTGTCATTGTCCGTGAGGGAGACCGCATCGCCATCCATGATGATGGAGCCGCTGAAGGCTTCCACATCGATGGTGCCGATGTCGTCTTCAGTACCATCCGTATCGGAAGTGATGTTGGCGTTCTGGAGGACGCTGTCGCGGGCCAGTAAGCTCATATAGTCACCGGAGGTAACGGCAGCGTTGACGACGAGGTCATCATCCCCGCCAGTCCCATTGGCGGCGAGCAGGACATCACCGCTGGTGGCGGTGACAGCGTCATCAACCGTCATGGAACCATCAATGGTTTCCACCTTGGCGTAGCTCGTGGCGGTCACGCCGACGAGGTCGGCGGGATCGGTGACGTCAGCAATGGTGGATTCCAACGCAACGCGATTCACCGTCACGGGGGCGACGGTGCCGATGGCCAATGTATCGCTTTCATACAGATACACAGCTCCACCTGCATTAGCAGCCACCATGTCGACCATTGTATCGATCGGATCGTCGGTTTCGCCAATTTCCTCAGCGGCATTCAAACGCAGGTCGGTGCCGGTGATATTGACGGTGCGACTGGTGTTGGTGGCAAAGCCATCCCCGTCCACGTCGACGAGGTCATCCTGAACGTCGATGATGGAACCGGCCGTAGCTGTGATGGCGACATTGCCGGTGCCAGCATCAAGGATACCGAGCTCGATGTCCATTTCCGCGGTGTAGCGGATGTTGTCGTCGTCAGCATCGGAAACCGTATCCGGATCCATGAGGATGGAGCCATTAAAGGCTTCAGCGTCAATAGTTCCGCCGGCCGTCACGTTCCCGCTCTGCAGGATGTCGTTGCGGGCGAGTAATGTCGTGTGGCGACCAGAGGTGACCGTGGCATTGATATCGAGGTCACTGCCAGCGCCATTGGCGGCTAGCTGGGCATCACCCGTATTGGCGAGTACCGGATCATCGATGGTCAGGGTACCGTTGATCGTTTCCGCCTTGGCATTGACCTCGGCAGTCGAGCCAACGAGGTCGGCCGCATCCGTAACGTCAGCAAGGCTGGACTCGAGGGCGACACGGTTCACCGTGACCGGGGCGACGGTCCCGATGACCAAAGCATCCGTTTCATAAACGTAGGAACTGCCAGTATTGGCAACAGCGGCCAGCGTGTCGACGGATGTATCAATCGGATCATCCGCTTCACCAATACTGCCCTCTGCGCTCATGCGCAGGTCGGTACCGATGATGTTGACCGTCCGGGCCGTGTTGGTGGCAAAGCCGTCCGCATCGCGGTCGACAAGGTCATCCTGGACGTCGCGGATATCACCGGTGGTGGCCGTGACGGCGACATTGCCAGTTCCGGCATCAAGGATGCCGAGCTCGACATCGACCTGTGCGGTGTAGCGAATGTTGTCGTCATCAGCGTCGGAGATAACGTCCGGATCCATCAGGATGGAGCCGTCAAAGGCTTCCCCATCAATGGTTCCACCAGCAGTGACATTGGCACTCTGGAGGATATCGCGGCGGGCCAAGAGGGTCGTGTGGCGACCGGAGGTGACCGTGGCGTTGATATCAAGGTCGCTATCCGTGCTGTTGGCGGCCAATTGGGCATCGCCCGTGTTGGCGAGAACCGGATCATCGACGGTAAGGGTACCATCAATGGTTTCCGCCTTGGCATTGACTTCACCGGTCAAGCCGGAGAGGTCAGCCGTGTCGACAATATCAGCAACCGTGGACTCAAGGGCCACACGATTGACGGTAACCGAACCGACCGTACCAACGACCAGTTCGTCGGACTCGTAGAGATAGATACTACCGGTTTCAGCAACCGCACCAACTGTGTTGACGGTCGTGTCAATCGGATCATCGACTTCACCGATGCTGCCCTGCGCGTCGAGGCGCAGGTTGTCACCAATGAGGTTGACGGTCCGGGCCGTGTTAGTGGCAAAGCCGTCAGCGTCGCGATCGACAAGGTCATCCTGGACGTCGCGGATGTCGCCGGTGTCAGCAAGCACGCTGATGTTAGCGGTTCCGGAATCAAGGATTCCCAGCTCGACATCGACTTCCGCGGTGTAGCGGATGTTGTCATCGTCGGCATCAGAAACTGCATCCGGGTCCATGAGGATGGAGCCGGTGAAGGCTTCGGCATCAATCGTTCCGCCGGCTGTGACATTGCCACTCTGGAGGATATCGTTGCGAGCCAGCATTGTGGTGTGCTGACCTGATGTGACCGTGGCATTAATGTCGAGTTCACTGCCGGTGCCCTTGTCTTCCAGTTGGGCGTCGCCGGTGTTGGCAAGGACCGGATCATCAACCGTAAGGGTCCCGGCGATGGTTTCGGTCTTGGCGTGAACCTCGGCAGTGGAACCAACCAGGTCGGCGGCGTCCGTCACATCAGCGATAGTGGACTCAAGGGCCACTCGATTGACGGTGACCGGAGCAACCGTTCCAATGGTCAGGGCATCCGTTTCATAGACATAGGTGCTTCCCGTCTCGGCGACGGCGGCCAGGGTATCGACGGAGGTGTCAATCGGATCATCAGCTTCACCGATACTGCCCTGCGCATCCATGCGAAGGTCGTTTCCAATAATGTTCACCGTACGGGTGGTGTTGGTAGCGAAGCCTTCGCCATCGCGGTCAACGAGGTCGTCCTGGACGTCGCGGATGGAACCGGTGTCGGCAATCACGCTGACATCGGCTGTTCCGGCATCAAGGATACCCAGCTCGACGTCAACTTGCGCGGTGTAGCGGATGTTGTCGTCATCGGCATCCGAGACGACAAACGGATCCATGAGGATGGAGCCGTCAAAGGCTTCCCCGTCGATGGTCCCGCCAGCGGTGACATTGGCGCTCTGGAGGATATCGTCACGGCCCAGCAGGGTCGTGTGGCGACCGGAGGTGACCGTGGCGTTGATATCCAAATCGCTGCCGGTGCCATTGGCAGCCAGCTGGGCATCGTTGGTGTTGGCGAGTACCGGGTCATCGACGGTCAATGTACCGTTGATGGTCTCAGCCTTGGCATTGACTTCACCGGTCAGGCCGGAGAGGTCCTCAGTGTCGATGACATCGGCAACCGTGGACTCGAGGGCAACCCGATTGACGGTCACGGAACCAACCGTACCAATGGTCAGCGCATCCGTTTCATAAAGGTAGATGCTACCCGTCTCGGCAACCGCAGCGACCGTATTGACAGTCGTGTCGATTGGGTCATCAGCCTCACCGATACTGCCCTGCGCGTCGAGGCGCAGGTCGTTACCGATAATGTTCACCGTACGGGTGGTGTTGGTGGCAAAGCCTTCCCCGTCGCGGTCGACAAGGTCGTCCTGGACATCGCGGATGGAACCGGTGTCAGCAAGCACACTGACGTTGGCGGTGCCGGCATCAAGAATACCGAGTTCGACGTCAACTTGCGCGGTGTAGCGGATGTTGTCGTCATCGGCGTCAGAAACCGTATCCGGATCCATGAGGATGGAGCCGTCGAAGGCTTCGGCATCAATCGTTCCGCCGGCGGTGACATCGCCGCTCTGGAGGATATCGTTCCGGGCCAGCATCGTGGTGTGTTGACCTGAAGTAACATTGGCATTGACATCGAGGTCGCTGCCGGTGCCGTTGGCGGCCAATTGGACATCACCGGTGGTGGCAAGGACCGCATTATCGACGGTCAAGGTGCCATTAATGGTTTCCGTCTTGGCATTGACCTGAGCAGTGGAGCCTACCAGGTCTGCGGCATCGGTCACATCAGCAATGGTGGACTCGAGAGCGACGCGGTTCACCGTGACCGGTGCAACGGTACCGATGGTCAGGGCATCCGATTCATAAACATAGGTGCTTCCAGTTGCGGCAACCGCAGCCATGTTATCAACGGATGTGTCGATCGGATCGTCCACTTCACCAATGCTGCCCTCTGCATCCATGCGGAGGTCGTTAGCAATGATGTTAACCGTGCGGGCGGTATTGGTGGCGAAACCTTCACCATCGCGGTCGACGAGGTCGTCCTGGACGTCGCGGATGGAGCCGGTGTCAGCAATCACACTGACGTCGGCGGTACCGGCATCAAGGATACCGAGCTCGACATCGACTTCCGCGGTATAGCGAATGTTGTCATCATCGGCATCCGAGACAACGAACGGGTCCATCAGGATGGAACCGTCGAATGCTTCGGCATCAATCGTTCCGCCGGCCGTTACGTTGGCGCTCTGGAGGATGTCGTTGCGGGCCAACATCGTGGTATGGCGACCGGAGGTGACGGTGGCATTGATGTCCAAATCACTACCTGCACCATTGGCGGCCAGTTGGGCGTCGCCCGTGGTGGCAAGGACCGGATCATCAACTGTGAGGGTGCCAGCGATCGTCTCGGTCTTGGCATTGACCTCGGCGGTCGAGCCAACGAGGTCCGCGGCATCCGTGACATCAACGATGGTGGATTCGAGCGCGACGCGGTTCACCGTGACCGGTGCGACCGTACCGATGGTCAAGGCATCCGATTCATAGACATAGGTGCTGCCGGTTGCGGCAACTGCGGCCATGGTATTGACCGTTGTATCAATCGGATCGTCGGCTTCACCGATACTGCCCTCGGCGTCGAGGCGCAGGTCGTTACCGATAATGTTCACCGTACGGGTGGTGTTGGTGGCAAAGCCTTCCCCGTCGCGGTCGACGAGGTCGTCCTGGACATCACGGATGGAGCCGGTGGTCGCCGTCACGGCAACATTACCCGTGCCGGCATCAAGGATACCGAGCTCGACGTCGACTTGCGCGGTGTAGCGGATGTTGTCGTCATCAGCGTCCGAAACGACGTTCGGGTCCATGAGGATGGAATTGTCGAACGCTTCGGCATCGATGGTACCGCCGGCGCTGACATTGGCGCTCTGGAGGACCGAATTACGGGCCAGCAGGGTCGTATGGCGACCGGAGGTGACGGTGGCGTTGATATCGAGATCGCTGCCTGCACCATTAGCGGCCAACTGGGCATCGCCGGTGGTGGCAAGGACCGGATCGTCAACCGTAAGTGTGCCGGCGATGGTCTCGGTCTTGGCATTGATTGCAGCAGTCGAGCCAACGAGATCAGCACCATCGGTCACATCAGCGATGGTCGACTCGAGCGCGACGCGGTTCACCGTGACCGGTGCGACCGTACCAATGGTCAGCGCATCTGTCTCATAGACATAAGTGCTACCGGTTGCGGCCACCGCGGCCATCTGGTCGACGGAGGTGTCGATCGGATCGTCCGCTTCACCAATGCTGCCTTCTGCGTCCATGCGCAGGTCGTTAGCAATGATGTTAACCGTGCGGGTGGTGTTGGTGGCAAAGCCATCGCCATCGCGGTCAACAAGGTCATCCTGGACGTCACGGATGGAACCGGTGTCAGCAATGACACTGATGTCGGCGGTGCCGGCATCAAGGATGCCGAGCTCGACGTCGACCTCCGCGGTGTAGCGGATGTTGTCGTCATCGGCGTCAGAAACAACGTTCGGGTCCATGAGGATGGAACCGTCAAAGGCTTCTGCGTCAATTGTCCCGGTTGCGGTCACATTGGCACTTTGCAGGATATCGTTCCGGCCGAGCAAGGTGGTGTGGCGACCGGAAGTGACGGTGGCGTTAATATCCAAATCACTGCCTGCACCATTGGCGGCCAACTGGGCGTCGCCAGTGGTGGCAAGGACCGGATCGTCAACCGTAAGCATGCCGGCGATGGTCTCGGTCTTGGCATTGACCTCAGCGGTCGAGCCAACGAGATCGGCGGCATCCGTCACATCGACGATGGTGGATTCCAACGCGACGCGGTTCACCGTCACCGGTGCGACGGTACCGACTGTCAAAGCGTCCGTTTCATAAACATAAGTGCTACCGGTCGCAGCAACCGCGGCCAGCGTGTCGACGGAGGTATCGATCGGATCGTCCGCTTCACCAATGCTGCCTTCTGCGTCCATGCGGAGGTCCGTACCAAGGATGTTAACGGTGCGGGAAGTATTGGTGGCAAAGCCGTCGGCGTCACGGTCAACAAGGTCGTCCTGGACATCGCGGATGGAGCCGGTTGTTGCTGTCACGGCAACGTTACCCGTGCCGGCATCAAGGATCCCGAGCTCGACGTCAACCTGCGCGGTGTAGCGGATGTTGTCGTCGTCGGCATCAGAGACAACGTTCGGGTCCATGAGGATGGAGCCGTCAAAGGCTTCAGCATCAATGGTCCCACCAGCCGTTACGTTCGCGCTTTGGAGGATATCATCACGGCCCAGCAGGGTCGTGTGGCGACCGGAAGTGACGGTGGCATTGATATCCAGATCGTTGCCTGTGCCGTTCGCGGCCAACTGGGCGTCGCCCGTGATGGCAAGGACCGGATCATCGACCGTGAGGGTTCCATTGATGGTTTCGGTCTTGGCGTTGACCTCGGCGGTCGAGCCAACGAGATCGGCGCCATCCGTTACATCAGCGATGGTCGACTCGAGCGCGACGCGGTTCACCGTGACCGGTGCGACCGTACCGATGGTCAGCGCATCTGTCTCATAGACATAAGTGCTGCCGGTTGCGGCAACAGCGGCCATCTGGTCAACGGAGGTGTCAATCGGATCATCAACCTCACCGATGCTACCCTGCGCGTCGAGGCGCAGGTCATTACCGATAATATTGACCGTACGGGCGGTATTGGTGGCAAAGCCATCGCCATCGCGGTCAACGAGGTCATCCTGGACGTCGCGGATGGAGCCGGTATCAGCAATCACACTGATATCGCCCGTGCCGGCATCAAGGATACCGAGTTCAACGTCAATGGCCGCTGTGTAGCGGATGTTGGCGTCGTTGGCATCAGAAACGACATTCGGGTCCATGAGGATTGAATTGTCGAATGCTTCGGCATCGATGGTGCCACCGGCGGTCACGTTTGCACTCTGGAGTACCGAGTTGCGGGCCAGGAGGGTTGTGTGCTGTCCGGAAGTGACCGTGTCGTTAATATCGAGATCGCTGCCGGTACCGTTGGCGGCGAGTTGGACGTCTCCAGTGGTCGCAAGGACCGGATCATCGACGGTAAGGGTACCGTTGATGGTCTCGGTCTTGGCATTGACCAATGCTGTGGAGCCAACGAGGTCAGCAGCATCCGTCACATCGACGATGGTGGACTCAAGCGCTACCCGGTTCACCGTTACCGGTGCGACCGTACCGATGGTCACTGCGTCAGACTCGTAGACATAAGTACTACCCGATGCGGCAACCGCAGCCATCTGGTCGACGGAGGTGTCGATAGGATCGTCGGCTTCACCGATACTGCCCTGCGCGTCGAGGCGGAGGTCGTTACCGATAATGTTCACCGTGCGGGCGGAATTGGTCGCAAAGCCATCCCCATCGCGATCGACGAGGTCGTCCTGGACGTCGCGGATGGAACCGGTGTCAGCAATGACACTGACGTCGGCGAGGCCGGCATCGAGAATGCCTAGCTCAACATCGACAGCTGCCGTGTAACGGATGTTGTCGTCATCGGCGTCGGAAACAACATTCGGATCCATCAGGATGGAGCCAGTGAAGGCTTCGGCATCGATGGTTCCGCCGGCTGTGACATTAGCGCTCTGGAGAATGTCGTTGCGGGCCAGCAGAGTCGTGTGGCGACCGGACGTGACCGTGTCGTTGATGTCGAGGTCACTGCCGGCGCCGTTGGCGGCCAGTTGGGCATCGGCAGTGCTGGCAAGGACCGGATCATCGACTGTCAGTGTCCCACTAATAGTTTCGGTCTTGGCATGGACCTCGGCGGTCGAGCCAACCAGATCGGCGGCGTCCGTGACATCAACGATGGTGGATTCCAAGGCGACGCGGTTCACCGTGACCGGTGCAACGGTACCGATGGTCAACGCATCCGTTTCATAGACATAGGTGCTGCCTTGTTCGGCAACTGCGGCCATCTGGTCAACGGAGGTGTCGATCGGATCATCGGCTTCACCTATGCTGCCCTGTGCGTCGAGGCGCAGGTCGTTGCCAATGATGTTGACGGTACGCGTCGTGTTGGTGGCAAAGCCTTCGCCATCCCGGTCGACGAGGTCGTCCTGGACATCGCGGATGGAGCCGGTGTCAGCAATGACACTGACGTCGCCCGTTCCGGCATCAAGGATACCGAGCTCGACGTCAACCGCTGCGGTGTAGCGGATGTTGGCGTCGTTGGCATCAGAAACAACATTCGGGTCCATGAGGATGGAGCCGTCAAAGGCTTCGGCATCAATTGTCCCACCGGTGGTCACGTTGCCACTCTGGAGAAGGTCATTGCGGGCCAACAAGGTTGTGTGTTGTCCGGAAGTGACCGTGTCGTTGATGTCGAGATCGCTACCGGCGCCGTTGGCTGCCAGTTGGGCATCGCCGGTGATGGCGAGAACCGGGTTGTCAACCGTCAGGGTGCCGGCGATGGTCTCGGTCTTGGCATTGACCAATGCTGTGGAGCCAACGAGGTCAGCGGCGTCCGTTACATCGGCGATTGTGGACTGCAGGGCAACCCGGTTGACCGTAACCGGTGCCACCGTGCCAATCGTCACTGCGTCGGACTCGTAGACATAAGTGCTGCCGGTAGCAGCTGCTGCGGCCATTTGGTCGACAGCCGTATCGATTGGGTCATCGGCCTCACCGATGCTGCCCTGCGCGTCGAGCCGAAGGTCATTGGCAATGATGTTGACCGTGCGCGCCGCGTTGGTGGCAAAGCCATCGCCATCGCGGTCGACAAGATCGTCCTGGACATCGCGGATGGAGCCGGTGGTCGCAACAACACTGACATCGGCTGTGCCGGCATCGAGGATACCGAGCTCGACATCGACTTCCGCGGTGTAGCGGATGTTGTCATCATCAGCGTCGGAAACCACATTCGGGTCCATCCGGATAGAGCCGTCAAAGGCTTCAGCATCGATAGTGCCGGTGGCGGTCACGTTGGCGCTTTGGAGAATTTCGTTACGGGCCAGCAGGGTCGTGTGGCGACCGGATGTAACCGTGTCATTGATATCGAGATCACTGCCGGATCCATTGGCGGCAAGGAGTACGTCCGCGGTGGTTGCTTCGACAAACTGGTCCACCGTCAGGGTGCCATCGATTGTCTCGACCTTGGCATTTGTACCAGCCAGGAGACCGGAAACAGAACCAGCGTCTGTGACTGTGGACGTAGTGGACTCAAGGGCAACCCGCTCGACTGCGACGGCATCAACTGTACCGATGGTCAGGGCGTCTGTTTCGTAAATGTAGATGCTCTCTCCGACAGTCCCGGCAAGGACATCAAGGGAAGTGTCCAGCGGATCGACCGTTGCACCATCATCATTGAGATCCTCGGCAGCGGAAACCCGCATACCGGAGGCAAGGATATTAACCACGCGCGGATCACCCGTCTGCGTGGCAAAGCCTTCGCTGTCGACTCCGACTGTATCACCCTGGGCATCATAAATGCGTCCTGTCCGGGCAATGACACTGACATCAGCTGTTCCGGCATCCAGAATGCCCAGTCCGGCATCAACTTCGGCCGTGTAGCGGATGTTGTCGTCGTCGGTTGTGGAAACTGCGTCGGGCGCCATAACAATGGAACCACTGAATGCTTCCACGTCGATAGTACCGTCTGTGTCTTCCGCACCGTCGGCGTCGGAGGTCACATTGGCGTTCTGGGCAACATTGTCGCGGGCCAGCAGGCTGACGCTGTCCCCGGCGCTGACGTCGGCATTGATTACCAAATCATCATCCCCACCGGTTCCGTTAGCTGCCAGAAGAACGTCTTCACTGGTGGCTGTGACAAGGGTATCAACTGTCAAAGTTCCATCAATCGTCTCGACCTTTGCATTCGCACCACCTGTTACACCAGAGAGCGAAGCATCGGTCACACCGGTCAGGCTTGAATCAAGACCAACCCGGTTGACGGTCGTTTCCACCGCGCCGACGGTGAGGGCATCCGTCTCGTAAACATAGGCACTGCCACCCGCATTGGCGGCTACGGTGGTAACCGTGGAATCCAACGGGTTGCCCGCCGCTCCGATATCACCACTTGCCGCGAGGCGCAGTCCGGATGATTCAAAGTTGACCGTGCGGCCAGCGTTTGTCGCAAATCCATCCGCATCGACACCAACTGTGTCAGCCTGCCCGTCAACGATGGAGCCATCGGACGAAACCACGCTGATGTCAGCCGTACCGGCGTTGAGGACCTGAATGGTCACATCCTGGTGACCGGCGTAGCGGGTGTCATTATCCGTGGCCGTTGAAGATGAACCCGCTTCCATTGTCAGAACCCCGTCAAAGGCTTCCACGTCGATGGTTCCACCGGCATTGATGTTGGCTCCCTGAAGGACGCTGTTGCGGGCCAAAATGGTTGTATTGCCACCAGAAGCGACATCGGCATTTACATCCATGTCGCTGGCTGCCCCATTGGCTGCCAGAAGCGCGTCGCCTGCTGTTGCTGTTACGGTATCATCAACCGTCATCGAGCCGCTGACAGTTTCCACCTTGGCGTTGGTGCCTCCGGTGATGCCTGAAGCGGCTATATCCGTCACCGTTGAGGTTGTGGAGGCCAGCTCGACCCGGTTAACCGAGACAGCGGCCACCGTTCCGACAGTGAGGGCGTCGCTTTCATAAAGGTAAGTACTGCCTCCGCTGCTTGCGGCGACAACGCCTGCCGTCGAGTCGACCGGATTCCCTGCGCTGCCGATATCACCGGCTGCCTGGAGCCGTACGTTGGCGGCGATGAGATTGGCTGTCCGCGGATCATTTGTCTGCGTGGCAAATCCTTCTCCATCCACACCGACAGTGTCGTTCTGTGCGTCGAGAATGCTTCCATTCTCAGAGACAACGCTGACCGAGGAGGCCCCTGCATCCAGAATACCTGTAGTGACATTTCCATCACCAGCATAGCGGATATTCCCGGCTGCGGTCGATGTCGCTCCCGCACTCATCGTTATGACACTGTCAAATGCCTCAGCATCAATCGTCCCGCCGGCATTGACATTGGCATCCTGAATGATGGCACTCCGGGCCAGCAGGGTAACATTCTGCCCTGCAGCAACGGAGTTATTGAGAAGAAGATCACTCCCGGCGCCATTTGCCGCAATCTGGACATCGGTCCCTGCGGAAACCGGGTCATTGACAGCAATGGTGCCGTTGATGGTTTCCAGCTTGGCATTTCCACCCGCATTGATGCCGGCCAGAGCGGCATCGCTGGCGGTTGTATTGGCGGCGTCGATAACGACGCGTTCAACAGCAACCGGGCCGACTGTACCAACGGTAACAGCATCGCTCTCGTAAATGTAAGTACTGCCGCTAACATCGGCAGCAACCGTACCGACACTGGTGTCGAAAGGTGTTCCTGCGGCACCGGCATCACCGGCGGCGCTCATGCGCAACCCGGCACCGGATACATTGACCGTGCGGCCAAGATTAATGGCAAAACCTTCAGGATCGGCAATGACGGCGTCGGTCACCTGGGCATCGACGATGTTACCAGTGGTGGACGAAATACTGACATCGCCCGCACCTGCAGCGAGGCTTCCAACTGTCACGTCACCATTAGCGGCGTAACGGATGTTGGCATCGGTCGCTGTGGAGCTGGAGCCGGGATCCATGGTGATGGCTCCGTTTGTTGCTTCCACGTCGATACTGCCACCGGCCGTGACATTGGCACTCTGCAAGACCGAGTTGCCGGCCAGCAGGGAGGTACCGTCGCCGGAGTCGACGGAAGCATTCAGGTCAAGATTGCTGGCCACACCGCCAGCGGAAAGAAGGACGTCTGCCCCGCCGGACACGGACTGGTCAACAGTTAGAGTCCCAGCAACGGTTTCGGCCATGGCATCCGCCCCAGCTGTGATACCGCTCACGCCGGCGGCTGTACCGACAGTCAGGTCATTGGCATCACGGTAGGCGAAGCTGCCTGTTGTTGTCCGACCAGCCACTGTGGCCACGTCATTGTTCGGATTGAGAACCGTTACGTTGGCATCACTGAGGGCAACGAAGTGTGTCAGCTCGGTCAGGACCGGCATATCCGTGCTCTGGTCGAGGGAGTTGCTGCCATTATCGAGAGACAGTCCGTTGGTGAAAGTCTGGCCGTCAATCTGGTTGCCGGCAATCGTGATAGCACCGTCGGCATTAACGTTGGTTCCGCCATTGTAGCCAAGGTCATTGGTGTTCAGCTGCACATCGCCATCGAGGAGCTCGATGTCCTGGGAGGCATCTGCATTGAGGACAATGTTGCCGGTGGCGACACCGGCCCCCGCGCCACTGGTATCCAAGGTGCTGGCGTGAAGATTGATTGGTCCTGTAGTGGCTTTACTATTACCGACAAGGATACCGCCTGTGGCGGTGGTCACATCGGAAAGGTCGACCGTGGCGGCACCCTCGACGATCAGGGATCCAATCACACCGCCCGCGCCTGTGATTGTATTACTCCCAACATGGCCCTCGATATCCACATTCCCGTCGATGAGACCGCGCGCATCAATGGTCAGGGTATCCGTATTACCGTTGGCTGCGTCAACGGCGGCATCGGTGCGGCTACCAATGGTTGAACCGTTGAGCGTCACGTTCCCGGCGACAAGATCATCACCGGCTTCCGTATCGATGAGGATAGTACCATCGACCAGCAATGGCGTTTCGACGGTGACATTGCCGCCGTCCGTCAGTTGGTTACCGGCCATGGTAGTTACACCGGTAGCACTGCGATAGGTAATGTCGGCGGGATCGGTGGAACCCGTCGTGTTGACATCGGCAAGCACGTTAATGTCGCCGCTGTCGGTCTCGAAGAGAAGGTCGTCCTTCCAGTTGGTCGTCGGACCCCCGGCGACATTAATGTCACCTGTCTGGCCAGAGGAACCGACAATGATGGTTGAAAAGCCTTCCTGCACCTGGTCGAGAGTGGGGACGTCCACACCCATCTGACCGGCTGTTGTTCCTCCGACGCGAATCGGGGTAGCCGAATCCACCGGACGCATCGTCAATGTACCGGCTCCGGTCTGGGAAACGGCTGCTTCGAGATCGATATCTCCGCCGGCACGTCCGGTCGAGGCGGTCTCGAGGAGAATATCGTCGCTGGCGGTGATGGTTCCATCCACATTACTGATGATGGCATTACCTTGCGCGGAAACCAGCCCGCCGGTCACGGGACCGTTAAGCAGGATGTCTTCGTAGGAAACTGCCCCACCCTGATTGGCCACGGTATCGATGTCGATGGCGCCGGTACCGGCGTTGAGGGTTTCGAGCGTCATGGCACCGGTCGCGTCATTGCCGTTGGTCCCAACGCCATAAGCCAAAGTGATGCTTCCATTGGCGGCACTGGTGTCGATACTGGTGCCGTCAGCCATGGTAATAGTGGCATCGCCCGCATCCCGATGGGCTGCGAGGGCACCCGGATCATTGGCGGTAGCGGTGAAAGAACCATTCAGGAGGATGCTTTCGTTAAGCAAAATGGAACGACCGGCCTGGAAAGTGAGATTGCCTGCGCTGGGATTGAGGGAGGCATCGACAAGGGATTCCACCGTGATATCGGTGTTGGCCTGCATGGTAAGGTTATTGCCGGCCAGTACGGAGACGATGTCTGCCGGACTGACAATCCACTCGGCATCCGGCTCTACGCCAAAAAGGGCTTGGGTCGGATCACGACCCAATTCCAGAGTGAAGAGGTGAGCTGCCCCGGTAGCCGGACCACTGATGTCCGAGTTGCCGGCTCCGCCGACAAAAATGCTTGCCCCGTCATTGAGGGCCACACCAGAACCGAGCTGGTCATTTGTATCCACTGCAGTGAAATTCGATCCGTCGGCCAAAACAGTATCCCGTTCCAGTTTGGCAATTTCTGCCGCCGGGATAGAAAGATTGGAAGAATTCAGGCGCATGAGGAAGACTTCACCGCTGTCCGGATTACCGTTTGCTGGTCCGTCCGCGAAAGGTGCGCCGACGGCGAGGATTTCACCACCGCCGGACAAGGCGACCGAGGTCCCGAAGGCATCGTCATCATCAAGGACCACCGAAGTGGTGGTGGAATCGATGGTCTGCTCAAGGGTGGGATCCGCAGCCAGGGCCCCGAGAGAAAGAATGGACACTGCTCCCTCGTTAGTTCCACCCCCTTCAGCTCCGGGGGAACCAACCGCCAGAATCGAGGCGTCGGCATTCAGGGCGACTCCCGTCCCGAATGCATCCCCGGCGGCAAGGGTCAGGCCGGGAGTAGTGCCGTCTATCGTATTTTCCTGGGTGAACGCGAAAGTCGTCGTGTTCAGGCTGAAGACATCAACGGCGCCAGTGCCGCTGGAATCACCCGGTTGGCCGACCACCAGGACACCGCCTGGGTTGTCGAGAGCCAACGACTGCCCGAAGAGGTCGTTGTTCGCCAAGCCTGTGACATTGCTGTTATTCAGCGTCAGTTGCAGAACCGGATCCGCGAAGAGGTTGGTCGTGTCAAACTCGATGATGTAGGCCGCGCCTCGATCCGCGCCGCCCACATTCGTCCCGGATGCACCAAAGGCGATGATGTCGCCGAGCCCATTGACAGCTACACCGCTGCCAAAATTATCCCCGTCCGCCAAAGAGAGGCCGGTTACTGTACTGTCGGCAACCAGCTTGACCAGTGTGATCTGCTGGGCGAGGTCGGCCGGATTGACAGAGAATACATAGGCCGCGCCGGCGTCGGCACCGCCAGTGTCATTGCCGGGCGCGCCAACAACAAGAACGTCACCTGCGGAGCTCAAAGCAACAGAGTTACCAAAGCTGTCGCCCCCGCCCAGCGCAAGCTGGTCGTAGATGCGGATTGGAGAGGTGTCCGTGAGCAATTGGGCGAGGTCAGGCGCCTGGCTCAGGTTGTTCGGATCGATTTCAAAAAGGAAGACTTCACCCAAGTCGGTGCCGCCGCCATCCTGCGTCGGAGCACCCACCAACAAAGCGGTTCCGTCACCGCTGAGACTGATACCCGCACCGAATTGCCCCTCCGAGTCGAGGGCAAGGGGTGGCCCACCACCGAGCGGTACTGTATTGAAATCAATTCTCTGCCCGAAAGTGGGCAGGGTTGAAACGTCACTCAGACTGAGCAGGAAGACCCGGGGCTCCTGGTTGGTCGCACCGCCGGAACCCGGTTGTCCGCGCGCACCCACCGCGAGAATGGTGTTGTCAGAGTTAAAAGCGACCGCACTGCCGAAACGCAGGTTGTTGTTTGAGGAACCGAGCGCCGGCTCGCCAAAATCACTGTATTGGAATCTCTGCTGATAGGTCGGGGTGACGTTGAGATTGTCGGGATCCAGGGTGAAGATATAAACACCGCCGCGATTGGAGCCACCACTGAAGGTGGATTCCTCTGCACCGATGGCCATGACATTACCGGACCCGTTGAAGGATACGGAACTGCCGAAAGTTGCTGCGCCGGAGGCAACGGCGCCGCCGGTCGAACTGGTCACGGGGTTTCCGCCAAGTCCGATCACTGGAGCGTTGAACGTACTGATGTCGAAAAGGAAAACCGATCCAGCCCCTCCTGTGTCACCCTCAGCACCGACACCCATGATATCGGCATCCTGGTTGAAGGCCACCGCGCTGCCGAACTTGTCTCCGGCGGCCAGTGTGACATCATTGTCATCAAGGACGGTTTCGAGGACTGGATCTGCATTCGGATTGTTCACATCAATGGACAGCATGTAGACGGCCCCGGTTGCATTTCCCGCACCATCACCGTCGTCCCCCTCGGCACCGACGGCGAGCAGGTTCCCGGTCTCATTCACCGCAACAGCACTTCCGAAACGGCCTGCCGTGGAAATATCCAGGGTGCCTCCGCCTGACAGCGTCGTCCCGTCCCCGAGTCTTTTCTCGAGAATCGGGGCGAACCCGAGGTTATCCGTCTCGATACCGAACAGGTAGACAACCCCATCCCCGTTTGGATTTATGCCATCGGCACTATCTCCAGGAGCGCCCACGATGAAGAGGTTGCCCGCCTGATTGAAAGCCACGTCTTCCCCGAATTCGTCTCCATTGTCCAGCTCCAGGGTTCCTTCACGGAGAATCTGGGAGTTGCCGGTAATTGTCCGGATCAAGTCCAGCCCGTTGGCGTCCGTGATGATGATACTCTTGGGATCCAGCAAAACCTCACCCAACCGATCGCCACGACCGGTTTGCAGATTTTCACCCTGGGTGAAGACAAATTGACCTGCAGAGGAAAGCTCGATAAAACCGCCAGCCCCGGACTCAAGTCCCGGCCGTGCGCTGGCAATACCATAGAACTCGGTTGCCTCTTCACTCCAGATGATGACTTCACCACCGTCGCCAGAGGCTCCCGTGGCGTCTGCCCGCAATTCGCTGCCCGGTGAAACGATTGTTGAACTTGCCACCGGCAAATCGCCGTTGCCGTCACGTCCACCCTGAAGAGGACCACCGAGACGAACCACACCTCCGCCGGCAGTGCCGGATGCATCCAGTGTGGCACTGAGAAGGCCAATCGACCCAGGACCGCCAACATCAATCTGGCCCCCTGCCCCATCGGTACCTTGTGCCAGGTATGTTCCTGAGCTAATGATTTTCCCCGACGTGGTGAGGGTTATGTCCCCACCGGTGGTACCGGATACGTCAACCACTGCCGATCCAATGGCCGTGTAGTCCAATCCAGCGTCCAGATTAACAGTACCGCCTGCGCCGCTACTGCCAGTAGCCGAAAGTGTGCCTTCATGCAGAATGGCTTCCGCGTCAATCGAGATATTGCCTCCACTTTCTCCACCGGCATCAATTGTGGACCCGTAGGAAAGCATAACCCGTTCCGCCTCAACGGACACATCACCCGCTTCGATAAGACCGTAGTTCCCCGCCGCCAGGGCATAGGCGTCCCCTGCACCATACGCGCCACTGGAACCTTCCGTGTCATCCGCCAAGTCCACAGATGCAACCTGCACCCGCAAGTGGCCGAATCCCTGGTCTTCCACCAGATACAATTCATCCCCTGCCGCCATGATGACGGTTCCCGCGGGTGCCAGGATCTGGCCATAGTTACCCACGGTCCGCCCAATCAGGGCCACCGTGTTGGCGTTGATGGTGCCGTAGTTCTCGACTGCACCCTGCAACCCGGAAAACCGGTAATTTCCACCGAGGAAGTCGGCATCGGAAATGTTCCCCGCAGCGGCCACCAGTTGGCCGACGTCTATCACCGCGTTGGCCCCGAAGATCACCCCGGCCGGATTGGCGATGAACACCCGCCCATTGGCGGTCAGGCTTCCGGCAATCTGCGAAGGATCGTTCTGCATCACCCGGTTGAGGATGCTGGCCATCTCGTTGGGTTGGAAGAACTGGACCGACTCGTCCAGCTGGACGTTGAAGCTGCGCCAGTTGACGATGGCCTGCATGCTGTCCTGATAAATGTGGGTGCTGGCGGTGTCGGGCCGGTTGAAGCGGACGTCCCCTGCGGCCACTTGTTCTCCCTCGGGACCGGCTATCCCCTGAACGCTGGCAACAAAAATGGGAACCATGAAGCTCGTCAGTTGACGGCCCTTTCTTCGCCAGGACCGCTGGAGGATGCCTTCGAAGAGGCTGCTGAATTGCATGGGGCGGATGAGGTGCTTTTTATTTCGTATCATGACTTATACGCCTATTTGTGGGGATGGATGAATTTAAAGTGTTTGCATTTGGACAGTACAGGATTCCTGTAGCCAATAAATCAATACATGACGGTCGCGGAAATGCTGACCCGGGAACTTCCGTCGGTTACTGCCGGATACTTGGTGTCCTTCATGGCGACACCCCAGTCGACGGAGACAAAGAAATTGCGGCGGTAGCGAAGCTCAAAGCCAATCCCGCCACCGACGAGTGTCTCGTCAAATTCAAAGTCGAGCTTGTCAGCCGCTCCGGCATAACCGACATCGATAAAGCCCTTGAGGGCCAGGTCCCAGTCCGTCACCCCGTAGGGATACTGCGGGAGGTAGCGGAAGGGCCCACCGAATATGGGGCCGGTACCGGGGTCCTGGGAAACCCCCATTAACTGCGGGATGTGCATTTTGTACTCGATCGATCCGTGGGCCACATTGTCGCCGGCTATGACCGACTCGGGATAACCGCGGACCGTGTACATACCACCGATCGTTTTCTGGTAGTTCGGGGGCGTCCGTGAACCGAAGGAGGTTTGACCGCCAAGGGAAATGGCAATCTCATGAGCCAGGCTGGTGGCCTCCTTGTCGAGGATCCGGTCCACATAGAAGTTATGGGAGAAGTACCAGGAGAGGATGGTGAACTTATCCTCGGCCAGGGTGCGGCCAAGGGCATCAAGGTCGTCCTGCTCAATATCGAGGACATTGTGGCGCAGGCTGACACCGCCAATGGTGTTGCCAAAGCGGGTGTACCTTTCCCATTCCAGCCCAATCATCGGGAAAAGGAACTCACCTTCACCCTCGCGCCCGACAACCTGGTTATCGACGGTGGTGTTCTCAAGCGACAGACCATAGACGAGGTCGACAAAAAGGGAACCACGCTGGCGGATATTGTGCACGCCGCTGAGTCCGATGTTATATCCCTTGCCCTTGAAATCCAGTTCACCAAATCCAACATCGGAGGCAGTATACTTGTTCCAGCCACCATTGATGCGCACACGAACATTCCGGTTATTCATCAGGGGCGCTTCATAACGCGCGCTTAAATTCTGGGTACTGTCCATCCCGGCTGAGGAATAGAACAACTCGATCTGGTCGTCGTTGCCGGTGAACTGGTTGTTCTGCAGCCCGAAGGAGCCCCGCCAGTCGGCGGTTTGCTCAGTCCCGGTATTGGTTGCCTGGGCCCATACGGAAACTGGCTTCTGTTCCTGGACAATATAATCGAGGGCCACCGCTCCCGGTTCGTCTTGGATGGGAGAGACTGCAATGTCTACCCGGCGGCCAGGATGGCGACTGAGCCAGCGGGCGTAGTCGCCAATTTTATCCCTGTTGAGAAGGGCGGAGTCGGCCCACGAGGCACCCGGCTTGACCGGTGAACCTTCCAGCATCCAATCGTAAGCGGGATTGTTCACGGAGTCGCCTGTTGGCACCCGCTCACCCCGGGCAAGCGTCCGCACCTTGCCGATGACTGCCGTTTGCACCAGAAGGCGCAGGTTTCCGGACTTCCCCGGACGAAGGTCTTCACCTGTTTGCGGATCAATGTCCCCCGGGTGGGCCCCGACCCAGACACCTGCCAAGCCCGACTCGTTCAAGTAGGTCAATACCGAGGTCGCGATATGCTGGATGGCACCCCCGGTGAGTCGACTCCCGGCTGAGTCACCAATATTTGCCACGCTGGTTTGGACATCTGAGTCATCGCCTCGGGGAGCGGCATAACCGGAGGCTGACTTGCTCAGCTCGATTGGGACGCCGGCGAGTTTACCCGCTGAGGGGTTCTCAGGATGCTCCCTCTGGAAGACAAAGAGAATACCATCGACGCGGTAGGTCTCACCCACCATCGAAGACTGGCTTCGGTCGGCCATATCAGCAGCCGACAGATTTATCGGGGCAACAAAAAAGGCCGGAATCGCCAAGGCGAGGAAGCCGGCCCAAATTGGGAGTTTATGTTTACGAGGTGTGCGGGACAGGTTCTTTCTCATTGAAGACTCCAATTTTTGCAACGTGATAGCACCGCTAACGCCGAGCGTAAGCGGTCGGATTCAAGGAATAGTGAAATTACTTCCACGTAAGTACTTGCATAAATATTACAGCCCCGGAGTCAACCTGCTTTTTAGAGCCTCAGCCCTTATATTTTCTCATCTCGAAGGTTATCGATCCGCTTTAAAGAGCTCCAATGGAATCCAAGAGTCAGTAAATCCGGCTACCTGTAGTGAAATCATCGCACACGTTTCCTCATATAAGCGCGCCGCAGGGGCCCAGTGAATATTTCAATGCAGTCCCGCCTGCCACCCGGAAGGACCAGAAATAGGCCAGGGAGAACAAAGCTCCTATCCCTTTCCCTCAGTCGGCAAACCTGGGCAGAAAACCTCGTCAGCTTATTTCACCTTCTTTCATGAAAATGAATTTGCTCGAAGGTCGCGCAAGTGTTGGAACAAATTCGAATAATTTGCTGTCTCCCACAATCAAGGAATTCAAAGGATGCACACCCCCAATTACACCAATTTCATAAAAATTTCATTCGCACTGGCGCTGCTCGTTACCGGAGTGACCTCACCATCCCTGGAGGCACAGGACGTTCGCTGGGATGGGCCCATCATGGCGGATTCCGGTTGGGTTTATACGGAAACAGGATTTCTGGGCTGGATTTGGTGTGGAAGCGACGGACGAAACGACTGGGTCTACACGCCCATGGTCGGCCAATACCTCTACATGCCAGCCTCCCAGGTAAAGAACCAAGGCGGCTGGGCGTATGCGGTAGACCTGGCAGCCTTCAACCTGATACCGGTAGCCACTCCGGAGATCGGCTGGTACTGGTTTTCCACCTCAGAGGGATTTGTCTACGTAACCGAGAGCCAGATTGCCGCCGGCAGCGGCTGGGTCTATCTGGCCAACACCGGCAGTGCCCTCCCCTTGGCACCGGAGGCCATTGTCCTGAGTGCCGAATTTGCCGCCAATCATGAAGCTGAATCAATTGGGGAAAAGTATGCCAGCGCGCTGCACCTTGGAACCGACTATATTGCCCAATTCATGGATGTGGACAATAACATCCAGATGACCCATGGACCCGACGGGATCACCTTTAAAAACACCCTGACCTTTCCGGGTGGGTCAGCCAACCGCTACATCCGTTTCGGGCAGTACAAGGGCACCGGCTATATGGACTTCAACGCCCTCCGGAATATCAGTGGATATGGTGGTGTAGTCGTGCACGCCGATGTCGACTTGACGTCGACCACGAACGGCTTCTACGTCCGCGTGAAGCGCGGCGATACCGATGTAGCGGCCTACACTCGACTGCCCTCCGGGGTGCTGGAGCAGGACATGCTGCTTGAACCCTACCTGACCAACCAGGAGGATGACGCTTATATTGAAATCACATTGCCATGGCAGGGTGAAGTAACCATCAAGGACATCTACCTCTACATGGATTCAAAGGTGCGGGGATTCGACACCATGGAGGCCCTCATAACCGGTGGGGAGGGTGCAACAGCAGAAAATACACACACGGTCACCAATGCAGAGGAATTTGTAACCGCTTTGGCCGCGGTACGCACTGCCGGGGAACCTTCCATTATTTATGTTGACGGAACCATATCCTACGACGACTGGGTTGCCGCTGGTCAAAACGGCCGCGAAGCCAGTATCAGCTCAGGTATGCGGGACATTTCCATCATTGGAGTCGGTACAAATGGCCTTTTGGATGGTGTCGGCCTGGCCGTCCAGGGCGAAAACGTCATCATCCAGAACCTGACCGTCCGCTACGTGCTGGCCCGGGATGCCATCCAGGTCAACAACGGTCGCTACGTCAAAATTGACCACTGCACGCTCTACAACGAGCCCTTCAATATCAACCCGGACAAGGACAAGTTCGACGAGTTACTGAGCATCAAGAACGATGCCATGTACGTCATTGTCTCATGGAACGAGATCTATGACACCCACAAGACTATCCTTGTCGGAAGTAATGATGGACTTGATGCCCTTCCCGACCGGAAGGTGATCTTCCACCACAACTGGTTTCATGACGGAGGTTCGCGTCACCCGCTTTACCGTGGCGGTTACGCGCATGTCTACAACAATTACTTCGAGAACATCAGTTCCGCCATTAATGTACGCACCAATGCCAAGATGCTCATTGAAAACAACTACTTCAACAATGTTGACGGGGCCATCGGCTACTGGTTTGACAGCTCAAATCCAGCAGGCGGCTACGAGGTGAACAACAACATCTTTGTCAATGTTGACAACAACAAGCCGACCACCTCGACGATCGACATCGAGTTTGACGGGGATTACCAGTACACGCTGGACCCGGTCGAGGATGTGCCCGCGATTGTCACAGCAGGGGCCGGGGTCGGCAAGCTGTAGAAGCGTGCAAATCGCTCAGGGCCGGCCGTCGATAATGGCTCCGGTGCCGGTGACAAACTGGTTGGAAAACTCGTAGAAGTGCTTCTCGCCGGACATGATGGGCGTCCGGCGAAGGCGTTCGAGGTAGTTGTCCGGCTCCCAGAAGGCGATGGCCTTTTGTCGCAGCTTTTCCACGACATCTTGACATTCGGGATCAGCCGCCCGGTTGGCCCACTCTTCCGGGTCCTCCTCGAGGTTGTAGAGTTCCTCACTTTCATCGAGATACCAACAATACTTCCACGGTCCAGTCCGGTACATGCAGCCGGCCACCTCGGTCTTTCGCAGAACGGCGCTCTCGCTGAATATGCCTTCACGATCCAGTTCCCCGCCATCCATCGCCGGAAACAGGCTGACGCCTCCACATGTATCGGGAATATCAATACCGGCTGCTTCGCAAATGGTCGGGAAGCAGTCGATCAGGCCGGCAATCTCCCCGGAGCGACTTCCCGGCTTAATCCTTTCGGGCCACCGCATGATGAAGGGGACACGGGCGGAGGCGTCGAAAAAGAGGGTCTTTTGCCAGGTCCCCTTCTCACCCCCCATTTCCCCGTGGTCGGAGGTGTAGATGACAAGGGTATTCTCCTTCAGGCCGAGGTAGTCGAGGACCTCGACAATCCGGCCGACGGCATCATCCACCCATTCCACGCAACCGTAGTATGACTCCAGTGCCCCCAGTTGGAGGTCGAAGTCCTTCCCGTAGTGGTGGCCCGTCTCGTTATTGGCAATGGCCTCGCGGATGAAGGGGACAGCCCCATCGATGTAGCCGTCGGGTGTCTCGGGCAGTGATACCTTGCCCTCGTACTTCTCCTGGAAGCGCTTCGGCGGGCGAATGGGAAAGTGTGGCTTGTCGAAATGAACAGAAAGCAAAAATGGCTGCTCCGAATGCTGGGCGGTGTGCAGCTGCATCCACTTGCAGGCCTCGGCGACGCAGATTTCCGTCTGGGTCAGGGGATCGGGAATTTCCGATGCCCCGTGGTTGCCGACGACATCCCCCAACCCGTTGATACCGAACTCCGGCAAGCGGCGCGGGTCCGGTTGGTGGGCTTGTCCGTATAGATCCCCATAGGGACGTTCCTGGTAACCCTGGAACTGCTCCCCGTTGAGATGGGACTTCCCGATGAGGCAGGTCCGGTAACCTGCCTTGCTCAATACCCGCGGGAAGGTCAGGGAATTGGACTCCAGCACGTGCATGTTGTCGTAGATGCCAATGTCCTTGGAATAGCGCCCGGTTAGGACGGAGGCCCGACTGGGCGCACAGAGCGGATTCTGGCAGTAGGTCTGTTCAAAGAACATTCCCTCCGCGGCGAGCCGGTCCAGCGACGGCGTATGGATGACAGGATTGCCGGCACAACCGAGGACGTGCGGGCTGTGCTGGTCGGACATGAGAAAGAGAATGTTCGGGCGTTGGGACATGGCAGGAATGGTGGTTCAATTCATTCAATACAGCTCAGGCCGGCGGGTTGGCCTTGAACCAGGATACGATGACATGGGTCAGGACCATCTGTAGGTCCTCAATCTGCTCATAGGTCGCAGCCGGTATGGTGATGGCATGATGCGCTTTCCGGGCCAGCTGCCCGCCATCAAATCCAGCCAAGCCAATGACGGTGGCCCCATTCTCGCGCGCATAGTCGATGGCCTCGATAACATTGGGTGAATTGCCGCTGGCCGAGATGGCGAAGACCACATCCCCCGGCTCCATCAGGTTGACCAGCTGTTCCCGGAAGACGGAAGCATAGCCATTATCGTTGCCGTAGGCGGTAATGGCCGGGGTTGAGTCCGTCAGGGCGATAATCTTGAAGCGTGGCTTACCCGGCTCGACAGCATTCTTGCCCAAGTCGCAGGCAAAGTGGCTGGCGGTGGCTGCGCTACCGCCATTACCAATGACAAATATGCGGGCCTTGGCCTGGTGGGCAGCTTTCAGGATACCGGTTATGTCTTCAAGGACATGGGTGGGAATGGCCTCCGCGGCAGCATTAAGGCCAGCAAGATAGTCTGTAAGGAAGGATTTCATAAAATGGATTCCCGGGCATCAGGATGGGCCACGGCAGCCGCTCCCAGGAGGGCTGCTTCATAACCAAGGCGGGTGACCTGGATTCGTGGAAGTGTATTGGCTTCTGGATACAGATTTCTCTCCAAGGCATCCTGCAGAGGCTTCTCCATCAGGTCGAAGGCCTGGGCCACCCCACCGCCAAGGAAGACACACGGGATATTGAGGAGCATAATGGCGTCAGCCAAGACATCGCCAAGGTGCGTCGCCGCTGTGGAAAAGGCCGCCTTGGCCTGCTGGTCGCCTTCCCGGGCACGCTCGGCAATGGCGGCGGCGGAAAGGGAATCACCGACCCGTTTTTCGTAATGACGGCTAATGGCCCGACCGGAAGCATATTGTTCGAGGCAACCACGACCGCCACACTCACAGGGAATCCCGTCCCGTACTGCTTTCATGTGCCCGACTTCCCCGGCCGCAAATCCGGGACCGCGGTACAGGTGGCCATCCAGCACAATGGCACCGCCCACTCCATTGCTAAGAGTGATCCAGAGGTAATTTGGTTCATGCGCAGCCCCACCCCAGAGCCGCTCCCCGACAGCGCAAGCATCCACATCATTGGCTATGAAAACAGGCATCCCCAGCCGCTCCTCCAGCTCATCCCGGATGGGCCAATCCTCCACACCGGAATAACTTGAATGCCGCCACAGGCCGCCGGCCGAATCCGTCAATCCCGGGACAGCAACCCCACAGCGCTTTGGCAAATCCCGCTTGTCTGGTGAAAGCGAATCAACGTATCCAGAAATGATCTCGAGGAGCTTCTCCCCTTGTTCAGGTGCCGGTTCCACCCGTTGAACAGCCTGAATCGACCCATCGGCTTGAACCAGCCCCAGCAGCAGCTTCGAACCGCCAAGGTCGACGGAAAGGCAGGGTCCACTATCGCCGGATTCTGGTAACGGTGGCCTCATTTCTCGGTAACACAGGCTATTTGCTGCTCTCTCAAGGGGATCATTGATATACGGTACAGCATGGGCAAAGGTGCAGGGAAGACATGGTCAGGTTTGTCTTCTATAACACATTCTGGCATGAAGTCCTCTCCTTCAGCCAGCCTAAACAAACAGACCTATGCATCAGGAAGCACGTATTCAGATTCTTGGGGATGGTGAACCGCAAGTCATCCATCCGGAAATCTACGGTCATTTTGCGGAACACCTCGGCCGCTGTATTTATGAAGGCATCTGGGTTGGCGAGGACTCGGATATCCCCAACACACGGGGCATCCGCAATGATGTCGTGGAAGCGTTGCGCCAGTTGGATATACCTGTCCTTCGGTGGCCGGGCGGCTGCTTTGCGGACGAATACCACTGGAAGGACGGCATTGGACCCCGGGCGGAACGCCCGGCGATGATCAACACGACGTGGGGCAAGGTTGTGGAGAACAACCATTTCGGCACCCACGAATTCTTCGACCTGGTCGAGCTGCTGGACACGAAGGCCTATGTCTGCGGGAACGTCGGAAGCGGATCAGTCCAGGAAATGATGGAATGGGTCGAATACATGACCTCCCCTGCCGATTCGCCCATGGCCAGGTTGCGGCGAGCCAACGGCCGGGACGAGCCCTGGCCACTGGATTTTTTTGGGGTGGGTAATGAGAGCTGGGGCTGTGGCGGCAATATGCGCCCGGAGTACTACGCCGACCTCTACCGCCGATACAACACATTCGTCAAGGACCACGGACCCCACGTGTTCCGCATCGCCTGCGGATCCAACGACTACAATCTGGAGTGGACAGAGGTCCTGATGGAGCGGGCCGCAAGCTACATGGACGGGTTGTCCCTGCATTACTACACCCTGCCGACGGGCAAGTGGAGCGACAAGGGGCCGGCGACCGGATTCGGCGAAGATGCCTACTTCGCCACTCTCGCACGCACGCTTGAGATGGAAACCATCCTCAATGCCCATGAGACCATCATGGACAAGTACGATCCCGATAAAAAAGTCGGCCTGATGGTCGATGAGTGGGGCATCTGGACGAACGTCGAGCCGGGGACCAACCGGGCTTTCCTGCACCAGCAGAATTCGCTCCGGGACGCCATCCTCGCAGCCCTCAATTTCCACATCTTCCACCGGCATGCAGACCGTGTCCGCATGGCCAACATAGCCCAGACGGTGAATGTCCTCCAGGCCATGATCCTGACGGATGGGAAGAAGATGCTCCGCACCCCAACCTACTGGATCTTTGAGATGCTCAAAGTCCATCAGGGAGAAACGTTCCTTCCCCTGAAGATCGAATCGCCAACTTGTGGCCTTGGTGAACACACTATTCCAGTCCTTTCCGCCTCCGCCTCGAAAAACAAGGAGAACGGCACCGTCCACCTGTCCCTGGTCAACGCGCATCCGAACGAACCCGTGTCCGTGATGTTGGATGCCTCGGCGCTCCCCGAAGGACCTCTCAGCGGCCGTATCCTGACGGCGGATGCGGTCGATGCCCACAACACGTTTGAAGAACCTGACCGGATTCGAGCACAACCCTTCACGGATTATACCCGGACCGAGGATAGACTCCAAATCGAGTTGCCGGCGAAATCCGTCGTCGTCATTGAATTACAAAATAGAACTCCTGACTCTGCCTAAAACGGCCAGATCCAGGGGATGGTGAGGCAGGCGATGACGCCGACAAAGATGTTCAAGGGCAGGCCGAAACGGACGAAGTCCTTGAAGGCATAGCCACCCGGCCCGTAGACAAGCAGGTTCGTCTGGTAGCCCATGGGGGTAGCCATGGCAGTCGAAGCGGCAAAGGCCACGGCCATGACAAACGGCTTTGGATCGACGCCCAGCTGCTGGGCAAGGATCATTCCCAGTGGTGCCATCAGGGCAGCGGCCGGCTTGTTCAGGATCAAAAGGCTGAGCCCGGCTGTGAGGATGTAGAACACCCAGAGGGTGCCGTGGGTACCGAGGGCGCCGGTTGCGGCAATGAGATGGCCGGCCACCAGATCAAGGGCTCCCGTGTGGGCCATGGCATCCCCAAGCGAAATCATCCCGGCGATAAGGACCAGGACCGGCCAATCGACCGCCCGATAGACTTCCCGGGGAGTCAAGAGCTTGGCCAGGAAGACAACCCCCACCCCGCCCAGTGCCAGCACGCTGATCGGAAAGACCCCGAAGGCTGCCAACACGATGATAGTGGCAATAGTGGCCATGGCGATGGGTGCCTTGTGCCGCTCCTCCCGCTCCTCGTGGACCCCCTCGAGGAGGATGAATTCATGGCTGTCACGTAACCGCGCCGCCTCCTCGATGGAGCCGCGGACCAGCAGGATGTCCCCCAACTTGAGCTCGATCTCTCCAATCTCCCTTTGGTGATGACGCCCACGCCGCTGGATGGCAAAGATGGAAACATCGTACTCTTCCCGCAGGCCGATGCTGCTGCACTTTTGCCCAATAAGATTCGAGTCCGGGGCAATCATCAGTTCAAAAAGGGTCATCTCCACCCGCTTGAGCTCGCCAATCGGTTTCGGCGCGCCGGGCGTGATGGTGACCGCGTGCTGGCGGTCCAATTCGAGGATATCATTCAAGTCACCCCGGACCAGGAGGATGTCGTCCTCCTCCAGAGGGGTTTCCTTGTCCAATCGCCGGATCTGCTCACCCCGGATCAATTCGACCACGGAGACGCCAAGCTTCATGAAGGGTGTCTCCGCCATCCGCTTCCCAATGAGATTGGAATCCGATCCCAGGCGCACTTGTGTGACATATTGTTTGGCAGCATCCGGATTCAGTGTCGAGGCGATGGTCACCCGGTCGGGAAGCATACGGAAGGAGAAGAAGAGCAGATAGGCCATCCCGCCGATGACGATGAATATTCCCACCTTGGAAAACTCGAACATACTGATCGCTCCGTATCCCCCGGTCTCGGCGATCGAGGAAACAAGGATGTTCGAGGAGGTCCCAATCAGCGTGCAGCTGCCGCCAAGCATGGAGGCAAAGGAGATCGGCATGAGGAATTTCGAAGGGCTCATGCCCACTTTAGTGGATACCGTCAGGGCCGCCGGGATCAGGACCAGGACCACGGGGGTGTTGTTGATGAAAGCCGACATCACGCAGACCGTGACCAAGGCCAGTACAAGGAAGCGGAACGGATCCCCTCGCGAGTAGTTGGCCAGCTTGCCACTGAGAGCGGTCACCGTGCCGGTCCGGGTCAGGGCCGCACTGAGGACAAACATCGCCCCGATGGTCACCACCGCCCGGTTGCCAAATCCATGCAGGAGGTCATCCGGCTTGAGGATCCCGGTCAGGCCAAGCGCGACCAGCACCAGCAGGCCAATCAGGTCGTGGCGGATCCGGTCCGAGACAAAGGCCGCCACTGAAAGGCCGAGGATCAGGAAGACGATGATGATTTGGAGGGTCATGGGGTAACTGAAGTTAGCCGAAAGTTAGTCGCTCGGTACCTGCGGGGTCAAAGGGAATTATCGTGAGCAGGAGGCTCATCCAGGCCGCTGGAATTGCCAACCGGCAAACCTCGAATTCACCCATCCCCACAAGCACTTTGTCCTCGCCGCGAGGAGTCCTGAAAGGCAATCTACTGGAACAATTGCAACCGATGCATCTTTCACACTACTCCCGCCTCGGTTCAGTCCTGCTCCTCTGCGCATGCCTGACTGCCTTCTTTCCGTCATTCCTGGGCGCCATCGGGATCGATCAGGCAATCCTGGATAACGGTTACATACAGTCATTTGACGCCTTGCCGTCGGCCGACTTTACATGGGGAAACGACAGTACCCTGAAGGGCTGGTATGCCGCGCCATCCAGCGGCGGCCTGAACACTGCAGCAAGGGCGAATGACGGCTCTTCCAACCTCACCGACCTGACGATCCACAGTGTCGGGAGCGGAAGCGACCGGGCCATCAACTACCACACGCGGGTCAATACGGCCGACACCTACATGGGACTTGGCTTCACAAACACATCCGGGGTTCCCCTGTCCGGATTTACCCTGGCCTGCTCCATCGAGCAGTGGAGGGAATCCACCGACAACCGGACGGTCACGGTCGCGACGGAGTACCGTGTCGGGGCGGCGGAAGATGACCTTCCCGCCAGCAATGGCTGGACGGCCATCAGCGGCATGACGGCAAATTCGCTCGGCGGCTCCGCAGGCTCCGTAACCCCGCTGGACAGTGGATTGGTCACGGCTCCCATACCCGTCGGGGAATCCATCTGGATCCGGTGGAAATGGAGAAACAGCGCCTCCTCAAGCACAGCATCCCACGACACCATGGCACTGGATGACGTGTCCTTCACACCGGTCGTGGCAGGCGCCGGCGAAGCACCGCAAATCACTCTCCAACCAGTGCCGCAGGAGGTCGGGACTGGAGGAACGGCAACCTTTTCCGTTGAGGCATCCGGCACCCCGGCACCCAGCTTCCAATGGTTTCACGGTGAGACCCCTCTCGCGGGAGCCGTAAATGCCACCCTCGTTCTGGAAAATGTCCAGCTTGAGCAGGCCGGTGACTACAGTTGCGTGGCCACAAACTACCTGGGTTCCGCCACCAGCGAATCCGCCAGCCTGACGGTTTCCGAAACGCCACAGCCCCCGCAAATCCTGTCGGGTCCGGATTCCCAGGTCATCATCAATGGCGGAACGGCATTCTTTTCCGTCGAGGTCACCGGTACCCAACCCCTCGTCTACCAGTGGTACCGGGATAACGAGCCCATGTCTGGAGAGGACCAGTCGGTACTCGAATTGACTGGCGTTTCCGAGGCGGACGAGGCGGGTTACCATGTCACGGTGACCAATGCCTACGGCGCAGCGACGAGCGGGACGGCGATCCTGACCACGACAACCGGACTGCCTTCATCGGCCTTCAATCTGGCTGGATTTGGGGAGGCCACCACTGGCGGGGGCGTCATCCCGGAAACCGATCCCGGCTATGTCAAGGTAGCCACGCCGCTGGAGTTTGTCACCGCCCTCGCGGACAAGTCCGGCTCCGTCAAGGTGATCGAGATCCTCAACGATCTCGATCTCGGTTACCTTGAAGTCGAACCGGCGGTGCGTGACTTCAGCCTCTTCCGTCAGCATGCCACCCCGAAGCTTCATCCCCGCCTGATCGTCACCGGGGTTTCCCTCATCGACATCCAGAGAAAGACCGGCCTGACCATCTTCTCTGCCAACGGCTCAACCATCCGCCATGCCTCCTTCAACATCAAGGCCAGCAGCAACATCATCATCCGGAACCTGAGGTTCGATGAGCTCTGGGAATGGGACGAGGCCTCCAAGGGCGACTACGACAGCAACGACTGGGACTTCATTAGCCTCGGCAACGCCGGCACAGTCTGGGACATCTGGATCGATCACTGCACTTTCACCAAGGCCTACGACGGCATTTGCGATATCAAGGGGGGCAGCTACAACATCACCTTCTCATGGAACAACTACGTGGGCGATGACGGCGCCACCAATTCCAATAGTTTCGTTCGCCAGCAGATCAACAAGCTGGAAGAAAATCCAAGCAGCTACCCAATGTACAATTTCCTCCGCTCCAGGGGATTCAGCGTGGAGGACATCGT
Source organism: Puniceicoccaceae bacterium (assembly GCA_040830765.1). Lineage (GTDB taxonomy): Bacteria > Verrucomicrobiota > Verrucomicrobiia > Opitutales > Oceanipulchritudinaceae > Oceanipulchritudo. Next base: position 153,816 of record JBFOMH010000017.1, on the reverse strand, counting down.
CCAGGTCATCCAGGGCACAGGCAAGACGCACCTTATCGGCGCCAATTCGCTCAACTCGGAAAACGCCGACCATGCGGTCACCTTCCATCACCAGTGGTACCAGAACACCTGGGACCGCCTCCCCCGACTGCGGGCCGGCAACGTGCACAATTACAATATTCTGGTCGACGATGAACGGGCCCGGCAGGCCAAGCGCCTGCGTGACGAGCGCGTGGCGGCCATGAACCCGACTGATGCAGCCAAGCTCAGCAGCTCGGGCACCTACAATTTCAACCCCTTCCTCAATGGAACCATCTCCACCGAGGATGGAGCCATCCTGGTCGAAAAGTCCGTCTATCTCGATTGCCTGACGCCCCTTCGCAACAACCAGACCGATCCCTCCAATCCCGTCTACACCGGCAAGATACTGGGCATTGATTGCATCACCCGCATGACGGATAATGAGGGCGTTTCGGTCACGGTGCGGGGCGACAGCACGGACTCCGGCAATCCCATGGGGCCCTTCCAGGCACCGATCAAGCCGTTTTCATGGAATCTGCCGGGAGGTACCCTGCCCTACACTTACATCACGGACGACCCGGTCAATCTCGCCGAGAACCTGTTCGCTGGGGCCGGTGCCGGCCGCCTTTCATGGGCCAAAGAAAACTGGCTCAAAACGAGCTACCTCGCGGTTCCTTCGGACGACGAACTTCTCCTCTATGCATTCGGCGAGGACCCGGCAACTGGTGAAGTTCGAATGCCCGAACTCCACACCGACGGGACGACAAACACCCTCTCCTTTTTCCGCAAGCGTGCCGGTGTGACCTACGCCACCGAGGCCTCGGATGACCTGGTGAACTGGACCACCCTTTCTACCAATCCAGGAACAGTCGGCGAATGGGTCGAAGTGACCGATTCCTCGGGCAGCCAGCCCCGCCGCTTCTACCGCTTGCGGTTGGTTTTTAATGGAGAGTAGGCACCGACGACTCAGAACACATTCCCGGCCCCGGCGATGATCCGGTCCCTGGCAACAATCGGGTCCTCAAGGATGTAGGGATAGGGGGGCGTAAAAACCTCATCATCCCCTGAACTGACCGTGCCGGTCGTCTGGTCGAGGATGTTGCCGGTGGCCTTGAGCCTGCCGGGGTTGCCGGCCCCGATGTCGGTGATCGTCCAGGGATCCTTGACGAGGTGGAAGTAGTTGTTCTCCACGAGGAGCTGCGACTGCCAGGCGGCGACGATACAATAGCCGCCATGGTCGGGAATGGAATAATAGTTGTTGTAGACGTGCACCTGGCCGAAGCGGACCCGGGGCATGCGCCCGTGACAGAGGTCGGACCACCAGTTGTGGTGGAAAGTGACCCGAAGGTGGCCGGCGTCCTCCACGAGTTCACTGCTGCTCCCGATCAGGTTGGGCAGGCGGTGCTCATTGGACGGATCGGTATAGATGAATTTGCACCAGGAGACAGTGACGAAGTCCGACCCGCGGACGATGTCGATCTGGCCGTCCCCGCAATCCCCAAGGGTGCAGTGGTCGATCCAGAAGTTGGTCGAGCTATCCTGGATGGTAATCCCGTCGCTGCCGGAATTGCCGATGTTGCAGTGCCGGATGATGATATTGTGGCAGTTCTTGAACTGGATGAAACTGTCCCAGCCGGAGTTCGCGTCGAGCCCCTCGATGGTCTTGTCGCTTTTCCCCTGGATGACCAACCCGGCATCGATGATACCGGAAAGTTGAATGATCAAGGGGCCATTGGTATTGAGGGCGTTTTGTAACTCGCTCCGGGTTGTGACAACAACGGTTGCCCCTCCTTCACCGCCGGTGGTTCCCCCGTTCATGGAGGCCCAACCAAAGGGGCCATAGCCGGCGGGGAGGACGGTCAATTGTGCCTGACCACTCTGCGCAATCCCGAACGAATTCGAGACCTCAACGGAATAGGCCCCGGCGTTGTTTGACTGGACGTTGGCAAGGGTCAGGGTCGACTCCGTTTTTCCGGCCATCTCCGTGCTCTCATTAAGATACCATTGATACTGTAGCGGTGGAGCCCCTACAGCGGAAACAGTAAAGGCTGCCTCGCCTCCTTCCATGACGACCAAGTCCTGCGGCTGCTCGATTATTCCGGGAACAGCCACCTCGGAAAGGACCATCATCCGGTAAAACCTGTCGGCCCCGGCGACCATCGGCAGGGAAAGGCTGGAGCCGCCCGCGGCATCGAACATGCCGATCTCCGCCTGCTCCCAACTGGCCAGCGGCAGGGTCAGGTCAGGAGCCTGCAAAACACTGTAAGCACCGTGAGGCGGTCCGCCAAACCCGTCCAGGACAACCTCCGTTCCCGACATGGACAGGTCGATCGTCACCGACTCCGTGGTTCCCACGATTTCCAGGACAAAGTTATCCACTACCGGTGTCCCGCCACCGGCCACTGTCAGGCCCACGGCCATAATGGCATCGACCTCCTCCGCACTCAAGCGGTGGCCCGAGCTGAGAACGACGCCATCCCAAAGAAAAGTCAGCTCCGCCGCACCGGTCCAATCCACCGCCACCTCGATGACAAAATTACCGGTAATGGGGCTTCCCGGTGCCGGGACGGAGACCTGGTCACCGGTGATTCCCCCAGCGGTGTGGAAGAGCTTCACCGAGTCCTGGGAATTCTGAAGAACGGCACAGGGCCCAAGGACCCCCGGGTCGAACCACTCCTCGGGTTCCGCGACATTGAAGAGCGACAGTCCCAGCCAGTCGTTGCCGCTGTCCAAGACATCCACCGAAAGCCGGTATACCCGGTTGTTCTGCAGGGGATCCACCGCCACCAGGACCGAATTCCCGCTTGTCGGGCGCATCTGCAGTTGACCCCCGGATACAGTCGCGGCCCCCGACGACACCGCCTCAATCCACGGGTGCCCGTTGCTCACCGGCGAAGAAAGCTGCCCGGCCAGTGGCCCGTCTGAGAGAAAGCGGTCCTCAATGAGATTCTGTGCCTGCAGACCGGCAGCCAAAAGGAGGAATACATTCCCGGCACGAAGTGTCCGGAACATACAACAACAGATAGGGGTAGGATGCATGACAGGTGCCTGTGCGACTTAATGAGACGTGACTACAGAATCAGCTTTATCCCTGTTTGAGAAGCCAGAAGATTGACCGGTTGGGTTCAGTGCTAACGGGAGAGCAAACTTGGCGGAGAGAGAGAGAGGGATTTGTACAGGACCTCTTAAGTTGTTATGATTCTGTTACTTACAAATCATCCAAAATCTGGACAAAACGACCGGCTAAGCCCAGGGGCCACCACTAGTGCACTTAACAGGAGAATTCCACCGAGCGAGTACGATTAAGTTGTCCGTACAATACGGATGTTTACTCCTGCTTCTTTAGCCCTATGAGTATTGTGACCATGAAATTCGCACTGCTCCTTATAGCAATCTTCGCAACCTCCTTCCTGCAAGCCGGAGGACCCCGGGTCTTCATCCTGAATGCCGACAGGCTGGAACAAATCAGAGGCCAGTCGCAGGAAGCCGGTTTTGCATACGCGAAAGGGATTAAAACCCTGATCGAGAGTGCAGATGCAATTCTCGAGGCTGGCACCATCTATTCCGTCACAGCAACCGGGGACCTTCCCCCCAGCGGCGACATCCACGATTACTACAGCCTGAGCCCATACTGGTGGCCGGATCCTTCAAAGCCAGATGGACTGCCCTACATTCGGAAGGATGGTGAGACCAATCCGGAACGAGACCGGGTCTCGGACCGAAGGCCAGTCGAATCATTGATCGACGACGTCGGTATTCTAGGCCAGGCCTATTTCTTCTCAGGGGATCCCAAATACGCAAAGTGGGCAGGCCGGCTGCTGCGGACATGGTTTCTGGATCATGAGACAAGGATGAATCCCAACCTGAATCATGCCCAGGTGCGAAAGGGCCACAATGAGGGAACTGCAGGCGGCATTATTGACACACGCCGTTTCTGCCTCCTTGTGGATTCCATCGGAATGATTGAAAACTCCCCAGGGTGGAGTGCAGCAGACAATGAAGAACTGAAACATTGGATGGCGGAATTTCTCGATTGGCTTCTGACTTCAGAATTTGGAAAAAAGGAACGCAAAGCCGGCAACAATCATGGCACAGCCTACGACATGCTGGTCGTCAGCCTGGCGCTCTATACGGGTGACACCGCAACCGCCAAAAACATCATCGAGAATAATACCATCTGCCGCATTGAATCACAGATTGAACCGGACGGTGCCCAACCGCAAGAGCTGCGGAGAACCAAAGGCTGGAATTACTGCATCGAAAACATCAAATACTTCTTTCGCCTGGCGAACATGGCACAGCATGTCGGTATCGACCTCTACCACTACACGGCAACCGACGGAGGCGACCTCAAGTCCGTTATAGACTTCCTCCTCCCCTACACGAGCATCGAGAATAATTGGCCCTACATGCAGATTACCGAATGGCAGCCGGAAAGGTTCGAGGTAACCCTGCAAATTGCCAATGTTGTCTATTCCGATCCGGATATCGAGAGGACGATCAAAGCCATTGGCTGGGAAACACCTACCCTCGATGCTTACCTGCATTTGCCAACAGTTGATCCCGCGACCGGTTGTCTGGATAGCAAATCGGAGGGAAGGCGTTGTGCACTTGGAAACCCCCTTTGTGCAGGTTGCAAAGCTGGGCTTGCCGAAGCGGTTGCCGATGCCTCTGCGGATACTGATGACTGCACTCTCGACACCCCTGTTCCAGGTTTGCCACCTTATGATTTCACCATGCACAATGTGCTGACCAAGCGGATGGAGCGGGTGGATTTTTGCGACGCCGACAAGTGGTACAGTGAATGGCTTGGTTCAGACGGCCAACCCGTCCAGGAGTTTAGCCTCCATAAGGGTGACGACATGGCCAACCATATTGTGAATGGTCGCAGCCACCAGCGTTGCGAATTTGAAGACGGCCTGTGGGTCACCAAAGGGGAAGGTCGCTGGATGGAGTGGGAAGCCCGCATGCAGGTTAACAAACATCCTGAAATCACCATTACGATCGGGCAGATGTTTGGCCCCAACGGTCCCGACGCACGCATTGAGATACGTCCCGACGGCTCCGTTGGAGTCGGTTCGCTGAATGGCGGAGCAGGAAACGTGACCTTGAGTCCCGAGGACTACGTCGGCCGAAGCTTCAAAGCGAAGATGCGTACCGACGGCTCCCGCGTCGAGGTCTACTTCAATGGCACCAAGATGGTGGACCGCCCTACCGATGGGAAGGACGGAGAACAGTGGCACTTCCGATGGGGAGTATACTCCAACAAGATTCCGCAGGATGCCGTTCCACTAACCAATACAGTCACCGAGTTAAATGTCAGTGGATGAACCACAAATGTATAGATTGTGTAGGGGACAGGTAAATGAACGATTCCCATAGCATACTACCCCCCAACTCACCCTCATAACAATCAATCGAGCTATTGGGTCGCTTCTCAATAATCCATGCCTGTGCCTATGGGTTCATTCTTCTGTTCATTTCGACGGTCGTGACAATTTCGCAGGATTGACTAGGCAGTTCGTGTGCTTGAAACTGATGCCCGATGCCCATGGATGACACACTCGTTGCACTCAATCGACGGCGCGGGCTTTGGCAGGAGCTCGATGCAGATATCCGAACCTCTTGGCTGGATTCCCGTCGCCAGGCGCGGGAAAAGGAAATCCGGACAGTCCGGGATGTCATTCTCCCGGGAGATCCTGATGCCCATGACGCGGATGAGGTCGACAGCAGCACGGGCATACGGGATAGCCTTCTTTATCTCCCCCATCCCTACCTGACCCCCGGTGGAAAGGAGGCAGCTTTCAGTGAAATGTATGCCTGGGATACATTCTTTATCAACGAAGGCCTGCGAGCCCATGAACACTTCGGGGCCATTCAAGACCACCTGCGTAACCAGCTCTTTCTCATTGACCGATATGGCTTCGTCCTGACCGGAAACCGCACCTACTACCTCGGACGGTCGCAGATCCCCCTTGGGGCCGAAGGGGCCCGGCGCTACTTCATGGAGCAACCGGACCGGCATCTCATGCTCCAGGCGCTCGGGGGCTTTTCCCGGGAATATGAAACCTATTGGACCGCGGATCACCATCTTACCCCGACAGGCCTTTCAACTGCCCGGGACCTGCTCAATGAAGGGCTGCGGCCCGAGTTGGCAGCGGAAGCCGAGGTCTTTGATTTCACGGCAGTCTTCGAGGGAGACGTGCGCAACTGCACTCCAATCATGATTAACGTTGCCCTCGCACGGGCTGAAACCGCCCTTGGCTGGATGGCTAGCGAACTGGGTCTTGAGGAATTGGCCAGCAAGTGGGCCGATCGGTTTGAGCAGAGAAAGTCATTGATAAATCACTACATCTGGAACGAAGAACGCAAAGGATACTACGAGTTCCAATACACTACCGGGACATCGCTGCCTTTTCGTTCCCTGGCAATGTTCATGCCGCTCTGGGCCGGAATAGCCTCACCCGAACAGGCGCAGTGCCTTGTCTCCCGTCATCTTCCCGATTTCCTCCTTCCGTTTGGTTGCCCCTTCACGGACAAGGCTTATCCCAGTCCGCATCCGGAGTTCCAGCATCTGCAATGGTCCTATCCGGCTGCCTGGCCTTCCTTTCACCTCCTATTGATTGAGGGATTGGATGCCTACGGGTACACGGCTGAAGCAGATGTTGTCGCATCCCGCCTGCTCCTCACCATTCTGCGGAAATTCGAGGAAACCGGCAAACTCTGGGAAAAATACCACGCTGCAGACGGCGGTATCGAAATTCCGGTCGAACGCTACCCGACCGCTCCCATGCAGGGCTGGACAGCGGCTACCGTGGCCATTCTTGGACGACGCTTCCGCTTGGACAAATAAAGCCGGCGAAAAATTCGACCGTGGTAACGATCCGATCCCCGTTAACAGGATTTCAAATGCCCAAGTTCTTGCTTTTTTAGAAGCCCGTTCGACTCTCCCGCTTCACTTCGTTTCGCGGGATCGCTCACTTCGGCAATCTCAGTGCCTTCGGCAGGGCATTCTCCTGCGCTCAGGCATTCCAAGCTCCCTTCGATAAACTCAGGGCTGGCTCGCTTGGCCTGCCATGAGCTTGTCGAATGGCGGAGAGAGAGGGATTCGAACCCCCGGTACCCGTGAGGGCACACCTGATTTCGAGTCAGGCACATTCGGCCACTCTGTCATCTCTCCACGTAAGGGGGAGGAGATTGGAAGAAGGGGCGCCTTAAAGGCAAGCCTAAGGTTCAGGGATTCGTTCGCGGCCCGGACATAGCCTTGCCAAATTCGATCCGGCTTGTTACGCTTTCCGCGACACATTCAACAGGAGGGGGAAATGAAGAAATGGGGACTGACCTGCATGGTGGTGACAGTCGCATTTGCGGCTGCATTGGGAGGTGAATTCAACAAGGCTGCTGGAATAGTTGTGGCCAAGGGCATGTCTGATGACGGGGCGGTTGTTGTACTCAGGACCCCGCCTGGAGCTCAAGAATGGGGCTATTGGTGGAAGCCTCCGGGGGCACCGCTCATTCTGGGTGACCTGCCCGGCGGAGCTGAAAGAACACGGCCGCTGGCCATATCTGGAGATGGTTCCACTGTCGTTGGCTGGAGCTCCTCCGCCAACGGCGACTCGGAAGCCTTCCGGTGGACATCCAAAGGAATCGAGGAGCTGGGTGATCTGTCCACCAGCCGGTTTGAGAGCAAGGCCACCGGCATCACCTACGATGGCAAGGTTGTGCTCGGGGAAGGGATTGTTGCCAGGAACGGCTTCGCCACGCCCCAGGCGGCCATCTGGAGCGATGAGGGCTGGATCACCGGCCTGGGATTTCTCCCCGGCGGATATGATCGGACCTACGTCATCGACTGCTCCGCGGATGGCACGCTGGTTGTCGGTACCGGGTTTTCCGAGAACGGCAGCCAGACCTGGCGCTGGGACAGCGTCAACCTGATGGTCGACATTGGCCCCATCCCGGTCGATGGAAGTGAGTCCGGCCGACAGAATGCTGCCCTCGCCTGCTCCGATGATGGAACCCAAATCATTGGACTGGGCTATGATCTGGAACTTGGCTGGAGTCATGGTCCCACCCATATCTGGTACTGGGACGAAACCAACGGATTCAATGTCCTCGCTGAAGCCCCGGGTGGACCATTCCTGAGCGGGAAACCGGCCGTCTTCGGCAGCAACAGCCTCGTCAGTGATGACATGAGCGCTATCATCGCACCGTACAGCGGCGGCTCGACCAGCGGCATCCTTCGCTGGGATGCCATCGTGGGAATCAGTGAACTGGAAACCCAAGGCAAGATGACAACGGTTACCGACATCTCAGCTGACGGGGAAGTTGTCGTGGGCATGATGACGGATTTCGACAACACGTCCCATGCCGTCATCTGGGGTCCCGATGGACAGCTCAAGATCCTCAAGGACTTCCTCGAGGAAGCCCGGACAGACACCCTCGACTTTGCACTCATCACGGCTGCTGCTGTTTCCGCTGACGGGCGGGCGGTTGCCGGGCAAATCGGGGTCGATGATCCCTATCAACCCTCCGCCTACCACGCCACCCTCGACGGGCTGTGGATCTTCGACAAGAAGGTCGACGAGTTCTGGAATTACTCCGACTGGTACGGTTACTACAGCGAGGCTTCTGATCTCTTCATGTGGCACTCCGAGCACGGCTGGCAATTCTCCACCGGGGACGAGCTCTCGGCCTACATCTTCGACTACGGACTCGATTGCTGGTACTGGACGAACGCCGACCTCTACCCCTATTTCTACAAGTTCGGCTACCTTGAAGGATGGGTTTACTACTATGTCGGGTGCGAACCGACGGAGCGCTGGTTCTATCTCTTTGACACAGGAACCAACGTCCAGGAAGAGGAAATGAAGCTCCCTCCCGGCTGAGCAATTTCCCGGAATTTACTTTTCGTAAAATTCCGGTGACTGAAATGTTACCGGAGCCTGTCATCGCGCGTTGACTTCGGATGGAGTATTTCCAAGTTTAACCGCACATCCTCTCCCTCAACGTATTCGGCACATGACTCAACACACTCCTGGTTTCGAGGAACGCCAATCGGTGGTCGTCCGTTTCGCTGGTGATTCCGGCGATGGCATGCAGACGGTCGGCGAACGGTTCACAGACAGCAGCGTGGTCGTCCCCAACGCGATCGCCACTTTTCCCGACTTCCCGGCGGAGATCCGGGCCCCGGCGGGGACTATCCCGGGCGTCTCCGCCTTTCAGGTCCATTTCGGGAGCCGCGAAATCCTCACTCCCGGGGATGAGCCGGACGCCCTCGTGGCCATGAACCCGGCCGCCCTCGCGGTGCACCTCGAAGACCTTACCCAGGGCGGCCTGCTGGTCGTCAACACGGGGGCCTTCACCCCGGAAAACCTCAAGATGGCGGGCTTCGAGTCCAATCCGCTGGATGATCCCGACCTGGCCCAGAAGTACGAGGTGGTTTCCATCGATATCACCGAGCTGACCAAGGAAGCTCTCAAGGACAGCCCGTTGAAGACTCGCGACAAGCTGCGCTGTAAGAACTTTTTCGCCCTTGGATTCACATACTGGGTCTATGGGCGCCCGCTCGATCCGACGGTGAAATTCGTTGAGGGCAAGTGGGCCAAAAAACTCCCCGACGTGGCCGAGGCCAATGTACAGGTTCTCAAGGCCGGATACTTCTTTGGAGAGACCTCGGAAATCCACCGGAATCGCTATTCCGTCACCAAGGCCGCCGTCCGCCCCGGTACCTACCGCAAGATTTCCGGCAACGAGGCGCTGGTCCTTGGCTTTGTCGCCGCCGCGCGCCAGGCCGGAAAGGACCTGGTCTACTCCGGCTATCCCATCACGCCAGCATCTTCTATCCTCGAGATGGTCTCCACCTACAAGCACTTTGGCATCAAGTCGGTCCAGGCGGAGGACGAGATTGCCGCCATCGGGGTGGCCCTCGGGGCCAGCTTTGCCGGTTCGCTCGGCATCACTGGCACCAGTGGTCCGGGGATGTGCCTCAAGTCCGAGTTCATGGGGCTCGCCGCTTCGGCCGAGCTGCCGCTGGTCATTTGCAACATTCAACGCGGGGGTCCCAGTACCGGTCTACCCACCAAGACCGAACAGTCCGACCTCCTCCAGGCCATGTTTGGCCGGCACGGGGAGAGTCCCCTGCCGATCGTTGCTGCCATGTCCCCCTCCGATTGCTTCCCGGTGGCCTATGAGGCGATGCGGATTGCTGTGACCTACAACACGCCGGTTCTCCTCCTGAGCGACCTCTACGTGGCTAACGGGGCGGAGCCCTGGCGCCTGCCGAACCTTGACGAGTTTGCCCCCTTCAGGGTCAACACGCCGCCGGCGGACGAGCCATACCGGCCTTTCGAACGGGACCCGGAGACGCTTGCCCGCGCCCTCGCCATCCCCGGGACCAAGGGCATGGAACACCGTCTCGGTGGTCTGGAAAAGAACGATGCTGGCGAAGTCAGCTACGATCCGGAGAATCACGACCATATGACGAACATGCGCGCCGAGAAAATTCAGCGCATCGCCGACTCCTACGCCCCGCTGATCATCAACGGGGAACCGGAAGGCGACGTTCTCGCTCTTGGCTGGGGCGGTACCTTCGGGGCCATCACTTCCGCCGTCCGTACCCTGCAGGCGGAAGGCTACAGCGTCAGCAGTGTTCACCTGCGCCACCTCAATCCCCTGCCCAACGACCTGGGCGACACCCTGAAGCGGTTCAAGAAGGTGATCATTCCCGAGCTCAACACCGGACAGCTGGCGATGCTGGTCCGTGCGAAGTACCTCATCGATGCCGTGCCCTTGACCAAGGTCATGGGCCGTCCCTTCAAGGTCGCTGAAGTCCGCGACGCCATCCTCAACCTCATCCCCTCCTGAAGCCATGAGCACCACACCAGAAGAACCCCTGACCAAGAAGGATTTTGTCACCGCCAACGATGTGCGCTGGTGCCCGGGTTGTGGCGATTACGCCATCCTCAACTCGCTCCAGAGGGCCTTCCCGGAACTCGGCGTGGCCCGGGAGAATTTTGTCGTTGTCAGCGGAATCGGCTGCTCCAGCCGCTTTCCCTACTACATGAACACCTACGGATTCCACACCATCCACGGGCGCGGCCCGGCGGTGGCGACCGGGGTCAAGGTGGCCAATCCGGACCTCAGCGTCTGGCTCATCACCGGGGACGGGGATGGACTGAGCATCGGGGGCAATCACCTCCTCCACATCCTCCGGCGCAACGTCAACGTCAACATCCTCCTTTTCAACAACCGCATCTACGGCCTGACCAAGGGCCAGTACAGCCCGACCTCGGAGGTCGGGACGCGCACCAAGAGCACCCCCATGGGATCGGTCGATAACCCGATCAATCCGCTCCTCTTTGCCCTCGGTGCGGAGGCCACCTTCATCGCCCGGACCTACGACACCAACGTCAAGCACATGGTGGAAATCTTCAAGGCCGCCCACGAACACCAGGGCGTCTCCTTTGTCGAGATCCTGCAGAACTGCGTCATCTTCAATGACAAGACATGGGATCCGGTCTATGGCCGCCAGACCCGCGATGACGAATTGCTCTTTCTGGAAGAGGACCAGCCCTTGCTGTTTGGCAAGGACAAGGACCATGGCATCCGCCTCAACGGCCTGACGCCTGAAAAGGTCAAGATCGGCGCCGGTGGCGCGGACATGGAAGATATCCTTGTCCACGATTCCAAGCATCCGAGCGCCCTCTACACTCAGATGCTGGCCCAGATGGCCTACCCGGAGCTCCCGACACCGGTTGGCGTCTTGCGCCAGATCAACCGTCCCTGCTACGAGGTCGAGGTCTCCAACCAGATCGAGACTGCCCAGGAAAAGCTCGGCCGCGGCGACATCCAGTCGCTCCTCTACACGGATGATTGCTGGACCGTCGAGGAAGGCGAGTTCCCGGACAGTTGAGGCGTGTCCAGCCCCGGATCGCCTTCAAAGGAAAAATTGCAGGATTACGATAAGGATCGCTCCATCAGCGAGCGCAGCATCCGCCCACAATCTTATCCAGTCAACGCGGCTTCCCTTGATCCGCAATAAGAGGACAAAGTACACCATCGAGCAATAAAGCGCTGCCACCCCGACCGGCCAATGGATCAGCAGGGAGGCGTTACCGGCCAGCACCAGTGCAACTAGGGAAGCGCCGAGGAAGCCAGGGAGCCAACGGGGAACCAAACTGTCCTTGCCCTCTTCCATCGAAATTAGAAGCACGTTCACCAATGAGGCCAGAAAGAGAATCAAGACAGCTGCACCGGACTCCATGGTGCGCCAGCCTTCGGCCATCCAGCCGACACCGGCAGTAAAGATAATCGGCACCATCAACCGCTTCAGGAGGAGGCGCTGGGAAGGATTGGCGGCTTTCCCCAGCAGGTGGAGATAAGCGGCAATGATCGCCACCAGACTCCAGCCCCACAGGACCTTCCACAAAGGCAGAAGAAGAACTGCCAACAGGACGGTCATAGGAAAAACAGCCAGCCAGATGGTCCGGAACTGATTGTAGTGACGCCTGTAGTACAGGTGGCGGCTTGTTTCCGGAACCTCCCGGCCCGGGGCTGTGTCCCGCAGGCGATCGGCGACATAGGTGAGCCAAGTGGCCATCGCCAACACCAGCAAGGTGGCGGGGTTGACAGTCAGGCCTGCCAGCAGGGAAAGCACCCATCCCCACAGCACGGCCACAATAACCGCATCCAGCGAAAGCCGCTCCAGCCATCGGAAGAAAGCAAACATTAAACAACCCATGACAGGTTTAATTTAAAGCGGCAACTTTGGAGTGCGGCGCCTCGGCGCCGCCTTCCAAAGCGGCGACATGTCGCCGCACTCCAAGGGGTTTTCCGCGCTCCAAGGGAGGCATCAAATCAGGTGAAAGGCGTCAACATCGACCACCTCGATCAAGTCGGGGTCCCACTTGAAGGCCGCCCGCTGTTGATTGAGGAAGGGCATGATGCGACTAACGTTGCCGGTGAAATACCAGATCTGGTAACGGAACATGTTCTGGATCCGCTCGATGGGGCACGGGGCCGGGCCACGGACCTCGACTCCGAGTTCCTTCAGGCCCGGACCGACCTGCTTGATCCACTGCTTGGCATAAAACTCGACCTTCTCCACGCTCGGCCCCCGAATAAGGTGATGGATCAAGTGCCGGTAGGGCGGATATCCGAACTCCCGGCGGTGTTCCAGCTCCTCGTCCGTAAACCCGTCAAAGTCCTGCTGCCTCCCATACTGGACCGGCGCCGCCGAGGGCATGTAGGTTTGCACAACAACCTCCCCTGCCCTGTCCCCGCGTCCCGCGCGGCCGGAGACCTGTACCAGCAACTGGAAGGTGCGCTCTGCCGCCCGGAAATCCGGCAGGTGCATGGAAAGGTCGGCATCCAACAAGCCGACCAGAGTGACATTCGGAAAATCCAGCCCCTTGGCGATCATCTGCGTCCCCACGAGGACATCAATCTTTCCCTGGCGGAAGGCCGCCAGCTGCTCCCGCAGCGCATGGCGCCGCCGCATCGTGTCGGCGTCGATCCGGACGATGTTGGCAAAGGGCATGAGCTTCCTGGCAATCCCCTCGACCTTCTGCGTCCCGCTTCCCTTGTAGTGGATTTTTGGTGACCGGCAATTCGGGCAGGTTGGCGGCACTGCTGTCTCATGCCCGCACATGTGGCAGCGCATGCGCCGGTCATGGTAATGGTGGGTCAGGGTGATGCTGCAATGATCGCAGAGAGCGACAAACCCACAGTCGGGACAGTGGAGCGAGGCATCGTGCCCCCGCCGGTTGATAAAGAGAATGGCCTGTTCCTTGCGCTCGATGCGCTCTTGCAACTTGTCGGCCAGCAGACGCGAAAAGACCTGACCGCCCTTTTCGCGGCGCATGTCGACCACATGCATCAGTGGAAGCTGGCGATCATCCACCCGCTTGTGCAGCCGATCGACCTTGTATTTGCCGTTCTTCACATTGTGCAGGCTTTCCAGGGAAGGCGTCGCGCTGCCAAGGATGCACAGGGCCTCGTTCAGCATGGCCCGGTAGACCGCCACATCCCGGCCATGGTAGCGCGGCACTTCCTCCTGCTTGTAGGCTGGCTCGTGTTCCTCGTCCACCACGATCAGCCGCAAGTTGTCCACGGGGGCAAAGACCGCCGACCGGGCCCCAACGACCACCCGGGCCTCGCCCGTTGCCAGAGCCCGCCAGGCATCATAGCGCTCCCCATCCGATAAATGACTGTGCCAGACCACCACCTTGTCACCGCCGACCGCCTCAAACCGTGCCCGCAGTCGTCCTACTGTCTGGGGCGTCAGGGCCACTTCCGGCACGAGAAATATAATGCCACCCCCCTCCTGCAGGACCTCCTTCATGATCCGCATGTAGACTTCCGTCTTCCCCGAACCGGTCACCCCATGCAGGAGATGCACCCCGAAGCCCCCTTCCCGCAATGTCTCGCGGATGTGCCCGGCCGAGGCCGCCTGTTCATCCGTCAGGGTGAATCCATGGGTTGCCACCTGCTCGATGCCACCCGATCCATCACCATAGGCTACCCGCTCCGCTACCTCCCGGCTCTCTTCCAGAATCCCCTTTTCCACCAAGCCGTCCAGCACCGTTGGCGAGACCTTCAGCCGCTTCATCAAAATCCCCCGGGGCCAGCTTCCGCTGATCGCCTGCTGGGCAAGAAATTCAACCACCGCCTTCTGCTTCGGCGCCCGACGCCCCAGGACCTCCAGAACCTCCGCATCAAGCGCCTCAGCCAGCCGCAAGTGGCGCTCCTCCTTCTGCCGCATCCCACGCCGCACCGCTCGCGGAATCATCACCTCCAAGACCTGTTCCATCCCGCAGCTGTAGTAGCCCGCCATCCACTCCGCCAACCGGATGCCGTCCTCCCCGACTACCGGAAATGGCTGCTCCAGACCCATTATCTGCTTCATTCGCTCAGGGCCCACTTCGCCATCATCCCCCAGCCGGATTACCACACCAAGCTCCGTTCGCCGCCCCAACGGTATCCGCACCAGGCTCCCGATTCCCAGTCGCTCCCAGTACCCCTCGTCCACCCGGTACGCCAAGCCACGACCCACCCCCTTCAAGGGCATTACCGTCACTGTCCCGTCCCGTCCGCTCATCTCCACACACTTATCTACCCCTCCCCTCCCAATCGCAAGGGTTCCTTCGCCACTTTTTCCTTGATTCTTTGAACAAATTTAATGATTCTCAGTCTCAATAGATGGTGCGCAGGGTATTTGGGGACCTTCGCCGGGGTGGGATTCACCGCTCATCCCGCCGAAAGACCACTTGCGAGATAAAGCCACCGCTTCTTGCAAGAATATTTACCGCTGCACACCAAAAAGTGAGAATAAAGCCCACTTAAAAACCTCTTGCCATAGTAACATGAAGCTTAACGAAGACGCGCCTGCCTTAAATGAAATCAAAGTAACCCGCAGTGCGGCTGCGGTCACGCCGGAAGTCGAGGACGTCCGCGACCTCCCCTCCTCCGAGAAGAGCACAATAAAACTTTACCTTCAGGAAATCGGCAAAACCCCACTCCTGAAGCCCTCAGAGGAAGTTGAGCTGGCAGCGCTCATTCAGCGGGGAGATCCCAAGGCACGGGAAAAAATGATTAAAGCCAATCTTCGTTTGGTGGTCAAAATCGCACACGATTATTCCAATTTCGGCCTTCCCCTGCTGGACCTCATCAGCGAGGGCAACATCGGTCTGGTCAAGGCAGTGGAGCGTTTTGACCCAAATAAGGGCGGAAAGCTTTCGACCTACGCTGCATGGTGGATCAAGCAGTCCATCAAGCGGGCCTTGGCCAACCAGAGTAAGACCATTCGCCTACCCGTCCATCTGGTGGACAAGATTGCCCGCATGCGCCGCATCACCATGGAGCTGGAAGAAGTTCTGGGACGTGCGCCGACCGATGAGGAAATTGCCTATGAAATGGAGATGCCGGTCAACAAAGTTGCCCATCTCAAGTCCGTCAGTGTTCGCCCGGCCAGCCTCGATGCCCCGGTGGGGGATGACGATGGAACCGAGTTCGGAGACCTCATCGGCGACGAGAATTCAATCAATCCTTTCGAAAACCTCCAGAACAAGAACGTGGTCAATGACCTCAACACCCTGATCGATGAATTGGACCCGCGGGAAGCGGAAATCATCCGCCTTCGCTTTGGTCTCAATGGGGATAAGCCACTTACCTTGGAGGAAGTCGGCGAAATGTTTGAAATCACCCGCGAGCGAGTGCGCCAGTTGCAAAACATGGCCTTAACCCGCATGCGGAAGGCCCTCATTGCCAACGAACGCCAGCGCAGCCATGAGGAAATCCATGAGGAACGCCTCGAGGCAAAGCGGATGGAAGTCCTCAAGGAGTTCTACGAGGACAACGTCGAGGCGAAGCAGCAGGCTTCCTGATTACGACAAGTCCATCTGGGGCAGGGTTACTGTCACCAGCGTTCCCTTCCCAGGGGAAGAATCAAAGGCCATGACACCTTTGAGTCGCTTGACGAATTCGGCACACAGGCTGAGTCCCAGTCCTGTTCCGTGTTCGCCCCAGGTCCCCGTCTCGCTGAAATAGTTTTCCCCGTCCTTCAGGGAATCGATGCGATCGGGCCGCATGCCCACGCCAAAGTCCTTAACCGTGAAGCATACTCCTTCGCGGGTCTGGGAGACGGTCACTTCAACCTTGCCGGAATTGTGGGAAAACTTGATCGCATTGTTGATCAAGTTCCGGACCAGGAAGGCTACCATCTCGCGGTCCGAGACAAGTTCGGTTGCGTTTAATCCCTTACAGTAGATACGGACATCCTTTTGATGCGCGGAGGGCTTGAGCAGTCCGATGGCGTGTTCGAAAACCGGTTTCAACTGGAATTGCGTGACCTGGGGGACGAGCCCCTGGCGTTGCAGGCTGGACCAGCTCAGGAGGTTATCCAAGGTGTGGGTCAAGTGGGCGATGCGCTGCTCAAGATCATCCGCCTGCATCTGCAACCGGGCCTCATCCCGCGACTCCGCGGCCTGGCGAATCAGGAAGAGGAGTCCGTTGAGCTGAAAAACAGGGGCCCGGAGGTCATGGCTAATGACGGAGAGAAGGGTTTCCCGGGTGGCGATACGGTTTGTCAGGTGTGCTTCCTCGTCAAGAAGCCGCATCTCCCTTCGTTTCCGCGAGGTGATGTCATCAAAGGTGATAACGACCTTGTCCCAGATCGTCCCTCCCTCGAGTGGCTGGTAGGTAACGTCGAAGTACCGGGTAAAGCCATTGATATTGAGGGACTCCTCGAGGCGGGCACACTGGCCGCTGAGCACTTCCTTCAGTCGCAGTGAGTAACGGGGCCGCTTTTCTTCAGGAACAGCATCCAGGAGGGAAAATCCCGGCTCCATGGAAATGCCAAAGTTTTCCTCGATGAAGCGGTGGAAGTTCGTGTTCCCGAAGACCAGCCTCAGGTCCTCGTCCAGCACAAGAATGCAATAGGGTGTGCTTTCGAGGATGGCCGGGCTGATGTCCATGGCAGCCTAGTGGCGAAAGTGTCGTATCCCGGTAAAGACCATGGCCATGCCCTTGGCATTGGCCGCGGCGATGACCTCCTCGTCCCGGACGGAACCGCCAGGCTGGATCGCGGCGGTTGCGCCAGCGGCAGCGGCAGCCTCCAACCCGTCGGCAAAGGGGAAGAAGGCATCCGAGGCGATAATTGATCCGTCGAGCGGAAGTTTGGCTTCCCCAGCCTTCCAGACAGCAATGCGCGAACTGTCGACCCGCGACATCTGGCCGGCACCAATTCCGATGGTCCGCTCAGCCCCCGCATAGACAATGGCGTTGGACTTGACGTGCTTGACCACCTTCCAGCCAAAGAGCATCGCCCGCCATTCCTCATCGGTCGGCTGACGTTCAGTCACGACCTTGCAGTCAGCCGGCCGGAGCCGTTTCTGGTCCCGGTCCTGGATTAGGAAGCCACCGATGGCAGATCGAATATCGAGCAACGAATCCTCGCGCACACCATCCTTGGTAATCATCAGGCGCAGGTTCTTGCGCTTGGCGAACAACTCCCGCGCTTCCTCGTCAAAGTGCGGGGCAATGATCACTTCACAGAAAATCTCCCGGATGCGGTTGGCCAGCTCGGCATCCACCGTCTGGTTGACCACGATAATTCCGCCAAACGGCGCTTGCCGGTCGGTGGCGAATGCCTGGTCCCATGCCTCGACAAGGTTTTCCGCACTGGCCACGCCACACGGATTAGTGTGCTTTAAGATGGCCACGGTCGGCCGTTCAAACTCCCCGATGAGGTAAGTGGCTGCGGAGATGTCGATGATATTGTTAAAACTCAGTTCCTTGCCCTGTAACTGTTCGAAGACATCAAAGAAGCGGCCGTAAAGGGCTGCTTTCTGATGCGGATTCTCCCCATAACGGAGGGAAGCCGCCTTTTCGTCCTCCAGGGTGAACTGCTCCGGCAAACCGGCGATAGCCTCAATATCCGGCCCTTTCTCGACCTCCGTCAGGAAACGGGTAATAGCGGCATCGTAGGCACTCGTCCGGGCATAAACCTTGATGGCCAGCTCGCGGCGCAGGGCGGTCAGGGCCTCGGCATCATCCAGTACCTCCAGCACCCGCCCATAATCGGCCGGATCCGTAATGACGGTGACGGACTGGTGATTCTTGGCCGCGCTCCGCAGCATTGAGGGCCCGCCAATGTCTATCTGCTCAATGGCTTCTTCCCGGGTCACGTCCGGCTTGGCCACAGTCTCCTCGAAGGGATAGAGGTTCACCACCACCATCTCGATCATCTCAATGTCGTGGGCAGCCGCCTGTTCCATGTGCTCGGGCTTTTCGCGAAGACAGAGCAAGCCCCCGTGAATCTTCGGGTGCAGGGTCTTGACCCGGCCTTCCATCATTTCCGGAAAACCCGTGTGGTCACTGACCTCGACCACATCAATACCGGCATCGGCCAAAGCCTTGGCGGTTCCCCCGGTGGAAAGGATCTTGAATCCGTGGCGTGTTACCAGCTCCTTCGCAAAGGAGACAATTCCTGTCTTATCACTGACACTGATGAGCGCTGTCCTAGTCACACCGTCATTGATTGAGTGAGGGCCGTTTGAGGCAAGCCCATTTGCCGGTGGCGTACAATAAATCACTCCAGGCTCTGGTTTCCCCGCCAGAATTCCCTTGCCAGCTTGCCACTCGCAGCGTCCCTTTAATCCGTTGAAGATGGGTCAGGCTCAGCAATCACGTTCTACTCCGAAAGGCGTCTTCGTCACCCTGGACCGACTGGATTATACCTACGAACCAATCCAGACCCCTCCCGGCAGGCCACATGTCTTCACCTACCACCTGACAATTCACAATAACTCCGACCAAACCGTCACTATCCTCGCCCGCAAATGGGTCCTGCACCAGACGGATGGGCAAATCGACGTTATTGAGGGGGACAAGGTGGTCGGCAAGACGCCCGAACTGGCGCCCGGTCGATCCTTTTCCTACGCCTCCTTCCACCTCGCAGGTAAGGGCTCCCTGGTCTCGGGGGCCTTTCATGGAGTGGATGCCAACGGTACCCCGATTGCCGTCCCCATCCCTTCATTTGAATTGAAGATACCGGGAGATACGGGATGCTCTTAACCGACTTGAACGCCGCTGGAGGAATCGGGGCCAACTGCCTCCTGCTGCAGCTGGACTCGATGAACATCGTCATCGACGCAGGCATTCACCCAAAACAGATTGGTGCGGCAGCCCTGCCTCGCCTGGAACGCTTGCGCGATCTCCCGATTGACCTGATCTTTCTAACCCATTGCCACCTCGATCACCTCGGAGCCCTCCCCCTGCTGGCCAGGGACAATCCCAACACACCCATCATTACCAGCCGGGATTCCGAACAGTTCTACAAAAGGATGCTGCAGAATTCCTACCGCGTAATGGATCGGCAGCGGGTGGAACTTGGCATTGGCGAATATCCGCTCTATTCCTACCGCGACATAACGGCCTGTTCACGACAGGTTATCGGCCTCCCTCCCGGCCAGCCCCGCCACTTTGAATCGGATTCCGGAGAACGGATCACCTTCACACTTCATGACGCGGGTCATGTGCCAGGAGCCGTGGGGATCTCCCTCGAGCACCGGCATCGACGGATTCTCCATACCGGGGATGTCCTCTTCTCCGACACGGCCCTGCTCGACGGTGCCCGCTTCCCGGGCGGGGATGTGGATACCATGATTATAGAAACCACCCGTGGGGCAACCCAGCGACAGGCATCGAGGGCAAGCGAGCTGGAAAGACTCCTCAGCACCATTGAGCACACGGCCTCACACGGTGGCTCCACCCTGATACCAGTGTTCGCCCTCGGAAGGATGCAGGAATTACTCGGTGTCTTCCACCGGGCACGCTCGGAAGGCCGCATCAAGCGCCTGCCGATTTATGTCAGTGGACTGGGCATCGACCTCATGGGCCAGTTCGACAAGATAGCCCGCAAGAATCCGCGTCTGCACATGCGCAAGAAGATGTTCCGCGAGATGGGTGCCATGAAATTGCCCCAAAACCATCGCCCGGGACGGGATGGTCCGGCCATCTATCTCCTCAGCAGTGGGATGATGGTGGAAAATACCCCCAGCTACGGTGCCGCCGCCGAACTCCTGGGCTCCCACCAGAACACGATTTGCTTTGTCGGCTATTGCGACCCGGATACCCCCGGGGGGAAATTACTGAAGTTGCGGCAGGGGGAAAAATTCCTCTTCAAGGCCTTGCGCAAGACGGTCCAGGCCCTCGCCCATATTGAAAAATTCGACCTCAGTTCACATGCCGACCGGGAAGACATTCTCCAGGACGCGATGGCTCGCCATCCACGGGCCGTCGTTCTTACACATGGGGATCAGGAGGCCCGGGACTGGTTCAAGGAGCAGATCCATTTGCTCGATCCGGCCTGCCAAATCACCGATCCGCCTCCCCTGAAAAGTATCAGGGTGTGACGTCCAGTTCCGGCCGCTCAAAGACGGAGTCCAGCACCCCTGCATTAAATATGGCGGATTCGAGGTCGAACCTTTGGATCAGCTCGCCATTGACGTAGGTGTCCACACGACTGGGTAGCGTAAAGCCATTGGCTTGAAAGTGTTTCCTATGGATGCGGCGGGTGATATTCAATGTCCCATCGCTTTCGAAAACTTTCTCAACCTGGCCCATGTCGAGGAAAGAGTTCGGATCTATGTAGAATTCAACAATGTGCCGGGGACCCATCTTGACTTCAAAGACATGGGCCATCCGGTAATTGAAGTCCTTCACGCCGAGATAACGGAGGTCCCATTCGTTTTGCTGGGCAAGATACAGCTCACTGACCACATTGATGTAGCGCAGGGAATTTTCCAGCTCGTCATCCCCAAGGTCCTGCACCTCGCGCAGGTTGCCATTCACCCAGATCCCGCGCCAATTCGACTCGGGAGAGATTACCCATGATGTTTGGGTTTTCTTGGAGCGGACCGATGTCCGCATCCGGTCGCCCCCTTTCTTGACAACAATGACCTCCTGGACGAGGCCACCCTGAAAGGTAACCTGGCCGGAAAAACGAATGCTGGATATGGAGGAGATGTTTTTAATTCCACCGATGACATTGAGGTGGCGGTCAAGGACTGCCTTTTCGGCGATGCCCAACAGTTGAACGGGACCCTCACCGATGTCGGTTTGGCGGATGACCCGGAGCAAATCGCGGCTTTTGTGCTGGCTAAGGTCTTCCTCGACGATTGGGGCATCCGCACGCCAGTTGCGGACGACAATGGTGATTACCGCAAGGCTGCTTAAGATAGCCACGGACAGGAACACCAGGAGTAACTTGGTGTTTGTCGACGCACTGGTCCAGGACTCCCGGATGAGCTGCAACATAGAACCAAAAAAAGAACCAAGGGCCTCAAGGGCAAGTCCCTTCACCGGGCGACAGGAAAAGGGATTGCCATTTGATGGTGGATTTTCTCTCCTCGCACGCTTTGGTCATTAAATCATGAAATCGCTCAAATTCGCAGTTCTCCCCGGTGATGGAATCGGGCCCGAGGTGATGGAAGTCGCTCTGGAAGTCCTCGACAAGGTCCTTTCCGGTGCCGGCTACAGTATGGATACAACGCCCGCCGACGTCGGCGGATGTGCCATCGATAAACACGGCCAGGCCCTTCCGGAATCAACCATCGCGGCCTGCGAATCCAGCGATGCCATCCTCTTTGGCAGCGTCGGCGGACCGAAGTGGGAGTCCCTGCCGCCGGCAGAACAGCCGGAACGGGCATCCCTTTTGCCCCTGCGGAAGCACTTCCAGCTCTTCGCCAACATCCGCCCGGGATTACTTTATCCGGAGTTGCTGGCCGCCTCGCCGCTCAAGAATGAACGCATTCCCGAGGGAATCGACATGGTCTGCATCCGGGAGTTGACCGGTGGCATATATTTTGGCCAGCCCAAGCTGCGGCGGGAGCTGGAAGATGGGGACCTTGAGGCCCTCGACACCATGGTCTACCGCAAGAGCGAAATTGAGCGCATTGCCGAAGTGGCCGCCCAGACCGCACTTGCCCGGGGCAAACAGGTCTGCTCGGTCGACAAGGCGAATGTGCTTACCACCTCTGTCCTCTGGCGGGAGGTGGTCACCGCCTTTTTCGCGGAGCGTTATCCCGAAATTCAGTTGAGCCACATGTATGTCGATAATGCCGCCATGCAGTTGGCACGGGATCCGAACCAGTTCGACGTCCTCCTGACGGAAAACATGTTCGGCGATATTCTCAGCGACGAGATGGGCATTGTCTGTGGCAGCCTTGGCATGCTCTGCTCAGCCAGTCTCGGCCTCGGGACCAATTCCCTTGGCAATCCATATGGCCTCTACGAGCCAGCGGGCGGAACAGCTCCCGACATCGCCGGGATGGGCATTGCCAACCCCTGTGCCCAGATCCTCAGCGCCGCCATGATGCTACGCTTCAGTTTCGGACTCGAGGAACAGGCCAGCTCCATCGAGAAGGCCGTCCGCCAGACCGTCGAGGCCGGTACCCGTACCGGTGACATCGCGTTCGGGCTTGAATCGGTCAATACCCGCCAGATGGCCGATGTCATCCTTTCCCGCCTCTAAAAAATCCTTTCTTAAAACGCCAAGCGCCCTTAGTCCTAAGTCCTTCGACCTACGACCTTAGTCCTACGACCAAAACAATGACCTCCGCAGAAGTCCGCCAGTCCTTCCTTGATTTCTTTGCCGGCAAGCAACACCACATCGTGCCGTCTGCCTCCCTCATGCCAACCGCACCAAACCTGCTCTTCACCAACGCCGGCATGAATCCGTTTGTCCCCTATTTCCTTGGGGAACGGGAAGCCGCGCATTCCCGGGTCGCGGATACCCAGAAATGCATCCGGGCCGGCGGGAAGCACAACGACCTCGATGACGTCGGGCTGGATACCTACCACCAGACCTTTTTCGAAATGTTGGGCAACTGGTCCTTTGGGGACTACTTCAAGAAGGAGGCCATTGAATGGGGCTGGGAACTGTTGACCGACGTCTGGGGGTTTCCCAAGGAGCGGCTCTATGTCACGGTCTACAAGCCGGGCGACGGCGATCCCGCGGAATTCGACCAGGAAGCCTACGACTACTGGGCGAAAGTCCTGGAGAAGAGTGGCCTCGACCCTAAGGAGCGTATCCTCACCGGTGGCAAAAAGGACAATTTCTGGATGATGGGCGATACGGGTCCCTGCGGTCCCTGCTCGGAAATCCATATGGACCTGACACCGGACGGTGATACCGGGGGCAAGCTGGTCAATGCCGATTCCCCATTCTGTATCGAGCTCTGGAACCTTGTCTTTATCCAGTTCAACGCCGACGAAAATGGCAAATTCACACCGCTGAAGAACAAGCATGTCGACACCGGCATGGGCTTCGAGCGGGTTTGTGGTATCCTCGGCACGACGGATAATTTCACGGACTTCTCCAAGCCGCCGAGCAATTACAACTGCGACCTCTTCAGCCCGATCTTCGAAAAGATTACCGCCATGTGCGGCACATCTTACGGCGCCAGCCTGCCGGCGGATCCCCACAAACCGACGGAAGAGGAGATGCTGGACATCGCCTTCCGAGTCATTGCCGACCACATTCGCACCCTTTCCTGCGCCATTGCCGATGGTATCCTTCCCGGTAATGAGGGCCGCAACTACGTCCTCCGCCGCATTCTTCGCCGGGCCATCCTCTATGGACGCCGGCTCAGCTTGAAGGATGGCTTTTTCACCGAACTGGTGGAACCCGTTATTGCTATCCTCGGGCCGGTCTTCCCTGAACTGAAGGAACAGGAAACCGTTATCCGCAAGGTTATCGCCAGCGAGGAGGCGGCATTTGAACGGACCATCGAACGCGGTCTGCTGATGCTGGAAAAAATCTTTGCCACCAACCCGGAGCAGATCAGCGGCGAAGATGCCTTTACGCTTTATGACACCCATGGCTTTCCGCTCGACTTGACACAGATCATCGCCGCGGAAAAGGGACTTACCGTCGATACCTCCGGATTCCAGAAGGAAATGAACATCCAGCGGGAGCGCGCCCGTGCCGCCCGCCAGTCCAGCGTCATCCGGGTCAGTGAGGAGGACGACGGCAGCGAACCGACCCTCTTCAACGGCTACGAACCGGAAAACCTCAGAGGAACAGAATCAACCATCCTCCGGATTCATTCTGAGGGTGACCAATCCTTCGTCGTCCTCGACAAGACTCCCTGTTACGCGGAGATGGGCGGCCAGGTCGGTGACAAGGGCATCCTCACCATTGACGGGGAACGGTATCCGGTTACCTACACCACCAAGGATGACAGCGGGCATGTGCTGCACGAGATACAGGACGAGTTGGACGAGCAGATGACTGGTAAAGCGGCCGTCATCGACGTCGACCTCCCTTACCGCAAGGCCGTGCAGCGCCATCACTCCGCCACCCATGTGCTCCACTGGGCCCTGCGTTCGGTCCTCGGTACCCACGTGCAGCAGGCAGGCTCCTTCGTCGGTCCCGATCGCCTGCGCTTTGACTTTTCCCACTTCGAGCAGATTTCCGCCGACCAGTTGCGGGAGATTGAGCGGCTCTGCAATGAAAAGATTCTCGAGAACGATCCCGTCAAGTGGTACGAGGTGCCGTTCGACCAGAAGCCGGAAGATGTCATTGCCTTCTTCGGGGAAAAGTACGGGGACGTTGTCCGCGTGGTCGACATGGGAGGCTGGAGCAAGGAGCTCTGCGGCGGGACCCACGTCTCCGCCAGTGGCGAAATCGGGCTATTGAAGATTGTCTCCGAATCGGCCATTGCTGCCGGGACCCGCCGCATCGAGGCCGTTTGTGGCGAGGCTGCCGCAAGTCTTGTCGAGCAGCGCTTTGATATCCTGACTGCCCTCGCCCACGGCTTCTCCGCCAAGCCGGACGAACTGCCGGAGCGCGTCAAGGATATGCAGGAACGCCTGGTCGAGGCGGAACGGGCCATCAAGGCCTCGAAGTCCCAGGCCCAGGCAGACCAGGCCGCCGCTCTCAAGGACGAAATCCGCTCCATTGACGGAATGGATGTACTGGCCAAGCAACTACAAGCGGACAACCCCAACGACCTGCGTTCCCTCACCGCCAAGACCTTCAAGCAATTGAACAATGGGCTGCTGGTCACCGGGGGCGTATTCGGCCCGAAGGTCACCCTCATCGCCATGGCATCCGAGGAAGCCATCAAAAAGGGCTTCAAGGCGGGGGATATCATCCGCACCCTGACCGCTGAACTCGGCGGCAAGGGCGGCGGCAAACCTGACTTCGCCATGGGCGGCGGTTCGGAACCGGATAAACTGGAGTCCGTCCTCACCGGCTGGCTCAATTCGATTGGAACCTAAGATGGACCTTCCTCCCGCCCCGGAACTGACCTCAGCCGAACGCAAGAAACTGCGCGGCCAGGCCATGAACCTTAAGCCCGCCGTCCTTATCGGGAAGGCCGGCGTCAGCAAGACCGTTGTCGATGCGCTAAACACGGCCCTGGCGCGGGATGGATTGATTAAGGTCCGTCTCGAGGTCAAGGACAAGGTCACCCGTAAAGCATGGCTGGCCGAGGCCGCCGAACTGACCCGCTCCACTATCTGTGGCGAAGTCGGCCACACGGCATCCCTTTACCGTCCCAAGCCGAAAGTCACCAACCCCTGAACAATAGGTTGATCCCATGCCCAACTACTGGTTGATGAAATCCGAACCCGACGTCTTCTCCATCGACGATCTGAAGAATGCTCCCCGCAAGACCGAACCATGGGATGGTATCCGCAACTACCAGGCGCGGAACTTCATGCGGGACGACATGAAGAAGGGAGACATCGTCTTTTTCTACCACTCAAGGTGCGCGGAACCGGGAATCGTCGGGCTGGCCGAGATTGCCTCAAAAGCCGCCTATCCCGATCCGACCCAGTTTGACAAGAAGAGCAAGTACCACGATCCCAAGTCGGATCCGGAAAATCCCCGCTGGTTGCTTGTCGATGTGAAGTACCGTCGCAAGTTAAAGACCCCAGTCACCCTCAAGGCGATCAAGGAACACAAGGTCCTCAAGGACATGAAGGTGGCCCAGCGAGGCATGCGCCTGTCCATCCAACCGGTGGAGAAGAAGCATGCGGAGATCGTCCTTAAGGAAGCGGGGCAATAAAGGACTACAGGCGTCCCGCCTGTAGTTGGAACCGCCAAAAGGACTACAGGCGTCCCGCCTGTAGGCAGGCACGTACAGGCGGGACGCCTGTACTCCATGGGTCCCCTACTCCACGGCCTTCACCGGCAACAGGGCGGCATCGCGCATGCCGTGGATGATCTTCTTGTCCGCCGGGCAGAAGGTGGCGAGGATGCCCCCAAGGCTGACGCCGTCTCCCTCGACGAAATAGTAGGGACAGAGCCGCAACCGGCCGTTCATAGGGTAGAGCTTTCCTTCAAGGTTGAAAACCGGATGTTTCAAAAGACCGGGTTTTCTGTATTCCTGGAGTAAATACAAATTATCAGCCGCTCCCTCAAGGGCCTCGTTGATTCCGTCCACCCACTCCTCACGGGAAGCATCGCTTCCGTAGAGGACGCTGCGGGCGCCCCAGGCATTCTCATGGAAACCGCTCAGCTTCATGATCAGGTTGCGCTCTTTCTGTGAGGCATCCCCCAGCTGTTCCCAGCGGTAAATGGGCCGGCCACCAATAAGCGGGGCATCGAGGACCGCATTGGGAGGCAGATCCACCGGATCCATGATCCATCCCTCGGGAATGATCCGCCTGAGCAGCTTCCAGCTCGGCTTGCTCAGGTTTTCCCGCCAAAAATCGGCCAGACGCGGATGATGAAAAAGCGCGAGATTGAGCTTCTCCTCCTGGATATGGCGCATGGGGGGCGTCACTGCCAGGGGGGCTCCGTTTTCCAGCATCTGGAAGATATGCTCGGCAACGGGAATGTTATCCAAATCGAAGAGTTCCCAGAACCGGTAAATGACATCGATTTCCTCGGGATCCCCGTCGATGTCCGCACAGAGGGTATCACCCACCGGGAAGAGATCCCCGGGATGCAGGCAGTAAACCCGCTTGCCCCGCTCCTGCAGGCGCTCCGCCAGCCAGTCCATTTCAGGACGATACGTCGATGCCTCGTCTGACACGACAATCGTGATGAGCGGCAATTCCTTGTCCGGGCGTAATGAGGCCATTGAGGTGTAGAAGGCATCAATCATCCTGCCTCCATCCCCGACAATTCCCGGCTCGGAGCCGTAAAGCTGGTTGAGAAAAGCGGTCAGCCCGATACCTCCGGGAACGGAATCGATTTCCGTCAGGGCCAATCCGTCGTCGGTTGCCAACAGGTCCGGCCGGATGACCATGGGGTGGCTGCGGCGCAGTCTCTTGGAGCGGGCATGAGCGACCAGATGAGCCGGCTTCCCCCGGTCAAGGTAATCGGCCACCCACGGCACCTTCAGGTCCGCGTTGCGAAGAATGGTCTTCCCCTCGTGGGAACGGGTGTAGAGGAGCTCGGACGCGCGGTAGAATTCAAGGCAGGCCTGGCCGACCATCTCGACTTCCCGGATCTGCCTCGCCGTCAGGGGCCAGGCCTCAGGTGAGATCCGCCAGGTCTTGTCTTCAAACAAGGCTTGCCCGGCAAAGGCCTCCTTCAAGCCTTCAAATGTCAACTCACTGCTCTCCTCACTCTTCATCGATCGACCCTGTCCATCGTCCTTCGTCCTTCGTCTTTCGTCCTTAGTCCTCAATCTTGATGTCCTTGTTACGGGTGGTTGGTCCACCAGCTCGTAACCAGGCATGAATGAAGCGATTCAAGTCACCATCCATGACCTGCTGGATATTCGAGGTGTCGACCCCGGTTCGCAGGTCCTTGACCATTTGGTACGGCTGGAAGACGTAGGATCGGATCTGGTTGCCCCAGCCGATTTCGCCCTTCTCCCCATAAAACTTCTCCATCTCGGCCCGTTTGTCGTCCTCATACTTTTCGTAGAGGCGGGACTTGAGCATTTTCATCGCCGTGTTGCGGTTCTTGAGCTGGGAACGCTCGTTCTGGCACTGGACGACAATATTGGTCGGTAGGTGGGTCATCCGCACGGCGGAGTCTGTCTTGTTGACGTGCTGGCCGCCCTTTCCGGAAGCGCGGTAGGTGTCGACCCGGATATCCTCATCCTTGATCTCGATGTCAATATCGTCATCCAGCTCGGCGATGACATCAACCGCGCAAAAGGAGGTATGGCGGCGGGCATTGCTGTCGAAGGGACTGATACGGACCAGGCGGTGGACACCGCGCTCCGCCTTGGCATAGCCGTAGGCGTTGGGTCCCATGATCCGGATGGTGGCGTGGCTGATCCCGGCCTCTTCACCCGGGGCAAGGTCGTCTGTTTCCACCTGGTAACCATTTCGCTCGGCCCAGCGGACATACATCCGGTAGAGCATCTCCGCCCAGTCGCAGGATTCGGTCCCCCCGGCCCCGGCATTGATGGAGAGGATCGCATTGTTGCGGTCCATCTTTCCACTGAGGAAACTCTGTATCTCCAGTTCCTCGATTTCACCGGTGAGCGTTTCCACAGATTCCCTGATTTCATTAAGAAACTCGTCGGCTTCGTCACCTTCGGAATCTTCAACCAGTTCAATGAGTGTCTGGACGTCCTCGATCCGGCTGTTGAACTTGATGATGGGCTGGATGCTGCTCTTGAGGTGGCTCGCCTCGGTAACGATCTTGTTGGCGGCCTCCTGGTTGTCCCAGAAGCCCTCTGCAGCCATCTGCTGCTCCAGACCGGCTATGTCCTCCTGTCGCTTGGGGACGTCAAAGATACCTCCACAGGTAACCGGCGCGACGCGTGATTTCCTCCAGCTGATTTCGAATTTCTGAATCGATGGTCATGCATAGGAGAAGTGATTCAAAGTCCCGTTCATTTCAAGTCACAAAGGGGATTCCTTTCGAGAGGGCGACAAGGCTTTGACGAATTGGCCGGAATGGGTCTCATTGATGGTCAGTATGGAGATGAGCGAGTTGGCAATAGTGGGCGGAATCTGGATGAGCTTGCTCTACTCGGCCACTGTCATGCCGGCATCAGTCTGGGCCATTCAGCTGACGGTCAGCCGTGGCTGGCTGTGCGGGCTGGCCTGCTCGCTGGGCCTGGCGCTGGGCCAACTGCCCTGGTGCGTGGCCGCGGCCCTGATCCTGTTTGAATTTTCAGGCCTTTGGCAGACCGTTGACCTCGGCCTGCGGGCGCTGGCCGCCGGTTTTCTCCTCTGGATGGCTCTCCGGAGTGCTCGGGCCCCCGCCGTCCGGGCACTGCGGGTTGAGACCGAGAGCGGTACCTGGGCGCTGGTGAAATCAAGCTTCTGGCGCAGCCTGGTCATGCCCTGGCGACTTCCGTTGTGGGCTGGACTCATCGTTTCCGTCAGCGTCCACTTGACCGGTCCTGGATGGGAGCTGGCCCCTCTGTTCGGATTTGGTGCACTGGTTGGACAGTTGGGCTGGTTCGCCCACTTTGTCCTCATCGCCGGCCTTTTCGGACGCCGGGTTCCGGAGGACATCTCGCTGCGCTCGATAAACAAGCTGCGCCTCCTGGCCACCGTTGTCCTTGCCGGCCTGGCCCTGATTATCCTCGCACCGGTGGCCTTTCCGCCCGCGCCTTGACTCATACCGTTCATCTGCCTTTTTAGATGGGCATGCCAAAACTCGTCGCCTTGGACAGTGAGACACTGGAACTTCCGGATTCCTCATGGTCTCCGCTGGAAGCATTCGGAGAACTTGAAATGCATGCCTTCACGCCTCGGGATGAAGCGGTCATCCTCGAGCGCTGCGCCGGCGCGGAGGTTGTTTTATCCAACAAGGTTCCACTGATGGAGCCTGTGCTTCAGAAATTACCAGAGCTCAAGTTGATCTGTATCCTCGCCACAGGAACCAACAACGTGGACCTTACAGCCGCAGAGCGGCTGGGGATAACGGTCCGCAATGTCCCTGCCTACAGTACCCAGTCGGTGGCCCAGCATGTCGTTGCCCTGTTATTGGAAATCACCAACCGGGCGGCCCATTACAGCGCTTCAGTCCATTCCGGAGAGTGGAAAAACAGCCGCCAGTTCTGCTACTGGCACCATCCGATTCCCGAACTCGCCGGACGGACGGTGGGCATTATCGGGTTTGGCCAGATAGGACGGGCCACAGCAGCCGCCCTTAATGGTCTGGGCATGCGCGTTCTTGCCTATGCCCGGACACCCCGGGATGCACCCGACTGGGAAGGGTTCGCTTTCAAGTCAATTGAGGAGATCTTTGCCGAATCGGATGTCATCTCCCTCCACTGCCCCTTGACCGCGGATAACCAGGGATTTGTTAATGCGGAGCTCCTCGCCAGCTGCCAGCCTGGAGCCATCCTTATCAATACGGCCCGTGGACCGCTCATCAACGAGTTGGACCTGCGGGAGGCACTGGAAAGCGGCCAGCTCGCTGCGGCCACCTTGGATGTGTTGACGGAAGAACCGATGGCACAGGACTGCCCCCTGATGGGCGCTCCCAATTGCCTGATCACACCCCATCTGGCCTGGGCCAGCGTCGAAGCCCGGGAGCGCCTCATGGGTATCACCGTTGAGAATGTGCGGTCTTTTTACGCAGCTTCATGAGGCATCTGGTTTCCATAGGTCTCCTGTTAGCGGTCCTTGCCTTGAGTGGATGCTGGCGTCCGCAGGGAAATCAAGGAAAGGGATTCACCGAATTGGAACTGGTCGCCGCCTATGCCATCGATATGGACCTGCCCCTCGAACCATCCGGCCTGGTTCGTCTCAATGGAATACTCTACACCGTGGCCGACAAGGACAACCGGACAATCTACAAGGTTGAGTTAGTGGGTGATTCGGCCCGCCTGGTACCCGCCATTCGCTTTCAACCGCCTGGCTATACCTCAATGGATTGGGAAGGCATTGCCGCCGATGACCAAGGAACGCTCTACCTCGTTTCAGAAACAAGGGCACGCATCCTTGAAGTGACCCTTGATGGCCAAGCCAACTGGGCAACCCCTCCCCTCCGTGACCACCTAACCAAAGCAGGTCTTTATGCCAAGAAGAACGCCGGCTTTGAGGGCATCACCTGGCTGGGCCCGGATCACTGGCTGGGAGCGGTTGAGCGGGAGCCGAGGGGATTGGCGGACATAAGTCTTGTCGATGGCCAAGTGGAGGTAACCGCTACCCAGCAGGAGCATTCGCCCTTCAGTAATGCCCTGCCATTGCTCCGTTTGCCCGATTTTTCAGGACTCGATTCCGATGGGGAAAACATCTATGCCCTCTTCCGGAATGCCCATCTAATTGTCCGCCTTGAACGGGTAGAAAATGGATTTGTCGAGGCGGAGGCATGGAGTTACCGCCATATTGAGACGGATCCACGCTGGGCCTATCGCTCCCAGGTCTACGGACAGGCGGAAGGGCTGGTTGTCGAGGGACAGGATGTCTATCTCATTTTCGATAACAACCTCGGACCGAGGGCCGCCGATCCCAAAGACGGAAGGCCGCTCCTCATTCATGCACGATTCCCGGAGCAGTCCTAATCCTTGAGGACTTCGTAGACGGGCTCGTATGGAAGACCAAAGGCTTCCGCCACCCCTTTGTGGGTAATCGTTCCCCGGACAATGTTAGCTCCCGCAGCAATGCTCCGGTGCTGACGGATGGCATCGGAATAGCCCTTGCCGGCCAACTGCAGGGCATACGGTATGGTGGCATTGGTCAGGGCCAGGGTTGAGGTCATCGGCATCGCCCCGGGCATGTTGGCGACACAGTAGTGGATGATCCCGTCAACAGTGTAGATTGGATCGCGGTGGGTGGTCGGCTTGGAGGTTTCGGTGGAACCACCCTGGTCGATGGCCACGTCAACAATGACCGCACCGGGCTTCATGATGGCCAAGGTTTCCCGGGTAATGAGTTTTGGAGCCTTTCTACCGGGTATGAGGACGCTGGAAACAACAAGGTCGGCGTCGGAGAGGGCCTTGCGCAGGTTGGCCTTGTTGGACATCATGGTGATGACATTGGAGGGCATGACATCGCTGTAGTAGCGGAGGCGCTCAAGGTTCACATCAAGGACATAGACGAGGCTGCCGAGCCCGGCCGCCATCTTGGTGGCATTCATCCCAACCACCCCGGCCCCCAGAACGACCACGGTCGCAGGCGGCACGCCGGGAACACCGCCAAGGAGTATACCGCGGCCACCGTGTGCCTTTTCGAGGTATTTGGCCCCCTGCTGGATGGCCATCCGGCCGGCGACTTCACTCATTGGCGTGAGGAGAGGCAGGTTACCCTTTCCGTCGGTGATGGTCTCGTAAGCGATGGCGATGCATCCGGATTCAACAATTCCACGGGTCAGCTCCTCTGAGGCCGCGAAATGAAAGTAGGTGAAAACAATCTGGTCCTTGCGGATGCGGCTGACTTCCTCCGGTTGGGGCTCCTTGACCTTCAAGACCATCTCCGCCTCCTGCCAGACCTCGGCAGCCGAAACGATCCGGGCTCCAACCTCAGTATACTCGGCATCAACAAATCCGCTTCCTTCACCGGCACCGGCTTCCACCAGTACCTCATGTCCCCGGTCCGTGAATGCCTCAGCACCGGCGGGTGTCATGGCGACACGGTTTTCATCAGCCTTTATTTCCTTAACTACACCTACTCGCATATCAAAATTTGGGTTAGGCAAAGGATGGCTCACAAGTCTTACCGGGTCAATTTTCCAAATCAATATTTGCCGTAGTCCTGATTTCCCCGGATCATGGGCTCATGGAAAGAAACAATCGCAAGCCCGTCGTTGGATTCATCGGGACCGGGGTTATGGGCCGCAGCATGGCTGGCCACATTATCCAGGCTGGTTACCCACTGCTGGTCCATACCCGTACCCGCTCCAAGGCGGAGGAACTTATTGATCAGGGAGCCCTCTGGCATGACTCACCCGCAACCCTGGCCGCGGCCGCCGATGTGATCATCACCATCGTTGGATTTCCCAGCGACGTGGAGGAAATTTATCTCGGGCAGGGCGGCATTGTTCCCCATGCCCGGCCGGGAACCCTTCTTATCGACATGACGACGTCCAGTCCTGCCCTCGCCCGGACGATTCATGATCAAGCCGGGGAAAAGGGAATCGGGACCTTGGACGCTCCGGTCAGCGGGGGCGACATCGGGGCCCGTGAAGCGAGGCTTTCCATCATGGTGGGAGGGACAAAAGAAGACTTTGACAAGGCGCTTCCTCTCTTCCGGCAGATGGGTTCCAACATTGTCTGGCAAGGTCCGGCCGGAAGCGGGCAGCACACCAAGATGGCCAACCAGATTGCCATTGCCGCCGGTATGCTGGGCGTCTGTGAGGCCCTCGCCTACACTGCCCGGAGTGGCCTCGATCCGGAAACCGTCCTGCAGAGCATTAGCGGAGGCGCGGCCGGGAGCTGGTCCCTCTCCAACCTTGGGCCCCGCATGATCAAGGGTGACTTCGCCCCGGGATTCTATGTGAAGCACTTTCTCAAGGATATGGGCATTGCCCGGGAGTCGGCCCATGCGGCAGGTATCCAGACTCCCGGACTCGATCTGGCCCATGAGATGTACTCAAAGCTGGCAGCAGACGGAGGCGGCGAACTTGGAACGCAGGGTCTCTTCAGGCTCTACCAGTAAACTGTCATTATTTTTGGATACAAAATACCCGCCCCCGGAAAAGGGGCGGGTATTCAATGACAACGAAGAACAATCAGAGGCTGCCTGAACAACCTCTGTTCAGTCTATTTCATAATGTATGTCCATGAACCTGATTCAGAGACACCGGATTCAGGGAGGTAAAGGTACTTGCCGAGGGTGTAGCTGTAGACCCATGGGGCAAATTCCACATTGAGCCAGCCCAGCCATGGGCCAGTATCGACTCCCATGGCGCCGGAGACCGGGTAGTCTGCCCAGTAGACAGATTGCGCCTTGAGCTGGAGTTCCTCGGCCTTTGCTTCAGGATAACCGAGCTTGGCGAAGTTCATGCGACTGCCAAATGTATGACAATCCACACAGTCGAGGGACTGCTCCTTGGGGGCAACCATGTGATTGGAAATCCAGGTGAATTCCGTCTCAATGTAACCCACCGGGCCATCGAAAGTCCGACCGTCCGTTTCCATACCGGCAGTCAAGGCCTTTTCCCAGTCGAAGAGCATCCAGAAGGCGGACTTCTGGTCGGCCGGCCATTCCTTTTCACCCGCGAAGGGGAAGAGGTGCGGAATGGCAAGATTACCGACGCCATCACCATTCAGGCCGGTGTCATAGGGCTGGATACCAGTGAAGCGTTTGACCGGGAAGATGAGCGCATTGGGATCATCCACGTCACCCATAAGTTCGTTGATTTTCACGACTTCACCCTCCATGACCGGATCGTCCAGGGTAACATGACGAACCTTGCCGTTGGCCCAGGTATATTCCGGAATGACGTTTTCCTGCCATTCGAAGGTACCCTTCTTGGCGTGGTAAATGACATTACCGTCATCGTCCTTGATGACCAGGTCGACCATGTTGCCGTTACCGTCATCGACCTTTTCGCCCTTGGCGGTGGTCCAGTCCCAGAACATCTTGGTCGCCTTGCCACCGCGGGCAAACGCAGGAATGTGACAGGTCTGGCAAGCTACCCGCTGGGCGTGCATGTCCATGAAACCACCGTGCGGCGTTGCTGTATGACAGTCCTGGCAGAGGGCGGCATCGTTCTGGTCCTGCGAGTAGCGGGTACCCAGGTATTCATGCTTGTTGGAAGCGCCTTCAGCAATGTGACAATCAATACAGGTCATGTCCATGGAACCACCCATGTGGACATCCGCGTCGCGGGTCGGGTTGGCCATGGTGGAGTCAAGCGTACCATGCTTGACGGCATCACCGCCACCACCGAAGAAGTGACAGGCACCACAGTTGTCCCGGTCCGGGCTGCCAATGGAGGAAGTAATGGCTGCATAGTCCAGACCAGCCACCGGTGCGCCGGCCCCGGTCGGAATCTTCTTGTACGTTCCCGTGGTGTCGTGGCAAACAAGACAGTCAATGGAGTCCCGGTTTGCTGCTGGATCCCAGGAAGTGTCGCTCCAGCCAATTCCAACGTGACAGCTGGTACAGCGGGGTTCGTTGGACTTAACCGCCACGCAGTAATTATTGATCACATTGTACTTGCCGACTTCCTTGCCTGTGTAGGAGTCCGTCTTTTCCCATGTCCAGTGGATACTGGCCATCACCTGGTCGGCGTGCAGGCCGCCGCCACCAAATGCCTGGTCGTGACAGCTCTTACAGGATGCGTAACCGTTGTACTCGGTTAACGACGCGTGCTGGGCCATAAGTGGCCCGCTTATACAGAGACCTCCGATGAGGAGGGCAATCATCTTGGGGTTCTTTTTCATAGCTGGATATACTTTATGATTTTATAAACTGGTAGTTACTTTTCCATGACCGGCTGGCCATTTGCTGAACATGCATAATTGGCCGATCCAAAAGGTTCAAGAATTCGCCATTAGAAACACTACTTAGAAACCCGGATTATCCTTAAGATTAGTCTCAATAATTGCGTAATTCATAAAGCGATTGCCATACAACCGGCTCGTCTCCACCGTGACGGGCGAGCATGCTACACACCTTCCAGACCCTGTTTCCCGTCTTTGCCATAGTCGGCCTCGGTTATCTCCTGGCCCGGAAGGGATTCATCACCAAGCCGTTCCTGGACGAGCTGAACAAGCTTGTTTATTGGATCTGCCTTCCATCACTGATCATCATTAACCTCGACCGGGCGGAGGACATCACGGGCGGATCATTACCGATCCTGGCAACCTTCTTCAGTGCCACCATTCTGGTTATCGGAGCGGCGAAACTTGTCGCCAAGGGACTCGGCCTGGAGAGGTGGCAGCATGGAACCCTCATGCAGGGTTCGTTCCGGGGGAATATTGCCTTCATTGCGATACCGATCCTGGTTTACGCCCTGAGGGATCTTCCGGAGGAAGAGTCAACCCGGCTTATCGCCCGGGCGGTGTTTATCTTCGCACCGATCATGATTTTTTATAACATCACCTCGGTACTGGTTCTCACCGGGGGTAACAGCTCACAGAAAGCCTCAATCGGAAAGACGTTTGTTCAAGTTCTGAAAAACCCGCTGACGATTGCCACTGTCGCTGGCCTGTGTATCTATGTGCTTCCATTCAACTTACCCTCGTTTCTGGGTGACACACTGGATTTCATGGGCAGGACAGCTGCTCCAATGGCCTTGGTCTGCGTTGGTGGTGGAATGGCCCTGACCTCGATGGAAGGGCGGTACCGCAGCGCCGTGCTGGCGGCCGGCCTGAAGGTATTCCTGATGCCCCTGCTGGCATGGATGATTGCCTTGCCCTTTGACCTCGCCCCCACTGACATGCTGATCCTGATGGTATTCACGGCCACCCCCACCGCAGTGGCCAGTTATGTCATCGCCAAACGGTTGCACGGGGATGGCGCCATGGCATCCGGGGCCATCATCCTGAGCACCCTCTTCTCGCTGATTTCCCTAAGCGTGGTTGTGGGGACTTTCTAGGCGGAGCCGGGAAAGACTCTCCTCCAGACCGCCCTCCCGGTTGCGCATCAACCAAACCTTGCGGAACCGATGAGCAAGCAGCATCCACTCGTCGCTTGGGAAAGTGCCATTTCCCTCCTTGAGCATGGTCTCTGCCCGCTTCAGGGCAGCGCGGGTCATCTCGAGGGCCAGGTTCGACTCCTCAAGGAGCGTGTCCCCATCGGCACAAGCGGGACTTGCCCGGTCAAGTTGCTTGGCGCAATCCTCCAACTGGCTCAGGGCCGGGAAGAAGACATCGTGATCCAGATGCCGGACCAGGTGTCGCAGGTGGGACTTTGATGCGTAAACAGCATCGTAAGGAAAGCTGCTATTGGGAACATGTAATTCGCCAGGCAGATGGGAATCCAGCCGGGCCAGCTTGACCCAAAACTTGCCAAGCTGGCCAGAAGTATCCTGAAAGACAATCTGATCAAGGGCTTTATCGATCGCGAGCTGTGGTAATCCCGAAGGATTCCACGCGCCTGCCGCGAAACAAACGAGACCGGGTAGTTGAGCCGGCCATGTTTGCTGGTGCCCCTGGTCCCCCCAACTGGTTAGCAGGAGCCCTTCCGCCTTATGCCTTTGGGCCGCCTCCACGGCCTTCTCAATATTCCGCAAGGCGGTGACAAGACGCCCGGAAAAACTGTTCCAGGAAGAGTCGCCCGGTGCGATAAGGAAGGGATGATCGGCGGCAGCATAAGCAGCGCATTCAGTATCAAAATCGTGGTCGCCCTCATAGCCCCAGACGACTGGAATCATGTCCGAGGGAAATTCCCGGATGCGGGAAGGCTCCCCCCGCAACTCATCCGACCAGAAAAGCATGCGTCGATTGTGCTGACTGACCAAGTCGTGAAGAGCGAGCAAGTGCTCCTTGTAGACGGCGTGCCGGCCATCCCGTTCCACCCTTTCTGAACTAAGGCCCTGGCCGAGTTCCCATGGCTCATCACAGCCCAGATGAATGAACTCGCTGTTGAAACAAGGGAGCAACTGCTCCAGCAAACCACTAACAAAGGCGATCGAATCCGGTCCCGGGCGGAGGACCGATCCATGCGGCTTCCAACCGGCGACCGGGTGCTCGAAGCCATCAGGACTTTCCGCAAGGTGGCGATATTGGGGATGGCGCAACCATCGCTCCATGTGACCGAATGCATTCTGGTTTGGCACCAGTTCAATGTAGCGACTGGAACAATACTTCTCCAACTCACGGACCTCCCCGGGCGTCATTGGTGAGGCATCGTTCCAGACCGTTTCATGCCCTTCATAAGCGAATGTATGTTCCGTGTAGAGCTGGAGCTGGTTGAACTTGAACAAGGCCAACAGGTCGACCAGATGAAACAGCTGTTCCATGCGCGGGACCTTGCACCGGCTGATGTCGAGCATGTAACCCCGTATGGGAAAGGCCGGTGCGTCGGAAATCCGAAA
This sequence comes from Puniceicoccaceae bacterium, assembly GCA_040830765.1. Lineage (GTDB taxonomy): Bacteria > Verrucomicrobiota > Verrucomicrobiia > Opitutales > Oceanipulchritudinaceae > Oceanipulchritudo. The sequence continues at coordinate 115,451 of JBFOMH010000017.1, read as the reverse complement.
ACCCGGATAACTACCTCCCGTGATCCTGCGAAGCTGGGTGATTGTCTGACGGGCATAGAAAAATCCCTTATCCCCTGAGGCCTCGATGAGTATGCTGGTTCCACTTGCTGAAATGCGATAACCCTCGGAACCGAGATCGCCAACCAGGGACTGCTGCAAGGAAGCCTCGCGCCACAACCCGCCACTGCCAACAAGAAGGATCTCACGCGGTATGGGTACCAGCCTCTGCAACAAGTCCTTCATGCCCGCATTCAATCCGGGAGAAAATAACCTCGCAATGCAGAAATGTGGAAAACGATGTTTGGCAAATCGGGGCCGGTCCTTTAGGGTTTTCGTTAAAGCTTACCCGTTATGTCACTTCAAGGCCTCTCCCTTATTGCTTCCACCCATGCCCAAGCGACGGGTTCACCTTTTCATGCCGTCAACCCGGCTAACGGCAAACAACTGGATCCCCCCTACTACCCTGCCAGTCCGGGCGATACCAATTCCGCCTGCCAGCGGGCAGCGGAAGCCTTCCCTTTGTACCGGAAGAACGCTGCCGGCCAACGGGGGGCATTTCTCCGGGCCATAGCGGGCAATATCGAGGCCATGGGGGATATACTGATCCACCGCTACATGAAAGAAAGTGGCCTTCCTGAAGCTCGGGCCATTGGGGAGCGTGGCAGAACCTGCCTGCAATTGAACCAATTCGCAGACCTTCTCGAATCGCAGGAATGGGACCGTCCACAAACGGAGGAGGCTCGACCGGAACGGCAGCCCCTGCCGAAGCCGGCACTTGCCCAACGCTTTATCCCCATTGGTCCCGTGGCCGTTTTCGGGCCGGCAAATTTCCCCTTGGCCTATGATGTCGCCGGCGGGGATACGGCGGCGGCGTTGGCCGCCGGATGCCCCGTAATTGTCAAGGCCCACGCGGGCCATCCGGGAACATCCGAGCTGGTTGGCCAGGCTATCTGCGATGCGGTGGGTTCCACAGGAATGCCGGCGGGGGTCTTCAGCCTTTTGTTCGATGAGAAAACTGCCGTCGGTTCGGCATTGGTCAAACACCCGCTGATCAAGGCCGTTGGCTTTACGGGAAGCGAACGTGGCGGTCGCGCACTTTTTGACCTCGCTGCGCGCAGGCCCGAACCGATCCCTGTTTTTGCCGAGATGAGCAGTATTAATCCGGTATCCATACTTCCGGATCAGCTAAGCCGGAATCCAAAAATCCTGGCCTCAGGCTTTGTCGAATCCTTAACCCTCGGGGTTGGCCAATTCTGCACCAACCCGGGACTGGTGCTTTTGCCGGATTCCCCGGATGCACAATGCTTCATCGATGAAGTTCTAAGCCTCCTCCGCACCAAACCGCCGGAGGTGATGCTCAACGGAGGCATTCAGGAAAATTATCTTTCCGTAATAAAAAGGCTTTCTGGAACCACTGGCGTAACCTGCCTGCTGGAACCGGGGCAAAGCGAGAACGCTGCTGGATTCCGCGCAGGTCCCGCCCTGTTCAAGGTTGACTCCGGTATTTTCGCCTTACAGCCGGAATTGGCGGAGGAAGTCTTCGGTCCCGCTTCACTCATCGTTATTTGCAAGGACAAGACTGATTACCTCACCGTCCTTGATGCAATTGGAGGACAACTGACGGCCAGCTTCCATGCGACGGATGCAGACTTGGAGGACTTCGCGGAATTAGTCGAAAAACTGGAGACCAAGGCCGGCCGGATTGTCTGCAATGGATGGCCAACGGGCGTGGAAGTCTGTCCGGTCATGGTCCATGGCGGGCCCTACCCTGCCACGACCGACAGCCGCTTTACAGCAGTTGGGATTCAATCCATCAGGCGCTTCCAGCGCCCAGTCTGCTACCAGAATTTTAGCCGGAACGCCTTGGAAAGCGCTTAAGGAGGCGGGAATCCACCCCGGCCACGTCCGGGACCGCCACCAAATCCACCTCCGCTTTCCTGGTAAGCCTTGAACTGCTCCTCCGTAAGAATAGTCGAAAGCCTTTCATTGACGACTTCGCGCATATTGTAGTCGGACCCGGTCTGACGGGAAATCATGGCCTCCTGGGCAGTAAAGTGGATCGCATCATAGACAAGGCCTTCCTGCTCGGAGGTTAATTCCACTGATTGCGAGAGCCGGACCATCTGTGTGGTCGCCATCAGTTCAGCGCGGTTGTAGATTTCCTGCTGGGAAGTCTCGAGATACTTCTCAAACTGCTCCGGGGAAAGGATACTTTCCACAGCCCCGTCAAAATTGAAAGGTGCTACTTCCTCCCCGCTTCGCCGGGCCCGCAGATTTTCGAATTGCTGGCGGTAGACTTCCTGAAGCAATTGACGTTGTCCATCGTTCAGGCCAAGGTTGACTGCCATTTCCTCCACCCGCTGATTCATCCGTTCCTCCATCCGGGACCGGAAGAAATCCCTGCGTGCGTCCTGTTCCGCCTCTTCGGGATTCACTTCCTCACCTTCCGCGGCAGGCGGATCAATAGTTTGGTTACCGGACTTGAGAACTGCTATCTCGGCCTCCTGTTCGCGAATGCGCTTCAGCAGCGTGGTTCTGTCATCACCTGGATCACTGGCAACGCTCTGCTCCTGCGAAAGAGGGACCTCAGGTTCTGAATCGCCTTCATAACCCGCCGTGATATACATGGAAGTAATGCCTCCGACGAGCGCGCCGGAAACAAAGGCCAGGAGAATGAACTTAAAGGACTTCATCGGGGTCAATTAAGAGATACAACATGATAGGCTTAGGTAGAAATTGGTCAAGCTGGCCCACGCCACAAAGGCATGGGCCAGCTCCTGCATGTACTCCCAAACAACCAGGAAATTAACCCTGCTGAGAACGGGGGCCGCCTGGTCGACGACCCGGCCGCGGCATGCTGGACAAGGCTTCTACCAGCTCTTCCTCTGAAAGAAGGGCATCCCCATCAGCATCGTGGTTCTCAAGCATGCGCTCGGCCACTTTTTCCGGAGGGGGCGGCTCCCGGCGCTGCTTCATCTCCGGGCGGTTTTGCGGCCGGGGGCGGTTTTCCCGCATGAACACAAGGGCTTCCGCCAGTTCCTCTTCATTGAGGGTGGCACTGCCATCAGTATCAAAGTCGGCAATCAGCTTGGCTGCCAACGCTTCGGGATTAGGCCGCTTTGGACGCTCGCCTTCCGTCTCCGCAAAGGCATTGGCGGTGAGGACGATTCCTATCGTCATTATTGCGATTAGTTTCTTCATGTATCTTTCCTTTTTGATGTGAAATTTCTGATTTCTGGAAGGCAGTCTACACAGGAAAGATGAACGTTCCATGAACCCTTTGATGACAAAAAATTAATTTTAGAATCCTTGCCCGGATTCGCTTGATATTGCATCTTTGGGAAGATGAAAGTGCTTCTTGTAGAGGATGAAGCGAAGATCCGCAGCTTTATGGAGAAAGGTCTCAAGGCGACCGGGATCAGCTTCGATTCGACCAGCAACGGGGATACCGCCCTGGAGCTGGCCATGCATACACCCTACGATGCCATCATCCTTGATATCATGATCCACGGCAAGGACGGCCTTGGCGTTCTCAAGGAACTGCGGGGACGCAAAATCAATGTCCCGGTAATCCTCGTCACGGCCCGCGGCGCCCTCGATGATAAGCTGGAAGGACTGAACCTTGGCGCGGATGATTATCTGCCCAAGCCCTTCCATATCGATGAACTGATCGCGCGCTTGAATGCCATCGTGCGCCGGACAACGGGCAGCGGCATGAACCTGGTCGCCGTGGAGGACTTGTCCATCAACCTGGCCACCCGTGAAGTGAAACGCGGCGATGAGAGCATCGAATTGACACCCCGCGAGTTCAATTTGCTGGAGCTTCTGATGCGTAGTCCCGGCCGCGTCTACAACCGGACCCAAATCCTTGACGCTGTCTGGAACTATGACTTCGACCCCAACACCAATATTGTCGATGTATATATAAAACGACTACGTTTGAAGATTGATGACAGGAATAATCCCCTGATCGAAACCGTTCGTGGAGTGGGATACCGGATCCGAAAGGAGGAGACATGAGTCGTCAATCCCTCTCGTGGCGCTGGCGCCTGGTGCTAATCATGACGCTTGTCAGCGGACTGGCCCTTGGGAGCTTCATCGGTATTTCCTGGCAGCTGGTCCGGATTGCGGCGATCCAGAAACTGGATGCTGAACTGGTGACCACTTCCCTCAAGGAAGGATGGCGTTTCATGATCTCTATCAGTCCGGAGCGGATTCGACCCCCGCGTCCGGAAGAAGCCGGAACGGAGGAGGAACCAGCCAGCCATGCCTTCAGTTTTGTCCATCTGCCCGACGGGAAAGTCCACTTGGGGCAGAACTGGCCGGAAGGTCTGGACGCCAGAACCATTGGTTCAACGATTCCTGACCTTTACCTTGGGGAAGGAAAGGAACTGGTCCAGTCGCGGCTATTTAATCTGCCGGAGCGGATTCCCGGGGACCGCCCGCCCCCACCGGAGCGACGGATGAGACCCCCACCCCGACCGCAACTCCCCAGTATGGGGAATGCAGTCTTTACCACTGTCGAAGGCGGGGAAACCCGTTGGCGAATCCTTGGCTTTTCCGACGGGACTGGTGTCCTTCTACTGGCCAGGGACATGCTGTCCTTTGAAGAGTCGATGGCCAGTTACCGCAAAGCCATATACCTGGCCCTGCCCGTTGCCTTGCTTGTTATCGCGTTGGTGGCCTGGTACTTTGCCGGAAAAGCAGTGGGGCCTGTCAGGCGATTGACCGCGGCAGCCTCGGATATCACAGCTGAAGGACTGGACAAGCGGCTCGACGCCAAGGGGGCGGATCCTGAATTTGCGGAATTGATCCAGGTCTACAACGAGATGCTGGACCGGTTGGAACGAAGCTTTGAGCAGTCCCGCCGCTTCAGCGCGGATGCCGCCCATGAATTGAATACGCCCCTGACCATCCTCCAGGGGCACCTCGATCTGCTGGTCCAATCAGGCAGTATCGACACGGAATCCCAGCAGCAGCTGGCAACTATCTTCGAGGAAGTTCACAACCTCAAGGAAGTCGTGCGCAAACTGCTCCTCTTGTCCCTCGCTGACAGCGGAAGGCTGCCGGTCGAGGCAAAGGAGGTCAATCTCAGTGCGATGGTCGAGGAGATCATGGAGGACACCGTCCTCATAGACCCGGACCTGCAATTCCAGCAGACAATCGAGGCAGACATTGTCATTAGCTGTGACCGGGATCTCATCCGCCAGGCTATCCTCAATGTCATTTCCAACGCCATAAAATACAACCGGATGGATGGATTCGTGAAGGTGCAGGTACGGAGCGGGACAGACCTTGTCGAGATTGAAGTCATCAATGCCGGCCCGGCGATTCCCGAGGCCTCCGCTGAGCAGTTGTTCGACCGCTTCTTCCGGAGCGATACCGCCCGTGAGACCGGGAAAGAAGGTCGTGGCCTTGGCCTTTCCCTGGCCAGGGAATTCGTCAAGGCGCACAAGGGACAGCTGTCGTTGGCACGAAACCGGGAAGACGACATTTCCTTCCTGATCCAATTGCCCGCAAACGATAATTGAAATGAACAGAGTTATTAAGATCATTGGCCTTTCCATCGTCATGTCGACACAACCTGTATCGGCAGAAGTAGTGATGGCTCCGGAGGTGGTTCTGTCACCTTCCGGCATGTCGGTAAGCTGGCAGGGCAAGGGTACCCTCTTCGCCTCAGACGCGCCCGGGGGCGGAAGTTTCGTGGAGGAAGCCACCGAGTCACCCCACCTGGTAGGTACGCTCCAGGACCGCTGGTTCCAGGTCGTCTACGATGTCCTTAACTACGCGGTTGTGGATACCAACCAGGCTCAATCCTATGACACCAACGGCGACACCATCAACCCATCCCCCGGCGAGGCCTATTACGGCCAGGACGCCATTTATGCGGGTACCCTGGCGAGCTATACAGATAACGGGAATGGAACAGTAACTGACAACAACACCGGACTGATGTGGCAACAGGTACCCCCGGAAGCGTTTTATACATGGGAGGCGGCTCAAGCTTATGCTGAATCCCTGGTCCTGGGCGGTCATGATGACTGGCGCCTGCCGACCATGAAGGAATCTATCTCGCTTGCCGACTTCACCGGAAGCAGCCGCCAGTCGATCAACAGGCCCTACATCGATACGGCCTACTTCACGATGCACGATCCCCTGACCGTGACCACCTTTGTCCCGGCCAGCGCGGAAAATCCCAACCGACCAAAACGGAATATCGATGGTCAATTCTGGTCCTCCAACGCCTATGTCGGCCGGACCATGAACAACAATAGCTCAACGTTTGGATTCAACTTTATCGATGGGCGCATCAAGAGCTATCCCAACGGACTTTCCGGCCCCACCGGCACCTGCTTTGTCCGTTGTGTCCGGGGAGGTAATGCGTATGGAGAAAACAACTACATCGACAATGGGGACGGGACCATAACCGACCTATCCACCGGCCTCATGTGGATGAAGGGGGACAGCGGAGAGGCGCTCGACTGGATTGAGGCCCTCAATTGGGCGGAAAACCTCGAGCATGCCGGCTACGACGACTGGCGTCTACCCAACCCCAAGGAACTGCACACACTGGTGGATTACACCCGGGCACCCGATGCCGAGGATCCGGAAAATCGCTCTGCCGCTATTGACCCCATCTTCGAACTGACGGAAATGGAATCCTGGTACTGGACGAGTTCCTCTCTCGGGGACGACCTTTTCCGCTGGGCCATCTACATCTGTTTCGGCCAGGCCAGTGCAATTGACTCAAGTACCGGCGAACCGACGGTCAATGCCCACGGGGCCGGTGCCATGCGGAGCGACCCGAAGACCGGGGACCCGGCTGAATACGCCGGCGGTCACGGGCCACAACTGGACCAGGTCCGCATCTTCAACTACGTTCGCCCGGTGAGGACCGCCTTCACCAAGGAGGATCTCGAGGCCAAGCGGGAGCATCCGAACATTCTCCTCCTCATCGTGGATGATTGGGGAATCGATTCAACCGGTCTCTACAATAGCAATCTACAAGCCTCCCTGCCCCCCATGCCGACAATCGATAACCTCGCCCGGCAGGGCCTCATCTTCAACAATGCCTTCGCCCAGCCTACCTGCTCCCCTACTCGCGCCAATATCCTCACCGGACGCTACTCCTTTCGTCATGGCATCGGGGCACCAGCGACCCAAAGCATGCAATTGACAGAGGAGGAACTCACCCTCCCGGAAGTCTTTCAGTCTGCGAACTCTCCCTATGCGCTGGCCTCATTCGGCAAGTGGCACTTAACCATGGGTGGTGGCGCTGCTACCAATGCCCTCCGGCCTAACACCATTGGCGGTTGGCCCTACTTCCAGGGCAGCCTCGGCGGTGGCCTGGAAAACTACTTCCTCTGGGACAAGGTCACCAATGGTTCCACGGAGACAGGGATCACCAATTACGCCACGTCCGAGACGGTCGATGACGCCGCAGCCTGGATCCAGCAACAAGGTGACAATCCCTGGTTTTGCTGGATAGGGTTCAACGCTTCCCACACGCCTTTTCACCGGCCGCCGGACGGCTTGCACAGCTACAACGACCTGCCGGACGAGCCCACAGGCGGTACCCGGCGCCCCGCCTACGAGGCGGCACTCGAGGCGCTTGATACAGAGATCGCCCGCTTGCTGGAGTCGGTCGACCTCACCAATACCAACATCATCGTCATCGGAGACAACGGGACGCCTGGTGCAGTCGTCCAAGTGCCATTCGACCGGCCACACTCCAAGGGCAGCCTCTATGAAGGAGGAACCCATGTCCCGATGTTCATAACCGGCCCGGCAGTGAAAACTGACGCCCCGGCAACAGATGCCCTTGTCCATTGTGTCGACCTCTTCAAGACCTGCCTCGACCTGGCTGGCATCAGCACCGATTCCGTCATTCCCGAAACTGTCCAGCTGGACTCGGGCTCGCTCGTTGGAATCCTCTCCGGGGACGGGAACGGGAAGACGCATGTCCTGATGGAGCAGTTCGGCAGCACAGCCGGGAACGGCCGGGCCATCCGGGACGACCGCTTTAAATATATCCTCTTCGAGTCGGGCGAGGAAGAGCTCTACGACCTGCAGGCAGATGCCAATGAGCAGGTGAACCTGCTCGAAAGCGCATTGAATCAGGAGGAATCACAAAGATACGCCGAATTGATGTCAGCCTTGGCTCAGTACAAGTGACTTACCTACAATAAGGATAGAAGTATGTTCTTTCCGTTCAGGTTTCTTCGCTATGAGTGAAAAGAAGCTGGTGAATCCACCCATTTCTAGCTTCGCTTAGAAACCCCATGAAACGAAGAACATTTCTGAAGAAGAGCGGCCTCCTGTGCAGCTCCAGCATTTTTGCCCCGATGATCCTCAAGGCCGAGACGCTTGGCCTCGCAGGTGCGACAAGCCCCAACAGCCGGATCAACATCGGCCTTATCGGATGCGGAAAGATTATGGATGGCCACCGTGGCTATTTCCGTTCCCGTGACAGGTCGCAGGTCGTGGCCGTTTGCGACGTTAATCAAGTGTTCCGCGAGGAATACAAGGAGAACATCGAGGAGGCCACCGGCAGCCCCTGTGACAGCTATGAACACTATGAGGAACTGTTGCAGCGCCCGGATATCGATGCGGTCGTCATCGGAACGCCCGACCACTGGCATGCAGCGATTTCCATAGCTGCCATGCGCGCCGGAAAGGACGTCTACGTGGAGAAGCCAATGACCCTGACGGTCGGGGAAAGCCTCGCCATGGTGGAAGCCCAGAAGCGCTATGCCCGGGTCCTGCAGGTGGGTTCGCAACAACGGTCCGATTGGCGCTTTCGCAAGGCGGCTGAAATGGTGCGCAATGGCTGGATTGGCGAACTGAAGGAAATCTACGCCCTCCTCGGTTCCTTCCCTGCACCGTATTTGCGAGAACCGGAGCCGGTCCCGGAGGGATTCAATTACGACAAGTGGCTCGGCCCGACTCCCTATGAAGAATATTTTGAGGACCGCACCCGGGGAGATTACGGTGGCGGCTGGCGCCGCTTCTGGGAATATGGCTCCCGCAAGCAGGGTGACTGGGGTGCCCATCACTTTGACATCATTCAATGGGCACTGGGAATGGACCACAGTGGCGCAACCCTGTTTGTCCCGAAGGGCTACGAAGGCAGCCCCTACCAGTACCATGAGTATGCCAATGGACTCCGGGTATACCGGGACCACAAGGAGATGAACGGATTCATGATTCGCTTTATCGGGAAGAAGGGGGAAATCCTGGTCAGTCGTGATGATCTGGCATCGGATCCTCCGGACCTTGCAAGACGTCCCCTCAGTCCTTCCGACAAACGCCTTTATCACTCCAATGACCACCGGGGCAATTGGCTGGATTGCATCCACTCCCGGGAAAAGCCCATTTGCGATGTCGGGGTTGGCCACCGCTCCGGGACGATTTGCCTCCTCTCCGGGATCGCCGAGCGGATTAACCGGCCGATTAGCTGGGACCCCGTGAAGCAGATTATTCCAGACGATCCGGCCGCATCCCGTCTGCTCGACCGCCCGCGACGCGCCGGATACGAACTCCCGGCCTGAGCCCCTGTAGAGACCACCACCTGGACCTCCCATTCCCTATGAAGCTTTTGCACATATCCCTCTTTCTCCTTATGGTCCCCTGCCTCTGGGCCCAGGACTCCACCATCAATACCCTTCTCAAGGACCTCGGTAGTCCCGATTACGAAAAGCGCCAGTCGGCGCGGAATGAACTCCATTCCCGCGCCCTCGGGGTAGCTGGTAGCGGGGACACTGCCGCACTGATGGACCTCGAGTCGGAACTGGTCGCAGCTGTCGCCTCGACTTCCATTGGTCGCGAGGAAAAGCTCTACGTATCCCGCCTCCTGGCCGAGTCAGCCTCCGCACGGATAGCCGGCAGGGTCTATGACGCCACCATGGCGGCTTCCGGGGATCCGGTGCTGCGGGACCATCTCATCCAGACCCTGTCGTCCCTCCCGGGCGAGGAGGTGACCCGTCTCATCCTGAAGGGCCTTGCCACGGCCGATGCCACGGAATCAACCACATGGTGGCAGGCCATCGCCCGTCAGGGTTCGCCGGCCATTGCCCCGGAGCTCATTTCCCTGCTTGAAAACGGTCAAGCAAGCCTTGGTCCGGAATCGGTCGCGGCATTGGGTCGGCTGGGCGGGCCCACCGTCGCCGGATTCCTCTATAGCCAATGGGCCAACGCCAGCGACGATACCCGGGCCGACCTCGAACTGGCCCTGATCGACTCGGAGTCCTGCGATATCGGGCAGTTGCAGTCCTTGTTATCGGGTAGTGAATATTTAACGACAAAGCTAGCCGCCTTTTACCAGATCCTGCAGCATTCGGAAGCAACCGCCCTGGAAATCCTGGAAGAGCGTCTTGGAAACGAACAACCCTCCGATGACAGTGCCATGCTCTCGCTCGCCCTTTCCACGGGGAGCAAACAACTCCGGGACTTCATCGTGGACAACCGGCAACTCCTTGATGCGCGGGAACAAGCCGTTCTGATCGGGGCCATCGCTGGCCAGGAATGGATGGAACTGGAGTCCGTTGTCCTCGACATTGCGCAGAGCGGGGATCCAGCCATTCAAGCCGTTGCCGTGCGGGCTCTATCAGTCCTTGCCAGCAGCGCCAGCGTCCCTTACCTGAGCGAGTTGCTACTGTCCGATGACGACGAACTACAGGGCCTGGCTGCCCATGCGCTTTCGACTGTCGTCGATCCAAGTCTTGATGAAAAAATCCTCCAGATGGTCCAGGACATCGGTAATCCCGCCCGCGGCGAATATCTGTCGCTGATGGCCATCCGCAACAATGAAGGAGCCGTCGACGTAGTAAACATCCTCTTGAAGGAGGAACTGGCTACCCCGGCCACGGGAGACATCCTTTCTGTAATTGAGGCTATTGGTGACCTCGAAAGTTGCCGGATCCTCATCCATGCCATTCTGCGGGACAGTCCCGACCTGCCGACTCGTAAACTGCAGCTCTGCCTGAAGCGCCTCAGTCTTCGCCTCGCCATTGAAGACTACCTCTGGGAACACCTCTACCTGCCCTCCCTAATCAATGCCCCGAACGACGATTCGCGGGCCCGCATCATCGAGATCCTGGATTGCCTCTCCAGGAGCCGGGAGGCCATGAAGTACGTCACGGGGATTCTTGAGGAGAATGCGAATACCGTGCTGGTGAGGGCTGCAAACGGCAGCTCCCGCCGCTGGACAAGTATGAATATCGGCTCCTACTGGCTCGGGGTGGCGATGGACCGCAACGCATCCAGCCGCGAGATCCGCACCGCCATGGCTGCGCTGAAGCGATTGATCACGTCGGACAGCGTTGAGGGGCGGGGACGCGACAAGGCTGCCTTTGCCTTCAATGCCGTGACGAAATTGAGGGATGAAGCCCTGCGGAAGGAAATCCTCGATGCGGTGCTGGATGAAAAATCCATCCGGGGACCCTTCCTCAACAACCTCAAGACCTACCGGTTCATCATTGAGCACGTCGACAGCAGGGAAGCTGCCGAGCAGGCGTTGTAAGATCCTCCTCAGATGTCAAAGCGAACGCCGAATTTGAAGATTCTTGGCGCAAGTTCGTATTCCGTCAGGAGTACACCATCCCCGTAATACTCCAGGCCATCTTCCTCACTGGTCAGGTTCTCCACTTCAAAGAGCAGCCGGATCCCATCGACAACCTCATAGCTGCTGGTGAAGTTGAAATAGGTGTGCCCTGCTTCATAGACGTCCTTCCAGGGTGCTCCGTCATTGATGCCATCGAGGTTCGCCTCCCGGTAATTCACTTCCAGTTGCAGGAATACCCGGAAGCGCTCATAAGCCAGGCTGAGCTCAAGTTCGCTGCCCGGACGTTCCGGGAGTGGCAGGGTGACCCCCGGGCGGCCAGGATAAACAGTCTCCGATTCCTGGTAAATGTACTTTGCATTGAGGGAGAGGCCTTCAGCAAATTCCATCCATTGTCCCAACCCCTGGGACCAGATCAGCCGCAAGCCGTAGAGATCAGCGCTGGGTCCGTTGCGATAGGTTCCAAGCTCATAACCGGCATAGGTCCCGCCGGGAACCAGACCCACCTCGTAGTAGACGATGTCTTCAACCGTCTGGTAGAATAGCTCCAGTGAGAGCAGGTTTCCGCCACCGAGCCGGTAATCGATGGAGAAGTCATAATTGGAGTACAGGGTTGGCTTGAGGTTGGGATTGCCGGCCTCGATAAATTGTTCTTCCCGGACAATGTTCCGGAACGGGACAATAACGCCAAACTCGGGCCGTTCGATGGTGTTGGACCAGGAACCAATAAAACTGAAACGGCCAAGGTCGTAACTTCCATGAATGCCGGGGAACCAGTTGCCATAGCTGTTCGAATCCGTCAACGGCTGGGTGCTGACATACTCCCCGTCCTCATCCAGGATGAGCTCGTTCGCCCGGTAGGAGCGCTGGGTTTCCTCATAGCGGATACCGGCGATAACCTTCAACTGGTTGAGCTTGAAGAAAAACATCCCGTAGGCGGCTTGGATGTCACGCTTGACGCCATAACTGGAAGGATCCGAAATCTCCCGGGAACGGGTTTGATTAACCGAAAACTGGTCCCGGTTGTCCTCCAGAAACGCTCTCGACCTTGCCAGGGATGGAAACGGCCCATGCTCATAGAGGCCATCGAGGACATCCGGGTTGCTGTAAGGTCCGACAACATCGGCAAGGGTAAAGATCCCGTCATAGGAGTCATAGATGGTCGCATCCGAATCCTGGAAAAAGTCCAGCCCGCGGAGTTTAACACCGGTCTTGAAATGCCCTTCGAGCCGGGAGAGCTTGAAGGGCACCCGAATGTTAAGGGTGCTGACCCAGTCGGTATTGTCTTCTTCCCAGCGCTCCGTGCGGACCCAGTCATTGATGTAGGCCTGAGGATCGTTGATGTCCGCATTCGATCCGGACTGGACCATGAATTCAGGCCCTTTGAGGCGTGTAAGGTCATAGACCAGGTCCACATCCTCCTGCAGGAAGCGGACGGAAAACCAGTCCGGCTCCAGGTAGTTCCAGTAATTGTAGGACAACTGGTAATCCACCGAAATCTTCTCGAAATCAAGATAGCCTCCTGTGGTCAGGGTATACCCTGATGACTCCGACTCGTACCCGAAGAGATTGCGCTCCAGTCGCGCACCGTCAATTTCCGCCCCGGTATCGGTTATATTCCGGTACTCCCCGGCATCATGACGCACCGTCAATCGGGGCTGGAATCGATCTCGCTCGGATTTCCTGTAGTCGCCTTTCACATACAACCGGATGGCTTCGTTGACCTGGAAGTCGACTGTTGCATTGAGGCTGTTCCGCTGTTGCTGGAATTCCTGATACTGCAGTTGCTGTTCCTTCAGGGCAGGAATGACCGCACCTGACTCCCCTGCCAGGAACCAGTCCTGTTCATATTCCTCATCGCCCCGTGTTCCCTGCCGCCTGGACGCAGTTGCAATAAAACCCCACCGGCCCATGGACTTCCCGTAGGTGGCGCTGGCATCGGTATCCCAGCCTTCGACAATCGGGTTGTATTCCGTAATGACGGATCCCTTGATCACCCGCTGCTCCAGGGAGTACGTTGGCTTGGACCGCAGGTTCAGCCCGCCTCCCCGGAGATCGGCATCGAGATCGGGGGTCACGGCCTTGGAGACATTGGCTGACTCAACCTGGTCCGCCGGAATGTCTTCGAGGGAAATTGAAGTCACCTCCCCGTCGATGGTCACATTATTGAAATTCAGGTCCGGACGCCTGTCCATCGCCTCCGCAATGCTCGAATCCTCCACCAGCCGGACTTTCTCACGCTCGCTGACGAGTAGTTCCTCACCTGCAGTGGGCCCGGCCCTTCCAGCCACTGCCACCGGATCTTCCTGCCCCGCCGGAGTTTGGGAATACCCTGTTGCAGCCAAGGCAAGGATACTCATCAACGGACAAGATAGAGTCAGGAAATTGCGTATAGCCATAGGGGGGAGAGAGGAATTTACCGGATTTAATAATTATCATACCGCTCTTTGGTGAATAAACAACATGGGAGGCAGATTTTTCCTACTGCCACCCTTTCCGGGTGCGCCAAATGGCAATCCATGCTACGAGGACTGCCGCAACTCGAAGATCATCGAAGCGGGACCAGTTCACGCTGGCTCTGACTGGGGCGAGGTATTGAAATCAGCGTACCCAACCCTCATCTTTTTCCAATCCAGGCCTGCCGGGCCGCCTTCAGTTGATCAACGCGGGCTGTACCTGTTTTGCCGATCTGCTGGACGGTAATGGAGGCGACGAGATTAGCGACAACGGCTGCCTCCACGAGGCTGGCACCAGCGCTGAGGGCAGAGATGGCGCCTGCTGTGGCGCTGTCGCCGGCCCCGGTGGAATCAACTGGGCCTTTAATACGGACGCCCGGGACCTCCGTCCATTCAGGATCGCTGACCCACATGCCGGCGGCGCCGCGGGTCAGGACCAGCGGGGTCTGGTAGTCCTGGCGGTGCTTACGGGCCATATTGAGTAATTCCTGATCATCGAACTGTGTTCCGGGAGGAGGATTGTCGATTCCCAACAACTCAAATGGATTTGGCTTGATGATGACATTCCGGAAGTGGCGGATAAAGCGTCGGCTGTCAGCCCAGAAAATAGTCCCGGGACAGGCGGCGGCCCGCTCCGCAATCGCACTCCGAACCCGGTCCGTGACAACACCATGATTCGGTGAGTCGATCTGGTCCATGATAGAGATAACATCGACCTCCCCGAGGACCGCATCGAGGGATGCAATGAGGGCGTCCTCGACCTCAGGTGGCGTTGGGGAGCCGTTGCTGATATCGAAGCGTTCAAGCTCGCCGGAAAGGGTGTCGTCATTCACGTCCCGTGGCTTCAAGTAGAGAGGGGTGACTCGGCGGGCCGTCTTGTGTAAATGCGTGATGTCACATCCAACCGATTGCAGGTCGCGGCTGAGCTCATATCCATCACCATCATCGCCACAAAAGCCAATGGCCATAATCCTGGCACAGCCGAGGGAGGCGAGATTATTGACGATTGTCCCGGCGCACCCGGCTGCATGACGGATCCCGACCACCTGGTGGGCGGCCTTGCCGCTTTCCACGCTTACCTTCTGCCGGGCGGGGTCCAGGTCATAGTATTTGTCGAGGACGAAATCCCCGATGACGGCAACCTTCGCCTCGGAGAAACCGGCGACCAGCTTGGCAAGGCGGCCCGATGTCATGGAAGCAGTCTTCATGATTCGTCTAAAAGCGACTGGGCAAGATTCAGGAGCAGGTCACGGTTATCAATCTGCAGGTAGCGCATGGCTCCTCCCATGCGACTGAATGTCTTGTTGTAACGCAGGAAGTAGGCGGGATTGTCGGACGGTGGCTCTCCCTTCGACCAGTCCCACGACGACTCCGCCAGATCGGCCACAAAGATCGAATGGTTAGAGATGTCCTCCCCGCGCTGGCGGACGAGGTTGCGGGCCATGGAGAGAGACTTTTCGAAAACCATAGGGCTCATCACGGCTGAACCAACAGACAAATAGACCCCTCCGTCGATCCTGCTCACGTTATTGGCAAACGCGAGGAAATCGCGCTCGGCACAACGGCCCAGAGCGGCGCAATGATTCATTGGATGATTATAGATGATGTCATGGCCAATCATGGGATGGCCGGTGAAGGGAGTCCCGCTACGGTATGCAGCTGCCTGTGCGCTGTACTGTTTCCATGGATGGGGGATGGATATGCGGCCCGGTTCCAATTCAAATTTACGAACTGCCCAGAGCAAGTCAGCCGCGGCAGCGGCCTTCTCCGAATCGGATTGAATCGTTTCCTCCACCTCGGCGATCAGGGCATCACCGGAGGGGATGGTCAGGCCCTCTTCCTCGATCATCCTGCCAATGGATTCACCATAACCCAATCCTTCGTAGGCACCAACAAGCAAAGCCAGATTAAGGTAGCGACCCGTTTCCTCCCAGTTACCGAATTCACCCCGGCTTGTGTAGTATTCTACATCCTCGCAGGTGCTTCCAAGGAAACTGAACTCCCAGTCGTGGATGATCCCCGCTCCATTTGTCGCCAAATGGTTTATCCAGCCTCTTTCCATTAAGCGGGCGAGTACCGGGCCAAGACCATTCCTGATAGTGTGGGCCCCAATGGCACATATGACCGGCCGGCTGGCGGCATGCGCCGCCTGAATGCTCCCGACCAGTTGATCCAGGTCCTCCTTGACCTTGTCATTCAGCGGGGTGCGCCTCTCGTTCAGGCCCAGTACCTGCGCCTCAATTGAGTACTTGTGGATCCGCTCGGAGAGCGGCTTCATTCGCAGATCAGATCGATTCAGGTAAGGGAATGGCATGATAGCTTCAGTTGGTATTCCAGATCAGCTCCAGCAGAGATGCATGCATGCGGTAATCGGGAATGACGATATCCGCACCTACGCCGATAAGCCGTTTCCGTTTCCACATGTCGGGCTTGCCGCTGCGTCCGGATTCGTCACTGGCCACCGCTACGGCGATGCCTTGGCGTTCCTTGATATTCTGGATTTCAACATATCCGTCGCCGAATCCCAGCAGCTTATTGCCCGAGACCCTGTTCGTTTCCAGGATCCTTTCAATAACCTGTGCCTTGCTGAAGCTTTTGAAATCATCCACCGCACCATGGATGTTATCGCCGAAGAATTCCGTCAAACCGAGGAGTTCCGCCTCTTCCCTGACGTAGGTTTCATCCGTGCCACTGGCGATATACATTTGGACGTCCCGGTCGCGAAGATTGCGCAATATGTCGAGGGAATGCGGAACCAGCATCTGTTCGGGATCTGTGGCCCCCGAACGCAGGCCTTCACGCCGTTCCTGAATACGGGCCATCAGACGGTCATGGTACAGCTTCTTGTAGAAAAGCGGATCCTTGCCCGTTCCACCGCGAAGCCGAATTTCCTCAGCCAGGCGGATCATCTGGTAGATGGTCTGTTTCCCGTTCAGTTCCATGACGAACGTCTCGACTGTACTGTGGAGTTGGTCGGGGTCTTCGCCAGTTCCCGTCTCCTGCAGGATCTCGACCATCATCGGGATCATGACCTCCGGCCATCCTTCCCGGACCAGGCTCAGTGTGCCATCAAAGTCAAAGAGAACATGTTCCGGCAGATGGCCACCAGCCATTTCGTTTATAATCTCAATGTTCGTTTGCGGAAGAAAACGGCCGTTCACATCAGCCGTAACCACCTCGTTGTAATCTGCTTCGACGTTGCCCATGGAAAATCCTAGTCTTGTGTTTATAACAAGAGGACCTTCTCCACAAATGCAAAGGAGAGTATATGGTAAATCGGCATCTGGCACGCCATCACCCGCCCCATTCCCGCCGCGTGACCGATGGGTGCCGGATGCACCAATCTGTTTGCCCTCGACCTGGTCTGGGGCTAATTTCCGTCCAGACACTTATGGATACACACCTTCTCTACGAACTCATCGGATACACAGCCTCCCTCCTTGTCGTCATCTCCCTGATGATGCGGGCAATCGTGAAACTCCGTATCGTGAACATGATCGGCGCCTTCACCTTCTCCATCTATGGCCTCCTGATAGAGTCCATCCCCGTGGCGGCCATGAATGGATTTATTGTCCTTATCAACATCTACTTCCTCATTCAGGTCTTTCGCGACAAGGAGTACTTCCAACTTCTGGAGGTAGATCCAGAGAGCAGCTATACCCGTAAATTCCTCGAATTCTACAGGAAGCACATCACCACCTACCAGCCTTCCTACGGATTCGACAATCAGCACAACTTCTCACTGTTCGTGCTTCGCGACATGGTTCCGGCCGGATTGATACAGGGCAACGTTGATGAAGAGGGCGTTCTCGCCATCGACTTGGATTATGTCATCCCCAATTACCGGGACTTCAAGATAGGCAAGTTCCTCTTCAACGAGAAACTGGATTTCTTCCGCTCAAAAAACATCCAAACCATCCGGGCCTCGGCGGGGAATGCGGCTCACAATAGTTATCTGGAGAAAACCGGATTCACAAGGACCGATGCTGGCAATACGCATGCCTATGTCCTGCCATTGAATCCCGGGGAGTAGCCATTCACGGTCCGAGGTTGAAGCACTAGCACTGGTCATGGTTCCACTGCATGTGGATGTGGGAAGCTGTTTCGCCGATCCTCCGGAATCCAAGGCGCGTATAAAAATTGTAGGCTGGATTCAGATTATCGACGTACAGCCGCAGGGGCAGCTGCGTGCGGGTTGCCTCGGCCTGCAAATTTTTCAGCAACTGCGAACCGATTCCCTTGTTCTGGTAAGCAGGTAGTAGTGAAAGATCAATGACACGCATCTCCTTGGGCGACTGCGAAACGTACAATCGCCCCGCGGGTTGGTTCGCGACGATGATGATGGTAAACCAGGCATGCGGGTAGAGCTTGTATTGCCCGTGCTGGAGTTCAAATTGCTCCCGCAGCAGTGGCGTCCGGTCAGTCGGGCTTAAGTCACCAAACCCAAAGGCCTGTTCCCTCGTGGAAATAAACAGTTCCAGAAGGAACGACTTGTCCTCCTCCGTTTCCGGCCGGAGAGTAACATTTGCCCACTGGGTCACCGGGTTATGATTAGGATCTGCTTGGGTAAATCCCTGTCAGGGCAATGCTGAAATTAACCGTCAGGAAGGGAGGCATGTTGTAATGGGCTTGGTTTCCTCCCGTGGAGCTGCTGCCACTCAGCTGGCTTTTCGGATCCACAGTGGATGAAGAATAATTGGCCTCCCCGTCATTGGCTATGGAAAGAAAATTACCGGACGGCGTCTTTTTATCGCCGACTCCGTCAATAGTCACTATGGGGTGATTGTGGGATGGCATTTGGTTGGCGGTAAGAGTAATCCACTCTTCCCCACTTTTTTGACCGAGCTGACGATTTGATAAACCGGGCCCCTGACCAAAATGAATGGGCACCCTTCCGCGCAGGTCGGGTAATCCAAAGCTTGTGCGGCCATCTCCTCCGTAAATGGTGCCCAGAAGGCTGAACAAGGCTTGGTTTTGAGCAATTGCCAACAACTGGCCATCGCACAAGGCCCAACCCCTGGGTGCAAAGGTGAATCCATATAACTTAATCTCTCCGATGAACGGCTCTGACATGAGGTATTACCCTTGTTAATGATTGATATAAATTGACAGTTTGGCCGATTCGTAGCAGATGACAAGTGTGAACAGTCGCGTACGCCAGTGTTTGGGAATTCTGCTCCTCTGCCTCACATCGAATGCAGCGTATCCCGATAGTGCCGTCTTTGCCGCCTCCCCGGCCTCGTTTGAAATTCGTTCAGCTACCTCCGGTGAGCCCGTGGAGTCGATCTTTGGCAACATCAATTGCTGGGATATCGTGCAGCATCCTGATGGACACCGGGTTTTTTATTCTGTTCCGACCGCCGGGTACATCGGCTATTTTGATCCACGGGAAAACACCCCTTCAGCCGAAATCCTTGTCTTCCGCGACGGGGCGATATTCAAGGGACTATACCTGGATGCTGAGAATGACCGGCTTTACTTCCTTGATTCGGCCACCGATACACTGGAATCCATCTCCACCGGGGGAGGTTCACCGATGGTCCATGTTTCCGGCAAGGCCGACGGAGTAATCCGGCCCAATGACGTTCTTGTTGATGGCAACATGATTTACATCACGGATTCAGGGGCCGATGTCATCTGGGTCTATGATGGATCCGGCTCGCTTATTGAAAGCATTCCCTACGTAGGGGTATGGGGAATCGCCAAAAGCCCTACCAACGCGGATTTATACGTATCCAGTCATGATCTCGGTGAAGTCAGTCTCCTCAAAGGGACATCCTTGATCACAATGGTTTCCGGTCTACAGGGACCTCGCGGATTGGATTTCGACCGCAAGGGAATTTTGTATTGTACGGTTTCCGGGTCAGGAAGCATCAATCAGCTCAATTTCATCAGCGGGACCCACTTCCCTGTCTTTTCAGGAATCGCCGGTAATGGCCGGGGATTCGAGCACTACACGATTGGCGATCTGGATGGGGATTTCCTGCTTGATGAATGGGAGCTGCAATTTGCCTCCAGTGTCCTGGACATCGATCCGGATCAATCAGCTGGACCGGAAGGAAATACCTATTTGTCCCAGTTTTTGTACAACGGCTCCATCCCCTCTCGGGATATGTTTTCAGTTATGTCAGGCGAACCGGGAATGCCGGGTGGCGGCGAATTGCTTTTTGAGGGATTGGTTCAACACGCACTGTATAGCCTGGTCGTCTCGACGGACTTGATGCAGTGGCAGGTGATCTCCACAACCCCTGAAGAAATTCAACCCATTGATGATTATTATGCCAGTTATCGGTTTCCCTTCGAATTGCCGATACCGGATTCGGAGGAAAGCGATCGTTACTTCTTCCAGATTGTCGGCACGGTGGCGGATTGATCTGATATTGCCTCCACAGGCCCATGGAAGCTCCCGATCATCGACCACGATTCTCTGAGTTCAAGGAGCGCATCGGAATTGCGTTCACTGCAACCGAAGTGGATGAGGAATCCCAGATGCACTGGAGACTCACCCATTGCGAGGAGCTGCCCAAGCCACCGATTGAGGAGTTGGCGGAAAGCGACTGCTATTGGCTTTGTTTTGACGTGGGTGATGGTCCCCGTGTTCAAGGTCTCTATCGCCTCGAAACTGAGGATGGCTTTCAAGCAGTCTTGACCGCCTCCCCTTATCTGCAGCATTGCATGCAGGTCACCGTCAACTGATTCTCAGGTTCAAGAGAACCTGTTTTCCTTCCAACTGGCATCTGGCTTGGGAACCATCACAATAGAGTCGACCCGCCATCCGGGAGAGCTCATCCAAGGCGATGCCCATGTGTTTTGCGTCCAACTCCAGTTGCAGAATGAGCGTGCCATCCTGTTCCAATTGGCCGACACCATAACGAGCCACCCATCGGTCCAACCGGCTGGCAAAAGCAACCGTCGGCAAGAGGGTCGACAAACCCGCCAAAAATCCAGCTCGCACAAACTGTCTTCTTCCGACCATGTACTTGGAACTTAGTTATGTCAGTGTCCTAGGCAACTGTATATTTTGCCTGCAACAGGAGCATCACTGTCACAGTTAAAATCTGAGCTCAGCTCTAGTTGGTAATTTGGTGTAGTCCGTTATCACCCTTCAGTGGCATCACTTAACAGCGATCATTCGAAGCAATCCGAATGGTTGAGGTGGCTCCTATAGATCGATCTGAAGGTAGAGCGTATTGTAGTTGCTGCCGGCGTTGGAGCGACCGAATTGCTGGGAGTTGCCAAAGATGGCTGACCGGTGATGCACCCCGAAGCCCAGCCAGAACCGGTCAAGTGAGTCGGTAAAGACGTCACCCAGATTTACATCCACTGAGAAATCCAGATAATTCTGCCAGTTGACGGGCTCTAACTGATCCTCCTCGATGTTCACATATTCGATATAGGTCGGCTCGGTGATGTAGGAAATCCCCTCGGCGAATCCGATGCGGACCCGCCACGGCAGGGGCACGGTGTAGTAAAACTTGAAGGCAAGGATCAGCTCCTGGCCGGAATCCTGAACTTCGCTTTCCCAGTGCCATGCGGCTCCAGCGGTGAGGTAGGTATCAACTGGCAGGCCGAACAGGGAATCGGCAAGGGGAAATCCGTAGAATACTGAAGTGAGCTGATTATTGTATGGATCCCTCTTGATGTCAGCACTGAGAATCTCGAGGAAGTTGGACAGGTTGCCGAGACCGTGTGCAACACGGATGTAGGGTCGCGGTCCATCCTCTTCACGGGGAAGGCTGACATAGCCAGGGTCATGGCCGATGGAAAAGCCAATGGAAACCTCGGTAGCCCACGAGTCCTCGACAAAGACACTTCGGGTTGTTTCCTCGTCGAGGTAGGTAACCCCCGCCGACCCGAGCATGTATAGATTTCTGAATAAATGGTAGCGGGCCTGTAGACCTGCAGAGAACTCATATCCCTGCTCCAGCGCCTGCTGGTCCAGCCCATAGTAGAAACTGTTCATCTTCTTGCTCTTGAATTGGGCTTGCAGGTAGGGCTGCAGTTGCCACTCCGTGGAGGTGATCCGTCCGGACCAGCGGAGATTGGTTACCATGCGACCATGGGAATCTGCGAGGGCCTCAAGGTCGATGCGCTGCCAGTCACCCAGTTTATAACGCAGTTGAGCACCCATGAACAGGTCATCGGCGAATTTCTTCTCAACCAGGTCATCGGGCAGGTCCATGAAGCGGAAGCGGCCCAACAGGCTGAGTTCCCAACTCTCCCAGCGCAGGGGTGTGATTCCACCGGATGTGCCGCGGAGAAAAAACAGATCATCCTCAAAAAACAGGACCGGAACGAAGCTCCCAATATAGTCCTCAGATCCAATGTAGGGAATCGATGCTACGCGATATACCATTCCCATTCCCCAGTCTTCGGGAGTGGGATTGGTGGAAGGGGATGCCCCCGTCGCCATTGCCGCACAGGTGAATCCAATAACGAACGACGGAAAATTCTTTTTCAGGTACCGTTCGATGAATCGGAAAGTCATTGTATAACGAATGGTTTCAGCTGCTTGCGAACTGAATCATGGCCAACCCACGCCCTAGTGTCGAGTTATTAGGAGAAACGGGCGCCTTGGGGTGCCACGCGCTAGTCTAATAGTGGAGAAGGAGGGATTCGAACTGGATTTCGTAAGGCGTTAATTGGCAAGTCCCAGTTCAGTTTGGCCTGCGGGTCCCACCTCCAAAATATTGATGGGCAATATCCTCTAAACTTGCAAGCGCTCTCCACGTTTGCCAAATAAGACCTTATCTGATGGCCACGACTCCATGGATCCCTTGGATCCTTACGAGAAGACCAGCCAAGAATAACTTTTATACAGAACGAACCGGAAACTACCTCATTAACTACTATGCCTACTACGATCGGGAAATTTTCCGTGAGCTTCGCTGCGCTCGTCGCGTCTCTCACCATAACTCCAGCCAAGGCCACTGAAATTAATGCTTCCGGCGATTGTCTCTCTCCGCAAGTGAACTTTGCCCTGGGCGAGTTGAAGCAAGCCGCCACCTCCGTCGAATCCGATTACACATCGCTCAATGTGCGCTTTGTCGAGGATAGTGGACTCCAAGCCGAAGCCTATCGTATCGAGGCGAACGGAGCTGGACACTTCACCCTCTATGGAGGCGACCCGGCAGGCTTGATGTATGGTGGCTTGGCCCTTGCCGAATCGATTCAATTCAAACAGAACATTGACCGGATTCGATCCCAATCTGCGTCACCCTATCTCGAATTCCGGGCTCTTAAAATTAATTTCCCGCTAGATGCCCGTACGCCAAGCTACGATGATACCGGCGATTCCGCCAAGTGGAATATCGAAACCATGTGGGACTTCGATTTCTGGACAGCACAATTGGACGCGATGGCTCGCTTCCGGTACAACGCCATTACCTTGTGGAACCCGCATCCCTTTCCCTCATTGGTTAAACTGGAGGACTATCCAAAGGTCGCCCTCAACGATGTCTGCGGCACAACCTACCGTTACCCCTTGGACTATCACCCTCGCTATGTCGCTCAAGAGGTGCTGGATAATCTCGTCATCCTCAAGGAAATCACCATTGAGGAAAAAATCGCCTTTTGGCGTAAAGTCATGGCCTACGCCAAGGATCGCGGTATCCAGTTTTTCATTATCACCTGGAACGTTCATCTGGATGGAGCTTATGGCAAATACGGCATCGACGCATCGCCCGACAACGCGATAACCATCGATTACCTCCGCTCCAGTGTTCGCGAAACCTTGCTTGCCTATCCAGACTTGGCTGGCATCGGCGTCACAGCCGGCGAGAAGATGAAACAGTTTCCCAACAACGAAGCCAAGGAAGCATGGCTTTGGGATGCCTACGGGGTGCCCGTCCAGGATGTTGTCAAACTGCAACCGGACCGGCAGGTCCGATTCATCCATCGAGATTGGCAAACCGGGCTCAAGCCTGTTCTCGACGCTTTTACGGACTACCCGGGTCCCTTTGACACAAGCTTCAAATATGCCAAAGCGCGTATCCACTCCATGCCCAACCCGATCTTTGCTGATCCTCTGATTGAGGACATGCGACAGAACCGCATTAAAGCTTGGTGGAATCTGCGCAACGACGACCTTTATTGCCTTCGCTGGGGTGATCCTTCCTACGCCCGCTCGATGATAAAGAACATGCCACCGGAGCAAACCATTGGATTTCACATGGGATCGGATGGCTACGTATGGGCTCGCAACTTCGCCCTCCTGGACGAAGCCCAACGCGGACAAATGGAAATCGACCGCCACTGGTACAATTTCATGATTTGGGGAAGGCTTGGATATGACCCCTCCCTTGATCGTCGCTTTTTCGAAGCTGCACTCCACGACCGCTTTCCCGAAGCAGACCCCTCCTTGCTCTACGATACCTGGACTCATAGCTCGAAAATAATGCCGCAAATCAATCGCTTCTTCTTCAAGCGCGGTGATTGGATGTTCTCGCCCGAAGGCTGTCACTTTGCCAAGGAACCCTTCCTCACCGTTGAAGACTTCATAAATGGGGAACCGATGAGTGGAGCCCCGGAAATCAGCATCCCAGAATTCCTCGCCCAAGCCGATCATCCCGGAGCAGAAAACTCGCGCAACCCCCTTGAAGTAGCCCAAAACCTGGATGCATTCGCTGATCAAGCCCTCGACGGTGTCGAACGCTTGAGACGGCAATCCATGGATATCTCTTCTGAACTGTCGAGCGTACTTACCGATATCGAAGCAATGTCTTGGATGGGTCGCTACTATGCGGACAAGATCCGTGGTGCCACACACCTCGCCTGGTTCCGCAAAACCGGCAATCCCCAACGTCAGGCAGCCGCAATAGGCGACCTGGAAAACGCAGCCCGGGATTGGCGGGTCTATGCTCGCCTCGCCAGCAGTCAGTACCGCCCGCAAGTGCTGGCCCGGGGTCAGGTACTCGACTGGCAAGCGACCACTGAATACGTTGACAAGGAAATCGACTACGTCCGCCAAGTCTCCCGCAGCGCTCCTCCCGTGCCAAAATCCACAATCACGCCGCCCTAGAACACCTCTTTTTCCCTCGATACCAACCTTCAGTTAAATGCGCGCTTTAAAACTCACCTTCCTCTTCTACTGCATTCTCATAGCAACCTCTACTTCCCAAGCCCAAATGCCCACAAATCAAGAGACTCCGTCCACCAAGGATCGTGTAATTGTATTGGCGGACATGGGACACGATCCCGACGAGGAACAGCAAATCACCCACATGCTCATGTGTTCCAACCAATTTGAGCTGGAAGGCTTGATCACCGTCACCGGCCGCTTCTTCCGCCCAAATCCTCCTCCGGGCTCCAAAGACTTGCGGCCGCAATTATTTCACGCCCTCATCGACGCCTACGAAAAAGTATACCCAAATCTCAAGTGCCACGCCGACGGATGGCACGAGCCAGATTACTTGCGAAGTATCGTTTCAACCGGGCAAGTCTCAGATGGCATCGCCGATACCGGCCCTGGAAAGTCCACACCAGGATCCGATCTGATTATTGCCGCCGCCACCAAGGCAGACGAGCGGCCACTCAACATAGTGATCAACGCTGGATCCAATACCTTGGCCCAAGCCTTGATCGACTACCGCGCCCGGAGCACGAATGAAGAACTAGCCGCCTTTGTATCCAAATTGCGGGTATACGACAACGGAGGTCAAGACGACGCAGGGGCTTGGATTTGCAACCAGTTTCCCGACCTCCACTATGTGCGCAGCGTCGAACAATCCCGGGCCTATGGTGGCCCCTCCAACACGATGATTGGTCCCAGCGTGTGGGAACCATTTGAATACAGCGTTGACGGACAACATGAATGGGCCAAGGTGCACGTGCAATCGGGGCACGGTCCGCTTGGTGAACTCTATCCCAATCGAGCAGCCGCCAACCGCCTCCACTTCATCGAAGGTGGCGGAACCATCCCCCTGGCCGACTTTTACATTCCAGGATTGACCAATCGATCCGAACCATCTTGGGGAGGCTGGAGTGGGAGATACTCTGCCGAAAAACATCCTGAGGTTTACTCTCACTTTTCCCTCGTTCGGGATGACGAACTCAAAATGCCTCCCTTCGCGGCCTACACCGATGGGCCCCACATCACGGACCATTGGATCGATCCAGAGTCCGGCAAGGATTTCAGCGGTCAATACGCGCCGGTCTGGCGTTGGAGGCGGGCCATGTGGAACGATCTCAAAGCCCGTATGGATTGGTGCGTTGAGCCCTTTGAGAAGGCAAACCATCATCCAAAAGCCGTCCTCGAAAATGACCACTCCGACCGGATTCTCTTCCTTACTGCAACTCCCGGTCAAACGTTAACGCTATCCGCGGCGGGCTCAAGCGACCCGGACGGGGACACCCTGAGCTATCGATGGTGGAACTATCCCGAGGCAGGACGTGTGCCCTACGGCAAATCACTCGACTTGCAGTACGCTGACAAAGAGACACTCAAATTCGTTGTACCTGAGGACGCTGCCGGGAAGGAACTGCACATCATCCTGGAAGTTTGGGATCAGCATCCAGATATACCTTTGGTAGACTACCGCCGAGTGCTCATTACCGTTGCCCCATTGAAGGGAGATTCCGCTTCTCTTGGTAATGATCCGCTAGAAGGGTAATCCTTTGTGGGAAATGGAAAACTCCAGATGTCTCTCAACCGACCGGTCTGCTAAGGGACCACACGTTGATATTCTTCTCTTATAGACTTCTTATGCCCCAACTCATCAGGCGGCCTTCCTTCGATAGAAGTTAAGCATGTCCCCCAGCCGTCCAGTTCTGACGATTTCCGCATGATTTTCAACAGCTTGCGGATCGCCGGCCGGTACCTCGACTCAATTTCCGCAGTTGGTCCAAGTCTCCATTAGCCAGCGCCTGCTTCTTGGCTCGACTCCATTTCTTGAGCTGCCGCTCACGGGCAACGGCCTCCTTAAACGACATTGGTCCTTCCGTGTAAATGACCTCAAATTGTTTGTTTTGTGCCGTATGGCGGGCACCAGTCCCACTTCGGTGACGCTCCATTCGGCTCTCGATGTCATGCGTCTGGCCAACATAGATCGTGCCATTGGCGCAGCGGAGCAGGTAGACGTGGTGGGTTAACGATGGCATCCGGGAAGGATGTGGGGGACCCAAACTACTTTAAGAGGTCGAAAATTAGTCAATTTCGTCTGTTGACGGCTAGTCTAGCCCTTCGACAAGCTCAGGGCACTCGCCTGCACTCGAGCCAGTCCAAGCTCTGGCTTGGCCTGCCACGAGCTTGTCGAGTGGCGGAGAGGGGGGGACTTGTACATAAATCGCTTAAGTACTTATAATCAAACACTTAGCAAAAAGCGTAGATTTTTAGTTTAGGCATAATCAATACACTGGAGTCGTGTTGAATAGCATTGAGTGGTATTGGGGGACACTTAACATTGGGCTTTAGCATCCTGCCCCCAGTTAATTGCCTGACCGAAATCCATGAAGATCGCTTGCCTTTTGAAACAGTTATCTAGCTGACAAGATGATTGGATCCGTTCAGCCCAAGCTACAGCCTCCTCGTCATTCACAACATAAGCGAGTTTAAAGGTGTCATCTCTTCGTTTCATCTTCCACAAAGTATTGATGAACGCCCCATGCATTTGAAAATCCATCTTTTCATAGGCCAACTGATGGACTTCCCTGAAATCAATAATGCCAAAGATGCAATTGTCGAAAGTCGAACAACCTACAAGTTGATCAAGAACCGATGTGGTTTCATGAATTTCGACTATATGGGAATACTTCAAAGTGAAGTATGAGTTAAAGGTGATAGTAGCTGACATTCTTCTCTAAATGACAAACAGTTGAATACGAGTACAATTAGCAGATTGAGTAGTTTTTTTGAGGGTATGGAAACGCCGCCGCGAAGTCTTTGATTTGCCTCCGGTATTTTGGTCTAAGGCATAAATTGTGAATCCCGGTAATGGTTCAGAAAGTCGTTTCTATGATGACGAACCCACTCAAACATAGCCCGATCAAAACCAATGTCATAACCAGCTTTTTCGCTCTCGATCCACTTATGCCGGTCAATCTCTTCCTTTTCGGCTTTATACCTCTGGTATATCAGGGACCGTTCAAGGAGCACAGAGGTAGATTTTCGATTGTGTTCGATCATTTTCGCGGCATAACGTCGTGTTAAGGAGTGATTAGGGTAAAAAAGCGTCCCCGCGAGGCCTGTACATTGCGTTCATTCTCAAAAAGCCCGGCGTCAACTGGCACGCCCTTGGCGCGTAGGTTGGATTCTCCTGAACTACATCGAATCCTTCCTTGGAATAATCACCCATATGGAACTTCCCAAACTTGGCACAATAGTATCCTGAATCCTTGAGCGCCTTTGGAAACAGGAACTGTCCTTTCGGCAAAGCCATTTGCAAGTCAAGAGCGCCAATATTATGTGCATACCGTCCGATTATGATGCTGCATCGGCTAGGGCTACTTGAGCTGGCTGCGACATATGCATTGTTAAACCGAACTACCCCGGCAGCCAACCTGTCAATATTCAGAGGCTGAACTGGGAAATCGTAACAGCTGAAGTCAGGCGATACATCATCCGCGATTAATAAGACAATATTCGGTCGTTCCGCAGCCATGTATCCCATTGCGATTGTGGATAAAGCTATAAATCTAGTATATTTCAAAATTTTCATGAACTATTCGTAATGATCATATCTCTACAAATGTTTCTTGTTCCGCTGATTCCCGACCGCACAAACAGACATGAGTCAGCATAAATGACTCTTCCTGGTGAATTTCAAGTGATTCATCTCCTGCAACTGCCAGTAGGAATTCCCTGAACATTTTCGACTTCTGCGGCAGCTCGACAAAAACCGGTTCCTCTCTATCCACCAGAACTGTGCAGGTCATATCCGATCCACGAGCCTCTATGACTCCCTTGGTCCCCACAACCCGGATCCAGTCATCGCCCCAGGTGGTAGCAGAACCCGGACGATAAAGATCAACACTAACTGTTGCATGCGCACCATTGGAGAGCTCTAGCAGCATCGCGCAATTGTCATCACATGCTGGACGCTCGGGATGTGAGAAATTACCCTTCATGGCAGAGACTTTGCTGAAACCAAGTCCCGTAACAAAGTTGATAAAATCAACCGCGTGAATACCAACCCAGCCGATCGTTCCTCCATAGTTATCCTTTTCACCCATCCACTCCGAACGCGATCCCCATTTGTAGGACTTTCGACCATTCACAAGAACAGCTTCGCCTATCAGGCCACAATCATAGAGTTCTTTTGCAGCAATAAACTGCGGCTCACTTCTCATCGAAAGCATCGCTGTCAGTTTAGTACCATTGGCCTCAACCGCTTCTCGCACTTTTGCAAGTATCTTAAAATCCAGTGCCAAAGGCTTTTCAGCAATAATATGACAACCACGATTGGCTGCAGCGATGATGATTAGCGGAATGATGTCCAACCGGGTGCTGATCACTGCTACATCCGGATCAACCTCATCGATCATGTTCAGGTAATCATCATACACCGGTACTTCCTGACAAAGCTCATGTCCTGCAAAGAAACTGATGTCCTCTCCTTCAAATGCAGGAGCAAGACCAACCAGCTTGGCCTCTGACATACCCAGCATGTCATTGAAAACAAGTCCAGAATGTCCGAACCCGCCTATACTGACAACTTTTAATGGATTCATATATACGAAGTTAACGGGTACTGACTCGAATGTTATTTATAACGGGCTAATCGGGTCGGCTACGCAAGAATCGGTCCCGAGTGTTTGCCAAACCCTCTCAGCCGGGTTTCCCACCTGGTCAGTATCAATACGGAATTTCAATGAACAATTATACTTTCTCGTCATGTCCCATCCTTTTGGGCTTTCACGACTCAATGATGCGTAAGCTGGATTCATTGTTTAATGTCCGACAACCTTGGCATACTCTTGGCTATGGTGGCGTATTTAGTTATTACGAAAATTTAGTTAGCCAACGCCATATCCCATTAGCGCTTTAACGACCCTCAAAAATCCCGCAATGTTCGCTCCAGCAACATAATCTGAAGGTCCAGTTCCATATTGCTGACCGTAGTAACTGCATTTTTCATGGATCGAAATCATCACACCCTTGAGTTGGGCATCAACATCTTCGAATGACCAATTTCTTATTGAGGCGTTTTGCTGCATTTCCAATCCGGAAACCGTAACTCCTCCTGCATTGGCAGCTTTACCGGGGCCGTAGAGTACACCAGATTTTCGAAACAACCTTACCGCAGCACTTGTGCAAGGCATATTCGCTCCTTCAGCAACACACCTAATCCCAGATCCTATGAGCTTCTGAGCATCCGGTGCATCTAATTCGTTCTGGGTAGCACATGGAAAGGCAGCATAACAAGGAATTTGATATATGTTCCCAGCTTTAACATACTTGGCATCTTCGCATCTCTCTGCGTACTCAAGAAGACGTCCGCGTTTGACTTCTTTTATCTCCTTCAACAAGGGTAACTGAATGCCGTTGGGCGCGTAGACTACTCCATCGCTGTCAGAGCAGGCAATTACGTTTGCTCCCTTTCCCTGAAGCTTCTCAATTGCGTATATTGCGACATTGCCAGATCCAGATACGATGCACTGTTTTCCCGATAATTCATCACCAAGGGAGGCAAGCATCGCCTCGGCGAAATACACAGTCCCATACCCAGTTGCCTCTTTACGCACAAATGAACCTCCATGGAATGCTTCTTTTCCAGTCAAAACACCCATTTCATGACGATCAGTTAGCCTTTTGTACTGTCCAAATAGAAAACCAATTTCTCTCGATCCCACACCAATGTCTCCAGCTGGAACATCTGTTTTGTGGCCGATGTCCCTGTAAAGTTGGGTCATGTACGCCTGACAGAACCTCATCACCTCTCTTTCAGATTTGGCCTTTGGATCGAAATCAGACCCACCTTTCCCTGCTCCAAGGCTGAGTCCGGTCAATGAGTTCTTGAAAACTTGCTCAAAAGCCAAAAACTTAATGACGGAGAGATCAACAGACGGATGAAATCGAAGACCTCCCTTGTAAGGTCCCAAGGCACTGCTAAATCCAACCCTAAATCCTCGATTAACATTAACTTTTCCTTTATCATCCATCCAATTGATTCGGAATATTTTTTGTCTCTCCGGTTCACAAATGCGTTCCAGTAAATTCCAGTCTTCTATCTCCGGAAACTCTTCCAGCACAAAAGAAAGGGAGTCGAGGACTTCATTAATGGCCTGGAGGAATAACTTCTCATTGCTATTGAGCGCGTATATCCTCCTGATGGTACGTTCTACATAAGGGTGCATAATTAGGAAAAATATTAAGATACGATACTTGAATCAGCATGCTCTCCGGATTGCTTTTGACTAAATTTCAAAAGGCTCAAACCAGTTAACAATGTCGAAAGTCCAGTCCATAACTCCAAGTAACTAGAACTCGTTTCATTTAAATAAATCACAGCAATGGAGAGCGGGATTAAACTAACAGCAATCAGCGAGGATCCTATTAATTTCAGGATATCCGAATGCATGGCTTTAGCAATTGTAGTGGGTTCTTTACTACACGGTGTTGTAATCTTCCTTGTAA
The DNA here is from genome assembly GCA_040830765.1 of Puniceicoccaceae bacterium. Lineage (GTDB taxonomy): Bacteria > Verrucomicrobiota > Verrucomicrobiia > Opitutales > Oceanipulchritudinaceae > Oceanipulchritudo. Next base: position 83,863 of record JBFOMH010000017.1, on the reverse strand, counting down.
AGTTATCCACTCTGACCTTTTCCCGACCAGAAGCAGGAAAGAAAGTGTTAGCTACAAGCATCGACAAAACACAAGTAACAATAACTGGAAACCGGACACTAGATGGAGACCATCCTATTCCCCATAGAAACATTGAAATTGTAGTTCCTAGAACCAGGGAGAATATGAAACCCTTGGTAGAAGCTCTCCGAAAAAAAAGGCCCAGCACAAAACATAATAATGGAATAACAAGGAAACGGCTTACAACAAACTCTGCCCATTCGAAAACACCCATTTCAGTAGAAGCGATCAAGAGTGCGCATAACACAGCGCAGCAAGCCAAAATCAAAGTCGCTGAGCGACTGGCATAAAGCAAGTCATTGTCCGAACAGTGATTATTTATAAATCGCTGATATATGTCTCTAGCTATTATGCCTGCAGACACATTAAGTTCTGAGTCCAAAGCACTTATAGTTGCTGCAAACATAGCCCCCATGATAAGTCCGACTAAACCTGTTGGCAGTACCAAAGCTACCATACTCGCGAAGGCCTGTTCACCGGAAATGCCAGGTAAAAGATAAGCTGCTGCAAAAATCGGAATCAATGCCGCAACTAAAGTTGGAGCAAGAAGGGCCGACGCAAGAAAGGCCGAATTTCTAGCATCAGATTCTGATGGTACGGCAGAGAACCTCTGAATGCCTTCAAATCGAAAAAGCGCATTTATTATTTCAACACCCCACCAACCCATTAGCCAGATATAATTCCTATCAGTTTTGCTCCATGAAAATGCATCAGAGCTAACCCATTCAGAAAATCCTGTGAATCCCCAAATCTCAATTAAGCTGAGCGCAACTAGAGGAATAATTCCGATAAGAAGAATAATGAATTGGATAACATCTGTGAGGACTACTGCCCAAAGACCTCCCATCAAACTGTATACAGCAACAACGATTCCGGATATCACTATTACATGACTCACCGGCATATCGAGAAGTGTCCCCGCTAATACACTGAATGCAAAAAGCCTTGTTGCAATGCTGTTCAATGAGAAAAGTATACTCAATAATGCGAACCACTTTCGAACTTCCGGCCCAAAGCGCTCTTCAAGGTATTCAACCGGAGTGACAATTCTGGAGCGGTTCCATAATGAAGCAGTCAACAAACCTGCAGCAAACCACCCAAGAACAGGACCCACATTTATCAATGCGCCCACCATACCATGTGTATAAGCATTTCCAGCATCCGCAACGAAAGTGAAGACACTAAAGGCACTCATATATACGGATGTACCAGCAACCCACCAAGGTATTCTTCTCCCACCAATTAGGAAATCCCCTGAAGACTTAACAAATCTTCCTGAAGCGATGCCCACTCCGAGCATTACCAGAAGATATGCAGCAACAACCAATTTTATGACTAATGTTTCAGTCACTTTTAAAACTCCTTGCAATCAATTCTATCGAACTAATCAGGATTTTCGCAGGATCAGAACGTCCCTAAATTATTGGTTGTCCGGCTTAAACATGCCAAGACGCAGCTCTAATGGTAACTCATCCTCCATCTTGCTCATTCGGTACAAAAGATAGGTGCCGACTGACTCTGTCATGGGAAACCCATTCTTCTCGAGTTTTGGCATGAAATAGTCGACGAGATAGTTAATATTAATGTTAACTGCAGCTTCCCAGGAATCCTTCGGATCCAAAAGCATCAAACCATAGACTAGAGGATCAATTGACAACAATTCGTGAACATTGCTTGCTCCGAAAGTTGTTATCTGCAATGCTAGATTATCAAGCCCGAGAACCAAAGCGTTCTTAACTTTATTTGCATTTCTACAGTCGCCAGCATCCTGAAGGGCTAAATAGTATTCAAACATGCTCCGCAACATAACCGAATGGTATTGAATTCGCGCGTTGTGGGGATCGATCCAGCGACCATTTTCCATTAATCCTGGCAGAACACCAAATTCAAATAGATTCCGGGCTTCGTCAAGGTATCGAACCTCTCCAGTTGCCCTGTACAATCGGGCCATGAGTTGTCCTGAAAAGCAATTGTAGTTGAAATTCTGTGTTCTTACATCGTTCCGGGAAAACACCCATTCTCCCGCTCTAATAGCTGAATTCAAGTAGCGTTCGTCTCCAGAAATCCAATATGCGTAGACAAGGCCACAGCCAACAACGCCATGATCAAAATTCAATCCCCCATCCCCGAGGTCATTTATTAGATATCCCTTTTCGGTCATATCCAATTCAAGAGAACGGCCTTTCTTCAAAACCTCAGCTACAATAAGCTGCAGCCGCTGCTGTCCTCCTTCATAAACGGGATATCCAAATGCACCATTACTTGTCTGCTGCGTCACTAGGAAATCCATTCCTTTCTTGCCAGCCTCTCCATAAGAATGACTGTTTTCAAGCTGTGCTTCATAGGACTGGAGGAATGCTCGGGCTAACCGAAGGCTGATTCGTAATCTTGGGGCATCCCCCTCTCTCTCCTGCCTTTTGGGGTCAGACCAGAGCGAATTCATCTTTACAATCAATTTTTCATAGCTTTCAAGCCAGAGCTTTTCAACATGGTTGAGATCGGGTAAGGAGCTATCTATTGGTAAACCATACTGAGGTTTGACCTCTGGCACACCAACCCAGTCTCCCAAAGCAGCTTCCATTTCTGATATAATAGCATCAATGCCATCTGCATCCTCTTGAAGCATCGCCGATTCCAGTTCTAATTGTAGCGGCTTAACGGATCTCTGAATCGCTTCGGGAACGGGCCCCGGCCAATTTTGAGGATCAAACGCGGGATTCAAGCAGACCTCTGGATGCAGGATTTGAGCACATGCAATTAAAGCATAGAGTGAAATCAGTTTTTTCATTTCGAATGTAATACGAGTTTAGAATATTTCAAAACCTGGCTTAATCCCAGTCTATGTTTAAACCAAAGGAGACCACTCGACCAAACACCTCCGTAGATTGAGCCCTGCTGGGATCACCCATATACATGTAAGTTTCCTCATCTGTAAGATTACGGACCTCGGCGAATACTTTGACCCTGCTGTTAACCCGATAGGACATGCTCAAGTCAAACTGCCCTCTTCCATCCATATACAGATCCAGATTTGGATCTGAGTTCAGGGATCTCAGCATTTCAGAGTCATAAACGTATGCCAAATTCGCGGAAAATCCCCAACGATTAAAACCAATAGAACCCGAGATTATATGATCAGCCTGCTCAGGAAGAGGCATATCGGAACCACTACGGCCAACCACATCAACCGTTGAATCCGTGTAGGTGTATGTTCCGGTTAGAGTAAACGAGTCCAAAGGTTCAGGAAGAAAATCCATCTTCCTGGTAAAACTCAATTCAAGCCCTTTGACCTCGGCTGAACCAAAGTTTTGATAGGTAGTGAGCTGGGCCATTTCTCCTGGAGACAAGGGATCGTCAATAATCTCGGTTGTCCGTCCAGTAACATCTTTAATATCCTTGTAAAATACTCCCGCAGAGAACATCCCAAGGTTTTCAGTATAGTACTCTATTGAAAGATCAATGTTGTTAGAACTCAATGGATTCAAATCCGGATTACCACGAGTAATCACCCTTCCACCAACAGAACTTGGATCGGGTAAAGAAAGTGCTTCAATAGGTGATTGTTGATCAAGTCGAGGTCTTGAAATAGTTCGCGTGAGCCCGGCTCTAAGAACAATGTTCTCACCAAGCTCGGTCCGTGTTACGATAGCTGGAAGAATGTTAGTATAGTCATTGTTTGCAGAAATGGGTTCTATACTTTGAATTTGTCCCGAAGCATTGCGGGTGACCTTTCGAGCTTGGAGATCCGTTCTAGTAGTTTCAAGCCTGGCTCCAAAGTACAAACGAGTAGATTTTATATCGAGTGCCTGTTGCAAGTAAACTGCGTAAACATCTTCACCAATTTCACTATCCTGCTCGTTTGATGCAGCTTTTGCCGTTTCTTCACTAGGAACGAAATCATCCTTGTTTGTCTTAAAAAATTCATAGAAGCCAACCGCATCGACACCCAAGCCAAAATCATAACGTCCGCTTAGCAATTCGTCATCGACTTGCTCGATTGCAAAGTCGGCCAAAGTTAAACTGCCACCTGAGTAATTGCGATAGAAACGTCCTTCAAAGTTAACGGCCCTGTCCTTAAGCCTTACAGCAACCCCACTTTTGAATTCTCCTTGATATCCAAACAGTCCCAAGCTACGTGTCCAATCTAAAGCGGCGCTCCAGTCGCGGTCATAAACGTCGCGTAAAGTTTCAGGTGGCATCCTGTCAGCTGCAAAAAATCTATACGATTCGGGATTCGCAAGCGGAAGATGCTCCGGAGGAGAAACATCGATGTATCTTGGTTCTTTCCAGTTAATGCCTATTGCACCGGGAACTGGCCCTGTCTCAAAGACAAACACCTGAAGATCACTATCTATGTTATTTGTCTGAGTCCATCCAATCTGGAAATCCAATGTTGAAGACTCAAAATCTATTGACCCACCTCCAGTGACATTAACAAAATCAGATTCCTGCAAATTTTCGCTGCTTGTCCTCTGATAATTTGCACCGGCAAACATTGCCTCGCCATCTCCAACTTGTGGCCGAAGGCTGGGAGTGAAGAGCAGTCTGTAAGTCCTGCGCTGGGCTAACTGATCCCGCTCCAGATGATTGAAGGTTCCACGAAGGAAGAAAGATGAAAAATCGGTTGGCCTGTACTCGAAGTCAACGGCTAAGCTTTCGCGAGTGTTGTCTGTCAACGATTTGTCAAGCTGATGCCCTGCTGGTGCATATACCGGACTATCTCCAGAACCAAAATTAAGGAATTGGGAAAGAATACCTTCTGTTCCCCTCTCAATGTTAGACAGTCCACCGGTAATCAAAATCCCAAAATTCTTATCCTTCCCAACCACATTTCCATAGGTGACCTCCCCTTCAAATAACTCACCATCAGTAATTTCCACATTACCATGCTGGATGCTGGCGTTTACAAACTGACCTCCCCTGTCGAATGCAGATTTGGTTACCAGATTCACCGATGCGCCAAGAAAGTCACCAGGCAATTCAGGTAGAAAGACTTTATTTACTTCGAACCTCTCGAAATTACTAGAAGAGAATACTGCCATCGAGACCATTCGTCCACCGGTATCACCAGCTGATAGACGTTGCCCATTTACTGAGAAATTGTTCAAGTCCGGGTTCAAACCACGAACTGAGACCATGTCGCCTTGACCATCCAAGCGACGGATACTGACACCAGGCAACCTGTTAAGTGATTCGGCTGCAGCTCGATCTGGGAAATCTCCGAATACGTCCGAGGAATATATGCTCACAAGGGCATCAGAGGATTTTTGTAGTTGGTTTGCTCTCGCATTACCAGTTAGACCACCCGCTATCACTTCAAACTCATCCAAATTATAAACCTGTTCACCCTGCTTCGGATTCATGCGAATTAATATTGAAACAACAGTGTCTCCACGAACTTCAACATTGTCACGAACAGGCATATAAGCCTGGTAATTTGTGATTAATGTTTGTGGTCCCAGTGGTACATTCCTTAACCGGAAGCGACCACCTTCTTCACTAAAGACTTTTTGTCCCGAAGAAGCAACTGTTACAGATGCACCTACGAGATAAGACTCTGTTAACTCATCATAGACGTATCCGACAAGATTACCTGTACCTTGAGCGAAAGAATTCAGATTAACCATTAGGAATATGGATAACAGAATTGAACGGATTCCTGGAGTTGAGATATTTTGAATTTTCATTATAGCATACTTTCTATCTGGTTAAATACTCTGAGAAAATGTGTGATGCATTTTGGAACAGAATTGCTTCCTTCTCAGCCTGCGTTAGATCAGCGAGGGTTACCTTTGCCAATTGTGCTCCAAGGCTAAGATAGGTTGCGTCGGATCCATACAAAAGCCGACTTGAACCAACTAACTCGACCATTCGTTCAAGCTGGCCAAGGGGAGTTTTTGAAGCACATATATCAATGCATACATTAGGACATTCTTGGGTAAGGAACTTTGCCATGTGCTCCCCTGGCCAGAAGTGTGCCATAATGAAAGTAGTATCTGGAACACTTTTAGCCCGCCTTGCAATTTCCAATGGCGTATCCAAAGGATGTGCATGAATCAGCACTGGACATGGATAATCTTTTAAATGCTCGAATAAACCATTAAAACGCTCGTCGCTAATTCGAACATCGTGAACTTCGCAGTGCAGTTTGACACCAACAAAACCACTCGAACTTTCCTTCAATCGCTTAAGTTGAGTTAAAGATGATTCAACAAAATGAGGCGCATAAACTACATAACCAAGAAGCCGTTTCTCAGTGAACCATATGGCTTCTTCCGCCTCCCTGTGAGCCTTGAAATAGATGTCCGTTGTCCTGGCTGTGATTGCGTCCAAATGACTGAACACCATTCTATTGATTCCTGTTAAATTCATCGCTTCCATTAATAGCGGAAGCGCTCTTGGCCAGGAAATGCCCCTTTGTTGTTCTAGGTTAACATAAACTGAGTTGAATTTTTCATCACAGTTGGAATCCATAATTTCGCCAACAAGGGAATCGCGACTGGCGCCAATGTGGCCATGCACGTCAAAAACAGGGCATGAATCAATTGGTTGTCCTCTTAAGGTCCTTGCTCTGATAGCTTCATCTAGCATTTTGATTTTCCTAATATTCCGGCTACATTGCTGCTCGCGATTTTTTGCTTCTCCTCAACTGAAAGCCTTGACCAAAGAAGCATTCCAATACCCATGGACGGTTCCATTTCTGGAGCACCAGATCCGAAAACGAACCGCTCAGCCCCGATTCTCCTGACAAGGCTTTCTAGTTGATAGAACAATCCTAATCCAGAAATGGTTAGATACAGGTTGGAGCACCTTTTAAGCATTCCTTCCAGTACTTGCATTAATCGGTAATTTCCCTGGACGAGGATTATCGGCATTTCCGGAAACTGTTTTGCAATTCGTTCAATTGCATCCGGTCCATACTCGAATCTTTTTTTACCCGTGAAAAAGTGGCCAACAGGCAATATTAATGGTACTCTGTGCATAGCATAGACTTCTATTGCTTCTAAAATGGCGCAGTCTTTACCCAATACCATCGGTGCTGCCTGAGGTCCTGTCTCTGGCATCAACCGGATACAGGATATTCCATTAGCAACTAATTCCTCAGCATACTCCTTCAAAGTTTCACTTTCACGGAAAGCGTTTGTTGGTGAGGTATACCCACCAATCAATCGGTCATTAGCTGAGGCTACTAATTTCGAAATCCTTAGGTTTGCATCTACCCAGCCATCCGGTCCCAAGCCACTTGCACTTATAACTGCACGCTCAATCCCATAGCGGTCCAACAAATCGACTACTTTGTCCTCAGCTACCCATGCCCTTCCATTCTCAAAGGTGAGGCCCACATGAAAATCTATATCCCATATATTCATATTATGATCAGATGTGGGCATTAAGTGGTATTACATCCTTATTGTCAACCTGTATTACAGGTTAGACCAAAAAAATACTCCTCCCGAAAACTATTCGTTTGAAGAGAGGGCTCCTTCGTCCCTTTTTCGCTCCAGAGAAAACCTCAAATGCTCGAGCGTGATGTCTGATGCCTCCTGTGGCTTTCCCTCCTTTATGTATTTGAAAAGCATTTCGTGGTAAGGATGAATACCAACCCAATGGTCTTCATCAATGACACTATCGTAAATCGGCTCAAGGGCATTTCCAAGGGTTGCGGAGAGAGCTTCGGAGAGATTGATGATGATCCTGTTACCACCGATTTCTGCGATCAACTTATGAAAACGCTCATTTAAATCGCTGTACTTTCTTGTGTCTCTGACACACTCGCGCATTTCAGTCAAAACTTCATCAAGTGCTTCTATGCCTTCTTCCGTGCGCTTCTCAGCAGCAAGCCTCGATGCATGCATGTCCAATCCGTGCCGCGCCTCTTCCAATTCAATCAGATTACTAATGCCTGATTCCGCAATTCGGTCAAAATAGGTCGAAAGCAGACTTCCATCAACAGGTCGCACAACAGCGCCTTTGCCATTTACCAAATCAAGAACACCCCTCCCCTGTAGGGTTCTTAGCGCTTCCCTTACCACCGGTCTGCTTACTCCGAGAAACTCTGACAATTTCCCTTCGGAGGGTAATACATCATCCGGCTTCATACCATTGTTTTGAATGTAAAGGAAAATTTCCCGGACTGCCTGGTCTACCAACGTCACTTTTTTCAGAGTTCTCATAGTGGTTATTGATTATTTTTTGCCTGAGATTCGACAGGGTCAAGAAGTTTGTCTAATTTTATACTTGTATTACAGCCTTATAGGAGCATAAGAAAATTCTAAATTCACAAATATGAAAACAAATAACCACACAGTATCCAAACTACATTGGGAGAGAGCCTTAAAGGTGATTCCCGGAGGAACGCACACCATCAGCAAAAGGGTGACAAATTTTTGTGGAATAGACCATTATCCTGCCTATCTGATCCGAGGTAAAGGGTCCTATGTTTGGGATCTTGATGGTAATCGCTATATAGACTATGTGGCTGCGTTAGCCCCAATTGTACTTGGATATGGGATTGAGCGAATCGACAGTAGAATACATAAACAACTAGACAAGGGTGCACTGCTTTCGCTGCCGTGCCCTGAAGAAATCGAACTGGCAGAATTACTTGTAAACACAATCCCATGTGCCGAAAAAGTGAGATTGCTGAAGACTGGTGCTGAAGCAACATCAGCAGCAGTGCGAGCGGCGAGACTTTCAACAGGAAAAGAACACATCCTATCCTGCGGATATTCAGGTTGGCACGACTGGTGGGCCTTGCTAAAATCCAAAGATGGCATTCCGCATGCAGTCCATGACCTGACACATGAATTTGGCTTTGGTGATCTGGCATCGGCACGCGCATTAATGGATAAGATAGGCAACAAAGTAGCCGCCATCATAGTGACTCCTGCATTATACGGCCATAATCCACCCCTTGGTTTTCTGGAGGGCTTGCGCTCACTGGCTGATGAAAAGGGGGCCGTATTGATTTTCGATGAAATTATTACGGGATTTCGCTACGCCCTGGGAGGTGCTCAGGAAAAGTATGGAGTCATACCAGACTTGGCTACTTTTGCAAAGAGCATGGCTAATGGCATGCCAATTGCGGCATTAGTTGGAAAAGACAGCTTCATGGAAGCAATTGCAGACAATTGGATTAGCTCGACGTACGCTAGCGAATCACTGTCAATTGTAGCGTCTATTGAAACAATATCCATTTTAAAGGAGGAAAGGGTGCCTCAGCAGCTGCATCATATTAGTAAGCTTCTTACAGAGGGAATACAGGAAATTGCAAAGGATAAAGGAATTCTTGCCGAAACCGATGATCCACTGCCGGGAATAACATTCCGATTCAAACGAGAAGAGAAAGTAGAAGCAGCGCTAAACGACAGGTTTCTGATAGAATGTGCAAAGAGAGGTGTGCTTATCCGCAAGGATGTCCGTGGGCTATCACTTTGCTTGATGTTAGCCCACAGGCCAAATATTGTTTCAACTTCCTTGCAGGTATTCTCAGAAGCACTCGAGGCAAGTCTAGGTTAAAGCATTATATGGCTTACCCACAAACGCAGTAAGGCTTTTAAACTTTGTTTGCGCGGCATAGTATAAGTCCGCCAAAGAGGAGAATTCCTCCAGTCGATGCGATAACAATTGTACCGTCAAAATTCGAAGGGTGCAGGAGTGTAGCAAGGAGCATAACCGCTATTAAAACCACACTAATTCCCACAATTCTAAGCGGCGCAGGAAAACTGGAATTCACCTCCGTTAATTGTTCGACAGATCTCTGGCCGAGACGCTTTCGAAAGTTCTGAGCCCTCTTTGCCAAATCCCCTTTTTGAGGAAAAAGTGTTCCTACAGCAAAAAATAATCCAGCCGTCACAAAAACAGCTAGCCCATTTTGGAAAAAAATAACGATATTGCCTTCCCAACCCATTTTTAAGGCAATGATTTTTCCAAGCCAACCGAAAATAATCCCGGAGACCAGCGCGGAGAGCGCTCCCTTTGTTCCAGTTTTCCATGTCATTAGGCCAAGCAGGAAGACTGTTGAACTGGGTAAGACGAGGTAAGTTGCCATCTCTTGAGCAACTGACAAAATTGAATTCGCCCACAACAGTATTACGATACTGATGGCGATGGTTGATATCCCGATAAGCATGGTCATAACTCGCCCAGCTAACACCAGATTTCCCTCAGTAGCCATCGGGTGGAAAAATCGTTTGTAAACATCCACAGTAAATACCCCTGATAGGGTATTCAATTCAGCACTGATTGTGGATAATGTTGCTGCAAACATCGCGGCAAGCATTATTGCAACCATCCCAGGCGGAAATACTTCTTGAATTATCCATCCAAACGAAGATTCCGGATGGATCTCAGGATTAAGCATCCTTGCAACAAGAATGGGGAACATTACAAGAATTGTCATAGGCAGGTAAAGGATTCCCGCAAGAAGCCCTACTTTTCGAGCATCTCTTTCAGACTTCGTACAAATGTAACGAGTAATCAATCCCCATTGACCAGCATTATAATCGCAGAAGAAAATTACACACCAGGCAAACAACCAAAGCCACTCTGTACTCTCCAGCCCTGGCATCGCTAAAAATCCCGAAGGTGTCTGTGCTATAAATCCACCTATGCCACCTACCTCAATATAGCATAAAACAAATAAAGGAATTAGTGCCGTCTGAAGGATTATGAATTGAAGAACATCCGTTACAACAGCGCCAAAGAGTCCCCCCAAAAGAGTATAGGCGCATACGACTAGTCCACCAATAACAACAACCATCACAGGCACTGGGATTGATCCATTAAGGATATCGGACATTCCAAATCCTAATAAAGCGGAAATCAATATCCCAAAGGCTGCCAATCGAACTCCATTGCTCAAGGGCCTGCTGAGTATACCCATCCAGGCAAAAAACTGTTTCATTCCCCCTGAGAACCGTTCTTCAAGAAACTCTATTGGAGTTGTAATTCCAGACCGGTGCCACAAGTGGCTAAACAAACGAGCTCCAATTAGTATGCTTACGGGCCCAATTAAAGCCCATAATACTCCAAATGCTCCTTTTGCATAAATTACACCCGCTACAACAACAAATGAATAGGATGAGAATCCGGCCATGTACTGGGATAATCCTGCAGCCCACCACGGAATAACACTCCCGCCTTTATAATAATCACCGCTTGATTTGATATGACGCGAAAATAAAATCCCGATCAGTATCGTAATCCCGAAGTAACCACTCACTACCAGCCCAATTAGTAATAACGTATCCATTTCAATTGCTAGAAGACTCTTCTACAGTATCGACCTTCCTGTCAAGCTATATTACAGGTTTATAGGTGGATCAAAAATGCTTTGTGGAAAATGAAAAAATCCAGATGCCTCTCAGACCGTTTGTGGGAAATGAAAAAATCCGGATGTCTCTCAAACCGACCGGTCTGCTGAGGGACATTTGGTCCTACATAGTCAGCCAACCCCCTACGATGAATCCACTGACCAACGTCGCCATTTGGGTATGGACCGGTAAAGATCGAACAAACACTTCTGCGCTGACGTTTCAATTCCCTGCTTCACACACATAGATCACGGTGATATGGTAAGTCCGCACGAACTAAGGAGGCGGACTATGAAGACTATTTCCAGAAAATCCCTTTATAAGAGAATCTGGTCTACACCTATCACCAAATTGTCCAAGGAATACGGCCTATCGGATGTTGGGTTGGCTAAAATCTGCAGAAAGCACGATATTCCCCGACCTCCCAGGGGATATTGGGCCAAGCTTGCAGCAGGGCATAAGTTGAAGAGAGAACCGCTGCCCAAAGGTGAGAATGTGGACATCTCTATCGACATTGGGCTCAACAAAGATAGGCGCAAGAGAGCCGAGGAAGCAGTTCAGGTTAAGCGGGAGGGTCTAGCCCAGATCGCTCCATCAGTGGAAAAAGCGAAAGAGAAGACCCATCCGCTGGCAGCCCGATTCTTGAAAATGCTTCCAAATGCAAAGGTTGATAAAAATGGTCTATCTGAAATGAGCCGGGTGGATCTTCCCAGGATTCTAGTTAGTTTGGAATGTGGAGAAAGGTTGGCAGAATTCTTGAGCCAGGTGTTTTACGCGGTGCAGGACCTGGGCATAAAGCTTGGTCGTGATCTTGACACCGGTGAACTGCTCATGAAGCGCGATGGCTTCGATGTTGGTCTCTTCATTGAGGAATTGATCGAACGTCAAGAACGTGAACCCACCGAGGAAGAGAAGCGCACTCCCAGCTGGGAGTGGGATCTGCGGATCTGGGTGCCTACAGGTAAGATGCGGGTTCATCTGGAAAGCTCTCACAGGTTCTGGGGCCGGAAGAGCTGGAAGGAAGGTAAGAGGAAAACCCTGATTGAATTTGTTCCTGAGGTCGTCCAGCGCATTGACGAGGTACTAACTGACATGGAGGAACGGCGCCTAGCAGAAATCCGCAGGGAGAAGGAACGTGAGGAAGCGGAAAAGCGATACAGGGAACAACAGCGCATCCGCGAACATATGGGCATGATCAAGGAGGCATTGATTGCCCGGGAACGCACTCTTGTTCGCGCAGCAAGGCTCTGGGAAGAGAGCGAACGGATCATGCGCTTTGCGCAGGAGGTAGAGGACCGGTGGAGTCCTGACATCACAGAAGAAAGGTATCAGTGGCTATTCTGGGCAAGAAATGTCGCCTGCAAGATGGATCCGCTTTTATGCTGCTATCCCGATCCAGAAATTGACGGTGGATTTGATCCTGACGCAATCGAGATGGGAGGCCCCTACCCTGAATGTGAACCAAGGCTGGGTGTCACTCATGATGTGAACGAAATTCTCGAGGCGATCGGGGCAATAAGGACTTCCCGCTGGTAGCTGCCTTGGGATCTATGGCTTTCACCTTGTCCTTCAACTCCCACCACAACTTCATGTCGGCTGTGCGGATCATATCAGTTAGTTTCGGGGTACGACATAGCTCCCATATCTTTTCAAATGGTGCAGCACCCGGTGTGTACATCAGCAACCGGACAACCTGGACAACATGCTCCTTCCCGTTCGATGCCAGACCGGACCTGTCATGCCGAAAATCATCCTTGTCCGGATCCCATCTTCCACCAGCCTTCAAGATCATATCAATCGCCTTGATCCTCCTTTTTGCTTTTTCCTTCGGATACCAGTCGTGGCTCCAGGAATACTGTTCATACGATACAAATGACTCCAGAGCCGCACTTGAATTGTTCGCCTTGGTATTCAAATCTTGAGGCTTCGCTTCCTTCAAGAGATCCTCAATGACATCCAATTTCGGATCGATGGACTGGTACCACAGAATTTTATCAAGGTTAACAGGATATCTATCCAGCTTCAGTGCACGGATATACTCCAGGTCTGCATGCTGGTAGGCTTCCTCCATTGCCGTGGTTCCCCATCCGTCTTTTTCAAGCGGCCCATAATGATGCAGTGATACTTCCAGAGTGGGATCTGCACCGGCCCAAAGAAGCAGGATTGCCCACTTAACCTTCTTTTTCTCTACTGCGCTGACAAGGGCCTTGGCAATCTGCACTTCCAGCTCCGGGTACTTCTCGCGGTTTGCCTTATACAATCTTAGAAGTGGTCGTGCCCGCTTGGTATCCAATGCATCATAGAACGCATCCTCCTCAGTCAGATCCATCCCCAGTTTCATGAAGCGATTAATCAGCTCAAAATCCATTGTGCACAAAACATCACTTGGTGATGCACACTCTGCTGGTGCCCCATGGTCGAGCAGCAGGTTCATCAGGTCCGCCCTCTCCTCTGTCCCAGCTATATACAGTGAGGTATTCAAATCCTCATCGCTCCACTTAGCCTCCTCCAGGAGCATTTCCACCATGCCATGGAAACCTGATCGTACTGCTATTTCCAGTGCACTCTTCGCACGCCTGTGGTTTCTCCCCTTATTCTCATGAAGCTGTTTACCGGCCTTAATCCACTCGCGCATAGCGGTCAGTTGACCCAAGTTAAGGATCCTGTGGAAGATGATGGATTCGGACTTATCCATGTGCCCATGGATTTTAGTATTCTCAACCCATCCATGACAATCTCCTCTTAGTGGAAAATGCAGCAAGTAGGTGGAACAACCAATCTACTTCGCCAAACCACCCCCAAAATAAAATCCACTAATCGCCGCCGCCATCTGCGTGTGGACAGGGAGGATCACATAACCGCTCATCTCTTGGAACTGCATCTGGTCCAAAGACTCTAGCAGGAACAAAAATCCCCTGCTCTTCTCAGCATAGGCGAAGAACACCGGAGTCTGGGGGAAGAAGGCGGCCAGGATGAACGGCGCGATGAACACTGCGAAGAGAACGGAGATCACAATCAGCCGCCTCACCCATGGACCACCCGGCGGTACAAACTCCCGGGCACGGGTGCGGTCATCCATGATTACCCCGGCTTTCTGAGCCCAAAGGTCCGCATTGTGCTTTTGCACCTCCATCTGCTTGGACTTGAGCTTTATCCAGGCACCAATGGCAGTGGCCGCGGTAAAGGTTATGATTTCAGTGGGGATCATGGGATTATGTACTGCTTTCCGTCATTGTAGATATCATCGAGGTAGAAATCCGCCCTTGCATAATCCGAATCTGTCAACCCGCTGGCCGTAGCCCTTGCCCATACCCGCATCATTGGATCAATCAGGAAAGGATCAGTATATGGGGTATAGGAACCCGTTGTGGATGGCATGCCTATTGGGCCAATCTTGTACTCAATTTGAGAGTCAGGAGTGGAACAGGAGATAGATACAGTTTGAGGCCTCAGGATGTCGCCACCATTCGGGCTAATCAGCGGAGTCGCCACCTTACCTGCCGGCTGACCGTTCTCGATTGTGATCTGGGCCTCTGATACGGCCCCAGAGCTATCCTGGGCACGAGCGATAACTGTGAATACACCTGGCAGGCTCAAATCCACAGTCTGCTCGAAATGGAAATATCCAGTCTGGTTCAATGGAACTGTTGCGAGTGTTAGCTCACTTCCATCCGATGCCCTTAAGATCATGGAGAACGTGGTCAGGTTACCGTCAGCATCGACCACATCTCCCGCAAATTCAACGAATCCGGGAGGAGTCGCGTACTGCAGGCTTGAGCTTGCCGGTGTCGTAAAGCTGACCTGCGGAGCATAGGCAGCCGCTACCGGAAATGAGAAGGGAATGTCCGCGCATGAAGAGAGCTCACGCTGGGAGAACATGTTGAATGGCTGGAGGCGGAAATATCCTCCCCGCTCTTGTGCTTGGAGCGATGCGAAATCCCGGTGCACAAATCCCTTCAGTCCAAAGGACGGAATGATCCAGCATTCACTGGCGCCATGCCAGAAGGAGTTCTTCTTTGTTCCGTAGCGCTCCCGGTAGGCTGTGACAGCATAGGTCTCATGGCCTGTTTGAACAAAGGACTCGATTGAGAGGATTTCCATTATGGCGAGGCCGTTTGCGTCCTGGGCAATGTTGCCGTTCTCGTCGATTTGCAGGCATACCATCAGCAACTGGTTATCCCTTGCAGCGGTGGGGCCGGGATCATCATCAATTAACAGGTCACGATCAACGGATGAGTAAATCTCCACTTCAAACGGTCCATCATCGTCCGCTGACCACCCTTCCGAGGGTTGTCCCCAGAGTGCAAATTCCTCCTGGACACCGAGGAGCTGGAAAGAGCCGGTTTGCGCACTGTCATAGTAGACATTGATTCCGGTGACCATTCCATGGGGACGCCTGGCCAGCACACCCACTTCATTACTTGAGGAAGCCAGAGGGGCTGGCATTTCAAAGATGCGGTGATTGGTGACTTCCGGTGGTTCCGATGATTGTGGAGCATCGGGCAAATCAGCTTCGGGGATATAGACAACCGGTGAAATTCCTGTTTCCACTTCAAGGCTGAGTTTGATGGGACCTGTCTGTGGAATGGTCCGCTCCTTTACCCGGCATACCTGCTGCAATTGCATGCCTCCGGGTTCCGGATCCATATCCACACGAATCAAATCTCCGGGACGGATATCCATCCCTCTTGCCCTACGAACGCTCAACTCTCCCGTAATAACGGGCTGCCCCTTTGCTTTTCCGTATTCGGTAACATGAAAGAAAGCCTGCTTGCGCCTCATTATCCAGGGACGCTTGAGAGTTGCCCGGCGATGATCACCTACAATGCGTAATGCCCTTAAGTCGTCATGCTTCTCAGTAGTCTCCTTGAATCCACGATCCCGGTCCGTGAAGGTGATCGCCCAACCCGTTTCACTCTCACCCCATCCTCCACCGTCGAACCGGGGGCGCTCCGTGAGATCATCCGCTGTCAGAAGTGGTAAGCCACTGACATCCATCGATGGATCATGTGGAAAGAGTCCTGCCTCGATTTTATCAATCTCTGGATTGAACCTCAGCCACAGGTCCGCATTGAGGAACATTTCTGCTGCGGCTTTCCGAGCCGGCACCTGCTGGTTTAGAAGTGCGGATACATAGGTATTGGCCTGCATTGCGCCCTGGTAAAGTTGATCCGCTGCACTCCCCCACGAAACTGAATCGAAGCAGGACGGGGATAGTCCAAGTGCATAGCGCGGATGCGTAAAGAAATCAGCAAGCGAACACAAGGGAGAAGCCTGACCATCTGAAAGTGCTGCCACAGTTCCCGATAAAACATCCTGCGCAGGCTTTCGACTGACAATTACTTCCACATTCGGCGCACTGGTGCGTTCCCTGCCAAAGAAGAAATCCACCAACACAATGTAGCACACTCCCTTGTAAGCGGGATGGCTTTGGGAATAGTTATTTCCGCCTGAAATCAACAGCGGATCCACGGATTGGATCTCAGTCCCCCAATAGAACCGGACAACCCTCCTCGAATCCAAAGTGATTGTGGAATAGTTGGTGGAGCTGCCCCTGTGCAATGGACCCTTCCACGCGGTCTCCCCGTCGACAATAATTTCCTCCAGCGTATCGACTGGTCCATTACAGATGACTCCTGCAAGGGATCCCTGATACTCCCAGTACTTGATACTGCCACCACCCGCACTCATTTGGCTTTCTCCTCCTTCTGGATTGCTTTTTGGTTGTAGATGGGGGTGATCCAGCGAATGGCGAGCTTGCGTGTACCGGTATGCAGGGGAAGCGGGACCGATTCCTGGGAGTTGGAAAGGGTTTCCTCCTCGATGCCTCCGATTTCGGGTTCGGGATCCGGGATGCTATTTCGGTTTCCAAAGCTCATGCCTGTAACCTCCAGATACGCGTCAACCGGCGCTCCCACATTGGATCATCCCAGCGGTTGATCATTACCCCGTGACGGCGTACCGCATGGATCATTTCCTCGTGTGGAAGGACGATAGAAATATGATGAGTACACCCTCCTATTTTGAAGCCCAGTACATCTCCCGGCATCGGTGGTCCCTCGACTTCTACAAAGCCCGGCATTGCTGCCATGAAGGGTTCTATCAGGCTTTCCGACTGGCTGATGGAATGGTTGGGATCAGCTTGCGGAAAATCCTGACGCTTTATCGCCCCGATCTTCATGAACACTTCCGCCACAAACAGGTGGCAGCAAACTCCAGAGCCCTTGAATGCGGCATTTGCCCGGAAGGGAGTACCCAACCATGAATTAGCCTCCTTCTCCAAAGCATCAATACGCTCCTCACTGTGAAACCAGGTTTTCATTTCATATTCCGATTGGCCGGCATCTTGACCATGGATGGATTGCCCACCGGCATATGGGGAAAGCCTCCGAATGTGTTGTAGTTACTGAACTTGCTTAAGCAGGTTCCCTTCTTCCCATCACAACCGGGAAAGAGGAATATTTCCTCATCAATTGCAGGTGTGCGGTTAAGCGGCGTGGACAGGGTTATTTCAATGTATCCCTCACCTGTGGGGTTGTATGAATCCGCGTCCGCAATGAAGCGGCTCTCGAACTCTTCTCCTGATCCCAGTTCAACCCAGCCTCCGGCGAACCAGTGCGAATCCGGTTGCACCCAGGTTCCGCTTACCCGTGTCAGGGTTCTCAATTGGAGGCGGGTTGGGTTTTCGAGAACGGCAGTAACTAATCCACTGTACTTCCAGCTGTTCTTGTTCAGCCCGCAGGCACCATCGAAGAGCGCATAATTGCAGGTTGGCTGCAGAAGTACCCGCGGAATCTTGCGTTCAAACATGTTACCCACTGTGACCGCCCTTGCGGTGATAAAAGGGCCATCGAAGGATACACGGGTGACTTCTCCTGAGAAGATCCGCCTTTGCCCAGTTGGCGTAACGCTGTTTGGCAAAAGCTGCGCTTCAAAGATTTCCAGCTTCAGTGGGAATTCCAGCCGGAAGGGAATGAATTTAAGCAGGGGATTGTCGGTGAATGCCCGTGTTTGCAGGCGTACCTCATTGCGCTCCAGATTCAGGGTCTCACGGATATCCCCGTGTTCAACCGGCTTGGGGCTCCAGGTCTCGTCATCAAAGGACAGCTCTTCCTCGAAAGAGGTAAAATGCCATGCCTTGGTAGTGGATGGATAGCAAATCGAGAACCGGTACAGGAAACAGATCTTATCCAGTGCCCCAATCGATTCCCCATGTACTTCTCCAGTCGGGGAATAGTAGTCATAGGCGACTTCCCTAACCTGGACAGAAGCTTTTATTTCTTCCGGGGAATTCCAGTTCAGGGTAAGGCCGGACCGGTTGAACCGTGCCAGTGCTGCCGTTGTGAGATAGCTGGTATCCCGTGAATGGACTCCATCCAAAGATCCATCCAGCATTATTGCTTCATCCGTCTTCGAGGAAACCGCCTTCACCTCAGTCTCCCCCAACTGGTCCACCACAGCGATGTATCCGTTGTCCCCAATCCCGAGACCATTGGATACTACTAGCGAGGAGGCTCCACTTGGGGCATCGCTGACCAACGGGGCTTCGGAAACCCAGGTTGGGCACCAGAATGGTCCGGAATTGCCCTCCATGTTGGAGTAAAAACCAATCAAGTCCGCGCCCTCCTGGTTGGAGTGCAGTGACAGGTCAAACCGAAGGGGGCGTTCCGGTAACTGGGGATAGACAGCTAAAGCCTGTTCCCGGTTGAAGCCGATCTCCTTGCCATCTGTTTCGATAACAGCAGAACCGGTTTGAATCCTGCCAGTCCAATTCGGGTTAAAGGGGAAGATGTTGTAATCCCTGCCGGATATTTGAGGACCAGCCGTAAAGGCGGATGCATTGACCTGCAGGGCCAGTTCGGGTGGACCATCCTCGCGAAGCCGGAATTTTACCTGGTACAGGTTGCTGCCAATGGCATTGATGGAGGGGGGCTCCACAAAGAATCCCCTTAAAGCCGGGACAATCCATGTGTAAGCCGGATATGGCCCGACCAGGTTTTCAGGATCCGTTTGCAGGGAAGCATCTGTATTGCTGATCCTTACTACCGCCTGTGCGGAAGAAAAGCGGTTCCCATAGCCCGGTTCAAATCGCCACTGTCCCGGCCAGAAGGGAAACCAGACTGGTGTAGTGGCAAAGTCATTACACTGCATCACGTTGCGAAGGTCTGCGACTTCCGCTGGTGTGAGGAGACTGCTGAATTCCATCTCACAGCGAAGCTTCGAGGCATAGGCCTGGCGACTCTCACGCCCGGTAAGTCCCCTCTCCGAACCGGTGGGAATTGTGAAGCGGGTTTCGACCCCTTTTTGCCAGTCCGGTTCAAAGGGAAGAATCCAGCAGGATTCATTCAGGATTGTGTCAGTGGAGGAAATCATGCCTGGAATTCGTGACGGTTGCGTTTTAATACATCCAGGATGACCGTTTCTCCCTCAAGGGACTGGGCCCAGCGGTTAAGTGCTGATGGATCGTTGAAGAGCCCGATATTGAAGCGGTTGTTTGCTGTGGGAGCTGGTGTATTTGATTGCCCTGTCATCACATCGCTTTTCAGGTCAACCAGACCCCCAGAGGCATAGCCCTGTATACCGGCTGTACGCTCCTCAAAGCGAAGCGATTGCATCATGGCATAGAAGTAGCCCGGACCATGTTTTGATACGACATCCGCGGGAAATACAAACTCGCCCCTGTGGACGACACCCGCTGGCTGGTACTTGCCTCCGTGGCCAGTGTAACCACCACCGGCGAAACCACCGGCGAAGGCAAGGAGTGCTGCCATAACCAGTGCCAGACCGATGATGGCGGCGGCACCGAATGATGAAATGGAAGCTGCCGTCGCAGCAGGAGCCATGGCGGCGGCATCCGTAGCGCCCTTGGTGGCCGTGGTTGCGCTGTCAGCAACCTTCAACTTCTGGCCAAGGGCAAACATCCCCAACTTCATGGCGACCCATTTTGCGCCCATCATGGCTAGTTGCTTCACCCAGACCATGCCCATTTCCACAAATCCGCCAACAATGGATCCAACCACACTAGTACCGATCTGTTGTAGACTCTGTGCCCATGTGGTGGTCTTGGTAATTACCCCGGTAATGGCATTACTTAGGCCACCAGTGATGTTTCCTTCAACCTGTGTGACTACATCACCCAGTGTAGTGAGATCTTCAGGACCCATCGCGGAATCGTCTTGCGCAAATTCATCGCCTGAGCCTCCTAGATCGGCGGATGGCAGCAATCCTCCGGTATCCCCTGTTCCCGAAATGAATTCAGCAGCATCCTGATTGGATTGGGCAATCAGTGCCTGGATCTGTTCCCATGCACTTTGCTGGTTTTCGATCACCCCCTGCTGGAGGCCAAGGATGGTCAGACCCTCGTTCAAGCCATTGTCCAGATAGTCCTTGGCAAGGGTGGTCAGTTCCTGCATCCCGGACTTCTGCTCAGCGTAGAGCTCCGAGAACTTTTTTGTCTGGGTATCGATCCCGAAATCAAACTGGACTTGCTCAAACTCCTTTGCCTTGGGCAAAATCTTGTTCACTCCGGCAATGACCTTGTTGATGGCGGTTTCAGCACCTTCGACGATGACGCCCATCACATCGGCATACATGATCCGCAATCCCTGGAAGAGATACCGCCATGCCGCGCTGATCCCCGCTATCGGGGTCGTGAAGGCATCAAGCATCACCTGGGCAATGTTCACCCCCGCACGGGCTGTCAGGGCAAAGATCGTTTCAAACACACCACCGGAACCGCTGAAGAGGTTAAGCAGGATGCTGCGCGCCTTAGCCACTCCCTCTTCAATCGCCGCTTCAAGGGCAAGGGAAAGAATATGCAAATCTGCTCCGGCACCGACTACGTAGGAGATTACCTGCACAATCTGTGTCAGCGTATTCACTACACCTGTCAGCACGCCCTTGAAGCCCTGTTCCCCGAATCGAAGGGCAAGACCCTCGGTTGCGCTCTTTAAGCGCTTCCATGCCCCATCAAGGCCGCTCATTTGCAAATTCGCGATACGGCTGGCTGATCCCTGTTCAAGTAAGCGGTTGGTTTGCTCCACCAATGCCCCTGATCCCTGTTTCAATAGGGCGAGCATTGCGGGACCGGCACGCACACCAAAGATCTGCATGATTTGCTCGGTCGATGCGCCTGTTCGTTCCAGCTCAGAAAGGATTTCAGTGAAGCCCTTGAGATTTCCCTGGTTGTCTCGCAGGTTCATGCCCAGTGACTCAATTGTCTTTGCCGCCTCGCCACTTGGATTGAGCAACCGGACAAGGGAATTACGCAAAGCAGTGCCCCCCATTTCACCCTTGAAGCCCGCATTGGCCAGAATTCCGATTCCCGCGGCTGTTTCCTCGATGGGGATCTTCAACTGGGATGCAACCGGTCCCACCGACTTCATGGCCTCCCCCAGTTCAAGCATGTTTGTGTTGGTCGTGGTGATTGTGTTGACCAGGATGTCATTCACCCGTCCCAGGTCATCCACCTGCATGCCGTAGCCGGAAAGAATGTTGGTTGTAATGTCCGCGGCCTCTCCCAACCCAATCTGTGCAGCTGCGGCCAGGTTCAGGGTATCAGGCATCGCCCCCACAATCTGCCCGGTGTTCATGCCTGCCATACCGAGAAATCCCATGGCATCCGCAGCCTGGCTGGCTGAGAACTGTGTCGTTTCTCCAAGATGGGCGGCCTGGGCAGTCAATCGTGAAAATGTCTCGTCCGTGGCACCGGTTAAGGCCTGCACACGGAGCATCGATGTCTCAAATCCATGGATCGCGGAAACGGAGCCGCGCACTCCTGCTGCAACACCTGCCACACCTGCCAATGGAAGGAAGGCCGATTGGATAGTGGTCCCCAACGCACGAAACCGCCCAATCGTGCGGTTAAGCGCGTTCAGGCGGCTTTTCAGATCGATTAGGAGTGTGACCTTAGCCGTTGCCATCTAAATTGCTTTCTCGATTCGTTTATCAGTCTCCTTCACCCAGTTGCGTGCCTCCTTCGAGTGGGGGCTGATGGCGGAGTGGTAGATCATCTTCATCAAAAACCGGATCCTCTGTGCCTCCTCTTTCCCGTGGGCTTCTGAAAGGGCTATCAGCTCGCGCAAGGACAGGTGCCTTGCCACTTCCCTGGGAAACCTTCCAAGAAGTACCGCACCCTGGATGATCAGGTCATCAATTGTCGCTGGATCTTCATTCCCTTCTCGGCCATGGGAATCAGTGGAGCGAGCCGCTTTGCCCTCCTTTCCGACCACCGGAGGGCATTGGGGAAATTTACCTCGTGCGCCTTTTCCACGATTTCCATCCCGCTCTCAAAGTTGAGCGATTCTGCGAAGGTTTTGGTTTTTCCAGTGACCAACTGGATCAAGAAGATGTCGTCATCCAGGCCCCGGAAGAAATCCGGCATTTTCCCTAATGGGAGCAGTCGTACCTTCACCGTCTCGCAGTGACCGGTTTCCAGTTGCACTTCGAGTTCCTGACCGCCCTTGGCGATCACATTGCCTTGATTTTCATCCGCCATGATACGGATGAGGGTGTGTCAACCGTTAGTTCAGCCCTTCGCCCAGAGACCATCACCAAACAGGTGGATTGTTTCCACGGCCTTTCGTCCCGGTCCAAAGTCCTTTGGGTGAATAGGGGAGAAGGTTGGCTCAACCGGGGTTTTGGGGTGGGTGTAGTCCCACTTCGAACGAGTGAAATTGTAGGTATTTGATCCGTTTAGCGGTTCCAGACGCTGGCAGACCCGACCCTCTTTCAGGAACCAGCGACCGACTTCAATGTCCTGAAACCTCTTCATTTGGAATCAAGCAAATGCAACCCAACTAATGGGCACCACCCTGTTATCAGTTCACTAGCTGTCTGCTGACCGTCCAGCGGAAGGTGGCTGTGAGCCGGTGTGTATCCAGCTTCTCTTGGTCAGCATCGAATTTGAGCAGATAGTGGCCATAGAAATCACTGGCATAATTTTGACCGAGCATGAATCCACGAATGGCTGATGAATTCCCTTCATTTGGAGCGTACACCTTGGTGTGTTCACGGTAGTGATTACCCTCGGTGTAATTTCCCCTGGTCATGGTGTAGTAATTTAAGTCCGGGTAATTCACATTTCCGGAAGCCGGCTCGGTCGGCAACACAGCGGTATTGGCCATCATCGCCAAGGTTGGCGTATACATAGGCTCCATGCGGGCGTCACCCTGGGTATATCCATTTGAATCAACATAGGAATTGGCGCCACCTTGGCCAATGGCTGTAACAAGTTGTGCGATGATGTGATCGCCAGTTGTGTCGAATCCATTGTTCCCGACGTTTGCAACGGGGGTTTGGGTCACCGGGCTGAAGGCAACCTGAACACGGACTGCAACCTTGTACTGCTGGTCGGCCTGCAGGGTGTCACCTCCGGCAATAATAGCCCGGCCAAACCGTAAATTGCCCAATCCATTGCGGGTTGTTGAAGTACCACCATTTGTATTGTTATAGTCGTACTTTGGTCCCCATCCAATTTCGTTGTAGGTGACTTCCGCAGTCTCAGCCGGGAAAAGGAACGTTCTTTTGTGTTCCAAAACTCCATTGGAATATGTTGTGCCGCAGTTACCTCCTCCGGTTACCTTGTTTTCTGTAACCTTCGTGGGAGATATGAGCCCCGTCTGGTTCACGTAGTAGATCGTGGCCTCGGTTGCGGAATGGGCAGCGCTGGTATCAACTGTTACATTCTGATCATCCGTGAATGCGGTGATATAATATTCTTCACCTGTGTCATATTTGAACAGGCGTCCCACGTCACCGGATTCAAAGAAAGCTCCACTGGCTGTGATCGTGTCCCCAGTCTGGGTGAAGGTGATCGAACCGCTGTCACGCTCGGTTGGAGTAGTGCTGGTACCGATTTCACACACCTCGTTGAGGGAGGCGAACTTGTCACGGCACATCATGTCCAGACCAATATCCAGGACAAGGTTGTGGTCCCAATCCCGCTCCTTGGCGATCGATCCATCCTTGTTCAAGATCTGGGTCTTAAAAAGTACCTTGGCCCCAAAGCCAATATTTCCTGTGATTTTGCGGTTTTTCATGTCTTTTACGGGATTGAGTAGTCAACTGAATGGAGTCCCATCTCCACTTTCGATTCGTCGATAAAGGTTGAGCTGAAGGGAATTGCATCAAAGTAATCGACGCTCTGGATACCGATATTAAGCACTGCTTCATCCGGGATTGGGCTTCCGGCATCTATCACTGCTGCCATATAGTCCACGCTTTGAAGTCCCATCTCAACAACTGCCTCATCCGGGATTGGGCTTCCGGCATCAATCACTGCCGCCATGTAGTCCACACTCTGAAGCCCCATTTCAATGAGTGCATCCTGCGATCCGGGGTCGCCTGACACGACAACCAGCTCATAGTCCAAATCCTGTAGGCCAATCTGAATTAAAGGATCAGCAAAAACATTCCGGGGAGTGCCTCTCCAGCCCTTGTTCGGATGTATTCCACGGATCAATACGGTCAGTACAGGCATCGCTTATTCCCCTCCAATTGCCACCCAGTCATTTTCGCCCCTCTTGTACACGGCCATGGCCGCATATGGATCAAGGCTCAAAATGGTTCCTCCATCTATTCCATTTAGAAGCACTCCTGCAGGTGCCTGGATAGCTGTCGTCCCGGCACCAATTGGCACGACATCGAAAGAGGTCCGCAAAATCCCTTCAGAGGGAACCGGGAAAGCGACCTCTGCGTCTGTGGGCAGATTCACCGTGTTCAACTCTGCACTATCCATTTCAATGACACCGTTGTTATCTGTTAGTTGGGGAGTGTAACTTGTTCCCGTCTGGGTATTGAATCCAGGCTTCGGGACCTTCCCGTCGATTTCGGTGTTGGCCTTCTGGACGCCGTTATTGATTTCCGCGGCAGTGACTTGTAGTAGAATCGACATGACAAAGTTCTAGGTGCAAACAAACAGGTAGTGGCCCTCGATATCCATGACCGCTCCCTCAGGAGGAAATTTCAGTCCATCCATTCCGAATGCTTCAGCTTCATCGTTTGATTGGATTGTGTTGGGCAAGTCCCCTGCTATCGGGACCGCATCATCGTTGGAATAGACACTCCCGGGCAGATTCCCTGAAATAGGAACGGCAGCATCATTGGAATGCTCGCCACTGGCCTGATCCCATGGAATAGGAATCGCATCATCGTTGGAATGGACGCTCCCGGGCAGATCCCCTGCAATGGGTAACGCATCATCGTCGGATTGCGTGGCGGCGGCTAAATCCCTTGGCGCAGGTGCAACTGGTGAAGCACCTTCAAACCCCAGAGTATTCGGGAAGGCATCCCCATTATCATATTGGGCAGATTCAACTGTGATCGCTTCAGCCACTACGCAAGCGTTCCGGTGTTAAGGGTGCTGTGGAGCACTCGGGCCTCGATTTCAAAGGTCGCGACATCGTCTCCCAGGGATACTTCGCTTGATACCTTCAGGTGAACATACACATCGGTTGTATTCACAATGGCGTCGTGATGGTCATACTGCTGGAGTTTGAGCCACCCCTTCTTCGTCGTTCCCTCCAGCGGATTGTATTGGGTGGAGGCATCGGTGAGGGCCTCGGTGCCGAACATGAGCTCGAACATGAGTGCGCTCATTTCCTTAACCGTGAAGGAAAGCTTCAGGCCGCGCTTCACCTCGATTACATCCGCCAGTCGCAGCTGTCCGGGGGAAGGTTGCCATACTTCCTTCTCTTCGGACTGGTATTCGATCCCCGCCTGCTCGATGACCCCGAGGTTGATCCAGGAAGGATCATCCACATCAGGTTTCAAGAGTTTGCTGACATCGCCGGCGGGCGTTGTTGCAGTGTCGCCCTCACGGACAAAGAAGGCGTGGTTTCCAATTACACGGGCAGAAGAGTTCATTTAGTTTTCGTGAATGGTCAGAATGTGAAAGTTGCAGAAGTACGTGATCAGCCCTCCATCGAGCGGCCCCATCTCGTACGCGGGGGTGTCAACCGTGTACCGGTTCTGTAATCCCTTCTGCGTTTTCCACTGTGCCCCGTGCACCTGCCTTAATACCTCCTCCACAATGCCCAGGGCACTTGTGCCTGTCTCATTGGTGGCCGGATTCTCAAGTACGGTCACCATAACCGAATTCACCAAATAAAGGAGCGGACTCTTCTTGTCCTTCAATTCCCCCGCTGACTGGACCACGACCAGTGCCACGCCCTTCTCCCGCAATGCCTGCTCCAGCCTCGTGTTGTAGCTCTCATCCGCATTGGTGAGGATCTCCAGTGTTGAGAGCAACTCGCTGCCTTTTAAGAGGGTAACAATCGTTGGGACTATATCTGAAAGAGTCATATGCGGATTATTTGGGTTAGTGCCCGGCCAAACTGGCGCTTGAAGGCCTCCTGTTGCTTGCGGGCCACATAGGTTTCCATGTCAGCTGCCTCACCGCTTATCACCCGGTTCACGATACCACGCTGGGCGTTCTGGATGGCAGCACCCTCCAAATAGCTTTCAATCCGCACACTTGGATTACTCCTCCCCTTTGCAGTCCGAAGAATCGCCTTTCCTATCTTCCACTTCTTGCGCGATACAGCATGATAGGCAGCCGCCTGCCCTTCCCTCTTTGCCTTCCAATTGCGAATCAGGAAACTAACCGAAAGCCACTTCACAGACTGGCGCCGCACTGCCAGCTCCTGCTTCAAAGACAACTTCTTCCCACTTTTGCCTTTGCGTCTCTTGATCCGGTACTGCCTAGACTTTGCGTCCTGCATGATTTTACCGGGAGTCGGAGCAATGTCGCGAAATTGTCGATACAGTGCCCATTGAATCCGCCGGCCACGGTTTTCAATCAGGGGGCCCAGGTCCCGCTTGTTGTACTGCAGGTACTTTTGCAGGCTCCGGTTAAACTCAACCAGATCCTGTCTCATATCATTCCCAGAAATTTTAGCACAGCCAGAAGCGCGATGGTGATTGCCGGTGCAGCGCTCGCTCCCCAGAAGAAGCGAAGGAGCATGTCCATCTTACGCTTCAACTCATTGAGGGTGCCCTTGATACCATTGCTGCCATCCTGTCCCCAGAGGGTGATTTCCAATGTGGTCAGACGGTGTTCCATCTGGGCAAAGCGTTCAGCCAACCTTTCCCTGCAAATATCGCAGTCTTTCTTTAGATCCTCAGGCGTCATGGGTTCACAACTTCGCATTCAAGGCGCACAGCCACATGGTTTGGTGAGCGGCGTATCCCGGTTACCCGGTACGAATAGTCTTCGGAATCAGTTAAGGATGCTCCCACCTTGACCACTTCAGCAGGGACTTCGGTCTTTAGCCCCGATACCTGTACCCGGTCGTCGTCGCCGGGGGTCAGGTCAAACTCCTCATTCTCCGGTTCAATACGCTTAACCAGGCCACGAAACTCTCCGGATGGGTGAACAAAAAGGCCACCGGATGTTTCCAGCAGTTCCCTGAAACCCTCCAATTGATCTGATTCGAAACTCATGCCCCGAAGGGCTTGTCAACATAGTGTCAGGCTGTTTTCACGATTGGCCAATAGAGTCGATGATCACGCTTTGCCTATATAGTAGGAATACTACAACATTGAAATCAACCGAGAAGGTCATTTGATAAAGGCTTATAGAATTGGGAAAAGTCTCGCATTTACCAGAAAGTACCCTTATCCGTCACCACGAAACGCTAACCCCAAGTTTGTACAACCAACCAATAGACAACTATTATTTTGTAGAGTCTTTAGACGAAGGGAGAAAACACGAATGGCAACTAATGCTCTTAATAAAACGCAGCGAAATGCGGCGAGTCTCGCAGGATTTACGTTCATATTCGCCTTGATAATTGTTGTTGTTGCAAATTATGGAGTCAGTTTCCGTCTGAGCATACCAGGCAAAGCCGAAGAAACTGCCAGAAACATCGTTGAGAATGAAGGATTATGGCGATTCAACATTTTCTGCAATCTACTCTATGCGACAATCCAATTGATACTCCTCTCATCGCTTTATGTAATTCTTAAGCCAGCAGGCCGGAACCTCGCCATGATTGCAGCATTCTGCCGTTTATTGGTTTCTGTCATGTGGGGTGTTACTTCACTAATGATGCTTGCCTCTCTACGGATCTTGGGAGGCAGTTCCTTCTTGAATGCTTTCGAAACCAATCAATTACATGCTATGGTAAGGCTTCTCTTGGACTTTAGCTATGATGCCTATTACATCGGTCTGCCTTTCTGGACTTTGTCCTCCTGTATTGTTAGCTACCTGTGGTTTAAGTCTCGTTATATTCCGAGAGCACTGGCTGTTTTTGGTATTTTTTCATCTGTTTGGTGCGTTTTTTGTGCTTTCACATTCATCATTTCCTCTGACTTTCAATATGTTGTTCACCCCACCTGGTATGATATGCCAATAGTGGTTTTTGAGCTGGCATTGGGGATTTGGCTTATCTTCAAAGGCTTGAAATTATCTGTGGCTAAAGATCATTCTTCAACAAGCGCCTAACCCGTGACTATTCGAAGACGCACCCAGATTACCTCATTTCTAATATTGGGCGATTGAATATAGGCCACTTCCATTTCGTTACATTATAGAAAATCCAAGCAAGGTTAAGCTCAGGAAAGAACGTACTTAATTAAGAGAAAGGGGAAAATTATGAATGGTGTCTCAAGGCTCCGGATGTATATTCTTAGATTCACATATCTTTTGATAGCGGTTTGGTTGTTGTTCATGATCTGGCCCGCATTGATCTGGCATGATGAGAGATTCGCCCTATCAAATGTTTCTGTGCAGTTTAGTTTGTTGGGTGCAGTTCAGGTGATGGCTATCCTAGGCATACGTTATCCAATTAAGCTATTACCACTGTTGTTATTCGAGACACTATGGAAATCAATCTGGCTAATATTTGTGGGATTGCCCTTATTGCTGGATAAGACAGCGAATCAATGGGCAATCGACACAATCATAGCTTGTGGCATCGGTTTGGGTATCTGCGTCATAGCAATCCCTTGGCCGTATGTTTTCGCAAATTATTTTAAAATGCCAGGCGATAGGGTACCTTCGAATAAGTAATGATTTAACCGTAGAAGACTTTAATACAAAAGGGCCCCACCGGTGAGATGGAGCCCTGAGAATACAAACGACTATCAAATTGATTTAAGCCCCGGTATCTTCGATACGCTTGATACCATCGGCGATTGCCTTGCGGTATCCGTAGACACACTCAAATGCGGCGATCATCTTACCTGAATCGGTATCGTAGTACTTTCGGTACCCGAGGGTGATACCAGTGGACTGGTCAGTGACCGGTCCTGCATCCAGATAGGCTGAGCTGTCGATTGGCTGAAGGTAGCGCATCGCTACTGCAATTCCCCGAGGATGGGCTGCAAAACCGACCAGGTTCTCCGCATTGTCCGGCATAATGGTGGTTTCGTAGATATCGAATCCATAGACCCTTGGAATCTTCGCCTCCATGAGCGATGGTGCACTCATCTGACTAAGATAGCTATTGGAAATCTTGGCATCCCCAAGCAGATTGGAGTAATAGGCACTATCCAGGATAAGTGCACGATCAGTGGCCGGCATCTTTGCAGCGGCACAAGCCTGTCGGACTGCGAGGACTGAATCAGCACTAAAGTCAGTGGCCGCAAGTCCAGGAATCGAAGCCGGACCATAATTTTCGATGGTCACAAGACTCCAGATGTCGGTGAGGACATCCTGTGCTAACTGTCGGGCCTTGGATATTGCGAGGCGTTCTAGAGATACCCATGCGGATTCGCTCACTTCCTTATCAGTCAGGTGCAGCGACTGTACTTTATGCTTATCCAGCACAACCGGGATTCCCTGGACATCGCTGTCCGCATTTGCGGAATAGCTGCCGGCGAAGTCATAGGAAGAGTTCGCGGCCCCGATAACCGGAACATTCACGGTCTTGCCACGCTTGGCAAATTCAGGGGTAAAATCAGTGGAGAAGGCACGCAGGGCGGTCAGTTCAGCAACAAAGGCTTCCAGAAACTTGTCTGCGATGCGCAGGTCTTGTACTTCGGTAAGGTTATTGGCCATGCACTGCATGGCGTGTCAACCGCTGTGCTGGAGATCTGGATACAAAAAAGCGCCATGGCCCGTAAACCACAGCGCGATTATATACACACAAACCTCTTAATATATTAATGCCCCTTAATGATCTCGTCGCGGTGCTTGCGAAAGAAAGTCATTTGTTCAGCAGGATTCTTGATCTCCTTCAATTGCTCAATCAGGGACTGCTGTTTAGGCTCCCCACCCGGAGTAACCTGCGCAGGCTCCACACCAACGGAAGCACAGATTTCAGCCGCTTTAGCCTCAGCAGACTTTGCATCTGCTTCCAGCTTGGAAACCTTCTGTTCAACCGACTGGTTCAACTCCTTGGCCACTTTCAATTCATTACTGAGAGTCTGCTCCTTATCCTGGGATTCTTTCAACTTCCCGGTCAGGGAACCAATATTGGTATTCGCCTCATCGAGCATTTCATTGGCCGCCTTCAGGTCGTCACGCACCGCATCCAGTTCAGCATTTGCCTTATCAAGAGCCTCTGAAGCCTGGGAAAGATTATCCCGGGAGGCTTCATGTTCTGAGAGAAGGGAAGCAAATGCATCGCGTGCCTGTGCCAGTGTGTTGAGTTCTTCTGCTTTTGGAAAATCCATGCCTACTTTGCCTTGTCAACCCGCTTGAGGAGCTCCGCGTAGGTGTCTTCCAGACTGCCCACATGGTCCACCAAATTCGCCTCCTTCGCCTTGCGACCTATGAATGTCTGTCCGCGCATGGCATCCGGTCCCATGTTCCTGTGTTGTAAGACGTGTTCCTTAAACTGTCCGAAATAATCGTCCACCATTTCCTGAAGGTGGGCACGGTGCTCATCAGTGAATGATGGAGGCCATGTGGCATCCTTTAGATCTCCTCCGGTATGGGTGATGTAAGCGGGCTTCCATCCCCTCTGCTCCCATGCACCGGACACATCAACCAATGGAAGAATAGTACCTATGCTCCCGACCTGTGCCGATGGCGCCATCGCAATAATGTCGGCACCGCTGGCTATGGCATATGCTGCCGAGGCTGCCAGTTCATCCACCCAAACAGCCTTTGGTTTCTTGATTTCTGAAAGCATCCGGGAAATCTCAATATTACCGGCAGCCATTCCTCCCGGAGAATTGATATGAAACAGGAATCCCTTTGCACCGTCTTCGTTTGCTATACGAATCTCCTCCTCTATTTGCTCATATCCGGTGTTGCCGCAGGAACGCTCAATCTGGCTTAAGTGTTTCCCCAAAGTACCCATTACATGGATATGAGCGATACCATTACCGTCAATTTCACCATCCGGGCGGGGATTTACGAAATCTGAAAAATCCAGATTCACGGCATCGTTAAACAACCTGCTTTGTACAATCTGATGCAACGACAGCCAGCCATCGGTGGTGATATTCCAGGGCTGCCGATACATTGTATTGGTGATGTGTGCTAGTCTCATGGCTATAATTGGGACGAGGGGCAGGAATCGAACCTGCGTTGCCGGGTTATGAGCCCGACCGAATCCTTTTCTCCCTCGTGTTTGTTGAAACTGGACTCTGTCAACCGGGTGGGACGACTGCTTCAGAAAGCGATGTGGGAAGACTATGCCCTTTAACTATATTGTCTCTCGCCCATAGAGGTTGCAGGTTCGTGTAATGGAAACATTTCTTCTGTTGTGCTGGATCACTAAGATCGAAGGCAGCGCAGGGAGTAATGTGGTCAATATGCCAGCCTTTTGATCCGTAATTTTCCCAAGACATTCCTGGCTGAAACAGGTTTTCAATGTGTCTGACGAGGGCACTGATTTCGCATCCAACAAGTTCGAGGCTGGATTCTGACTTGTCTATTTTACGCTGCTTAAGCGCAGTCCAAAGTCGAAGACGAAGAGCACGAACTACCCGCCATTGTGGATCTCTTTGAATTCGCTGTTGATAGTATCGACGCTTTTGATTTCGGCGTTTTGCAATGACCTCAGGATCATTCTTCCGACCCTGTTGATATTCTCGTATTTTTTGCTTTTGCTCTCGCTGGTATGCTTTGTTTGAAGCTTTAACTTTGTCTTTGTTGGCCTCTCGCCATTGTTTTCTAACAATTTTTTGAGCATCAATATTATCGTGGTAATATTTACGTGCATGTTCCTTAAGCCGCTCCCGGTTTTCTTGGTAGTAGCGGCGGTTGTATTCAGCTTTCTTCTTCGGATCTTTGTGGGGCACTGCCCCCGTCCGATGTCAAAGGTTCCTGAGCAGGAGTACTTTTCGTCCCACTTGGGCGATAGAGCATATCCACGGGTACACCATATCGGTTTGCCATATCCAATATGTCTCTTGAATCCTGTGCCCTACGCTCAATTTCTTCGCGAAAATCCATTCCAATCTCTGAGAAATGATCCGAAAATGTGAGTAGGCCCATCTCCACATCTTTCCGGTGGGATTCTGCCTCCCGGCCTGCATCGACCGTGATGCGGCGTGGAGTAACCCAGGTCACCTTGTTCCAACCCTTCATCGGTTCCAACTCTCCCCTATCAATGGCATCACCAATCACCCAGCCCCATGTTGGTTTGAGGAATCGCTGGATGAGGATTAGTTGCCGGTAGGAAAAGCGACGGTCTGCCTTCGCTACAATCAAGCGTACTCCGGCACCACCCACACTGGATGAATCCAGTACAAATTCATAGGGGAGTACCCCGGCGCTGCTGTCCCGCTTCAAGTGCTCCAGAAATCCGGTGAACATGGAGCTTGGCCTGTTCGACTGAAAACTGTCCATGGACTCTCCCGGCTTCAATGCCAGGACCTTGCCTCCTGTGATTCTCTGGATAGCGGACGGATCACTCTGGTCAGCTGCTTCACCTGTATCCGGCGATACTCTAAAATCTCCATCATCCTCCAAAGTTCCGCTTTCGCGCTTAATGATCCGTGAAACATCCTGATTATCCTTCACCGCATGCTTTTCCAACGCAAGCATCTCCATTTCATCGAGAATGTGGTTGATGGAATGCTGCAAAGTCGGGTGACTTCGCGCACCACTTGCAAACTCCGGTTCAAAGACATGCATCACCGCATTGGCGAACACCTTCCGAGGCTTTCCATTGTCCTGGATAAGATGATAAGCAAACGGCGCTCCTATCGCATCAAATTCAATACCATCGATCACCTTTCTATCCTCAGAAGCCGATCCTATCCTGTGGGATTCCACCAACTGTATCCGGGCACGTCCGAACTTGTCGCGAATTTTCAATACAAAATATTCCCCGTCCACATCGATTCCCCGGCAAACCAGATTCTGGCATTCCTCGAATGAGAACCGGTTGGTCACTTCGGGACGTGCGGACCACCGTTTGAAAAATTCCTCCGCCTGCCTGTTCCATGCTGGATCCGCTGTTTGTGCCTGGGGACGGATTCCATCTCCGGTCGAATAAATCGCCATGTCCCCCACGACCTCGCGAGAGAAACCACTGTTCTTGTTCAGGTATCTGCTTTTGCGTACCAGTTCGCGGCGGGTATGGGCCGTCAACTCCCTTCTTGCATCGGACGGCGCGGCACCAGGCACCCTTGAACGGCGAATTGATGGATTTGCCGCCTCATAGGATGAACCCATTAGAACTTTGCCAATGCTTTGGAGGATCTTCACGGCTCCAGGCACATGTCAATCATGCCTACAACTGCATGTGGTCGACAAATCCCGTCCGGGATACCTTCAACCCCTTACCATAAGTATCGGGAGCGAGCTTCTGTAGGGCCTTCTGGCAGGCAGAGATGATCTCATGAATTTCATCAATACGGCGTTTGGTCACACTGGATCCATCATTGGCGTAAGCGGCCAATGTCTTTTTCAACTCAGCCTTTTGAGCGGTGAGGATCTCCTCTACCTCCGTCTGGGTAAAACCTATGGAATAATCAATTGTCGCCATCGAAGGCGACTTATTGTCAATCGTTGGCTAGTTGATTAGCTCGAATACCTTTCCTTCAAGGCTCCAGTAAATAACCGAAAGTCATTGTCACGGTGTAAATGGAATTGAAAAACCTTAAAGGGATTCAGCCAACTCTTGTATGCGATTAATATCCCTATGGCATTACCTGCTATGGGCGGGATATCCTTTATTCCGCACTCATAGGTCGAGGTAATACATGGATGTTGTGTTGAAGGAAGTTTGTTTGGCCTAGAAAAAGATCTGTTGCTATAAACGGGTAACCGTTCGTCTTCTTGAGAATGAGTACTAAATACAAAATATATGTTATCAATGATCAGTTTTGAATTGGATATATTTGTGATCTTAATAACGAACCCAAGAACCTCGGAAAATTGTGATTCATTCTCACAAAAAGTGTAATCTATCCATGTTGGATCAACAATGGTTCCACCAATAATTGCTCCTGCCTGTACTTGTAAGTCGGATCCCATGAATACAGAGTATAAAGAGACGCGATTAATAGAAAGAAAAAATTCAGGTCTCACTATTCCCTAAATCACTGAATAAGTGTAACTCCCAGTACTATGAAAAAGTATATTACATATACGGTACTTGGAGCCGCAGCAATCCAAGCAATACTTCCAGAAGATGCCTACATTCTGGATAATTCCCCATACCTACATGATAACCTTCAATCTATGCCAAGAAGGGAGGTAACCAAATCCCATAATGAACCGTTTGTTTCAGGATTATTGATGCAAACAGGGAATCCCACGATTTATCCTTCGGGATCGGATTCTCCTGATTGAGGCACACTTTCGCGCCCAATAATCTTAAGCATATGGGCTCCGACAACCTGCTCGCACTCCGCATCAAACATGTGGTTCGGGCGTTTGCCGATCTGATCCCAGAACCATTTACCGCCCCTCTTAATCCGGTGCTCTGAGTCCATATGAAGCAGGTACTCTTCGGGGATGTCTTCGGGGATCTCCCATGTAGGTCCGCCTTCCAGATTCCTCCGCAGCCTGGCGAGCGAATCCTTCATGTTCAGATTGCTCCAATAGTGCATCCGGCAAACCTGTCCATTGGCTACATAGACCTTCCGCACCGGAGAGTAGAAGCGTTGAACCCTTTGTTTTCCTACCTTGTGGGTGAAAGTTGGACGGTTATCCCCCATTAGGGCAGTCCAGCCCTTTCGGGCACAGTGGCGGTATACCTCATAGCTGTTGTATCCTGCATCCACAAATACCAAGCTGCCGTGGACACCAAAGCGTTCCTGTACCCGCTCAACGTCCTCCCATGTGAGGGCACGCTCGCACCACATTAGCCTTGAGGATCCGCTGGCACTCCAGGCACGGACCACCAACCAGAAGTGATCCATCTGCACATCCACTGAAAGGAATCGAAGCGGGACAACCGTGGCACCATCGGTGGGTGAATCCACAACCGTGCCTTTTGCCGTCAGATACCCCTCATCCGGCCATGGATCCCCCATGCAATAGTTGCTACGGGTAATATCCGCCTTGAAGTCCTCAACATACTCCCTCCAGGGCAATGCGAGTCGCTTCTGATAAAACTGCTGCAACAAGGATGTGTCGCCCTGCCTTGCTGCTGCCTTGGCCCGAAGGTACATCTCCGCAAGTTTCCCCCACGACATTGCGCACAGGGCATTCCAATGAAATCCCACATTCTCTTCAGATGCCTTCGGGTTGGTCCGCACAAACTTGCCCGTGGCATTGAGCTGGCGGCGGGTCGCATCCGAATCAGCAAAGTAATGGTTACACTCACAACACCGAAGCGAAGTGGTTTTCCTCACTTCAGTGAAATCCCAATCCCCTTCCGCTGTTCTTGCCGATTTGGACCACTCCACATTATCCCAGTCGAAGGGCTGACGCTTTCCACAATGTGGACACTGGAAAGTCCATTCGCGCATGTCAGTCGTCTCAAATTTGCGATGCGTATCATCATCTTCCTCACCGCCCTGGGACATGAAGATGCATTTACCCAGCCATCCGAAAGCAGTTACACGGGCTTCCGCCTCAGCCATATGTCCTGTTGGCCAGCGCCACGTTTCATCACCGATCAACCAGCGAATGGAACGGCGTTGCAGATTGGTTTTGTTATGTGCCCCAAGGATCCAGAGCGTCATTCCATTGGCAAAGTGGATAGTATGGTTTCTCCTTTTGTGCCGGTCTTTTGGATACAAGTTTTTAACCGGTTCACATTCCTCGAAGAGTTTTTGCAGGCGCGACTCGGACTGGTCCTTCGCATCCTCGTCAGTCTGGTCCAGCCACAAGGTGGGCCCGGGCAAGTTGGATATGATGTAAGAGAGGGTCAGCTCCGGAGCGGTCGTCTTTGAGGATTGGACAGATGCGATAATGGACACCACTTTCACCCGCGGATCCACCATCGCCTCCATTACCTCCCTAACCCACGGTGAATTGTCCGAGCGGAACCGTCCGGGCATAGGCGAATATGGGATGGAAGTAACATGCTCCTCAGCCCACTGCCATGGAGGACGCCTGTCCGGAGGTTTTACCCCTTCGGCAAACATGCCGGCAATTTCAGGATTTAAGCTGTGGTCCATCCGCTGAAAAATTCATATGCCTCCTGCCGGGCCTCATCCAAAGCCTTGGCATTCTCCTCCCGGATACCCACTGCATCCTTTCCACAGGACAGTGGTGGCAATTCGTCCTCGAGTCGTTTGTGTAAGATGGCGAAGAGCCGTGCCATCCCCTCAATCACAGTCCGTCTCACCTCTTCCATGGGCAGGTAGTCTCCCCTCTTTATAGCCAGGCGAAGTTCCCGTTCCTCAATATCGACAAGTAGCCGCCTTGCCTTTAGGGCCTCATGGTTGGCTCCCTCCAGTTCCTTGCCGCCTTTCAGGCCGTTTAACCGGACAAACTCTCTCCATGCGGAAACATCATGGTCGCCGTTGGACAGTGGTTTTGGTGCTCCCTGCATTTTGCGCCACATGCCGACCGTCCGCCTGGTTACTCCCAGTACCTCAGATAATTCCACAACAGTCTTGGCATAGGCCGTTGTGTTATTACTCCCGGAGGCCCGTGCCTCAATCAGTGCCCTCTCGGCAACAGTAAGCGTCTTCCCTCCCGCGACTTTTTTCACTATGTTCTGAAAATCGGCGTCGAGAATCTTGGTTGCCGTATCCGGTGTCAGGTTGTCCATGCACCGGATTCATGTGTCAATGTCCGCTACTTCATTAGGAGCCAACCGGCAAATTGCAGATGGCGGTATACAAGCTCATACCGAACGAAGCCGACGCGCCTGAAAAGTGCCTCATTCTCCGCCACTGTCATGGGGAACATATTGCCCCTCAATGCGGCCGCCTTGTTCAGGACTTCCTTTGGTGTAAGGCCATTTTCAAGTTTCATTTCCCAGTACAGCTGCTGGGTGATGTCCTGGAATTCCGGAATGCTTCCATGGACTTTCTCAACAACGAAAAATCCCCCGCCCCGCTTCAATGAATCATAGCATACTGAAAGCACCGTCTGCTTGGCTCCCGGGCGCAGAAATTGGAGCGTGTAGAGCGATACCCCGTAATCGTGACCCCGCATTTCAGTAAGCATGGAGAGATCGCAAAAATGCACATCCACTCCCTTTGCCTTCGCCTGCTGGATCATCGCACTGGAATTGTCGTAACCAATAACCTCGATCTTCTTTGCCGGGTTGCGTTTTTGAATGCGATGAAGTGTTTCACCGGTTGATGCCCCCAGATCCACAACGGTTCCTCCGTCCTTCACAAACCAGTCAGAAAGACTTGCTGCCAGATCCTGGATCCGATCATAGTCGGGAACGCTTTTTCTCACATGCTCATCAAACTTCGGTGCGACCTTTTCGTCGAATACCCAGTTGCTGCGCGATGTCTCGATCCCCTGTCCGGCGTCCATGCCGGTTAAGTCAGTGTCAACATTTCATCAGTTCCTGATCCGTCACCCGGACCGCCTCTATGCCATATCCTTTATACATCTCCCTAGTGTACGGATTACTCTCAAGTGCAAAGTATCCATTATTCCCATACTTTGGGAAGATGTGCGTTTTCAAAAGGTGCTCCTTAATCTGGGGAGGTCGTGCCTGTATTTGTGCGAAGTAAGCATCCACCGGTTCCCAGCCCGTCTTTTCCTTTATACGCTCCAAGGTCACTTCCCTGTACCGGTCCGGTCGGGCGGTAATTAAAATCACCTTGTGAGGCCTCAATAGTTCAACCAACCACTGGCGGTACTCTTCTTGCTCGATCTGCCTGATGAATGGCCGGATAGGTGGATCTCCCCTTCTTGGGGAATTCCCAACCAGCGTGTAGTTTAAATCCAATAGATATATCACAGTTTAACACCCAATCGTTTTTCAAATGCTTCGATTGCTTCCTCAACCATATCCATCCGGGTTCCATCCGGATACGGTAGATCAAATTCAAATTCAATTGCCGCCCTCAACCGTTCCTTATCGACAGGTAGTGCATGTGCGCATGTAGCGGTAATGTTATTACTCATTTCACGCACCCTAACAGAGCGGAAAAACGGAGTCCATAGCTGATGGAATTCTTTTATCGTATGGTACTTCTGCACCTTCGGCTTGTCCTGGAAATCACCAATCCTGATTCCCGTTTCATAATCCAACCGGAATGCGATGTTCGCTGAATTGGACTTGTTTAAAAATGCCTTCCCATTCACCTGCCTCCAACCGGTTTCACTCACACTCGAAGCACAGGCATAGACTTTTGTTTCCGGTCTGCAAAGCGCCTGCAGGAGCACCGCAATGTGTTCCCGATCCGTCTGGAACGGTACCGAGTTCAAGACACTGGCCAGAAAGATGGAAGTCCACTCTCTGCCTTCTCGAACTGCTTCAATAAACTCCCTGCATATCTCAAGACTCTTCTCCTTATCAATATCCGATCGCGTAATATGATAGGGTTCAAAGGCACACACTTCCATTCCCGCCCGGCGGAGAATCTTGGTCTCCGTCAAGTGCCCGGCACCGAAATCAAGTATGCGATTACCGTGTTCCCTCAGCCACTTTGCCTTCTGCTTCGGATTGAAAATATCAAATGTGTAGCAAGGCTTTGCCCCGTGGACAGCGAATATGAATCCATTGCCCAGTTCCTCCCGCACCCGGCGGGCACGCCTGAATGAATTATACCGCAGAAGATCATCATAGCGGCTCTCAACATCGAAATCCATGGAAAGCAGGTTCATCATCGCTTCTGCGAAAGCTGCCTCCTCTTCCGATACATATACGACAGGAGCATTCTCGATCTTCTTTTCAGCGAGCATTTCAAGGCGCCCGATACCATTGATCACCGTACCATCTCTCTTGCAGATAATCGGCATGAGAATTCCGTTTCGATGCAGGGTCTTCGCCAGATTCTTCGCATACTGCTTCCACTTTCCGGAATTGGTCCGGCAGAGCTCCTTCACACTCACCTGATTCGGAGTCAGACAGCGGATAAATTCGGGGGAATCCACAGCCTTATCGGAAATCGATTCCGCAAGGCGATGCACATCCAGTGATGCAAGTTCCCGGGTGGATTTCTCCGGTGTACTGTTCCAATCAAAGTCATTGGTTGCCCGGTTGAAAACGATGTTCAGCGCCTTTCTTTGAGGGAGCCCCATGGGGCGGGTACGGAATACCGGTAGATGCTTCGCTCCCATCCGGGTGGCGACGAGATGTCGCTGGTGACCGGAAAGAATCTCCCCATTTTCGTCGGCAAAGATCGGAGCCAGAAATCCAAGTTTCCTTAACGAAAGCTCAATCAGGTCCAGACGCTGAGGATCCGCGCTGCGCGGATTGTAGGTCGACGGGGCGACAGCTTCTAATGGCTCAAGCTTGATCATACACCCAGTCGCTTTCTCAATTCCCTCATCACCGATTCCTTATCGAAGCCGACTTCCTGCTTCACCGAATCAATCCAAGCGAGGTAATCCTCCTGGCTGACCTTCCAACGATACAAACCCAAAGTGATCGTGACGTCGCCTTTCTCCAGCTCTCCATCTTCTTCCTCCAGCACCTCATTTGAATTGTCCGGCGAAAGCAGGCTGTCCAAATCGGCGTCTTCAAAACCGGTCAGCAGCGTATCAAATCCCTCCACCTTCAAATCGTTGATCACGCCTTCAAGTGAATTGAGATCCACACTGGCAAGTTCTGCCAAACGGTTGTCGGCAATCAATACCGCCATTTCATCATTCTCGCTCGCGAAGTTCTGATAATCCACAGGCACCAGCTGCAGGTTCAAATGCTTGGCCGCTTCCAATCTGCCATGGCCGGCCACAATCAATCCGCTTCGCCTGGAAACAGAAATCGGGTGGCGCCATCCAAAATATCGAATATTCTTGGCGAGCAGTTCAATTTGGCGGACCGGGTGCGTATTCGGATTACGCGGATTGGCCTTTAAATCCTCAACCGGAACCAGCTTTTCATAACCACACCATACTTCAATTCCATCGGCCAGGCCCTTGGCTTTCACTGATTCAGTTTCACTCATGTGCGAGGAGTGAGTGTCAATTGGCTCTCCTCACAGTAATCCCGCTTCTGCAAATGAGTAGTAACCACTTCCCATGGGATCGGCATCCTTTTCCCCGATAATCACGTGATCAAGAAGATCAATCTGCATCACCTTCGCCGCTTCCCTCAGTTGTCTCGTGGCCCGGATATCAGCCTGACTGGGTGACGGATCGCCACTGGGATGATTGTGGACAGCAATCAGGGATGATGCATTGCAAAGAACCGCTGGCCGGTACACTTCCCGCGGATGAACAAGTGATGCGGTGGCCGTTCCCTTCGTGATGGCAACCCTGCCAAGTGCCCGGTTCTTGCGGTTCAGGGGTATCACAAAGAACCATTCCACTGTGGGATCAGGATCAAACGCTCCCTCCATATAGTTAAAAACCCGCTCCGGGGAGTCTACCACCGTGAGCGGGCCTGATTTAACGAGTTTGTATTTCAGGGATGCCTCATAGATTCTCATGCATCCACCTCCCGGCGCTCGTGCGCCCAGCATTCCCTGCGGATCCGTCCTCTTAGAGTATTTATCGGGACCTCCATCTTCCTGGCTACACCCTTCGGACCCCACCCCTGCATGTAGCATGCCTTGATCGCTTCCCAGTCATATTCAGGTCGGGGTTGCGGATTCATGAAGGGATTCGGCTCGATCTCCAATTCAACCTGTTCCTCCTCAGGTTCCTCCTTCGGCTCCACTTGAACTGCATTCATCTGTTTGGGCAACTGCTCCGCCAAAATCTCATTCACGATATCCCTAATTAGAGGAACAGGGATCTCAGTGATTGAAAAAACAAGGCCGATCAAATTCGACCGGCCCAATTGCTCTTTCATGTGCTTGAGTGCTGCTCCCCGCGTCCTTCCGAGGAAGCGACCTTCGAACAGTGTCTGATCACCCTCCTCGCATACGATCCAGTATAGTTTATCCATGATTTTCCTTTCTGTTGGAGTTCTTAACTATGGGGTCCGTTCCCATGTTATCACTCTGGCAGATCGGCGACAAAATTAAAGATCTAATCCGTCTTTCTGTCGCGAATGCATAACTACACTTTGTTCTTGAATCGAGAAATCAACCTGAGAGAGCTTTAGTGAGGGGCTTCATTTATATTTAAAAGGTTTTCCTGCTTTTAATTCTATCAATAAATGCACCGAATTCACGAGCTATGAATTCTGAATGATTCTCTAAAGAATGGTTGCCCGATAGCAGGTGCAGAGATGCATTAATTGTTTTTGCAAACGCGATTACATCTTTGGCGTTTGTGTATTCATCCTCTGAGGCTGCTATTATAACCGTATCTTCGGACATCGGTTTTGGAGAGTCATCCTTGTAGCCGTCTTTACCGAGGATAGGGGTTAGGAGGAATAGTCCATCAACTTTTCTCTTATGTGCGTAAACGGAACAAACATAGCCGCCTAAGCTCGATCCAGCTAATACTAGACTTTCAAATTTCTGATCAGTTCTCTCCTCTAAGTCTTTCAATCTAGGCTCTGGGTCACAGGGCAAGTAACGCCAATCAGGGAGGATGTATTCAATACCTTTCTGCACTGCAACATTCGACAAGCATTTTATTTTTGGCGAGTTGGGATCACCACTGCCGCCAGATGCTATAAACAAGCCAACTTTATCCAATATTTTCATGAAATAATCGTTGTTCTCTTCGAAAGCTCTTCCTTGATCTGCTTCATTAAACTTGAGTCTCTTTCGAAATCAAAAGGTATAACTGGCATTTTCAGCCACCAATATACCAGTGGAGTGTTTCTTCTCTTATCCTCCTCCTCTTCATCATATCGGGGATGAATGTGAACATGCAACGCCCTGTCCAAGTTGCCTAAAATTGAATAATTGATAATCGATGGATTTAACACAGTCATCAGAGAATCCCCAACGGCGGACATATCCCACATAAACTGCTTTCTTTCTTCTTCACCCAAGTCGTTCAAATTGTCGGCGACGGGATCAGAGAGAAGCAGAGAATAACCTTTTAATCTTTGATCATCACCCAGAACAACCCAGCCAGAAGGAACTCTGGCGATTACAGTTTTGTTCTTTCCCTCCCTGGCAAGAGCAACTCTTTCGTGAATTAATGTCGGATACTCCTTTTTCATTGATTATTATTCAGTAAGTTAATGTTGGACATGACACTATCGGATGACCGGCGTGGTTTTGTTTAAGCTTTGTTTGGTTGTCCTATTTCAAAATGTGTAGAAACTCTTTTCAGTAACTCTTCTTCTGAAAAACTCCCATCAACCGTTAAGGCCGTGACACCTTCAGTCCTCGTCTCTTCAATGAGATGCTGCATAAACAGAGACTCCCGCTCCAGGTGGTTCTGAAGCGCTTTCTCAGG
This sequence comes from Puniceicoccaceae bacterium, assembly GCA_040830765.1. Classification (GTDB taxonomy): domain Bacteria; phylum Verrucomicrobiota; class Verrucomicrobiia; order Opitutales; family Oceanipulchritudinaceae; genus Oceanipulchritudo. The sequence goes on along the minus strand of JBFOMH010000017.1, from coordinate 40,741 downwards.
ATTTGATGTCTTGTCCGGGATATCGCGTAGCGTGCCCCGTTCATTGAACGCCTTGAATCGGAATTCCGGAGTAGAAATAAGCCACACTGCCTGGCATGTTTTTTTGAGCAGGGGCTTCACGAGATTTGGAAGCAATCGAAATCCCTCAACGATTACTTTCCGGTCACTGGGTAATTCGAGCAAATCTTCGATTATGAGATTAAATCCTTCACCATGAAACCATTGGAAGGTTTCGAACATGGCTTCCGGTGTGCGAGTTGCCCACCGCTCATCCATCGTCATCTGCTTGAATTCTTCCAGTAATGGGCATTCCTCCCTAGTACAACGATTCGCATGATTTCCCATAACCTCATCTGTGGAATATAAGAGCATGTCATGTTCTGCAGCTATTCGGCGTGCGATGGTGGATTTCGCGGAACCACTGGTTCCACCAATCCAATACATGTTTTCAAGTGAACTGCTTAAGGGGCTATTCATTTTATTGACGTTAAAACTGAAGGGCCGATACGAGCGACATCAGCGACTGGTTATACCTATTTCTTGAGAAAAGCTACAAGCCTTCTCTTTCCAAAGATAGTTTTGAATCCTACGGAATAGTCTAAGAAATCAGAAGCATGCCCTAGCCCATCAAGGGTCTTTCTATCGTGAATGTAAATCGTATTGGGTGGACTCTTAGGCTTGTAACGTAATTCGAATACACGGTTCTGATGACCAAACCCCAGTTTCTGGCGATTAATTCTATTTGCTTTCGATTCTCCGTTGCTCATCTCAAGGATGGCGACTCCACCTAAGCACAACACGCGAAAGATCTCGTTCAATCCTGTGAGTTGTTCATCAGGAGAAAGCAAGTGATTAAATGTTCCCCACAGGCAAACAACACAATCGAAGGAGCTGTCGCGGCAAGGGATGTCTAACAGACTGCCAGTCGAGTATGAAATCTTTAATTCTTGAGGAGCATTTTTGCGAGCGAGTTCCACAAGATGTGGTGACAAATCAATCCCTCTTACAGAATAACCCTCGTACGCTAAGGCAGCAGCAACTCGCCCCCACCCGCAGCCTAGATCAAGAACACGCGAGTTTACAGGTAAATACTTTTTGAGAAACGCTACTTCGGCCTGGGTCTTTTCCTTACTTGCAAAATGAGGAAGGTTCTCGTGCGGAATCTTACTCCAATACTCTTCGGAGATCTTTTCACTGTTCATCTTTTGTAGCATACCGTCAATAGGCAGTAGCCTCGCTCGCCTGGTTATCGAAGCATTCATTCCAGCCATGTTCTTCGATCAGATCTTCGCATTGATCGACCAGCTCTGAATCTATTGCTTCGCGATCTATACTTCTCCAAATCCGAATTAGCTTCGCTTGTTGGGTGCCGGATAAATTTTCTTCAGGGAATAATCTCCTAAAAAGTCCGTCTAAGGTGCATTTTTCAGTATTGGATCTTAGAACGTACTTAGCATTTAGTATCCAGAGCTTCAATATATGACCATTCTTCTCTTGTATGATTGCATTTTCCGGAGCCTTGACGTGTTGATTGGCTCTACACGATATGTCCACGTTCCAGAAAACCGAATATCCTGACAAGTAGATCGACGCTATGCTTTGATCCGGAAGAAGTGATGTAGCCCAATCGATTAGTAATATCTTTTTCCTTTCCCTTAAGACCTCTATGGCTACATGGACGTTGTCTGTCGCGGCTCGCTGGTTGTTCGAAACCTCGATATCTATGTCGGAGAATGAATCGATCTTTCCGCCGTTAAGACTTCCCCTTAATTCTACTGTTTCAAACGCAGCTGAAGCGATCAGTGCGTTGGTGATTTCAATGGATAGATCTCTCTGATTCATTTTAGATACCGTTAAGTCTAAAGTGCCGGTCGACTTCAATAGGGATCGTCATTTTCGGTAACTGGTTGTGTTAATTCAAAGTATACCCAATGCCAAGGTTCGTACCCCAAACCGTATTCATTTTTTCTGGGATAGCTCATCCTAAATGAGAACCTGCTAGCGTTTTGCGTTAGCCACTTAAACGCTTTGGTTTTTTCAAACTCTTCTTCCAGAGGAGTCACTCCATCAGTAGTAATGTCTATTGCTCGTCCAGAATGGTGTTCACTGAAGCCAGGTGGTGCGCTGAATCGAAAAATCTCTTCCTCCGATAACCCCTTTTTTCTTTTAGCCTCCACGATCTTTTCCTGACGCTCAATGCTTCGATAAGCTGAGATAATCTTTAGAACGATTCCTTCTTCTCTCGCGGTTTTTTGCATTTTTATCCAATTCTCAGCTGCCCGAGGATAAAGCCAGAATTCTTTCTGGCTCTCCTGTACTAGAACTAAGTTCTTTTCTTCAGGTACTTCGGGTAACATAGTGTTTGATGGACAAAGTTAAAGCTGAGGTACGACACCTACATCGACTGGTTGGATCATGATCTAATAACCTCATTAATAAAATTTGATTTCGCTGCCGTATATCTTTCTCGATCTTGTTTATATTTGTTCATTAGGTCGGATTTAAGTTGGTCATACTTTTGTGCTAAATCTTTGTTGTTTCGCAGCGAATCTCGAAATCTTACATACTTGTCGAATCGGGAATTCTCAATAGTTGAAACATGCATGTAATGGGTTCTATTTTCGTCAGGACCTTTCGCGAAAAAATGGTCACCGTCGGATCTTCGATCCCCCAGATACTCATATCCAAGTTTTTCTAATAATTTTCGTGTTTGCGATAGGTCTGCAACCTCCATTGCGATATCAATCACGGGCTTAGAACGTATTCCTGGAATAGATGTACTTCCGATATGAGCAATTCGCAGAATGTTATTTTCCAAGTTTGATTCCAATCGTGCTGCTTCGGACAAATATTCTTTCTCCCAATGCTTATCATAGGGAAGCAACTTTAATGTTCCTCTTTTTAGCCCAATCATCGCCCACGTATATCCGACTGTTTTATAGTAGGACTTCGAAGTTCTGTTTCAGGGAAGAGAAATAAGTACACTCTTCATAAATGCAAGTAATTCAAAATTCTCTAAGAGATTTGGAATGACTGAATGTAAGGGGTGATGATGATTTCCCACTTTCCAGTATCTCACAGCCATCTGGATTTCTCAATTAATCAGGGAACTGGTCTTTTTCAGGTATGTAATTTTGTGGGAAATGAAAAAATCCGGATGTCTCTTAAATCGACCGGTCTTCTGAGGGACCCTACCTGAGGCAATGGTTCTAATAGATTCCTTAGAAATCTCCTCGATTCATGGCGCCATGAGTCGACAAAACACGACAAAACACGACAAAAGTGGCACTAAACCTCGATTATCGGCTCACGGTTTTGCGCTTCCTCCTCCAGATAAGCAATGATCGCCTGGACATCCCGAAAGTCAGACAGCATTTCCTCGATCATTTCCCTGGATGCATCTGCCATCCAATCTGAGCGTTCAAAACGCTTCCACCAGCGCATCAGGCCATCAATCCAAGAAAGGTGGTTGTCGATGCCTGTGGTCTTCGGGTCCGGTTGCATTTCTGCTTCGGTGGCAACCCGACCAAGATTGATAGATTTGCGTAGGCGCCGTGTGGACATGTCGTGTTTGTCCGCCTTTGCGAGCCATTGACGACGCTCCTCCTTGTCCTTAACCCTTGCGACCGCTGTGTGATGTTCAAAGGTCAAATGTGGCCGGCGGTGGTCTTGCGGAACATTCCGTGCGACGTAGGCGGCATTCATCAAGGATCGCATCTCTAGTCCAGTCTCAGCCATGGCCGACTCGTAACGCTCGCGCAGATCTTCGGCCATCTTCTCGAACCGCTCACCACCATTCCACCGATCCTGGCCATAGTTGAGCCAGTCGCCCACAAGGAAGAGGGAGGTTCGGGCAACCCGGCCGACCTTACGACCAATTTCAAGCCATTGCTCGAAACTGATCTCCCCATCAAAGCGGAGGCCGATTTCAGTTACCTGGACGTGCGCGCCGTCGATTATCAAAGCGTTCTCGGTGTTCATAATGTTTGTGCTGGGCTTTTCGATACGCCTTACGTGCTGTCAACGAACGCATAGCCCTGGATGGCAGTAGATGGAGTTGCTCGGTTATCTGGATGCACCTCTTCGATACAGCGGCACGGGTGATCCCATGGCGCTTGGCGATGGCAGTCATTGAATCGCCCATAAAGCCGAGACCAGTTACCACTGCAAGACACTCAACAGAGAGCTGCGGATTGGGTCGTGAAAGCAGATAGGCGACGAGATGCCGAAGGGCATCCCACACCCGGTCGCTTTCATCCTGCTGGATAGCTTCATCAGGTTCCTTTGGTGCAGCTATGGGTAACTCGGAAACATCCTTGGGTTTACCGATATGGAATGGATCAACCTGCGGCTCCAACAAGCCCTGCTCCTCCAGCTCCCTTCTCCTTTTCTGCGTAAGTCCAGCTACCCATTCAGCATAGGCGTTCTTGTATTCGGAATTTCGTGTGGATTGTGTATCGGAATAGTTACTCATTGTTTTCTGGAGGGAAGAAGTTTGTTGGTGTTGAAGATCAGCTCCCTGGCGTACCACCAGACCCATTCTTCGACCTGCCAGGCTGCCTGGAATGGATCGGGCTGGAATACGATAGGAACATTGAAACGCGCCTCTATAGTGGAGAGGGTTGCCAGAACACTACTTGGACGAATTGCACTGCGATACTGTCCGGTCTTAATTTCATCGCGGGTGCCGATAACCAGCAGCCGTGCAAAATCAAAGCCGCGCATACGATGCAGTTCACGGAAGAATCGATCCCGATTTTTACCCATGCAGCAGGCGACAAGGTCGGGAATGCTTTTTCGTTCGATGCACAACTGGTTCTCCCCACCAGCGAAGGAATAGTCACCCGTTGTCAGGGTGGCCTGTTCGGATCTTAGCCTGGTAAACTTCAGTGGCGTCTGCTCACGGGTATCGACCAGGACAACCGGTTCAATCTCTGTAAGACGGACAGGTGTTCGACGGACTGTGTATGGTTTAAATTTCTGGTTCATTGAATGTAGTGAAAATTGGTCTATTTCGGATAGTGGCAGAAATTACCCCCTAAAGGGGGTTTTCGCCTTTTTGCCACTATTGCCAACAAGCAGGTGTGGAAGCGCCATTGCTGCGCGCGCTTCCCACCCTATGGAGCTTGTTTTCCGAAGGTGGCGGAAATTGATTTTTAGTTTTTGCCTATATGCCATCATTGCTCTGAAAGCCCCATTTGGTGCGATTTAATAGTGGCGGATATTGGAGGAAGCGTTTCTGCCACTGTTGCCTTGCAATACACTGTCCTACCTTCCTTGCGTTCAGTGAACCGGCCTTCAATTTTAGCTGTCGCCTTCAAATCACGAAAAGTGCGTGCTGGAGTGCCTTTTTTAGCATGGCAAAGGTCCTGCCAATCGGAGACCGCAAGCTCCATATCTCCGAGAACTTCCATGATGTCTTCGACATGATTCTCCTTCGGCCTACCAACTGAACCAGGAATCTTGAGTTTGAGATCAAGGCGGTCATCACGCACCCAGAGTGGAAACTTCCATCTAAGGCCGATGGGCCTGACCGGTTTGAATGAGCGGGCGACAAATTCCATTTTAACGAGCGGTTCCTCCTCGGTTGAATCAGCCAACTCGCGCATCCCGCAAATCAGGTCAGGATCGCGTCCGAACACGCCGGATCCACTTGCCAAATCGATCACACTCTTCTGGGAGCTGTCCCCCTTTGTGAAATGGTGGCTGATTGCGACCGCACAATTGGCTTCGCGGGCAATCTCTTCCAGCTCAGCCATCAGGTCAGCCACACCCTCAGTTCCAATTTCGTCGGCACCACCGGAAAGCTTGTACCAAGGATCAATGATCAAAAGGCCGATGCCATGTTCACGGCAATATGCAATCAGTGCCTCCTTGATCCGATCCATGTTGAGCTTGTGACCACGCAGCTGCTGAATGTGCAAATCGGAGAGGTTCCAAAATTTCGCAGCCTCCTTGATTAACTTCTCCCGGGCCGGTGCCTCGTGGAGGAGCAGCTCAAGGTCGAGATACAGCACGGGACAACGCTTGGTCTCAAATCCAAGCCATGGCTGACCACTGCAAACGCAGGCGGCTAAATGAAGCAGCATCCAAGTCTTCCTGGCCTTCGATGGTGCAGGAAGAAGCATCTTTCCTCCACGAAACAGCAGGCCCTTGATTATCTCCTCCGGCGGTTTGATCTTTCCGGCATCCAGATCCGCCTCAATGTCATTCCATTGCCTTGGCGGCGGCAGACCATTCCAGGGATCACCTACCTTTTGTTTAGGCTGCTCCGGCTCTATGTCATCCAGAAACCGGCTCATAGAGTAGTCCTTTCCAAAAAACTGGTTACCGGCATGGAGACTTCGGGATCCGCTTCCCAGTCATCGACATATACCCGCAGGAAATCCCGCAGGTCATTGACGGGTTCGCCATCGTCGCGACGTAGGCCCTCGAAACTGTATATTGTGACATTGCGACAGTGCTCATTTAACTGGTCGAGCCAGCGTTTTGCACCCCTCATCCCGGGATTGTCCGCATCGCAGAATATCAAAACCGACTTCCCGCCAAAGTAATCAAGCGCCTGGGGATGGATCCTCATTGAAGCTCCCAACATGGCACATACGGACACATGCTTCTGTACTCCTTCAGACACAAGCAGGTGGTGTCCTGCCAGAAAGTCCGAGAATCCCTCCGTCAGGATAACGGTCGATCGATCACCGATGTTGGCTGCACCAATTGGCCAGTTGGCCCTCCCCAATGACCGGGATTTTGTTTTCGAGCCGTTGGACAACTGAACTGGAGTTCCATCCCGGTTCCTGTCCGCCCGGGCCACCCGTGCCAAATCGGTGATTGAGATGAGGTCACCGGATGACCAGAGAAGCCCCCTACTGACCGCCAGACGCAGTCCCTCCAGTCCAATGCGCAAGTTCCGGCAAATCTGCATCAAAGCCCTTTCATCAGGCTTACTCAGGTCGTACCAGTTATACCTGTTCAGGGGACGGATAGTTGTCCATTTCGGAACAGGTTTAACCGGTTCGACATAGAGTTTCCCCTCCAGGCAATCCAGTGCCCAGCTCACAGCCCTCGGAAACGGGATTTCCTTTGCAGCCATGATCAGGGCAAGGGGATCGCCCTTCTGCCCGGTAGCATGGTCAAACCAGATACCTGTAGAGGCATCTATGACCAGACTTGTACCCGGCTCACCCCGGACCGAACCGGCCCGGTAGTGTGAACCTGATAGCTTTGCTCCTGGCAGAAGGACTTTCACCCAATCTCCTATTCGTGCTTGTAGTGATTTATTGATACGCTCAATAGGGTACCTCATCATCTTCATACACTCCTGAATCGAATCTACCTCCCTGCGCGGGGGCTGGTTGTCCGGCGTTGGCTGCTGCATGCATCTCGTCACGGGGAGAGATTTTCCAGCAGACAAGGTTCACGAAGTAACGTCCCTCGTATTCGTTGCCCCGCACATCGAAGTTCACCTTCACAGGATCACCTACCTGGAATGTATCCAGGCGCGAACACCTGTCCTTGGTTAGTTCGAATTTGACGGGCTGGGGATAGCGGCCGTCGGTCTGGACGACGAATTCACGTTTCGAGAATCCGCTGGGGAATGTTTGTTCCGGGTAGATTTCAAGCAATGTACCGGTAATCGTTAGTATGTCTGACATGATTATATTTCTTCTTCGGTTGTTATTAATTCTTTGAGGTCCCAGTCGTACCAACTGGTGTCGTTGTATCTTAAGGTCCGCCAAAGGGCGGTTAAACGGAGGTGCGGTGGGCGCAACTCGATGATTCGCCATTGCCGTCGGGTAACTTTACGCCGGAGGATGGCTCGTGTGGTTCCATTGACTTTCATCTGGTCAACGAATCTGGATGTTCTGGCGCTCCTCGAGGATGGCCCCGGGAACTTCATCACCTTCCTTGATGTCCTCCTTGATCAGGGAGAGATTCGCTTCGCGCTTAATCCGGACATATTCATCCGGTAGCTCCTCCGCCGGAACTGACAGGACAATCCTCTGGGAGCGGCGCCATCCAATGGTGGCCCGTGAATCCTTCAGCTTGAGCCCTGAATCAAGGAATTGCTCAAGGTACCGGGTCAGGCGCTCAATTGTTTTCTCAGCGGCCTGCTGCCTTTTCGCCAATCTCACTTTCTCAAGTTTCAGGGCTTCTGCATCCGCCCGGAAATTCTTGATCAGGCAGGCAATATTTAGGGCTTTCTCGTCACGCTCCTCCTCTACTCGGGAAAGGGCATCCTCGATCCAATCAAGGGCCATGTCGCCGGTTACTGGAAGGCCGTCTGGGCCCTCGGTCACTTCACCAATGAGGATATCTTCAACCCCTTGCCAAAGCTCCTCTATCTCAAAGTAGGTTTCGTAGAGCCTCACGCCTGACCTCCATCAAGTTTGGATTGCAGGAAGACGATGGCCTTGTCGGCCTGCTCCCTTGTGAGCGATGATGGATCGGACAGACGCCATTTGGTTACCTGTTCAGGGGTGAACCTCCCCTTCTGGATCAGATCAGCAATTTCCGCCACCTGGACATCAATTGCCATGTAGACCGATTCCTCTGCGGGGGGTTGTGGAGCTTCCACTGATCCAGCGGATTCCAACCACTTGGCCAGCTGTGATCCGGTTTCCTCCGTGATCTGGAAAATCTTGTCGGTGAATAGCCCGGTGCGGTCCTTTGAGGTGGCTGCATTGTGTGACAAGTCAACGTCGAAGACAGTTGTGAATTCGTATTCGACCCCGTCTCGCATGATGGGGGCTAAGCCCACTTTCTTCGGCGTAGCCTTCCCCCTGCCATCCTGTTCAATTACGTAATCAATCTTTGAGCGCAGGCAGCAGATGACATGGATTGGAGATTGCAGGACAGAATTCAAGATGTCCTTGAACTGGCGACCTGCCTCGTTCCAGTTGGTGAAGGAATTACCGCCCCGGCGATCCAGCTTGTCCTTGTATTCGAGGATGCCTTCCCAGAAGTGGCTGGCCGAGTCGATAATCATCACATCGTAACCGGCAGCTACAGCTGATTTAATCGCCTCGATGAATTTCTGGTGATCGAAGGGCGGTGAGATTTCACAGACATCGAAGTCGTAGCGGTCGCTATAGAGCGATGCACTCCCGTTCTCGGTATCAATGAGGGCTACTTTGCCCTCTGGTCCGGCAAGCCCCCTTGCGAGGCGCAGGCCCGATGTGGTTTTGCCGCTTCCGGCAGGGCCGGTGATGGCGGTCTTCAGTTTAATTCGCTTACGCGATGCTTTTTGGAACACGGTATTATCCTTGTGTTAATTTGTTTTTGTTGGATGGCGCCGGAAGACCTCCCCCGGAGCCGGGAAAGGTTTTTTAGCCGAGGCGCCGGCTCCGAAGCAGGGCGAGCTTGTCAACATCCTGCTCCCGGTTCTCAAAGCGCCTGATTTCATCCAGGGTGAAGCGGTTTTGCCCCAGCCCGCGCATGGGCTTGATCTTCTTTTCGCGCACCAGCCGGCGGACCCTGTCGATGGACACGTCCCATCGCTGGGCTAGCTCCTCAGTCTTAAGGCAGAATTTGTTCTGCGGGTTCAGTTCGCTGGTGATTTTTTCGCCCAGGTCTTTTACCTGGCGGGAAAGTTGGTCGATTTTGTTTTCGAGTGACATTGTTGATGCGGTTCAACAACACCCGCCCGTGTCCGGATTATTGGCCGGATTTTTCTTCAAAATCGCCCGCCAGCCCGCATCTCAAGCCGATCCGGACACTTTTGCCCTTGTCCGGGTTTTTGTCCGGATTTTCGTGTGATTTGCGCACAAAAAAGGAGAAGCCAATTACGCTTCCCCTTGCATGAAATATATTTATGAAATCCGGACACTGCCCGGACACTTTTGTAAAAACCTTATCCGATGTGTTCCTTCAATAGATCGACTAATTCCTGGCGGACCTTTGGCCAGTTTCGCTCATTCTGTGATTCCAGGGCATCCAGAAGATCGTGGAGCAGTTCCTCATCGTTGTACCCGTCACCCGGATTCTGGTGTGCCAGGTATTCCTCGTTGTAATGCTCCAGCTTTCGGGATCCGAGCACACGGCTCCTGAGCTTAACCAGGCTGAAAAGAAACGAGTATATTCCGCCATTTCCAGCATATCGCTTCAATCGATCACTGAATGTGGATCGTTTGATTCCCAGTGCCTCGGCGGCAGCCCTTTGCGAACCAGTCGCTAAAATCGTGAGAATCCACTGGAAATACTCAGGAGCGACCTCCCGCCCAATTGCACCAACCTGCTCCGCCAGGCTGAGTTTCAAAGACTCGTTTTGCTGGGCCAGAGTGGTTAGATTTACCCCGACTTTATCAAATCCCTTCTCAAGGGTGGAAATCAGCTCCTTGTGGTCACTCTTCCACCTTTCTGGATACTCATTGGCGCAATCGCTATCAGATTCACCGGAAGGATTGCTGGTAGGTGCTGAGGTTTGGTCGGTGCAGTAACAGTCATCGGAACTGATCACTTCCTCGAGGAGGATACCCCGTTCTTCGAGTTGCTTCCTGAATTTGTCGATGTGGCGGCACCGGCGGCGGGACCGCTTCTGTTGGAGAGAATGGGTAAAGGCTTGAGAACTGGACATGTATGGTCATGGAAATTTATGGATTATGCGCTTTTTTGCTGACACTTTTCACCGCCGGTCAGTTCAGCGGGGCTAGCCCTTCCAAGGGCCACGTATCCCTGATGGATAGCGGGCGGAGAGTCGCCTCGACCGCCAGCGGCAACCACTCTCCTGTACCATTGCGCCTGGGTTTTCGGAGGGTCAATTGCGGTTATGATTAAACCGAACCGTAACAGAATTTGGCAAGCGATTTTTAGTGAAAACTTGTTCACATATCCTAAGTAATTGGTATACAGAGATTTTTTGTATGAGCCATTCGAGTTATTCCGATTACGTCATTTGGAGGTTGCCCAAGTGGTTGTTCGATATGCAGTGATAGAATCATAACCAGATAGGAATTTTACGGTTTTGCCCCGCTATTGCCCTTGCATCAAATATGCTGGATACTTAACTGATCCCATCTTTTCGTACCGAACAATTTAATGAATCAAGCTAGCCACAACACCATTGTTAGTTTCATTTGGGGCATCGCCGACGATGTCCTTCGCGATGTTTACGTTCGCGGCAAATACCGTGACGTCATCCTGCCAATGACAGTCATTCGTCGTCTTGATGCTCTGCTGGAGCCGACTAAACAATCCGTGCTGTCCATGAAAAAGCAACTTGATGCGGCAGGCATTGCCAATCAGCATGCGGCCCTCTGTCAGGCGGCCGGGGAAGCCTTCTACAACACATCCCCGTTTACCCTTCGCGACCTGCGCTCCCGAGCAAAACAGCAACAGCTTAAGTCTGATTTCGAGGCTTATCTCGACGGCTTCTCTGCCAATGTGCAGGAGATACTCGACAAGTTTAAGTTCCGCAACCAGATCCCCACGCTCATCGAGGCCGACATCCTCGGGCATCTCATTGAAAAATTCCTCGACCACCGGATCAACCTGAGCCCAAAACCGATTTTTGAAGCGGACGGCAGCGAGCGTCTGCCTGCCCTCGACAACCACTCCATGGGTACTATCTTCGAGGAACTGATCCGCCGCTTCAACGAAGAGAATAACGAGGAAGCCGGGGAGCACTTCACCCCGCGTGACGTCATTAAGTTGATGGCCGATCTCATATTCCTGCCCATCGCCGACGCCATCGAGTCGGGCACTTATCTCGTCTATGACGGTGCCTGCGGGACGGGTGGCATGCTCACGGTTGCGGAAGAGCGTCTTGCAGAGCTGGCCGAAGCCCACGAAAAGAATGTCTCCATCCACCTCTTCGGCCAAGAGGTGCAACCTGAGACCTACGCCATTTCCAAGGCTGACCTCCTCCTCAAGGGAGAGGGTGCGGAGGCCGAGAACATGAAATACGGATCCACCCTGTCTGCTGATGCTTTCCCATCGCAGGAATTCGACTTCATGCTCTCCAATCCCCCCTACGGAAAGAGCTACAAAACCGACCTCGAACGCCTAGGTGGTAAAAAGGATCTCAAAGATCCCCGCTTTGTGGTACAGCACGGTGACGATCCAGAATACAAGATGATCACTCGCTCCAGCGATGGTCAACTTATGTTCCTCGTCAACAAGCTGATGAAAATGAAGAACGGCTCCCACCTTGGCAGCCGCATCGCTCAGGTGCACAACGGCTCCTCGCTCTTTACCGGCGACGCCGGACAGGGCGAAAGCAATATCCGACGCTGGATATTTGAAAACGATTGGCTGGAAGCCATTGTCGCCCTGCCGGAAAACATGTTCTACAACACGGGCATCGCCACCTACGTCTGGCTCCTGTCCAACCGCAAAGCCCCCGAACGTAAGGGCAAAGTACAGTTGATAGACGCCTCTGGATGGTCACAACCCCTGCGCAAAAACCTTGGCAAGAAAAACTGCGAGTTCAGCGATGACCATATCCGCCAGATCGCTGACCTTGTGCTCAATCCTCAGGAAACCGAGCAGTCAAAAATATTCCTAAACCAGGCCTTTGGCTATTGGAAGATAACAGTCGATCGCCCGCTCCGTCTCGTCTCTGATCTGTCCGAGGCCAAGCTCGCCGCCTTCGCCAAGAACTGCAACGATGCCCTACTGGCAAGCTGCGCCCAGAGGTTGGCCGAATCGCTTGGTGCTGGACCGCACTTTGACTACAACGATGTTCTGGCGGCACTCAAGGACGATGCCAAAATCCATGGCGTAAAGCTAACCGTCAAGCGCTTGAAGACTTTTCGCGATGGCTTGACTGAATCTAATGCTAACGCCAAACCCGTTCTGAAAAAGCTCTACAAACCTGGTAAGGCTCAGCCTGACCCACTCCACGGTCGGTACGAATCCACTACCAGCGGTAAGCCAGTGGTGGCCGAATACGAGCCTGACACCGCCCTTCGCGACACAGAGCAAATCCCACTCATTGAAGAAGGCGGCATTGAGGCCTTCTTCCACCGTGAGGTGTTACCATACACTCCCGACGCGTGGATCGAAGCCAACAAGACTCTCATTGGTTACGACGTCTCCTTCACTCGCCACTTTTATAAACCCGCCTCCATGCGCACGCTTGAAGAAATTAAGACCGACATCTACGCCCTCGAAGAAGATAGTGAAGGCCTCTTGGAAGACATCGTCGGCAAGGAGGAAGCATAGTGAGTCTCATCGAATCATTTAACGAGGGAACTATCGAAGGGCTGGCCAAGGTTCTCGGTGAATGCGGTTCGGGGACTGATATCAGCCGTGTTCTAGAGAATAGAGGCCTGGTCGATAATAGTGGCGAGTCCACTAAGTGGCGTCGTCTGTACCGGGTTTTTCTCCAAACTCAAAAAGATCATCATTGTGCGAATAAAGTCATAGACTTCATCCAATCCTTTCTCACACCAGCACGGTTCGCTGGTCGGGCTGAAGAATTTGAAGCACACCGCAAAAAACTAAATACTATTCTCGCCTTCGTCGGATTGAATTATGGATCAAATGGCAAGTTCACGCAAACAGCGGCTGCGACCACGCTCGATGAGGCCGAGCAGAGAGTTAGAACTATTCGGAAAAAGTTTTCCGGGAGAATATTGCATCCGGAGGTGCTAAAATATTGCCGTGCCGAACTGATGCAGGAAAACTATTTTCATGCCGTGTTCGAGGCGACCAAGGGATTGGCACAACGAATTCGTGAGCTTGCCGGCGTCGAAGGCGACGGTGCTACCTTAGTCGACAAGGTCTTCTCAATAAGCAGTCCGATACTTGCCTTCAATACCCTTCGAACGGAGACAGAGCAATCCGAGCACAAGGGCTTTGCCATGCTGCTGAAGGGCTGTTTCGGGGCGGTCCGCAACCCCTTGGCTCATGGCCCGAAGATTCTTTGGAGCGGCGAGGATGATGCGGCGGACTATCTTACGATGATCTCACTGCTCCACCGGAAACTGGATGGCTGCGTTAAAACGGGCGTGGGAGGGCATACCACATGATTCTTCCTAGATATCCCAGCTATCAGAAATCCGGCACACCCTGGCTTGGGAAAATTCCGAGCCATTGGAGATCTGTTCCCAATCGTGCAGTATTCCGCGAAATAGTTGATCAGAACCACCCGGAAGAACAGTTGCTTTCAGTTACCATCAACCGGGGCATCATCCAACAATCCGAATTGCTCTCAGATACATCGAAGAAGGATTCTTCGAACCTCGATAAAACAAAATACAAACTCGTTTTGCCCGAGGACTTGGCGTATAATAAAATGAGGGCTTGGCAGGGCGCCTTAGGTGTATCAAAATTTCGTGGAATCATAAGTCCCGCCTACATAGTTATGCGTTTGCGGGGAGGTAATCACCCTCGGTATTTTCACTATTTCTTTCGGACCCCGAGTTTCGCCAAGGAGGCCGAGCGTTGGTCTTATGGGATTACTTCTGATATGTGGAGCTTACGCCCCGAGCATTTCCGCTTGATAGGGATTTGTGTTCCGCCCTTGGCTGAGCAGAAGCAAATTGCGCGATATCTGGACTGGAAAACATCGCAAATCGGTACCTTCATCAGCAACAAACGGCAACTGATCTCCCTGCTCAAGGAACAGAAGCAAAACCTTATCCACCAAGCAATCGTACGCGGACTAGATCCCCACGCCTCCACCAAACCCTCCGGCATCGAGTGGCTCGGAAATATCCCTGAAAATTGGGAAGCTATCAAGTTAAAGAGAGTCATCACACCAATCGAGCAGGGATGGTCCCCGCAATGTGACGCGCAGCCTGCCACTGGAGAGGAGTTTGGTGTCCTAAAGGTGGGGTGCGTGAATTCGGGTGTATTAGATCTGACCCAGAACAAGAAACTTCCTGTTTCGCTAGAAGCGAAAGTGGACAAGTCTTTGGCAATAACCACAGACGATATACTTGTGAGCCGAGCAAATACTCGTGAGCTTCTCGGACTTGCGGCCAGGGCACTTGAAAATGCACCGAATATTCTACTTTGTGATAAATTGTTCAGATTCAGAGCAAACCCCGATTTAGCAATTCCACAATTCATAGTTCTTGCCATCCGTAGCAAAGGAAGTCGTGTTCAAATTGAATCGTCTGCGAACGGGGCAAGCAGCTCCATGCAAAACATCGGACAAGGTGTTATTTGGAATCTATGGATTCCGCTCCCACCCCTCGACGAGCAACGCACCATACTTACACACATCGCCATGAAGACGTCTACAATTGACGCGGCCATTGCACGCGCAGAGCGGGAGATCGAGCTGATCACGGAATACCGCACCCGACTGGTAGCAGATGTCGTCACTGGCCAAGTGGACGTGCGCGGCATAGACGTACCCGAGGGTGACTGGTCCGCCGCTTGCGATGCATCGACCTCAGCTGATGAAGATCCAAAAGACCTCAATCCCATCGAACATGAACTGGAGGAAGCCGAAGCATGAGTGATTTAATGCCAACCGTAATTGCTACACGCTTCGACAAAGTCATGGGATCGGGTCGGACACGCCCTTGTTTTCTTGCCTGTGAAGATGGGGAAGGAAATGAAATGGAGTTGCTTGTGAAGCTGACAGGCTGCCCTGAGATGCAACCGTTCAAGCTCCTATGTGAAGCCTTTTCCGCGCTACTTGCCCAGGACCTCGATCTTCCCGTCCCCCAGCCCTACCGAGTGGAGGTGACCCAAGGTTTCGCTGCAACGGTAGCACAAACAGAATACCGTCCCTTCCTCGTCGGAAGCGTTGGATGGAATTTCGGGTTGGCCAAATGGGAACCAGGCACGACCCTTTGGCCACGCGACAAGACTTTGAACAAAGCCATGAGGCCGACGGCAGGTGAGATACTCGCCTTTGACGCCATAATCCAAAATCCCGACAGAAGAGCATCCAATCCGAACTGTGCCTTCCTGGGAAATGACTTCGTGATATTCGATCATGAGTCGGCGTTTTCGCAGTTTCTTACTATCTTTCCTTCCAATCCTTGGGATGCCGAAGCATTGAAATTTCTGAACGACCACGTTTTTCGCCGAGTACTTAACGGTGGAGGCCTGGACCTGAATCGTCTCCAGGGAGCTCTTGAAGCAATCACGAAGGAGCGGCTTGATGCCTATATCGCAGCAATTCCAGCTGGATGGCAAAGCTCGACATTTTCGCCCACAGGCATTCGAGATTATCTGCTCGAATGCATCGATAAATTTGACACAATTAAAACACAATTGGAGGTCCTCCTATGAATAAGCAACCCTATACCTATACCATTCTGCGGTATGTCCACGATACCACGACCGGCGAGTTCGCCAACGTTGGCGTGGTGTTGCTGTGCCCCGAACTTCGTTATGCCGACGCTCTTCTCAGCCCAAAGTATAGCCGACTCTCAAAAATGTTTCACGGTCTTGATGGGGATCACTACCGCACGGTCATCCGACACCTTCAGGTCCGTTTCAGTGACCTTGCCGGACGGTTTCGTGAAGAATTGAAGCTTCAAGGAATGCCACAACGTGCGGACGAACTGGCTTTCACCGCTATCGCGGCTGACGATAGCTCCTTTCAGTGGTCCCCTCTCGGCAGCGGGCTTACTCATGACCCGGCAGCAACCTTGGAAAGTCTTTTTGAACGAATGGTTGAACGGTACGAAGACAAAAAGGAAGTAGTGAGCCGGACTGATGATGAAATCTGGAAGAGCTTTAAAAAGGAGTTTGAGGAACGGAAAATTCTTTCACGGTTCGCGCCCAAAACGATCTCAGTTAAAGACGATGAGATTGAGTTCAGCCACTCCTGGAAGAATAAGCAGTGGCATTGTTTGGAGAGTGTCTCCTTCGATTTGCAGCAGGCACAGAGCATCACGGATAAAGCTAGTTTGTGGCTGGGCCGTGTCATGCGGGTTCAAAACGCCTCGGAAAGGTTTAAAGTTTACTATCTCGTCGGACAACCACAACTTGAGCGCAGCAAAGCAGCGTTCGATAGGGCACTGAACATTCTCCACAAGACGCCCGTGGCACACGAAATAATCCGAGAAGATGAAGCAGATGACTTTGCTGAGGCTATTGCAGGGAAGATCAAAGAGCACGACAAGGAAGGATTAGCTTAATCCTGCAGCCGATGCCAACGGATACTACAGAACACGGATTGGAAAGCCTTATCGTCGCCTCGCTGGTAACAAATGCGGGTTACGTGCAGGGTAATCCAGAAGATTACGACAGGGAACATGCGGTTGAGTGGCCCAAGCTCCTCGCCTTCCTACAATCGACCCAACCAGAGGAATTGGAGGCTCTTGACATAGAAACAGAAGGTCCAAGGCGAACGAAGTTCCTCCACCGCCTTCAGGGAGAGATCGCCAAGCGCGGGGTGATCGATGTCCTACGTCGGGGCATAAAGCATGGCCCAACGAGTATTGATTGCTTCTTTGGTACACCCACACCCGGCAATACAAAGGCAGAGGCTAACCATGCAGCCAACATCTTTAGCGTGACCCGCCAGTTACACTACAGTCGGGCGGAAACCAAACTGTCCCTGGATCTGGCAATTTTCATCAACGGCTTGCCCGTAGCAACCTTTGAACTGAAGAACAAGCTGACTAAGCAAACCGTCGAGGACGCCGTCCAACAATACAAGCGCGACCGCGACGAGAAGGAACTGCTCTTCCAATTTGGCCGCTGTATGGTGCATTTTGCCGTGGATGACCACGAGGTCAGGATGTGCACCCATCTCAAAGGCAAGGCATCCTGGTTTCTGCCCTTCAACAAGGGGCACAATGACGGAGCAGGTAATCCACCAAATCCCGCCGGGCTAGCAACGGATTACCTTTGGAAGGAAGTACTCACCAAACCACGCCTAACTGATATTCTGGAAAATTATGCACAGGTCGTCGAGGAGCGGGATGAAAAGACGGGCCGGAAGAAGCACAAGCAGATTTTCCCCCGCTACCACCAACTGATCGTCGTTCGGAAACTCCTAGCCGACGCGCAATCGAGGGGCAGCGGCAAGCGCTACCTCATCCAGCATTCGGCAGGAAGTGGCAAAAGTAATTCCATAGCTTGGCTGGCGCACCAGCTGGTCGGGCTGGAACAGGAGAGACGCCATATTTTTGATTCGGTCATCGTCGTCACAGACCGCCGAGTACTCGACAAGCAAATCCGAGATACGATCAAGCAGTTCGCACAAGTGTCGGCAACAGTTGGTCACGCCGAACGTTCGGGTGATCTTCGTCGCTTCCTAAAGGCGGGTAAAAAGATCATAATCACTACGGTCCAGAAATTCCCCTTTGTGTTGAGTGAAATAGGCACCGAGCACAGGGGTCGGAAATTCGGGATCATTATCGATGAAGCACATTCAAGCCAGGGAGGCAAAACCGCTGCGGCCATGAACATGGCACTAGAGGATCCTGGAGCCTACGGATCGGAACAGGAGGAGGAGAGCATCGAGGACAAAGTTAACCGTATCATCGAATCCGAAAAGATGCTCCAAAATGCCAGTTATTTCGCCTTCACCGCGACTCCGAAGAACAAAACACTTGAAATCTTCGGTGAACCCAATCCCGAGGTGGATGGGAAGGTCAAGTATGAGCCCTTCCATAGCTACACTATGAAGCAAGCCATTCAGGAAGGCTTCATTCTGGACGTACTGAAACACTACACGCCAGTCGATAGCTACTATCGGCTTGCTAAAACAGTGGAGGATGACCCACTTTACGATTCCAAGAAAGCGCAGAAAAAACTTCGTCGATACGTCGAATCCCATGACTACGCAATACGCGAGAAAACGGAGATCATGATCGACCACTTCCAAGATCAGGTGTTGGCACAGCGCAAAATTGGTGGTGAAGCACGTGCCATGATCATCACCAACGGGATCGAGCGTGCCATCCAGTATTTTCATGCTTTCAATACTTACCTGAACGAACGCAAAAGTCCTAATAAAGCGATTGTAGCCTTTTCGGGCGAGTATGAGTTCGGCGGGGCTAAAGTGACCGAAGGCTCCCTCAACGGATTCCCAAGCAGCACTATCACAGATAAGATCGTAAGCGAGCCCTACCGTTTTCTTATCGTGGCTGACAAATACCAAACTGGCTACGACGAGCCTCTACTGCACACAATGTATGTAGATAAGGCTCTATCGGGCATAAAAGCAGTGCAAACCCTTTCAAGACTGAATCGGGCACACCCTAAGAAGCACGACTGCTTTGTTTTGGATTTCTACAACGACGCTGAAACCATCCAGAAGGCCTTTGATCCCTACTACCGTACTACGGTGCTTAGCGAGGAAACTGATCCCAACAAGCTGCACGATTTGAAGGCCGACCTCGACGGTTATCAGGTCTATTCGGCAGGCCAAGTTGATAGTTTGGTAAAGCTTTACCTGAACGGAGAAGACCGAGATAAGCTGGATCCCATTCTCGACAGTTGCGTGGCGACGTACACCGTCGATCTCGACGAAGATGGGCAGGTGGATTTCAAGGGCAAGGCAAAGGCCTTTGTGCGAACTTATGGTTTCCTTTCTTCTATCCTTCCATTTGCGAACGTCGAATGGAAAAAACTATCCATCTTCCTCAACTTTCTCATCCCAAAACTTCCTGCTCCGAAGGAAGAAGATCTGGCGAAGGGTATTCTTGAGGCAATTGATATGGATAGTTATCGCGTCGAAGTTAAGTCTAGCTCAGAAATCACGTTATCCGATGAGGACGCCGAAGTCGGTCCTGTTCCGACCAGCGGAGGCGGTCGCAAGCCTGAACCAGAACTCGACCAGTTGAGCAATATCATCCGGGCATTCAACGACCAGTTTGGGAACATCGACTGGAAGGATGCTGACAAGATTCGAATGGTTATCGCTGAGGAAATTCCTGCAAAGGTGAAGGCGGACCAAGCATATCAGAACGCAATGAAGCATTCAGATAAGCAGAATGCGCGGATCGAACATGACAAAGCGCTCCAGCGGGTTATGATCGAACTCCTTGCCGACCATACGGAGCTCTTCAAGCAGTTCAGTGACAACCCCTCTTTCAAAAAGTGGCTTGGGGATACTATATTCGGGGTAACCTACGACTCTGACGAAAAGAGGACTGCATAGTCATTGTGGTGAAAGACTGAAATACCGGCTTGCATCCTCCCTCTTGGCCACTCCGAGGTAGTGATCCCATAAAATTGCCTGATCCTTGTGACTGATCAGGAGTGCGGTTTTTCCAGGATCCCTGTGTAATGCGACATGATAGCTAACGAAGGAATGCCGAAGGCAGTTTTTGGGTGGGGCCTTCGTATTCAAGTTACCCTTGCTTGCCTTTGCGGCAGCCTTTGTAACAAGTAGACCCGCACGGGCGAATGCAGCCTCCCGGCGGTAGGAAAATTGCCTGGGAGTCATCTTGAATGCCTTCTTTGGTGTCCGCTCAAGCCACTCCCAGAGGTTGTCTGGCAAATCCTCGATGAAGTGTCGTCTGCCTTTTTTGGTCTTGGAAGCCGGTGTGAGAATCGTCCGATTTTTGAAATCCAACTCATCCCAGGCGAGACGACTGATAGCAGAAGAACGCATGCCAGCGAAAGCCCCAAGGGCCAGTAAACCACAGATCCCTGGATCAAGCTTTTCGTTTTCCCTGAATAGTGATTCAGTTTCTGCTATGGTAAGAATGCCTGGTTCAACCAAATGCACTTTAGGAGCGGGCACTGTAGAAGCAGGATTTGAGTGTATCCATTCCTGACTGATAAACCATTTGAATGCACCAACGAGATAGGTCCGGTAGTGATTCTTTGTCAGCGCTTGAAATGGCAGGTCATGGATGAATTCAGAAATCTCCTGACTCGTGATATCCGCCAGGGTTTTTTCACCATGCTTCGCGGCAAAGCGGTCAAGCGCACGTAACGTATGTTTTTGATACTCCTTGTCACGACCAGCCTTTTGCATTTCCAACAGGTAGGACTGAATAGCCTCCGAAAAAGTCCTCTGTTCCTTCGTGGAATGATTTGCTAACCAAAACTCAGCCATCTCAACTGGATCCACCTCAGGAAGAATTTCAGACACGATCTGCCAGCGACGAGCTACCGCCTTGTTGAACTGAAAGACCTCAGAACCGTGCTGGGAAATTTCTTTGTTGAACTCCCGAATAAACTTATTGCGCTCCTTTTCTGTAGCGAAAAATCTGCTACGTGGCTTACGATTTACCCACCAACGAGCTTCCCATTGCTTCTTCCTCCCTTCACGAAAATGTGCATTCACTTCCATGACATAATAGTAGGATAGTGTCAGCAGGACTCGCAATCTTCTTTATAGAAATATTGCATATAAGATTCCAGCACTCGAAAGAGTTTCTACAATTTCTTCACTATGGGACGAAAAACATGGTCAAACTTTTTCATGTAAGCCAACAGCCATTCAAAAAGCTCATTCCAATTATCTCGATTAGTAAAATCGCCGTCTCTTCTGATGAATATCTTACAGGACTTTGAATTCTCAGGATTGTGCCAAACGAGAGGCAGGTCGATTTTTTCCTGCAATACCTCCTTTTGGATGAGCAACTGTTCCATCTGTTTTTTCGCATCAGGAGAAAGCATAACAAACTCAACGCGTACTTCAGGATCTGATTTTTCGGTAATTGAATTCCATGAGGAAATAATCGCGTAAATCACAAATCCTGATCGCCCGATCGAAAGGGTAAGCCAATGTTGAAAACCTGGCTTCTGCGGCTTTAGTTTAGAATTTTCCTCCACATAGGATCTGAATGCTGTCCAAAACTCAAATTGCAGTTGCTTGTGTGGAGAAATCTTATCGCCACCTCCTGATGTTCGGCCCTTAACTGCTTTAGACCAATCGTTTGGTTTGCTGACAATATTAAATTTTGGTGCAGGTACGGAATTACCAATTTTCCACACCTCAATTTCCAAGCCGAAGAAGGAAATTTTGTCATCGGTATTTTCATTTAGCCAATCCAATGCTGCCCGGTGTTCATCAGTGAAATTAGCCGCTACCCAAACCATTGTTTTTGCATCTAGACCAGCCGCATAAGTCAAAATCTGTCCAAGATGACGATGATCTGTCTTCTCAATCTGGTTTTCAATAACAACCCAGCTGCCATCGATGGTATCTTTGCATAAAATATCTGCTGAAAAGGGTCCGACAGCAACTTCCTTATCCTCGGTTTCAAGTTCCATTCCAAGGGTGTTTCCAAGTCGCTTCAAGTTTTCAGCTTTTGCTAACCAAGGAGTGAAACTAGCGGCCTCATCTGCCCAAACATCGCGCAAAGAAACTCTCTCCAAATCACCTAATACAACGTCCGTCATAAAGTCATTTCAACAAGCGAATTGGATAAGCGCCAGCGCTTTCTGTAGAATTTCAAAAATTGGTTTCAAGATTACATTCTTGGGCAAATCCTAAAATACCGCTCTGCATCTTGCTTATTCGCTATCCCAAGATAGTGCTGGTAAAGACAATCCTGGTCCCGGTGGCTGACAATCAGAGCAGTCTTGCCAGGATTACGATGCAAGGCCACATGGTAAGTGACGAAGCTGTGCCGAAGGGCATTCTTCGGTGGGCATTTCGGTTTGAGGTTCGATGCAGGCAATCCCTTGCGATCCCGCTTAGCGTTCTCCCTTGAAATGTCGTCCGCCTCGACGAGCAGGCCGGCCCTCTTGAAGGCTTGCGCGCGCCGGTGGAGCATCTGTCGTTGTGTCATTTCAAATGCCTGAGGAGGCGTCTTCTTCAACCACTCCCACAAGTTATCGGGCAAATCCTCTATCCACTGGCGCCGGTTCTTCTTAGTTTTCTCTGCTGGCGTGAGAATCCCACGCTGCTTGAAGTCAATTTCGGCGTAGTCTATCCGGGAGATGGCAGATGACCGCATGCCAGCGAAGGCGCCGAGAGCGAGGAGCCCACAGATTTCCGGATCCACTTTCTCATTTGCACTGAATAGGCTTCTGATTTCAGGGACCGATAAAATCTCCGGTTCTTTGTCTTGAACCTTAGGTGATTCCACTCGAGTCATCGGATTATCACTTAACCAGCCTTGTTTGTCCCACCAACTGAATGCTCCCTGAAAGTAGGTTCGTTTATTCCTGATAGTAATTGGGCTATAGGGGAGCCCAAACAGATAATCCCGGATTTCATCGGCAGTGAATTCTCGGACAAGCCGGTTTCCGAATTCCGCTTCGAGGTCAGTTAGTGTCCGGCGAACATGACCTATGTAACTTTTGTTTCGTCCGATCCGTTCCATACTATTGATATAAGCGGAGGTAGCATCACCAAGATATCGCTCACCCAGTTTGCGAAGTTTTTTTTGTTCACTCACCCAGAACTTAAAGACCTCGACAGGATCAGCATCCGGAGCAAAAGCGATGGCTTGCTGCCAGCGAATCAGCCTATGTGGATCAATAGTTGGTAGTGCCGGATCCGCTTGCTGAGCGGTCTTACCGAATTGCTCAATAAACTCTTCTCTTGCAGACTCAGTGGCGAAGAACTTATTCCGCTGACGCCGGCCTTCATACCACCTGGCAACATAAGGTTTTTTTCGATATTCTTGATAGTCTTTTCGTATTCTCATGGTAACTACACTCTACCAGAGTGAGCAACCAATCATATATCATTATATTGGTTCCAAATTTTTTCTCTTAGCTTTCAATGTTTTCGATATCTGAGAAGCAATCATCCCATTTGTCTTTAACTTCTGATATGCTTCATTCCGCCATATTAAATCCCCCTTATCTGGGAATGTCCTTCTAATGTCTCGGATTGTTTGCATAACACTCTCCGACCAATCAATAAATTCCGTTAGGTCGATCACACAAACTTCAGACAACTGACAAACTGCTGCACTACTGATATCAGAAACCGGAGTAATTAAGAATGAGTCAATATTACATTCATCAGGATCTGAAGATACCTCGCTTCTAATCCACTTCTCATGAGAAGCAGCCTGTCTTGCTTTACTAACTGAAATACTTGAAGTAGCATTTGCATTCGCGTGATCTTCAAAAACCAAAATTGAATTTTCCCCCAGCATCCACCAAGGATCTGGACTTCCTTCCGATTCAATTTTACCAGCATCAAATCCCAGCAGTATTCCCAAGCTTAAATGCCCCGCTTCAAATTTGATTGGATCGTTTAGTTGATTTCTAATCTCCGCTTCAAATTTGTCATATTTTCGGTTATTAGAAATTCCAAGTCTTAGAAATAAATCCTCCAGCCGGTCAATTTGCAACAGATCCTCTGATGATGCATCCGATGATTCATCATCATTTTCAGAACTATTCGTATGTACTAATGCGTGAAGCCACGAAAGGCTAGAAGCCCCTTTTGCAGCCGCTCTAAAATAGTCGGTCGATAAAGTACTCTGATTTTCAATTCGGTTGGCAGCACACCCAGCAAAATAGTTCCACAATGCTCTTTCGCCTCTAAGGGAATCATCAAGCAAACTTCCGAGAACTTCTTTACATTGTTCCAACGCTTCTACGAAATCCCCAGCCCAAAACGCTTCAATATATGCAACTTCATTTTCAACTGAATTGGAAAGACAATCGGACCCAAGCAGCAGTTCCCGCTTCGATTCGTCTCGGTATTCATAGATTTCAGATTGAGCGTCGATCCAATCTTCATCCTGAGAATAGAAATGATCAAGGTTCTCAAGTATGTTTGAGTAATCCGAGTCACGACTCTGTTCTAATCCAAACTTGATTTCACCTTGCAGTTCAGGATGAAAATACTGGAGCCTATCCATTTTTGACAGGTAAGAAACCATCTTATCACCAATCACCACAACGGTACTATAATCAGTTCCTCCACGCGTACAACGGCCAAAGGCCTGTACAATTCTAGTTAGTATACGGACATCGTGTACGCGTGATGCCGCTAATCTGGAAATTAAAAACTTTTCCTGAAGATTTGTCGCCGTTGGAATATCTAAAAGAATTATATTCCTGCACTCTTCTTCTGGAAAATCAATACCATCATAACGGTTCGCCAATATAGCCACTGCTTGGGAATGCGACAGAAATGGATCTTTTGATTTTTCTATATCATAGGCACTAAATACAGGAAAACCTGAATTCTCTCCAAAATACTCCTCGTAAGCATCCGCTGTCTTTTTGTCCCCAGTGAGGATTAATGCTCTACCCCTTTTTACGATGTCGATCAGCAAAGATTTGCTTTCGTCAGAATCTAGACTTAGGTCTGGAAATACAAAGAACCGTCTCCCAATTGTATGCCTATCCCATCCTTTTGGGGGCGACATTCGATCAATCGATCGCCTGCAAAATATCCTTTCGAGTTCTCCACCCTCTCCAGGAGTCGCTGATAAATATATTCTCTGTTTAGCCTTGGAAAAAGGCTTATGACTAAATGTTGGCGCCAAATACGGGCGAATATATATCGATTGTGAACCAAGGTACAAATTACACTTATCCAAATCACCACTCAAAAACTGCCATGGAAAAACATGAGAAGGCTTGGAGACATTTAACCCTATGACTCCGTCTAATTCATCCAAATACGGCAAGAGCAATGTATTTGGGATCATTTCATACCAAGAGACATCTCCCGATGAATCAGGAGAAGATGCAAATCTCCTAAAGTCTATCTCTGATAGTATTGGTTTTAATACTGAAGCAATTGCATCAAAAAGTACTTTCTCATCCTCCAAATACTGTTTTATTTCCAGTGTCCAATTGGACGCAACGTAACCGTCAGCAGCATGTGCATCATCGAAAATAATTGTATGCGGATCCTCAAAGAACGGATTACTATTAAAGAGACTGCTGTAAGTTGTGATGGCTACCGCATCCCCTGATTCGTATGTACTTTTGTCAGCCGGATCGTAGTCTCTTTTGGATCCAGTAAAAGGAATTACTTTAAGTCCATATTTTGAATTTGCCTGATCTACAACCTGGTGAACCAATTGCTTTGTAGGACAAGCAAAGACAACTCTCTCATTTTTAGCCAAACGACGCCATTCCCCAATTAAAAGAGCCACCAGTGTTTTCCCGGAACCAGTAGGAAGTTGAATGGCCAAATCAGGTGAATTTTGATGATTTGCATGATAATCCCTGAGGAGATCACCTTGTTGGGTGAGTAGTCCCGGAATCTTCTTTGTTTTAATGTCTGAAAACAAAGACTCAGGGCTTTCAATTGAGAGGCTAGATTTTCTTTTTGTTCTAAATGCCATTTATCAGTGAGGACCTAATTCCAGCAGTATATGGTTGGGTAAAAATGCGGATTAGGTGAAGAAATAGTATTCTATATTGTTTACGCAATCCTAACCCGATTTTAAACAAATGGATTTTGAAATTCGTTCAGGCCTGCCCCCGGTCAAAATCCAGTCAAGGTCAGTCGAGGTATAATCAAGGCTTTGATGTCTCTCAAACAGACCGGTTTACCAAGGGCCCCACCTTGTTGTGACTTTCTTGTTTTAAACCTCCATCAGCATCAATTTTCCCGATGAATCTCTTAATGCCCTAATATCTCTCAAGTCTTCAAGGTTTCCGGATAATCCAGAACCTAAATATTCCTGAAAATCTATAAGAGATATCGCAATTGCACTTTTCCGAAGATCACCGAAAGCCACTATTGAAAGACAAGATGGATTTGAAGTGCTCCCTGTCATTTTCAAAGTATACGATCTCTTATCGGGAAATTGAAGTTCCACATAATGCATCAGGGAAAAGATACAGACAATAATATCAGTATCATTGTCGTGTGAATTTAGGACACTCACGATCTCATCACATGTTAAACCTAGAGCTTCTTGGAATATTTTTCCAAGGTATAATGGAAACCTATGCGCATCTAATGGCATTGCAAAATCTATTACTAACTTTGTCGCATCCTTGTTTCTATGAATTTTAGTGGAGAATGAATTTATATGCCGATGCGAGTACCCTCTGTTCCTAGTCGTATGAGCAACCAAGTCCCCTAGATCCCTTACTATCGATTTTGGTGGAGCCAACTCTCTTCCTGCCAACAAAATGTTTTTAACTGTATCTTGATCGAATGTTCCTGCCTGTATTTTGCTCCAATAATACTTTAGGTCTGTGACTGTTTTTGCATCAACCATTGGATTCAAAGCCTTATCTGGAAATTACCCTGCCCTCGGAAATGCAAGGTAGGTGGACGGTGAAAGCGAACAGGATTCAGAAATGCAGCCCAGCAACTGGTAAAATTTGGGTCGCTTACTAAAGGTGTATAGCCGGTAGACATTGTAGATATTCGCGTTTCGTTTAGAAACTTCCGCCTCATTCCGTGTGATGAAGAAGGGCGTTTCGATACCATATTTCGTGGTCTTGACTTCTATCAATCTCTCAGCACCACAATCATCGAATGACAAAATATCATAACCTTCATGGTCTCCACGGACCTTGGATGTATGCTCGACTTTCGAAGCCAATCTATCCAGCCCCACATGAATCAGTCGGGCACGTTCATAATTTAGAACAAACAATTCTCCTGCTGCTCCCAAGGACCGATTCCGGGCTTCTCTCTCCAAATAATTGGTGACAGGCCGATACCGTGGTTTATCTTCTGCTATTAAGTTTCGTTGCTCTTTTTGCAGTGACGGTGGATCGGTGAGAGCTTTCAGAATATCATCCACTTCAGGAACTACGGATGGCCTGTCTGCATCAGCCGCCGCCAGGTTCAGAAGGTTTGGATTCTTAACGAGCTTTTCAGTAAGCACTTCAGAAATTAATTCCTGATAATTCGATCTAGGTTTATACCCCTCTATGTATGGTAAACCTAGGTCAAGTAATGCGGCACTAACATTGGCATGTTTAAACTCAATTGAGCCTTTAGAACGCGAAGGAAGTCTCTTCAGCAATTCCATTCTATGTGCAGTTTTGTTATACGACACCCCGGCCAGTTCAAACGCCAGCATTGAGAAATAATCCTCAACTATTGATTCAACCTCTTCCTTGCTCCAGTCGTTCCCGCTCATGCCTTTGCCAGGAAAACAGGCGTAAGAAAAAACACAATCCTTTGAGATCTATCCCGGAATAAAACCGTCCCCGTTCAAGATCCAGTCAATGCCAGTCGAGGCATAATCAAGGCAAAACGCGCCACTTTTGTCATGTTTTGTCGTGTTTTGTCGTGCGTGTTGTCACGAATTAAGTCGTTCAAATCACGCAACTTACTGTTCATCAACAGGTTAATGACAGATAAATGGCGGAGAGGGAGGGATTCGAACCCTCGGTACCCTTGTGGGGCACACACGATTTCCAGTCGTGCACAATCGGCCACTCTGTCACCTCTCCGGAGCCGAAAGACGGGAAGATTTGGGGAAGGAATACCGATTGGGCAAGCGGAAAGTCGCGAAAAGGGGTAATTGGGGTATGGCTCAGGCCAGCTGGCCCTGGTGGTAATAGGTCCAGAGGGCGCGGGAAAGGTCGTTTTCCTTAATTGGCTTGGAGACGAAATCCCGCATTCCGGCAGCCGCACTGGCTGAGCGGTCCTCCGTGGTGGCGGCGGCGGTCATGGCAATGATGTAGGCCCCCGGAACCTTCTTGAGCAGTTCACGCGCCGTCTGGAAACCATCCATTTCGGGCATCTGCAAATCGAGGAAAACGACTTCCGGGATTTCCTTCTGGACCGACTCCAGCGCTTCGGCCCCGCTGTGGGCGATCTTTACTTCCAGCCCGAGCCGCTTCAGTAAAAGCTTGGCCACCTGGAGGTTAGTCTTGTTGTCATCGACCACGAGGATGTGGCGACGCCGCAGGAGCACCCCGAGTTCACGTCCGGGAGCGGTCGCCTTGGCCGAATCCAGCCGTGACAGTTGTTCCGTACGCATGGACGGATAAAGCGTGCGGACCAGGGAAAGGGAGCGTAGAGGCTTCATCAGGTAATCGACCCGCCGAACTCCCTCGACCTGCCATTCCCGCGACTCACCGGGGCTGGCAAGAATGATGGCCTCATCAATGGACGAAAGGGCACCCAGATCGATGACCGGTTCCTGGTCAGCCAGCAATTGGCTGACATGATTGAGGACAACCAGGTCGGCCGACTGGGGATCACTCCCAATCTCCTCGAGTGAGGCCAGCGTTCCCACATCCGCGCCAAAGGCGCTAAAGCGATCCCGGTAAAATCTGCGGGTGTTCTCGTTAGGATCGATAATAAGCAGGGACAAGGGTGAGGCATCGTGCTCATCCAGATGCGGGGCCAGCCAGCCACCGGAGACCGCCCTACCCTCGATGGTCACCTTGAAGGAAGACCCATCGCTGTTGCTTTTGTCCAGCACGAGGTCACCACCCATAATCTGGGCCAGTTTCTTGCTGATGGTGAGCCCCAGGCCGGTCCCGCCGTATTTCCGTGCGGTTGAGCTGTCGAGTTGGTTAAAGGCCTCGAACAAGTGGTCCTGCATGAGCGGCTCGATCCCGGGTCCGGAGTCCTGCACGTGGAACTCCAGCAAGGCCATTTCGTCCCCCTTGGGAACATAGCTGACCCGCAGGATGATCTGGCCTTCCTCCGTAAATTTGACCGCATTGCCAAGCAGGTTGACGAGGATTTGCCGCAACCGGGTCGGATCCAGGACAAGCCGTTCCGGTACATCCGGATCGATATGGTGAAGCAAATCCAATCCCTTTTCAGTTGTTGAAAGGGAGAACAGATCCAGGGCATCCTCGACCAGATCGACCACATTGGACTCCACCTGCTCCAGCTTCAACTTCCCAGCCTCAATCTTGGAGAAATCGAGAATGTCCTCAATGATACCCAGCAGGCCATCGGCACTCTTGCGGATAACGGAAAGGTACTCCCCTTGCTCGTCATTGAGACTGGTGCCAGCGAGGACCGTGCACATGCCCAATACCCCGTTCATCGGGGTCCGGATTTCATGACTCATGTTGGCCAGGAAGCGGCTCTTGGTCTCGTTGGCCTCCGCGGCCTGGGTGGCAAGCAGGTTGGCACGGTCAATTTCCACGGAAAGCTTCTGGTTGAGCATTTCCGCCCGTTCCTTGGCAGCCAGTAAAGAGGCCTCTGCACGCTCCCGCTGGACGGCAATGCCAAAACCCTTGCAAGCCGCCCGCAGGATGGAAATTTCCGTATCACTCCAGACGTGCTCCCGGGTGCAGTCGTCAAACCCGACAAAGCCCCACATCCGGTTCTCGATAAAAATAGGGACCAGCAGGATGGAGATAATATCCTGCCCTTCCAGCACCATTTGCTCGGATTCGGCAAGGTCCGTTAGCTGACCGTGAACCACCTGGTTGCGGTAGAGGACATCCCGGAACCGGGTCAGATCGGGCTCCCAGGGAAGGTTGTGCATGCCCGGATTGCTGATCTGTGCCGTGATATTCGGGGCCACCCATTCGAAGCGCATGGTGATGACATCCTGGTCGGTGTCCTCGTCGTAATGCTCCTCAAAGATATATACCCGGTCCACATTGGCGGCCCAGCCAATCGTGGACAGCGCCTCAGGCATCACCGCCTCAAGACCGTGCCGGAATTCCAGCAGCTTGGCCAGGGCATCGGCAAGTCCAGTCAGCAGGCGGTCCCGGTGCAGCAGGGAGTCCTCGACCAGCTTCCGGTCGGAAATATCAAGAATCAGCGAGGTGATGCCCTTGAGGTTCCCATCGGCATCCCGGAGGGCCCGGACGGAAATGTCGCCCCAAAAGTAGCTTCCATCTTTCCTTTGGAAACGCCGCTCCACCCGGTAGGCGGAAACATCGCCCTTGAACAGGGACCGAGCCATCTTGCGGCTCTCCTCCTTGTCTTCATCGGCAGCCAGTTCGACCGGCGTCGGGGAATCTTCAGGGGTGTAGCCGAACAATTCCGTCCAGCGATCATTGACTCGCTCAAAGTTTCCGTTGGCGTCCATCACCGAAATGGCCGCCGCACTGTTGTCAAAGATACTCCGGAAGAGCTTTTCCCGGTCGTGGATTTCCGCAGCAAGCCGTTTTTGCCTCTCCAGGGCCGATCGCAGGCGATTGCCAATCACCAGGAGGGAAGTCGCGATAATGGCGATGAGGAGGGTCAGGCGAATGGTGTAAGCCTGCGCTCCCCGGATTTCCTCAATCAATCCTGCATACGGCACGCCTGCCGCCACGGCAAATCCGGGAGAACGGTCCCCGATGGCAGAGGCCCGCGAATAGGCCATGAGGCCGTATCCCATATCCCCACCCTGCTCCAAGGCCGAAACTTCCATCGGGTGTTGGAAGGCAGTCAGGAGCTGGATCGAAGGCTCCACTTTCCTTGGTAACCGGAGCACATTGATCTCGGATAGGCTGCTGTTGCTCTCGACGAGAATCTCGATGTCGCCCTCGGTATTCTTGGCGTAGACCCGGATGACCACCGGGTATCCCTGGATCGGCAGGCTGGCGGCAATGAACCGTTGGAACCGTTGCTTGGCCCGGTTCAGGGCGGCTTCCCCCTGGTAACGGAAAGCATACATGTCCTCCACTGTCATGGTCTTGGCGAGGATATCCGCCTGGTGGCGCACCTCCTCCTCGACCTGATGCCAGCGCTCGTAACCGGCCACTCCGGAAAGGATTAGGCCACCGGTCAGGATCACCAGGGGCACCCGCAGCAGTTCGACCCCGCCAATGCCCCAGTTACGCCGGCGGGACATCCCATAAAGGACAAGATGGAATGCCAGCAGCACCACTCCGGATAGGAGAAGCTTCCAGTTGAGAATGATGTCCAGGGCTAACTGCATGTCTCCAACTTAGGGAAAGGTAGAAATTTCTAGAGGATTTGCACGACAAAAACCCACCCCGCCGAATTGGAGAAGACGGCCAAGGGAACACCTGCCCGCTGGACAGGTGGGAGTGTCGCCGGCCGCAACCAGGTTACCACTCAATCAAATTTCCGTCCTTCCACAGGCCTTCGAGGTTGAAATACTCACGCATCTCTCTCGTAAAAATGTGGATCATGAAGTCGAAGGCATCGACCACAACCCAGCCGGACTGGTCACCTGCACCCGTCGCCACTGCCTCCACACCGGATTCCTTGAGCGTATCGGAAGCGATCTCACTCAAGGCCTTGAGATGGGGGTTGCTGGTACCGGTGGCGATGATGAAGTAGTCCGTTATCGAGGAGATGTCACCCACATGGAGGATACGGAGATTCTCCGCTTTCTTATCATCCAATGCTTCGATGCATTGCTGTATTTCAACTGGAAGGGTGGATCTTTCTGTTTTCTTGGCGATAACTGGCATATTTTACAGTACTCTCATTCGGTACGGACAAACTTATACGAAAACACAGGGCGCCTTGTCAATCGGGCAGAGTGCCTTAACGGAATTGTTGCCAAACAGGCACCGTTTCAGCGGTAGACCCGGTTTTCCTGAATGTAGCGGGCGACACCTGGCGGCACCATCCTGTCAAGGGATTTGCCCTTCGCGGCCCGACGGCGGATATCCGTCGCGCTGAGGGGGACCAAGGGATTCTCCACCGGGTAGAGGATCATGCCGGGGACACCTGGCCAAATCATCTTGTGGCCGGGTCGCTGCACGAGGATGAAACTGATTTTATGGACCAATTTCTCGATGCCGTACCAGTCAGCCAGATACGGAAGCTGGTCGGATCCGATGATCCAGAACAGATGGCTGTTCGGGTATACCCGCTCGATATGTTGTACGGAATGCAGGGTATAACTGGGGCCCTCCCGTCCCAGTTCGCCTGCCCAGGTACCAAAATTGCGGATACCCTGGATGCCCAGACGAATCATTTCCAGTCTCTGTTCGGCAGTAGCCACGGGCGGTTCGCCCTTGTGCGGGTTCTGCGCTGCCGGGACAAAATAGACGCTGTGCAGGCCGAGCCATTCAGATGCCGCCTTGGCCATCTCCAGATGACCCTTGTGGAAAGGATCAAATGTGCCCCCAAAAAATGCTATCCGCCGTTTTTGTCGCATCATCCCGGACTTACTGTGATGGATTCCTGCAAAACGGCAATCCAAGGACTGCAGATAATTTCAATTAATGCCCTTAAAGTGCTGTTGCCATAGGCCGGATTCCCCACCACCCTTTTCCTGATGTCACACTTGCGCCTATCCGAGGAACTGCAGGGACTGCTGCAAACCGATGGGGATGCCTTGACCGTCGGCCAGTTGGTGGAGCGTGTCGGCGACCGGGGATTCGGGCTCTTGCTGTTGGTCCTCTCCCTCCCGAGCGCCCTGCCGGTTCCCGCCGCCGGGTATAGCGTGCCGTTTGGCCTGCTCTTGCTGGTCCTCTCGATGCAGATGCTCATCGGCAAGACGCGCCCCGTGTTTCCCGCCCGCATGGAACGGATCCAGATGTCCAAGGGGATGGCGACAAAGTTACTCAACGGGGCGGCATGGATTTTCAAGCGGCTGGAATGGATCGTCCGTCCCCGGATGCGCTGGGTCGGAAGGCGGGTCGGTCTGACCCTGATGGGCTTCCTCGTCATGGCCATGGCCATCCTGATGATGATCCCCATTCCAATGACCAATACCTTCCCAGCCTTCGTCATTTTCCTTATCGGGGTCGGCCTGACCGAAGAGGACGGGTTCTTCGCACTCGGTGCCTGCTTTGTCGGGATTTGCGCGGTGCTCCTCTATGCCGCCCTGGTTTGGGCCATCATCGTCTACGGTCCCGATGTGGTAATTACCATCAAGGACGCCATCAAGTCGGCCATCGGGGGCTAAGCAGCCTCAGCGGCGCTCCACGAAGAGACCGCAGGCCATTGGCGGGACCGTTATGCGGTTGCGGTGCTTCCAGAAGTTCGGCGCGGACAACTCCGGTTCTCCCCAGCGCTCACTGTCAGCCAGCTGCCGAAAGCCACCCAGGTCCTCATCGGCAAAGTGCACCTCGGTGAATTCATGCCCGGGATTGATGACAAAGAGGAGGCGTTCCGGTCCGTGGCTGAAGGTGGCGTTGTAGATCATCCCGAAGGCCGATACGCTCCAGCCTGTAATGAAATATTCACGACCCGGAAAACCGTCCAGTCGCAGGTAACGGCCAAGGTCACCCAGCCGGAAGGCGATCCAGTGCCGGAAATAGTCCACCGTGCCCGAGTACTCCGTCATCCGTGAATAGGGAATGGCGTTCAAGTCGCCCCGGAGGTAGGTATTGTTGGTACCGCCCTTGGATTTCAGCATGTCGTCCCCGCTGCAGACCATCGGAATGCCGAGTGACATCATCAATACAGCGACCATCAGGTGGGTACGGCGCCGGTCGGTCGCTGTTGGCCGGTGGCCGTCAAAGTTGCCGTTCTCGGTTATCTTGTCGATCCAGCACCGGTCGTCATGCGAGGCCACGTAGTTGACTGTCTGTGCCGGAAACCGGCTCCAGCCGGGATGCGAACCCTGCATGAAGTAGCGCAAGTCGGAGACGTCGGCTGCCCCCGTCAGGTACTTGCGGACAAACTCCCTGTATTCATCATTCCACGACGCGAAACCGGTCGCGCTCAATTCCTTCCCGATATGCGAACGAAAACTCCACGGCTCGGCGATAAGGATGATTCCCGGCTTGACCTTCTTCAGCTCCCCTTCGAGCCAGGCCAGGGCGTCCTGCCCGATCAACTCGGCCAGATCAAAACGGAACCCGTCCACGTCATAGGCCTTGATCCAATGGACAAGACTGTCGCGCATCAGGCGGCGGACCATCGGCGCGTTGGAATCCAGTGTGTTTCCGCATCCGCTGAAGTTCTCGTAATGCCCGTCCTTGGTCAGCAGGAAGTAATACTCCTTGTCCAGATACTGCAGGTAGTTGGGCTCCCCGACGTGGTTGTAGACAACGTCCAGGAGCACAGCCATGCCCTTGTTGTGGAAACTCTGGACAAGCTCCCGAAATTCGCCAACTTGGTCCAGCCGGGTAGGATCGTCACAATACTGGCTCGCCGGGGAAAAGTAGTTCACCGGCATGTAGCCCCAGGCGTACTTTTCCGGCTCCACGGTATCGAATTCATGGATCGGTTGAAGCTCCACGGCATTGATCCCCAACTGGGTGAGATAGAAGTGCTCATCCTCGACCCACTTCCTCAAACCACGGTAGCCCAGCCGCTCCTCATCGGTCATTTCCACCGGGGCATTGGCAGTCAGGTCACGAAGGTGGGCCTCGGCAATGACCAGGTCATGCCAGTGCGGCGGCGTAAACGGCGGGTGCTCGGTTTCGAAGAAGGCATCCTCGACAATGATCCCGGGTCCTCCGGGTCCACAGACTGCCCGTGCAAAGGGATCGATGATGCGGAAGGCCGGGTCGAAGTAACCCACCTCGTCGGTCTCCTGTCCCTCGACCGTGTAGTGATAAAACCATCCATGCCGGTTGCCCTCAACAGTGGCCGTCCAGACATAGTCCTCGCCGATCTCCATCTTGACCGGCTCCCCCTCCGGCCCGCCGGCTTGCTTGAAAACGTACAGGGAGACAGATCGGGCCCGCGG
Organism: Puniceicoccaceae bacterium; assembly: GCA_040830765.1. Classification (GTDB taxonomy): domain Bacteria; phylum Verrucomicrobiota; class Verrucomicrobiia; order Opitutales; family Oceanipulchritudinaceae; genus Oceanipulchritudo. The sequence continues at coordinate 5,486 of JBFOMH010000017.1, read as the reverse complement.
GGCGAACAGACGGAAGCGGGTCTCATTATCGGAGACGATGGCCCCGAACGGACCCTCGGCATCCATCCGCTTCAGGAAGACTCCGGGGCTCAGGCGAACCGATTCCACCTTGTCCCCGATGCGGACGTAGAGCTCATCCCGCTCTGCCTCACTGAGCGGAACCGGGGTCTTGAAATGAAACCAGTGACGGCCACTGCGCCTTGGACAAAAGCGGTAGTTCTTGATTCCCAGGCTGTCGACGTGCGTGTTGCGGATGTGTTCAGGAACTTCCAGCCATTCACCCTTGCCGGTGACAAACTTGAAGGTGAATTCCTCGTCCGGGCTGAAGCGGTTCTTGGGGACCGAGAGGAGATAACATTCCTCTTCCTTCACCTCCCCGGTTTCCATCTTCCAATCGGGATCCCCGATGGCCTTATCCCAGCCGTTGAAACTTCCGGCAACGAAGAGGCCCTCCTCCAAATTGACAGCCGTGGCCAGCGTAACGGGAAGGACAAAGACAATCTGGTTACCCTTTCCGAAATACCCCCCGCTGAGGCCAAACCGTTCCGGGCTTAACCGGCGTACGGATTTCAGGGGCAGCTTTTGCTTGCCCCACCAGAATTCCGGGTTGCGCCGCTCCACCCAGTCACGGGTAAAACTGACCATGCCGGTTTCCGGCGAAGTCCATGCCGCCCAGTTCATGTGCGTCTCTCGTTTGGCCACAACCATAAGATAAAAGCAGGATAGTGGGCTCCTCGCCAGCCGTGGCAATCCTACTTTCACTTTCCCGCTTACCTTGACTTCAAAAGCCTCCGGGACTCATTTAGAAGGCATCATGCCTTCGACCACCAAGAAGCCCCGTCTCCTCCTCGCCCTATCCGGCGGGGTGGACAGCGCCGTGGCCGCCTGGAAAGCCCTCCAGGATGGCTACGCGGTCGAGGCTGCCTACATGAAGAACTGGATTAACGAGGAAAACGTCTTCGGCAACTGTCCCTGGATGGAGGACATTGAGGACGCCCGGGCCGTGGCTGACCACCTCGGCATTCCTTTCCAGGTGCTTAATTTCATGGAAGCCTACCGGGAAAGGGTCGTGAAGTACCTCGTCGATGGTTATTCGCGGGGCTTGACCCCGAACCCGGACGTCATGTGCAACCGGGAGATGAAGTTCGGCGTTCTGCTGGACCATGCCCTCGACAACGGATTTGATGCCGTCGGCACTGGCCATTATTGCCGGCGGGTTGACGGACCCACGGGTCCGCAACTGCTCGAGGGCATCGACGACAACAAGGACCAGAGCTACTTCCTTTGCATGATCCGGCCGGACCAGCTGGAACGGGCCCGCTTTCCCGTTGGGGATTTGAAAAAGCCTGAACTGCGGGAGCTGGCCCGCAAGATTGGCCTTCCCAATGCCGGCAAGAAGGACAGCCAGGGGATCTGCTTTATCGGGGAAGTTAAAATCAACGACTTCCTCGAAAAGTTCATCCCGGAAAAGCCCGGCCCGATCGTCAACATGGAGGGGACGGTCCTCGGCGAGCACAAGGGCCTGCATCGTTATACCCTTGGCCAGCGCCGGGGGATTGGCATCCCGTCCAACGCCGACAATGAATTCTATGTCGTGGTTGCCAAACGGATGGAGAGCAACGAACTGGTGGTCGCCTTTGAGAGCGCCAAGCCCGATCCCATCTGGCACCCCGGTATCCACCTGCACCAGATTTCCTGGCTGGTTCCGGATCCGCCAACCGGGACAGTCGAGTTGGAAGCCAAGGTCCGCTACCGGGATCCCCGGGTTCCCGCGCGCTTTGAGCCGGACGCCAGCGGTGGAGGAAAACTGACCTTCAAGGATCCCCAGCGGGCATTGGCCTCGGGCCAGATTTGCGCCCTCTATAATGGTCCGCAAGTCCTCGGAGGCGGTGTCTACCTCTAGGGAACCTATTCCTCCCAGACACTGCCCTTGGGTGGTCCTGCTTCCGGTATCATCTCATCCACCGGGATGGTGACCTCCATTTGCCGGCCAAGGAATTCCAACAGCAGGGCAACCCGCTGCTGGGCATCGAGTTCACCACTGACAACCGCCTTGAGGTTGCGGAAGGGACCCTCGGTAATGGTCACTTCATCGCCCGGGACCGGCACGGCTGCCGGTAGCTCCTTCACACTTTCCTCCCCGACGCGGGCCTTTAATTCCGCCACGAAAGCATCTGGAATCAACGGGACACGTTCCCCGAATGAAACCACGTCGCGGATCCCCTGGGTGGAACGAATGAGTCGGTAGACCTCGACGAGGTCGGCATGGACAAAAATGTATCCCGGAAAAAGGCACTCCACGAAGCGCACTTTCCCCCGCTTGGTCTTTTTCATGTAGGAGATGCGCGGGCAGAGGGCATCAAGGTCCGCCTGGCGCCGTAGCAGCTCAGCCGCAATATGCTCCTTCTTGGGCAATGCCTTGAAGCAGTACCACCCGGGCTTGGTTCCAGAAATGTCCGGCATCCGGAGATTCTCCTCCCCTACTGCTTGCGGATGCGCAGAACCGCCGTCTCGTTCGCCCGCTGGACAAGGAAGACCAGCTCATCCAGGTTCTCGTCGGCGAGCGCAGCCTCGATCGTCTGCACGGCTTCTTCAAAGTCCCCGATTTCGACGCCGCCAATCTCCTGAATCCAGTCGGCTGGCTGCACATTGCCGGTGGCCGCGGGACTATTCGGGCGTATGAAGTTAACCACAACCCCCTTCAGCAACCGGTGGTCCTCGCGCCGCTGCAGGGCATCGTTGAGGATGAACTCCCGGACCGTCAGGCCGATTTCCTCGAAATATTTCAGTTTCGCCTCCTTGAGCAGCGTTGGGGATCGCTGGGGCACAACCTCCAGATCCAATTCCTCATCGCCCCGGAGAACGGTCAGGGTCAGCGGCTCACCTGTCGGGGCCACCAGGATGGCCCGTTCAAAATAGACCAAGAGCACGGAATCCGGCTTCAGCTTAGGAATGGTTACCCCATTCACCGCCAGGAGCAGGTCGCGGTCCTGCAATCCCGCTTTGGCCGCCGGTGTGTCTTCCAGGACTTCACTCACAATGACCACCCCCTGGTCGGTCAGCCCCATGAATCGGGCCGTCTCCTTGTCCAGAGGTTGGGTTCCGGAAATGCCAATCCACGGCCGCTGGTGGTCAAAGGGATCCTCGGGAACCCGGGCAAAGACTTCCTCGAAAAAGGGCTCGGCGAGCAAAAACATCAGGGACTCGTCCGGATTGCGGATATTGGCCCGGAAATAATCCTGGCCCACCCAAAGATCCCGCTCCATCGGGAGCGAACGTCCAGCCCAGCCGGCGAAGCTGCCATCCTCGAGGAACACGGGCCCGCCGGGCACCGCCACTTCACTTGTCGCGAATCCGGTTTCCAGCGGCAATGGCTGGATGGTCGAGAGTTTGCCATCCCGGTAATAAGCCACGTAGTCGAGGTCCCCGGGAGTCAGGCAGACGCCCCAGACGAGGTCGCCAATGTCCGGACGGCCCACTGGGAACTCGGTGATAGGACGCAGGTATTCACGCGCCGGTTCCATGTCCCGCAACTGGAGATAATGCCAGCCATTGACCCAGTCCTGTCCCAGATAATCTGCTTCAAAGCCTTCTCCGGTGGGATTGCCGGCCGGAAACAGGCGCACGTCCTTGATCCGCTCCGGGGGAATCCAGTCGGGAAAGACATGCGACAGACAGACAACCAGCCCGTCCTCCGAGATCAGGAGCCCGATGCCCTCCCCCGCCTGGCGGTCGACTTCCCGCTCGGTGTAGTACTCGACAAAGAGGAGGGTCTTTGCCCGCTCTTCAAAGAGCTCCGGGAGGTCGGCCAACAGAGGCGCGGCAATCAGGAAAAGTGACAGGAATCTGAAAAAGGTCGCTTTACTCAGCATGCCGGCAATTAGAGGCGCTTTTCCCTTCAAGGCAATACTTGACCCTAATGATTCGCTGGACTAGGCAGGAAGACAGATGAGCGAGTCAGTCCTGACAGTATTCTTTTACGCTTCACTCACCGCCCTGGCCACTGGCCTGGGCGCGCTGCCCTTCCTTTTCTTCAAGAAAATCAGCCGCAAGTGGCTCGGCTACAGCAATGCCGTTGCCGGTGGGCTTATGCTGACAGCCAGCTTCACCCTGATTTTCGAGGGACTGCATTACGGACTCTGGAAGACCGTCTTCGGAATCCTCCTGGGACTCGTCTTCATTCTCGTCAGTGACAACTGGCTCGAAAAGCAGGAGGGACTCTCCATTTCCAATCTCAAGGGAGCCGACGCCCGCAAGGCGATCCTCATCGTTGGCGTGATGACTGTCCATTCCTTCACCGAGGGCGTTGGGGTCGGGGTTTCCTTCGGAGGCGATGCCGGACTGGGGATTTTTATCACCGCGGCCATTGCCATCCATAATATTCCCGAGGGCCTTGCCATCAGCCTGGTCCTGGTACCCCGTGGCATGCGGGTCTTTACCGCCGCCTTGTACTGCGTTTTCTCTAGCCTGCCCCAACCGGTCATGGCTGTCCCCAGCTACCTTTTCGTGGAGACCTTCCGCCCGGTCCTGCCGGTCGGGCTTGGTTTTGCCGCCGGCGCCATGATCTGGATGGTCTTTTCGGAAATCATTCCGGAGGCCAATGAGAAGGCTTCCACAAAATGGATTGGTGTTATCATTGCCATCTCGGTGGTAATGATGATTATTTTTCAGGAATTCTTAAGATAACCCCCCTCAACAATGTCCATAGCTTCAACCCGAGACCTGATTTCAAAATATAACTGCCCGGGTCCGCGATACACATCCTACCCGACGGCCCTGCAGTTCACCCCCGTGGAGGATCCCGTCCCGCTCTTTGATGAGAGCCGGGATTCAACGGCCCCCTTGTCGCTCTACTACCACTTGCCTTTCTGCGAGTCCCTCTGCTGGTTTTGCGCCTGCACGACCGTCATTACCTGCAACCGGGACAAGGCCGATATCTACCTCGATGCCCTCGAGAAGGAGATGGAGCTGACCCTGCCCCACCTCAATGCCGGCAACCGCAAGGCCAACCAGCTCCATTTCGGGGGCGGATCGCCCAGTTTCCAGACTCCGGAGCAACTGGACCGCCTTTGCTCCTCCATCCACAGCCGCTTTGCCTTTACACCGGATGCGGAAATCTCCGCCGAGTTGGATCCCCGGACCCTCACCGCGGAAAAGGTGAAGGTCCTCGCCAAACACGGGTTCAACCGCGCCTCCTTCGGCGTCCAGGATGTCGACCCCAAGGTGCAGAAGGCCGTCCACCGCATCCAGCCGGACGAAATGAACCGCCAGTGCATCCAGTGGGTCCGAGAGGCGGGTATCGAGGCGGTCCATGTCGACCTCCTCTTCCGGCTCCCCTACCCAACGGGGGGGGCCTTCCCGCAGACCCTGGAGACGGGCCTTTCCTATGAACCGGACCCGCCGGCGGGATTCAGCTATGCCCCCGTCCCCTGGGGGGCCCCCGCCCCGAAAAACCTTGAGCGCTCCACCCCGCCGGGCCCCGAGGG
>JBFOMH010000016.1:0-27893 GCA_040830765.1 Puniceicoccaceae bacterium | reverse complement strand
GGGCGGGCTGTATATTCGGCTGTACTCCCGCACTGGAAACAGATTATCCTGGCTAGAAGAATCGCGGATATACAGCAGTTCAAGGAACAACCTGATGGCCTGGCCAAGATCCATACGGCTCCCCGAATTTAATCATCTGATGCCCATTGAAATCGGTTGCTCAATGGGGCCTTAATCCCAAATACCTCCCCACAAAAACTAAAACTGCCTCTTAATCCAAGACCCAAGCCATGAGCCTCAGCCCTGTCATTTCCGTCGGCCCCGACACCCTCCACCAGCAACTTGAAGCAGCCGTTGATGGAGCTATTCTCGAATTACAGGGAGGGGATTACTTCCTCCAGCAACCCATCCGGATAACCGGCAAGCACAGCCTGACCATCCGCGCCGCCGAGGGCGCCAGAGTGAACCTTTACGGCGGACAGCAGCTGACCGAATGGACCGAAGCAGGCGATGGTGTCTGGAAAACAGGTATCGGGGGGATCAGCTGCGAACTGTATGCCGACGGTGTTCGCCAGCAGCTGGCGCGCTGGCCCAAGGAGGCCCCAGAGGCCGATGAGCGTATTTACTGCAAGTCAACAGGCACGACGCCCACGGAGACCCGCAAACGGGCCTTCAAGATCGAACCGGCAGACTTCCCCACCCTCGAGGACGGGGATGAACTGACGGCCTTTCTCTGGCCCTCCGGACCGACCGGCGAGTACAACTGGCACTCCGTCCACCTCCCCTGCCGCCTTAACGGAAATGTGGTCGAGCTATCGAAGGACACCTGGTTCGACCTTGGCCGCGGGACGCGCTTCTACCTACTCGACCATCCCTCCCTCCTAACCGCAGAGGGCGAGTTCCACATCGACCGGGAAAAGATGGAGATCCATTACATGCCGGAGGGCGGAAGCCCGGAAGGCAAGCAGGTTATCTTACCCCTGATGAAGAACATCATCGAGATCCGGGAGTCATCCGGCATCGTCATCGAGGGCATCACCCTGGCTTACACGGACCGGCAGGAATTCATCGACGGGGAGGTCTTCGACCAGGATGAAGCAGCTGTTTTCATCACGGACAATAGCAGCAACATCACCGTGCGGAACTGTACCGTGCACCACACCGGCCTCAACGGAATCACGATGTACCGCAGGGCCCAGCGCGTAACCGTGGAAAACTGCCACATCCACAACATCGGGCACACGGGCGTCCGCGCCTACGGCGACTGGGTCAGCGAGGCGTACATGAACAAGGAGCACCTCGTCCTCAACAACCACATCCACCACCTCGGTGAACGGGTTGGTCAATGCGCCGGTGTCCAGTTGCTGCAGAGTGGCGACTGCACAATCGCCAACAACCTGATTCACCACAGCTCCCGCTATGCCATCAGCCTCATTTCCCCGAACACGCCCAGCTTCATCCGGGAAGCCTTTTTCCCAAAGGAGGATTATGTCCCTTCCTTCAAAGCCCGCTGGTACACCTATGTCAGGAACAACCTCGTCTACCGCAACGAGGTCTATGACTGCTGCCGGGACAGCCAGGACACAGGATTGATCCAGGGATTCCGGTCCGGTGAAGGCAATGTCGTATCCGACAACATCGTCCGTGACTCGGAGGTTCCCTTCAGCTTCGGTAATGGGATCTACCTGGATGACTGCTGCGACGGCTGGACGGTGAAGAATAACCTCGTCTACAACTTGAACCACCACGGGGGCGGAAAGCTATATAATGTCCTCACCCTGAAGGGAATCGGGAATGTCGCCGAGAATAACCGCTTCATCAACAACAAGGTCGAAGTCAGCGGGGTCATTAGCACCTTCAGCGGTGGGACCAAGGAGAACTACAACCTTGTGGCACGCCTCAACATTTTCCATGAAAACCAGTCCGCCATGATTGGGAATGCCGATTGGCAACCGGCGCGATTCAGGGAATCGAATCGGAATCTCGTCTATGAAAGCAGCGGAAACTACTATATCCGGGGAGGATTGGGCCTCGAAAGTGACATCCCCTTCTACAAGTGGCAACGGGCTGGCTTCGACACCGAAAGCCGGATCCGCAAGGCACAATTTACCGACGAGGAGGCATGCGATTTCAGGCTCAAGTACACCTCTCCCGCATGGGCCCTCGGTGTAGCGGAAATTAACTACGGTAAAATCGGGCTGGGCGAAAGCTACACCCGGGAGCATGGCCAGGGGGAACAACGGCGGATTCAACGGCTCTTCGCAGAAGTGTCATCCGATGATGAAGATGCCTCAGGCGACTTACTGGAAGGTAACTCTTGGCTCTCGCGCCGGAGCGGAGAGAGCCTGGTTTTGAAGTGGTACGGTCGCTGCGGGAAGCTATTGATGCATCGCGGCCTGTCCCCTTCCCTGTCCCTCACGGAGGGCGACCCCTCCGGAATTGAAATCAAGGATGGGCACATTAAGTTGCTCCGGAAAGGTGTCTACAGCATCAAGGCTGAAATCGGTGATGCTGTTTCCACGCTTGATTTCCTAGTGGACGAGGTGGTGACCGCAATCCGGTGGGCAAGTATCCCGGAGAAAGTTGTCCTCGGGGAAAAGTATGCCACTGGACTGGTCGGGACGACCGACCTTGGCCGCGAGTTTGCGCTGGACGCGGAAAGGATTTCCATCAATGCCGGTGCCCGTCTGATCCGGGGTGATCTCTTCTTCACGGATGCGGGACTGGCGCGGATCACCGTCCAGGCCTGCGGGCAAGCCTGGGAACTGGAGACGGAGGTCTGCCTTGACCGGGTGAAGGACCTTGTCCCCGAGCTCAGAAAAATAGCAATCCTCGGCCAGGCGCATCCGGTCAAGCTGCTCGCCATCATGAACAGCGGGCGGCAGCTCCACGTCGATGACTTCGCCGTTGAGGGGGACGACTTCGTGCATGAGGGCGATGTGCTCCAGTTCAGCAAGGTGGGCGAACAAAAACTGACCTTCCGGTACGAAGGGGTCATTTCCGAGTTCTACATCCGGGTAATCCCGAGTGCCCAGCTTCCGGACGGCTATGAGATCAGCCAGTACGGCAAGGAGGAAGGGACCGCCCTGACCGCGGAGGATGGTACAATCGAGTTCTACAGCAACGGGAACAACGTCTGGTGGAAAGCTGACGACGCCACCTTCCTGAGAAAGGAAATGCCTTCGGAAAAGTTGCAGGTTGAGATGGTGATTCATTCCGTGGAGGCCCCGCATCGGGACGCCCAAAGCGGCATCATGGTCCGGGCCAGTGACTCGGCGGATTCGCGCAACATCCACTTCCGGACAACTGCCGATGGCGAGCTCATGGTGGCCGTCCGGAAGGAGGACGGCATTCAAACCCTTCCCGTCCTGGGAGCCTCCCCATGGGCCAAGTTCGGGGCCAACGAGGGAGGCAAGACCGAGCTGGATGATCGCGTGGCTGATGGGGTCGCCTTCCCGGTCCACTTGAAGCTGACCTGTACAGGGGGCGTCTTCAGCTTTTACTTCAAGCAGGAGGGTACCTGGGACAAACTCGGGGAAGTCGCTCTTGATATGCCGGAAACCTGCCTCGTCGGCGCTTCCTATATCGCAGTGGACATCAACCACGCGGGCATGAGTCGGTTCACCCTTGATTGCAAAACGGTTTCCTGAGGCAATGCCGGCCTTTGCTCAGCGGAACTGAGCAGCCTGTTTCACGATGCTAGCGGCCTGCTCGGGGGAGGTGAAGTTGGCCAACACATAGACACCCCTTCCACCAACGGCATCCAGCAGGGGAATGACCTCGTCGGGCTCCACCCCGACCACCTGGACTGATTTACCAGCACCGAGGATCTTCTGGTAGAGATCGTACCAGCGCGGGTGTCCACCGTTCTCAATACCGGCCTGCGGGGTCCATTCGACAGCGTCGAGCGGCTCGATTTCGAGAATGGCATCGAGGTGACAAATGGCCTGTGTTCCATCAAGGTGATAGAGGGAATTGTCCAGCCACCGGCACTGTTCAGACAGTGCCGGGACGACGAACTTGCGGTACATCTCCGGCGAGAACATGGCCGAGGCGTCGCACTGGACCTTGGCGGTCTTGCCCGGTCCCCAGACCCGGAAGGCCCCAAAAGTGGAGCTGCCATCCTCCAATTTGATGATGTCATAAATCCGCTCGTAAGCCTCGAACCAGACCTGGTTGATCTCCCGGATGCTCTTCTCGATCCACTCCGGGAACTCCAGCATGTCCATCATGAGGACCTGTGGGGACCGGAGGGCTGAGAGAATGTCGATGTTTTCCAGGAGGTCGGGACATCCGGTCAGGTACTTGCCCTGCCCCAGTTCAACGCAGGCCTTGAGGGTGTTCTCGGTCAGTTGCCACCATTCATTCGACGGATCGAAGCGAAACGGCGGCAGCTCTTCCGGATCGTCGACTTCGTGCAGGCAAGGTTCGCACCAGACAGTGCCTTGGGCAAAATCGGCGTGGCAGCCAAGGTAAAGCGCCAGGGATCCCGGCCCGATATCGGTGTCGCAGACGGGCAGGATATCCGCCGCGAAGTCCGTATGGGCCATCCGGTAGTGGTTGCGCCGGGCGCGGGACCTGAAGTCCGTGTACTGCTGCCGGATTGACTCCGGAAGGGCGGCAGGCGCAACGGGTTCATGGGGAACCTTGCGGGTCTGGGGGGCATCCCACATCCCGATCAAAAGGCCCTCGCGGTTCCACCAGTCGAGGATGTGCCGCTGGGTTTCCTCCCAGTTTGGTTTCCACATCATCTGTCACGGTTCAGGGGTTGCTAGAATAAGAGGTTGAGCTTGTTCAGGGAGAGGTATCGTGTCCCGGGGAGCACGTAGTCGGCATTGTGGAGGGTCAGCTTCTGCCCGATACCCATGCTCTTCATGCCCGCCGAGCGGGCGGCCTCAACGCCAGCGTAGGCGTCCTCTATAACGACACAGTCACACGGCTCGACCCCGAGCCGTTCGGCGGCCAGGAACATCCCTTCCGGATGGGGCTTCGATTGGGCGGTATCATTCCCGGTGACAACTTCCTTGAAGGTCTCCGCCAATCCGAGCTTCTCGAGGATGGCGGGCGTGTTCCTGCTTGCCGAGCAAACGCCAACAAGAATCCCCGCCTCCTTCAACTCCTGGAGCAACTCCGGAATACCCTCCAGGACATGGTCCGGAGTGAGGGAACCCAGAAGGGTCTTGTAATAGTCGTTTTTCTCCGTTGCGAGGGCCTCCAGCTCCTCATCACTGTAATCGCGGTCGCTGCGCTCAATGATGATGCGCAGGCTTTCCATGCGGCTGACTCCCTTCAAGCGCTCGTTGATCACCTTGTCAAAATAGATGCCCTCCTTGTCGGCGATTTTCTTCCATGCCTGGTAATGGAACTCGGCCGTGTCGGTAATGACCCCGTCGAGATCGAAGATAGCCGCCTGGAGCTCCGGCCGCCTGATCAGGTATCCCGGGTGTGGTGTGCTGGACGGCTCCGTCCCGAGGCAGACCTGGTGCCCGTGCACCTCAATGTCGATGGCCTCGCCCTTGAGCAGCCGGCAACGGGTCTGCTCCCGGTCCACCGTGACCTTGATGATGCGGCCACGGTAATTGATCTTGAAGGAGAACTGGCTCCACCGCGATGGTATCGCCGGGGCGAACTTCAGGCCCTGTTCGCCCACCTGAAGACCGCCGAACCCGTAAACGATGTTCAGCCAGGTACCCGACATGGAGGAGACGTGCAGCCCGTAGTGGGTGTTGTTGTTGCAGTTGTCGAGGTCGCACCGGGATGTCCAGAGGAAGTAGAAGAGAGCCTGCTCATAACGCCCCACTTCGGAAGCAAGGATGGAATGGATGCTGGGCGAAAGCGATGAGCCATGGATGGTCCGTTGCTCGTAGAAACGGTAATTAGCCGCTTTTTCCTCCAGCGTGAAGCGCTCCCGGAACAGGAAGAACAACAGGAGCACGTCGGGCTGCTTGACCAGGTCGGAGGCAAGGAATTTCTCAATGGTCCAGGACCTCTCGATCGGTTGCTCCTGGCGAGTGATCTCCTCACGAAAGCGCGGGTCCAGGTCGAGGAACATGTCGTCCTGCAGCATGACGCCGTAATCCTCGCTGTAGGGAAGGAGCATTTTCGCGGATACCTCGGCAAAGGTGGCCCGCTCCTCCCCCGTCAGGCCTAGGCGCTGGCAAAACGCTTCATAGGCGGCGGGATTCGCTGTACTCAGCTCATCCAGCATCCCCAGCGTGTATCCCAGGCTCCACTTGGCCATGTAGTTGGTGTAGTAGTTGTTGTTAACGAACTGCTGCTGTTCATCCGGTCCGGTAACGCGGTTGATCGCATAGCCTTCCCGATGCGGGATGTAGGCAACCCGCGAGGCCCAGAAGCGGGACGTCTCGACGAGTACTTCAAGACCCTTGTCCAGGCTGTAGGCTGTGTCCCCCGTGAGCAAGCGGTGATAATAAATGGCAAAGGGGACTATGGCATTGATGTGGATCTCGTTGTAGTACTGGAAAAGGGCACAGTCTTCCGTGCCGTCCATGGTCGTCCATGCATAGCAGGCGCCCTTGAGCCCGAGCTCGGCGGCCCTTTCACGCGACGCCTTGAGGGTGTTGTACCGGTACTCGAGCAGGTTCCTCGCCGCATCGGGATTCGTGAACAGGTAATACGGCAGGCAATAGGATTCACTGTCCCAGAACGTCCGGCCGTTGTAATGCTCACCGGTCAATCCCTTGGCCCCGATGTTCAGCCAGGGATCATTCCCCCGGTAGGTATTGAGAAGCTGGAACATGCAGTAGCGGATGCCCTGCTGGGACTCATCATCGCCCTCGATCTCGATATCCTGGAATTCCCACATCGACACCATCGCATCGACATGCGCCTCCCGGGCCGTCTCGTAGGCGCCCTCTTCCGCGTAAGGTGACAGGTGCGCCTTGCTTTCGTTTTCAAGGAAAGCAGTGATCTCCTTTTCCAGAGCCGGATTCACATCCATATCTGAACGGCTTTTTGAAATCAGTCCGAATGGGTAGCCCTTCTCGCGGCTGGTCCAGACGGAAACAAGCTTGTCAATTGTCGCCGTGACCCCTTCCTGCCCATCAAAGGCAAACGACTGGGTGATGATCCGGTCGCCCGCCTCGAAGGCGGCATCGCGGATCGTCAGGTCACCGGTCTGGAGCAGCATCCGGTGGATGTAGTACTGCCCGGTTGAATCCACGTTCATGAGCAGGTGGCAGTCACCGTCCCGGCAGGCCTTGGCATGCTCACGGACATGCCGGCGCGCGATGGCACATTCCTTGTTTTCCCTGCGGCTGTCGAGAGAGGCCGCGACCTCGATGGCAGCGTTGTGATTCAATGGGGTCACTGACAGCCGGACCGCGCCCAGGTGAAGATCCGCATGACTGACAAACCGTTCCCAGTGAAGCCGGGTGCGCTTGCCGGTGGTGGTCTCGAAGACAACCTCCCGGGAGAGAATACCGCGTTTCATGTCCAGCGTGCGACGGTAGCCACTGGTACCGGACGCCGTCATGGAAAAGGTTTCACCATCTATGTTTACGGACAGGCGGAGCCAGTTGGTGGTGTGGATCATGGAATTCTGGTAGCTGGGAAATCCCCGGCGCTTCCAGTTGTAGGCAATCGATTCCTTGGCGAAAATCCCGCCGATGTAGCAGCCCTCGAGGGAGTATTCCTCCGGAAGGCCCTCCTCAAGCAAACCGCGCGTACCCATGTACTCGTTGGCCAGCGAGAAGATCGATTCGACCAGCTCGTTTTTGGGGAGGCTGAAGTCGGTGTGGATGATCTCCCAGGGGGAGACTTCAAAAAGGCGCTCGATTCCAAATTCCATTCACAGGCGACTGTAAAGGGAGGATCGCCCATGGAGAGCAAAGAGACGCCTTTTGCTGCAAATGGATTCGTAGTTTCGGAAAGTGGTCAAAACCAACCGGTCAACTACCCGGAAAGATACCACACTGCGCTCGCTCCCGCTTTCACATCAACAACAGGCAAGGTGGCTCCCACGTTCACGGGAAGGGCCGCCTTTTGTGCTTGAGCGGATTCGGCGAGCACCTTCACCCGGGCGTCGAATTTCGTTGAATTGCTAATCCGGAGGCCCCTCCCCTGATCCGCATTGACGAGTTCGGCAGTGACGTGGTCGATACAGTAGAGGGTATCGTCACTGATGTTCCAGTAGACCCCGGGGATGTCGCACCAGGTCAGCATCATGGCCACTTCACACCAGCAGGAATAGGCCGCGATTTCGCCGATGCTTTTGGGAAAGTCCCATTGGGTGACATCGACCCGCTCACAGATCCATCCGGGAGGCAGCTCCGTCAGCCCCTCGCGTCCCCACTTCATGCGGGTCGGAATGCGCTTGTCGTCCCGCCCCATGTACTGGGGAATGGTATGGGCGATCTCCTTGAGCAATTTGAGATAGGCCGCTTTTCCGGTGGCGCGGTAGACGCGAAGGATGCTTTGTCCCGACAACGTGCATATGCCGGGAACCCCGGTCTTGTTTTGCGCATTGGCCAGGAATGCGCCCCGGCTCTGGGCCCCGATCTCCTCGAGGGCGGTGCCTTTCGGGAAGGCGTAGTCATAGGACATTGCCCAGCTCGCCGTCTGCAACACCGCGTCCTCGGCGGCCTGGAGCCATTTGGCTGAGCCGGTTGCCTCATAGAGGAGAATGAAGGAATCGATCAGCGCGGCCACGGACTCGCTGTCCGGTGCCTGGGCACAGTCACCCGGTCCGCCGGTAGTCACGCCGCTGGCCAGGTCCTCCAGGCGAAACTTGTCCCCTATTTCTTCAGCAACCGACACCCACCCCGATTCCCCGAAGAACTCCGCTGCCACCACCAGGGCTGCCGGTATAAGGGCTGCAGCTGTGGATCCCGCGATCATGACATCGCCGGAATTGACATCGACATACTGGCCGAACTCCCGCTGCCGGTTCCAGACATCGATCACAGCTTCTGCGTTCTTCCGCAGGGCCGCCCTCCATTCCGGCTTAATCCTGCCTTCAAGACCCCGTTCCCGGAGCAGGAGAAACTGACGACTGATGAAGTAGAGCGCGTCACCGATGCGCCGGACGAGTGTCCACTGCTTCGCCGGATCGTAGGTATAGCTTCCCTTTTCAACATCCGCGGTCTTCTTGTTGGAGAACCACTTCCCATCGTGGTAGAACTCATGGAAAAGCCCGAAATCCGAAGCTGCCTCGCTCAGGAACAAATCCGTATTGCGGAGAGAACGTTCCAATGATTGCAAATCCCCTTCCTGGATCATCGGCAGGGGGGTGATCATGCCGCCGCACCAACCGGTCTGGAAAAACATCTGCGGAGGCGGCGGATCGTTGAGAATACTCACCTGATAAATCCCAAGGCCCTCCAGCCAATTCTCGCGGTTGTGCTTTTCATGCAGGATGTCCCATGTGGCGGAGAAACTGATCTCGTTTCGTAGCGGTCCGCTGGTTACACAATCGTAGCGGTGCTCGAAAATGAAGTCGAACAGCTCCTGGATGGAGCCGCAATCAAACCAGTGAAGATCGAAATCCAGGTCCACAGACATGCCCTCACTAAAGTTGGCGGCGGTGTCCATGGATTCAATGACCCGGGTTGTGTTGAGATGAAAATACGTCTCATGCCGCATCCCCGGTGCCATGAGGAGGATTTCCGCGGAACTGCGGTCATCGCTTTCAATGACCTCGTAACCAAAGGTGCCAAGGGCATTCTCTTGTGCGGTGAAGATACAGAGGGCTTTCCCGCGTGCCGGAAAATAGACGGCCAGTGCGGGAGTCGCAGCGTCCTGGGATTCCTGGTCAAGGTGCGACTTTCCCGGCTCGTAACTCAGTCGCGGCAGGTCCGATATCCGGGGCGTACGGTCTGTCCCCTTGGGATCCGGTCCAACGTGGGGCGGCGGGTAATCATAGGGCGTCGCGGGAAAGCGGTTGCCCGCGTAAACCGCGCCGGGAATCAGCACAAAGTTTTCGGTCGTCCATGCGTCGTCCCGGATCGAAAGGCCAACGGCGACTTCCTTTTCATCACCGGCAACAAGCCGCGCTGCCAGCCTGTGGGAAGCGGCGTCGCCATCCCGGCTTAGTGAAAAGGCCCATTCAGCCGTTTCGTTGCGGAAGGTCGATACGTCCCATCCGGGGATCCCGAAGCGCTCCAGACGGGTGCGTTTGGAGCCCGTGTGCTTGGCGTGGACGAATTGAACGGTAAAGGGTAGGTCCATCGTTTGGATACAACTATTACTGAATCCCATTAAGGGGCCCTTGGTCAACATCCCCGACCTCGACGGCCATCAGCATCAAGGCCACCTCGGACCAGGTGCTGCCATAAAAGACGCCTCCAAGATTGTTATCCCAGTCACTGGTGTTGACCCGCTCATTGATCCACCCTGGCGGCAGGGGCATACCCTCCGAATCATGGATCGGCCGGTCTTCACGGGAAACAGTCCAGCTAATCTGCCGGGCAATCCAGCGCAAGAGTTCCTCGTAACGCGGGTCTCCGGTAATCCTCGACAACCGCCGCAGACAATCCCCGCTGTGGGTGCAGATTCCCGGTGCCGAGTGCTTGTTCTGGGCATTGGCAAAGACACTCCCTGTCGTGGGAATCCCCAGTCTGCCAAACTCACTGCTTTCCGGGAAGGGAAAATCATACGGCATGATCCAGCTGGCTACCTGGGCGGCCTGCGATTTGGCCGCCTGCAGCCATTCATCCTTTCCGGTACACTCAAAGAGGGTCACATAGCTTTCCAGTAATCCCGCACAGGACTCACTGTCCGGCGCCTGGCAGGCATCGCCGGGGCCCCCGCTGGAGAGCCCTTTGGCAGTGTATTCCTCAAGGAAGTACTGCCCGATTTCTTCAGCCACCCGCAGGTAGGACGGATCGTTAAACGCCTGATGCGCGAGACACAAACCCGCCGGGATCACTCCCCCGCTCGCTGATCCGCCAACCACGATCGCTCCGGACTCGGCATCAACAAACTGGCCCAGCTGACGGTTCCGGGCGAACAATCCGCACAGCGCATCGGCCAACTTCCCTGCCGAATATTTCCACAGGGCAATCGAATCCGGAGATGCCTCGCTCGCCGGCCTTTTGATCGCCTTCAGCAAGAACAGCAGCAGATCCGCCTGCCGGCGGACAAGGGTCCAGCCGTGGGTGTAGGGACGGGTTTTGTCTGCTGCAAAGTCATGGGTCCAGTCCCCGTCACGATTCCGCTTTCCATAAAAGAAACCGCTGGGCAGCTGGCCCTCCCGGCAAAGCCTGTTGAGGGCCCGTTCCGCCCGCTCCCGCGTCAGATGGTGCTTCCCGCACAACAGGGCGGAATCGGCGATCCCGCCCCCGCACCAGCCGATCTGGTAGTGGGAATGGATACTGGGATCACACTCGGTGGCAAAGAGCTCGTTGGCCTCATCCCAGTTGTCCCGGTTGTATTTCTCCTCGATGAGCTTGAATGACTCCGAAAGGGACGGTCCCTTGCGGGAAATCCTGCTTCTGGGAAAGTCCGCCTTGGACATCATCCAGTCGAAATGGGCGTCAAAGAGGGATTGGATGGTGGCTTCCTCTAGCAGATGAATCCGGAAATGCTGTCTGAAACTGTCTCCTTTCTGCAGATCCGGAGCCCGATCATCGGAATCCAATTGTGAGTTCAGCTCTGGAAAGGCATAGCGTTTTTCGCGAACACCGCCACGCAAGATAGAAAGGCTGCCCTGCTGTCGATCGGGTGATTCACGTATCTCAAAAAGGTCAGCCGTGTCAATTTGCTCCGAACAGACATATACTCCCCATTTTCCATCAGCATCCACATAACCCATGGCGGGCGCAGACAGATCACCGAGCAGAAGTTGAATCTGCGAGTCTCCCTCACCCTTTTGCAGATGCGGGATGTCCGCTATCACGGTCTCCGCGTTCGGTCCGCAATCCGCTTCCGGATACCGAGGCGAGTATGCCTGCTCCCGGACCTCAAAACGGTTGCCGTTGTAGACTGCCCCAGCCAGCCAGGGGTATCCTGATACACTCCATTCCGGAAACGTTAGACAAATGCCTACGGCAGTCTGAATTAAGCTTCCGCGTTCCACTTGCCACTCCAGCGAGAAGTCCATTGATGCGGAATCATCAGCAAGAAGCGGAACCAAACGGAGGCGTGCATTGTCCACTTCGAAAAATATCTCCTCCGAGTCTTTTGAGATCCACTCAACTTGCTCCCGGAGCAGGACCGTACCGTCGTACTGCCGCACAACAACGCCTGTCCTAAAGTGCTTTCCCGGATTCCGCATGCTTAATCAATTCCCAAGCTAAATGAGCTTCCCTAACAATATCAAGCTGATGCGCAAAAGAAGGTACATTCGGGAGACCGAATCCTTAATATCCGGTGGCTTTTAAAAACCTGTACGCTCCAATTATCTGGCGATTAGAACAGATTTCGCTTTAACTTTTTCGAGGTCCTGAACCCTGCCATGAACCTGTTGGGCAAAGAGACTTTTTAAAGGATTTAACCGAATGAAATACCTGTGTATTGCGATCTTACTGACGCTGCTGTGCGCATCAGCGGCTAATTCCATGGAGAATCAAAAACATCTATTCATCCTCTCCGGTCAGTCGAACATGGCTAGACTTGATCCAGGCCTTTCATTTACACCAACGGTAGAGGCTGCATTTGGAAAAGATAATGTAACCATTGTGAAGGATGCCATGAGTGGCCAGCCGATTAGTCGTTGGTATAAGAAGTGGAATCCACCACACGGCGATGCGCCAATCGAAACGGGTGATTTGTATGACCGGTTGATGAAAAAGGTTAACCTGGCAATCAGTGACAACAATTTCAGCACGGTAACATTCGTCTGGATGCAAGGAGAACGGGATGCCCTACTGGAAAATGGAGAAGTCTATGCGGCCAGCCTGAGAGGCTTGATTGCTCAGCTTGCTGAAGATCTCAGGCGCAAGGACATCAACTTGGTCATTGGTCGACTGAGTGATTTCGATTTGGCTGATGAGAAATATCCGCATTGGACCAGGGTGCGCAAAGCTCAAGTTGAAGTTGCAGAGGCATATCCACGCGGCAGATGGGTGGATACGGACGATTTGAATGACGGGCTTAATGCAGAAGGTAAGTTATTACACAATGATCTTCATTATTCCGTGGATGGGTATAAAGCGTTTGGTAATCGCCTGGCTGAAGCCTGTATTCTTCTCATCAGACAATAAGCCCAATCGAGTAGCGCTGCATTGAATCCCAGGAGAAACCTCTCCTCAATAGATCATTGATGCGAACTCTCGTGTGTGTTATTTTTTGTAATCAGCTCGCCAGTATTCTACCCCTTCCCCGTGCTTTTCCTTGAGATAATCAAAGCTACTGTAATCTCCATTCGTTTTAAAAACGAGTGAGGGCGGCAGTTCTCCAAGTGCCTCCCGGGAGGAATCCATTTTCCGCAACAGTTCTTCCAGTTTTTCAGGCATATCCTTGGCAAGATTCTTACTTTCAGACGGATCTTCCTTCAGGTTTATCAGTAATATCTCATGTGGAGGAACGCCCTTTTTAAAGGCAGCTCCCTCAAAACCCTTATATTTCAATTTAACTTTCCAGTCACCTTCACGATATCCTTCCAGTTTGAGACCATCAAAATAAAGGAATCCATTTTCTTCTCTTTCTCCACCGTTCAACAAAACCTCAGTGATATCCACACCATCGAGGGTATTTTGAGCGGATTGATCAATGCCTGCCAGGTTCAAAAGCGTGGGAAACCAGTCCATCATAAGAGCCATATCATCATATACGGCTCCACCCCTAATTTTCCCTTTCCACATAGCAAGGGTCGGCACCCGCATTCCCCCTTCGAAGGTATACTGTTTGCCCTCTCTCAATATCCCTGCTGAGCCTCCGTGATCTTCCATTACCAACCAAGGGCCATTGTCACTGCTGAAAACGATCAGCGTATTATCCAGGATCTCTTTTTCTTCCAGTTTCCGGATAATCTCACCCACACTCCAATCGATTTCCTGGATGACATCTCCATATAATCCTCTTGCAGAGCTTCCCCGGAAATCTTCGGAGGCATAAATGGGTGTATGAGGCATGCTGTGAGCCAGGTACAGGAAGAAGCTTTCATCAGCGTGATTTTCAATGAAATCCAGGGATTCTTCGGTATATGTTTTTGTCATATACCGCTGATCCACATGAAATTCTTCCACCTCATTCCCTCTGAGGTAGACAACACTTTCCATGTCATTGCTGTAAGGGATTCCAAAGTACTCATCAAATCCGCGCTGCAAGGGCAGAAATTTCTCCCGGTGCCCCAGGTGCCATTTGCCTATATGACCGGTAGCATACCCGGCTGCCTTGAGCTCGTCGGCAATGGTGATCTCTTCAACAGGCATACCCGTCCAACTTTCGGGGAAGAATACACTGTTGAGTCCCATTCTTTGTGGATAGCGTCCGGTAAGCAGGGCGGCCCTTGACGGACTGCACACAGCAGAAGCTGAGTAAAACTCCGTAAATTTCATGCCTTCTTCAGCAAGGCGATCAATATTGGGAGTTTTAATATCCGTTGCACCAAAACATCCCAGATCGCCGTAACCCAGGTCGTCGCAATATATGATTATAAAATTTGGCTTATTTTGTATCTCCATTTGAGCAGAACATGAAAGTGACAGTAAACAGGAAGAAACTACTACGATGATATTTTGAAATTTCATAATCGTTTTCACTCAATTGATAACCAGTTTCATGAATCCTTCGCCAAGACAATGTGAATTGGACCCAAACAGGTGGATACATTCGGGAAAACGAATGTGATTTTCCCAGAGCGGTGGAGCCATCTCACAGGCCTAAGGCACCTCAAGCTCCCGCTCCCGGTATTCCGTGGGTGAGCAGGAATAGGTCCGGCGGAACAGGCGGTTGAAAAAGGTAATTTCCGAGAAACCGGCACCAAGGGCTATTTCGATGACCGGCTTTGCGGTTTGCCTTAGTTCACGGCAGACATGCTCCAGCCGGACTTCCTGAAGAAACTCCCGGAAATTCTTCCCGAGATACTTCCTGAAGACCCGGCTGAAGGTGGACTTGCTCATCTTGGCCTGGTCCAAGACCTGTTCCAGCCGGATTTCCTCGCGGTACTGGGTCAGGATGAAGTGCACCGTCATGCGCATGGCTTCCTCATGACTCGTTTCAGAGTCGAGGTTAAAGACTTTGGAGGACAATCGTTTACAGCCGCTTTCGAGGGACTCAATCGCCTCCCCCAGGAGCGAAAAGAGCAAACCCAGCCGCTGAACACCGGATGTCAGGGGGATACGTTCCAGGACGCCCTGCATTCGCTTCGACGTTGCTGAATCAAAATGAAGTCCCGATGACGCTTCCCGCAGCAACCGGGAGAGGTTGGAAAGCTCGCTAAAGCTCCACAAGGGATGTCCGGGGGGAAGCAGGAACTGGATCGCCACCCCGGATGACGAATCGGCAACATGCCAGTAATGGGGCAGGTTCTCGCCCAGGAGGACGACGTCGCCGGCTTCAAAGCCTTCAATCGAATCGCCGACAAAGCGGGTACCTTGGCCCGTAAAGAAGCAGGTCAGTTCCAAAGCCCGATGGTAATGCCAGCGGAAGCCCTCCCCTGAGGTGCGTTCCTGATCGGTCGGTGACTTGACCCAGGTAATATGGGAAAGGTCGTGTTCCCAGGTGATAACCCGGAAGAAGGATTCATCAGGTAAGTGAACTAACTCTTTAACCCCCACAAGGCCGATAATCTTACCGGCCCGTTCCCATGGTCAAGGGTTTTGGGACAATTGACACTGTCGTCGGGACCCCAAGCGTAGCTGCAAGCGGGCCGATGCGTTACACTTTGGGGTAAATTGAAACCTCAAAATCAAGGAATTATGCCCAATACAGACTACCGCTTTTCGTTTGGCCCATGGAACATCAGTGAAGGCGGGGATCCCTTCGGCCCCGATGTCCGTGTCCCCTATCCCCACGAGGAGAAATACAAGCTCTACAAGCCGCTTGGTTTCGACGGGGTCCAGTTCCACGACGATGATGTCGTGCCCGACCTCGAAAACCTGGATCCAGCCGGCATCATCAGCAAAGCGGAGGAAGTTCGGCGCATCCTCGACTCGGAGGGTCTGGTGGCAGAATTTGTCGCTCCCCGGCTGTGGTTCGATGAAAAGACGGTCGATGGCGGATATACGTCCAACAGTGCCAGTGACCGCGCCTACGCCTGGGACCGCACCCAGCGCAGCATCGATATTGCCCGGACCATTGGTACCAAGGCGATTGTCCTCTGGTTGGCCCGGGAAGGCAGTTATCTGCGCGAAGCAAAGGATGCAAAGCTGGCCTATGAACGGCTTCTGGAGGTCATCAACAAGATCCTCGCCTACGATCCTGAAGTCGAGGTCTGGATCGAGCCCAAGCCAAATGAGCCGACCGACCTCGCCTATGTCCCCACTACCGGTCATGCCGTCGCCCTGGCCTATGCCTCCACGGATCATACGCGTGTAAAGACCGTTATCGAGAGCGCGCATGCAATCCTCGCCGGTCTCGATCCCAGTGACGAAATGGCATTTGCCCTCGCCCATGACAAGCTGGGCAGCATCCACCTGAACGACCAGAACGGCCTCAAGTATGACCAGGACAAGAACTTCGGTGCCGCCAACCTCCGGGCCGCCTTCAACCAGGTCCTGGTCCTTGAACAGTCGGGTTATGGTAGCAACGGGGAATTTGTCGGTTTGGACGTGAAAACCTTCCGCACGCAGGGAGGCTCCCCGATCACCGATCACCTGAAGAACAGTCGGGAAATCTTCCTCATGCTGGTCGAGAAGGCCCGCAGCTATGACCTCGAGCTTGTCCAGCAGTACCGTGATGCGCGCGATTACGAGGGCCTCGAGCTCTACACCTTAAAGCATTTGCTCCAAGGCTGATCAATCGCTTGAATCGCCATCCATGAACAAGAGCCTGGATCAAAAATTAGCCCGCATCCATTCCGGTAAAGCGACCCGCAAGGATTTCATCATTGCCGACGCCAAGGACGCGGACATGGCCTTCGGGGTCATGGCCCCCGGCCCCAACCGGGCCGGTGAGTGCCCGCACGGCTACGACAGGTCGCAAGGATGCTACAAGAGCCTCGGCAGCTACCTGGAGCAGATACGCGCCGTCATTAAGCAGCGCCTGGTCGACATCGTCCTGCTCTCGGCATCCAATCTAGAGAAGCTGGCCATCGAGGAAGGCCTGTTCAAGCAATCGCCGATCACCCCGGCCGCACGTGCCAACGATACAACGGACGTCTGGGCAGTCCGTCAGGGGAAGTACCCGGCACACCCGTCACGCCACTTCCGGACCGCAACCATTGACCACATCAAATACGGCAAGCTGCAGGACTATCCAAAACCCCATACCGGGGCGGACCTCGGCCTGTATTCGATAACCTTCACCAACAACATCGATTTTGATTACGCGGCTTTGGAAGCGTTCCACGAATTCCGCCTCGAAGCGGAAAGAAAAAGTTTCCGTTACTTCCTTGAGGTCTTCAATCCCAATGTCGATCCGGGCTTTGATCCCGGCAAAGTGGGTGGCTTTCTCAATGATAACATCATCCGCTGCCTCGCGGGTGTCACCAAGATAGCCCGTCCGATCTTCCTCAAGATTCCCTATAACGGGCCGGGCCCGCTCGAGGAACTGGTATCCTACGACGATTCCCTGGTCGTGGGTATCCTCGGCGGCAGCGCCGGCACGACGCTGGATGCCTTTCAGCTCATCCACGATGCACAGAAGTACGGTGCCAAGGTGGCGCTCTTTGGCAGGAAGATTAATCTTTCCGAACATCCGCTGGCCTTCATCCGCTACCTCCGGCTGATCACGGACGGCGACATCTCCCCGGAAGAGGCCGTAAGGGCCTACCACGGCGACCTGCAGGCGGAATCCATCCAACCAGTCCGGTCCCTCCAGGAGGACCTGATCCTCACGGAGTCAAAAAAGAGTTACTCTTGATAGCCTTTCTTGCAGCACCTCTAACAAAACCATGGACCTCCCCCACCTGAAATCCCTCGCCGGCAAACTGGAAAGTTCCGCTACCAAGTTACGGGGTCAATCCGTCGTTACCGGATTTGATGGGTTTGTCGATGAAATGATAACCGTGGTTGACGAGCGGGCCGACGAGAATAGCTACACCCGCGTGCCGACCATCTCGCGGTTTTCCGAGTTGGTTAAGGCGGCCTCCGGCATGAGCAGCCTGCGGGAGATTGTCGTGACCAAGACAGACCCTGGCGGCTGTGCCATCAACATGGGTGACGGCCTGGCCAGCCTGGGCTTGGCAGTGACGACCTTCGCCACCGCCGGCGAACCCGTCCATGCCGCCTTTTCGGAATATTCCAATAAGGCCGCCCTGCATTCATGGGGACGTGAGCCCGGACGGACCCTTGCCTATGAATTCTCCGATGGGAAATTAATGCATTCCTCCGTCTCGCACCTGGCGGAGTTCACGCCGGATTACATCCGGAAGCGCCTGCAGGAAGGGGTGTTTCAGGCCTCCTGCGAAAAGGCTCAACTGATTGCCCTCACCGACTGGACCCTCTATCCCCACATGACGGAATGTTGGCGCTTTCTTCAGGAAAGCGTCTTCAACCAGTTGCCCCGGCGGATTCCTTTCTTCATTGATTTGGTGGATCCCTCAAACCGGAGCGAAACGGACATCCGGGAAATGCTGAAAGTGCTCCCGGGATTTGAATCCTGCGGACCCTGTACCTTGGGATTGAATCAAAATGAGGCCAATATCCTTTCGAAGCTCCTTCATCTGGAATTCGCGGACCAGCCGGGCATCAAGGCTGCCGCGAAGCAGGCGCGGGAATTGCGTCAGGCACTCGGAATCACGGAAGTCCTGATCCATTCCCTCAGGTACGCTGTCCTGGCCACCCCGGATGGCGAATCCGAAGCGGAGGGACCCTATTGCGAGGACCCGGTGAAGTCCACCGGGGCGGGCGACCGCTTTAATGCCGGATACGCCGCCGGCCTCTTGCTGGAACTGGAACCTCCCTTGCGGATCCGCCTCGCGTGCGCTTCTTCCGGGTTATATGTACGCAAAGGCAGCAGCCCCACCATGGAGGAGTTGATTGAATTTGTTCGCAACTGGGCATCCGACAACGTGTAAGTCATCGTATGAACCACATGAATCCCATGGAACCGACCCGGTCTTTCCAAGCCGGGTTGCCGGGCAGCACAACCAACGCTGCCCCGATGCTGCACTATTTCCAGCCTTACGATTACAATGCCAGCGGTCATGTCCTCGTCATTTTCCCCGGCGGCGGCTACCACGGCCGGGCGGACCATGAAGGTCCCATCACCGCTCATTGGTTTGCCATCCGCGGCATCGCCGCTGTCGTGGTGGATTACCGAACCGCGCCCGACGGCGTCCAGCACCCGGCCATGCTCGAGGATGGCCTCGCCGCCATCCACTCAGTGCGCGAAATGGCCCCGGAACTTGGTTATGATCCCGACAAACTGGGCGTCCTGGGCTACTCAGCCGGCGGCCATCTGGCCGCCCATTGCCTGACAGCCCATGGGGAATTTGAAAGTGACTTCCATCTGCGGCCCGATTACGGCCTGCTCTGCTATCCCGTCCTGCACAGCCAGCCGCCCTTTGCCCATGATGGCTCCATGCAGAACCTGCTCGGCAAGGAAAACCCGTCCGAGGATGAGCGCCGGGAAGTGGATGTCATTGCCAAGGTCAATCCGGACACACCCCCGACCTTCCTCTGGCATGCCATTGGAGACGAACCGGTCCCGGTCGAGAACTCCCTCGATTTTGCCCGCTCGCTCAGTGCGTCAAAGGTCCCCTTCGAGCTCCATTGCTACGAAGTCGGCTGGCATGGGACCGGGCTCAGCATCGAGACCCAATGGGCGGACGCCGCCGTTCAATTCATCCGGCGGCGTTGATAAAGCGCAAGCAAAGCGGCGAGCCCGACAATCAACGCATAGGTTGAGGGCTCCGGAACAGCCACGGAAGAGAGGCTGGGCCCCATGCGGATCTCGTCGAAAATAGGATTACCGTTGCCGCTGAAATTGGTCAGGCCGATGTAATCAATGCCGTTGAAGGTTTCCATGGTCAATGTTGTTCCCCCGGTCTCGCCCGTCAGTTGGGCAACCGTCGGGTTTCTCCATGCCGTCACCGAGTCCTGGCCGCCGTTCACCATTTCCACTTTCACGACGAAAAGGTTCACCTCCGTATCGGTTAATTCAGTACCGATTTCCACGTGCCCGGCATTGTTGTTGTTGATCGAAAGATTGAAAGTCGCGTTGAAAACGCCACCAAGATCCGTCTGCCCGATGGCCATTGAACGGGGACCCGCTCCAGTGAAGTCGCTTGAGGGGGATGTTTCAAAAACGGTATAGTAGCCGTCCAGATAGCCTGGCTTCATCAAATAGCTGATCCAGACCGTCTGGGTTGTGGCATCGGTGTAGGGTATGCCGGTGACGGCATCATAGAGGGCGCGCTGGGGATTCACGATGCGGAGACTGTTCCCACTGGCTGGCAAGGCAGCACCGGTTGCCGTGTAATTCAAACTGCCCGCGACCACTTCAATATTGGTGCCAGCCCATCCGGTAGCTGTTCCACCGGCTGTATAGTCAAACCCTTCGTAAAAATCGAAGACCTGTGCTGAAAGGGAAACCGCGGCACTGAGCATTAGCGTAAGGAGATACTTTTTCATGGGATAGATTTCTGCTGGACATCCCGGAAATCCCTGACCGTCGAAAATTCCCGGATTAGTCGGTTCAGTCAGAGTATTTTTCTCTCTGACCGGCATGTAAAAAGGAAAGCAAGCCAAGTCCCTGGAATCATTCGCCGTGCCGAATCGAGGGCCGGCGGAAGACTAACAGCGGTCCATGAAAATTTGACTACACCATCAGTGCTTCATTTAAGGCAGCCTGTTCCTCGCTTTTCAGGGCGGCCTTTCCGGAAGGATCCCCCCCGACTTCTATGAAGACAAATTCATTTTGCCTTAAGGTGACGGGAACAACCACCTTGCCATCAATGACCTCGACCATGGAGGAGGTGTAGGCAGGCTCTGCCCGGGCAGCGAGAAGTTCCTGCTCGATACGGGTGAGATTCGCCGGAGCGCCCATGGACTTCCAATACTCATAAGCACTTCCAAGGCCTTCCTTGACCTGCGCCAGGGTTACCCGGATCTCCTTTCGCGATCTCATGTTAACCGGCACGGGCAGCTCAATTGTCTGTTCCCAAATTTCGCCTGAGACGTGGGGAAAAACGCAATTCCAGATGAGGGCGCGGGTACAGGAGCGTTCATCGGTCACAATGGCTCCGCGCGTTGCTGGGTTGCCTTCCGGAATTGAGACGGCATATCGTTCCCCACGCATGCGGTTCATGAACTTGAACGCGTGATAACTGCTTTTGGGCACCCCATCAATTGTCAGCATGCCGTAATATTGAAAGCGGTTTCCGTAGGGCTCCACCTGGGGACCTCCCTCTTCAAAGACATCACTGGCCACCCACCAACCCATGACATCCAGGGCATCGTCACAGCTGTGCGCAAGGTGGCAGACGGCTGCACCCGCAAAGAGGTTATTGACGTATTCGTTACCCACCCAGACCGCCTTCCAGTCCGGACCGTGGGCCTGGCTGTTCCACTCGGTCATGAATAGCGGCAGGTCGCCAAACCCCGCCTCATCCAACTCCTGCTTCCATTGAATGGCACCATCCACAAAATGCATCCCCGGTTCGCTCGGGCTTTCTGCAGCGCTGCGGTAGGAAGAAGTTTCCCCCTGTGGATAGCTGTGGTAGCTGACAAAGTTGACCGGGACATCCCGTTCCCTGCACCAGTGCAAAAACGGGAGCATTTCCGTTCCGCCCGCCGAGGCGGGTCCACCGATGCTTAATGCCGAATCAAACCCTTTGATGACCCGGGCACAGGAGGCATATAACTCGTAGTATTCCTCCATCGTCCCGGTCCAGAAATTGTCGCGCAGGTTGGGTTCGTTCCAGACTTCGAAATACCAGCGACGGACCCGTTCAATGCCGTAGCGCTCCACGGTGTGTTCGATGTAGGCCTGAAGGAAGTGTTCCCATTCCCGGTATGACGCCGGCGGAGTGATGTTCATCTTGTACCAGAAAAAGGTCTTGTCCCCCGAAGCCAGGGCGGTGGGCATGGGGTTGATTTCAACAATCGGATCAAATCCCGCCTCCATGAGGAAGTCATAGATGTGATCCAATTGGGTCCATCGGTAGACAATTTCCCCGTCCGGAAGCTTCTGCACGACATCCACATCGTCGTGGAAGGAGGCATGGAAGCGGATATGCCGGTAGCCAAACTCCTTTTGCAGGAAGCGCAGGTGCTCCTGCAGGTCGGCACGCAGAAGCTCGTAGCCACGCCCCACCGTGATACATTTACTCCAGGGATGCTTCAGCGGAGGGGCTTTCTTTGTCGAATCGATATTCATGGATGCTTACTCTCTGGGAATCCCACAGGGCTTGGATAAAAAAGCAAGCCTGAGAGGTGGAGAGGTTGAAAGTGAATTTCGGAAAGGCGAAGCGAAATGTGGAAGATACGGCTGTTCGCCTTGTCAGGGAGTTCTCGTCCACGAAAGATACGCTGCAGTTCCCTGCAAAGCCTTGTTTGACATTCATGTAAAGCCCTCTCGCCTCACCCCTAGCCCCCATGCCATCCACGAACCCTACGGAAGACCCAGTAAATGCCGCCCCGCAGGGGGGCCAGTTTTCGATTCGAAAAACAGCTGAAGAAGACAAAATCCCCATTCATGAAAAAGGTCTTTTTGGGTTAGGCAACCAGTCCATAATGTTGGTGAACCACGTAATCGAGAACCAACTGCAGCAGGTTCTGGTGTACGGCATGCACATGTCACCGGCATGGAATACCCTCATCATCATGACCTTTCGGATATGGGATGCCCTTATTGATCCATTCATCGGGTGGTTTTCGGATAACACCCGTACCCGATGGGGCCGCAGACGGCCTTTCATGCTAATGGGCTGTATTTTGATGGCCGCGCTTCTACCCTTTGTCTGGCGCTTCAACGAAAATTGGAACCTTATCTACATTGCCCTGTGGATCACCCTTTTCGGCATGATTATCTCCACCGCTGCCTCAATTTTCAACGTTCCATACCAGGCGCTGAAGATGGAAATGACGCCGGATTACAATGAGCGAACAAGTTTGAATGTCTACATCATGGTCATCAGCTCGCTGTTTACCATCCTGATAGCCCCCTGGGTGTGGAAAATGACACAACTTCCGCTCTTTACGGGCCAGGAAGCGGGAGAAGAACCCAACACCCTCATTGGCATCCGTAACCTTTCGGTAGTATTCGGTGGATTAGCACTTTTACTTGGATTGATCGCCCTGTCTGTCTCCAAGGAACGGTATTACAAGACAGCGTCCCATCAGAAAAAGGAAAAACTGATTTCCACCATCAGGCTCACCTTCAAAAGCAAACCATTCCGTTTGCTGCTGGGTATCATATTTGTCAGTCATATTGAAGGCCTGGTCCTTGGTATGGGCGGGTATTTGAGCGTATACTATGTGTTTGGCGGGGACAAGATACAGGCTGCAACCGTCATGGGTTGGGCCGGAACCATCGGTGGTTTTACGGGATTGTTTTCGGCTCCGCTTATCGGATTGGTGGCTAAGCGAATCGGCAAGGAACGGGCTCTCCTCATCGTGACCCTTGCCGATGTACTGATAACGCTATCTATCCTCGTTTGTTACAATCCAAACTGGCCCTGGTTATCGATTGTCCCCGGGATCCTGAACGGACTTGTGGTGGGCGCATTCTGGGTAATCGTTCCATCCATGCAGGCGGATGTTGTCGATGAGGACGAGTTGAGAACGGGCGAACGGCGGGAGGGTTCCTTCCTGGCCATATTGGCATGGGCCCTTCGATTGGTGCTGACGGTATCGGCGGGAATGGCTGGAATTATTGTCCTGTTGCTCGGTTTCAGGATTGAGCTGGAAACCAACCAGGCTGAGGGCGTTTTTCGGAACTTGAAGGTTTTCATGGCACTGGTTCCGGCGGTTTTCGGGGTTGCCCAATTCTTCCTGGTCATGAAATGGCCGTTGCCCGCTCAAAGGATGGCTGACATACGGGCGGCCCTGGAAGACCGCAGGGGCAGAATCAATACCTGAGGCCTCAAGTCTGAGCGGAAAAAGCGAACGAAAAAAAGCGACCCCCCTTGGAGGGTCGCTTTGGTGGAAACAAGTCCTAAACTGTCTCTGGAACTTAAAACTCCATCCGCAGGGTCACCTGCCACTCAAGCGGACGACCCGGCATGGACTCATGCACAAAGTACCGCTCGTCGGTCAGGTTCTTGAGATTGACTTGAAGTTCCATCGGCATTTCACCCGCCGAGAACTTGTAGCCGGCGGCAAGATCTACCAGGGTGTAACTTCCGTTTTTGAAGGCCCAGTTATAACGGGTGATACGGTCACCGCCGGTGTAGGAAAGACCACCAGCGATCCAGAATCCATCCATACCTCCTTCCGTGAAGCTATATTTGCTCCACAGCGTGAAATACTGATCCGCCGCATTAATCGTCGGCAAGCCGACGATTGCTGGCGTTTGTGCGTTACTGACGACTTCCGTATCCAGCAGGGTAAGGCCGATAACAGTCTGCCAGTTTGGAATGGGGGAATAGACCAAATCAAAATCAACACCAGTTGATTGCTCCTTACCACTTGAGAAGACGCCTCCTGTACCTCCGTCGGGTCTTACAAAGTTCCAGTCGAAGCGAAGCAATCCTCCGAGAGTACTGTCAAAATAGGATACCGTACCCACAAGTTTCCCATCCATGAGCTCTACCTTCACACCGGCTTCGTATCCTTCGCCTGCCAGCGGATCAAATGCATTGCCAGCTGCATCGAGACCGATCTGCGGCAAATAGGATTCACTGTAGCTGCCAAAGACACTGACATCGGGAGTAATCTCAAAGGACGCTCCAACCTGTGGTGTTGTATCACTTGTCTTACCGTCATACCGGTTACCTGGATCATTGAGCAGGTTGTAACGCTTATAATTGTGGCGGCGAAGCCCCCCCATCATTACCAGCCTGTCATCGACCATTCGGCTCTGCAGATTAAAATATACACCTGTTCTGTCACCCCGCTGGTGGATGTCCGCAAACATTTCTTCGTTACGCAAATTAATCGCACCGGGTTCAGCCATACCATAGTGCTCCTTGGTTTTTGCATTCCATGCGATCGCATAGGGATTATCGTTATCCCTGTATTTGTTGTTCTGCGTCATCCGCTTGCGTTGGAAAACTGCCTCCACTGACTCATAGCCCAGAAGAACGGTATGCGTTCCACCAAGGCCCTCGTAAGTGGCAACCAGTTCATCCCGTAGAAGCCAGTCGGTATTCCTGTTTGCACTTTTACGGGCAACAATCAGATTGAACGTGTCCGGGTCAAAAATATAGTTGTCATCACCGGGGCTGCCAACGACCAGAGGTCGATCGTTGACCGGTGAACCTGCACTTTCATTATCTCCATCTGCATAAGCATAAGCGAAGCGGTTTATCAGCCAATCGGTAAGTTCCTGTTCCCATGAAGCGATAAATACATGATTCTGTGAATCGTAGAAACCATTCGGGAATGGATTATCACTTAGTTTAACGCTTGGATGGACTTCAGTGATGGCATTTGTACTCCCATCAGGAGCAGTACCTCCTAGGTTATCAGGGCCTCTCCAAGCATAATGCCCATTCCAGAGAACACCATCCCGCTTGATATCATATACTTCATAACTGATCTCGATTTTTGTGCCATCAAAGGGTCTGTAAACCAATGAGGGTGCGAACATCCAGCGGGTGTTTTCCTCGTAATCGGTAAAGGAGTCACCTTGCTCATAGGAGCCTACCATGCGGATTGCGAGCTTGTCATCCCTGACAACGGAATTCACATCAACCACGCCCTTCATTCGATTAAAATCGCCAAGCTGCAGCTGTAATGAAGCGTTATTGGCAAAGCGTGCCTTTTTCGCAATGAAGTTAATGGCTCCACCCGGGGAGGATTCACCAAACAGGACCGAGGCCGGGCCTTTCAGGACTTCAACACGTTCTATGTTGTCCGTGCTGGGCGTCCGGTACAGACGCAACCCATTCCGGTAGATGAAGTTGACCTGCTGCCCGCGCATGAAGAATCCCGTATCATGATAATTCGCTGTCGGACGAGGTTGCACACCCGGAATGAACCGGACTGACTCCGAGAGGGACTGGGCCGCCGTATCGATGAGCAGCTCTTCAGTGACAACGGAAAGGAAAAAGGGCAGGTCCCTAATGGGCATATTAAGGCGCGTCCCGGTAACCTGGGTGGAAGCCAGGTAACCCCGATCATCCGTGGTATTCACCTCAAAGGGTGACAACTCAATCACATCATCATCGTTATTACCTGTGCTGGATTGGGCGTACATCCCATATGGTACAGCTATGGCCAATACCAGAGATAGGGGTATTCTTAATTTGTTTTTCATTTTGGCGTATTGTTTTGTTAAGCGAGCAATAGGAGTAATTATTGCCCTAGCGACGCCAAGGATTCGAACCTGTTTTCGGAGTTCGAGCCGAAATCAGTTCCTTGCCCTCAATCGATTCGCAGCAGCGAACATACTCGATTTTGCGTTTCAGGAGAATCCCTACCCTGTGTTACTTGCCTTGATATCACATGAATCGGAAGTTCAATCCTTCATCATGTCAATCTCGCCCCGGCGCTTTTCCAGCTCGGTACGGATTTCCGCCATCCTGTCTGCTGTCAAGGGCCACTTCATGATGATATAGAACTGCAGGGCGGCCAGCACCCCGGGAATCAATGCCATTACCAAAATCATGTTCCGGAATACCCCCTCTTCCTGGTTTACTCCCAGTTCAATGTCAAACCCAAGCCACACCACGAAAAAACCGGAAATCCCTCCGAAGACCGTCATGGTGAACCGTAGGAACCACGAGAAGATCGATTCGAAGGAACCCTCCCTCCGTTCACCGGTTCTGAGCTCGTCCTCGTCAATAATATCGGCTTTCATCGAAGGAACGATCACCCAGAAGGCCGTAGTCATGGGCCCAGCCAGAACGGCGGGAATCGCCGCCAGCATGGGATAGTTGGGATTATAAAAAACAAGGACCGACAAGACCATCAAGATATGGATGGCCGTCACCACAAGCAGAGCCTTCTCTTTTCCGATTCGCTTGGCTAGTCCACCGAAGAGCGGGGCGCAGGCAAGGCCGATGAATCCTCCCGCAGTACCGGCAAATCCCATGAAAGAGGCTGCGAACACCTTGTCTCCTCCAAAGACATAATAGAGACTGATATAACCACCCATTCCGACGACCAGACTCTCCAGGTTACTCGCCAGGATGATGCCTAGCATTAAAATGAACGGTTTACTGGAGAAGGTCAGCCTTAAGCTCTTTAGAATGGATTCCTTCTTTTGCTTGGAGGCGTTCTTGTAGTATCGTTCCTTGCAAAAGAATGTCGGCAGCATTCCCAGAATAACGGCGAAACCGGCGAACCAGAAGGCAAGGTTTCGAATCCCGTAGAGTGTATTGGGCTCCTCCCCGGGCGATTGGCCTGTGAAGAAGGGTAATTGAGTCATCTTCCATATCCAGGGGCTGATCGCGATAGCGAAGATCGAGGAGACTACCGCGGCATAAGTGTTAATGCTGGTTCGCTCGTTGTAGTCCGGTGTCATCTCCATCTTCAAGGTTTGGTAGGGAATATTGAAGACCGTCGTCGCCGTTGAGGTGATCATCCCGAAAAGGGTAAACCAGATGGCAATGTGGATCATGTCCCAGTTCTCGTTGAATCGCCAGACGAAGGGCAGCAAGGCAGCCATGACCAGGGTTCCGAAAAACATGTAAGGGCGGCGACGCCGCCATCGGGTCCGTGAGTTGTCGGATATCCAGCCCATGATTGGAGCCGAAAAAGCGTCCCAGATCCGGAATATCATGATGATGATCCCCTTCCACACCGGTGACATCCCGAGCCGATACACAAGCACCTGCT
>JBFOMH010000015.1:0-80423 GCA_040830765.1 Puniceicoccaceae bacterium | reverse complement strand
CGCACGAAGACGTGGCCCGGACGGCCCGCGAAACGATTCAGAAGGTAACCAGCCTTTTCTCTTCCGCCCTGCCCATACTCGACAAGGAACTACAAGGATAAGCACCATGCCACTGGAAATCATCAAACATCCCGCCGCCGTCCATTACATCAATCAACTGCGCCGCAAGGACAACCCGCCCCACGTTTTCCGGCGTTATTGTGACCAGGTGACCACTTTTCTGGCCCTTGCTGCGACCAGCGACCTACGGACCAAGGAGGAAACCATCGAGACACCCCTTGAGACCATGGAGGCAGCCTTCATCAATGAACAAGTGGTCGTTGTCGCCATCCTGCGGGCCGGTGCCGGCATGATCGACTGCATCGTCCGGCTGCTGCCCGAGGTCTCCGTGGGCTATATCGGGCTGGAGCGGAACGAGGATACTGCCGAGGCGCGTCGTTACTACTGCAAGTTTCCACCCCTCGAGGGGGCCAGGGTGCTGGTGGTGGATCCGATGCTGGCCACCGGAGGTTCCTCCGAGCAGGCAATTGAGGCCGTCTTTGAAGCGGGAGCGCAACGGGTTGATTTCCTTTGCATCGTGGCTGCGCCCGAGGGCGTGCAGCGGCTGGAGTCACGTTTTCCCGG
Organism: Puniceicoccaceae bacterium; assembly: GCA_040830765.1. Lineage (GTDB taxonomy): Bacteria > Verrucomicrobiota > Verrucomicrobiia > Opitutales > Oceanipulchritudinaceae > Oceanipulchritudo. Next base: position 79,799 of record JBFOMH010000015.1, on the reverse strand, counting down.
CCTGCGCATCTTCTGCGGTGCCCTCGACCGGGAACTGGATGCGAACAAGTACATCCGGCCCGGATTGGGTGATTTCGGCGATCGCCTCTACGGGACCTGAGGCCTGCCTTAGCTGACGTACTTCTGGACGATGGGGATGCGTCGCCCGACACCGAAGGCGAGCGGTGTGATCTTGAGGCCGGGGGCGGCCTGCTTACGTTTGTATTCGTTCAGGTCCACCTTGCGGATGACGTCATTGACGACTTCCGGGAGAAAGCCGGCTTCAATGATTTCGGCCGAGGATTGTCCCTCCTCGATGTAGCGCCTGAGGATGGCATCGAGGATGTGGTAGGGAGGCAGTGAATCCTCGTCTTTCTGATCGGGACGCAGTTCCGCGGAAGGCTCCTTCTTGATGGTGTTCCAAGGAATGATTTCCTTTTCCCGGTTGATCCAGTGCGAGAGGGCGTAGACCCTTGTCTTCGGCAGGTCGGAAATGACGGCGAGCCCACCGGCCATATCACCATAAAGCGTACAGTAGCCCACCGAGACCTCGCTCTTGTTCCCGGTCGTCAAAAGGAGGGCGCCAAATTTGTTGGAAACGGCCATCAGCAGAAGCCCACGGGCCCGGGCCTGGACATTTTCCTCCGTCACGTCGGCCTCCATGTCACCAAAGAGGGGTTGCAAGGTTGCCATGGCGGCGTCGACCACCTCGTTGATGGCCAGCGTGTTGTACTGGATACCAAGGTGTTCGGCCAGTTGTTTGGCATCATCCTTACTGTGCTCGCTGGAAATCGCCGACGGCAGGCTGATGCCAATGACATTTTCCGGGCCCAGCGCCTGGGCGGCAATGGCTGCCGTGATGGCGGAGTCGATACCGCCGCTCAACCCGATCAAGGCCTTCTGGAAGCCACTCTTGTGGGCGTAATCGCGCAGGCCGAGGACCAGCGCGTCATGAATATCCGCAAGGGAGTCGCGCTGGAATTCCTGGGAGATGGATTTGTCGACACCATCCACATCGAAAACTTCCAGATGTTCCGCAAAGGGAGGGAGTCCGCAAAGCAGCTCCCCGCTGCCGCTCATGACCAAGGAATGGCCGTCAAAGATGAGCTCGTCATTGCCGCCGACGGCATTGACATAGACAATTGGTTTTGCGGTCCGCAAGGCGGCGGTTCGGACGATGGCCTGCCGGGTGGAGTCCTTCCCGTAATGCCAGGGACTGGCGGACAGATTCAGGATCATGTCCACATCCGCATCCTCGAAAAAGGCCAGCGGATCCGAATCGTAGTGGCGGCTGGTCTCGACAATGGGGCCGGTCCAGATGTCCTCGCAAATGGTCACCCCGAAGCGCCAGCCCTTCCAGCGGATGATGGTTGGCTCCTCGGCCGACTCGAAGTAGCGGTCCTCGTCAAAGACATCATAGGTCGGCAACAAGGTCTTGCGGGCGATTTGGCGAACCTTCCCGCGTTCGCACCAGGCGGCGGCGTTAAAGAAGCGCCGGCCCTTCTCGGCAGGATTCTTTTCCACATAACCGATCAACGCAGGCACGGTGCCGATTTCCGCGGCAATCTTCTCCAGTGAGATCAGGTTGTTGTCGACAAAGCGGGTCTTGAAGAGGAGGTCCCGCGGCGGGTAACCCGTGGTCACGAGCTCGGGGTAGACAACGATCTCCGCTCCGGCTTCCACCAGTTTGTGGTAGCTTTCGAGGATCCTGGCACGATTGCCATCCATGTCCCCGACAATGGTGTTAATCTGGGCTAACCCGACCTTCATGATGTCCGGTTATAAATATTGCTAATCGGACAATGCAATCCGAAAAGTTAAACTTATAGCATTAATTTCAGCGCCGGGTTTCCAGCACCTGCAGGACATCCCCCTCGGCGCGGGCAAGATTGATCCGGGCCAGGATGTACTGGAATTCAGCTTCCACGAGGGCGTCCTCGGCATCAGCCAGATTTGTCTGGGCAATGACCACATTGCTGTTGTCGGCTACCCCTTCCTCGAAGCGAATCCGCTCCAGATTAAACTCCCGTTCACTGAGGTCGCGGGTCCGCTGGGCGACCTTGACCTGTTTCGCGCTGGACTGCAATTGCTGCAGGCGAAGGCGGTATTCGGACTCGATGCGCGATTCGAGGTCGTCACGTTCAATTTGCCTCTGGCGAAGGGCGGAGGCGGCCAGACGCTTGCCGGCATCGATACGGAATCCCTCAAAGACCGGGACCGAGACGCCCAGCTGGATGTTCCATTGCTCTTCCATGGGGTCCGACCAGGACTCGGAGAGGTAGCCCCATTGACCGGACAGTTCCATGCTGGGCAGGTGTTCACGCCGTGCGGCCCGGACGGCCAACGACTCCCGCTCCAGTTCGGTACTCAGGGCCTGGTAGTCCGGCCGGTTCTGGAGGACCTTACGGAAACCTTCCTCGCTGAAGGCGATGTTTGTTTCCTCTTCGAAATACGGTTCCGCGGTCAGCTCAAGCTCCCTGCCCAGCGGCAGGTTGAGGACCTGCTTCAGGGTGAGCGCACTTTCCAGGACGGTCGTTTCCTGCTGCAGGCGAGCCAGCTCGTTTCCGGCCAGGCCAACTTCCGCCCGCGTGACATCAAGGGCAGTGGCCACTCCGGCGTTTTTCTGGTCCGTGGCGATTTGCAAGAGCACCTTGTCGCGTTCGAGGTTGGCATCGATAACGCTCATCCGTCGCTCATTGCGCCAGTGGGTGAAGTAGAGGATGGCGATCCGTTCAAGGATGGCCTGGGTGGTTTCCTGGAGCTGCCACTCCGTGGCTGCGAGCGAGAGCTTGGAGAGCTTCCAGTCATCCAAAGACCTTGTGTTGATGAGGCTCAGGCGGGCCCGCAGGACACCATCAAACCGGTCCATGAAGAAGCGATCCGGAAGGTCCGGGAACATTTCATACAGCGGATCCATGGCTGGTGTCATGGACCTGGACTGACGGGCCTCCAGGGAAACTCGGGGAAGCAAAGCGGAGCGTGAGGACCGGACCACTTCCTCCTGGCTAAGGACACCCTCCCGGGCAAGGAGGATCTGGAAGTTGGCCTCGGGTGCTCGATTGAGGGCATCCCTCAGGCTGAGCTGGAGAGCCATTTCAGCAGCCAGAACAGTCGTAGCGGACAGGGTACTTGCAACCGTGATGAAGAACAGGGCTTTTCTGGACATCATAGGACCCTATTCTGGAGCACCTTTCCGGATAAGGCAATAGCAGCCTCAACCAAGGCTTGTCATGAGATGGTGGGCGCTGCAGGTTGATTATCATTCAGCGATGACCTTTAAGAAGAAATTGCAAACGGCATGGGCGGAGTCCGGTTCCATGGTCTGTGTCGGCCTCGATCCGCAGATGGACCGGCTACCGGCCTGCGTGCGAGGCGAGGCCAAGCCCTTTCTCACCTTCAACAAGCGGCTAATCGACGCCACCGTCGAGCATGCCTGTGCCTACAAACCTCAGTTTGCCTATTATGCGGCGGAGAACCGTCTTGATGAACTGATGGAAACGATGGACTACCTCCGGCAGGCAGCGCCCGGACGGGTGTCCATTCTTGATGCCAAACGGGGCGATATCGGCAGCACCGCGGACCAGTATGCGCTAGAGGCCTTCTCGGTCTACGGAGCTGATGCCGTGACGGTGAATCCTTACATGGGCGGAGACACCCTGATCCCGTTTACCCGCTACACGGACAAGGGGGTCATTGTCCTGTGCAAGACATCCAATCCCGGATCAGCAGAGCTGCAGGATCTGGTCCTGGAAAAGGGGCATCCGCTCTTCATGGAGGTTGCCCGGCAGGCTGCCGGCGAGTGGAATCGTCACGACAATCTGGCTCTTGTCGTCGGTGCCACTTATCCAGATGAATTGGCCAGGGTCCGTACTGTCATCGGGGAGATGCCATTGCTGGTTCCCGGGATAGGCGCCCAGGGAGGGGATCTCGAGGCAACTCTACAGGCCGGTCTGCGCCCTGACGGCTGGGGACTCCTGATCAACAGTTCCCGCGGGATCATTTATGCCTCCGCTGGGGAGGATTATGCCGAGGCGGCCGGCCAGGCCACGCTTGCCTTGAAATCGGCCTGCCAGGAGTTGCAGGCAGCCACCACAAAAGGAGCTTCACGATGACTTGTTCCCTTTCATGGTACCGCCGGGACGAGACCGGCAAGCGACAGCAGATTGAATTCAAGCTCATCAAGGAAAAGGCTCATTGGATTATTCACCGGGAGCGCTTTGAGCCACGGGAATCCTATGAGCCGGACGAAGAGGATTGGGATACGCTTCTGGAGCAGATGGACCGGAACCTGAAGCGCGGCAAAGTCTATCCCAAGGACCTTGAAATCGTTCGGCGGCTGAAGGAAAAGAGCCTTTCCTGAATCAGGATTCGACGAAGCGGTCGACCGACCAGGCACTGGGAATGCGGCTCCCCTCGAGCAGGTATTCAAGAAGATCACGGATCGCCGTCGGAGCCTGCAGGACTCCCTTTGAGCCGAGGGCATTGAGAATGAACCAATGAGGAATGGCCGGATGCTGTCCGATAACCGGACGGTAGTCCTCGACAATGGGCCTGACGCCAGCGAGCTGCTCCTCGACCTGGAATGGGATGCCGGTCAGCAGTTGGAGGTTTTCCTGCAGATGGGTGGCACCGTCGAGTGAGGGCGTTCCGTCAAAAGCGGACCAGCTGTAGGTGGCCCCGACGCGCCACAAGTCATCATTGACGGGTTGCACCCAGCAGGACTGGTTGTAGATACGGTCCCTCGGAAAGGCTTCCTCAAAGCGGACCATCAGCATTTCCCCCTTGGCCGGGTTGTGCGGAATGAAGGACCAATGGGGGTTGTTGAGGATTCTCCAGCCCTCGCAGAATACCAGCAGTTCCTCTCCCGTGTCCTGCGGTGCTTCCTCCGGATAGTCCCATTCGTGTTCATCAAGCAACCCGTTCTGGCGCAACCAGGTCCGGGTCACTTCGATGAGGTGGGGGAGATTGGCCCAGCCACCACCTTTTGTCAGGAAACTCCCATAGACATCATTCAGATAAGGGAAGTGGTTTTCTGAATACTCTTCGTCGACAAAGGCATCGCCTCCCTCTCCCTTGATGCTGCGCAGGAATCGATCGTACTGGGTGGGTTCGGAAAACATGCGCAGGATCGGACAGCTGGTCCATATCTGGATGCCGAGAATTTTCTCCACCAGCTGCATGGATCCGTGCAGGTGCTTAAGGAGATCATCGACATACTTCGGGGGGCGGAAATTCCTTCCTGCCAATGGATTGACGATGCCAGGTGCGACAACCGTCGCGCTGCCGGGCAGTTCAACATCCTGGACGATAAACGGGATCTCCAAATCCTTGAGGTGCAGGGCAAGCAAGCTCCCGCTAAGGCCCTGGCCAATAATGCGGAAGCGCTTGTAACGGGTAAGGATGGACTGAGGATTGGGTCGTGCTTGCATTCCGGGCGTCTTTTTTTAACCTTTCGGATAAACTCAACAAAGGCTACAGCAAATGAAGACGGGGATTCAAGGTATCAAATCACTCTTCCGCCATCCGGACCTGGGTCTGGTGATCATCCGCCTCGGCGTCGGGATTGTCCTCGCCATTGCTGGATACAACAAGTTCATGGGTGGTGAAACAACCCTGCATGCGGTCGGGGCCAATATCAAGTACCTCGGCATGGATGTGGGGACCAATAACCTCTCCACGATGTTTTTCGGGGTTCTTGCGGCGGGGGTGGAGTTGGCCGGTGGGCTGTTTCTCATCGTGGGAATCCTTTTCCGCACATCGGCCTTTTTCCTCCTCATGACAATGCTGGTGGCCACCTTGATGATGATCGACACCAGTGGGGGTGACCTGACCAAATATGGTTATCCGATGGTGATTGGCCTGGTTCTCTTGGGATTGTTGTTCACTGGACCGGGTAAGTTTGCCCTGATGAAAGAGTAGGGCGGTCGGCCTAGTCAGTCCTCTTCCCCCTTGTAGCCATAGGTCTCCAGCATGGTTTCCACTGCCATGGGAAACGTCGCATAGCTGCTCCCGGTATGGGCAACCGTGGCACAGCAATGCAGGTAACCCCGGGCCTGGCTCAAGGATGGCCGGTGGGCGGTCGACTCGATAAAGCAGGCAAACACTTCAAAGGCCTTGAGCCATTCCTCAAGGGACTCCTCCGATTCGTCCACCTGTTCCATGAAGGCCGCCAGGGCGGGCTCGGAGTGTTCATCCCGTGACAGGAACAGACCCAGCATTCGGGCCACTTCCGGCGAATGGATGGCCTTAAGCAGAAGGTCCATGTTGGGTCCCTCCAGACTGGGAAACGTTTCCAGCGCGTTGAGCCAAGCCAGTCGCTGGCCCGGGGAACCGTTCGATTTGCCTGAGGCAATTTCCTCCACTTTTGCTTTTTCTTGCATGCTGTTTGAAGATAGGTCGGTTATTTTAGCAGGATTACTTTGCAAATCAACTGGCAAGCAGCACCTGTGCCATACTTTTTCTTCCAAATAGTCCGATGACGAAAATCCCCATCAACCAGCGTTCAAAAATGGAAAGGCAGCCAGACTGCCAGCCCTGTGAACCTGGACCGCAGACGGATTCGTCATTTGGATTTCGCATTGGGATCGCCCTTGCCCTGGCGGGACAGGGGATGATTTTCGGGCTTGGCTATAACAATGCCTTGCAAGCCGGCGAGGCCCCGGCCCCCGGCACAGCCGTTTACTGGTTCCTCCATGGGGGTCTCGTCTTTTCCGCACTCGCGGTGGTATTCCTGCTGGGCCGGCCATTGTTGCGGCATACCGCCGAAGCCGTGGCGGCCCGCCGTATAACTGTCGAGGCACTCTTTGTCCTGAGCGCATTTGGGGCTTTTGGGGGCTCCCTGCTTTCCTCCATCCGCGGGGAGGGAAGTGTCTACTACGAGGTGGTCTCCATTGTCCTCTGCGTCTATGCCATCGGCAAGCAGATGGGGGTTGTCCAGAAAGGCCGGGTCATGGAGGCGATTGCCTCTTTCCGGGATGCTTTTGACACGGCAATGGTGGAGCGGCCGGATGGGAGCCGGGTGAGAATTCCGGTACAATCCTTGCAGGATGCCGACCGGGTCCTGATCCAGGCGGGAGATCCCATTGCAGTGGACGGCCTCATCCTGGAGGGCTCGGGTTATGTCCGTGAGACCACCTTGACCGGCGAACCGGCTCCTGTAAGCAAGCAAGCGGGAAACGGGGTCATGGCGGGAACCTGGTCACTTGAAGGAAGCTTCATCATCCAGCCCGAGGTGCAAAAGGACCGGACCATCGACCGCATACTCAGCCTGATTGAACGCATCCCGACCCGGGTCTCCAATCTCCAGGCCGCTGCCGACCGGTTGATGCAGGTCTTTGTTCCGGTTGTCGGCTTGACCGCTGTCTCCACATTCGCCGGATGGATGCTGTTATCGGACCAGGCATGGTGGGATGCCCTCTTTAATGCCATGGCGGTCCTGCTTGTGGCCTGCCCCTGTGCCCTCGGACTGGCCATGCCGGCAGGCATCTGGGGGGGCTTGTATTACCTGAGCCAACGGGGAATTGTCGGCAGGAATGGCCACCTGCTGGATATATTGGCTGACGCCGACACGGTCATCTTTGACAAGACCGGCACCCTGAGCCGGTTCGAACTGGCTGCCGACTGCCGTCATCTGGCAGCCACAAATGCCAATAAGGACTGGTTGCTGGCCGCGATTGCTGCCGTTGGAAAGGAAAGCCAGCACCCTGTGAGCGTGGCCCTCGCCTCCCTTGCCGAGCCCCTCGAATTGGTCCGCGACTTGAGGATCCATCCCGGCCAGGGTCTGGAGGCCAGCGTTGGGGGGCACCATCTGTTAATCGGTGAATCAAGCCTTCTCACCTCCAGGGGAATTCAGCTGGATCCCGTACCGGAGAGGGGAGGGAAGCCGGTTCAGGTCGCTGTCGACAGCGTGCATGCCGGAACGCTTTTCCTCACCGAACACCTGCGCTCCGAGGCTGAATCCACGCTCGAGGCCCTTCAGTCCATGGGGTGCCAGTGCCATGTTTTGAGTGGCGATCCAGCACCTGCGCGGGAGGAGATTGCCGCGGTTCCGGTCCATGGCGGCCTCAGCCCGGAGGCCAAGGCAGCCTGGATTCGACGCCATTGCGGGACAGGGAAGGGCGTTCTTTTCGTCGGGGACGGAATCAACGATTTGCCGGCCATGCAGGCCAGCGATGCGTCCCTCGCCATCGATCTCGGAGCCGCCCTCGCCACTGAGTTCGCTGACGGCCTGCTGGTCGGCGGGCGTATCGGCGCCCTGCCGGGTTCCATGCGGCATGCCCGGCGCCTCAAGCACAGCTTGCGGGGCAATCTCCTCTTCGCCCTGATGTACAATCTTTTTGGGATGAGCCTCGCCGCCGCCGGTATCCTCCATCCAGTCGTGGCCGCCCTCCTTATGGTCGGCTCCTCCGCCGTTGTTACCTTTCGCTCTCTCAAGGTCGCTGGACTTGGCGAATAAGAAGCACTTTTAAAGATGATTAGAAACGCTTAAGGGTGCCTAAAAACTGCCCTCGAGGCGGAATTTTCTGTTGCGTTCGCACTTGATTCCTTCAGAAGACCACTATCCCCCAATTTGGACTAGAGTGTTTCTCTTGTCGCGATGAGGGATTTTTATCAGGCTGAAAAGGATTATGGCAGAGGAAAAATTGCGTCGAAAATCGTTTATCGTCTCCTTGGGGGCGGCCGCTTTGGGCATGGTGGGTTTCCGGACTGGAAACAACCCACCCCAATCGACTACAGGCAGCGTGAATAGTGGCCTGCGGGAGAATGAACGGGTCCGTCAGGATCCGCGCGCCGTTCCCTGTTCCAGCCGGAAACTTTAACAGCCTGAAACGAGGGTTTTTCTGATGGCGAATTTATTTCCCAAATGGTCCAATGCGGTACCGCTGAAAGTGATTGTGGCGGTACTCGTTCTCGGTGGTTCGGTCGTGGCGGGAGTCACGTACTATTTCACACCTAAATATTCACGGGTTGGGTATGCCCCGAAGCAGCCGGTGGCCTACAACCACTACCTGCACGCCGAGCAGCTGGGTATCGACTGCCGCTACTGCCACAGCCATGTCGACGAATCCGGGCATGCCAACGTGCCGGATGCCGCGACCTGCATGAACTGCCACAGCCAGGTGAAAAAGGACAGCCCGCTGCTGGAACCCATCCGGACCAGCTATGAGACCGGAGAACCGGTTGAGTGGGTCCGTATTCACAAGGTTCCGGACTACGTTTACTTCAACCACGCCGTCCACGTGAATCGTGGCATCAGCTGCGTCGAGTGCCATGGGGAAATCAACAAGATGGAGACCGTCTACCACGCGGAGCCGCTTTCGATGGCCTTCTGCCTCGATTGCCACCGTAACCCGGAGGAATTCATCCGCCCGCTGGACGAAGTGTATAACCTGAACTGGACTCCCGAAAACGAAGCAGCCCATGAAGAATGGGCCCGGGAGGCTGTTATCGATTGGAACGTCAACCCGCCGCAGAGCTGCTCTGGCTGCCACCGATGAATCCCGAAATGAATCATTCCGAATCGAACTCCGCCGACAAGGCCGGACCGCATTACTGGCGCAGCTTGGACGAGTTGGCTGACAAGCCCGCTTTCAAGGACTGGCTCCATCGCGAATTCCCGGAAGGGGCTTCCGAAATGGACGGAGTCAACCGGCGCAATTTCCTGAAAATCATGGCCGCCTCCTTTGCGGTTGCGGGAATGGGCGCTGCCGGTTGCCGCCGTCCGGAGCAGAACATCCTTCCCTACAGCAAGCAGCCCGAGGGGACCATCCCCGGAATTCCGGTCTACTTCACGACCTCCTTCCCGGATGGTAAGGATAACTTGCCACTGGTCGTGGAGACGCACCAGCACCGCCCCACACATATTGAAGGGAACCGGGACTTCCTGCCTTATGGCGGCGCGGTCAACCGTTATGCTTCGGCCTCGGTTTTGAATCTCTACGATCCGGACCGGATGACCTCGTCCTACGAGGGTAACCGCCGCGTCTCCTCTGAGCGGATCAAGGATGTCCTTGCCGGCCTGACGGCAAAGTTCAGCCCGACCAAGGGACAAGGGCTGGCCATCCTCGCGGAGCCGTCCAGTTCTCCGACCCGCCTGCGGCTGAAGAAGCTTTTGCAGAAGACCTACCCGCGCCTCGTCTGGGCGGAATACAGCCCGGCGGATGCCGACAATCCGGAGCGGGCCGCAAGCAACCTGTTTGGACGCCCCCTTCGTCCTCTCTACAAGTTGGAGAAGGCAAAGCGGGTCCTCAGTGTCGATGCCGACTTCCTCAACGGGGAGCCGGGCAGCGTTGGCATGGCCCGCGCCTTCAACAAAGGCCGTAAGGTCAAGGACCAGGCCGAGGCCAAAAAGATGAACCGGCTTTATGTTGTGGAATCGGCCTTTTCGGTTACCGGGACCATGGGCGACCACCGCCTCCGCTTGTCCACCGGTAACATGACCGCATTCCTTTCCCTGCTGGTCGCCGACCTGCTGGAGCTTGGTGGCGGAGATCCGCGCCTGGGTTCGTTCCTCAAGCAACGCGCCGGCAGCCTGCCGGTCGACGCCAACTGGATTCGCGAATGTGCTCGCGACCTGCTTGAGCACGGTGGCTACGGGGTCGTTGTCCCGGGCAGTCACCTGCCGGTCGAGGCCCAGCAACTGGCCATTTATGCCAACCAGCTGATCGCCGCCAACGGCAAGACGGTTGAATATGCCGAATTGCCCAAGGATGAATCCAGCTCCCTTGGTGAACTGGCTACCGCCATTCGTGAAGGAAAGATCGAGAGTCTACTGGTTCTCGGAGGCAACCCGGTCTACGACGCACCGGCCGACCTCGACTGGAAGGCCCTGCAAAAGTCGGTCCCGGAAGTCATCCGGCACGGCTACTACTTTGACGAGACGAGTATCGAGGCGAACATCAACATCGCCGCTACGCATTACCTGGAATCCTGGAGTGACGGACGCACGCTCGACGGGACCTACGTTCCGATCCAGCCGATGATCCTGCCGCTCTTCGACAGCTTCCAGGACCTCGAAATACTCGCCCGCCTGGCCGGGCTGGGTGTCGCTGATGCCTATGGAATGGTCCTTGAGACCTTTACCGGTGAGTACGCCTCAACCGGCAATGCCGACAAGGCCTTCAAGCGCCTTTTGGCCACCGGCTTTCTACCGGAATCCAGTTTCCGCACTTTCAAGGCCGGTGATATCCGGGTTTCGGAAATCCAGGAAAACCTTTCCCGCGGGACCCTCGGCTCCCGAACGACCACCGCCACCAATCTGGAAGTCCGGCTTGTTCCCGACAATTCTGTCGGAACCGGCTTCTACAACAACAACGGCTGGCTGCAGGAATGTCCGGACCCGATCACCAAGCTGACTTGGGACAATGCGATCATGATTTCCCCCGCCCTTGCGACCCATCTGGGTTTTGATACCAAGGCGGGCGACTTCCTCATCGGAGGGGTTTCCAAGAAGTCCTCTAATTTCAAGCGTGGCCGCGAGGAATCCCGTATCGCCGAGCTGGTTGTCGATGGAGTGACCGTCCGTGGTCCCGTGCACATCCAGCCGGGTCTGGATGACTGGACAGTGGTGCTTCCTCTCGGCTACGGTCGCCTGCAAGTCGGGCGTGTCGGCAAGGGGACCGGATTCAATGCCTATCCGCTGAGCCGGTCCGGTGAGGGCCTTATCCGCAATGGCGGTCAGCTGACCTTGACCGGTGAGGGCTACCGCCTCGCCAACACCCAGGAGCACTGGTCCATGGAAGGCCGCGCCATCCTCCGCGAAGGCAACGTCAAGACCTACATGGAGGACGCCAAGTTTGTCGCCCACATGGGCATGGAGAGCCACAGTCCGCCGGTCTACGGCCATGACAAGGGCATGTCGGCCCAGGAAAAGGCCCTGAGCACGCCGCGTGGCGGCTCTTCCTACGAGACCCCTGACTTTGGTGCCCCGCCGCCGAATGTTGATGTCTGGAAGGACCCCGAGGCCCGGGCCAAGTTTATTCCCGAGCAGCAGTGGGGCATGAGCATCGACCTGAACAGCTGTACCGGCTGTAATGCCTGTGTCGTTGCCTGTCAGAGCGAGAACAACATTCCGATTGTCGGCAAGGACCAGATCATGCGGGGCCGTGAAATGCACTGGATCCGCCTCGACCGCTACTACAGCTCAGGCGATCTGGAAGCCAACCGGCACTCCCTGCCCTCCGACCCGCAGGCCTCCATCATGCCGGTCGGCTGTCTCCATTGTGAGATGGCCCCCTGTGAGCAGGTTTGTCCGGTCAACGCGACCGTCCACGACAACCAGGGTCTCAACGTGATGGCCTACAACCGTTGTGTCGGTACCCGTTACTGCGCCAACAACTGTCCCTACAAGGTCCGTCGTTTCAATTTCTTCGATTACAACAAGCGGAGCACAGACGAGTTTTACGCCGGTCCGATCGGCACGAACCAGTACAAGACGGAAGGGGCTGCCCTCAAGTCGATGCAGAAGAATCCGGACGTGACCGTCCGTATGCGCGGGGTCATGGAAAAGTGTACCTATTGTGTGCAGCGCATCGAGCAGGCCAAGATAGCCCAGCGCGTCGTGGCTAAGGGGGACAACAATATCAATGTCCCGGACGGCATAATCCGTACGGCTTGCCAGTCGGCTTGCCCGAGTGAAGCGATTGTCTTCGGGGATGTCAGCGATGCCAAGAGCGCTGTTTCCCTGATGAAGGAGAACGACCGTAACTACTCCCTCCTCGGATACCTGAACACGCGCCCACGGACCACCTACCTGGCCCGCCTGCGCAACCCGAACCCGCTGATGCCGGACTACGACAAGGCACTCAGCCGGAAGGAGTACAAGAGCGTCCAGGCGACCTCCAAGGATGCTTACCACGGCGACGAGAGCCATGATGGCGACGGGGGCCACTAATTTGAATTCTTAACCTTAATCGGGAAGACGTTTTGAGCACGACAGCAGATCAACCCTCTCAGGCCACCGGCACGTTTGCCGGGCCGAGTGTCCTCGAAGAGGTACGCCCGGCCAGCATGCCCCGCCGGCCCATCATTGAGAACAACCGAAACTTCACCTGGATCACGCAGAAGGTCTGCGGCATCGTCGAGGGACGCACGCCCATGTGGTGGTGGGTCGCCTTTGTGGTGTCCGCGATGGTAGCCAGCTTCACCCTCATGGGGCTGATTTACCTCGTCTCCACCGGTACGGGGGTCTGGGGCCTGCGCAATCCGGTCTTCTGGGGATGGGCCATCGTCAACTTCGTTTTCTGGATTGGTATTGGTCACGCCGGGACGCTCATTTCCGCCATTCTTTGTCTCTTAAAACAGAAATGGCGGACCTCGATCAACCGGGCGGCTGAGGCAATGACCATTTTCGCGGTTATCTGTGCGGGGATCTTCCCGCTCTTCCACGTCGGTCGGGTCTGGTTTGCGTGGTGGCTATTCCCGCTGCCGAATGCCAATGCCATCTGGCCGAATTTCCGTTCGCCCCTCGAGTGGGACGTCTTCGCGGTCTCGACCTACGGAACGGTTTCCGTGCTCTTCTGGTACATGGGGATGATTCCTGACCTGGCGACTATCCGGGACCGCGTCCCGATGATTTTCGAGGAGCGCATGGCCAAGGCCAAGACGGCCTTCCAGAAGTTCTTCGAGACGTTCTACTTCGGCTTCCGTAAGTACTTCTACGGCATCCTTGCCATGGGCTGGCGTGGTTCCAACCGCCACTGGAGCAACTATGAAATGGCCTACCTGCTCCTCGCCGGACTGAGCACGCCGCTGGTGCTATCCGTGCACACGGTCGTTTCCTTTGACTTTGCGGTGGCCAACCTTCCCGGCTGGCACACCACCATCTTCCCGCCATACTTCGTCGCCGGGGCCATCTTCTCCGGTTTTGGGATGGTTCTGACCCTGATGCTGCCTCTGCGGGCCATCTTCGGTCTACAGGACCTGATCACGCAGTACCACATCGACTGCATGTGCAAAATCTGCCTCGCGACCGGTTCCATGGTCGGCTACGCCTACGGGATGGAGTTCTTCATCGCCTGGTACGGGGCCAACCCCTACGAAGGCTTTGCTTTCGTCAACCGGGCTTTCGGACCTTACGCCTGGGCCTATTGGATCATGATTTCCTGCAACGTCATCACGCCGCAGTTCTTCTGGTTCAAATGGGCCCGCGAGAACCTCTGGCTGGTCTGGATTCTCTCCTGCTTCATCAACGTCGGTATGTGGTTCGAACGCTTTGTCATTACGGTGACCTCGCTGGCCAACGACTTCCTGCCGGCGAACTGGGACTACTTCAGCCCGACCATCGTCGACATTTTCACCTTCTTCGGGACCTTCGGGGTCTTCGGGGTTCTTTTCCTCCTATTTGTGCGATTCCTGCCCCTGTTGGCCTTCGCTGAAATCAAGTCCGTCTCCAAGCAGGCGGATGTACACGGGCACCATTAATTTCGGGGATTCGATACCATGAGCAAACAATACGGATATCTAGCCCTTTTCGAGTCGGCACCGGCAATTTACCATGCTGCCAAGAGCGTGCGCGAGGCCGGCTTCAAGAAGTGGGATGTCTTCACGCCGTTCCCGGTCCACGGACTGGACGGGGCCATGGGCCTGCGCCGTTCCAAGGTACCGGCCTTCACCCTTTGTGGCGGCATCATCGGCTTCTTCACCGGCATGTTCGTCGCCTGGTACATGGGGCAGTTCGATTACCCCCTGATTGTCGGCGGCAAGCCCTTCTTCAGCCCGATTTTCCCCTTCCCGGTGGCTTATGAGCTGACCATTCTCCTGGCTGCCTTCGGGACGCTGGGCGGGATGTTCATCACCAACCGGCTGCCGATGCACCACCATCCGGTCATGAACTACGACAAGTTCCGTCATCTTACGGATGACAAGTTTGCCGTGGTCATCGAGGCCGGGGACGAGCTTTTCTCCGAGAGTGGTACCCGCGAATTCCTCGAGTCCCTCCATCCCGCTGAAATTGCGGTTATCACCGACGAGGAGGACGAATAACCATGCGCCAGTTCTTCATCATCTATTTCTTTCTCGCGGCCCTTGTCCTGACGGTCATGGGCTTCCGCGGCTGCAAGTCGACCAAGCCGCCGCTGGAGATATTCCCCGACATGGACCGGCAGATGCGCTTCCATGAACAGGGCAAGACCGAGTTCTTTGGCGACAAGCGAATGGACCGCCAGCCAGTGGCCGGCACGGTGCCTTTCGTGACGGAAGAGCACGAAGCTTTCCCGCACCTGAGCCCGGACAACCGCTTCCGTGAAAACGACTACCTGGCTACGGGCAAGATCGACGCCGAAACCTTCGGTGATGGAATCCCGGTGGAAGTCAGCCTCGAGGCGATGGAAACAGGCGAGGAACTGTACGCCATCTATTGCACCATCTGTCATGGTGAATCCGGCAACGGCAAGGGTGTCGTGGCCTCGGAGCGCTATGGTTACCCGACCATTGCCAGCCTCCTGCAGACCCGCCTTATCGAACTGCCGGACGGCGATATTTACAACACCATCACGCACGGCAAGAACACCATGGGACCCTACGGTTCCAAGATCCGGGTCGAGGACCGCTGGAAGGTGGTCATGTACGTGCGGGCCCTGCAGCGGGCCGCTTCAGCCACTATCGACGATGTACCGGCTGAAAACAGAGGAGAGCTTGGATTATGAGCACCAGCAGCGACGTTATTCCTAATACCACTGCAGCCAGCGGGATCGGCAAACTGGGAGACAACCGGAACCGGTTCCTCTACGCCGGCCTGATCTTTATCGCGATCTCCGCAGGACTGCTCCTGCTGGGCTCGGCCGACGACCCGACCCGGCCTTTCATCGGATGGCTGATCGGGATTTCCTTCTGGCTTTCCATCCTCATCGGGATGCTCTTCCTGTTGATGATCTGGTGGATGTTTGATGCCGGATGGGCGGTCATTGTCCGCCGTCAGCTGGAACATGCTGTTAGTGCTTTTCCCTATCTGGGACTGATTTTCCTGCCCCTGGTCCTGATGAGCCTGTTCACTGCTGGTGACGGGGTTCCCTGGATCTGGATGCAGGGCGATGCGCTTGTTCCCGCCGGGCATGGAACCGTTTCTGAGGACGTTCTCTATGTCAGCAAGTCCGGATTCCTCGGCCAGGGATTCTTCGTGGTCCGCTACGTGATCTACTTTGCCGTCTGGACCGGTCTGGCCCTGCTCTTCCGCAAATGGTCCTTCGACATGGACCGCACGGGCGACCATGCCAACGTGCACCGCTCGCGCAAGCTGGCCGCGGTTGGCCTCTTCCTCTGTGCCTTCGCCACCACTTTTGCCGCCATCGACTGGTTCAAGTCCCTCAACTACCACTGGTTCTCGACCATGTACGGGGTGTGGTTTTTTGCCGCCAGCATGCGGGCCGCCTTGTCCGCCACGGTGCTGGCCCTCTTCTACATGGCCACCCGGGAGGATGGGCTGAAGGGCATCATCAAGCCGGTGCACTTCTACCTCATCGGCTGCATCATGCTGGCCTTCACGGTCTTCTGGGCCTACATCAGCTTCTCCCAGTACTTCCTCATCTACAACGCCAACATCCCGGAAGAAACCTTCTGGTACAACATGCGTGAGATGAATGCGGACGGGACCAAGAACAGCTGGTGGTGGGTCAGCATGGGCCTCATCTTCATGCACTTCTTTTTCCCGTTCCTCTACCTTCTCTGGTACAAGAACAAGTTTTCCATCCGGTTGCGCTTCATCGCCATCTGGATACTCGTTTTCCACCTGCTCGACCTCTACTGGAACATCGTCCCGCAGAAGCTGGCCACCGATTCCCATGGCGGCTACACCGTGCGGCAGTTCGGTTTCAGCTGGACGGACCTGACGATGTTCATCGGCGTTGGCGCCGTGGTCATCTGGGCTTTCCTGAAATCCGCCGCCAAGGAGCGGCCTATCCCCATCCGGGATCCCCGGATTGAAGAATCCATCAATTGCCATGAGTAACGCGCCATTTGAAAAAGAGCCTTCCGACAGCACGGTCCTGATTTCCGCCCTTGGCTGGATCGGGGTCTGCCTGGTCTTCCTGCTGATTGTTGCCGTCGCCTACTTGCCCAACCGGGCGGTTCCGCAGGAGGAGAAGGACGCTGCCATCCGCTACCAGATCCGCAATGAGGTCCGGGCCGAACAAATCCGCCTGGTCAATTCCTACGAATGGGTCAACCAGGCCGAGGGCGTTGTCCGTATCCCGGTTGAGCGGGCGGTTGAGTTGACGGTCGAGGAGTTGCGCAAGGAGCAGCAGAGCCTGGAAATGCCCCTGTGATGGATTGGAGCCAATACATTCTTATCGGCTTCATATTTGCCAGCATCTTCTTTGTCGCGGCAGCGATGGCCCTGCACTGGGCGCATAAAAACGGGCAACTCAGCAACCTGGAACGGGGTGCCCAGACGATTTTTGACGACGATGAACCCATGGGTGAAGTATCGGACCAGTTCCCGAAAAAGCGAAAGAAGCGCGCACCCAGGGACAATTGAGACAGGAGGAAAAACAGCCCATGAGTTCTAACCCCTCGTTTATTGATTCCCTCAAGCCTACCGGTGATCCCGATGTGGATCTGCGGGTGCGACTTGGGGAAGTCGATGCATCCATGCGCGTCCCGGCGATGCTCTTCTTGGTTTCCGCCGTGATGTGGCTCCTGGCTGGTACTGCTTTCGCCATGATTGCTGCCATCAAGGCGACCAATCCGGACTTTCTCGGTGCCACGGAGTGGCTGACCTTTGGCCGTGTGCGGACGGCGCACCTCAACGCGATGATTTTCGGCTGGGGCAACAACGTGATTTTCGCCGTTGCCCCATGGATCATGGGCCGCCTCTGCCGCGCCCGTATCCGCCATACTAATATCCTGCTGGCGGCGGGTGTATTTTGGAATATTGCTGTCACGATTGGCATCATCGGCATCCTCAAGGGTGACATGATCGGGGTGGAGTGGCTGGAAATGCCGGCTTACGTCACGCCACTGGTTGTCCTTACCTATGCCCTTGTCGGCGTCTGGGTCATCATTGCCTTCCGCTGGCGCCAGAGTGACCACGTCTATGTTTCCCAGTGGTACCTGCTGGCGGCATTCTTCTGGCTCCCCTGGCTCTACACGGTGGCCCAGGTGATGCTTATTTTTGAACCGGCCAACGGGGTGGTGCAGTCACTGACCAACTGGTGGTTCGCCCATAACGTCCTTGGCCTTTGGCTGACCCCGATTGCCCTTGCGGTGGCCTACTACCTGATTCCGAAGGTGCTTGGCCGGCCGATTCACAGTTATTACCTTTCCGTTGTCGGCTTCTGGGCCCTGGCCCTTTTCTACAACTGGGCCGGTGTCCACCACCTGATCGGCGGACCGGTTCCGGCATGGGTCATTTCCGCCGGAACGGTGGCCAGTGTGATGATGGTCATTCCCGTCATCGTGACCGGGATTAATCACCACCTGACGGTTGTTGGCCTGCACAAGGAAGGCTGGGCCAGCCCGACTATCCGCTTTGTCGTCTTCGGGGCCATCAACTACACCGTGGTCAGCCTGATTGGCAGCACCATGGCGCTGCGCCACGTCAACGAAGTGACGCACTTCACGCACTTCACGGTCGGCCACGCCCACCACGGGGTGTATGCCTTTTTCACCATGATCATGTTCGGCGCGGTCTACTACATGATGCCGCGCCTGCTCTTCCGGGAATGGCCGAACGCCTTCCTGATCAAGGTCCACTGGTGGATGTGCGGCCTCGGGATTCTGCTGATGGTCTTTGCCCTGCAGATTGGCGGCTGGTTCCAAGGCCTGCAGATGAATGCCCTGACGGAAGACGGAACCCCTGTCTACACCTTCCTCCAGACGGTCGAAAACACCAAGCCCTGGCTTTGGGCACGGTCGCTTTCCGGGCTGATGCTGCTCATCGGGCACATTGCCTTCGCCATCAATGTCTACTGGATGATCTTCAGTCCGCGGACGCAGGACAAGGTCACCCAGCCAACCCTTTTGACCGAAACCACCGAACAGGCCTGATCGATGAAAAGCCTTCCACTCATATTTCTCGGTGTCTTTTTCACCCTCGCGTTCTCCTGGACCGGGATTGTCCTCACCTCCCACTTGCAGATGCGTGACTTGACTCCGGCCACGGCCGAGCTGGTCAATGCCGATGACGAACCGATCACCGGCCGGCAGTTCATGGTCGACGGGGTCAACGTCAAGAACACGGACGGGATGACCGCTTATCCGTTGCCGCTGGTTGGAGAAGCTCAGCGGGGCAAGCTGGTTTACCAGGAAATGGGATGCCTCTACTGCCATTCCCAGCAGGTCCGCCGGGCCGGGTTCGGGGCTGATTTCGAGCGCGGCTGGGGTAACCGCCAGTCGGTAGCCCGCGACTACATCGAGCAAGACCGCGTCATGCTCGGTACCATGCGGACGGGCCCCGACCTGACCAATGTCGGCTTGCGTTATTCCGAACTGTGGCAGTACCAGCACCTCTACAACCCGCAGATCACTTCCCCGGGTTCGACCATGCCACCCTATGGCTTTCTCTTCGAGGTCCGCGAGGTGAGCGAGATGCGGGGTCCCTCCCCGGACGCCATCGAGTTGCCGGACGCCTATCACCCCGGTGAGGGCTACGAGTTAGTTCCCACCCAGCGGGCCAAGGATCTCGTGGCCTACCTGATGAACCTGCAACAGGACTACGAGTTGCCGGAAATGAAATTTACCGAATAGGACGGAGGCGAATTTCCATGAGTGAAGACCAAAAAGACAAGTATCCTCACAAGGGGGAATCCCGCCCGACCTTTGAAGGCACCCGGTTCGATGACCAGGACCTGCAAAAGGTGCACACGCAGTTGATGCGTGAAAAGGAGGAGCCAACGGAGAATTTCTCCCCGATGCCCCTGTTCTTTGTCGCCCTGTTCATGATTCTCGCCTTCTGGGCAGGTATCTACCTGGTGCACTACTCGGGGGATTTCGGGCCGTTCCACTATGATGAATCGGTCCGTGCCGGTTCCTTCGAGGAGACGGGCCCCAAGGAAGTCGACATGATTGCCCTCGGCAAGCGGGTCTATAACCAGAACTGTGTCGCCTGTCACCAGGCCTCCGGTCTGGGATTGCCGGCGGTCTATCCACCCCTCGTCAATTCCGACTGGGTGAAGGACAATCCGGAACGGCTGATCAAGGTCATCCTTGCCGGCCTCGCGGGTGAGGTGACGGTCAATGGCCAGGTCTACAACAACGCCATGACCCCCTTCGACCGGCTCAAGGACCAGCACATCGCTGCAGTCCTGACCTACATCCGGACTGATCCTCTCTACCAGAATGCTTCCTACGAAGTTTCCGAGGAACTCGTCGCACAGGTGCGGGAGGAATACGGAGCGCGGACGGATCCATGGTCACAGGCGGAACTGGAAGCCATCCACGGTCCGGTGACGGGCGAATGGGCACCACCGGCACCGCCTGCGGTCGAGGAACCGGTTCCAGCAGAGGAAGAAGCGGTTGAGGAAGCTGTTGAATCTGCGCCGGAAGAGACCGTCTGATTACTAGCGGCGCGACAGCGCCAGCAGGTAAAGCAGATTGGCCAATGAGCTGACAAAGGCCGCCACGTAGGTGAGGGCGGCTGCGTCGAGCGTCTTGTTGACCCCCACCATCTCGTCGGCCTGGAGAATCCCTGTTGAAACAAGTTCCGCCTTGGCCCGGCGGGAGGCATCAAATTCGACCGGCAGCGTAACCAACTGGAAAATGGTCAGGACAAGATAGACCAGGACACCCAGTTTGATCAGGCCCAGCATGCCGAAAAAGAAGCCACCAATGATGACGAAGGGGAGCAACTGGGAGGCGAACATAGTGATCGGCACCAGGCTCATGCGCAGCTTGAGCATGGAGTAGCCGGTTGCATGCTGCACGGCATGCCCCGCTTCGTGGGCGGCAACCCCAAGGGCGGCCAGGCTGTAGCCATCATAGTTTTCCTGGCTGAGGACGAGCCGCTTGTGGGTGGGATCGTAATGGTCAGTCAGGTGACCGCGGGTGGAGGTTATTTCGACATCCGTGATGCCCGCCTTTTGAAGGACGTACTGGGCAGCCTCGCGTCCGGTGATGCGGCTACGTGAACCGACCCGGGACCATTTGCTGTAGGCACCCTGGACCTTGGACTGGGCGTAGATACCCAAGATGACGGTGGGAATGATCAGAAAGAGGAATAATTGCATGCTGGTCATGGTGAATTTCGAATTAAATTAAGGTGGTCTTCTTTTAGTTATGCAAAGGCTGTTATACGTTCAAGAAACGCGACTTGCTGGTAAAATCAACCAGCTGGTACCGATTCCCGGTGTCAGGAACCCGGTTTGACAGCCGGGATGTTGCGCAATTCCGGTGGGACCTGATCCGCCTCATAGGTCGGGAAATTCATCTCCAGGAGGGCAATGAGGGGGGAGGAGAAGGAGGCATTGCCTGCCGACCGGTCCACCAGGACGGCAATGGCCTCGGTGACGCCACCGCGGGAATCAATCAGGTCGAGCGTCTCCTGGACCCGGCCGCCCCGGGTGATGACATCCTCGACAATGAGCACCCGCTCGCCCGGCTTGATGATGAAGTTGCGCCGCAAGGCCAGCAGGTCATCCACCTTCTCCGCAAAGATGAAGCGTTTCCCCAACTGCCGGGCGACCTCTTGTCCAATGACCAGACCGCCCATGGCCGGCGAGACCACGGTCTCAACCTCCGACATGTCCGGCAGCTTCTTGATCAGCAACTCAGCCAGCCGGGTGACCTCATCGAGGTGCTCGCAGACCCGGGCACACTGGAAGAAGTGACCCGAGCGCAGCCCGGAACGAAGGATGAAGTGACCCTCAAGCAGGGCGCCGGTCTTCTTGAAGATGTCGAGGACTTCAGATTGCATGAGCCAAAGGTTTACGCAGATGGCGATCCCTTCAATACCAATCTTTGTTCGATGAAGCGGGTTGCTCTTTGGGCTGCTTTGTCCTCACTAGGAAACTGGTATGCGGTATTTGCTGGTCGATAATGGCAGTTTGCGTCCCCAGAGTGTCCTCAACCTGAGGTCGATTGCGGCGGAACTGAGCCGGGAAACAGGACTCGAAATCTTGCCCTCCTCGCTGCTGCATTCCAGCAAGGTGCCCGTGGACCAGCTTGAGGGAGAGCCGGCGGTCAATCTGGAACGGCGGTTGCGGCTTTTTCTGGAGGCGGGCGAACGGAATTTCACCATCCTGCCGTTCTTCTTTGGTCCCACGGGAGCCATTACCGAGTACTTACCACAAAGGCTGGCCTATCGGCGGGAAAAACATGGCGACTTCAACGTGAGATTAGCCCCGTTCCTCTTTTTAGGCGATGATCAGGACAACAGCGACCTGGTCCAGATATTGGCCGATAATGTGGGGCAGGTCATGAGCTACAACGGTTGGAAACAGCCGCGGGTGATCCTAGTCGACCATGGATCGCCGTTGCCGGCAGTCACGGATGCACGAAATGCACTGGCTGTCGAATTGGAGTCAATGCTTGGGGGTGCGGTAGCAGGTGTTGCCCCGGCCTCGATGGAGCGCAGGGAAGGGGAGGCCTATGCCTTTAACGAACCATTGCTTGAAAACATCCTCCGGCAGCCGCCATGGAACGACGGACCGGTCGTGGTCTCGATGCTCTTCCTTTCCCCCGGACGACATGCCGGGCCAGGCGGCGACATCGCAACCATTTGTCGTGAGGCGAGGGAAAAAAACCCGGGACTGCGCACCAGCATGACCGGACTGGTCGGCGAACATCCGGGAATTATCGCCGTCCTCAAGCGGCGACTGGAAATGGGTTCCGTGGAAATTTGATCCGCGTCAGGCGAGGCCCGCCACCTTGAGCAGGATGGCCCGGGAGACGCTGGAGGTCTTTTCAAACCAGGCCAGGTCGAGGGACTCGTTGGGCGCGTGGAGGTTGTTGTCTTCCGTCCCGAATCCGAGCATCAGGCAATCCATGCCAAGGACCCGGTTGAGCTCCCCGATGATGGGAATGGAACCGCCCCCACGCAGGTAAAGTGGTGGTTTGCCGAAGGTCTCGGTGACCGCCTTGTCGCAGGCGGCAAAGGCCTTGGCCAGGTGCGGATTCTGGTCTGCTGGCGTGTTGGGCTTGCCCGGGGGAACCACGGAGTAGGGAAGGCCGTCATGGTATTCCTTGATCGTCAGCCCGACCTGTTCCGGACAGCGCTCCTTTATGGCTGCGAAGACCTTGGCCTTGATATCCTTCGGGTCCTGGTTGGCAACCAAGCGGCAGGTGATCTTAGCGAAGGCCTTTGATGGGATAATGGTCTTGTCCCCCGGCCCCTGGTAGCCGCCGCCGATGCCATTAATTTCCAAAGTTGGTTCGCAACTGATGGCCTCCGGTCCGGTCCGGTTGTTGGCCGTAAAGACTTCCTTGATGCCGGTCTCCTTGACGATGTCCTCGTTGGTCACCGGCTGGCGGGCGATCTCGTCCTTCTCCCAGTCCTCGGGAGTGATGACGTCATCATAGAAGCCCGGGACATTGATCCGCCCATCTGGATGGTGCAGGCTGGCGCATATTTCCGTCAGCGCTTGGACGGGATTGTAGATGGCTCCGCCAAAGCCGCCCGAGTGGAGATCACGCCGGGGTCCGGTGACTTCCACCTCGAAGGAAATGATGCCGCGGATACCGGTCTGGATGGCGACCTGTTCGTTGGACGGATTGAGGGTATCCGAGAGCAGGATGAAGTCCCCTTTGAGCTGGTCTTTATGACTGGCCATGACTTCCGGCAGGCTGGGACTGCCCATTTCTTCCTCTCCCTCAATAAGGAAGGTGATGCGCAGTGGCAGGTCCGGATTTTCCTCAAGGAGGCGGGCGGCCGCGGTGACATGGACCATCATCGGTCCCTTGTTATCGGCAACCCCGCGCCCGTAGAGCCGGGTACCCTTCATCGTTGGCTCAAAGGCCGGCGAGTCCCAGAGGTCGAGCGGGTCCGGTGGCTGGACATCATAATGGCCATAAATAATGACATGCGGCCACTCCGCTGGGCCAGTTCGGCGAGCCAGAATGACCGGATGGAGGGAAGTTTTCACAATCTCCACCTCGAGGCCCATTCCGGTGAATAGCTTCACCAAAACGTCGCGGGTACCCTCCATGCCTTCGGCGAATGACGGGTCGGAGGAAACACTGGGCTGGCGCACCAGCTCCTTGATGACTTCAACAGGATCAAACATGGCAACATCAGTAGCACGGCATGGGCAAATGGCAACTGCCGAGAACCATACATGAGGGTATTCGTTTAGCACGGCTATGCGGGGAGCTTGCCATGACTGGCCAATGCTGCATGACCATAGGGACATGTCACCCCGATCCCGTTCCCTTCTGGCCCTCTTGCTCCTCGTTCCCGCTCCCAGCATTGGTGTTCTTTGCGCCATGGTCTGGTGGCCGGATTCGGCCCTCGGGGCAGCCGTTTTCGCTTTCAGCAAGGTCTGGATCCTTGCGCTCCCCCTTGGTTGGCACCTGCTCGTAGACCGGGAGAAGCTCAGTTGGTCGCCTCCGCGCAAAGGCGGCTTTGGCTGGGGTCTTTCCTCTGGCTTGGCGATCAGTGCTATTATCTTCCTGGCCTGGATTTTCATCGCACCGGCCATTCTCGATCTGCCGGCGATGCGCACGCAGCTGGATGCCATAGGCCTCAATGTGCCTTCCCGCTACATTGCCGGGGCCCTCTATTGGGTGCTCATTAATTCCGTTCTGGAGGAGTATGTCTGGCGCTGGTTTGTCGTCAGCAAAAGCGTGGATTGCCTTGGCCGGGGTCTCGGCATTATCGCTTCAGCCCTCTGTTTTACCCTGCATCACGTTTTCGCCCTGGCAGTCTACATGGACTTGCTGCCCGTCCTCCTGTGTTCAACCGGCGTCTTCGTGGGAGGGCTGGTATGGTCCTGGATTTATGCCCGCTTTGAGTCCATCTGGCCGGCTTACCTCAGCCATGCGATCGTCGATGTGTGCATTTTTGTCATTGGAGCGCTGATCCTGTTCGCTGCTTGAGGTGGTTGGGCAGTTGGCAAAGTCGAAAAATTTGGCTTGCATCAAGTTTCAGAGCAATTTAGGGTATTTACCCTACACAATCGACTATTCCAATGTTCTCCACCCTTCAGCGCCAGAATCCCCTGACGCAGAAACAACTTTCTGCGTGTCTCAGCATGTGGAACTTTGATGTTCGGCGTCTGGAAATTTACCGCTGGCATAATCCCTCCCTGGGGATTGATATCCAGCGAATCGGTCCGTTTCTGGCCTTGAAATTCAAGGGAGTGGGCTACTTCAACCGGGCAATTGGACCGGCTGCGGAGTTTGCAACCTATGAGGACCAGCTGCTGGAGTATTATGGTCAAGGTGAGATCTCTTTCCGCTTGTCCCTGACGGGTGATACCGAGGACCGCCCGAGCATGCTCCACCCCGGGTTCCGGGTCGCAGACATTGAGGAATATTATGCCCGTCCAACCGCAGGAGTAGATCTGAGCCGATTCGGGGCCTGGAGTTTTGAACAGGTACCGGAAATGGAAATGCGCCAGTTCTTCCAGATGTACCTGCAGTACTTTGCCGGACCCAACTGCTATTTTGAAGAGGCCCTCGATAACATGGAGCATCTGGCCAACATGTCCGGATTGCATTGCCGCTGGGTGAATTACCACGGCCGCCGGGTTGGTTTCGGGATGTGGCATTGGCAGGGCTCAGATGCCTGCCTTTGCGGGGGTGGGGTACTGTCACCGCATCGACGCAATGCCGGGCATCAAGCTATCCTTCTGGAACGCCTGCGGGCTTCCCGTGGATATGGCTGCAGCCATGCGGTGGCAGTGGCCAAGGCCGGAAGCGAGGTGGCGCAAAACCTCAAGGATACCGGGTTCCATCTTGTCTGGAGCGATGAGGCCCTGCAGTGGGTCGGTTCCCTGAAGCGGGCCAAGCTGGTCATTTAAATTCCGCCCGTCGGGCAACATGCCCGATCGTTACCCCTTGCCTTGTCCATGGCAGTTCCTAGGATGACTTCCTCGTTATAGCAACAAGGAGGAAATAATGACACTCGAACTCATCCGCGATGCCCTTGGCTGGTGCACTCTATTCAACATTGGCCTGCTTATCTGGTGGGCCCTGTTCATATTCTTTGCCCATGATTTTGTCTACCGCATGCACTCCCGCTGGTTCAAGCTGTCGGTAGAGGAGTTCGACAAGATCCACTACACCGGGATGGCCTTCTTCAAGGTAATGGTATTTGCCTTCAACCTGGTGCCGTACCTTGCCCTGCGGATCGTCGGCTGATCCGGTTAAGCGCGGGATGGAGCTGAAACGGATCGATCACCTGGCGATTGTCTGCGCGGACGTCGCGGTGTCGCGGGCCTGGTATTGCGAGGTTCTTGGCATGGAGTGGATTTACAAGGGTGCCTGGGATGGCAACCCGGTCTTTCTCCGCAAGGGGGAAACCTGCCTCGCCATCTTCGAGGCCGGTACGGGTGCCACCATCCAACCGCGGGAGGGCATCCGCCTGGACCACTTTGCCTTCCTCGCGGAGTCCATGACCGATTTCAAACAGGCCTGCAGCGAACTGAAGGCAAAGGACATTCCATTCGAGTTCCAGGACCACGAGATTTCCCACTCCATTTACTTCAAGGATCCGGATGGCCATGTCGTCGAGATAACGACCTACGACCTGCATCCGGAGAAATAAGGCCTCCCTGACTTGCACAGTCCTGTTGGAACTGGCAACGTGATGGCGTGAAAATGGAAGACCGCAAACCCCGGGAGAGCCGCTTTGGGAGCGAAAGTTCTGAAGCGCGACTGGCCCACTTGCGGGAACAGGCCCCGACCTTGTCGACCAACCGCCGCTTGCGCCTTTATGCCATCTTTGGTTCGGTCCTGATGGTCCTGACGGTGGCGGCCTTTTATTTCGCCATGCAGATTTACAAGGCAGCGACTGAGGACCGCCAGGATCGGGCCCTCATTGAGGTGGACCCGGCCGGGGAGCTTCAGGAGTCCGAGACCGAGAAGGCCCTCTCCCGGATTGAGGCTGAGGAAGCCGCGGCCGAAGCGGCATTTGAGGAGCAGGTGGAGGCCTTGAAAGAAGTGGATCTCCTGGAGGAGGTCGACAATCCCGAAAATTAACCTAAGCTAGCTGAATTATGTCCATCATACCCAGACCATCCGCTATCAATTATGTCCCTTTGCAAACGGCCCTCAAGCAATTGGAGGATGACGTCCCGATAGTGGATGTGCGTATACCGGAAGCCTACGGGGAATCCCACATCGCCGGAGCGGATAATATCTGTGTCTATGAAGTAGCCTTCAATGAGCAATTTGCCGCCCGCTTTCCGGATCAGAATACGAAAGTTATTCTCTATGGGGAATCCGATCAGTTCCGGGCAGCGGAGATGGCTTTTGGGCGCCTCAAGGAAGCCGGTTACTACAGGGTATCGGTGCTCGAGGGAGGACTCGATGCCTGGATGCGGGCGGGGCTGACCCTTGAATCCGGCCTCCGGAACAAGTGGATGGTCTTTCCCACCGGTAAGCTCAACCTCTCCGTCGAGAAAAGTGCCTTGCGGTGGATTGGCCGCAACCTTGCCAACAACCACAATGGCCGGGTGGAGTTGAAGTCCGGCAACCTGGAAGTCGATGGGGACGGAGATGTCACCGGTGGCGAGGTCTGCGTCGATATGAAGGGCATCACCTGCGCCGATATCCAGGATGATACCATGAACAAGGTGCTTATCGAACATCTGGCCAGCGTTGACTTTTTCAATGTCGGGGAGCATCCCGAGGCCAGTTTTCGCCTGCTGCAGACTGAACGCCTCATCGGCGGCGCACCCGGCCAGCCCAATTACCGGATCTACGGCGAGATGACCCTGCGCGGGGTGACCCGCATCATCGAGTTCAAGGCCATGGTCAACCAGATCCCGGACGGGATTTCCTTCCAGGCCCAGGTGGATGTCAACCGGGTCAACTTTGGTGCTGTTTATGGCTCCGGTTCCCTTTTCGAGCGATTGGGCATGCACCTTGTCAACGACCTCGTGACGATTGACCTGACACTGGTCTTCGTTCGTGCGTAAGCCACTTTCCGATTGCACTGAATCGCAGTTTTGCCTTCGGTAGCTGGATGGCAATCGCACAGACCCCGGCCGGGAACGGCAAGTTAAGCATCCTTGAAAAGATTGGCTATGGAGCCGGTGACACGGCCTCGAACATCTTTTACCAGGCCTTCAACATTGTCCTTTTTTATTACTACACGGATGTGTGGGGGATCTCGCCGGGGATCGTGGGGACCTTGTTTCTGGTGGCGCGATTCTGGGATGCGATCAATGACCCGGTTATGGGAATCCTGGCCGACCGGACACAGACCCGCTGGGGACGGTACCGGCCGTACCTCCTTTGGCTGGCCATTCCGTTCGGGGTGGTGGGATTCCTGACTTTTGCCAGTCCGGGACTTGAGGGTGGTCTGAAGATTCTTTACGCGGCCTCGACCTACACCGTCCTGGGGATGATCTACACGGCCATCAATGTTCCCTATTCGGCACTGATGGGGGTCATGACACCTGAGACGGAGGAGCGGACCATCCTTGCCAGCTACCGCTTTGTCGGGGCCTTCAGTGCGGCCCTGATCATCGGGGCGACCGTCCGCCCGCTGGCCAGTGCACTGGGCGGCGGGGACGAGATTGTCGGCTACCGGCTGACCTTCGCTATCCTGGGAGCGCTGGCCTCCCTGCTGTTCCTCTTCACCTTCCTGACCACGCGGGAACGGCTGGCCCCGGAAAAGGCCGATGCGGATACCCGTATCAAGCGGGACCTGAAGATCCTCATTAAGAACAAACCTTGGGTGATCATGGCGGTGGCAGGGATCCTGACCCTTTCCAATGTCGCGGTCCGGGCGGCAGTGACCTTCCACTATTTCAAGTACTATGTGGGGGACACGGGTGAGAAATTCTTTTGGTGGATGGACCTGACCTCCTTCTTTTTGGCGACCGGATCGCTGGTCTTCATTGTCGGGATCTTTTTCACCAACACCCTGCGTAAGCGCTTTGGGAAACGGAACGCCCTCATCGGGCTGACCTTCCTGAACGCGGCCTCGACCATAGTCTTTTTCTGGGTGCCACCGGACAACATCACCCTGATGGTGGTGGTGAACCTGATCGGGGTACTCTTCGCCGGGCCGACCCCGGCACTGGTCTGGGCCATGTACACCGACGTGGCCGACTACGGTGAGCTGATGTTTGGCCGGCGTACCACCGGGCTGGTATTTTCGGCGGCGATTTTCGCCCAGAAAATGGGCCTGATGGTGGGCGGTACTCTTTCCGGCTGGATACTCGGCTGGGTCGGTTTCGAGGCCAATGCCGACCAGAGCGACGCGGCCCTGCTGGGGATCCGGGTGATGTTCTGTTTTATCCCGGGAGCCTTCGCCATCGCCAACGGACTGGTGCTGTTTCTTTACCCGATCACCGAAGACTTCGTCCTCGAGATGGAGGAAAAGCTCAAGATAAAGCGCGAGGCTGGCGATACGACCTAATTACCGTAAAGCGGACCACTGCTCTTGTCTTTAGTGTCCGGTTTTGATTTTTTGTAACGTCCAGGCTGCCCAGGGCGAAACATTGAATTAAGAACATTATGAACAGTTCCTTCTTTCAGGATATCCTCTACGGATTCCGTCAAATCCGCAGCAACCCTTATGTGACCGTACTGGCCATCCTCTGCCTGGCCGCCGGCATCGGGCTGAGCACTTTCATGTTCAGCATTACCTACTCCATTGTCGGGCGGGGACTGCCCTTCGAGGACCAGAAAGGCATCGTGCACGTCATGCGCCAGGAACGGCCGGATGTGTCGGACGGTCGGACCCTTATCCACCTCGACGACTTTGTCACGGTCAAGGAGCAGCAGACCAGTTTTGAGCACCTCTCGGCCTTCACCAATGATTTCATCACGGGCGGTAAGGTCGGTCACCCGCACCGCATGAGCGGGGCCTATGTTTCCGCCGGATTCTTTGATGTCCTTACGGTGTCACCCCTGATGGGGCGGACCTTTGTCGAGGATGACTGCCTGCCGGATTCGGATAACGTGCTGGTAATTTCCGAGGCAATCTGGAAGGAGCACTACGCGTCGGACCCCGAGGTGATCGGGGAGCAGATTGTCGCTGAGGGCCAGCCTTATACCATTGTCGGCGTGTTGCCCGAAGGGTACGACTATCCCTTTGGCCAGGACGTCTGGCTGCCGCTGGTGCCCGAGACCCTCAAGTCCCAGACCGGATGGATTGACTTTGTCACCCTGGTTGGGCGTTTACGGGAGGACCGCTCGATCGAGGATGCCCGGGCGGAGTTTGATCTGATATTCACCCGGATCGAGGAACTGGAAGCCGTTCCGGACCTCGTACATCAACCACCGAGCCTGGAACCGCTCTTCAAACGGTTTGTCAATGATGACATCCGGATCCTCATGTGGAGCATGTTCGGGGCGACCTTCCTCGTCCTCCTGATTGCCTGCTCCAACGTTTCCAGCATCCTGACCGCCCGGATGGTGGTCCGGAGCAACGAGCTGGCCATCCGGAGCGCCCTTGGGGCGAGCCGGACCCGCATTGTCCGCCAGATTCTCGGGGAGGCCCTGCTCTATGGCATCCTCGGGGCGGTCATTGGCATCGCCATCGCCTGGCGGGCCTTGGACTACCTGTGGCAGTTCCTCTCCCAGCAACGCTTTGCGCCGCCGGCCTTCATGGAGTTTTACCTCGACCCGGTCTCCATCACCGTAGCAGTTGGCCTGATGCTGGTGGCGGTCCTTGTCGCCGGTATCCTTCCGGCCCTGCGATCCTCCAAGCCAAACATCAGTGCCCTCCTCAACGATTCCCAGCGCACCGGATCGAGCAAGCGGCTGAGTCGTCTCAGCTCCGCCAGTTCGATCATGCAGCTGGCCTTTTCCTTCGGCCTGCTGGTCGCCGCCGGCCGCCTCATCGCGGCGATCATCCTGATGGGACAACTGGATTATCCCTTTGATGAAAAGAACCTGCTCGTGGGTAGTATTTCGGTCGACAACGAGTCCTATCCGGAACCGGCCGATCAGGTGCTTTTCTGGGACGAGATTCACCGCAACGTGAGGACCATTGCCGGGGCGGACAAGGTGACCCTTGGCTTCAACATGCCCTGCCTCTTCGCGATGCAGGACCCCATCCGGATTGACGGGGAGGATTATGCGAGTGCTGAAGAGTACCCGACCGTACGGGTGGATGTGATTGCCCCCGGCTACTTTGACACCCTCGGGGTGGATATCCTCCAGGGACGGGATTTCAACGATGGGGATATCCGCGGGAAGGCCTCCGTGGCCATTATCAACACGGTCATGGCGGAACGATTCTGGCCGGGTGAAAGCCCGATCGGGAAAGTCTTCCACCACGAGGGCAAGGGAGACTTCAGCAATCCGGACGATCGCCTGCATACGGTCATCGGGGTTGTTCCCGACCTCAAGATGGGTGGCCTGATCAATGACGAGGACGACGGCACCGGCTTCTACCGGCCGCAGGGCCAGAGCCTCTGGGGTGACCAGAAGATCTTTATCCGAACCTCCAGCGGCAATCCAAAGGCGCTCATACCCGAGGTGCAGCGGGTTGTCGCCCTGGTGGACCCGGATGTCGCCTTCACGGAGGCAATGCCCTTTGAGCAACATGTCGAGGATGCCTTCTTCTACTTCCGCTTTTTCCTGAGCCTGTTTTCCACCTTTGGGGTGATGGCGCTGCTCCTTGCCGGAGCCGGGCTCTATGGCATCATCCAGTACTCGGTCAGCCAGCGGATCGTGGAGATCGGGATCCGCATGTCCCTTGGGGCCACCCCTACGCGGATTCGCTGGATGGTCCTGTGGAAGGGCTTCCGCAACCTCGCTATCGGTATTGTCCTTGGGCTGGGGATCGCGGTTCTCCTGACGCGTGTCCTGGGAGCTGTCTTTGAGGGAGTACCGGAAGAGTACTACAGTTACGGATCCTCGCTTGCGGTCCTGCTGGTGGTCTCCCTTCTCGCGAATGGATTCCCGGCCCGGCGGGCCTCCAAAATGGATCCGATGGTGGCCCTGCGGGTGCAGTGATCAGGCCAGCTGGGTGAGGGCCAGGATGCCCCATTGGATGAGGCCGACAACAAACCCAATGACCGCCCCGAGAATCTCGATGCTGCGGAATTCGCGGTGGGCCAGTTTGCGGACAATTTCCTCCAGTTGATCGAGGTCAAAGGCCTGGATCTTCTCCTCGACAATGCGGCGGACGGCAATGTGCCGTTCAACTTCCGTGGAAACCTTTTTCAGGAGGGGCTCGGTTTCCCCGACCAGGCTGTCGAGGGCGATCTTGTTGATGTTGTAGAGCAACTTGTCGTTGACGAACTTTCCGAGGATGGGGATTTCCCGCAACCGCGGGCCCAACTGGTCCCAGACGATATTGGTGGCCAGTTGCTGCAGGTATGGATTGAGGTCCATCTTGCTGATCTCGTTCCGGATGAGGTGCTGGTTGAAGAGCTCCGTCTCGACGATCTCCGCCACCCGGGTGGCCAGCTCGGCCTGGCGCCGGGGAATCAAGCCCTGCAAGGTCCACCAGAACAGCCGCACCGGCTTCCGGGGCCGGAAGAGCATCTGGATGGCCAGCCGATTGGTCAGCCAGCCGATGCCCGCCCCGATGAGGGGGAAGGCCACCAGGAAGACAAGGATTTGCCATGTTTCGGGGATTTCCATTTGTGAAGACCGGTCATTGCCCTTAGTTAAAGGCGTGGGGTTTATTACATCGGATATTATCCAAATGACAAGCGCCGGGCTCTATTGCCCGGCGGGGGACTTTCATGTCGATCCTTGGCGCAAGGTGCCCCGCGCCGTCATGACGCATGCCCATTCCGATCATGCCCGCTCCGGAATGGGGCATTACTACGCTTCGGCCAGCGGGGAACACCTCCTCCGCAACCGGGTCGGAAAGGGGGTCGAGATGACGGTCCTCGACTTCGGGGAAGAAGTGCGGATAGGCGATGCCGTGCTCAGCCTTCATCCAGCCGGGCACATCCTCGGCTCCGCCCAGGTGCGGATTGCCTGCGGGCAACAAGTGGCTGTAGTGACAGGTGACTACAACGCCACTCATCGCCATGGAGCAGCGGAACCCTTTGAACCGGTCGAGTGCGATTTGTTGATCACCGAATCGACATTTGGCCTGCCGATTTACCAATGGCCGGAGCCGTCCGAAATCATGGCACAAATCCACCAGTGGTGGCAACGGAACCAATCGCTGGGACGGACCTCCATCCTGCCGTGCTACCCGCTGGGTAAGAGCCAGCGGATCCTTGCTGCGCTGGATGCAACAAACGGTCCGATCGCAGTTGCCGGACCGGCACGATCCTTCCTTCCCTTTTACGAGTCCGCGGGAGTGCAATTCCCGCCCTATCTTGACCTCACGGAAGAGACATTGCCGGAGCTGAAGGGGAAGGGCCTTGTGCTCGTCTCCTTCGCCGGACAGGAACCCCCGCTCCTGAAGCGCTTGCAGCCACTTTCCTTTGGATCGGCCAGTGGCTGGATGCAGATTCGGGGCGTGCGGCGCGGCCGCGACTTCGACCGGGGATTCATTCTCTCCGACCATTCCGACTGGAACGGCTTGTTGCATTGCGTGAGGGCCTCCGGGGCCAGCCGGGTCGGGGTGACCCATGGGCAGACGGAGGTCTTTGCCCGCTACCTGACCGAGGAATGCGGCATCGAGGCCTTTGTCGTCCCCACGCACTTCGAGAGCGGGGGCGATTAGGGCCGGGGCTGTAATTCAGTCGTTCCGGCTGCCTGATTTTGACTGAATTGAGCAGTTGGAGCAGACGGGGAATTCGTCAATTTTTCCAGCATGCCCAGCAAGCGATCCGGATTCAGTCTTATCGAGCTCCTCATGGTCCTAGGAGTGATGGCCATTCTGATGGGGATGTTGGTGCCATCGGTCGGGGTCATCCGGCAGAAGGCCCAGCGGATGGCTACCGCCCAGAAACTGCGCCAGATCGGATTAGCCGTCGCCACCTACCAGAGCCTGACCGGGCGCAGCCCGGCGGGTTCCGATCTCGGTGACTGGATGGGCCGTCTGGCCGCCGAGACGGGGGTCCGCGAAGGGGAACTTTTCATCTTCGAGGAGGATCCCTTGCTCGCTTCTGTGGCAATGGCCATTCCGCCTGTCCTGGTGCAACCGGATGGCAATGGTCAATGGGGGGAAATCGATGGCTTCGAGGACTGGCCCATCGGGGTGGCAGTGGTCAGTGGACTAAGCCCGCTGGCCTATCCGGCAACAACCCCGGTGGCCTGGACCCGCGGACTGACCAGCGAGGGCCGCTGGGAAGGCCTGGATGGCAAACGACCGGGCATCTACGGGGAAGAGGGGGGCTATATTGTCTTCCTCGACGGACATGTTGAATTCTACCGGGACCTTTCCCTCGGGGGAGGACAGCTGGTCGATGCCGAGGACGGCAGCCGTACCGCAGATATCCGTGATGCCATAGGGCCCGAAGCCCGGGTCTATGACTTCCTGGGGCGGGTTTTTTAAGGATTCAGGGCCCTTCTACCAGGGCCTGCACGTGGGCGCAGACTGAGGCGGCGAGAGCCTCCAGTTCATAACCACCCTCGAGGAAGGAGACCATCCGGCCATGGGTGTAGGTCTTCGCTACCTGGAGTATCCATTTTGTGATGGTATGGAAGTCCTCCGCCTGGAGATGAATATCGGCCAGGGGGTCCGCCTTATGACCGTCAAAACCGGCAGAGACGAGGAGCAGCTCCGGTTGGAAGTCACTGATTTTCGGTAACACCTCCTTCTGCAGGGCTTCCATATAGAGGTCGATGCCAGCTTCGTTGGGGAAGGGGCAATTCAGAGTCAGGCCCGTGCCGGCCTTTGAGCCGGTCTCGAAACTCTCCCCGCTGTGCGGCCATAGGGGCAGTTGGTGGAGGCTGCAGAAAAGAACGGAGGGGCTGCCGTAGAAAATGTCCTGTGTCCCGTTGCCATGGTGGACATCAAAATCGAGGATGCAGATGCGTTCCATGCCGTAGGTCTTTTCGGCATATTCCGCGGCAATGGCAATATTGTTGAAGAGACAGAATCCCATCGGGCTTTCAATCCCCGCATGATGACCCGGGGGACGGGAAAGCGAGAAGGCAGCAGCGTATCCATTTTGCAATACAGCATCGACTGCGTTGATGGCTCCGCCGGCGGCGAGGATGGCGGCCCGGTAGGAATCGGGACAGATGACGGTATCACCTGTATCGAGAAAGTGCTTTCCCGCAAGGCAGGCCTCCTCGATGAATTGCCGGTATTCCGGGGTGTGGATGCTTTCGATCCATTTTGCCGGAGCCGGCTGGGGCTCATGCCAGTGCAATTGATCGGCAAAAGGGGCGGCCTTCAAGGCATTGTGACAGACCACCATCCGTTCCGCACGCTCGGGATGCCTGGGACCGGTGTCATGCAACAGGGAATCGGGATGATAGTATATGGCCACAGGTCTTGGCATCACCTCTCCAGCATGCACAATGCGGATGGCTTTCCAAGTCTGATGACAGGCCGTGAGGTGTTCAGCTGCAGCCGAGGGAAGTGCCGCAATTGAGGCAACAGGCACAGGTTCCGGTAACCTTCACCTTGGAACTGCCGCACTCGGTGCAAGTCAGGTGGCCTTCACTCTGTGTTAACAGTTCCATCTGCTCGCTGGACAGCTTCAGGCTGGTCCCTTCGTCCTCCAGTTCGATTGCCACAGAGTCGGGCGAGGTGTCTTCGAGGCCGGTTTCCGCCTGAACCGCGGGTGACATCTTTTCCTTGTAGCCCGGAATGAACTCCATCCCCAGCCAGCGGGCGAGGTAGTCCATGACGCTCTTGGCCATGGGGATATCGGGATTGCGGGTCATGCCTTCCGGTTCAAAGCGGATATGGGCGAACTTCTTGACCAGCGTGTCTAGGGGAACGCCGTACTGGAGACACATCGAAAGCAGGGTGCCAATGGTGTCCATGAGGCCGTTGATGGTACTGCCGGCCTTGGACATCTGGATAAAGACTTCCCCCGGCGCCCCATCATCGAACTGGCCGACGGTCAGGTATCCCTTGGTTCCGCCGATGCTGAACTTGTGGGTGGTCGAGGTCCGGGTATCCTGCAAGCGGCGCCGGTAGGGTTCGGTGACGATCTGCACACCCTGCTTGGCGGAGTCTTCGACCTGGTCATCCTTGCGAGTCTTGACGGGAGCAGAGCGCTTGGAACCGTCACGATAGATCGCCACTCCCTTGATGCCCTTGCGCCAGGCATAGAAGTAGGTCTCCTTGATGTCCTCGACGGTGGCCTCCTGGGGCATGTTGACCGTCTTGGATATCCCGCCGGAGAGGAAGGGCTGCACAGCTGCCATCATGTCGATGTGGGCGAGGTGGGTCAGGACCCGCTGCCCGGCGCCGGAGCGGAAGGCGGTGTCGAAAATCGGGGCGTGTTCGGCGATCAGGCCGCTTTCCTCGACCTTCCCCTTGATGGTGACCGGTTCCACGGTCCCGTGGTCGGCTATGTGCTTGAGGATTCGTTCCCGTTCGGATGCCTTGTAGCCAAGTTTCTTCAAGGCACTGGGGATTACCTTGATCGGGAGCTGGAGGACGCCGCCGCCGGCAAGCGACTTGTAAGCCACCAGCCCGATGGCCGGCTCGATGCCGGTAGTGTCACAATCCATGAGAAATCCGATGGTCCCGGTCGGGGCAAGGACGGTGACCTGGGCATTGCGGTAACCATGCTCGCGGCCCTGCTGCAGGGCCTGGCGCCAGGTGGACCGGGCGTAGGCTTTCATTTCCGGATCAATGTCCACGTTGATTTCATCAACAGCGGCAAGGTGCTTCTCAATAACCTCAAGCATCGAGTCGACGTTGTCCTTGGCGGGCGGGTTGTCGCAGCCCATGTAGCGAGAATCCCGATACCCGGGGAATGGTCCCTTGAGGCGGGCCAGCTCGGTCGAGGTGCGGTAGGCCGTCCCCGTCATGACAGCGGTGATGAGGGCGGCGAGGGCGCGGCCTTCCTCGGAGTCGTAGGAGAGCCCGTAGGACATGAGGAGGGCGCCGAGGTTGGCATAACCGAGCCCAAGGGTGCGGAACCAGTGCGAATTGAAGGTAATGGCGTCCGTCGGATAGGAGGAACGGTCGACAATGATTTCCTGGGCGATGATGAAGATACGGCAGGCCCGGGCGAAGCGCTCAAAGTCGAAGCCCTGCTTGGTGCGGAACTTGAGCAGGTTGATGCTGGCGAGATTGCAGGCGGAATTGTCGAGGAAGAGGTATTCGCTGCAAGGGTTGGTGCAATTCTGGCGTCCGGAGCCCTTGCAGGTATGCCAGGCATTGATGGTGTCATCAAACTGGAGCCCCGGATCCCCGCAGAGATGGGTTCCTTCGGCGATGAGGTCGAGCAGGGCACCAGCGTTCTTCTTTTCGCAGGGCTCGCCATCGGTCACCCGGCGGGTCCACCAGTCGCCGCGTTTGGAGGCTGCCTCCATGAAGGCATCGGAGGTGCGCATGCTGAGGTTTTCGTTCTGGAACTTGATGGAGCCGTAGGCCTCGCCGTTGAAGGACGGATCGTAACCTTCCTCAATCAGGGCCCATGCCTTGCGTTCCTCGACCTTCTTGGCCTCGATGAACTCTTCAATGTCAGGGTGCCAGTCCTTGAGGGTGTTCATCTTGGCAGCCCGGCGGGTCTTGCCACCGCTCTTGACCACACCGGCCACGGAGTCATAGACGGCGAGGAAGCTGAGGGGACCACTGGGTCGACCCCCTCCGGAAAGCTTTTCCCGGGTGGAGCGGATGGAGGACAGGTCGGTGCCGCTGCCGCTACCGAACTTGAAGAGCATGGCCTCTGCCTGGGCCAGGTTCATGATCGACTCGAGGTCATCCTCGACGTGCTGGATGAAGCAGGCGGAACATTGCGGGTACTCGTACTGGTTGGGCGCCCGTTCGACCTGTTCGCTTTCCGGATTCCAA
This sequence comes from Puniceicoccaceae bacterium, assembly GCA_040830765.1. GTDB lineage: Bacteria > Verrucomicrobiota > Verrucomicrobiia > Opitutales > Oceanipulchritudinaceae > Oceanipulchritudo. The sequence continues at coordinate 41,926 of JBFOMH010000015.1, read as the reverse complement.
AAGTAATTACCCTTGGCGGAATCCTTGCCGATGCCATAGGCCTCAAAGAGGCCGAGATTGAACCAGACCGGTGAGTTGAAGGCCCCCGTCTGGTTGACGAGCAGCCAGGTCAGGTCTTCCTCAAAAATTTTTGCTTCCGTATCGGTCTGGAAATAGCCGTCCTTCAAGCCCCATTTGGTCAATGTCCCGGCAACCCGGTCGACCACTTCGCGGAAAGAGGATTCGCGTCCGCCAGTCTTGGGATCAAACCCGTTCTCGGGGTCGCCATAAAAGTACTTCGAGGCGAGGATCTTCGTCGCCAATTCGGAGAAGGCGGCCGGTACCTCGATATTTTCCTGCTCGAAAATCGCCTTCCCGTTCTCGTCCTTGATGCTGGCGGAGCGCCGTTCCCATTCAATTTCCTCATAGGGATGACAGTCGGGTCTGGCAAAGCTGTGTTCCTTGAGGAGCGTTTCCGCTGTACCGCGGGCAGGTGGGGATTTTTTTGCAGTCGATTTCGCGGCTGAAGCAGAAGCTGTTTTCATGGAGATCTTCGAGAGTGTATTGGTTAAGCGCTGGGAGTGTTAAGAACTGTGTGAATAAAGTGTCAGCAACATGTTGTGGTTCTCCCTGAAATGTACCCCTACATGTTGTGCTCCACAGACAAATATCTTCTCCAATGGCTGAAAAGGGGAAAATCAGCCCGCCGGTTTTAATTACCGAAACTAAGCATCATAATTACACCAGCTAATGCGGTGGGGCAGCCGGATTACCGCTCCAGAAGTTCGCCAATCCAGCGCCGATGCGGGCCTGAGAGCGTGATCGTCCCCAAGTCCGCGAGTGGAACCCATCGGTTTTGGGGGATTTCGAGGCATTTCCCGGCCAGAGGATGGTCCGCCGCGAGAGCGAAAATGGATTCGCGAATGCGCTCGGAGGAAATGCCACGTGCTTTAATAAGGAAGGGTTCACCATCCGGTATCGTTTCCAAGGATGGCAGCTCGGCCATCCCGGCGAGCCGGGCAGCATCTTGCGGATGAAAATGGAGCAGCAGCTTGCCATCCTTCTTGAGCCAGAGGCGGGCCACTTCCCGGTGGCGCGTTGGTTTCCGTTCGATGACAGGAATACTACCGGGAGCTGCAGTACCAGCCGCCTTGCAGTGCTCCTTCACCGGGCAAAGGAGGCACAACGGCTTGGCCTTGCGACAGAGGGTGGCACCCAACTCCATGACGGCCTCGTTGAAATCTCCCGGGCGCTTCGGGTCGATCAGTTCCTTGGCCAGGGGCAGGTAACGCTTGCGGCCATCCGCCGCGGAGCGAAGGGGATGCTGATCCATGGTCAAGCGCGCAAGGACGCGAATAACATTGCCATCAATGACCGGTTCCGGGATGCCCTGGGCGATGCTGGCAATGGCGGCGGCAGTGTAGGGCCCGACGCCCGGACGACCCAGCCAGGTGGCGACATCCTCTGGAATGCCTTCTGAGACAATGGATTTTGCCAGTCGATGCAGATTGCGTGCCCGCGAGTAGTAGCCCAGCCCTTCCCAGTGCTTCATCACCTCACGTTCATCAGCCTGCGCCAGTTCCTCAAACCCGGGGAAGCGGGCCAGCCATTTTCCAAAGTAGGGGAGCACCGTCTCGACCTGCGTCTGCTGCAGCATGAACTCGGAAACGACCGTCTTGTAGAGGCTAGGCCGGGTCCGCCAGGGCAGATCGCGCTGTTCCTCGTCGAACCAGGCGAGCAACTCTTTGCGAAAAACTGAGAAATCCCCTCGCATGGCTAATGGAAAAACCTAAATTGTTCAGGCATTCGAATAATCAGGTGATGAAAAAGAAGAAAAGCGGAGAAAGCGACGAGCCGCGGGTAAAGACGATTTACACGATTACCCTTGAGCCCGGGCAACTGGAGCAGCTCGAGGAGATTTGCGACAAGCGGGTGTACGGATACTATCATGTGGACCATAGCCTGTTTGCCTTCAAGGCCCCTCATGAGCAAGTGAATATCGTGGCTTACAAGAGCGGCAAGGTAGTCATTCAGGGAAAAGGGACCGAATCCTTTGTCCAGAATGTGCTTGAGGCGGAGGTGACCGGGGATCCCCGCATGGGTTATGATGTGATTCACCATCCGGAATGGTTTGAGCCGCATGCCGGCGTCGATGAGGCCGGAAAAGGTGACTTGTTTGGTCCGCTGGTTTCCTGCTGCGTCATCGCTGATGGCGAGATGGTGCGGCACTGGCAGGAAGAGGGCGTCAAGGACTCCAAGAACCTGACCGATGGCAGCATTCTCCGTCTGGAGAAAATCATCCTGCGGACGAAGGGCGTGGTGGTGAAGAAGACCTTTGCCGGGATGCCGCGCTATAATGAATTGATGAGCAAGCCAGGAGCGAACCTGAACAAGCTACTGGCCTGGTTTCATTCCCGCTCGGTGAAGGCCGCGCTGGAGGTACGGGAAGTGGAGTGGGGCATGCTGGACCAGTTCAGCAAGGCGCCCCTGACCCAGCAGCAACTGAAGAAGGACGGGGTCGACTTCAACCTGAAGATGCAGACCAAGGCGGAAGCAGACCCGGTCGTTGCCGCGGCGTCGATCTGTGCACGGGCGGAATTTGTCCGTCAGCTGCGGAAGCTGAGCACCGAGTTCGGGGAGGAATTGAAGAAGGGCGCCAGTGCCCAGGTCAAGAAGCAGGGCGAGGAACTGGTGGCCAAGCTGGGGGCGCACCGCCTCAAGGACTTTGCCAAGGTTCACTTCAAGACCGCCTATGAAATCCTCGGGCTGCCGGTGCCGAAGAAGCCCTCCTTTTATCGATAATGCCGGTCGGGCTGGTTGGTTTTGACAAGCGCGCACTGGACGGGGCTGCCTGTCTTGTCGGGATTGATGAAGCTGGCCGTGGCTGCCTTGCCGGTCCGGTGATTGCCGCCGCCGTCCGCTGCGAGGCATCCTTCTACTCCACTTCCTGGTGCCGGCGGAACAGCCGGGGAGTCAATGATTCCAAGTGCCTCTCGGCTGAAAAGCGTGCTGCCGTGGTTGAACGCTTCCGCAAGGCTTGTCATGAAAAATGGATACAAATTGGTATCGGGGCAGCAACGGTGGAGGAGATCGAGGAACATAATATCTATCACGCAACAACCCTTGCCATGCGCCGTGCGCTGGCGCAGGTCCTCGAAATCGAGGAAGGAACCCTGTGGAAGGCCGGAAACGGTGAAGGACCGGTGACCATCCTCATTGATGGCCGCCCGATCCGGGCCTTTCCGGTATCCCATCGGGGTATCGTCAAGGGCGATCGGCGTTCCCTGGCAATTGCCCTTGCCGGCATCCACGCCAAGGAGCACCGGGATACCATGATGCGGGAGCTGGACCGCGAATGCCCGGGCTACGGGTTTGCCGTCCATAAGGGCTACGGGACCAGCCAGCATGTGGAGGCCTTGCGCCAGTTGGGGCCGAGCCACCACCACCGGCCCTCCTTCTTGGGCAAGGTTTTATCCGAAGAAGCGGAACAGCCGCAAGTCAGCCAGGACTCGCTTTTTTAAGGCAACTTACTTTATTGGGAATCATTATGGAGGAAAACAAGAGAATCCGCCTTGGGGTAAACATCGACCACGCAGCCACCTTGCGGCAGGCCCGGTACCGGGGCTATGACCGCCTTCGCGGAGAAATGGTGGAACCGGATCCAGTGGCCCTGGCCCTGGAGGCCGAGCGGGCGGGTGCGGACGGAATCACTGTCCACCCCCGGGAAGACGGACGTCACATCCAGAAGGGCGACGTCGTGGCCTTGAAGGAGGCCCTGCAGGTGCCGCTGAACATGGAGATGGCCTGCACGCCGGAGATGCTTGAATTCGCTCTCGAGGTCGTTCCGCACACGGTCTGTCTGGTCCCGGAAAAACGGGAAGAGGTCTCGACGGAGGGCGGGCTGGACATCGTTTCCCAGAAGGCCCGGATCACGGAGATCGTGCAAGCCCTGCTGGCAAAGGGGATCAAGACCAGCCTTTTCATCGATCCGGACACCCCCCAACTGGAGGCATCAAGGGAGACGGGGGCAACCTACGTCGAGCTGCATACCGGTGCCTTCGCCAACGCCTATTACACCGAAGAGGGAGAAGCCGAAGCCCTGCGACTGGAGGCGGCTGCGGTCACTGGCCAGCAATTGGGCCTGATTATCAATGCCGGCCATGGGATCAACTACACCAACATTGTCCGGGTCCGCCGTATTTCTGGGATTTATGAGATGAACATTGGGCACAGCATCATTTCCCGGGCACTGTTTAGCGGGATCGGGGAAGCGGTCCGTGAAATGAAAGCCCGGATGAACGAGGGCTTGCCTTGAGGTAGCAACTGCTTGCTAATAACCGCCTTCCTGTTTCTGCCTGTTCAAGAATATGACCCAACTTTATCCCATCCTGAGTATCGAGGCCGCCCGGGCCTTTGAATCATCCATCCTTGGCGATGATGCCGGCAAAACAGCGGCGGCCATGGAAAACGCCGGCCGTGCCATCGGCGAAGCCCTCTTGAAGGACTTCACCGAAATCACCACCTGGCCCGAGGCACCGCGGGTCCTTCTTCTGGGCGGGAAAGGGCTCAATACGGGTGATGCCCTTGTTGCCTGCGGCGTCCTCAATGAGGCTCATCCCGGGTTGCAGGCGGTCCTGGTACAGACAGTTCCTTCAAGTGAATACAGTCCTATTGCTGCGGCGGCCCTGGAGAGATTGCAGGCTGCCATGGGCGAACGGTTGCAGCTGGTGACCAGTGAAGCTTTCCTCGAACAGGCCGAGGCTCCTTTTGACGTTGTTATTGATGGCCTCTACGGCCACGGATTCCGGCCCCCGCTCAGGGAAGAAGCGTCGGCACTTCTGCAGGCCGTCAATGATCGGACATCAATTGCCCTCCGGGTTGCAGTTGATTTGCCGAGTGGACTCGGCGAGGCAGCTGACGAGAACGCCTTTGTCACGGATATCACTTATGTTCCCGGCGTGGCCAAGGCACCTTGCTTCGACAAGGCGAACGCCAACCTTGTCGGGCGGATTCGCTTTCTTGAAATCGATCCCTTTCTCGAACCGAAGGCGACCGATGGGCATCTGGAGTATGTTGGCTCACCGCGGGCCTACAAGGTCTTGAACAAGGCGCGTTCCGCGCAGACCGACAAGCGAGACTATGGCCATTGCCTGATCCTCGCCGGTTCCAGCCAGATGCCGGGGGCCGCCTTGATGGCAACGTTGGGGGCACTCAATGCCGGTGCCGGCCTGGTGACAACCCTTGCCCCGGCAACAGTGGCCACCCAGATTGCCAGCCGTGTCCCGGAAGCGATGTGGCGGCCGCTGCCTGTGACCCACGACGGCGGGCTTGATGTGGAGACCGTCCGGATTGTCGCCCAAGCGGCCTCAAGGGCACAGGTGATGTTGATTGGTCCGGGGCTGGTCCTTGATCGGGCCACCGTCTTCACCATTTGCCGGGTGGTTCGTGAGACGCATATTCCCCTCGTGCTCGATGCCTCGGCCCTGACCCAGGATATTGTCGCCGCCGTGCTGGGCCGTCCCTTGTCCGCCGGTCCGGTTATCATCACCCCGCATGTGGGTGAGTTTGCCCGCATGCACGGAATCAAGGATATTCCCAATCCCATTGAGGAAATGGTTCGTTTCAGCCAGAAGTACCGTACCGTGACTGTCCTCAAGGGAAGCCCGACGTATGTCTCCGATGGCAAGAAGCTGATTGCCATGCCTGTTGGTGGGCCTGTGCTGGCTCGTGGTGGAGCAGGGGACATCCTTTCCGGGATGCTTTCGTCCCTGCTGGCGCAAAATCCGGCCAACCCGCTGGAAGTGGCCCTGCAGGCAATTGCCTGGCACGGTGCGGCAGGTGACTGCCTGGCCCGCGACCGGGGAGTCATCGCGGTTCATACGACAGAGATGCTGCCCTGCCTTTCGGAAAGCCTGCGTGCCCGGGATTAGGTAGTCAGTCAGCTTGCTCATCGGCGCCGGGGAGTGAAAGCATGTCCCTGGATGGCTTATGATCGTCGTACCTCCCTGATGATTCTTGCTGCCCTGCCCGGAATCGGGCCGGTCAACCTGCGCAAGCTGGACCGCGCCTTGGAGGGGGGAGCAGAGCAGCTCCTTGAGATGGACCATGTCAAGTTGGCCAACTGGTGTCCGCCCCGCGTGGTTGAGCAACTGTCAAACTGGCAACGGTACTTCCCGCCGGACCGGGTGTTCCGCGAGCTGAAGGACCTGGCGGCTGATTTTGTCACATCCGAGGAACCGGATTACCCGGAGAGGCTCCGGCCCTTTTCGGATCGGCCGATTGGGCTCTACCGGAGCCGGGCGGGATTGAATTTGACCAGGCGTAACATCGCCATCGTGGGAACCCGCAAACCCAGTGCCTATGGGCGCCGGCTGGCACGAATCTTCTCTTCCGAATTATGCCGGCAGGGTATATGCATCGTCAGCGGCCTGGCCGAGGGAATCGACACGGAGGCACACCGTGCCGCCCTCGAATGTGGCGGAAAGACCGCAGCTATTCTTGGCAGTGGGCTCAATTGTGTTTATCCGTCCAGTAACCGTGGATTGATGGAGAGTATCCGGGAGAGCGGTGGCGTCTGGACCGAATTCCCCCTTTGGCGGCGAGCTGACCGGCGCAGCTTTCCCCAGCGCAACCGGATTGTCGCCGGAGTCAGCGAGGCCGTGGTGGTGATTGAGTCGGGTTCCCGGGGAGGTAGCCTGATTACCGCCCGGATGGCCTCCGAGCAGGGCCGGCCGGTCTACGTCCTGCCGGGCCGGGTGGATTCCCCGGAGTCGGCCGGGTGCCATGCCCTGATCCGGGACGGCGCGCAGCTGGTTACGCGAGTGGAAGATATTCTCGACGACCTGGAGTATCTTCCCAAAGCCCTGCGGCCGCAGCAAAGTCGAGGAACTCAAGCTCCGGCAGACAAGGATCCCGAGCTTGAAGGCCTGCAGGCTGGCATCTGGCAATTCCTTGCCGAAAACGGACCCTCCAACCTTGATGACGTCGCCAGCGGAACGGACTCAGCGATACCTGTCCTTTCCGGGACCGTGCTTGAAATGGAAGTAGCCGGCCTCTTGTGCCGCCGGCTTGACGGGCGCTACGAGCGGGCCTGATACGGTTCAACCGGGAGGCCAGGTCATCTGGCGGCCTCCGATGAGATGGACATGGAGGTGGGGGACACTCTCCCCTCCATTGGGCCCGTTGTTGATGACGATGCGATAGCCATCCTCAGCCAGGTTCAGCTTGCGGGCCATGTCCCGGGCGACCAGAAGGAGGTGCCCCAGCAGGTCCCGGTCATCATCAACAGCCAGGGCCACCCGGGGAAGCGGCTTTTTGGGAATGACGAGGCAATGGACAGGTGCCTGGGGATTGATGTCCTTGATGACAAAGGCGAGGTCGTCCTGGTGGACGATATCGGCAGGAATTTCCCCGGCCAGGATGCGTTCAAAAAGGGTCGGCTCACTCATGGGGATTATTGGTTGGCAGAATTACATCCCTTCTTCGGGGACATCGAGGACAGTAAACATCAGTTCGGCAGAGGAGGCAAGTTCGCCCTCGACAAAGCACTTGCCGGCTGCGGTGGCCAGCTTGTTGGAGCGGATCTTGAGGACCTTGACCTCGATATCGAGTCGGTCACCGGGAATGACTGCCCGGCGGAACTTGACCTTGTCCGCACTCATGAAAAGGGCGATTTTTCCTTCCGCGGAAATCTTCCGCAGGAGGAGCAGGCCGGCGGCCTGGGCCATCGACTCAATCTGGAGGACGCCCGGCATGACCGGGTTACCCGGGTAGTGCCCGGTGAAGTAGGGCTCGTTGATGGTGACGTTCTTGATGGCCCGGATTTCCGTGTCGTCCTTGATATCGACCACGCGGTCGACCATGACAAAGGGATAGGCGTGGGGGAGGATATCGAGGATGCGGCGGATATTGATCTGCTTCTCCTCCGGCGCGATCATCTTGCCCTTGGCGGTCGGTGCATCCTTGCGAACCGGTTCCAGGGCCTTGGGCTCCGGTTTGCCCTGCATCTTCTGGAAAAGGACCTTGGTCAGCTCTGAATTGAGCTTGTGCCCGGGCCGGACAGCGACGATGTGGGCCTTGAGCCGTTTCCCGAGGAGCGAGAGGTCCCCGACGATATCGAGGATCTTGTGACGGACAAACTCGTCCTCGAAGCGCAACGGCTCCTTGGATAGAATCTGGTCGCCCTTGATGACAATTGCCGAATCGAGGCTGCCACCCTGGATCTTGCCCATTTTCAGCAGCGGTTCGATATCCTCGTAGATGGTAAAGGTCCGGGCCGGGGCAATGTCCGCGATGTAGTTGTCCGAGTTGAGATCGATGGAGAGGTGCTGGGTATGGATGCCGCGGTCATCCGCGCTGGTGCAGGTGACCTTGAATCCGTCGTAGGGCAGGGCGATGATGGAGCGGTTACCGTCCGTCACCGAGATGGGCTCCTTCAGTTCGAAGTAATCCCGTTCCGCATCCTGCTCAACCGGTTCGGCCTTCTGGATGAGATTGACGTAGTGCTTGGCTGAGCCATCGAGGATCGGCGGCTCGGAAGCATCCATCTCAACAAGGCAGTTGTCGATACCACTCCCCTGGAGGGCGCTGAGGACGTGCTCGATGGTGTGCAGGCTGGTGTGGCCGGAGGAAATGTCCGTACTTCGGACCAGCTTGTCCTGGACGAGCTCGATGCGGGGCTTGATTTCCGGTTTTCCGTAAAGATCCGTGCGCTGGAATACGATCCCGTGGTTCTCCGGAGCCGGTTTGAAGGTCAGGTGGACCATCTGTCCGGTGTGCAGCGCTTTGCCGTGGGTTGAAACTTCTCGCAAGAGGGTCCTTTGACGCATGGGAGAAAGTATGGCGAGAGCGATCCGCCTTTGTAAAGGCCTGAATGTCAGCGGTATTGACAGACTGCGTTACGGATGGTTTGACCGTCCTTTTGATTCATCCATTCTAATCCCATGGCATCTCCCACTGAAATTCGTAAAGGCAAGGTCATTACCTACAATGGCGCGCCTCACCTCGTTCTCGACATGCAGCACCGGACCCAGGGCCGGCAGGCCGGGTTTGTTCAGGTTACCCTGCGCAACCTGAGCAGCGGTTCCAGCTCCACCACCAAGCTCCGCAGCACCGATTCCGTTGATATCCTGATGACGGACAACCGTCGCATGGAGCTTAGCTATATTGACCAGGAAGGCTGGCATTTCATGGACCCCGACACCTTTGAGGATGTCGTCCTCGATGAGAAACTGATTGAGGATGCCAGGGATTTCCTTTCCGAGGGCAACGTGGTGGACGTCCTCTTTGTTGATGGTGAACCGGTCCAGGTCCAGCTGCCGGCTTCGGTCGAGCTGGAAGTCACTGAAGCCCCCGACGCCATCAAGGGGGATACCTCCGGTGCCGCCCTCAAGCCGGTGACCACTTCCACCGGACTCATCATCCAGACTCCCCTTTTTATCAAAACCGGCGACACGATCAAGGTATCGACCGCCGACAAGAGCTATCTCGGGCGCGTCTAACCCCGGACGGGCGCTCATGGAAACGACCCGCATACACCCAACGGCCATTATTGACGACGGCGCCGAGCTGGCTGCCGATGTCGAGGTCGGGGCTTATGCCTACGTCGGACCGATGGTCCGCCTCGGACCCGGCTGCCGCCTGCATCATCATGCCACGGTGGAGGGGAACACGACCATGGGTTCCGGTAACGAGGTCTTTCCCTATGCCCTCGTCGGTGGCCGGACCCAGGACAAGAAGTGGACCGGTGACGAGGCCCCGGTCGTTATCGGCGACAAAAACATTTTCCGTGAGTTCTGCACGGTCCATCCGGCAACCTTCGCCGATAAGGAGACCCGGATTGGCTCCGGCAACCTGTTCTGCGCCTACAGCCATATTGGGCACGAGTGCAGCGTCGGGGACCATTGCATTCTTAGCAACAACGCCACCCTCGGCGGGCACGTGCGGCTCGGGGACCATGTCATAATCGGCGGCCTGACGGCCGTGCATCAGTTCTGCCAGGTTGGCAGCGGGGCGATGATTGGCGGGTGCTGCAAGCTGCTCCAGGATGTCCTGCCGCGGATGATGGCTGAAGGCTACCCGGCCACCCACCGGACCATCAACAAGGTGGGCATGGAACGGACCGGTTATTCCGAGGAGGAAATCAAGCTGGCCGGCCGCATCTACCGCCTTGTCTTCCGCAAGGGACTGAACCGGTCCCAGGCATTGGAAGCCCTCGAATCGGGCCAACTCGGCAAGGGCAACCTTATTGATGAAGCGATTGGCTTTATCAAGGCCAGCGAGCGCGGGTTGGCCTGAGTCGATTTCTTGGTTCAGCCCTGATTTTGCGCAATCTCCCGAAGGCAGGAGAAGGCCACCTTCAGATTTTTGAATGGGTTAGAAGATTTTTCGGGGTTTTCCTATTTGAAGGATGTTTAATGCCTTTCGAAGAATAACCCAATTTGCTAGAGGAGAAATATGCAAAAGACCTACTCACGAATGCTTGCCTTAATTCTTTCCCTCAATCCGGTTTTTCTTCAAGCTATTGCCGTAACGGGTGTCCCGGAAACCCTTATCTTCGAGGAGCAGGACGGCTTGCTGGCGGTGGAAGCAGAGCACTTTTTCAAGCAGACCGACACGGACGTCCGGGCCTGGTACCCCATGTTTACCGTGAACTCAACCGGTCCTGAACCCGACGGGGATCCCTCCCATGTGGTCGGGGCCAGTAAGGATCTGTACCTGGAAATTCTTCCGGATACCCGCCGCAGCCATGGAGACAAGCTCATCCGGGGTGAGAACTTCAGCAATTTTCCGACCCCGATGGCAACCCTCCACTACAAGGTGAAAATCAACACTCCCGGCCGCTACTATGTGTGGGCACGGTTGTATTCGACTAATACCGAGGACAACGGACTGCACGTGGGGCTGAACGGGGAGTGGCCGGCATCGGGCAGTCGCATGCAGTGGACGGCCAAGAACCAGTGGTTCTGGGACAGCAAGCAGCGGACGGAGGAAGTGCATACGGGCGTCCCGGGATTGATATACCTCGATATCGAGGAGCCTGGGGAGCATGTCATCATGTTCTCCATGCGGGAAGACGGGACCGAATTTGACAAGTGGCTGATGACCCTCGATCCGGAGTTTGAACGCCCCGAGGATGCCGGACCGGTATCCAGGGTGCGGGACACCCGGGACGGGGACGGGACCGTGACAGTCGGTGGCGACTTGCAGACCTGGCACAAGGTGACCCTGGACCTTGCCGGTCCCTGGGCGAGCGAGACAAATGGCTTCTTCAATCCCTTCACGGCCTGCCGGATGACGGTCATATTTCGCCATGAATCGGGAGATTATGTCTACCATGTTCCCGGATATTTCGCTGCAGACGGCAATGCCAGGGAGACTTCGGCGACCGAGGGCAATATCTGGCGGGCCCACCTGAGTCCGGATGTCCCCGGCGAATGGACTTATACCATCCGCTTCGCGAGCGGTCCAATGGCGGCGGTTGACCCGGCAGCCGGGTCAGCACGCGGGCCCTTTGATGGGACCAGTGGGTCGTTTATCGTTACCGATAGCGACAAGACTGGGGTGGACTTTCGGGCCCGGGGTCGGCTGACCTACACTGGGGATTCCCATCTTCGCTTTGCCGGCGACAAGAGCTATTTCCTGAAGGCCGGTCCGGATGCCCCGGAGACCCTGCTGGCCTACACCGACTTTGACAATACCGAGACCCGGAAGCCGGATAAGGGTCCGTTGAAGACCTGGGAACCGCACCTGCAGGACTGGAAGGTGGGCGATCCGACCTGGCAGGATGGCAAGGGCAAGAGTCTCATTGGTGCTCTCAATTATCTCGCGGGAAAAGGCATGAACACGGTCTCCTTCCTGACCTACAACGCCGGCGGGGACGGGGACAATGTTTGGCCATTTGTGGAGAGGGAAGACAAGTTTCGCTACGATGTCTCGAAACTGGACCAATGGGCAACCGTCCTCGAGCATGCCCAGAGCAAGGGCATCCATCTCCACTTCAAGCTGCAGGAGAATGAGCTCGATGATCACCGGGAGGGCAACAAGCGCAAACCGAAGGTCATTCCTGAAGCGATGGATGCAGGATTGCTTGGACCCGAACGCAAATTGTACTTCCGCGAAATCATTGCCCGCTTTGGGCACAACCTGGCCCTCAATTGGAACCTTGGTGAAGAAAATACCCAGACTTATGAGGAGCAGCGCGACATGGCCGCCTATCTGGCCGCGGTCGATCCCTATGGTCATAACCTTGTTATCCATACTTTCCCGGAGCAGCAGGACAGCGTTTATCCGGCTTTGCTAGGAAGCCAATCCGCATTAACAGGCGCCTCCCTTCAAAACTCCTGGGATACCGTCCACCAGCGGACTTTACAGTGGGTGAAGGCTGCCCAGTTGGCGGGAAGAACCTGGGTTGTCGCCAATGACGAACAGGGACCCCACCATGGTGGAGTCCCTCCTGATCCTGAGTATCAAGGCTTCAGCGGTTCCCACGAGTGGAAAGGCAAAAATTATGATTTGCATGACATCCGCAAGTACACCCTCTGGGGCAACTTGATGGCCGGTGGGGCCGGAGTTGAGTACTACTTTGGATACAAGCTTCCGGAAACGGACTTGCTCTGTGAGGACTTTCGCAGCCGGGATCGTTCATGGGATTACTGCCGGGTTGCCCTTGAGTTCTTTACCGGCAATGCCATTCCCTTCTGGAGGATGTCCAACCACAATCATCTGGTCGGGAATATATCGGATGACAATTCCCGGTACTGCTTTGCCGAGTCCGGAACATTGTACCTGGTTTACTTGCCGGAAGGTGGCAGCAGCAGTCTGGATCTAACGGGTCAGTCGGGAACTTTCTCCGTGAATTGGTTCAATCCCCGCAAGGGCGGGGACTTGATGGATGGTCAGGTCCCCTCGGTATCCGGTGGTGGTGTGGTGGATTTGGGAATGCCTCCGGACAATCTCCACGAAGACTGGCTGATTGTCGTCAGAAAATAACTACAAGAAAATCGTTCCTATAGTCCCTGTCCTCTGCCCCTTCAGACCGAACCGAAACGGTACTCGGTGAAGGAGGTGAAGGTCTTGCCCTTGTCGAGGCGGGTGGAGGGGAAGTTCTCGAAATTGGGGGAATCCGGAAAGTGCTGGGTTTCCATGCAGAGGCCAGCATGCTTCGGATAGAAGAAACCGTTTTTGCCGGCCAGTGTTTCATCGAGGAAGTTGCCGGTGTAGAACTGCAATCCCGGCTCAGAGGTATAGACCTCCATCTTGCGGCCGGAAATCTCCTCCACCACGGCGGCTACCGGTTCCGAAAAGTCCCGGTCCTCCCGGAGGACGAAATTATGGTCAAAGCCACCTTCGAAGGCGACTTGGGCATTTGGTGAATCAAGTCGGTGGTCGAGGGGTTGAAGGTTCCTGAAATCAAAGGGACCGTCGGTGACGTTCTCAAACGCGCCTGTCGGGGTACAGGTGTCCTCCCGGATGGGCAGGTAGGTGTCCGCTTCAATCAGGACAGAGTGTTGCCGGATGGTCCCGGAATCCTGACCGGCAAGATTGAAATAGGGATGAGCGGTGAAATTGACGATGGTCGGCTTGGTGGATTTGGCAGTATACTCGTAGCGGAGACCATTCTCCGGCGTGATGGACAATTCCACCTGGAAGCTGAGCTTGCCCGGGTAGCCCATTTCCCCATCCGGGCTTTCATAGGAAAGGACCAGGACCTGCCCGTGCTTGCCTTCCTTGATGGTACTGTCGAAGAGCTTGCGGGAAAAGCCTTCCGGACCTCCGTGGAGGTGACCCTGTTCTTCATTAAGGGGCAGTTCATAGTCCTTCCCGTCGAGGGAGAATTTGCCGTGGGCGATGCGGTTGGCATAGCGGCCAACGATGGCCCCGAAATAGGGGGGATTGTTTTCCACGTAGTCCTCAATGGAATCGAGGCCAAGCGTGACATCGTCGGGCATTCCAATCCGGTCCGGAACTTCGAGCTCCACCAGTATACCCCCGTAATTGAGAAAAGTGGCCCGCAGACCTTTTTCATTTTGCAGGGTATAGGCATTGATGGGGCGTCCGTCCGACATCTCGCCAATCTGTTCCTCGTGGATTTGCTCTATCATCGCTTACTCCATTCAATGTGGTGGTTGACTCCATTGATGTGACTTTAACGGACAACCGCACCGCGTGGATTGGGAGATTAATAAAGCAACGTTAATGTGCAAAACAAAAATTGGCCCGGACCGCGGGGAGCGGCTTCAAACGGGGCCTGCGAAGCCTAGAGCTGGAGGGACTGGCCGACGCTGAGAACGCTGAAGACAACACTGATGGCAATGATTGCGACCAGCATGATGGCACCACCGAGGGCCAGGACGACTGTTGTGTTGGTCAGAAGATTCAGCGACTTGGTCAATTCCTCGCGGTAGATCTTGTTGATGTCATCAAGGCTGGTGACGATGTTCCCGGTGTTCTCGCCGACGGTGAGGATATCCATCGCCATGTCAGGCATATAATGAACCCGTTGAATGGCGGTGGCCATGGAGACCCCCTCCTGGATCTGTTTGCGGGCGGCAGCGAACTTTCCCCGGAGGACCAAGTTGTTAATCGTCCGTTCGACGAGGCGGAGGGTTTCTGTCGTGTTGACACCACTACCGAGCAGGGTCGACATCAAATTGGTGGTTCCGTAGATGCTCGAGTAGAGGTAGATTCTTCCGATAATGGGAAACTTCAGGAGCCAGTAATCGGTTTTTCTCTGGCCGGCATGGCTCTTTCTCCACTGGCGGACAGCGAGGACGAGGAGGATGACCCCGACAAGGACATAAGGGCCAAAGGTGATGGTGGCGTTGGAGCCGCCAATGAGCATCTTTGTGATAAGTGGCAACTCTCCACCAAGCTGGTCCAGCATGTCCTGGATTTTCGGCAGGAGGAAGGTCAGGAGAATGACAATCACGAGAACCGCCGTGGAGAGCACCACCGCGGGGTAGCTGAGATTACTGAGGAGCCGCTTGCGGACATCCCGGGCTTCCTCGAGGTAAGCGACAACCCGTTCGAGGACCACAATGAGATTGCCACTGGATTCCCCGGCCTCGACCAGGTGGATGGTCGAGGGCGCGAAAATCCCTTCCTCGGCACGCATGGCACTGGCGAGGGTCTGTCCCTCGCTGAGGCGGCGCCAGATCGACTCACAGAGGGACTTCATCTGCGGATCGGTGAGGCGGCGGCTGAGCAGGCTCACGGTGTCCCCGATGGACATACCGGAGGAGAGGAGGACAAGGACACGCTTGAGAAACTCCAGGGCGACCTTGCTGTTGGAGCGCTTGAAGAGGTTCAGGCGGCTGGCCCGTCCCGACTTCTTGAAGAAGTCCAGGTCCTCGACTGCTTCATCGGAGGTTACCTGCTCCCCGAGGAATTCAACGGCAATGGGCCGCAGACCCTTCTGCGAAAGTTGCTGCAGGAGCCGCTTGCGGTCCGTCGATTCGGCTTCACCGGTAACCTGTCGGCCGGTGCTGTCCAGTGCCTTGTAGGAGAAACGTGGCATGGGTCAGGCTATTCCTCCGCTTCCTCTCCCATGCTGTAACGCATGATTTCATTGAGGGAAGTCCTTCCCAGCGACAGTTGTTCCCAGCCACTCATCTGGAGGGTGGTCATTCCATAACCAAGGGCTTCCTGCCGGATATCCCGGGCGGAGCGTTTCTGGACAATCATCTCGTGGATGGAATCATCGACGCGAAGGATTTCGAAGAGACCGACCCGGCCCTGGTATCCGAGGCCGCGGCAAGCCTCACAGCCGATGGGCTCGAGGATTTTTGCGGCGAGGCGCTCCGGGGTAGGTTCCAGGCCGAGGGCCTGCAGACATTCCTGGAGGTAGTGCTGGGAATAGTCGCCGGGGCGGGCACATTTCTGGCACAGGCGCCGCACCAATCGCTGGGCGAGAATCATTTCCACGGCCGAGGCGATAAGGAAGGGCTCGATCTCCATGTCGATGAGCCGGGTCAAGGCGCCGGGGGCGTCGTTCGTATGGAGCGTGCTCAGGACCAGGTGGCCGGTAAGGGCGGCGCGGATGGCGATGTCTGCCGTTTCCGAATCGCGAATTTCCCCGACCATGATAACATCCGGATCCTGACGCAGGATGTGACGCAAGGCACTGGCGAACGTAAACCCGATTTCCGAGTGAACCTGGGTCTGGTTGACCCCCTCGACTTCATACTCCACCGGATCTTCCACCGTGATGATACGGCGTCCAGGCGAATTGATCTGCCGGATAAAGGCCGTCAGGGAGGTTGACTTACCGGAACCGGTCGGACCGGTGACGAGAATAATGCCGTAGGGCAGGTCGAGGACGCGCTTGATGCGGTTCTGGTCGTTCTTGAGCATGCCCAGTTCCTCCATGGAGAGGGGCTGGTTTTTTTGGTTGAGAAGACGCAGCGAAACGCTTTCCCCGTACATCGTGGGCATGGTGGAAATACGGATGTCCAGCTCGGTGTTCTTTCCCTTGTAGACGATCCGGCCATCTTGCGGGCGACGCTTTTCGGAGATGTTGAGCTTGGCCATGATCTTGAGCCGGGAGATAATGGCCCCCTGGAAGCGGATCAGGTTGTCCGGCACCCGGATGGGGACCAGCTCACCATCGATTCGGTAACGAATCTGCAGGGACTCCTTGAGCGGTTCAAAATGAATGTCCGTCGCCCGGTCATCGACGGCCTTGGCAATGACCTCGTTGACAAAGCGGATAAGGGCGGCGTTTTCATCCTCCTCAACTTCTTCCAGGCGCCCCGAGTCCTCCGTGGCGATGTCGGATTCAATCAATGAATCGGCCCCGACGCCATACCTTTGTGTAATGGTATCGCTGATACGATTGGGTTGACCGAGATGCCAGACGGGTGCTTTACCGCTGACGGCCAGGACCCATTCGTTCATTTCCTCCGAAGCCGGCCATACGGTAACGAGGGAAATCTGGTCTTCCGGACCCCCTTCGCTGATGAAAGGCAGGCACTGGTATTCGTGCATGATCCGCAGGGGGAGAATCTCCGCCGCATCATCAGGCAGTTCAAAGTCTTCCAGTACCTTCAGGCCGGCTTCCTCCGCCAAAGCGTGCAGGACATCGCCTTCGGGCTCGCGTCTCAGTTGGGCCAGGAGGGCGAGGCGGTTTTGCCGCGGGGCACCATCTAGATTTGCCCGCTGGTCAGGGTCCAGGGCGCCGAGAACCGGCTCAGGGGAGGCTTCTGTTGGTGAGCTCATGGTCGTGGTTGCTGCTGGTTGTTGTTGGCCGGGATGGTGGGACGCCGGGCTGCCGTGCTGGTTGTGTTGCGGGTGCTGGGCCGGATGACCCGGCGGCGGACCGGGGTGGTCGTTTGCCGGACGGCCGTTCCCTGGGTGGTTGTCGCTGGCCGGGTGGCAGGTGTTGGCCGGGGCGCACTGGCAACCGGGAGGGTCCGGTCGCTGGTCTCGACCAGTTCCAGGCTGACTTGTTCCCCGGAAACCTCGACAACCAGAACATCTTCATCGAGATTGAAACGGACGATTCGGGGTGAGTCGCCTCCGGATTCATTTTCGGTGACCCAGGTTCCGCTTTTGTCACGCGTGTTGTAGAGATTAAAGTAATACTCGCCACCCATTTGGTAAACGCCGCGGAACTGATACTGGCTGGCTGAGGCTGGCATGGACGGGTCACCCGCTCCGCTCCCCGGCGGATTGAAGTCCGGGGGAAGGAAAGGGGATTTCGTGATGAGTGTTGCTCCGCCGGATTCCTCATCAGCAACAGCTGGTCCGGCCAGCAAGGCTGCCAGCAGGAGAAGCATGAGGAATCTGTGCTTGGGATCCAACATCAATGTCTTCCATCAGGGTTGATTGCGACGCGGAACCTTGCGCTCTTCGGTTGCCGGGGCTTCCTCTTCCTTGCGGAAGGTACCGTTTTCCAGGTAGCCGCGGATTTTCTCAGTGCCCTCGATCTGGTCGATGAGCTGGTTGGCATCCCGGTCGGCGTCAGCCGCTGTCCGGATGATGGTGGGGCGGATAAAGATGAGGATCTCAGTCTTGATATAAGTGGTTCCCTTGCTCGTGAACAGGTCGCCAATGATAGGAATACGACCAAGAATGGCCATCCGTCCACCGGATTCCCTGTCTTCCAGAGACTGCAGTCCGCCCAGGGCTATGAGGTCTCCATCTCCCACACTGACATAGGAGTTGGCCGAGCGTGTCCCGATAATGGGCTGGTCCCGTTGATTGTCCCCGGTTCCAATACTGACCTCCCCGATCACCGACTGGATCTGTTGCTCGATCTCCATCTGCACGACCCCGTCGGAACCGATGAGCGGCTTGACCTTCAGTTCCAGCTTGATGTCCCGGTACTGTACCTGTTCCTGGACGCCTTCGCTGGTGGTGAAGGTGGTTGTTCCGGTGACAACCGGCCGTTCCTCACCTACGGAGACAGTGGCCTCCTTGTTATGGGTGGTGACGATGGTCGGTGCTGAAAGAACACTGATGTTCGAGTTGGTCTGGGCGGCTGTCAGGACCATTTCAATACTGGTGCCGGTGATTCCGCCCCAGCTAAAGGTGGGGAATGTCAACCCGTACAAACCACCCGGATTCAGGGTCCATTGGCCGTCCGGGTCGCTGAAGTCGATGCTTGACTGGTCCGGAGCCTCAAAACCTATGCCGAAGTTGTCGATACCGCGCTCATCCTCATCGGACAAACCGACCTCTGTAATGACAACTTCAATACGGACCTGGGCCAGCAGGGTATCGATCTGCTCGATGAGCTGCTCCAGGTAGCGGAGGTCGTTGTGGGTACCGGAGGCAACAATGGTGTTGGCCCGCTCATCGGGGACAATGGTCAGGTAATCGGAGAACTGCAGGTTGGAGGCATCGGCACGGGCGGCGGCTGCGGCCTGGTTGTTCTGGCGCACCTGGGCAGCGGCACGGGCCCGGGCCGCCTGGGCGGCAGGATTGTTGTCAGCCCCGGTTTCCGTGCGCACCTGGCGCTGGCCGGTGACAACCTGCTCGATGATGTTGACCACCTCGACCGCATCGGCGTAGCGGATGGAGTAGACGTTGGTGTCGGTATTGGGGGCCACGTCGATGTCGAGCTTGCCGATGAGGCGGCTAATCAATTCGACGTTCGACTTATGGGTGAAGACGATGATCTGGTTAGTCCGCTCGTCCGCATCAAAGGTGGTATTGTTCTCGAGCCGGTTCTTGAGGGCGCCGGTCACCAGTTGCTCGAGGCGGCGGACAACCTCCTCCGCATCAAGATTCTGCAATTCGAAGAAGAGCATTTCCGTCCGCAACTTGCCCGGTTGGTCGAGGACCGGAAGCAGACGCTCAATCCGTTGCAGGTTGATGAGGGCGTCGGTGACGAGAATGAGATTGCTCTTGGCAAAGGCAATGGGAGCCCCCTGTGACATCAGAGGCTGCAGCAGGGTGGCGGCTTCCTCCGTACTGAGAAAGTCCAGCTCGAAGAGCTTTTCATAAATCATCTGGCTGGGAGTCGCATCCAAAGTGGAGCCTTCCCATGGACGCGGGACCTGGGCGTTGATGATGGCGCTCGGAACAGCTTTGAGAAATTTTTCACCGAGGGTCGTGATGGCGATTCCATTGAGGGCCAGAAGACTCTCGATGGCAGTGATGGCTTCCCCTCTGGTCAGCGGATTCTGGCTGAAGAAGGTAATCTTCACAGAGGGCAGGGTTTGCTGCCGCAAAATCGGTTTGGCAGTGAAGTTTTCCAGCATTTCCAGCACTTCATTGGTGCCCATTTCGGGAATACGGATCAGGCCCACGGTTTCCTGCATCATCGGATCGCCGCTATCAACCAGATCGGAACTTCTTTGCAACAGTTCCTCCTCCGCGGGCGGAGTGTTGACCGGGCGAGCGACCGGGCGGGCGACCGGACGCGGGATGCCGGACGGCGGTCCACTTGGTGGGGAAAAGTTCGGCGGTGGCGGCGGAACAAAATTCGGTGGCGGACTCATCTGGCCGAAGGGTTGCTGGTCGGACTCTTCCTCCTGACTCTGCTGGGCGAACAGCGACGTTGCGCAGCATAAGAGCGTGGCGTGGACGATGAGGGTCTTCAGGAAAATTCTCCCGGGACGGTGTATGGCTCGTTTATTCATTCAGGGCCTCTTCTTTCAATTCAAAGGATACGAGTTCAAAGGATGCATCGAGAAAGCGCGGATCCCGCTTGTTGGCGGTTACCTGGAAGTCGCCCAGGGCAATATAAGGAGTGTAGGCCTTGACCGCCTGGTCGAAACGGATCAGCTCGTTGATGCGGGCCCGCTTGATCGACAGGCGGACATTGTGGAAACTGAACAGCTGGCTCTCAATGGTGGAGGGCGTGCTGATGTCAAAGCTGGTGACCTCATTCTCCCGGGCCAGGGAGTCCAGGCGACCAACCAGTTGGGCGGACGAGAAGGTCTTGTTGCTGTCCAGACCCTGGCGGGCCGCGGTGAGGAGTAACTGTGCTTCCTCGGCCTGGCCGATGGTTGTCACATAGGCATCCAGGACCTGGTTATTGAGGGAGAAGGTGGACCATGTCTTCTGGAAACCTTCGACAAGGTATAGCAACCAGAGGAGTAGCAGCGCCCAGATGAAGAGGGCCATCAGGTAGCGCTCCCGGAGAGACAAGGCATTGAATAATTGACGAATCATCATGGCTCAGCCGTTCTCATCGGGATTTTCGGTGTCTGTTTCCTCCCCGGAGGACTCCTCCGGCATTATAAAGCCGCCTTCCGGAGCTGGTGGCATGGCCGAAAAAGTGATGACCAATTCGAAACTGGTCTGGTTGTTGCGGGTCTGGGAATTATTCTCCACCGCGCTGACAAAAGGCAGCTGGCTGATGGAATCGGAGAAGGCATTAACGGGAGTGACCCCGTCGGTTGAATTCCCCTCGATTTCCAGTTCGTTGAAGGCACTGGAACGAACCTTGTCAAAGTAGATGGAGTTCGGGCGGAGGGGGTTGATGGATTCCATCAGGAGGAAGGGCTTGATATCCTCCTCGGTGGATTGGGTCAGGCGGGTGGCGAGAGTGATTTTGTTCTCAACGCGGACAGCATCCGGTTCCAATTGGTTGATTTTCTTTTCCCGCAACAAATTGAAGCCCGAAAGACCGAGGGTCAGGAGCTGCAGGATGACCAGCAGGATAGCGGTCCAGCCGCCGACCTGGACGCTTTTCCAAATCAATTTGCTCCGTTGCCGGACCTGGCCTTCCTTGGCCGCATATCCCTCATCGCGCAGGTCGCTGTTCCAGAGCGTGTGCTCGTTGAGGTTGAGCTCATGCAACTTGAGCCCCATGGACTCACCTTTACTGACATGTCGATGGCGGAAGGCGAGGGCACCGCTGGCAAGGATGTCCACACCTTCCCCCAGCCAGAGGCCGTCCTCGGGTTCAAACGCATCCATCTGAAGACCAGCGAGGAGCAACTGCCGGGCTTCCAGCTGGATGTCATCGGTCAAGAGTTCGCCGGCAATGCGGCGGGAAACTATCTTTTCCGGGACCGGGTGCCCGGGGACGAGGAAGAGGGCGGACAAGACTCCGCATTGGGAGATAAAGCGGACCGTGGGTTTTTCAACGAGGTCGCCATAAAGGGTTATAAAACCCGGGAAGAGCTGGTGGTATTTTTCCAGCTGATCTATTTCCAGACGCTTGAGGCGGGCCTTAGGCGAAGCATAGGCATAGGCGAAACCGGCTTGAGGATGCTCCAGAAATCCCCAGGCCAACTGCTCCATCGGGAAGGGTGAGTTGCCTTCCAGGTTGAGCTGGATGAAGGCCATCCGGTCTGCTTCGGGAATGCCTTCCGGGAGATCGATTTTGCGGGTGAAAAAGGCATCACCGGGAACCAGGCCGACTTTCTGTTCGGGGATTTTCTCCTGCAGGCGGGCCAGCAGTTTTGACTTCTGGTTGGTGATTTGGCTCATGACGGGCGGAAGGGCTCTATTAAACGGTCAGCGGTAAAAAGGTGTCGATTAAAAATTACGGTTCTCAGTGATACGGACAAAGCGGAAGGGATAACCCAATTTGGCGGATGCAGCCGGGGCCGTACGGGTTTTGCCACGCGCCCTAACCCGTTCCTCCTCGGCGGTACCGGGATCGCTGTCGACGACTTCATCGGTATCCTCGCCCTCGGTCTGTTCCGGAGTGGTTGTGTCGGCCGCACCGGGATTGGAGCCGGACCAGGTAACCAGGGCCTGGAGCAGGAAGCGGGCTTCTCCCCGGATTGCCTCGACGCTGATCCGCAGGAGTTCGATACTGTCGGTGACTTCACTTCCCTCTCCGGGTAAAATGCCGTCATTTCCTTGTCCCATGCGGAAGAGCCGGTCATCCTCGGTTCCAGGAACGCCATCGGAACCATTTTTGAAATAGGCAAAGGAGCGCGAGTCGAGCACGCCCTTCTCCATCAGCACTTCCTGGACCGTCGAGTTGGCCTGGTTAACGTTGATGGCCCCCGTATGGTAGAGCGAGACGGAGGACTTGAACCGGTCCCATGCCGCTGTCGGACGACCTTCCTCGTCCCAGAAGAGGGTATCGAACGGCTCAATGAGCTTGAATTCATCCCATGATACAATGGCCGAATTCGAGGGCCGGTAAGGCGGGTCCTTGTCATCGTAGTCATCACCATCAAACCCGTTCAGCCGTCTCAGGTCGTCCTCGTCCATCCAGTCGAGGAGACCATCGGCAAGCGATTGGGCATCGGGAAGGTCGAAATCGAGGACATCAAAGAGGATCAGGAGGGTACTGTAATCGAGTGTCTGCAGCGGGAGCTTGCCACTTTCATCCTCGAAGCTGATCCGGACTGCCGCGGCATGGGCGGGCTGGAAATCGGATTTCTCAAGCGGATTGCCCCATCCCTGGGTAGGCCCCCAGAGAGCGCCTTCCACCTCCCGGTACTGGTTGATGACGGCGAGGGTTATCTCAAGGGCGGAATAGGCATCCGTCCGGAGGTCGTCCCGGTTGTGAAAGAGGCCGTAGTACTTGATGCGGGCTGTCGCCTCCTCAAGAAAGGCGACCACGATAAATGTGAGCAGGACAATGAAAACCAGGACGAGGACAATGATTGAGCCCCGTTTTCTGTTTGGCTGGAATATTGATTGATGTGCCATGGTCAGAAAAGGGGGATTTCTGTTGAACCATGTGGTACCAGTACGGAGCGCACCCTATCACCTTCATCGGGGTGAGTGAAGGTAAATTTCAGGAAATCAGGAAGCCGGAAATTGCCATCATCGTCTTCCATCGGCTCATCGGTCAATTCCCACTCGTCATCCTCAAATTCGTAGTAGGCGTAGTCCATTCCTGACACGTACTCGGAAATGGATGTCCTGCGAAGGTCGGCTTCATCTTCAATGTCCTCCGCATCGAGGATCGAGTACCAGAGAATGGAAAGGCCCTCCCGATCATCAAAATGGATGTAGGCCTGGACGGCTGGAAGGGACTGGCCTTCACGGACAAAGAGGGCCGGGGCTTCCGCCTGCTGAAAATAGAGCAGGGGATCATCCATTTCGCTGAAGCCCGGGGGACGGGCCCATTGGACCGGTGGCTCTCCTCCGCCGGCTCCCCCGGATGCTCCCTCGGAAGCTTCGAGGGCATTGTTCAGGAAAAGAATCACCCCATCAACATGCTGTTCGAAAAAGTCATCGTCTGTCCGGTTGAGCCAGAGGTTGCTCAAGCCCACAAGATGGAAAGAGAGCACAGCCATAGAGGTGCCAATGATGGCTATGCTGACAATCATCTCGACCAGGGTCAGGCCCCGACGTTCCTGTGATGAGGTTTTCATGACGTTACCAATCGCGCCTGAGGTTTTCCTCGAGAATGGCGTCCCTGACTTCGGACAGAATGGCTGAGCTTTCGATGGGATCGCTCCAGGTGGGTCGCATCAGGTAGAGGACTTCCTGATACTCGATCGGTTCACCTTCAGGATTTTCAAACTCTATCTCCAGCATGACCTTGAAGAGGTCGACAATTTCGGTTTCCTCGATTTCCACCAGCCAGCTGGCCTGGCCAAGATCCAGGGTAGTGATTTCCCCACCTTGTTCCAGGTCATCACGGTCCGCGATCTGAATGATTTCCCGACGGACGAAGCGCACGTCCTTTTGGTAGTCGGACTGCGATTCGAGGCTTTCCAGGGTCAGGAGGACGTTGAAAAAAGTCTGGGTGAGAACAAAGAAGGCAATGCCGGCCAGGGAGACCGCGATGACCACCTCGATGAGGGAAAATCCCGAACTCTGGGAAGGCTTATGGATTACGGGAGTCATCGATGACAATGGCTGAAAAGGGATCGTAGCGAAGCGTAAATGACCGGGGACCCTCGCTGATGATGACCTGGAATGGCGTTGATGAACGGTCGGGCCGGAAGACAATCAAATCGATGGGGACGGTGTCGCTCCTGCCAAAGCGATCGAGGCCCCGGGCCGGAAGGATTTGCTCAAACTCGATTTCCGGAAAGTCGTCACCTTCGGTGGTCAGGAACGAGGCCAGCTCGCGGCCCGTACTCGAGTTAACCCGAAGAAAACCGTTCTCTTCATCATAATAAAGGAAGGCCTGTTCCTTGAGGGAGGCTGCCTGGTAGCGAGCCTCGCGGACGGCGTTCTGCAGGATGCGGTCGACAGGCTCCTCACCGAGACCCTTGAGGATGGCCTGTCCATTAACGACCATCAACCCGCCCACCAACGCAATGAGGGCGATTACAAGAATCAACTCAATGAGGGTAAATCCACGCCGCACGATGTTACCAGTTTCCTATATTGTCATCCTCGGCCTGCGAGTCTGGTCCGAGTGACCAAAGATCATAACCGTCCGGATTCTTGGTGCCTGGGTACTTGTACTGGTAGGGATTGCCCCATGGGTCCTCGGGTAATTTCTCAATGTAGGGACCTTTCCATTTGCCGGCCTTGCTGGCGGGTTCATTCAGGAGGGCCAGTAATCCGCCATCCTCGGCGGTCGGATAGGAACCGGTATCAATGCGATACTTGAGCAAGGGAGCCTTGAGGGCATTATCGACAAACTGTTTGGCAACATCCTCCTGGGCTCCGCCAAAGAGATTGCCAATACGCCCGATCAACAGGGTCCCGACAATGGCGATCAGGGCAATGACGATGAGCATTTCGACCAGTGAGAAACCGGAGCGAATCCGGCTTCCATGAATCTTCTTAGCGCGAGAACAGCATGAGTACATAGTCATGCCTTAAAACAAATCAGTTCCGGCAAAGTTGCAAACCTCAATCCTTTAACAGGCGGTCGATTCGGGAAGGCTTTCGTCCTTTGGGGATTCCCCGAGGATCAGGGCCAGCAATTCCCGGGGATCCTCTTCATAATGGAGTTCATCGAGATTGCTTTTGATGCGTTTGTAAGTTTCCCCGAAGGTGGACCATTCCTCAAGGACCCGGGTCAGGTCACGGGACCGGTCAATCATGCTGGCAGCGCCGCGTTCGAGGAAATAGCGGACTGTGCAGCGTTCCTGGGGCATGAGGCCGCCCAGGGAATTGTAAAGCAGGGGGCAGCCGAAGTGGAGGGCTTCCATGGTGGTATTGGCGCCTCCCCGGGTAACGATGGCATCGCTGATCTGCATGAAAGTGGCTACTTGGTCGCTGTATCCCTCTATATAAGCGGTCAATTGGTCGTTTTCAGCGACCCATTGACTGACTTTCTCAAAGATCTTCTGATTGCGCCCACAAATGACAATGGCCTGCACGCGGTCCGCCAGTGGAAGCATGGCCTTGAGAAAATCGAGGTGGTGGTTGGCCCCGTAGCCACCAGTGGCGAGGAAAACCGTGAATTTTTTCGGATCCAGGCCCAGTTGTTCCAGGTAACGGACGTTTTCCAGGTCATTTGCCGGTTCCTCAAAGGATGCCGGGGGAAGGAATTTGTGAAAGACGGCGGTCTGCTCCTGGGAAAGACCGAGATGGACGGCGAAATTCCGGGTCGGGTGGGTCCGGGCGATAAAGAGATCCGCAGCTTGGCAAATCCAGTTCCGGCTGAATCCATAGCCGCCTGAAAATTCTCCGCAATAGGTGACACAGCGGACATGCGTCCCGAGCAAGCGCTTGGCATCCTCAAAATAGCCCCTGTTGGTTGAGTCGTGCACGCTGAGAATGGTGTCGGGCTGGAACTCCTGGAGAAGATTCCGGTAGTAGCGCCCCCCAAAACTGACCTTGCCCTTGTGGGTGAAGATGAAGAGCTCGACGATATGGAAGTAGATATTGTGGAGGACAGGGGCGTGCTGCTGGATGGTATTGTAGACCCAGACCCCAAAGCGACCCAGCCAGGAGCTGTTTTCAATGACTTGCTCGATCTTGACCTCGATCTGGTCCCCATATTCCTGGCGGATCCATTGGGCGAAAGCCCGGGCCCGCATATCGTGGCCACTCCCGGTGCTGGAAGTGAGGACTAAGATCCGCCTCTTCATGGCTTTTCAAATGCGAGTACGACATTGACTCCTCCGAATCCACTGCTGTTCGAAAGGAGCCGCAGGGGCGCCTCCTGGCGGGTTTCCCGGAGGATGTTGAGCCCCTCCGCCTCGGGATCGAGCTCGGTTATATGGGCACTCCCGGGCATGAATCCATCCGCCATACCGAGCAGACAGAAACTGGCTTCCATGATACTGGAAAGCGAGAGGGCGTGCCCGGTAAGGGCTTTAGTGCTGCTGATAGCAGGCGAGGCCCCGTCCTTGAAAACCGACTTCAAGGCGCGGCACTCCGAGACGTCACCCGCCTGGGTGGAGGTGGCGTGGGCGTTGACATAATCGACTTCCTGCGGTCTCCAACCGGTGGAGGCAAGAGCCAGTTCCATGGCCCGGGCGAGGCCTTCTCCGTCCGGGTGGGAGGCGGCGACATGATAACCATCCGTTGCCTGCCCCCAGCCCGCGTAGCGGGCGTAGATCGGAGCGCCCCGTTCACGGGCCAGTTCCTCGGACTCAAGGACCAGCGCTACGGCGCCGCCAGTGCCGACAAACCCGTCGCGGTTGCGATCAAACGGCCGTGAGGCGGAATCCGGGTCCGGATTGACGGAAAGAACCCGCATTCCGGCGAAGGGCACGATTGTCTCAAGGGTGAAGTCCTCCGCCCCGACGACGATCATCCGATCCTGCCGCCGGAGGGCAATTTCGTCATAGGCAAAGCCCATGGCATGCCCACTGGAGGCACAGGCGGAGACAAATCCGCAGGTGGATCCCTTGATGGCATAGGCCGCGGCGAGATTGAAATTCAAGGTCCCGGCAATGGAGGCAACAATTCCGAGTGGCGAACACCGCATGGGACCGACCCGCTTCATCCGGGCCAGATTATGATGGGTGAGGGCAGCCGAACCGGAGGATGCCGTGTAGAGGCCCGTACGCGGCCCGGAGATGTCCTCCCTCGACAAGCCGGCATCGCTGACTGCCCGGGTCAGGGCAAAGTGGGCATAGAGGGCGTTGGGGGAGAGCCCGCGCAGCTGCTCGAGACGAAAACGGATGTCACCCGGAAACGTCCAGTCCTCGGAGTCGGTGGAATTGGTTTCGAACCCGGGGATTGGGGCTGCTACCCGGATGGGGATGTTCTTGTCCTCCAGAAACGGGGGGTATTCCACAAAGCCGTGCTGCAGGGAACGCAGCTTTGCGCCCACTTCAGCCTTGTCGTTTCCCAGGCAGGTAACAAGCCCAATGCCAGTGACAACGACGTTTCGCATGGTTCAAGAGCAACCGCCCGGTTGCTGTCAGGTTGTTTCGGGTGATTCCTCGCCGTTAGCCAGGCCGAAGGTCAGGGAGATTTCCTCGGCCTTGGCCACTTTTGACCCATGGCTGAGAATAATCCCTTCAAACTGGGCCAGCGGGGCATGGATTTTCTTCAAGGTGACCTTCATCTGGAGGACGTCTTCCGGTTTGCACATCTTATGGCAACGAACGCCGTCACAGGAGACGAAGAAAATGGTCGAGGGATCGACTTCCCCGCCGAAGGCAGAGGACTCCGATTTCAGCATCAGGAGCACCGCCAACTGGCCGAGGGCCTCCAGCATGAGGGAGGCCGGGAAGACCGGATTGTCCTTGAAATGGCCTTCGAGGAAGGGCTCATCGCCGGAAATACGGTAACTGCCCTCGGCTTCCGTGCCATTGATCCGCGCTTCGTGGAGAAAGAGGAAGGGGGCCTGGTGCGGCATCACCGCAGCCAACTCCTCGAAGGTGAGGACATTGCGGTTGGTCGGGAGTGGAAGTCCCTTAATTTTCGCATCGAGGTAGTTCTTGATGTCTCCCAGTGTCCGCAGGTTGCGCAACTCGTCGTTCTCGATCTGGATATCGAGGGTTTCCTCGACGAGAATAACAATCTCGACCATCAGGAGCGAATCGATCCCGAGGTCCTCCAGAAGGCGGGTTTGGTCGTTTTCCTCACGGAGGACGGGACGGACTTCGGGTTCAACAAATCGCTCGATAATCCCCATGACGATGGTCGGAACCAGGTCAGGGTCCTTGGATTCACAAAATTGGATGGCTGCCTCGATGGTGCGTTCCGGACAGCGCTTGAGCGATTCCCGGAGTTCTTCTTCCTTTGCTTGGGTCAGTGCCATATGTAGTCGGGTTGGTTAGTTTGGGCGTTGGAACGGGTAATCCCTTCCATCACTTGAAGGATGATGGGATAGGTTCCGCTTGAGAGTCTGTAAACACTGAATTTTTCAGCTATTCGGTCCAGTTGATTGGGTTGACAGGGCTTCAGAGTGATTTAACCACATCCCAACCACAAAAGTTTCCATGAAAATGCAGCATCCGTGCCAATCAGGCCAGCCAATGTCCGGTCGCCGCCCAATCGGGATCCTCTGGGGCCCCGTCTCACTTATGCTGGCCATCAGCCTGTTTTCGGGAACACCCGGTGTCCAACTCGGGCAATGGTCGTTCATCGGGATCGACAAGCTTGGGCACCTGCTGGTCTTTGGTCTCCTGGGGGTAGCCTGGCTGCGGGTCCTCAATAATTACGTTTCCAATAAAGGGTGGGCCCTGTTCCTGGCGGTGGCCTTGACTACAGCTTTTGGAGCGCTCGATGAATTGCACCAGTATCTGAATCCGGACCGCTACTTTGAATGGGCCGACCTTCTAGCCGACTTTTCGGGGGCTCTGCTAGCCGGGACGCTGTACTGGCGCTGGTCCTTGTTCCAATCGGTCCTGGAGGTCAAAATCCGGCAACCCTCGGTCTTGCGCTCAGCGGATTAGCCGACAAACTCGCCTCCCTAATGGCCGATATGAATGATATTGCCGAGCAGATGGAAGGGTTGCGCCGGGAAATCGAGCGCCATGAACGCCTCTATCGCGTCGACCATCAGCCGGAGATTTCCGATCAGGACTTTGACCGGCTGGTCAAGGAACTGGAAGCCCTGGAGGCACAGTACCCACTTTTTGCACGGCCAGACAGTCCGACCCGAAAAGTGGGAGATGACCGGGCCAGCGGATTTGCAACCGTTACCCACCGGATTCCGATGCAATCCCTCGACAATACCTACAACCGGGAGGAGCTGTTCGAGTTCGACAAGCGCCTGGGCAAGGTCCTCGGTGATGATGGGCTGGAATACCTTGTTGAGCCCAAGATTGATGGCCTGGCGATTAGCCTGACCTACGAGAACGGGCGGTTAACCCAGGCCGTCACGCGCGGCAACGGGGAGCAGGGGGACGAAGTGACCGCCAATGTCCGGACCATCCACAGTTTACCGGAACAACTCAGTGGCGGAGAAACCGTCCCCTTGATTGAGATTCGCGGCGAGATCTTCATGACCCGGGCCGAATTTGACCGTATCAATGCCAAGCGGGAGAAGGAAGGCCAGCCGAGGTACATGAATCCCCGCAACCTCGCCAGCGGCACCCTCAAACAGCTGGACCCGAAGGTGGTGGCTCAGCGGAAGCTGGAAATTGTCTGCTACGGGCTGGGGGCGGCAGAAGGGGTGGATTTCCGTCATCAGCATGAATTGCGGGAGAAATTCCAGGCCTGGGGACTACCAACGGTGGAGAAGGCCTGGAGGGTTACCGGAATTGAAAACGCCTGGGCGGCTATTGAGGAACTGGATGCAATGCGGTCGCAGTTCGCCTACCCAACGGACGGCGCTGTCCTGAAATTAAACAACCTTGCCGGGCAGCAGCGGGCGGGATCGACCTCAAAAGCGCCGCGTTGGGCCATCAGTTACAAGTTTGCCGCTGAACAGGCGGAAACCCGCCTCCGGGAGATCACCATCCAGATTGGACGCACAGGGGCCCTGACGCCGGTGGCTGAGCTGGAACCGGTGGAAATTGCCGGAACCCTGGTCAGCCGGGCCACCCTCCACAATGAAGACGAGATACGCCGCAAGGATGTGCGGGAGGGCGACTGGGTCGTTGTCGAGAAAGCGGGTGAGATCATCCCCGCTGTCGTCCGGGTCATCCAGGAAAAGCGGCCATCAGACTCCGTGCCCTTTGATTTTCCAGCCCGCCTTGAGGAATTGGGCCACGAGGCGGAGCGCGTTCCCGGGCAAGCCGTATGGCGGCTGAAAGGGGAGGCTAATCCAGTCCGGTTGCGGCGTCAGATTGAGCATTATGCCGGGCGCCAGGCGATGGACATCGAGGGATTGGGCAAGGAAGTGGTCAAGCAGCTGGTGGAGACCGGGCTGGTGCATGACATTGCCGATCTCTATGGCCTGCAGGCGGCGGACCTGCTGGGATTGGAAAAGTTTGCCGAAAAGTCCGCCAACAATTTGGTTGAGGCCATTGCCGGCAGCCGCGATGCCGATTTGTGGCGCTTCATCCACGGCCTGGGCATCCCCCTCATCGGGGCGGAAGCAGCGAAATTACTGGCCACCACTTTTGGCTCCATGGGCGTCCTGATGCAGGCCCGCGAGGAGGCCTTGAATGCCATCGATGGCATTGGGCCGAAAATGACCGAAAGTCTCCTGCAGTACTTTTCCGAGGCCTCCAACATGGAGCGGATTCGCCGTCTCTACCAGGAGGCAGGGCTGAACATGGAGTCGCGGCTCCAGAAGCCGGCCGAGGACGCATCCCTAAGCGGCAAGACATTTGTCCTTACGGGCACCTTGCCGAGTTGGACCCGTTCCGAGGCCAAGAGCCGGATCGAGGCCGCCGGGGGCAAGGTTTCCGGCAGTGTCAGCGGCAAGACCGACTTTGTCATCGCCGGCGAGGAGGCCGGGAGCAAGCTCCGCAAGGCCAACGATCTTGGCATCACGGTTCTTGATGAAGATGGCTTGCGCGCCCTCCTTGATGAGGACCAGGGTACCCCTTAAATCTGCCAGTCCGCCTGCCCACTGGCCTCGTGGAGACCGCATTCCCGCTTGAGACCACCGAAACGGGTTTCCTCATCGCTCATCCCCGCTTCCAGCGGACGGGTGCTGTGGACATCGCCCACGCTGACGTAGCCCTGCTCCCAAAGTGGATGAAAGGGCAGGTCATGCCTCGTCATGTAGGTGTAAATTTCCTTTTCCGTCCAATCGACGATGGGGTGTATCTTCGCCGTCCGTTTCTGCTTTTGCACCACCGGCAGGTTGGCCCGCGATTTCGACTGCACCCGGCGCAATCCGCTCAACCACGCTTCCGCTCCCAGTTCCTGCAGGGCCCGGTTCATCGGTTCCACCTTGTTATCAAGATTGTAGGCTTCCAGCCCCTCAAGACCCTGCTCCCAGCGCTTCCCGTGGACCGCTTCCTGCCGCGCAGGGGTCCATAGGGGAGTCGCCACTTTCAAATTCAGGGAAAACCGCTCCGACAACTCCTCCGCAAAACGATAGGTCTCCGGAAAAAGGTAGCCTGTGTCCACAAATACCACCGGAATCTCCTTCCAGGCCTGCGTCGCCAAATGCAACATCACCGCCGACTGCACCCCGAAACTCGTCGATAGCACCAGCTTCTCCCCCCAACGCTCCAGCGCCCAGGCAATACGCGCCTCCGCCGACTCGCCCTCCAGCCAGTCCGACCCAAAGCCCGTTTCCTCCATATTCCCGCTTGCTTTTGCGTTAATCATAACAATGTTAGGCAGAATACTAATGATTAAAAATGGGGCATTGGCAAGGGGAATTCTCGAAAAGGGCGGTGGACAGAATGCGTTCCGGCCGGATGAATGGTATGGAAACGGATGAAAGAAGGGGAAGGAACAGTCTATCTGGTCGGTGCGGGTCCGGGAGATCCGGATCTGATCACGGTCAAGGGAAAGCGATTGATTGAGAGCTGCGATGCCCTGGTTTTTGATTACCTGGTGGACGAGGGGATGAAGGATTGGGTGAAGTCCACCTGCGTTCTCCATTATGTCGGCAAGCGATCGGGATTCCACTCCATGGAGCAGGAGAAGATTGAGGAGTTGCTAATCGAGTTGGCGCGGGAGGGAAAGCAGGTGGTGCGCCTAAAAGGAGGCGATCCTTTTATTTTTGGCCGGGGAGGCGAGGAGGCGGAAGCGCTGCGGGCAGCCGGGATCCGTTACGAGGTTATCCCGGCGGTGACAGCCGCATTGGGTTGTGCCGCCTATTGCGGGATTCCGTTGACCCATCGCGAGCGGAGCAGCGCGGTGACCTTTATTTCAGGCCATGAGAAGCCGGACAAGGCAATGAGCATGGTCGACTGGGCGCGGCATGCCCGCAGCGGAGCGACGCTAGTCCTGTACATGTCGATGGGCCGACTGGAGGAAATAACCGGGCGCCTCATCAGTGAGGGCCGGGATCCCGGGACGGCGGCCTGTGTGGTGCAGTGGGGAACGACTCCGAAGCAGCGCTCGGTCCGGGGCAGCCTGGAAGACATTGCCTGGAGGGCCGGGGAAGCCGGTCTGGGAGCGCCGGCGGTGGTTATCATCGGGGATGTCGCCGCCCTTGGGGCTTCCCTGAACTGGTTTGATCCCTCGATTTAGGATTTGGGCACAAAAAAACCCCGGTTGCCTGAACCGGGGTTGAAAATGGGTGCTATTTGGAAACGCTTCAGGCCTTGACGACCTTGCCGGCCTTGAGGGCCTTGGCGGAAACCCAGACCCGCTTGACCTGCCCGTTGGGCATGCGGACGCGGACGCGCTGAACATTGGGCTTGAAGGTGCGCTTGCTGATCTTGGCGATGTGCGTGCCGATACCGCCGCTCTTTTTGGTCAGACCTTTGCGGTGGATGCGGCTGCCACTGACGGGGCGCTTTCCAGTAACTGTACAAATTCGTGCCATGGTTATTTCTCCTGTAGAAAAGCGGGAAACCGTAGGTCAGTGCCTGCCGATGGCAAGTTTTTTTTAAAGTTCACCCCGCCGAGCACTCAGAACCTGAAACTTATGGCCCATGTTTTCCGGATGGAGCAGCTCCATGAGGGTCTGTTTCTCAGGGGAAAAGCTGCCTGCAGACCCCTCCAGGATGCGGGCAATCTCCTTTCTCGAATGATGCATGAAAAAGGCCTCCTGGCGCTCAATCCGGATGGATTCGAAGGCGTTATCGCGGAGGGCGTCCTCCAGTTCATCCCAGATGACGTGGCAGGTGATGTCGATGTGCCCGGGATTGGCCAGCAGGTCCGTTCCCAGTTGATGGTCTGCATAGGTGCGCCCTGTCCCGGAAGGCCGTTCACTGAAGATGACCGAACGTTCCAGACCGTAGTCGAAGGCGACAAAGAGCCCTTCCCACGATTGCGAGCAGATGTCCTGCATCAATTGACGGGCCTGGCCAGGCCAGTCGATGATATAGCCTTCACTGGCCTCCGGAAGGGGAGGAAGCGACTGAGCGGGTTCCAACTCGCACCAATCAAGGGCGTTATCAGTGATGCGCACGCCGGCTTCCATCCATTTGTCGTTTCGCCGGATGAAACGCCGGAATGGCTGGGCATCAAACAGTTCATTGGAAAAGACGATGGACCGGGAAGGGATGGTAAAGGCCTCTCCGGGCCTGACCAACAGCGTTTCCCTGAAAGGAGATTTACCGGCAGGACCCATTGTGCCGGCTGAAGATTCCGGGCCGAATTCGACGAGGCTGAAGGTATCGAGGCTTGAACCGGATAATTCCTCCAGGGCCGCAAGGACCAGGTTGGAGTAAACCGTGCCCAGGCTTTGGGCGGTATAGAAATCGGTCCCGGAACGATGACCAACCCGGCTCTCCGGGCGCAGGTAGTAGCCAACCTGCGGATGGTAGAGGGCCAGATCGATAAAGGTTTCCAGGGGTATGGTCCCGGTTGCCGGAGCCAGATGCTGTTCGAGCACCTCGCGGACCTGAGGATCCAGAGTCTTGTCACCACCACGTTCCATCACCTTTACCTTTGCCAACTTGGGGAGTGGAATCAAGCGGCACTTGCATCAGGTGAAAGCATTCCGAGGAATCCTAAAAAAATTCGTGCATGCGGCGAAGGGAATGCCCATAGTGCCGGGTTATGATCAAAGATGTCCTGAAATTACTGCTTGAAGGGGAAGCTGTCAGCACGGATGCCATGGCTTCCATCCTGGGTGTCAGCGAAGCGGAAATTGAAGCCACCCTGGCAAAGCTGGAGACTGACCAGATGCTGCTGGGCTGGCGTCCCGTCATCAATCCGAAGGCGCTGGCGGAAAACGTGGTCCAGGCTCTTATCGAGGTCTCCATCGTGCCGGAACGGGAAGGCGGCTTCAACCACATCGCCGAACGGATCGCCCGCTTTGATCAAGTGGTCACCTGTTACCTGATGAGTGGTGGCTATGACCTCCTGGTCGTGGTCCGGGGCAAGAACCTGCTCTCGGTGGCGACGTTTGTCTCGGAAAAGCTGGCCACGCTGGGTGCTGTCCAGTCCACGGCGACCCGCTTCATGCTCCGTTGCTATAAGGTGGACGGTATCCTCCTGGGCCATGATCCAGAGGATACGGATAAGCCGGCCATCAGTCCGTAGAATTTGCATTCGTTCATCCATGAATTACGAAAATGTCATCGCCCGTCATGTACACGGGCTGCAGCGCTCCGGTATCCGGGACTTTTTCGCCCTTGTGCAGCAAATGCCACAGGCGATTTCCCTTGGCATTGGCGAACCCGATTTTGTCACGCCCTGGAATATTCGCGAGGCCGCTATATATTCCCTTGAGAAGGGGCGCACCAGTTACACCGACAACCTTGGCTTGCTGGCATTTCGGCGCGCGGTAACCGACTACGTGGAACGGATTTTTGGCCTTTCCTATGATCCCGGTAAGGAGTGCCTCATCGGCATCGGTGTCTCGGAGACCATGGATACCGCCATCCGCGCGCTAATCGATCCGGGAGACAAGGTCCTCTATCACGAACCCTGTTACGTCAGCTATTCTCCCAGTGTCCAGTTGGCTGGAGGTATTCCCCTTGGTGTGGCCACCCATGCCAGCGACGGGTTTGCCCTGCGGGTGGAGGACCTGGCAAATGCCTGGGAGCCGGGGACCAAGTTGCTCATTCTCAATTTCCCGACCAATCCCACAGGCGGGGTAGTGGAACGGGAAAGGCTGGAAAAAATCGCCGCCTTCGCGGTGGAGAAGAACCTTATCGTCCTCAGCGATGAAATTTATGCCGAGCTGACCTATGAGGGTGAACATGTCAGCATCGCCAGCTTCCCCGGCATGCGCGAACGGACGGTTTTCCTGCACGGCGTATCCAAGGCATTTGCCATGACCGGATTCCGGATTGGCTATGCCTGTGCCCCACACGAAATCATCGAAGCCATGATGAAGGTGCACCAGTACGCCGTCATGAGTGTGCCCATCTTTGTCCAGGAGGCCGGAATCGAGGCGCTGCGCAATTCCAGTGATTCCGTGGAGTCGATGCGCGACTCCTACCGTCGTCGCCGCGATTTCCTGGTCCGGCGCTTTCGTGAGATCGGCCTTTCCTGCCATATGCCGCAGGCGACCTTCTACACCTTTCCGGATGTCACCCCAACCGGTCTCGACGGGAAGACTTTTGCCACCCGCCTCCTCCAGGAAGGGGAAGTGGCCGTTGTTCCCGGTACTGCTTTTGGAAAAGACGGATCGGATTTTGTCCGGGCCAGCTTTTCAACCCGCTACGAAAAAATCGAGGAGGCTTGCAACCGCATGCAGGCCTTTGTCGACTCCCTCTAGTCATTCATGAAGAACCTTTCCACAGTGGCCCTTGTCGGCCGTCCCAATGTCGGCAAAAGCCGCCTTTTCAACCGCCTGGCCCGCCGCCGGCTGGCCATTGTCCATGACCAGGCGGGGGTGACGCGGGATGTCAATTCAACGGTAGTGAAAAATCACTACAACCTGCTGGACACCGGCGGCATCGGGCTGGTGGTCGACATGGACCACGAGAAGCTGATTGCCGCGGCCGAGGAGCAAGTCTGGTTTGCGGTCGAGGCGGCGGATCTGATTTGTTTTGTCCTCGATGGGCGGGAGGGGCTGACTACCCTCGACGAGACGATTGCCGAGCGCTTGCGCCAGAGCGGGAAAACCGTGCTGGCTATCGTCAACAAGATTGATGACGAGGGAATGGAAGGCCGGGTGACCGACTTTGAGGCCTTGGGCTTTTCTGAACTGTTTCCGGTTTCGGCCGAACACGGATACAACGTCAAGGGAGTCGAGGATGCGATTGAGTCCGTAATCGGGCCGGCCCCTGAAGCTCCCGAAGAAAGCGAACCGCACCGCATTCACCTGGCCTTTGTCGGGCGGCCGAATGTCGGCAAGTCAAGCCTCTGTAATTTCCTTCTTGAAGATGAGCGGCTAGTGGTGAGCGAAGTCCCGGGGACCACGCGGGACAGTGTCATGCTGGACCTCGACTTCCAGACCAAGGACGGGATCAGTCTTCCATTCCGTCTCGTCGATACGGCCGGATTGCGCCGGCGGAAACGGGTCAGCCATTCAATCGAGTACTTCAGCACGGTTCGTACCCGGCATGCCATTGAGCGATCTGACATCGTTTTCCTGGTCATAGACGCCGAGTCAGGTGTCACGCGCCAGGACAAGGCCCTTGCCGGGGAGATCATGGACGCTGGAAAAAGCGTGGCCCTTGTGGTCAACAAGTGGGACGTGGCCATTGACCGCTTCCGGGCCAACCAGCCGGACCAGTACGAGAACATGGATGCCTTCCGCAAGAGCTATGCCCAGAATGCCCTGCGGGAGATCTTTTTCCTCCCCGACAGTCCTGTATTGTTTGTCTCCGCCTTGCGAGGGTTCGCCATGGACCGTGTCCTCAAGGTGGCGCGCGCCCTCTGGGAGACCTCAGGCCGAACCCTTGCCACACCGAAGGTCAATGCCCTGGTCCATGGCATGATCGAGAAACGGCAGCCCCGTTACATCGACAACAAGCGCTTCAAGGCCTATTATTCCGTACAGACTGGTAACCGACCGTTCTCCTTCCGGATTTTCTGCAACCGCGCGACCAAACTGGATGACAGTTACCGGCGCTATTTGCAGAATGGCTTCATCAAGCACTTCCATCTCAGTGGGTGTCCCATCCAGTTTGAATTGAAGGGCAAGGAAAAGCGATATGCGCCTCCCGGCAAAAGGAGCCGCCGATGAGACTGGTCTTCATGGGGTCGGATCCGATTGTCCTGCCGGTCCTGCAGCATTTGCACCGGGAATCACCGGCTGGCTTCGAGCTCGTATCGGTTTACACACAACCGGACCGGCGGACGGGCCGGGGCATGCACCTGCAACCAAACGCGATCAAGCAATGGGCCATGGATGCTGGAGTCGATGTCCGGCAGCCGGTCAAGTGCGGTCAGGAGGATGCTGAATACCTGCGTGAGAATGGCATCGATGTGGTGGTGGCCATGGCCTATGGACAGATTCTGCCAAAAAGCTTCCTCGAGGCGCCAACCATGGGCACGCTCAACCTGCATGCGTCGCTTCTGCCACGTCTCAGGGGGGCTTCCCCGATTCATACCGCGGTTGCGCTGGGCCATCAGGAAACAGGACTCTGCCTGATGCGCATCATACCCAAGCTGGACGCCGGACCGGTGGCGGACTGTGAGAAAGTTTCCATCCTAAAGGAAGATACCGTCGCTGATGTTCAGAAAAAGCTGGCCGAAGCGGCTCCAGTTCTGATGTCGAGGGGATTAACCCGGCTTGCTGGCGGCGAGTTGGAATTCCTTGAGCAAGACGAGTCGGCTGTCACTTATTGCCGTATCATCGAGAAGACGGACTGTCATCTTGACTTCAACCAACCGGCAGTGGAGCTCTATAATCGCATCCGGGCTTTTCAACCATGGCCGGGTACTGCATTTCCTGTTAAGGGAACAGAGATCCGGATTCTGGAGGCTGAGTTGGAGCAATCGACAGCGGACGCCTCACCGGGGACGGTTCTTGCCAGTCCCGATGGTGGCCTTCGCATTGCCTGTGGCACGGGCATCCTGAAGGCCCTTTGCCTGCAGCGTCCCGGTGGTAAGCCATTGCCGGCGGATGCCTTTCTACGCGGATTTCCGATTGCAGAAGGCCAGTGCCTCGAAAGCCGGCCCATGCGGGAACTCGAAGCCCGGGAACCGTTCCCGTACAAGAAGAAGTGAAATTCCCTCACCAGCCCTGTTTAGGTCGTTGACCCATGGGCAAATTATGGCAATACCGTTTACTATGAGCTTTGCACAAATGCGACTCCCCATTTTCCTGGCAGCAGCCTGTGTTCTGGGGACTCTTTCGGCCACCGCACAGGTGACCCCGGTCAATGTGCAGTTGGCCAACCTTCGAAGTGATGTTGACCGACTGGATCAGGTTGTCCGTTCCCTCCGCTTTGAAGTGGAGGCCTTGCGTCGTGAAAACAAGGAATTACGCGACTGGGTCCAGGCACAGGTTGGGTCTGGAAATGACAGTGTCAGCCCGGAGCAGTTGAATGCCATCCTGAAATCCTTCGAGCAGCGGATACAATCCGCCAACCAGGCCAGCCGGCAAGGTCTGGTTGATGAAGTCTCCAAGGAAATCGAGTCGCTGGCGGAAAAGACCCAGAAGGCTATCAACGCCCTGGCCAAAAGCCTCGAAGGTCAGCCCCAGCTGGAGCAGGTAGTGGTGTTCAGTGATGATTACCCCCGCACGGGCACCTCCTACACCGTGCAGAGCGGGGATTCCCTTTCCGGGATTGCCCGCAAAATGGGTTCCCGGGTCGACTGGATTCGCAATGCCAACCGACTCGCTTCCGATGTCATCTATCCGGGACAGGAACTTTTCATTCCCTTGAAGAATTAATAACCATGGCAAAGAAAACAGGATTGGGGCGTGGATTGGGTTCGCTCATCAGTGGGGGCATCAGTACGCCGGCCCCTGCCCAGAAAAAGGCAGCGAAGAAAAAGGCAACTTCCACCAAGCGGCCGGCAAAGACAGTAAAGAAGAAAACCCCTAAGCCAACGAAAGCTGGCAAAAAGGCAGCTAAACGGCGTCCAGCCAACCCTCCGGGAAAAGCGGAGGCCCCGGCCCGTGAAAATGCCCTTGGATTACTGGAGATTCCCATCAACCGGATTGTCCCGAATCCCCATCAGCCGCGCCGGGAATTCCATGAGGAAAGCCTCGGCGAGCTGGCCGAAAGCATCCGTTCGGAAGGTTTACTGCAGCCGGTCGTGGTCCGGGCAAGGGAGAACAAGTTTGAACTCATTGCCGGGGAACGCCGCTGGCGTGCCTGCCAGAAACTCAAGTTAAAGCAGATTCCCGCCAGAGTCATTGAGGCATCGGAATCCTCCAGCGCGGTCCTTTCCCTAATTGAGAACCTGCAGCGGGAAAACCTTAATCCGATTGAAGAGGCGATGGGCTATGCCAGCCTTATCCGCGACTTTGACCTTACCCAGGAGCAGGCTGCTGAAAGGGTGGGCCGTAGCCGGGCCTCGGTGGCCAATGCGTTGCGCCTGCTTCAATTGCAGCGGGAAATCCAAGCCTACATCATTAAGGGGCTGCTCTCTGTTGGCCACGCCAAGGTGCTCCTCGGTCTGGACGATCTCGAAACCCGCCTGCTGCTGTCCAGGCAGTCCATCGAGAGAGGATGGAGCGTGCGGGAAATTGAACGGCAGGTGGAACGGGCGAAGGTCCGCACCGAGCGACCCCCGAAACAGCGCAGTACTGCTCCCGCTGACGAGCAACGGGCGATCGAGGATTTACAAAAGCAATTATCGAGCAGTTTCAGTACCCGGGTGACTCTGAAGCACACGCCCAAGAAGGGGCGCATCATCATCGAGTACCACGGCAACGACGACTTGCAGCGTATTATCGAACAAATGGGCCTTCATTAGGCTGGCCCGGCACCCGCCAGTTGAGGAAATTTTACTTGAAACTTGATCTAAGGGTCGCCAGCGTTGCACGTTTTTCTAAAGAGAGACACACCTCATGCTTACCATTGTCATCAATTTACTCACTTTCGTACTGATTCTCATCAGCCTCTTCCTGGTGTTGGTCATCCTCATGCAGCGGGCCAACTCCAACGCCGGCATGGGCTCGGCATTTGGTGGAGGCGTTACGGAATCCACCTTTGGTGCAGAAACCACCAATGTACTGGAACGGGCCACCAAATGGGCCGCCTTTGCCTTTTTCATCCTCGCTCTTGTCCTGTACCTGCTCTTCATGAGCCGCGAAGGAGCTGAAAGCAAGGCACCGGAGTCAGACCTGCCGGAAATCCCGGTTGTCGAGGAATCCGTTCCCGCCGAACCGGTAACCCTGCCTGCTGAAGCTGGTGAGACGATCGATTCTGCCGTTGCCGAAGCCGAGGAGGTCCTCAATGAGGCTGCCGCTGCTGCCGAAGAAGCTGCTTCGGATTTGGCCGAGGAGCCTGTCCCGGTAACTCTGCCTGAGCCGGAAAGT
This sequence comes from Puniceicoccaceae bacterium, assembly GCA_040830765.1. Lineage (GTDB taxonomy): Bacteria > Verrucomicrobiota > Verrucomicrobiia > Opitutales > Oceanipulchritudinaceae > Oceanipulchritudo. The sequence goes on along the minus strand of JBFOMH010000015.1, from coordinate 1,344 downwards.
GCACCAACTCCCTAACTTTACACGGGCTTTGCCCAGATTTCCATGAGGAACACTTTCAGCCTGCCTCCATACTTTGGGGGCAGGCTTTTTCATTTTCTGATCTTTGCTATCGGTCTGGCCTTTGCCTTCGCCCACCAACTGGAGGCGCAATTCAAGTTCAGGGAACCACCTAATCGCCAAGATCCATCTGCTCTTGAAGATCGGGAAGGCGAGCAAGTCTGGGAACAGTTCCTCTACAACCGGCATATCGGATCGTTCCAGATGGAGGGAGAGCTGGTCTACCGGCCTGGCCGGGCCCCTTCCCGTTCCTATAAATTGGAACTGAGCGGAACCTGGCAGAGGGGATCTGAATTGACCCGTGTCGCCATTACCAACGCCGATGGCAAGACCGAGGTCAGAAGCATTCTTCTGGAAGAGGGTGGAGCTTACTTCATCGAGGATCGCGAAGACGGTTGCGATGAAACGGTGGCGGTTGAATCGGCTCAATTGAGTGAGCGCATTTTCGCCTCCTTGCCGTTTACCTGGTCCGACTTACTCATGACTTTCCTCAACTGGAAAGATGCCAGCTATGAGGGACCCGACCGTTACCTTGGACGACCCGCTCATCGTTTCGTTTTGCTTAACCCGGAACGACAGTCCTTTCCAGCCCGTGTCGTGGTGACGATAGATGAAGATTATGCCGCCCTGCTGAAAGCTGACTTCTATGATGAAAACAAGGCCCGCGTGAAGCGGTTGCGGATCGGTGGCTTCAAGCAGTTTGGAAACGAATGGATGTTCAGTGAACTTACCTGGTCAAACCGGCCCCAACGGGAAAGTGTCACCCTTCGTGTGCGTTCGTTCAGTTTGCTGCCTCAATGATCGGCGAGCGCGTTCCATTCGTTTACCGTTATTTTGTTCCGGTTCCAATGTAGTGATTCTTCATTGCAAATTTCAAGTGCCTGCTGCGGGGATTCGCCACAACGATTACCACGATTTTATCAATACTTTTTTTTGTTGTATTTTTATCTGCCTGTTGTAATTATTTTCGCCCGAGTATTCTGAATCCAATACAAGGGAGAGCAGATGAAATCAAAAACAACACCTCTGAGCTTTGAAATTGATGCCGAGTTGGCAGCAAGTCTCGAGAAACTCCGCACACAACTGGGTGGAGTCTCTTTTTCAAAACTCATCGACTACGCAATCGAGCAATTCGATTATAAAAAGGTCTCCCGCAAAGCGAGTGGGAAGCGCCGGCAATTATCCGTTAGACTAGCGGATGCCAAAAGGACTTCTCTCGAGAGAATTTCCAAGTCTGAAAAAGCAAGTATGGCTTACTTGATTCGAATGGCCTTGGAAGCTCTAATG
>JBFOMH010000014.1:0-56290 GCA_040830765.1 Puniceicoccaceae bacterium | reverse complement strand
GTTGCTGCTTAACCGGAAGGCCCGGTCCTCCGCGAAACGGGTTCGGCCCTCCAGCCAGTCTTCCCAGAAAGCTACCTCATTGGGCAGGCCCTCCTGCCACTTTTCAGCTGATGCATCCATTAATCCTCGAGGAAATCCAGTGTCAGGAAATAGGCAACATACAAAGCCAGGACCAGCAAGATCCCGCCGAACAGGTAGCTCAGCCTCTTGAACGTCTTCTGGCTTAGGTAAAACCGGTGCTTGATGGCGAATCTCCAGGATTCCCGCCGCACATCACTGGCAAAGAGGCAATGGATGGAGAAAAAGAGAGAGACCACCAGGACAGTGGAAAGGAGAAGATACTTGATGACGGTGATGGGTCCCATGAGATTCCGAGAGTGTCTGGAGTAGAAAGTAGAGCCCGGTTTCTGCAAGAATTTTCCTTGTCCCCCACTGTTCGTGGAAGCCCTCAATTGCGCCAAATGGGTTACGAAATCCAAGTGTTAATTACTTCAACTTGACCCCTCCGATTCCTCTGCCATCTTTCAGTCCTTCTTACTCAATCCACACTAACCATAGACATGAATAAAGTATCAAGTGCTGTACTTAAGTCATTGGCATGCGTTCTCGTAAGCATGCTGATTGTTCCCGGCCTGATGGCGCAGGGGATCACTTCGTCGGGGCTTGGCGGCCGCGTTCTTGACGCCAGCGGAGCTGGTATCGAGGGGGCAACCGTCCAGGCTGTTCACACACCTACCGGAACGACCTACACCTCCCGCACCCGGGAGAACGGCCGGTATAACTTCTCCGGTGTCCGCGTCGGCGGACCATACACCATCACGGCTTCGGCTGATGGCCGGATTGACCGCTCGGTGAGTGATGTCTACACATCGCTTGGGCAGGTCAGCACGACCAACCTGCGGATGGCCGTTGATGAAGAGGAGGTCATCGAATTGGAAGCCTTCACGGTGGAGGCCCAGTCGGGAGACTACATCTTCGATACGACCAACATGGGGGTTAGCACCAACTACGGCAGCGTGGAGATCGATGGTACGCCCTCGACCCGCCGGCACCTCAACGATGTGGCTCGCCTCAGCCCGTTCGTCACCATCACGGAGGAAGACCGCAACGAATTGACCGCCCTTGGCCAAAGTAACCGCTTCAATTCGGTGATGCTGGACGGTGTGCGAATCAACGACCAGTTCGGGTTGGATTCCTCCGGTGTGCAGTCCTTCCGCAACCCGGTCGCCTTCGATGCCCTTGAAGCCATTACCGTCGAGTTGTCTCCCTATGACGCCCGCCGTAGTGGTTTCACCGGTGCCGCTATCAATGCCGTGACCAAGTCCGGTACAAACGAGTTCCATGGCAGCCTCTACGGCTACTACTATGACAGTGGAATGCGCGGTGACGTCAACGGCTCCAACGACTTCTTCGAGGAAACGACCTGGGGCGCGACCCTCGGTGGCCCCATCATCAAGGACAAGCTGTTCTTTTTTGTCTATTACGAAGAGTTTGAGCGCGTTGAGGAAGGTGGGGTTCCCGGTTTCGATCCGGACCCGGATGCCATCGCCGATGTGCTCGCCTTCAACAGCTCCCTGCCGTTTGATTTCGGTGATTATGGTGCCGCTGGCAAGCGCGTTCAGCCGGATGAGAAGTACCTCATCAAGCTGGACTGGAATATCAATGAGAAGCACCGCCTGGCGGTCAAATACCAGAATACCCAGGGGGAAGACCCGAATGTCGGCAATTTCGACGACAGTGGGGAAACCTCCCTTGATTCCCACTTCTATCGCCAAGAGCGCGAAGAACGGTTCTACACCGCCCAGTTGTACAGCAGTTGGACAGACGATTTCGAGACCGAGATCTCTTTCGGCTACAACCGCTACCGCCAGCCCACCACATGGGACGAGCTGATTCCGCAAATCTTCATCGACAATTTCCCGGATGATGACGGGGTTGCCGGAAGTTATGAGCCCACCGGCAGCGGAGAGCTGTTTTCCGGTACGGAGCAGTTCCGCCACGCCAATAATCTTGAAGTGGACACGTACAACTTCAGTGCCATCGGGACCTACTACAAGGGTAACATCACTTACACCTTCGGGGTGGATTATGAAGATGCCTCATTCTTCAATCTCTTCCTCGAAAGTTCCTTCGCCAACTTTGGCTTCGATAACATCGATGATTACTTCAATGGTGTTCTCAATTCGAGCTCCCGTAACAATTACCGTAATACCGGCGTGACTGGCCAGAATCCAGTTGCCGAGGCGGAAGTTTCCGTAACCGGCGCTTTTGTCCAGGCGGCCTGGGAAGTGAATCCCAAGCTGAACGTCAATCTCGGTCTGCGGATGGACTACACCGACATGGGTGACCGCCCGCCGGAAGCCTCTGACAGCAATGGTGTTCCCTTTGAGGACCTGTTCGGCATCCCGAATACAGGCAAGATCGACGGCAAGACCCTCATCTCCCCGCGTATCAGCTTCAACTACAAGCCGAACCTGGAGAAGGACATGCAGATTCGTGGCGGCATTGGCATCTTCCAGGGCCGTACACCGGGTGTCTGGCTGGTCAATCCCTACACCAACAACGGGGAAACCAGCAACCGGATCCGCTTTGGCGACATCGACGGATTTGACTGGATCGATTACATGAGCACGGAGCTCGATCAGGAAAACCCGATTATCTACATCGAGAAGGCCGCAGGGACACCTGAAGTCAATGTCACCGACCCGAACCTGTCCCTCCCGTGGATCATCCGGGCCAATCTGGCGTTCGACTACCGTCTTGGCGAAAGCCCGTGGGTCATGACCGCCGAGGTCATCCATACCGAGAACTACGACTCCCTCTATGTTGAGGACATCAACCTGGCCCTCGATGGGGCAGCTGCTGATGGACGCAAGATCTACGACGGGACCGCAGTCGACACCTACGACAGTGTCTTTGTCCTGCGTAATGTCGATGCGGGCGATGCCACCAACTTCGCTCTCTCCCTCGAGCGCGAGATGACCGGTGGCTGGTTCTCCAAGTTCTCCTATGTCAACGGGACTTCCAAGGATGTTAATCCGTTTACCAGCTCCCGTGCGACCTCGAACTACTACAACCGTCAGGTCTTCAACGTGAATGATCCGGAAGTGGCTACTTCGAACTTCGAGGTTAACCACCGCTTCCTCGTCATGGCCGGGACCCAGTTTGAGCTTGTGGCCAATGCTCCGACCCGGATCACTGCCATCTTCGAGGCCCGTTCCGGCCGTCCCTATAGTGTGACCTTTGATGGCGACATCAATGGCGACGGGGATGACAACAACGACCTGCTCTACATCCCGACTGGTCCGGGCGACTCCAATGTCGTCTTCGAGTCGGGCTTCGATCAGGATGGTTTCTTTGACTTCGTCAAGGAGAACGGCCTCTCCAAATATGCCGGGCGCAATGCTCCGCGTAATTCCCAGTACAACCGCTGGGTCCAGCGCCTCGACATCAAGTTCGAGCAGGACATTCCGATCTGGGAAAAAGTCGGACTGACTTTCTATGTCGACTTCCTGAACGTCCTTAACTGGCTCGACAGCGACTGGGGCCTGACCGAGGAATTCGGATTCCCGTTCGACCAGGAAGTCGTCGGAGCCAGCCTCGAGAATGGCAAGTACGTCTTCGAGGAGTTCGATCCGGAAAGCGAGCGCGTCCAGACCGGTGGTGTTCGTTCCCGCTGGGCTATCCAGTTGGGTGCCCGCCTGACCTTCTAAGGGTCGGAATTACGGATAAAACCTGAAATTTCAGGGCGGCTGCTTCGGCAGTCGCCCTTTTTTTTGCTTAGCTCAATTCCGGGACTGGCTTAAGCCAGCAGGATGGATGGCCTTTCGAGAATCTTGCCGAGGGCCTGCAGGTACTGGGCCCCGACGGCCCCGTCAATGACCCGGTGGTCGCCACTGAGGCCCACCTTCATCCGGTAACCAATGGAAATCTGGTTGTTTTCATCCACAACCGGTTGCTTGACGGTGGTCCCGACACTCAGAATGGCGGCATTGCCGGGATTGATGATGCCATAGAAATCGGTAATCCCGAACATGCCCAGGTTGGTCACGGTGAGCGTGCTGCCAGTCATTTCGTCCGGCTTGAGCTTGCGGTCGCGGGCCTTGACGATGAGCTCCTTGGCTTCAATGGAAATCTGGCGCAGGGACTTGGTGCCGGCATCGCGGATGACGGGAGTCACCAAGCCGTCGTCAATGGCCACCCCAAAGGCGAGGTGGACGGCACCGCTCTGTTTGATGGTGCTGCCCTGCCAGGAACGGTTGATCGCCGGGACCATGGAGACCGCCATGGCGGCTGCCTTGAGGATCAGGTCATTGACGGTGAACTTGATACCGCCTTCGTTGGCCGGGAGGCTGGCCAGGAATTCATTAAGGTCCTGCCGCGCTGCCGCAAGGGGGGCGGCATTGATTTCGCTCTGCAGGTAAAAGTGGGGGGCTTCAGTCTTGGACTTGACCAGTGCCTTGGCAATGGAGGCCCGCATGTTGCTGACCTTTTCCGTCTTCTCCTCCAGCTTGCCCAGGGAGAGGGCGGGGCCACTGCTCGCTGCACTGCTCATGGCCTGCGGATTCTTGGCCGCTTCCTCGACGTCTTGGCGGACGATCCGACCGCCGTGACCGGTTCCCTTAATACGCTCAAGGGCCACGCCCAGTTCCTCGGCAATCTTGCGGGCCAACGGGGAAATCTTGATACGGCCGCCATCGGTAGTGCTGGTGGGCGCGGATGCTGATGCTGGCTCGGCGGAAGGCTCACTCTCTTCAGCTTCCGCAGTTTCCTGTTCTTCTTCCGGTTCCTCGCTTTCTTCCGCTACTTCTTCGGTGGCTTCCGGGCTGGCGGTTTTGACCTCTGCTTCGGGAGCATCTTCTCCCTCTTCGCCGACGGCACATATGGGGCTGCCAATCTCGACCGAGTCGCCTTCCTGGATGTATTGCTTCAACAGGACACCATCCTCAAAGCATTCCACCTCCATGGTTGCCTTGTCGGTCTCCACCTCGGCAATCATGTCGCCGGAAGAGACAGCGTCGCCTTCACTCTTGAGCCATTTGATGAGCGTCCCCGACGTCATGGTGTCGCTCAGTTTGGGCATTTCAATGATTTCAGCCATGGTGCTTATGGATTCAGGTTATCAGTCGAAAGATTGCAAGATTCAGGCTTTGATTTGAAGGATATTCCGCACCTCGCGGGCCACCAGGGCGGCGTCCGGAATCTGGATCTTCTCGAGAGGCGGGCTGTAGATGGCCGGGGCATCGACTGCGCTGATGCGATGGATGGGTGCATCCAGGTAGTCAAAGGCCTCGCGCTGGATCATGTGGGAAAGCTGTGCCCCGACCCCGCAGAAGGGCTTGTTTTCCTCAACCAGGAGGACCCGGTTGGTCTTCTTGACCGACTTCAGGATAGCTGCCTTGTCGAGGGGCCGGATACTGCGCAGGTCCACAACTTCGCAATCGATGTTGTGGGCCTTCTTGAGGGCATCCGCCGCCTTGAGAGAGGCGAGGACGCATCCCCCGTGGGTAATAATTGTAATATCGGAACCTTCCCGTTTGACATCCGCCTTGCCGAGAGGGATGAGGAAATCCTCATCATCCGGCACTTCGCCCTCGTTGCCGTAAAGAAGGGTGCTTTCCATGAAGAAGACCGGATCGTTATCCCGGATGGCGCTCTTCATAAGGCCTTTGGCATCGGCCGGGGTGGCCGGGCAGACAACCTTCAGTCCAGGAAAGTTGGCCACCATGTTCTCCGGCGTGTGGGAGTGGGTGGCGCCGACATTGGTCCCGCCGTTGGCCGGCCCACGGATGACGATCGGGCAATTGACCTTGCCGCCGGACATGTAGCGGATGGTTGAGGCGTTGTTGACCGCCTGGTCCCAGGCCACAAAGACGAAGGAAAAGAACATCATCTCGATGACCGGTCGCAGTCCGAGGAAGGATGCCCCGATACCAAGGCCGATGAATCCGGCTTCAGAGATGGGAGCGTCAACCAGGCGCTTGTCGCCGAAACGCTTCCAGAGCCCTTCGGTCACCTTGTAGGCACCGTTGTACTGGGCGACTTCTTCGCCCATGATGAAGACGTTCTCGTCGCGTTCGATTTCTTCCGCGAGGGCGTCTTTCAACGCTTGTCTGTAAGTAATGATAGCCATTGCTGGTATTTAGAAAGGAAGTTGATCGTTGAAGAAGATTTCCCCCTCGTTGGTGTGGGTACCGGGATTGTCCACCGAGTGGTAGACATCCGAGAGGATCTCCTGTGGTGGAGGGAAGGGGGACTCGTCGGCAAACTTCACGGATGCCTTGGCTTCCTCCTTGGCGGCCTTGTCGATCTCCTTGACCTGGGCCTCGTCAAGGTGGCCTTCCTCGATGAGAATCTGTTCCCAGACATTGATCGGATCCTTGTTCTCCTGGTAGTGGCGGATCTCCTCCTTGGTCCGGTAGCGCTGGTGATTGGCATCAGCAATGGAGTGGCCGTAATAGCGGTAGGTGAAGATTTCCAGGACCGTCGGGCGGCTTTCCTCATACGCTCTCTGGATAGCGACATTGGTCTTGGCCCGGACTTCGTAGAGGTTTTCCCCGTGAACCGTGTCGAACTCGATCTTGTAGCTGTTGGCGCGCGCGGCGAGGCCCTCTTCCGGGAAGGCACTGGAGCGGTTCTGACTGGTACCCATGGAATAGCCGTTGTTCTCGATGATGTAAATCACCGGAATGTCCCACAGGCTGGCGAGATTGAGTGACTCGTGGAAAACACCCTGGTTGATGGCCCCGTCACCGAGGTAGCAAATGGCACAGCCCTTGAGACCCTTGTACTTCAAGGCGTAGGCCAGGCCAAGGCCGAGCGGGGTCTGGCCGGCAACGATCCCGTGGCCGCCCCAGTAGTTCTTGTCCGGGGCGAAGTAGTGCATCGAGCCGCCCTTGCCCTTGGAGCAGCCGGTAAACTTGCCGTAGAGCTCGGCCATGCACTCGTTCATGTTCATGCCAACGGCCAGGGCGTGCCCGTGATCCCGGTAGGCAGTGATAATGTGGTCGTCCTTGCCCATGACGGACACGGTTCCCACGACCGTTGCCTCCTGGCCGATGTAGAGGTGGAGAAAGCCACCCATCTTACCTTTCTGGTAGGATTGCAAGGCAGCCTGCTCGAACTTGCGGATGCGGACCAAGTCGGTGAAGCACTTGATCTTCTCCTCCTTGGTCATGGATTTGTTCACGGGGTCCTCCGCGTAGGCAAAAAGGTCTTCCTTTGCCAGGGTGCGGGAGCGGCCCACATTGAAATCATGTGTTTCCGGTTCTTCTTTCTTCACGGTTTGCCTTTGATTAAAGCTAAGCGACCAATGCAGTGAATTCTCCCCGCCAATCCAAGCAAAAAGTCAATTCCTGCCGGTCTCGAGGGATATTACAGGCATCTGCGGTAATTGTAAAACACCGTACTCATTTTTCCCCGCCATGCCGCAGGGGCATGAATTCGTCGACATTGACCGATAGTTCCTTGTCGGAATGGCAATCGGCACTGAGGGCTACAAAGTCGTTCCGGGATTCGAAATAGACCCGCCACAGCTGTGAGCGATCCGTGGCTGGAACATCCAGCTTATCAATTTCCGACTCCTCGAAAAAAGCGAAATCGCCCTCATCAATGGGCTGAGGGAGGGACTCGAGGGCCTTGCGACAATCGAAGAGAAACATCAGCCAATGACAGCGGTCCTCGTAGTTCTTTTCGGCAATCATGGCGAAGAGATGCAGGTCGCTGACACTGACATCAAGGTCCACCTCCTCCTTAACTTCGCGTGCAGCTGCCTGATGCGGGGACTCACCGGTGCCCATCTCCAGCTTTCCTCCGATGGGACTCCAAAGTCCCTTGTTGGGAGACTTTTTCCGCTTCATGAGAAGGAGCTGTCCTTCCGTGTTGCGAAGGTAGACGAGCGAACTGATTTTGTATGGGAGGGATTCCATCTTCAGATTACCGTGCCGCATACCGGCTTGATGGCAAGCGAAGGCTGTTTTCCACAACCAAATTCAGGTATGGAATTAGCGTCCCTTCAGCGATAGAATAGACCCGCATGAACGGCCTATTCCAGAATCTCCGCCGCCGGGGCCTCTCAAGCTCCGAACAGCTGACGGTGTTCTGGTCCGATACCGGCGCTGCTTTTCTGCGTTGGTTTGTTCCCCTTGATGGTTGCCCTTGCTGTACAGGGTTTGCCAGACTGCCGGTTGAGCAGTGCAACGCTCAAAACTACTGCCAGTCCCTGGGACGCCTAATCCCACCGCTTCGCTCGCGGGCTCTATCCGTTCAGTGGCTCCTGCTCGGGGAGCCAGCTTTGATTCTGCGACAGGCCAATCAGCGTGGAGCGTCCCTTCCGGGGTGGATTGAGGCCTGCTGGCAGGGTATTCCGGAGCAATTGCTTCCTGATGCCATTGAAGATGGAATCGACACGCTGGAGAAGCGGTTGAGAGGCTGGCCGGCGTTTTCCCGAAATGGGCACGGGTGCTTCCTTGTCCTCGAGAGACGGGCCTGTTTTTTTGCCTTCGCGAATGGGGAAATCTTCCGCCGCATCTCGCGGCATGGGGATGAGGAGATGGCCGCCTCCCTGGTCCTCGATGAGGACTGGATGCGGCAGACGCGGATGCTCTTCAACGGACGAACTGGATTGGACATCCGCAAAGTCCTGATTCCACAGCACATGCAGGGAAAGTTGCCCTCATCCAGGTTTGGACTGGAGTATGCCGCTTGCCAGCCGAAGGACTGGCCGGAGTCAGGTAGGGCAGGCCATACCCTACAGTTTCTGGCCCAACCAGCCCCCGTCAGAGATTTCCACCGCCAGAGGCTCCATTATGCCGGTCTTCAACAGCGAATCGCCAGTCGCGAACAAACTTCATTATTTCGGGCAGCTAGCTGCATTCTTCTCGGTGGTTGGTTGCTGCTTCTTCTTGGGGCCTGCCGATCAGGTGAACCCGATGCCCACGTGCAATCTGGTCTTCATCAGCGTTGGGAGGCCGCTGCCCTGCGGTGGGAGCAATCGAATAACGCTTGGTCGCTCAAGGATGAGGAAAAGAAGATCCGCGAAGCGCCATTTATTTTGACGGGGTCCATTCTTCAATCGGTTCCCGATGGAATCGAATTACACAGAATCCATTTAAGTGACGGGGATGGAATAGAGAAGGGCGTCCTTGCCGTGACCTTGGAAGGAACCAGCAAAGGTGGCGAGAAATCGCCTCAGTTTCGCAATTGGATTCGTGATCTTCAGGGAAGAGAGGTTCTTCTCTCTGTCGAGAACCTCCGCTTCAATCGAAGGAAGGACTGGATACAATTCCAGATTTCCGGACCCGGCAACCCGGGGGGCAGCGAATGAAAGGCAAGTACTGGTTTGTTCTATGGGTGCTCCTTCTCCTGCTGCAGGTACTCACCTCTTGGATCATGCGGGATCGATTTCCGGAAGTGACCCTGAACACGGCAGCGTTGGATGCGGATCTTCTCCAACTCGCGGAGCAGACGAATGCGACATGGCAGGATTGGGATGTTTTTCCACTGCCAGGACAAGCCGGACTGAACCCCAGGAGCAGGGAGCAGGATCTTATTGAACGGGAATCCCTGCTCTTGCAATTGAAGGATATAGAGGAGGAGTTGTATCGACCTGATATTGAGATGCAGGTTGCGGATGACCTTGAGCTCTGGCTAAAAGGAGACCGGCAATCCCAATCGGAGTATTCGATAACTCAATACATTCGCATCTTGATCGATTGGCTCCAGTTGGTTGTTCAGGAGTCTGAAAAGTTTTCGCTCGAAAAGGTTTCCCTGTACCCTGATCCTTCAGGCAGGCTTCCTTTACTAGCATTCGAATTTAGCGGAAACCCGATTGCCATCGGACGGACACTGCTTTCCCTGCCATCGGACCGTATGCTCTGGAAACTTGGGGAGATGGACATGATCCAGGAGGAAGGAGGCCAGGCATGGTGGATTCGGGGCAGCCTTTCATTCGCCACCGGACCAATCCATTGATGAACCACAGCCAAAGGATTTTCTTGATGAAGTGGTTTTTCCGGGGAGTTTCTTTCACATTTGTCTCTGCTTCGCTGTACATGGTTCATGGCACTCGGGAATCACTGTCATTCCCGGGTGGGATTCAATTCCTTTCCCTGCCCATGGACTTGGGGATGCAGTCCAATCCACTAAAAGGGTGGGAGTGCCTTTCCATTCATAAACCCATCGCCGAAAGTGAATTTCCGCGGGTGCCAAAAGGACTCAACCCCGTCAGCGACCCCCCGCCTTCTGCAACACCTCTTCTGCCGGTGGAGCTATTTGGGCATGTCAATGAAGGGGACCGGCTGGTGTTCTGCTTTCTCGACAAACGTTCAAGTCGCTGGTTTCGCCTTGCTGCCGGAGGGACGGATACAGTCGCCCAAGTGGCCCTTTTAAGGGAGAGCAATGATAGCTGGCCGTTACTTGTCGATTTATCGACCGGACGCCAGTACCGGATGAATCCGGGCAGACGAGTCCTGAGTCCATATGCCTTGAGTGCCGCCCAACTCCAACCATGAAAACTGATCCCCTCGAAATATGCATTCTCGGCGTATTACTGGTCCCGTTTGGTTGTCCATTGAGTGCCTCTTCAAACCTTGATCAGGAAAGCCTTTGGCTTCGTGAAAAGGGTGGGGTTGAGGTCCTTTATGAAAAACAATCCCATCCGAAAGCTGTTCCCACGCGTACCACGGAAGAACCTATGGCGGAGCAAAACCAGCTTCAATTCCCCTATCCTGAGACCATTCGTGAAAGAACCCGGGATGCTTTGCTGGGGGAGGTGGATTACGGTTGGAAACGCCCGCAAGTGTCCCGCGGTGACCATGTTGAAACCCGGGGAAATGAGCAGGAGCAAATTCGGGACCGTCTCGGATCCGTTTTCATTCCCAAGGTGGAGTTTCGCCAACTCCCCTTGAGTCAGGTCGTCGAAACCCTTTCGGAAATCTCCCTGACCCATTCATCTGACGGGGAAGGTTTCAATATTGTCCTGATTGATCCGGAGGGTCGCGATCCACGTGTTTCCATTGTCCTGCGACGGATTACCTTGAAGCGAATCCTTGATTTTGTTTCTGAATCCGTCGGTTTTGAGTACGACCTGCAAACGGATGCCGTGGTCCTCCGGCCCCGCCAAGGTCCGGGCATGGGTTTGGAAACGGAATTTTACCCGATTAGCCGGTCCACCATGATTCGACTGACCGGATTCAGCGAAGATCGGAACATATCTGCTGAAACACTGATCCCGGACCCATTTGCAGTGGCCAAGGAACCCATGCCGGACAAGAGGGGAGAAACGGAACGGGCCCTGAAGGGTTTCCTGCAGCGGGCCGGTGTCCCTTTTGACGGAGTCGATGGGGCCAGTCTGGCATTGGCTGACGGACAATTGATTGTCACCCAGACACCGCGGAATCACGAGAAGGTCCGGCAGTTGTTGCGCCGGTACCGGGAAATCAAGCAGGTGGAAATCGAGGCGCGCTTTATCGAAGTGGAGGAACGCAACCTTGAGGAACTCGGCCTGCAGTGGACACTTGTATCGGAAAGTAATGACATCCTGACGAATAGATCCGCGCGGAACCTGGCCAATGCCTTCAGTGTCGGTCAGGACGAGCGCCGCATTGTCATCGACCGGCCAGGTCTCGACTTGCCGGCCATTGGCCAGGGAGCACCCATCCTCCCGGTGACCGTTGATCTGGCCGAGGAAGCTGCCAGCCTTCTTACCGCCAATGGGGTTTTAGGTGAGCTTGATCTTGACGTCGTCCTGCGGGCTCTCGAGCGCCAGTCGGGGAATGATTTGCTCAGCGCACCAAAGTTGACCGTGCTCAGTGGGAAGACGGCCGAGATCGTCGTGGCAGAGGAATTCCGGTATCCGGAGATGTATGGGGACACCAATGCTGAAGTCGGAAGGGGTGACAGCACCAGTGGTTCAGCCGGAGTCGCCATCACTGCCGGGACGCCTCGTTCCTTTACCACCCGCAACGTTGGCGTGGAGATGGAGGTCACCCCCACCGTTGAGGAGGACAATGCAATCAGCCTGCAACTGAAGCCGAAGGTGACGGAATTCGAGGGCTTTGTTGAATATGGAGGAACTTCCGTGGCCATCGCCTCCGATACCACCGTGACGGTCCCCAGTGGGTTCTATCAACCTGTCTTCAGCGTTCGACGGGTGCAAACCGAGGTCACTATCTGGGATGGGGCCACCGTGGTGATGGGCGGACTCACCCGCGAACATGCCGTCCGTGTCAATGACAGGGTTCCCATTCTGGGCGATCTGCCACTCCTCGGCCGACTCTTCCGTACCGAGGGCGAAAGTACCCAGAAGCGCAACTTGCTCATCTTCGTCACTGCGAACCTCGTCAGCCCCGGAGGTTCTCCCGCCTTCCAGTATCTGCCGGAAATTGAACGCAATGCCCTTTTTCAAACGCCGCAGCTCAGTACTCCGGGCGGGCTTTTGGAAAGATAGCCATCAATTTCATTCCCTGCCACCAGCCGCACAGTCCCGCACATATGCCAGCGGCAAGACCGCAAAATCCCCACAGGATGTCATTGACGCTGAGAAAGCGGGTATGGATGAAATACTGCGAGCATTCACTTGTCACCAGTAATACCGCGATGAAGGCATAACTGGCAATCAGCCACCGGGCATTCAATCCAGCAGTTGATTGTTGCTTTCCGGCCCCAACGGCGACCGGGCAAATTACGGAGAGGAGAAAGAAGGGAACGGAGGTTCGCAGATCCGGGTTCTGATCCGCCCACTGGCCCAGCCAGTCGGGGATCCAGATTATCTCGGACATCCGGGAGGAGCTTCGGATGGACATGTATATGGTCGCTGCCGTCAAAGCTGCCAGTATGGCGCACGGAAGCAGTCGCGATGTCAGGATTTTTGTCATGTTCATACAGTTTGTTACTGGAAGCGGTCTTCCACGATCGCCGGGCATTTTGGCCGCTTCCCGGCGCAGACCGGAGTTCAGAGATGACTCCCGCCGACTTTTGATACTCTATTGACAAATTGTCTGCTTTCCCGGGCAGCCATTGCCTATTTCCTGCGCCGGAAGTCCGCTGGATTCCTGAAATTCCAGCGATGGCAGCCTTTGAGTGTTGCCATAAAAATTCCCTTTGGCTATCGATGCGCCATCATGGGATGCGATTTTAGACACACATGCAGGTCAATCCTGCGGGTAGTAGTTTGCCTGTTCTTATTGGGGACCGTGTCATTCGCGAAGACGCCTTCGCTGACAAATATGAGCCTCGACGAGCTGGCCGAGCTCTTTGCCCGTTTTCCGTACGGGGACGGCTTCCAGATTTCTCCAGATGGGGACCGCTTCTTTGCTTACGTCAACCGCAATGGAGAGAGGGGCCTTGTCGTGGTTGATCTTGATGAGTTAAGCGGAGGGCTCGAGAAAGGCCGTTTCCTGGAACCTGATTCCCAATTCGAACTGGATAATCCAGGTTGGATCGATAACGACCTGATTGCCTTCAACAAGGTCGTCGATGATATTGGCTACATTGGTTATCAGATCGTTTCCTGTGACAAGGATCGCAACCTGTTGCAATATATCGAGCTGATTTCCAGTGCCGAGATGCGGTTCTTCAATTTTGGAGCGCCCTCATTGAAGCGGAAATTTTTCGTCTCTGAGGGACTCATGGGTACATGGGGTAAACGCTACCAGTCGGTTGCCCTCCTGGAAATCGACAAGCATATGGATGTTGACGAAGTAGCGGTATGGAAAAATCCGGGAATGATTGAGAACTGGTACATCTACAAGGACCGTCCCCTTGCGATACTGGTAGACGGGGAGACGTACTCAATGGATTTCGATGCTCTCAAGGTGGAGCAGATGCCGGATGAGGATACTGTCCGCTACACTCTTGAACCCATGAATTTGCCGGGAACTATTGAGCAGTTCATCGACGAGAACATTGCCTTGATTTCCCTCGATAACGAAGCGGGTTATCGCGGCATTGCCTGGTACAATATCAAGCAAGGGGAGATTGTTGGCCAAGCCCTTCACGTTGATGGCTATGATATCAATCCCGGCAAGACAGCCCGTGTCCTGGAACTCCGCGCTGGAGGTCCCGTTGTCGGGTTGACCTATCACAAGGATAAGCCGAAGTGCTTTTACCTCGACCGGGACCTGGGGAAAGTCATGAAGCATCTGGAGAAGGCTATGGCGCCAGGGATCGCCCGTTTCCTTGGCCTGAGCAAGGACAGCCGTTTCGTTTTCTACGAAGTCCTCTCCGATACGCATGGAACCACAATTGGCCGCTTTGATTTAAGTTCAGGCGAAAATCAGCCCGTTTACCACACCCGCCCCTGGCTGCAAGGCATGCAACTGCCATCCAGGGACCCCATTACCTTCACCAACCGGGACGGGGACACCATCCATGGCTACCTGACGCTCCCTTTGGATTTCAAGGAAGGAAATCCTGTCCCGCTGGTCGCCCTATCCCACGGAGGGCCATGGGTACGGGACTTCTGGGGATTCGATGCGGAGGCCCAGTTTTTAGCAGCCTTGGGACTAGGCGTCTTGCAGGTTAATTTTCGTGGCTCTGATGGCTTCGGAAATTCTTATGGCCTTGAGGAGGACTTGATAACCATTTCCGAGGAATCCCCGAAGGATGTGATCGATGGTGTTCGCTGGGCCATTGACCAAGGCTATGCTGATGAAAAGCGCATTGGTTTCTACGGAGGCAGCTTCGGGGCCTACCTCTCCCTTGCCTGTGCTGCTCTTGAACCTGAGCTCGCCGCATGTGCGATTGGCTTTGCCGGCGTCTATGACTTTACGCTGATGCTGGAGGAGGATATCCGCAAGGAACGCATCTTTGCCGAAGATTTGTATTCCGATTATGAGGAAAAGGCGGAGTTTTATGAATCGCTTTCCCCAGTCAACCAGGCTGACAAGATCAAGGCTCCAGTGCTCTTAATCCATGGAGGCCGTGATGAGCGGGTCGGTGCGAAACAGGCAAAGGACATGGAGAAAGCGCTGAAGGACAATGGGGGAGATGTAACGCTCCTTAAGAAGAACTTCATGCTGCACGGATTCGACAACGAGAAGCGGAAGCGGCAACATTTCGAGGAAATCGGGGCTTTTTTGCTGGAGCACCTAGCCAAGTAATTGCAAAAGCCCAGTCCACACTCGGCATGGGCAGATTGACCAAACGGGAGGGTTTCGATTGCCGGGTCCTTTGAAGGTTGCATCTGTAGTAATGGGAACGTATGGATGCTTCATCATGGGAATAAGTCTACGCACTGCCTGCTTTGGTTGGACGCTCCTCTTCTTTAGCATCGGCTGTGCTGTGACCTCGCTTCACGCCATGACCCAATCCCTCAAGAACAAGAGCCTGGAGGAATTGGCTGAGCTCTTCTCCCTTTATCCGCAAGGTATTGGCTTTCAGCTTTCTCCTGAAGGGGATCGCTTTTATGCCCGCGTCAGTCGCAAGGGGGAGACCGGTTTGGTCGTGGTTGATCTGGATGAATTGGGAGATGGCATTGAGAAGGGGCTTTTTGTTGCTCCGAATCAATCCTATGAACTATCGCAACCGGGTTGGGTTGATAACGATTTTGTCGGATATAATGTCAAGGCGGGTAATGGGGGACTTGCCGGGTTCCAGGTTGTCTCCTGCAAGAAAGAGGGCAATTTACTCCAATACAGGGATTCCGGCGACTTCGATGTCTACACCAGGATTGAGTACTCTACCCCCGGATTAATGCGCCGGTTTTTTGTCGAAGAGCAGCTTTGGAGGGATATAGGGAAAAAAGAACCTTCCATTGTTTTACTTGAACTGGACAAGGGATTGAAGCTGAAGGAAGTGACCCGTTGGACAAACCCGGGCTTCATCGAGGATTGGTACTTTATTCGGGATGAGCCGTATGCGGTATCCTTCGACAGGAAAACTTATAAACTGGATTTCGATCTTTTGAGAGATGTGGAGCATCCCGATGAAGAGAAAGTCAGGGCCAGTCTTGTTCCATTGGAACTTCCTGGAAAAATCAAGTATCTCAAGGACAAGAATACTGCCCTTATGTATCTGAAAAGTGAGGACGGTTATACCGGCATGACATGGTATAATCCGGATGAGGTAAAACCCATCGGGGAGCCAATCTTCCTGAATGGTTATGATTTTCTTCCCTTGACTATCGAATTAAGGGCCGGTGGACCGTTAGCCGGTTTGCTTTATTACAAGGACAAGCCCAAGGCATTATACTTTGATCCAGAGCTGGGGAAGCTCATGAAACACCTGGAAGAAACCGTTCAGCAGGGTTATCCCGTTTTCCGCGGATTGTCCAAGGACAACCGGTATATCTTCTATATGATCCTTACAGACAACCAAGGGACGATAATGGCCCGTTTCGATCTGAAGACGGGCGAAAATCAGCCGATTTACCATACCCGGCCGTGGCTTCAGGATATGGACCTACCCTCACTGAATCCGGTTACCTATCCCAACAGAAATGGGGACTTGATCCACGGATACCTGATGCTCCCTGAGGATTTCCGTTCCGGAAATCCGGTTCCTTTGGTTGCCATGCCTAATGATTATTATGGGAGCAGGGAGCAATGGGGTTTCGATTCCTTCGCCCAATTCCTTGCCTCCCTGGGCTATGCTGTTTTGCAGGTCAATTACCGTGGATCCGGTGGCTATGGCGATGCCTACGCGCTTGATGGTGACTTTCTCGGTATTTGTCAGGAATCGCCAAATGACGTCATCGATGGAATAAAGTGGGCGGTTGACCAGGGTTATGTGGATGCGCGTCGCGTCGCTCTTTTCGGCGAGGACTACGGTGCCAACGTGTCACTTTCTTGTCTGGCTCTTGAGCCGGAAATTGCCACCTGTGTCATCGGGAATTCCGGATTCTACGATTATGCTGAAGTACTCGAGAAAGGGTCTTTTGTATCTGACACTTCCGATGAAAAACTTGTCCAGGATGCCGAGGAGAAGTTTCAGCAGGTCAAGGCGCTTTCCCCGATTCATTACAGTGAGAAGATAAAGGTTCCGGTTCTCCTTTTCCACGAAGACTACCGTCAATCTGCAGCCCCGGCGAAGGCCATGCAGGAGGCCCTGGAGGCTTCGGGCACCCACGTTGAGCTCGTTGAGTTTGAGGCGTTCGACAAGGAATCGGATTGGAGTGAGTATTACGAGAAAATCGGGGCCTTCCTGTTGAAGCACCTAGGCCAATGAACCGGTCCGGGCCGGGGAACAGCCCCCTTCGGAAAAACATTGTCCCAGCGGGAAAAGGCCCTTTCCTTGGGGGTAGAGCATTGGGCTCTGTCTATGCACTATCCATCAAGCCGGAACATCCATTTCTGGATTCTGATTCTTATCTTTCTTCCTTTGGCCAACCTGACCAGCGGGCAGGATGGTGATGAGCAGGACTGGCAGACCGCCTGGGCGGAACTCGAGTCCAGGGATGACCTGAGTGACTCGGAACGCGTACTTGCAGAGGTGGAGCTCCTCCTGGAAGCCGGGGAGGCGGTCGGATGGGTTGATCCCGTAGTCTGGGACCGGTTGGTGCAAATCCTGGACAACCTTGAGGCCTCACCGGCCTTGGAATCGGCCCGAAATGCCTACATTGCGCTCCTTTTGGCCGCGGGATCGGGATTGAGTGATTCCGGTTCCGCCTTGGCGGAGGAAGCTCTTTTCCGTGAATACCTCCAGCGGGCCTTGGGGATTTCTGCCGCTCCTTCCGAGGAGGGCCAGCTGTTGCTATATCTGGCCGAGTCGCTGCTGCGTTCAGATGCTCAGGGAAACGAGACCAAGCGAAGGGTTGAAGTTCTGTTGCAACAATCAGTGGGATTGCTCCCGGACCAGCCTCCGAAGGACATGGCCCATTTGCGACTGGCTCAGCTATATACCGATCTTTCCGGGGATTCCCAAGCTGTGCGGCCGGTAGACCAGTCCTTTCTTGCCCGTGCGGTGTATCACAATCGCTATGTCATTGACATGGAGCAGGCCCGGGAAGCGGTCCAGGTGGTTGCTCGGGAAGCCCTGGATGGATTGCTACAACCGGGTCTGGAGTTGGTTTTACGCAACCGTTTCCTCCCACAAAGCGATATTGGGATAACTATCGCGACACGCAACATTACGGAATTCACTGCGGAAATCTATGCCTTGCCATGGAATCCGGGCCCGGAGGCAATGGCCACCGCCGAACTCAAACAAATGGTTCCAGCCAGCCTGCCGTCGGAGGAAACCCTCTGGTTCAGCAAGTCCTTCAATGTCTCGAATCGCGATCGCTTTGCCTGGGAACGGGCTGTTTACAGGCTGGGCGAATCATTGCCCGGCGGCTGGTATGGGCTGAGGCTAACCGGTGGAGGCCTGTCTCTGGATGAGCTTCTCTTAGTAACACCGCTTGAGCTGACGGTATTGCCGCGCAGTTCGGGAAGCTTGTCGGCCTGGGCGGTGGATGCTGAAACGGGAAATCCTGTTCCTGGAGCCGTGTTCCATGTGATGAATGCGGAGGGCGAGGTAGTAGCCTCTGGCGAGGGCGATGCCAATGGCCTCGTTGAGATGAACCTGGAAGCGAACCCTGATTGGGCCGAGGTCCATGTGAGCGACGGCATTAATCCCGCCTGGATCTCCCGTGGCGATTTGGCAGAAGAGAGGCCGCACATTCCTATCCTTATTCCCGGTTCGGTCAAGGTTCAGCCGGGGAATCGACTGAACTGGATTCTTGCCGGTGCAAATGGCCGCAACGTGGTAGAGGAGATGTCCGAAATGGTCGTCCAGTTGCCGGATGGACAGCGGTTACCGGTGCAAGAGACCCAACTCGAGGGGGACCTTCTCCATGGAAGTATCCAGATCCCGGATACGTTTACTGGTTCCGGTCCTGCTTATCTTCTTCTTCCGGAGGGTCCTTCCCTGCTCCTTACCCACATCGGTGGTCAGGACTTAAGGCCGTTTCGCCTGACCTTCACCGGGGATCGCATCGAATCCGGTAAAGAGGTGTTCCATACATCCACGCCGATCGGGGTCCAGGTCCACCGCAGGTACAGCCGTCGGGATGACAGCGCTGAATTTCTACGACTGCGCCTGAGCCGCTTGCAGAGGCAGGTCCTGCATCTGGAGGATCGGCCGGCCACGGATAGTTCGGGGGAGACCCTTTATGAGACCATTATCCGGATCGGTCCGACCCAAGGGGAAACCATCTATGCAGATTTGCCGGACCTACCGACTGAAGGCCAACCACTACCCGTTCTTGTGGAAGTCCTCGCCTTGGAGACGGAGGAAATCCATGGCCGGGCTATATTCGCCCTGTCCCCCTATCGTTCCATGGTCAGCCTGCGGGCCAGTGAAAAGATTGTCGCCGAAGGGGAGCAGGTAACAATTGACCTCGGCCTGATGGCTGGACGGGGTTCCTCTGTGCTTTCCCTTGCCGGTGAATTGGCAGTCTACCGGGAAACATTCGAGAGTCGCTACATTAACCGTAAACGGGGCACGGTAATCTCTGAAGGCGAGTATCTTGCTTTACCTGACCGCTCGCTTCTGGGCAGCGCCAAGACGGACTATCGTGTCTTGGAGCGGGGATTTGTCCGCGAGGCTGTCGACCGGATTCCCCTTGGCCCGGATTTGCATCAATCGATTCCTGTGGAATTGGGCAAGGGCGGGTATTACCAAATTGAATTTGAGGGTCGTGAACAGGACTTCCGGGCCTTCTACCCTGAAGGTCCGCTGGAGATTTGGGTCATCCCCGAATCCGGTGACTTGAGGGCCTTTCGCAGTGAACAACCCCGGCTTATCCACGAGCGGCATCCTGAAGGGACAGAAGAGGTTCTGGTCCTCCTCGACCGGCCGGAAACAGCTGTGCTTCTGGATCTGGAATTTTCCGACGGAACGGTCTCGACCGAAGTGATTCAGCCGGATTCCAATGCTCTATACCGGGCCTTGAATGCTGGAAATACCCCACTGGTCATGTGCCATGCGGTTGTTGCCGGTGAGATGGAATCAACCCTGCACTGCCGCCATTTGTCGGCCCGTGACAGCATCCTCTGGGAACTGGAGGCGGAGAGAACGTCAGGGCTGAATCCGGGATCCCTCGTTGATTGGACAATTCGCCCTGCAACTGGTCAGACGGCAGGACCCGTCCTGTGGGCACTTTTTCCCGACCGGTCGGATGAGGTTTTGTCCGGTTGGTTGAAAGTCCAGGAGGCAACTCAACAGGCAGCCTTTTTTCAAAGCGGGCATTCCGTCCTTCTGCTCGGTGAATCCCTGCCCTTGTACAATCCACTCGATGATGGCCTGCAATCCCAGATATTGGAGGAGTCCTCGGCAATTGCCGCCAACCTGGAAGCCCTCTCGCTGTACACGCTTTATCCGGAGCTGGTCAGATTCCGTGACGCCCTTCCGGAAACCTCTGAACTGCACGCCCTTTCAATGGTCAATTATCCTGCTGACCTTGGAATGGAGGTTCAGCTCCCTTCCACCGCCGGGCGCTGGCAGTTGCTCCTGTTCCACCCGGACGACGATGGAACCATCGATTGGCAGGCATGGAATTTCTCGACCGAACTGCCAATACGAACGGCTGTCGAGGGCCCTGGACTTCTCCGTTTGGGAGATGAGGCCATCGTGCCATTGTCGATGGAGAACACGACTCGCAGGCAGGAAACCCTGCAGGTTGTCCTCGAGGCCGAGCAAGCGGTCGCCATCACTGGCCGCAACCGGGATATCCAGGTACTGGAACCCGGCCAGCAGGACATATTCCCTGTTGGAATTATTGCCACCGCAGAAGGTACCGGGCGCCTGTTGACGCGTGCGGAAGGGTCCTTCTCTTCAAGTGAAGCAGTATTCCAGACCCAGGTTGCCGGACAACCAGTCCATCCGGAAATCCGGGCCTTCCTGGTAATGCCTGGCGAAGGTAACTGGGAACAGACTGTCACCTTGCCAGAGTGGACTAGCGGCAGCCTGCTTGTCAGTTCGGGTCTCGGTGCCGCCTTGATGGAAATCTGGCCGCTCTTGCGCAAACGGGAAGCGGTTGCGGAGCCACTATTGGCCTCCTTGGGGGATTGGGCATTGGAAAAAGTCCGCCTGCACCATGGAATTCTAAAGATGGGCTCCAGCAGGGAAGATTCCCTGCTGGCGGAACAACTGGAGCGCTATGCTTCCAGTGGTGGATGGACATGGACCCTTGGCGGTTCACCCGACCCGTGGTTGTCGGCCCTGGTCCTGTGGAGCCTGGAAACCTTCTCGGGTCTTCCAGATGATGCGTTCTCGGGCTTCAGGGAAGACGCTGCCACCTATTTGGAGTCAGTGCTCATCGATGAATCGGTATCCCGGGAAGCACGTCTCTTTGCGCTCCGGTCCCTTGCCGTCCCTGCTTTCCATGATCCGCGTATCCGGCCTTCCCGAATCCAGGCCAAGAGCTTCCTTGAGTTCCTTCATCAGCGGGATCAGCTAAGCAACTCCCAACTGGCGAGCCTTTTGCAAGTCGCCCGGGCCTTTCGGTTCAATGAGGAAGTCCGTCTCCTGCTGGGAACCATAAAGCAGCGGTACGCCACACCGGCAGCAATTGCAGCTGGTGGTTTCTGGGGCAACAGCCTCGTTTACCTGTCCCTCGCCGAAGGCTCCAATGAAGACCGCCTGCGGCAATCCATCCTGAGCCGGGAATTTGAACACCTTACCCGGACGGGACCCTCCCGCAGTTGGGAACAGTTTGGCGGATTCATGAATCTTCTGGCGGCTTTTCTCTGGGAAGGAGACTTTGACGTTGATGGAACTGTTGAGCTCTTGGTTGAGGATGAGCCTCCCGTCAGCATCTCGCTCCGGCCACATGGCTCGAACCGCGGTAAGTATCTTCAGAAATTGGGCCCGGAGGTGCTGGGCAAGGAGGCACTGCGCTTGCAACTGGATTCCAGTGACTCACAATTCCCGGTGGCGGTGGTGCTCATTGGTGAACGGCCCAGTGCGGAGTCAATTCCTGCTTTTCCGGAACAATCAATCCGTCGTTATCGTGAATTTGTCGAGCCAACCCTCCTCTCAGGTGCCCGCCAGCGGTTGACGGAATTTTCCCCTGACATGGCCTTGTATCCAGGTGACGGCCTTCAGGTCCATGTTTCCTTTTACGTCGAGGAGCCGCAAACCATAGCGGAGTTGGAGTTCATGATCCCCGCCGGAGCCTCACTGCCGGTGGACTCGATCCAATATTCCTTCGACCCGTCCCTTGAACTGCCCACCAGTGAGCAGCCGGAGCTTGCCAACCTGGATCAGCCCAATCCGCTTAAGCGGGTGATACGCATGCGGCCACTGCAAAGGGGACGTCATGATTTCATCCTTTCCTTCCGCATCGACTGGGCGGGCACTTATGACATGCCTCAGAGCCGACTCCTTTTCCCCCGCACTGGCAGGGCCTTTTCGTTGGGAGAACAGATGTCGCTGAAAGTCAGCCTTCCGGATAACTAGCAGCTTACCGCGAGAGGGGTAGGTTGATGGTGAAAATGGTCCCCCGTCCGGTTTCCGTCCGGTAGTTGATGGACCCACCGTGCGCCTCGATGATAGAGCGGGCAATAGCTGTTCCCAGACCTGTCCCTTCACGCTTGCCGTAAGAGACAAAGGGCTCAAACAAACGGTCCCGGATGGCCTCGGGAATACCACCTGCATTGTCCTCAATGTAGATCTGTACCTTTCCTTCGGCATGCGAGACCGTTGCTGTCAGTTTGACAGCGCCAGGCTTGTCGCCAAATGCCTCGATGGCATTGCCGATGAGGTTCTGGAAGACGCGGAAGAGTTTTGCCTTGGCCCCGACAATAGTCACCTCGGGGACCTCAATCGATACCTGTACCTCGGAACTCTCAAAATAGGGATGGTTCAGCGACCGGAATTCGTCGAAGAATTCCTTCAGGCTCAGCTTGACCTTATTGATGCTGTGTTCGCCACGGGAGAACTCCGCCAGTTCGGTAACCATCGAAACCATCCGGTCCACCTGCTTTTCGATGTTCTGGCACAGTTTCTGGGATTCCGCCTCGGCATGGCGTTGCCTCAGGAGTTGCGAACTCAGGCTGATAAGGCAGAAGGGATTCTTGAAATCGTGGATGATGGTATTGGTCATGTTCCCCACCAGCGCCATCTTCTCCTGGTGAATCCGGTCATCGACGAACTTCCGCGTTGTTCCCTGGAGGTGGACAATGATGGACTGCAGGAGACCTTGCACAGGTCCGGGCATCTTGCGGAGATAGCTGACCAGGGCGGCACCCGGAATGCAGGCAATGACACATGGGGTCTTGGCTTCCGCCCGCAGGGAGCGGCGGTCATTGGTGAGGACACCAATCTCCCCGAAGTATTCTCCCTTGTGGCTCTGGCTGATATTCAGGTGGCCACGGTTGTTGACCTTTTTACTGAATCCAATGGTTCCATCAAGGACGAGGTAGATGGAATCGGAAATGTCCCCTTCCTCGAAAATTACCGTGCCTCGGGGCAGGTTTTGAATGAGTGCGGATCGGGTGAGCGCCTCGACGCTCTCCTTGTCCATTTGCTTAAAAAACGGGTGTGTATGAAGTTCCATTGACCTGGAATATAAAAAACCGGTACTGCGAGAGTTCGCAATACCGGTTATTGTTAAATCACCCTGACTGGTACCGTAAAGTGAAAAACGCTCAGGTTTCGGATTGGAAACGGCGATCCCAGTCATATTCCCGCTTGGTGACCACGTTTTCCATGCGCCGGGTACGGCGGTCAAGGGCCTCGCAGCGCCGCCTCAGGCGGGAGAGGGCCATCTTGCGGTCGGAGACATAGGCCTGGTAAAAGTTCCAATCCTCCTCGTCCGTAAACTGGACGACCGGGGCCGGCTTGAGAAAGATGGCCGCGACGATGTAGATCAGGACCATGGGCCAGAAGCCGGTCAGGATGAGGGCGATGACGGCCGCGAAGCGGACCCAGAAAACATTCAGGTCGGCGTATTCAGCGAGGCCTTGGCAGATGCCGAAGATGATGCCCTTGCGGGAGCGGTAAAGTGTGCGCGATGAGTTCGAATAAGTTGGCATGACAGGTGACGGTTGAACGGTTAGCGTGACGTTTTATCGAGGACGATGGTCTCCAGCGCGTCGATGCGCTTTTCTAGCCGTGTGACCATCATGTGGATGTCCTGGACAATCTCAGCCTCCTCATGGCTGGAGCGGTTGTTTCCCTTTTTGTCAGTGGGCTCGCCCTTGATGATTTTGGCCAGCTTGATGAGTGTGGCACTGAGGACGGGAAGCCCGACGACAATGAAAACGATGAAGATGGGAACGAGATATTCAGGTGGCATGGTTTTGTCCTTGGAAGATTACAGGTAGGCTAGTGGATTGGCGCTGGGGTGCAAGCCTCAGGCTTCCTTGTCCTTGCTTTCTCCCTTCAGGGATTCCTTGAGGGATTCCAGTTCCTGCTCGATTTGCTCGTCTGACTCCATTTTGGAGAATTCGTCTTCCAGGTTGGAGGCCCGAAGGTTGACCAGGTCGGCATCGGCTTCCATGCGCTCGATCCGGTTCTCGAATTGCTCGAAGCGGAAGAAGGCGTCGGAAGAGTCGGCCTTGCGGATGTTGGACTGGGCACTCTTGCGGTGACCGGCGTGAATATGGCGCTGAACGAGGATGCGGTGCTTGTTGCGGGCAGCCTCCAGCTTTTCTTCCAGCTGGATGATGTCCTTTTGGTACTGGCTCACCAGCTCGTCGAAGTGCGTGATTTCCGTCTCGCGGGCGTCGGCTTCCTCCTGGGAGGCGCGTTTTTCGAGAAGGGCCTCGCGGGCGAGGTCTTCGCGTCCCTTTTCAACGGCCAGGCGGGCTTTCTTGTCCCATTTGGCAACGCTCTCGGCTGCGGTGTCGCGGGCCCGGGTGACCCGGGTGCGGCTGGCCATGGCGCCGGCGCAGGAGGCCTTGAGTTCGACCAAGGTGTCCTCCATTTCCTGGATCATGAGCTTGATCAGCTTTTCCGGATCCTCGGCCTTTTCCAGCATGGCGTTGAGGTTTGAGTTAACGATGTCTCTGAAGCGTGAGAAGATTCCCATTGTATTACTTTGTTAAGGTTGATGTTGCGTTAAAGTTTTGTGCTTTCCTATTAACAGATTGCGTGCCAATTTTTTGGATTATAAGTATAAGGTGTTGTTGATTAGGTATTTAAGATATATATATTCGGGGAAAATTAATTCTGCAGCCTCCGATTTTGGTGGACTGAACCAAGTTTTGGTGAGATAAGCCACCTTATGCGCAGTGAAACAGAGGGCCTCTTCGAAGGAAGTGTCGGCAAAACCGAGGCATTGGGAGAATCTGAAGCGTTCATGCACTTCCAGGAGCGGATTTCCCGGGTGGCCCAGGTCGACCGGCCAGTCCTGATTGTGGGGGAACGGGGAACGGGTAAGGAATTGGCTGTCTCCCGGCTGCACTACCTGTCTCGCCGCTGGCAGGGTCCGCTGGTTGCCCTGAATTGCGCCGCACTTTCTCCCTCCGTATTGGAATCGGAGCTATTCGGTCATGAGGCCGGAGCGTTCACCGGCGCGGCGAAACGTCGGGTAGGGCGATTCGAGGCTGCTGACAACGGGACCCTTTTCCTCGATGAGATCGGGCTCATCCCGGTGACCATCCAGGAGAAAATCCTCCGCGTTGTGGAGTACAGCCAATTCGAGCGTGTTGGAGGCAGCAAGCCGGTGCGGGTGGACGTCCGCATCATCGGGGCTACCAATGCCGACCTCCCGAAACTGGCTGACGAGGGGAAATTCAAGCGGGATTTGCTGGACCGGTTAAGTTTCG
This sequence comes from Puniceicoccaceae bacterium, assembly GCA_040830765.1. Taxonomy (GTDB): domain Bacteria; phylum Verrucomicrobiota; class Verrucomicrobiia; order Opitutales; family Oceanipulchritudinaceae; genus Oceanipulchritudo. The sequence goes on along the minus strand of JBFOMH010000014.1, from coordinate 30,596 downwards.
AAGTGCTTTTTCTGCCTCCCTTGAGGCAGCGCAAGGAGGACATTGAGTTGCTGGCGCGGCACTTTGCCGCGCGCATGGCGCATGAGCTTGGTTGGAGGGACGTGCCGGAATTTTCCAACGGATCGCTTGATGCGCTTCTGGAGTATCCATGGCCGGGCAATATCCGGGAGCTCAAGAATGTTGTCGAGCGGGCGGTCTACGCCAGTGGAGGGGGCGAGGTCACGGAGGTGAATTTTGATCCTTTCGAGTCCCCATATGGCGAACTTCCTGATCCGGATGCCGCAGCTCCAACTACCTCCAGGGATACCTCCGCGAAGCGCCCGTCCTATACCCCTGGTGCCCAACCGCTCGAAGAAATGATCCGGGAGTTGGAGGTCGAGGCACTCCGTCTGGCGCTGGAGTCGTCGAAGTTCCACCAGGGTGAAGCGGCCAAGCAACTGGGATTGTCATATCACCAGTTCCGCGGGCTCTACCGGAAATACAAGGATATCATTGAAGAAGAGAAGGGATAATCGGGGTTGCTGCGTAGCGATTTTGTCCTAATCCTAACAAACGATGTCGAATTCACGGGTAGCCATAGACGCGGTGGGCGTGGCCGAGCGGGCCAAACGCTTCCAGACGCGAAGCATCAAGAAGGCCTCCAAGCTCGGGGCAATGGAGCTGGCCCTTTCCATGGTCGACCTGACGACACTTGAGGGCTCCGACACGCCGGGCAAGGTCCGTCAGCTTTGCCGCAAGGGTCTGAATCCGGATCCATCGGACCGCTCCCTGCCACATGTGGCTGCCATTTGTGTCTATCCCTCGATGATTCCCGCGGCCAACGAGGTTTTGGCGGGCACGGGCGTTGAGTTGGCCAGCGTGGCGACGGCTTTTCCAAGTGGACAATCCCCATTGAACATACGCCTCGATGAAGTGGCGGCTTGTGTTGAAGCGGGAGCCACGGAGATTGATATGGTCATCAACCGGGGTGCTTACCTGTCAGGTCGCTTTTCCGAAGTGACGGAAGAGATTACTGCCTTCAAGAATGCCTGTGGTGCTGCCCACTTGAAAGTGATCCTGGAGACCGGGGAGCTGGGAACACTGGATAGGGTCCGTCATGCCAGCGATCTGGCGATGGAGGCCGGGGCGGATTTTATCAAGACCAGTACGGGGAAGATTCCACAGGCCGCCAATATGGAGGTGACGCTGGTCATGTTGGAGGCGATCCGCGACTATTATTGGCGGACAGGACAAAAGATCGGCATGAAGCCGGCCGGTGGCATCCGCACAGCCAAGCAGGCTTTCCAATATCTGGTCATGCTGCGCGAAACACTGGGTCCGGATTGGCTGACGCCGAAATTGTTCCGCTTCGGGGCCAGCAGCCTGGCCAATGATATCCTGATGCAGATCCGGAAGATCAAGCAGGGCGTCTACACCAATCCGGAAGATGTGACCAAGGACTAGGGACGAAGGACCAAGGACGAAAGACAAAGGACAATGAGCGAGAATCCATTTATCAACGAGCCATATGCCCCGGCACCGGAATCCACCAAGGTGGCCATCAAGGACACCTACGGATTGTTCATCGAGAATGACTTTGTTCCTGCGGAAGACGGTTCCACCCGCGAGTCCCTCAATCCGGCTACTGGCAAGTTAATTGCCCGGGTAGCTGAGGCCGGTAAGGCGGACGTCGACAAGGCGGTGCAGGCGGCACGGAGGGCTTACGAAAAGACATGGTCAAGGATGGCTCCCGCCGAGCGGGGGAAGTACCTTTACCGCCTGGCTCGCCTTATCCAGGAAAGAAGCCGTGAACTGGCCGTCCTTGAGTCGATGGACGGCGGCAAGCCGATCCGGGAATCCCGGGATGTCGACATTCCCTTGGTGGCAGCCCACTTCTTTTATTACGCCGGATGGGCAGACAAACTGGATTACGCCTTTCCCAACAGGACATGGAGTCCCCATGGGGTCGCTGGTCAGATTATCCCATGGAATTTCCCTTTGCTGATGGCGGCATGGAAACTGGCCCCTGCACTAGCCTGTGGTAACACGGTCGTCCTCAAGCCGGCTGAGTTCACGCCACTGACAGCACTTTACCTGGCTGAGTTGGTCCAGGAAGCGGAGTTTCCGCCTGGTGTCATCAACATCCTGACGGGAGGTTCAGAGGCGGGCCGGTCAATTGTTGAACATGAGGATGTCAACAAGATTGCCTTCACCGGCTCGACGGAAGTGGGCAAGTTAATCCAACGGTCCCTTGCCGGAACGGGTAAGCCCTACACCCTGGAATTGGGAGGCAAGGCGGCGCACATCATCTTTGAAGATGCGGCTATCGACCAGGCGGTGGAAGGCATCGTCAACGGCATCTTCTTCAACCAGGGGCATGTCTGCTGCGCGGGTTCGCGGTTGCTGGTCCAGGAAGGGATCGCTGATGAGCTGATGCGCAAACTGGAGTACCGGATACAGACCCTCATTGTCGGGAATCCCCTCGACAAGAATACGGACATCGGGGCCATCAACAACCAGCCTCAATGCAACAAGATCCATGAATTTCTCGAGGAGGCCCGTGAAGAGGGACTGGAGATGGTCGATGGAGGACAGGAGCTGCCCGAGGAGGGTTTCTGGTGCCGGCCGACGATCGTCAAGAATGCCCCCCAGAGCAGCCGCATTGTCCGGGAGGAGGTCTTTGGACCGGTATTGGCGGTACAGACCTTCCGCAATCCCGACGAGGCCATTGAAAAGGCCAACAACACCCGCTATGGATTAAGCGGAGGTGTCTGGACTGACAAGGGGTCCAAAATATTCAAGATCACCAATGCGGTCCAGGCAGGCGTTCTGTGGGCCAATACCTTTAACAAGTTTGATCCGACAGCCCCGTTTGGCGGCTACAAGGAGAGTGGAATAGGCCGCGAAGGCGGACTGCATGGACTGGTGCCGTATGTGCGGCTGGGAGATTGAGTGGGATTAAGATTAAGGCTAAGATTGAGATTAAGATTGGATTGTTGAGATGGCGGACAGGATTTTAGTAAAGAAGACATACAAGTTATATGTCGGGGGTAAGTTTCCCCGTTCAGAGAGCGGCCAGACACTGGCCTTCACCGACAAAAAAGGCAAGGTGGTGGCAGCCTACTGCAAGTCCAGCCGCAAGGATTTCCGGGATGCTGTGCTCGCGGCCAGCACTGGCCTCAAGGCTTGGAAGGCGGCGACGCCGTATTTGCGCGGCCAGATTCTTTACCGGGCGGCGGAGATGCTGGAGGGTCGCTCCGCCCAGTTTGTCGAGGAATTGCAACTACAAGGGATGAGCAAATCCGCAGCCCGCAAGGATGTGCAGCAGGCCATTGACCGGATGGTCTATTACGCCGGTTGGACGGACAAGGTGGGTCAGCTCTTTTCCGCGGTCAACCCGGTGGCCAGTTCCCATTTTTGTTTTACCATGCCGGAACCCACCGGGGTCGTCGCAGCACTGGTCGGGGAGGGTGTCGGACTGTCCGGTACGGTCGAGGCGGCTTGTCGCCTGCTGGCCGGTGGCAACGCGGTCATCCTCTGTGGTTGCCCGGCCTGCCCGTTGAGCGCTTCCTCGCTGGGCGAGGTCTGGCACACCAGCGACCTGCCAGGGGGTGCCCTCAATATCCTGACCGGGATAACGGATGACCTTGCGGAAACCGCCGGCAGTCACCGGGCCGTTGACGGGGTATTGGGAATCGGCCTGGACCCTGCGGTGGAAAAGTCACTCCAGGAGGCGGCCGCGGACTCCCTCAAGCGGCTGAGCTTCGTCGCGGAGGCACCCAAGTCCGGCTCCCCTTATGCCATTGCCGAATTCCTCGAGATGAAGACGACCTGGCATCCGGTGGGGGTTTGATTCAAAACTTCTCAAGCAATTTACCGAATGCCTCCCGCATTGATGGGAAGGCCAGTTCTTCGGACTGGATTGAATGCTTGTTGAACCACTTAGCGCCAACGGTTTCCTCAGGGCAAAGGTTCAAATCCTGATTATCGGAAACCTGTGCGGTGTAGAAAAAGTCCAGCACCGGGTAAGTGACGCTCGCGTAGGCATAGTTGTTGACCGCACTGCAGAGGTAGGTCCAGTCAACAACCTGGAGCCCGGTCTCTTCAAACACTTCCCGACTGAGGGACTGTTCTGCCGACTCATTGATATCGGCGAAGCCGCCAGGCGGGGCCAGCTTGCCTTTCGCCGGTTCCTTGCCCCGCTCGATGAGGAGGATTTCACCCCTTTCATTTTCAATGAATCCGGCCAGTCCGATCGTCGGGTTGAAGAAGTAAAGAAACCCGCAAGCGCCACACTGCATGCGTTTTTCGGAAACATCCCGCACAGCTTCCCCGCAGGACGGGCAATGATTGAAGTGAGTGTGGGGTATGGTCATCGGCTTTAGCTCAGACGGTTGCGATAGTCTTCGTACCCAAAGCGGCGAATGACCGCGACGCTGTCGCTTTCCGGATCATAAGTGGCGATGGACGGCAGCTTGACGCCATTGAAGGTGGTGTTTTTGACCATGGTGTAGTGGGCCATGTCCGTGAAGGCGAGGCGGTCGCCGACAGAGAGGGGCTGGTCAAATGACCAGTCGCCAATGACATCGCCGGCGAGGCAGGTCAATCCGCCGAGGGTGTAGGTATGCGCCTTCTCACCCGGATCCCCGCCACCGATGATCCCCGGCCGGTAGGGCATTTCAAGGACATCGGGCATGTGGGCCGTGACCGAGGTGTCGAGGATGGCGATGGGCTTTTCCCGTTGCAGGATGTCCACCACTTCGGCGACCAGCAGCCCTGTGTTCAGGGCAATGGCCTCTCCTGGCTCAAGGAAGACAGCAACACCATACTTTTCGCGGAAGTCGCGGACCAGACGCACGAGACAGTCACGATCATAATCCTCACGGGTGATGTGATGACCGCCGCCGAAGTTGACCCACTTCAGTTGCGGAATGAATTCCCCGAACCGTTCCTCGAATCCCGCCAGCGTTTTCTCCAAGTCGTCGCAGTTCTGTTCGCAGAGTGTGTGGAAATGCAGCCCTTCGATCCCTTCTAGGGACTCGCCCTCGAATTCGCTTCTGAGGATGCCCAAGCGGGAACCGGGTGCGCAAGGATCGTAGAGCGGAACCTTACCGGTACTGACCTCCGGGTTGACCCGCAGGCCGACGGAAACCGGCTTGTCATTTGCCTCGACCAGGGAGCGAAAGCGCTTCCACTGGTTGAATGAATTGAAGACGATGTGTTGGCTGTGCTGGAGGCACTCACGGACATCCTCCTCCTTGAATCCCGCGGCATAACTGTGGACCTGCCCCTTGAATTCCTCGGCTCCCAACCGCGCTTCGTGCGGCCCGCTGGCGCAGACACCTTTCAGGTACTGGCGGATAAGCGGGAAGACCCCGAACATCGCGAAGCCCTTCAAGGCGAGTAGGACGGTGGCACCGCTCCTCTGCTGGACTTCTTCAAGAATGCGGAGATTCTCCTCCAGCTTGCCCATGTGGACCACGTAAGCCGGGCTGGGGGATTGCCGGAGGATACTTACAATGTGGTCACTGTCCATGGAAGGCCATACTTGTTCAAGGCATCCATAAAGGGATCGGGATCAAATTCCTCCATATTGAAGACACCCTGGCCCTGCCACTGGCCGGTCAGCATCATCATGCCGCCGATCATTGCTGGAACGCCTGTGGTGTAGGAGATGGCCTGCGACTGGACCTCGCGGTAACAGGCCTCATGGTCACAGATGTTATAGACGTAGACTGTCTTTTCCTTGCCGTCCTTGATGCCCTTGGCGACACATCCGATACAGGTCTTGCCCTTGGTCAACGGACCGAGGGAAGCGGGGTCGGGGAGAAGGGCCTTGAGGAACTGGAGCGGAATGATCTCCTTGCCTTCGAACAGGACCGGATCGATCCGCGTCATGCCGACATTCTGCAAGACCTCAAGGTGCTTGAGGTAATTATCGGAGAAGGTCATCCAGAAGCGGGCCCGGCGGATGGTCGGGAAGAACTTGACGATCGATTCCAGTTCCTCGTGGTACATCAGGTAAATCTGCTTCGGGCCGATACCCGCAGGGAAGTCGAAGGACTTGTTCACCGAGAGCGGATCGGTCTCCTTCCAGTCGCCTTCTTCCCAATAGCGTCCCTTGGCCGTCACCTCACGGATGTTGATTTCCGGGTTGAAGTTTGTCGCGAAGGGTTGGCCGTGGTCACCGGCGTTGGCGTCAATGATGTCGAGTTCGTGAATTTCATCGAGTTCATGCTTGGCAATCCAGGCGGTGAAGACATTGGTCACTCCCGGATCGAATCCGCTGCCCAGCAGGGCCATGAGGCCCTTTTCCTTGAAGCGGTCATGGTAGGCCCATTGCCACTTGTACTCAAACTTTGCGGTCTCCGGAGGTTCGTAGTTGGCTGTATCCAGATAATCGATACCAGCCTCGAGACAGGCATCCATCAGCGGCAAGTCCTGGTAGGGCAGGGCGACATTTATCACCAAATCCGGCTTGACGCTATTGAGGAGTTCGACCGTTTTGGCCACATTGTCTGCATCGACCTGCGCCGTCTCAATCGGCTGGTCGATTTGCTCCGCGATGCGGCGGCACTTCTCCTCCGTCCGACTGGCGAGGGTAATCCGGGAAAAGACTTCCGGGACCTGGGCGCACTTGTGGGTGACAACGCCTCCAACGCCACCGGCTCCAATTATCAGTACATGTTTCATGCTCGCTCCTTTCAGATGTTTCTAAAGGCTCTCCGGTTCGTGGTAGGTGTATCCGCGCAGGCCTTCCATGTAGGTATTCATGATGGACTTTCGTTCGGCACCGGAAATTTGCTTTTTCTTGACCGCCTTTTCCGCCCTTTCCCGGAAACGCCGGACGAGATCCCGGATGTCGTATTCGACATACTGCAGGACGTCCTCGACAGTATCGCCTTCCAGTTCGCGGGAATACTCGACTTCGCCGTCCTCGTCGAACCGGATACTGACCACGTTGGTGTCCCCGAAGAGGTTGTGCAGGTCACCGAGGGTCTCCTGGTAAGCACCGACAAGGAAAGCGCCGAGGACATAATCTTCGCCTTCCTTGAACGGGTGCAGGGGAAGGGTGCGGCGGACCTCATGCATGTCGATGAAACGGTCAATCTTCCCGTCACAATCACAGGTGATATCCGCGATGATGCCTTCACGGACGGGTGCCTCCTTCAACCGGTGGATCGGCATGATCGGGAACAACTGGTCAATTGCCCAGGCATCGGGCAGGGACTGGAAGACACTCAGATTGCCGTAGTAGATGTCCGACAAGGCGGCCTCAAGGTCTTCCAGATCACGCGGGGGATGGCGCAGCTTGTCCTTCTTTTCCCGAATTTGCAGCATCGTATACCAGAAGATTTCCTCCACCATGGCCCGTTCGCGGATGCCAATGGACCCGCTGCGGAAAAGGTTCCGGATCTCGTCCCGATAGAAAATGGCATCATGGAAGGATTCCTGAAGGTTCTTGGTCCGGACATTTTGCGCCGTGTAGAGAATGTTATGGGCCAATTCGTGGGCGTCTGCAGGCAGCTCCGGGAGTTCCTCGGAGACCGCAAACTGTCCAACCTCGAGGATGTTGAAGAGAAGGACCGAGTAATAAGCCACCGTGGCCCGGCCCGATTCCGTGACAATCATCGGGTGAGGTAATCCGGCTTCGTCGACGGTAGCCTTGACCACCTCCACCATGTCCCGGGCATATTCGCCGAGCGTGTAGTTGCAGGAGCTGTTGGAATTGGTGTGGGAGCCATCGTAGTCGACCGCGAGACCGCCTCCCAGGTCAAGAATGCCCATCGGGGCCCCTTCCTCTGCGAGGCCGCAGTAAATTCGGCAAGCCTCCGTTGCTGCCCGGCGGATTTCGCGAATGTTGGGCAATTGAGAACCCAGGTGGAAATGGAGCAGCTTGAGGCAATCGAGGGCCTTGTTGGCCTTCAACTGGTCGATGACCTGCATAAGCTGGTAGGTGTTCAGCCCAAAGACGCTGCGGTCCCCTCCGGATTCCTTCCAGTACCCGCTGCCACTGCTGGAAAGTTTCATCCGCACACCGAGGACCGGGCGGATGTCCAACGCCTCGGAACGCTTCAGGATGAGGGCGACCTCCTGCATCGTCTCGATGACGAAAATGCAATTGATGCCCAGCTTGCGGGCATTGAGTCCAAGATCGATAAACTCTTCATCCTTGTAGCCATTGCAGATGAGGAGAGCTTCCGGATCATCAAGATAACTCATGGCTGCGATGAGCTCTGGCTTGCTGCCGGCCTCAAGGCCATGGTGGAAGTCCTTGCCGTAGGTGGAAAGTTCCTGGATGACCTGTTCCTGCTGGTTGACCTTTATCGGGTAGACTCCGCGATAACTTCCCTCGTACTTATAATCCCGCATGGCTGTGCGGAAACTTTCGTTGATGGCCTTGATCCGGGAATAGAGAATGCCCTCGAAGCGGAGCAATACCGGCATCGACCAGCCACGCTCCTTGATGTCGTTGACAACTTGGATAAGGCTGACCTCCGGTCTTTTGCCACCACCGCTGGGCGTCACGACAACTTCACCATCGGCGTTGACCTTGAAATAACCATTTCCCCAGGCATCCACTCCATAGGTCTTCCGGGCCCGTTCCACGGACCACTTGTCATGAATGTGCTGGTAGCCGTTCATGAGCGCTTGCTGTGTTGATGGCTCAAGCCACCGGCAGTGCCTTTTCGGCAATGCGGGTCAGGAGCAGGTTGATGGCTTCGGCGACCGGAACCATTCCTTCATCATCCTTGTTGACGCGTGAGCGAATGGTCACGTTCCCCTCGGCGACCTCGTTTTTGCCAAGGACCAGCATGTAGGGAATCCGCTCCATTTCCGCCCGCCGGATTTTGGCTCCGAACTTGTCAGAGTGGCTGTCGATGGAGCAGCGGATTTTGGCCGCTTTTAGCGTGGATTCAATCTCCTGAGCGGCATCGAGCTGGGCATCCGTGATCGGCAGGATGCGTACTTGTTCGGGGGAGAGCCAGACCGGGAAATTGCCGGCGAAGTGCTCAATCAACACACCGGTGAAACGCTCCAGGGAACCAAATGGGGCCCGGTGGATCATAACCGGCCGGTGTTCACAGTTGTCTGCGCCCACAAAGCTCAGGTCAAAGCGCTCCGGGAGGTTGTAGTCTACCTGGACAGTGCCCAACTGCCATTCGCGGCCAATGACATCCTTGACCACGAAGTCAATCTTGGGCCCGTAGAAGGCGGCCTCCCCCGGTTCCTCGGAGTAGGGAACACCGAGCGTCCCGGCCACGGAACGAAGCGCCTCCTCGGCCTTGTCCCAGAGCGTGGTGTCGCCGGTGTACTTGGAGGAATCCGGATCCCGCAGGCCCAGCCGGACCCGATAGTCCGTCATGCCAAGGGTCGAAAAGACGGTCTTGACCAGTTCGAGGCAGCCCTTGATTTCATCTTCAACCTGTTCCTCGGTACAAAAGATGTGGGCGTCATCCTGCGTGAAACCGCGGACCCGTGTCATCCCGCTCAGTTCGCCCGACTGTTCCCAGCGGTAGACCGTTCCGAATTCCGCCAGCCGGATGGGCAAGTCCCGGTAGCTATGGGGCTGGGAGTCAAAAATCTTGATGTGCATCGGGCAGTTCATTGGCTTGAGGAGGAAGCCGTCGACCTCCCCGGCATCGACCCGGTTGCTCAACTCCGCACAGGAACAGCCTTCCTCAGAAAGGGCTTCGAGTTCATCCCGCTCAATAACCGGGGCGAACTGGGATTCCTTGTAGTAAGGAAAGTGGCCGCTGGTGCGGTAAAGGCCGAGTTTGCCGATGTGCGGCGTGAATACCTGGGAATAGCCCTGTTTGCGCAATTCCTCGGCGATGAAGGATTGGAGTTCCTGGCGGATTATGGAGCCCTTGGCAGTCCACAGGACCAGTCCCTGGCCAACCGCCTCGTCGATATGAAACAGCTGCAGATCCTTGCCCAGCTTGCGGTGGTCCCGCTTGCGGGCTTCCTCCAGTTGCTCCATGTACTCCTCGAGTTCCGCCTTGCTTGGGAACGCCGTCCCGTAAATCCGCTGCAATTGCTTGTTGTTTTCATCCCCACGATGATAGGCGCCGGCCACGCTGAGCAGCTTGAAGGCCTTGATCTTCTTGGTGTAGTTGACGTGCGTCCCCGCGCACAGATCGACGAATTCGCCATTGCGGTAAAAGCTGATTGGATCGCCCTCGGGGATGTCCTCCAGCCGGCCCAGCTTGTAGGCTTCCTGGCCCATTTCGCGAATCAGGTCCTGGGCCTCCTCACGACTGGTCTCGAAGCGCTCGAAGCGCTGGTTTTCCTTGATGACCTTGCGCATCTCCTCCTCGATTTTCTCCAGATCCTCGCTGGTGAAGGCGTGGTCGAGGTCGAAATCGTAGTAAAACCCGGTATCCGTGGGTGGCCCGATATCCAGTTGGGCTTGCGGGAAAAGCCGCAAGACCGCTGTTGCCAGAACGTGCGCCGATGAATGGCGAATTTCCTCCAATGGGGTCATCTCTTTCATGATTAATAGGTTCCCAGGGCCGTTGCGGATGAGAAAACCTCCCTTAGAAGCCGATTTAGGCAAAATAGTCAAGGATCGGGGATGCGCTAAAAAATTCTCCTGAAAGTTTGCTCATCCTGCTCCCGACCTTAGATTTGGGCCTTAATGAGCCTTGAAGTGAAAAGTTACGAACTGCCGCCCATCGGGACCCAGTGCTATGTCCTGGTCGACGGTCAGCGGCAGGAGTTGGTGGTCTTTGATGCGCCGCTGAATGCCTGGCTCACCGTTGAGCGGATTGCTGTCGAGACCGGTTGCCGGATCTCCGGGCTCTACTTCACTCATGGGCACTGGGACCATACCCTCGACGGTCACTACTTTAATGCCGCTGGAATCCCAGTGTTTGCCCACAGTGCGGACAGGGCCTTCTTTGAGACTCCGGACGTGATGGCGGCCTATTCCATTCCCGGCCTGGATATGCCGACAATCGAAGTCGAGCACTGGCTGGAGGACGGTCAGTCTGTGGAAATCCTCGGACGGACTGTTGAAATCCGCCACGTGCCGGGTCATAGCCCCGGGAGCATCCTGTTCTGGTTCAGTGGCGAACAACTGGCGGTAACCGGGGACGCCATTTTTAATGGAAGTATTGGACGGACAGACTTTCCGGGCTGCTCCTTTGAGCAGCTGGCTGCCTCCATCCGGGAAAAAATCTACACCTTGCCGGACGCCACAGTGCTCTATCCCGGCCATGGGCCCGAGACCACAGTGGCGCAGGAGGCGAGGGCAAATCCCTTTGTTAATCGCGAGGCTAGCTGATGTCTGTTGAAACCTACATGCAGGCGGCCATTGCAGAGGCTCGCGCGGCCATCGGCAGGACTCACCCCAATCCGGCAGTTGGAGCCGTCATTGTCCACGATAGGCAAATCGTCGCGCGCGGCCACACTCAAGCAGTGGGCGGCAATCACGCAGAGATCGAGGCCTTGCAGGAATTCACCGCCAAGGGTCTCCAGCCCGGGGACGGGACCACCCTTGTTGTTACCCTCGAGCCGTGCAGTACTGCCGGGCGAACAGGTCCCTGCACAGAGGCCATCATCAATTCGGGAATCCGTCAGGTCGTCGTCGGTTCCATTGATCCCAATCCTGATCATTCAGGCAGGGGATTGGAGGTTCTCCGTGAGGCAGGTATTGAGGTGACGGATGGAGTCCTTGAAAGAGAGTGTATCGACCTGAACCTCATCTTCAACTGGCAGATGACCTCGCGGTCGACTTTCATGGCGGGCAAGGTTGCCACCACCATTGATGGCCGCATTGCCACCCGTGGGGGATTGTCCAAATGGATAACCGGCCCGGAAGCCCGGGCTGATGTGCATCACTGGCGTCGATACTTTCCGGCTATTGCCGTCGGTGCCGGAACTATCCTTGCAGACAATCCTTCCCTCACCGCCCGGATTGAAGGAGAGGAGATTTGGTGTCCCATCCGTTTTATCTTCGACCGTAACCTAATCACCTTCAAGGAAACAGCCTACCAGGTCTACACCGACCAATGGAAGGACCGGACAATCGTTGTCACCAGCTCGAACCATAAGGAAAAAGTCCGGGCGCTGGAGGACGCCTATGGCATCCGTTTCTTCCAGGCAGGGGATGAAATCGACGAGAGTGGATTGGAGGGCTTTTGTCGCTTTTGTGAGGAAGAAGGGATCGGTGGTGTCTTTATAGAAGGAGGGGCAAGCCTGATCAGCTCCTTTATCAAGTATCGGAAACTTCACTACCTTTATGCCTACCGGGGGCCGCGAATCCTCGCTGACACCAGCGGTCTGTCTCCATTCATGGGGCAGGAACCCGTCAGTATCAAGGATGCCATTTCCCTAAAGGATGTTCGTCATGCCACCTTTGCCGATGACCAGCTGATGCGTGGTTTTATTGTTTACCCGGAGACGGGAAGCCAGTAAGCACTTATCATTGATGGATGTGTATCTAGCCAGTGGAAATGAATACAAGTTCGAGGAATTCCAGCAACTGGTCGAGAAGCTCCAGATTCCGGTTAACCTGAAAAGAGCTGTCGATGCCGGTGGTATGCCCGATGTGGAGGAGTCTGGCACCACCTTTGAGGAGAATGCCTGTATCAAGGCCCGGGCACTCATAGGCAGAATTCCGCCGGGTTCATGGGCATTGGCGGATGACAGCGGATTGGAAGTCGATGCCCTTGACGGAGCCCCCGGGGTGCACTCGGCACGTTATGCCGGGCTTGGCGGAAATGCGGTGGCCAACAACATCAAGCTGATTAAGGCCCTGAGGGGGATTGAGATTCCTGAAAGGACGGCGCGGTTTTCTTGCGTCCTTTGTTTCGCCAACTCGGAGGGTGCTGAAAACCTATTCGAGGGGACTTGCGAGGGACACATCATGATGGCGCCTTCCGGAAAACTTGGTTTCGGTTACGATCCCCTGTTTCGGCCCGTGGGCTTCGACCAGACATTCGCCGATCTTGGCAGTGCCATCAAAAGCAGCCTCTCTCACCGTGCCCGCGCTACTGAAGCATGGGGCAGTTTCCTGCAGAAACAAGGTTCCTAGGAGCCGGCAGTTGCCTGTTGGTGATCAATCGAAGCGAGGTGATCGCATACCTGCGTAATGAGGAACTCGGGGGTCGAGGCTCCTGCAGTAACGCCGATTGTGCGGTACTGGCTCATCTCCTCAGCATTGATTTCCTTGACGGTTTCGATGTGGTAGGTGGGAAGTTTTGTCTTTCGAGCCAGCAGGGCAAGTTTGCAGGTATTGGCTGAGTGGTGCCCCCCGATAACCACAAAGGCCTCGACGCCTTGGTCAAAGAGTACCGCAATATCCCCCTGGCGGTCCTTGGTGGCACCGCAAATCGTGTCAAAGATAAGCAGGCTGGGATACTGTTTGCGAAGGTGAGCGGCCAGGTTTTCGAAATCATCGGTGAACATGGTCGTTTGGGAGACCATGACTACCTTCTCTCCCAATTCGGGCAGGGCATCAATATCCTCCACGGAATGGACAACATGCCCTTTGCCCTCCGTGTAGCCCATCAGGCCGATGACCTCGGGGTGGTTCTTGTCACCGAAAATCACCGTGGTGTAGCCCTTTTTGGCATGCATGCGAATCTTGCCGGCAACAATGCCAACATCCGGGCAGGTCGCATCCTTGAACTGGATACCAAGGCTTTTCAAATACTGCCGCCGTTCCGGAGAGATGCCATGTGCACGGACTACAAGGACAGCATTCTCTTCCTCACTGCCATCCAGGGCCAGTTTGCTGGAGCTCTGGTAATTGCCTACCTCGCGGATGCCCTCATTCTGCAACCGGTCCATCATCTGGCTGTTGTGAATGAGTGGCCCGTCGGTATATACCGGATGGTGACCGGTCTTGGCAAAATCGCGGGCAATGTCGATGGCCCGTTCAACGCCCCAGCAAAAGCCTGCACTCTGTGCCCGGATTACTCTCATATCGGAAAAAGTGCCTCATTTTTGACCAAAGTAAAGGGAAGAAGGCATTTGGTCGTAGGTCATAGGTCGTAGGTTCAGGTTACCCAAGAGGGCTTGCCGCCATACGGACCTACGACCTATGACCTACGACTTACGACCTAGTTCTCCTTGGTCGTCTTGACCTCGACGATATCGTGTGGAGCCGACTCCCGTTGACCGGCGGGCGATACCCGGATGTATCGGGCCCTTTCCCGAAGCTCCGTCAAGTCCTTGGCCCCAAGGTATCCCATTCCACTCTGGAGGCCCCCGACGAGCTCCCGCAGGGTATCGTCGAGGTTGCCGGATACTTCCTTCAGGGCCTCGACACCTTCAGCGGCAACCTTGCTCGTCTTCTTGTCACCCTGTTCGTGCCCATAGCGGGCTGCCGAGCCGGACTTCATGGCTCCGTGGCTTCCCATGCCACGGTACTGCTTGTACATTTTACCATTGATTTCCATCAGGGTTCCGGGTGCTTCCCGGCAACCGGCATATAATCCGCCGGACATAACAGCATGTGACAGAGTCAGTGCCTTGACGATGTCCCCGCTTTTCGTCACTCCTCCATCCGCAATGATGCGGACGCCTTTTTTCTCCGCTGCCTTGCCGCAAATGTAGAGCGCGGTCAACTGTGGTATGCCAACGCCGGCAACGATTCGAGTGGTACAGATGGAACCGGGCCCCTGGCCAACCTTGATGGAGTCGGCCCCGCAATCGGCGAGGTATTCAACTCCTTCTGCGCTGGTGACGTTCCCGGCGATAATGGTCAGGTCCTTGAATGCCCCCCGCAGCAGCTTGACCATGTCGCCAACACCAGCTGAGTGGCCATGGGCGGTGGAAACGGCAAGGGCGTCCACGCCTTCATCAACCAGGGCCCCTGCATGGGCGAGGATGCGGTCCCGGTCCAGTTCGCCCGCCTTGGTGCGGGTAGCGGATATGGCAGCCCCGCAGATGAGGCGGAATTCCGCGTCACGGGCGGGACGTACCTCGGCAATCTCCTCCTCCCGGATGCGTTCAATGTCCGACATCGTAAAGAGACCGGTCAAGTGGCCGTCATCATCGAGGACGATGAGCTTGTGGATGCCCATGTGGTCGTTGAAAAACTGGTCGGCCACACCGATGGGGTCATCGGCTATTTCCCGTTCATTGATGGTAAAGACGGTTTCCAGCGGGGTCATGGCGTCGCAGACCTTGACATCGCGGTAGCGGTTCTTGACAACCCGGCCACGCAACAGGCCGAGAAAGCGGTTCTTGATATCAACCACCGGAAAGGTGTGGAACTTGAATCCCCGCAGCTCGATCATTTCCAGGACATCGGCAATATAGCTTTCCGGACTGACCGCAATCGGGTCCTGAATCAGGCCGTGGACATCGTTCTTGACCTTGGCCACTTCCCGCACCTGGCGCTTCTCGGTCATGTTGTAGTGGATAATGCCAATGCCGCCATTCCGGGCCATCCCGGCGGCCATCTCCGCCTCGGTGACGGTGTCCATGTCCGACGAAATCAGGGGAATGTTGAGGGCGAGGCTGTCGGAGAGGGAAGACTCCACCCGTGTCAGGCGAGGCAGGACTTCACTGTAGCGCGTGGCCAGGGTAATGTCATCGTAGGTCAGGCCAATGGTCGCGTTGTCGCGGAAGAACGTGTCAGCGTCCTTGTAGAAGAGCAGGTCCGTTTCGTTGGGTTGAGATTGCTGCGCCATTGTCCACTTGAAAGGAGCGGAAACAGTGGAATCAAGCAGAAAGTGTCTTAATCGGAAGAATCCGTCATTTTGCCCATGGCGTTTGAGGAAATTTCATCCGTGAAGTGGATGACCTTCGGCAGGGCATAGGGAGGCAGTTGTTCCGACAAGCGCTGCCGCAGGGATTCTTCTTTCAAGTCCGGGCCTGCGGCCACAGCAGTCAACTCCACTCGTTTTCCCCAGTCCGCATCGGAAACGCCAATACATCGGGCAGCCTTCACCAGGCCGGTGGCCAGTGCCGCCGCCTCGACCAATTCCGGATGGACGTTTTCCCCTCCACTGATGATGACCCGGTCGGCCCGACCATAAATGTGCAGATGGCCACCTTCGTCCATATGGCCGAGGTCGCCCGTGGCCCATGGCTCCCGGATAAATCCTTCCCGGGCTGGATGGTACTGCCGCAGGCAAGCGCCCGATTCGACAAGAACACGCTCCGCTACATCAACTTGAACCTTTGCATGGGGAAGAGGCGTCCCGACGCCGGACTTCCCTGAAGCAAAGGCCTCCGGATCCATGACGGTGACCATGGCAGCCGTCTCGGTGGAGCCGTAACAGGGTGCAAGGCGAAGGCCCTCGCTGCGGGCCCAATCCAGAATATCCGGAGGGCAAGCCGCTCCGCCGACGAGGATAAGGCCGAAGGACCTGAGGAGGCGAACCAGTTCCTCATCCTTACGCATCCGGCCCATTTGGGTCGGGACAACCGACAAGCTCGCTTGACCCAGAGGAAACGGCGCTTCCCGGATGGACTTCGCATCCTGGTAGTCAGCAAAATGGACATTACCTTCGCATTCGGCCGAGCGGAAGACGGGCATCAGGCCCCCGACATGATGCTGCGGGAGGATGTTGACAGAGTGGATAATGCCCTCTGTTCCAAACCTCTGGGCATAACCAATGGCGGCACAGGTTAACGTATCTGAATCATGGATACAAAATTTTGGGAGTCGACTGCTGCCGCTGGTTGGGATCAAGAGAAGTGGTATTTCGCCGGGTGGCAGGTCGCTTGCGAGCCGGCCAAGCTGTTGGCGCCAGGTTTCCGGCCATTGCGGATTCAAGAGGGCTGAGGATCGCTCCGATTCCATTGCATCAAGAAGATGCGACCAGAAACGCAGGGGATCAGAATGGGAGATGCAAGCCATTCCCGTTTCCTTGTCCGGCTTGGGGAGGTTGCCGGGGAGGGCTTGTCTCAGGCGCTTGGCAAGTGATTCCATATCCTGGTTTCCTGTTCGTGCTCCGGTTTTCCGAACCCGAAGGTGTCCTCAAAAAAAGCCTCTGTCCCGAAACCGTGGTCCCGATCGTTGATGCTGGTGGCCAAAGCGGCCAGCTTGCCGAGGCCGATGCCGGTTTCAAAAACAGAGGAAAGAATGACCCGCTCGCGGACGGTTCCCAGCGCCACCTGCCAATGTTCCGGGTTTCCGAGGAGAGAGGGCTTAATAATCCAGAATCCGGGCCAGCCGCGGTCGAGCCACTCAGCCAGGCCCATGCGCGACAGTGATTCATCAAGGGCGAAGGGTACCGGGCTGTTAACTGCCTCGGAAACCATCTCGTCAACGGAGTACAGTTCCTCTTGAAAAGGCTCCTCGATGAACTCGATTTTTTGAGCTACTGTGGCCAACCTGGAAATCCAGAATTGCTGCGACTCCTGATTCCATGACTGATTCGGATCGAGACGGATCAGTTCTCCGTCTTTCAAGCTGGCAATGGCTGATTGCAGGAATTCCCATTCCTCTTCCATGGGCGCCAGTCCGGATTTCAGTTTGAAGGTCCGATAGCCCATTTTGCGCAGTGACTGTAGCTCCTCCGCGGTTTGCTCACCCAGGGACGACAGGGCCGCGCTGCGGATGGATCCTGCCCTCGAAGATCCGGAAAGTGCACACCATAAGCCAAAGGCTGAAGCGGGTGGAGCCGTCATGATGGCATCCTCCAATTGACCAGCTGTGGGAGAGGCAGGCAGGCCTTGGAAAAATGCGAGGGCCTCTGCCATTCCCTCGGAACCAAAGGCCGGCAATGGGGCAACTTCCCCGAATGTGGTAGTCCCGTTTTCCTTGTCCCGCAAGCGGAGTAGGATGCCTTTCCGGACTTCCCACATACCCCAGGCCGCCTTGAGGGGGCGGGCGAACGGCCGCCGATAAGGACGGTAATCAAGGGCCAAAGGATGGTTGGGTGGAAATGTGGCCACACACAAGGGATAGCCGAATTGCGAACAGGCGCAAGTTTCACCTCCCTCGATTCCGGTCGCTGACAGTTGTTGTTGAAAATCCCCCCGCTTGCTTCATTAAGGAAAGCATGCCAGTTCCATTGCTCGACCTGTCCCGCCAGCACGCCCCGCTCGAAGATGCCTTCAAGGAGGCTTTTTCCCGAGTCCTTGCCAGCAACGGTTTTGTCCTCGGGCCGGACGTCAAGGAACTGGAGGCCGAAGTTGCCTCCTACTGCGAATGCAGCCATGCCATCGGACTCAGTTCTGGAACGGACGCGCTTTTGGTGGCCCTGATGGCGATGGGCATTGGCCCGGGTGACGAGGTACTGTGCCCGTCCTTCACTTTCTTCGGGACGGCTGGAAGTATCGCCCGGTTAGGGGCGGTCCCGGTCTGGGTAGATGTCCTGCCCGACACCTACAACATTGATTTGGCTGATGCCATTGACAAGGTCACGGACCGGACCAAGGCAATAATCCCGGTCCACCTTTTCGGCCAGGCAGCAGAGATGGAATGCGTCGGGGTCTTCGCTGAAAAGTACGGGCTGCTGGTCCTCGAAGATGTGGCCCAGGCCATCGGGGCGACCTACAAGGGGAAGAAGGTTGGTAGTTTCGGCGATTTCGGTGCCCTCAGTTTTTATCCAACCAAGAACCTGGGTGGATTTGGTGATGGTGGCATGCTGGTGACCAATGATGGTGAACTGGCGGACAAGGCAGTCTGGTTGCGCAACCATGGCATGAATCCGAAGTATTATCACAAGTACATCGGGGGAAATTTCCGCTTGGATTCCATCCAGGCCGCCCTGTTGCGCATCAAGTTGCCCCATCTGGATGACTACCATGCCGCCCGGACGGAGCATGCTGAATTTTATACCGAGAACCTGAAGGGGCACAGCGGAGTCGTTTGCCCTACCGTCATTCCGGAAGCCGGATCCGTTTGGAACCAGTATACCTTGCGGATCACTGAGGGAAAACGGGACGCTTTCCGCGAACACCTTTCCGCGCGGGGAATCGGCAATGAAGTCTATTACCCGCTCGGCCTGCACGAGCAGGAGTGCTTTGCCGGAGTGGGCAAGGGAGGCGAGACGCTCAAGGTGACGCAGGTCCTGGCCAATGAGGTGGTCAGCATTCCCTGTTTCCCGGAAATGACCCCCGAGGAACGGGAGGAAGTCCTGCGCGCGGTCTGGGACTTTGGCTACGCCCGCTAGCTCAGGGTTGCAGGCGCTCGATTTCCCAACTGTCTCCAGCGGCGGAGTAGAGGAATCGGTCATGCATGCGATTCTGGCGGCCCTGCCAGAATTCCCAGGTGTTGGGGATGATGCGGTAGCCGCCCCAGAAGGAAGGCAGCGGGATTTTACCGTCGGAGAATTTCTGTTTCATCTCCTCCAGCTTGGCCTCCAGCAGGGAGCGCGACTTGATGATGGAGGATTGGTCGGATGACCATGCCCCGAGGCGACTTCCCAAAGGGCGGCTGACAAAGTAAGCCAGCGAATCCGCTGTGGAGACCTTTTCCGTAGTACCTTTGACCGTGACTTGCCGCTCAAGATCCAGCCAGAGGAAGGTTGCCGATACCTTGTTGTTTTCCGCAAGGTGCCGGGCCTTGCGGCTTTCGTAATTGGTGTAGAAGACAAGGCCCGCAGCATTCATCTGCTTTAGCAGGACCGTCCGGGTGAAAGGTTGGCCGGAAGGATCGACGGTGGCCAGGACCATCGCGTTGGGTTCCTTAACCTCCGCGGTCCGGGCTTGTTCAAACCAGAAACGGAACTGGTCCATGGGATCAGCCTTGAGGGTTTCCCGGTTCAAGGCCTCGCGGCGGTAGTCTTCTCTGAGATGGGCGATGTCCATGGTGGATTGCTATCGGACGAGGAAGATAATAACGAGGGCGGCCAGGGCAAACCGATACCAGGCAAACAGTGCCAGTCCGTGACGGGTCAGGTAGGCAACGAGCCATTTGACGGCGAAGGCTGCGGAGACAAAGGCCACGGCGATGCCAATGACCAATGGCCCAAGCTCAATAGCCAGGAAGAGTTCCGGTCCACTGCTGATGCCCTTGTACCCAGCGGCGGCGGACAAGGTGATGAGGCCCAGCAGGAAACTGAACTCCGCTGCCTTGGTGGGGCTCAAGCCGGTCATGTAGCCGCCGACAATGGTCATCATGGAGCGGCTTGTTCCCGGCCACATGGCGATGCATTGCATGAATCCGATGAACAGGGACTGGCGGATGCTCAGTGAATGGAGATCGAGGACATTGTCAGCGTCTGGCAACTGGTGTTTGCGCCAGGCCTCCACTCCCAGCATCAGCACACCACCCGCGGCCAGGGCAATGGCGATCGGCAAGGGGGAGAAAAGCATCGATTCGATCCAGTCGTCGAGCAGAATCCCCAGAACAGCAGCTGGCAGAAAAGCAACAACAAGGTTGCGGGCCAGACGCCGGCCGTTCGGGCTCAGACCCAATACGCCCAGAATGATTTGCCAGACGCGCGGCCAGTAGAGGAACAGGACTGCAAGGATGGCCCCGGCTTGGATGACAATGGCATAGGCATCAGCGGCAGCCTTGAGGGTTACCGGTTCTCCATCTGGCGTCAGCAGTAGGCTCCCGTCGGGGCCCCGCAATGGTTCGGTCGAATCCAGGCCGAGAAGGGAATTCGTCAGGAGAAGGTGCCCTGTGGAGGATATGGGCAGATATTCCGTGATGCCCTCGACAAGGCCAAGAATGACCGCATCCAGGGTCCCCAGTTGCTCAGCAGCCTCTTCCTCCAGGGGAAGCGCAGCATCCACGTCGCCGCTTTCCGCAACAGCTGACTGGACCAGTGCGACCGCACAAAAAAGAGCCACTGAGAGGCTTTTCTGGAAAGTTGATTTCATCTAGTTCTCACTGGAAGCGCCCGCTGCCTGTTCGTAAAAAGGAACCAACGTTTCCAGGTGGGTTTGGATAATACGGGCGATTGTTTGAGCCGGCAGGGTCTCCTTGTGCAGTTCGAATATTGAGGTCAGCAAGGCTAATTCGATGTCCACCTTCTTGGGACTGGCCGCCTTCATTTGGGCGAGGATATCCAAGGCTTTGGATTCGGCCTTCTTGTAGTCCTGAAAATTCTGTTCCTGTGGAGTCATGGGCTCAACAGTGGGCATTTCCGGCTAAAATGGAAGTTATTCCTGCCCGGAAAAGGCGGATTCGTGCCACTTGTGAAGGGCTACATGGCGGAAGTAGAGAACCACCGCGACAAATATGAAACCGACGAGGCAGCAAATCAGGGTTGCCGCATATAGGGCGGCGATCTTCAGCTCAGACTTGAAGATCATGATGAGGAATCCGAGTCCGCCCGAGCCGTTGCTTGAGCCGGCGAAAATTTCCCCGGTGACCGAGCCAATCACCGCCAGGGTGGCGGCAATCTTGGCCCCGGTAAAGAAGTAGGGGAGCGAATTGGGAACCCGCAGGAGGAACAGTTCCTGGAGCGGGCTTGCCTTGTAGAGGCGGAACATCTCCTGCTGACCTTCAGGGACGGATTGCAGACCCTGGAGGGTGCTGGCGACGATCGGGAAAAACCCAATCAGGAAGGCGATGAGAGCGACACTTTGCAGGCCGACATCAAAGAGGATGACGACGATTGCGGCTGTGGCAATGATGGGGGTCATCTGCATGAAGATAATGTAGGGATAAATTCCATACCGCAGCCATTTGCTGGAAACAAGAGCCAGGGCCATGCTGAAGCCGATAATCACCGAGGCAGAAAACCCGATACCGGCACCAAGGAAGGTAATCCAGGTTGCCTTGAGAAGAACGGACCACTCTTGGGTGAAAGCAACCAGCACCTGATGGGGCGCGGGCAGGATGAAGTCGTGAAGGTCCCAGAGGGCCTTTGCCCCGTACCATAAGCCCAGCAAGAGGCAACCAGTTATGAAGGGCAGAATGATCTTAAGCGGATTGTTCCAGACCGACTTCATGATTGCAGGACCTCCTGGAGCAAGGCGGTTGCCTCGGCAACGCGCTGTTGAAATTCAATCAGCTCCCGGGTGTGGGCATTCCGGGGAAAGGGCAGGGGATTCTCAATTGTTGCCGCCACACGACCTGGATGGTTTTCCATGATTACAATCCGGTGGGACAGAAAGACTGCTTCAGAGACGGAATGGGTGACAAAAAAGGCCGTCCACCTTGATTGAGCATGCAGTTCCAGAAGTTCCTCGTTCAACCGGTTGCGGGTTATCGCATCCAGGGCCCCGAATGGCTCATCCAGCAGGAGCAGGTTGGGAGCCTGGCTCAGGGCCCGGGCGATGGAAACCCGCATCCGCATCCCGCCACTGAGCTGTCTCGGGTAATAGTCCAAGGCCCGTTCCAGTCCCAGTCGGTTGGCCCACTCCTCAGGGGTTCCTCCGCGGAGGTCACTGCCAGTTCCTTTCAAGCGGCTGGGCAGGAAGATGTTGTCCCGGACCGTTGACCATGGCAGGAGGGTCGGATCCTGGAAAATGAAAGCAGGATCAACTTCGCTTCCAGAGGCACTGATTTCACCCGATGTGGCTGGCAGGAGATCGGCGACCAGGCGCAGGAGAGTGGATTTCCCGCATCCGGACGGTCCGACAATGGCAACAATTTCCCCGGAACCGGCTGACAGGGAAACCTCTTCAAGGACAAGCGGTCCTTCCCCAAACCGCTTGCTTACACTTTGCAGATTAATGTTAGGCCCGTCAGCCATCTGAGGGCGGGTCCTGCCACTTTCCGTGCTCCCGGATGAGGTCGATCAGGGCATCGACAGCCTCATCCGCCGGGATGTGGAATTTGACGCATTCCTTGCCGACATAGAGGTTCACCTTGCCAGGGGCTCCACCGACATAGCCAAAGTCCGCATCCGCCATTTCCCCGGGTCCGTTGACGATACATCCCATGACGGCAATGGTCACTCCCTTGAGGTGGCCGGTGGCTTCCCGGATGCGACGGGTTGTTGTCTGGAGATCAAAGAGCGTCCGGCCACAACTGGGGCAGGCAACATACTCGGTCTTGGTGGTCCGGGCCCGCGCACCCTGGAGGATGTCGTAGGCCAGGGTCGTGGACTGGCGAATCGAGGGAACAGACTCCACGCTGATGATGTCACCAAGGCCGTCACAAATGAGCGCTCCACTGAGCATGCTGGCCTCCAGCAGGCGGTCTCCAAAGCCCTCGAGTTCCGGCTCGATGGTGGCATCAACGGAGTTGCGGATCCAGATCGGATTCGGCAAATCCATGGCCTGCAGCATTTCCGCCAGCTTGCGGTACTGGCCAAGCTTGTGGTCGGTAGCGTTTCCAATATTACGGGTCGGCAGGGTCAGGATGGCGGGCAGTTCCGCCGTGACCAGATCTTCCGGGAAGAGGGTATTCAAAACCTCGGGTCGTACCGCAAGGGCCATGCGGACCCCGAGGGCGGAGGCGGATTCAGACAACTCTATCCAGTCGACGCGATCGGTGAACTCATGCAGCCAGACATCCCCGGGTCGGGAGGCCCCAACCAGAGACTGCTTCTCCACGGCATCGGAGAGGCTCAAGCCGTTCAGGTCCCAGACAACAAAGGGCACGATGTCTTCCAGGGCCTCCCGCCAGGCAGGCAAATCCGGGACGGTGGAATTTTCAGCCGTCAGAAGCAGCCCCTCCACCTGGGCTTCCTTGAGGGCAGATTGTGCACCCTTCAAGGCTTCGGCGTAAGCTTCGGTCGATCCGACTGCCGAGAGAAGGGGGCCGGGTTGGATGACGATTGGCGGCTCCAGGGGTCCCAATTTGAGGTTGTCCCCCAGCTTGCCTTCCGCGACGGGCCGCCGGGTGTAGCTGAACGGATCCAGCAAGTCGGGCTGGGTGCGGTCGGCTTTTTCCTGCCAAAGTTTCTCCGCCTTGTCAGCGAGGGCGCGGGCAACCGGGATTTCCGCCACCGGGTCCTCGGTCAGGGAGACCCGGATAGTGTCGCCAAGGCCATCGTAGAGAAGGGAACCGATACCGATGGCACTCTTAATCCGGGCATCGTCCCCATCGCCGGCCTCGGTCACCCCGAGATGAAGGGGATAGTGCATGTCCTCCGCATCCATCTTGGCGACGATCAAACGGTAGGCCTGAATGGCCACCTTGGGATTGGAGGCCTTCATTGAAAGAATGATGTCATGAAAGCCATGTGACTCGGCGATACGGATGAACTCGAGTGCGCTTTCCGCCATGCCCATGGGGCTGTCGCCGTAACGGTTCATGATGCGGTCGGAGAGGCTGCCATGGTTGGTGCCAATACGCATTGCCCGGCCCAGTTCCTTGCAGCGCAGAACGATGGGTGAGAAAGCCTCGTGGAGCCGCTCCAGTTCCTCATCATACTCCTTGTCCGAGTATTCCTTTACTTGAAACTTCTTCTTGTCGGCATAGTTGCCGGGATTGATGCGGACCTTTTCCACATGCTTGACGGCCTCCATGGCCGCCTGGGGAAGAAAGTGGATGTCCGCGACAAGCGGGATATGCCCGAAACCGGCATCCGAGAAGCCTTTGCGGATCGGGCCGAGGGCCTCGGCCGCCTTGACATTCTGGGCGGTGATCCGGACAACCTGACAACCGGCTTCGGCCAGCGCGATGGATTGTTGCAACGTCGCTTCCACATCCTGGGTCGGAGTGGTGGTCATGGACTGGACAACGATGGGATACTCCCCACCAATGGTCACGTCACCGACCTTGACGGCTTGGGTGGCACGGCGGACCGTCTGGAATCGGGATTGGCAGTAGCTGTTCATGACGGAAAGGTCCAATGGCGAACATCAGGGAGCAGGTTCCTCTTGGTCTGGTCCCTTGAATTCTATGGGTACGCGGGTCTCCTCGACGCGTTCAGCGTCTGAAATGGCCGATTCATTGCGCCGGACCCGCCCAACGTCGAAGAAGGTGACATAGACAAAGATGGCCAGGAAGAGCAGC
The DNA here is from genome assembly GCA_040830765.1 of Puniceicoccaceae bacterium. Lineage (GTDB taxonomy): Bacteria > Verrucomicrobiota > Verrucomicrobiia > Opitutales > Oceanipulchritudinaceae > Oceanipulchritudo. The sequence goes on along the minus strand of JBFOMH010000014.1, from coordinate 5,836 downwards.
ATGAAGATTCCTTGCGCAGAGGCGATGACCTGAGCTGGAATCGGGCGTCCCCTCAGCTTGGCTATTGTTGCGAAAGCCATGTGGCCGCCGTCGAGCACGGGAATCGGGAGCAGGTTCAGAATGGCCAGATTGACGTTGATGAGGACAACAATGGATAGCACTTCGAGGATGCCGATCTGGGAAATCACATAGAGGGTATAGCTGATCCCGACCGGCCCCGAGAGATTGCTGATACCGACATCCGATTTTGGATGCAGCAGAGCGCCAAGAACCCTCAAGGTGGTCTCCACTGCATCGACAACTTGAGTGATCGGATCGTCATGCCGCATGCTGGTAACCGGTTCCCAGCGGACACCAATCATCGGGGTGGTGTCTCCAGCCGTGTTATAGACAACTTGTTCCGCCGTCAGGTTGACATGCAGGCTCTCCCCACCGCGGAGGATCTCCAAATCAATGGCCGCTTCCGGATCGTCCCGGATAATCCGGCTCAGGGCGATGGTGTGGTAGAGGGGTTGCCCGTTGGCCGCGAGGATGGTGTCACCTTGCTCGATTCCGGCCAGGGCGGCGGGGGAATTGTCCATGACTTGGCCGATGCGCAAGGAGTTTGCCGGAGCAATGCCGATGCGGCGTATACCCTCGTACTGGTCGAGGACCGGGAATAGCGTCAGGCTTTTTTCTTCACCCTCTCGCTGGATGATCATGTCCGTCCGTGGGTTGCCCGACTCTGTCCTGCGGACACCGGTCGTGACGGCATAGACGATGTCCTCCCAGTCACTTACTTTTGCATCGTCGATCTGAAGGATAATGTCGCCCGGTTGGAGTCCGGCCTTGAGCGCGGGTCCATCACGCTCCATTCCTTCCTCATCGAGCATGGTGGGAGCGATATAGCCGACGGTGGTCGATTCGTACTCCCCGCTCACCGGAATTCCGGTGGCCCAGAGAATACATCCGAGGAAGAGGGCAAAAAGGATATTGAAGAAGGCTCCCGCCCCGGCGACGTACATCTTGTCGGCGTAGGATATGCTCGGTAGCGGCTCGCCCCCGTTGTCGTAGTCTCCCTCGATACCGCGCATGTCGGCCAACTGGGGCAGGGCGACATAGCCCCCCAGGGGGAAAAGCGAGACCCGCCAGTCAACCCCCTGTTTGTCTTTCCAGCCAAAGAGGCGGGGACCGAAACCGATTGAGAAACGGTCGATCTTCAGCTTGCGCCAGCGGGCGGCGATATAATGACCCCATTCATGGACAAAAATGGATGCCCCGAAGAAGAGGATGACCAGGAAGATGGCCTGTGGATCTGAAAGTATTCTGCTTAACATGTTTGAGTGGTCAGTCAGTCGCCCAGTTTCTTGAGCAGTGACCTTGAAAAATCGTGGAGGTCCGTTTCCAGCGAAAGGAGCTCTTCGAGGGAAGAAGGTGCTGTAAAGCTGGCTTTTTGCAAACACTCCTCGACTAATCGGGGAATGGTGGCAAAGGAAATCGCCTTGTCGCAAAAGGCGGCCACAGCCACCTCGTTGGCGGCGTTGTAGATTGCCGGGGCCAACCCGCCGGCGGCAAGGGACTCACGCGCCAGCCGCAGGCAGGGAAACTTCTCCAAATCCGGTGGACGCAGTTCCAGCCGGTGAATCAAGCTCAAGTCGAGACCAGGGTGGCATGGGGGAACCTTGTCCGGCCAGGCCAGGACATGCTGGATGGGAAAGGTCATCGAGGGCGGGGCCATTTGGGCGATGACCGATCCGTCAATAAACTCAACCATACTGTGAATGATGCTCTGGGGATGGATGACCACCTCGATCGCCTCATGATTAACGCCAAAGAGCCAGTGGGCCTCAATCATCTCCAGGCCCTTGTTGGCCATGGTCGCCGAATCAATGGTGACTTTGGTCCCCATGTCCCAATTGGGGTGCCGGAGGGCATCCTCAAGGGTGACATGATCCAGCTCCTGTCGTGTGAAGTGGAGGAAAGGGCCGCCCGAGGCTGTCAGGAGAATGCGCTTAAGGTGGGCCTTGTCGCGGCAACCATCGAGGCATTGTAAGATGGCGTTGTGTTCGGAATCGACCGGCAGGAGGGTGCCGGGGGATTCAGAGGCTACCGGCATGACGAACTGTCCGGCGAGAACGAGGGTTTCCTTGTTGGCGAGGCCAACGGTCTTGCCTGCCTCCAGGGCGGCGAGGGTCGGGCGCACACCAATGGTGCCGGTTGTGGCGACGATGACGACGTCCGCATCCGGCAACGTTGCCAGCTCCATTAAGCCATCGACTCCACAGTCGCGAAAAAGGGCATGGTGGGGGACCTTGAACTCGGACCTTATGGCCTCAAGGGCCGTTTCGTTCTGGTTGGCCGCTGCTCCCAGCAGCTCAAAACGATCCGGATTGTGCCGGATGACGGCAAGGGTGCTTTCGCCGATGGAGCCGGTGGCTCCCAGCAGGACGACCTTTTTCCGTTCCGCCATGGCTTCAGATTACCAGCCAGATTAGGAAGTAGGCCACCGGGAAAGCCAGCATCATACTGTCCGAGAGGTCGAGAAAGCCGCCGATGCCCGGAATGAAGTTCCCGGAGTCCTTGACTTTGGCCTCCCGCTTGAAAGCGCTTTCCGAAAGGTCTGCCAGGACGCCTGCGAGGGTGATGAAGAGGGCCATCCAGGCAGCGTTGAGGAGTGTCAGGCTGTCCGGAAGCCATTGTTCAAAGAGGAGAACAAAGGCAATGCTGACAAGAATGGAGAGGATGACGCCGCCAGCCAGGCCTTCCCAGGTTTTCTTTGGGCTGTAGGCTGGGGCCATCCGGTGCTTGCCGATCCACATGCCGGTAAGAAGAGCCCCGACGTCACCGAACTTGGTTACGGCCACGACCCAGATAGGCAGGACAAGCCCCGTTTCATGGAACATGAGGATAATCGCGCCGAAAGGAATAGTGATAATCATCAAGCTGCCCAATGTGGGTGGAGCCGTCGAGGTGTAGGTTCCGACATCCGAGTTGAGGAGGCAGGCAATCATCGTTGCGGCGAAGATAATCGAGACCAGCGCATAGGGTGGCAGTATCCATGGTGGGGCCACCATGAATCCAAGCAACATCACCGCGCAGGCCGTAATCCCCACCATGCGGTCGACAGCCCTGCCGGCCCTGCTCATGAGGTCAATCAGCTCGAGGTAGGACCCGAGACCAAATATACCAATCAGGATGAAAGCTCCCCATTTGCCCAGGAACCAGGGCAGCACGATAACAAGCGACCAGAGGACCAAGGTTGCCAGAATACGGTTTTTCATGAAATTTCCTTTTCTTTGATTTGTTCGCCGGTCAATCCGAAGCGTCTTTCCCGTGACACGTAGTTGTCAAGGGCCTCCTTGAAGGCATCTGGTCCGAAGTCGGGCCAGAATTCAGGTGCAAAGTAATATTCGGCATAGGCACTCTGCATGAGCAGGAAGTTCGACACCCGGTGCTCCCCGGAGGTGCGGATGACCAGGTCCGGGTCCGGCATGTCAGTGGTGTAAAGGTAAGAGCGGAAGGTCTCCCAGTCGAGCTGGTGGGGATTCTCGTCTCCCTTCCGAACAGCTTCGCTGTAGGCCCTGACCGCATCCAGCACTTCCGTGCGGGATCCGTAATTGAGGGCCAGGGTGAGGGTCCATTTGTCGAAGCCCGCTGTTTTTTCGATGGTCTCCTGCAGGAGGCGCGCCACCTTGGGGGGCATTTCGTCCAGGCGGCCGGCCACCTTGAAGCGGATTTCCTTTTCAATCAGTTCCTTCGCCTGGGACTTGAGGAAACTTTCCAGAAGCCGCATTAGCGCCTTCACCTCCAGCTTGGGACGGTTCCAGTTTTCCACCGAGAAGGCATAGAGGGTCAGGTAGCGCAAATCCATCTCCCGGGCGCACTCCACGATGCGCTTCACGTTTTCCACTCCCTGTCGATGACCTTCCTCCCTTGGCAGGCCACGTTGGCGGGCCCAGCGTCCGTTGCCATCCATGATGATGGCAACATGCCGGGGGAGCTTCCGGGTCCGGGGATCGGGTTGGTTGGGATTGCTCATGAGCCTTCTAAGCCTGTGTAGAAAAGATACCCCGACGCTTGAGGCAACGGAATTAAATACAGTGGTCCATCTGGGTGGACGGATCGCCCTCGACCTTGCCCACCGCCTTGGCTGGGACCCCGGCAACGGAAACATGGGGAGGTACATCATTCAGGACCACACTACCGGCGCCTATCCGTGCATACTGGCCGATTTCCACATTGCCGAGAATCTTCGCTCCCGCACCAATAAGGACCCCGTGCCGGACCTTTGGATGTCGGTCGCCCTTTTCCTTGCCCGTTCCCCCGAGAGTCACCTCGTGGAGAATGGAGACATGGTCCTCAATCACAGCTGTCTCACCGATGACAATGCTCGTTGCATGGTCAAAGAGGATGCCGGCACCAATTTGCGCTGCCGGATGAATGTCCACCCCGAATACTTGGGAGATAATGCTTTGCAGGTAGAGCGCCATCTCCCGCCGACCACTGATCCATAATTGGTGGCCGATGCGGTAGGCGGTTAGGGCCTGGAAGCCCTTGAAATACAAGACTGGTGAGAGATATCCGTTTGAGGCCGGGTCCCGCTGGTCGATGGCCACGATATCCCTCCGGACCTGCTCGCCAATGTGCGGATTTTCCCGCAGGACCTCCTCGAACAGTTCGTGCAGGTAGGGTTCGGAGACGGCATGATGCCCGAGTTTGCGGGACACGCGGTGGGCCAGGCAGGCTTCCAGGCTGTCACAGTCGAGAATGCTTTCGTGAATCAGGTCGGAGAGGACCGGTTCATGACTGGCTGCTGCTTCGGCTTCCTCGCGGAGTTTTTTCCAGACGGGATCACCGCCGGATTTCGGTGCGGTTGGGTTCATTTTTCAGCAATTATCAGACTATCCAATATTAACACCTTTTCGCTGGTGGCAAAAACTTTTGCAAAAAGCACCCGGAAAGTTCATTACGGAGGTATGTTTCCAAGGAGGCTGAGAGTTTTCTTGATGAGTTTCCTGATGCTAATGACCACCGGATTGGCAGGAAAGTCGCAAGAGCAGGTGGACTTGGTGGACGCCCTCTTTGGCAACCCCAGCTTCCTCAATGCCAAGCTTTCTCCGACCGGACGTTACCTTGCCTCCCTGACTCACTATCATGGCCGGCGCAGCTTGCTGGTCCTTGATTTGGAGACATCGGAACACAGTGGGGTTACTGTTCAACCGGGTGAAGACATTGATATCTTCTACTGGATTGATGCGGATCAAGTGGTCTACCACGTCTCAAAATGGGAAATGTACACAAAAGGACTGTCCGTGTACTCCGCTGAGCGGAAAAGGGCCCACAAAATCCTCCTGCCCAGCTCTGAAGAACTTATATTCAAGGGGATCGTCGACCCATTGGTGCTTGTTCCGGATGAATTTGTTTTCAAGGCCTCCCGTAAAGAGTCAACCAATCCTGCCCATTTATATAAGATGAACGCGGCCTCTGAGAATATCAACCTGCTGGCGAGGAACAATGGCGAAATCCAAAGCTATGTCGTCGGCAAAGACGCCAGCCCCCTTTTCGCCCTCGATATCCGTTCCGGTAATCTCACTGTGCTTAAATTCGGCGAGGATAAGGAGTGGATTCCAGCGGATAGCATTCCCGGCTCCATCACACCGTTGGGGCTGTTGCCGGGTGATCGCTACATGCTGACCTCAGTCCGGAATGAAATGGGTTTTTCAGGGCTCAACTTGCTGGATCTGGATACGGGTGAACTTGCCCAGAAAACACGGTTTTATCCCGATTATGATCTCGTATGCCGTCTTCTGCTTGAAATAAACAACAATTTGAACGGCTACACGGTGGGGGTGCACTT
>JBFOMH010000013.1:0-202500 GCA_040830765.1 Puniceicoccaceae bacterium | reverse complement strand
GTGAGGGACTCCGGGAGCTGATGGTCCCGGCTGATGACGACTTTCTTGAAGCGCAACCGGTGAGCACACGGGTCAACAAGACGGATGCGGATGATCCGGAATTACTTGAAGCCGTGATGTTGGATGATGCCCCTGACGGGCAGTTAGACCTTTTTTAGAAGAGGTCGATGTCAAATCGCATCCGTTCCTCGCCGCTGAAGAGGTCGGTCACGACCGCTTGCAGCCTGAAATTGTCCGGCGGCAACATTTCCATCGGAAAGGCTGAAATCACCCTATGCACCGGAACATCCGGCGTGAAGTCCGCCAAGTTTCTGGCCAATGGGAATGGATCCCCGTTCTCTGGGATCACCTCTATGACCACTTTCCAGTTGGCGGGCTGCCAGGTCGAGAAGAGGCGGAGATCGATGGATCCCGTCATACTGCCGATGTTGAGTTCAGCCTGGGCGGCTCCGTGATGATTGGCGTGACTAATGGCGGAAAGACCGACCGTTGGAATGAAGTATTCCTTCCATGTCTTGACCTCGAGCGGAGCGAGAAAGGCATCCTCAAAAAACTCTGCTGAATTGCCGGACCATAGTTCGAACATGCCGTAATCGTCACCTTCTCCCCAAATCTTCATACCCGGTGAAACACTGGCGTCATCCGCGGTTCGAAATACGCCCCATTCATAGTCGTGGTTGATGACGCCCCACCATGGGTTGTCCATCAACGGGTAGGCATAGGCAATTCCGGAGCCCTGCCAGTTGGAGAGCCAGGCCAGCTTGTCGAAGCGATAGACCTGATCGCGGGTGTTTTCATCGTCAGTCTCAACAGACTTCATCCAATTCCACCAGTCCCGCAGGATGATTTTGTCCTGCTTCATGACGATCTCCAGATTGGAAGAGGTGGCCGTTTCTTCCGGGGGTAATGGTGCGAGGGAAGCCGCCATCCAGAATTCGTAGGGAATGGTTTCGTTCTTGTTGTTGGTCAGGGTATAGGTGATTTCGACGGCAGCCTTGTTACGGCGGACGGTGATATCCATGTCCACCGTCATCCCCGTCAGGCCGTTGTTGAATTTCGAGGGAGCACCATCCCATTCAAGGTCGTCCGTTCGCGACATTCTCACGGTGGTGTGGGAGCTGGTTTCCTCGATACTTTGAAACTCCCAAACCTCTCCCCAGTACTTGCCATGCTCGCCCTCGGGGAAGGTCGGATTGATGCCGCCGGGCAGCAATAGCCAGTCGTCATAATAGAAGGCTCCCGGCGCATAGATGACATCACTCCACTTGTCTCCTTTGGCGTAACTGAGTAACTCGATGTCTTGCGGCTTGTAGTAGATCGACAGAATACGGGCTCCCCAGTCGGGAAGGAGCATGATCCGGATCAAGTCGTTTTCGATAACCTGGGTATCGAAGTCCGTGGTGACAACATTTCGTGTCCAGTCGATCAGCTGGTGTTCCTCCGTCTCAAAGAATTCACGGTGACTCCAACCGTACGTTCCGGGAACCAGGGTAGGGGCTGAACGGTCCTTGAAAGCCAGCTCGAGCCACCGCTGCATCCCGGCATGATAGAAAAATCGGGGATCGTTACTGCCACTTTGAAAGTACAGCCAGTCCGCGGCACCCGGACAATAATAGTAGGGATAGATGCCCTCGCCGGACCATGACCAAGCCATCTCCTGGTCATAGAACCAGACGCTGCTTGAATCGACGCCAACGGCATACGTCCATCCGTGTTCGGCATGGTAAATCCAGCCATTGCCGGCATCGACAATCCAACCGTACCAGTCGAAGCGTTTCCAGCCATCCTGTTCGGCGTCGGGCGATTCCCATACGCTGGCGAGTAGGGACAAAGGGAGTAAGAACAGGGTCAAATAATGGAATTTATTCTGCAATTTCATGCAATTTCTGCTGATGTTTATATCCGGAAAAATAAATGTCAATGGGCCTTAGGTTGTCTCTTTGGAGGCCCCATTTCCGGTCAAGCAAGCATCAAAATCAATCCATGCCTCCAGTGGAATCCTCTCCGGACGACTCTCGCGGGTGCAACCCATTGTCTTTAGATGCTCCAGCCAATCGAAAAGTTCCCCCTTATTTTGCAGGAGGCTGCCAATCTGTTTTCTTCTTTGGGTGAACAGCTGGCGGATGAGTTTTCTGGAAGCCGGGCTAAAGAGAGTGGCATCCTCCCTGCGTTTCAGGTGCAGCAACAGGGAATCGACTCCCGGGACAGGGTAAAAGCACGTTCTCGAAACCGGATGGATGGAAGCCTTTTCATAGGCGGCCCCGATAAAGATGGATATGGCGCCATAAGCCTTGCTGCCCGGTTTTGCCGTAATCCGGTCAGCGGCCTCTTTTTGCATCATCAGAACCATCTGATCCGGGAGGGGATTGGTAATCACTGCTTCCAGCCATGGTGTGGTAATGGCATAGGGCAAGTTGGCGACAATCTTGGTCTTTTGCGTCGTTGCAGAAAGACCTGCACGGGGAAATTTGACGGCATCTCCTTCGAGAAGATGAAAGGTGTCAGGAAACTGAGGGGACAGGGTTTCCCGCAGGTGGCGGACGAGTCTGGTGTCCAATTCAACGGCGTAAACCGTACAACCGGCAGCGAGCATGGCCTCCGTCAGGGTTCCCAATCCAGGGCCTATCTCCAGGACCGTGTCACCCGACTTCAATCCGGAAAGCTGGAGAGATTTGCGGACAATATTGCCGTCGATGAGGAAATTTTGACCCAGTGGCTTGCGGGGCCGGTGCTCCAGATTTTCCAGTAGGGCGCGGGTCTCTGACGGGGTTAGTGGCATTTAAAAAGTCCCAATCTTAGCCTTAATCTTGATCTTAATCTAAAAACATCCCTTTCCCGGGGCTGATTCAGGTCATGGTCGAGATCAAGATTAAGATTAAGGCTAAGATTAAGATTATAATTCATGCAGGGCCTGGATGAAAGGTTCCGGGTCCTTCATTTTCATCAGGGCTTCTCCGACCAGTACTGCGTCCGCCCCGGTGGCAAAGGCCCGCTCAGCATCTTCGAGGCTATGGATGCCACTTTCAGAGATGGCGATGCAACTTTCCGGAAGTTCCGGGATAATGGCTTCACTGGTGGCCAGATCAGTGACGAAACGGGTCAGGTCGCGATTGTTGACCCCGATGATGCGGGCTCCCGTGTTCAGGGCCCGGTCAACTTCCTCCTCCTCATGGACCTCGAAAATGGCATCCAGACCGGCGAGGTTGGCTGCCTCGAATAGCATCTCCATTTCCTCATCCGACAAGGCGCGGACGATGATCAGGATGCAACTGGCACCCGCCTCGGCAGCCTCCAGGACCTGCAGGCGGTCGACAAAGAAATCCTTTCGCAGGGTGGGTGGTGCATCGCTTCGGTTGCCGAGCAGGTCGTTGACGTCCCAAAGGTCCTGGATGCTTCCCCCGAAATACTTTTCATCCGTGAGGACTGAAATCGCATCGGTTCCGGCATTGTAGTAGGTACGGGCTTGCTCAACTGCATTCCGTCCCTCGGCAATGGACCCGGCCGAGGGGGATTTGCGCTTGATTTCGGAAATGATGGACAGGCCATGCTCCCGGCGAAGGGCCATTTCAAATCCATGAGGATGGTCACCTGGGCAGAAGCGCGCCAATTCATCGTCCCTCACCGGGCGGACCCGGGCGGCTATCTCCTGCCGTTTCCAGGCCATGATTTCCTGAAGTTTGTCCATCTGAACGAAGATTATGAAAATTACAATTGAAGGGAAATAGGAAATTGACGAGAAAACGGACATTGTGAGTGCAATTCAAGAACTAAGGGAGACCATGGCGCGTTTACGGGCGCCGGATGGCTGTCCGTGGGACCGGGAGCAGACCCACCAGACACTTTGTGAACCGCTGATCGACGAGACCTGCGAACTGCTGGACACCATCGACCGCAACGATATGGAGCACATGTGCGAGGAACTGGGTGATGTCCTCTTGCAGGTTGTGTTTCATGCCCAGTTGGCTGATGAGCGAGGTGATTTTAATTTTGATGACGTGGCCCGGGGTATCAACGAGAAGCTGGTCCGGCGGCATCCCCACGTATTCGGGGACGTTGACCTCCAGGATACCGAGGCAGTTCTCCACCAGTGGGAACAGATCAAGGCGGCGGAGAAAAAGAACGGACCCCAGGAGAACGGAGTCTTCAAGCACCTGCCGCGATCCCTGCCGTCACTCATGTACGCCGCGGATGTGGCCAAGCAGATTCGCAAGAAGGACCTTGAGCACGAGCAGATCCCGGACCCGGCAGGAGCTGAATCCATGGCGGAAGATCTATCTGAAGCGGAAGTCGGGGAGCTGTTGTTTCAAATTGCCGCGGCCTGTGACAAGGCAGGTATTGACGGGGAGTCCGCTTTAAGGAAATTTACCTCCAACCTGGTGCGTGAAATCGAAGGGCAAGAGTAACGGTATCAATTTCATCTGCGTCGAATCCTCGACGGGACTGCAAATCGTTCCCTACAAGCTGGAGCGGTCCCGGAGGGTCAAGCGGATGTCGCTGCAGTTTGACAGCAACCAGTTCGTCACCCTGAAGATGCCGATGCGCAAGGCCGAGCATCATGGCACTAACTTCATCCTTGAGCATGGTGACTGGATTTGCCGCACCATGGAGACGCAACCAGGTATCCCCAAATTGCGGGAATTCCTGCTCAAGAACAGCCGCTTATCCATAGCCGGGCGATGGCACAAGGTGGAGCTTTGCCTGAGTATCGGGCCTAGCGGCTTTCTCGTCGACGACACCTCCCGGAGCATCAAAATTTCGCTCAACCCGCGGGAGCCCGCCGAGGCCCAGTTGCACTCAGTGCTCATGGCAATTGCCAGAACCTACGTTCCAGAGCGGGTACGCACCCTTGCCGATGTTCATGGCCTCCGGCCTCATGGGATCACCATCCGCGACCAGAAAAGCCGCTGGGGCTCGTGCAGTGAAACCGGGGGCATTTCCTTGAACTGGCGGCTCATCCTCATTGCGCCGAAACTCCATGACCATGTCATCCTGCATGAACTGGCTCACATTCACCATTTTGATCACTCATCCGAGTTCCACCAATTTCTTCATGAGCTTGATCCGCAAACGGACAAACATGCCGGCCGGTTGGATGATGAAGCCATGCGGGTCATGGGCCTTGGTCGTGTGGATAGTTGAATTTCCCATTGCTCCCGGGCGCTATTTTGCTGATATCGGGCGGACGTGAAGGAGTGGCGATTCAGTGCGGATACGGGAGGGACCTTTACCGACTGCCTGGCAACAGGCCCTGACGGCTCCACGCGGCATGGCAAAGTCCTCTCTTCGGGACGGTTGAGGACGACCATCCGTGGAATCGACTCCGGGCGAATTCTAATCGAGCCATTCCCGTTGACCGACACCTCATGGCTGGCCGGCAAGAAGGCTTATGTCGATAGAAAGGCTGTTGGTTCCATAAAAGCAGCGGCACCGGATCATTTGACCCTTGATGCTGTTACTCCAGGGCTGAAACCTGCTGACATTATTGAGGTCGATTGCGGTTTGGAGGCTCCCGTACTGGCGATGAAGCTGCTGGTGCCGGAAGCAGTTGATGACGGGCAGGCTTTGTCGTTTCGCCTGGGAACGACGAAGGGCACCAACGCCCTGCTGGAAAAGAAAGGTGCGCCTGTGGCCTTGTTCCTGACCAGAGGATTCGAGGACCTTCTGGTTATTCGAGATCAGAAGCGTCCCCACTTGTTTACGCGGAATGTCATCCGGGAGTCACCGCTTTATCGAGAGGTTTATCCGGTCGATGGACGCATATCCACCGATGGGAAGGAAAAGAAGCCGCTCGATCTGGAAGGATTGGCAACTGCCGCGACGGATGCCCTGGCCAACGGATGTACTGTGGCCGCTGTCTGCCTGCTTAACAGTTGGTGCAACGCCGCCCATGAGGAACAGGTTGTGGCCGTCCTCCGGAATTTGGGCTTTAACAACATTTGTGCCTCTTCACATGTGCGGCCCTTGATCAAATACCTCGACCGGGCGGAGACGACCTTGGTCAATGCCACCCTCAGCCCGGTCATGGATGCCTATTTGGACAGGGTTGAAACGGAAATACTCGGCAATCCCCTCTGGATCATGACAAGCGCGGGTGGGCTGGTTTCACGTGAACGTTTCCATGCGGTGGACAGTCTGGTCAGCGGCCCGGCTGGTGGTGTTCTTGGGGCAGTTGAAGCCGGCTGCCGTGCCGGCCTCGAAAAGATAATCGCCCTCGACATGGGAGGCACTTCCACGGATGTCTCCCGCTGGAAAAAGCGCCTTGAACTGCGTCAGCAAATCAGTGTCGGACAGGCCAACATCCTTACCCCGGCAATGCCGATCGAGACGGTGGCCGCAGGGGGCGGCTCGATTTGCGGATTCCGGGATGGCCGTCTTTTTGTCGGTCCGGAAAGTGCCGGGGCCAATCCGGGCCCGGCCTCTTATGGGGCCGGTGGGCCCTTGTGCCTGACCGACATCCACCTCCTGCTCGGCCGGATTGATCCGGCCGGTTTTTCCATTCCCATACGACTGGAGGATGCCCGCCAGCGTCTGGATGAAGTCATGGAGATAGCCGGTGAGACAGACTGGAAAGCCCTTGCCGAGGGATTCCTGTCCATAGCCACCGAACGCATGGCCCATGCCATTCGTCAGGTCACCCTCCGGGATGGTGAAGATCCGGCCCAGTACGGCCTGGTGGCCTTCGGTGGGGCTGGCGGACTGCACGCCTGCCGGGTGGCCGAGGAGCTGGGAATACAACAAATTATTTTCCCGTCACAGGCAGGCATACTCAGCGCGAGGGGGATCCACCATGCGCCATTGGAAGCCGTGGAAGAGAAGCAGCTGTTCACCGGTATCGAGGCCGCTGGGGAGTCTCTCCAGGAGCAATTCGAGGCTTTATTCGAAATAGCCGCCAGCCAGCTGGAACAAGACGGCGTCAAGCGGGAGTCCATGGAAGAGCCCTATTGCACGGTTTATATCCGCTTGGCTGGGCAGGAAACAGGCCTCCCGGTGGAATGGAAAGCAGACCGGGACATCCAGGCAGCTTTCAAGGAGCAGTTCCTCTCCACTTTCGGGTATTTTCCCAAAGAGCCTACGCTCGAAGTTGTAAAGATCCGCTTGCGGCTACAGGAAATGCCACTCGCCTTGCCACGGGAGTCGTTTACGGGGGAAGAGAAGTCGGGGCCCTCCATCATCAGCGATCCCTTCGCTACCTGTTTCGTGGAGACTGGTTGGAAAGCGGTCAAGGGATCTGACGGCAGCTTTCAGTTGACGCCTGACAACCACCGGGGACACGCTTCATCCGATGGTTTGCTGGAGAACGTCCGCCGCACTCTCGTCATGAATCGCCTTGAGGGATTGGTCGAGGAAATGGGCGACCAGCTCCAACGCACCGCTCTCTCGACCAATATCCGCGAACGGCTGGACTTCTCCTGTGCCTTGCTCGACGCCAAGGGACGCCTGCTGGTTAATGCCCCACACATTCCGGTGCACCTGGGGGCGATGGGGCTATGCCTGCGCGAGTGCTTGCAGCAAATTGAGATCCGGCCCGGGGATGTGATCGTGACCAATCATCCGGCTTTTGGAGGCTCACACCTGCCTGATGTGACCTTGATCTCGGGGCTGTTTGATGAGCAGCAGCAATGCCTCGGTTACCTGGCCAACCGGGCCCACCATGCTGAGTTGGGCGGACGGACGCCTGGCTCGATGCCTCCGGCTGCCGCCAGCCTTGTTGAAGAAGGGGTGATTATTTCCCCACAGTACCTCGTTCGCGAGGGGAGGGATCACTTTGATGCCATTGAGGCTCTACTCGCCGAAGCCCCATACCCAAGTCGCGCAGTGCGCGAGAACCGGATCGACCTCGAGGCCCAGCTTGCCGCCCTGCAAAGAGGTCAGCAGCTGTTCGCCAGATTACTGGAGGAGTACTCTTCCGAATCCATCATAGCCTACTTCGGATCCTTCTACTCTGCTGCTTCGCAAGCCCTCGATGAGGCATTGGCCAAGGCTGGTCCCCTGCGTGGAAAGGCAGTTGAAAAGCTGGATGATGGACATCTCATCAATGTTACCATTGATTCCACATGTGCAGGATTGCGGATCGACTTTTCCGGGACGTCCCAGCTGCACCCCGGTAACCTCAATGCCACTCCCGCGATTGTGCAAAGCGCGGTCCTCTATGTCCTTCGACTCTTTGTCGATACGCCCATGCCGCTCAATGAGGGTCTGCTGGAGAAGGTCAAAATCTGTTTGCCGGAGTGCTTCCTCAATCCGGCTTTCCCCTCCAATCCGGACAAGTGCCCCGCCGTCGTCGGGGGGAATGTGGAAACAAGTCAACGTGTAGTGGATTCTTTGATACGTGCGTTGGGGTTGATGGCAGCCGGGCAGGGGACCATGAACAACTTTCTCTTCGGGAATGAGGCGTTTGGTTATTATGAGACCATTGGTGGAGGCTCTGGGGCCGGGCAAGGCTTCGCAGGTGCCTCCGGGACGCATGTCCACATGACCAACACCGCCATAACGGATCCCGAGATTCTCGAGCAGCGCTTCCCAGTGGTTTGTCATGAATTTTCACTACGAAAAGAATCCGGTGGGAATGGGCTCCATAGGGGCGGAAACGGCCTGGTCCGGGAGATTGAGTTTCTGGAGCCGGTCACGGTATCCCTACTGGCCCAGAACCGGTCCAAGGGTGCCCGGGGCATGAGTGGGGGAGCGGATGGTGCACCGGGACGGCAATCCCTTCTGAAAAAGGATGGAACAGTTGTCCCGCTGGAAGGCATTACCCGGGTGGAGGCCACGGCCGGGGACAGTGTCCGAATCGAGACACCCGGTGGGGGCGGGTGGGGCGAACCCGCCTGAAGGCGATACTCCAACCTGTATCGACAATGCCACCTTGTTGAAGGACTGCAACGAGTGGAATCTGGGTTGGAGTACCGGCTTTAGCCGGCTCAGTTACCAGAGAGTTCCTTCGAACGACGGGTAGCGGCGGCGACGGTGTCGTTGATAATCCCACGGAAGCCGGCCTTTTCCATGACGGCCAGACCCGCGAGTGTTGTTCCACCCGGGGATGAGACCCAGTCGCGGTGGGTTTCCGGTTTTTCCGGGACGGCCTCGAGAAGGGCTGCTGCTCCCTGGACCGTCTTGAGGGCCAGTTTATAGGCGGTCGCTTCATCCAAGCCGGAGCTGACCCCACCGTCGCGGAGGGCAGCAACGAACTCGAAAACAGAAGCAGGTCCACTGCCACTGACTCCGGTCACGGCGTCGAGGGCAGTCTCCGGCAGGGCGAGCGTCTCCCCGAGGGCCCCAAGCATGTCCCGGACGGAACGCTCTTCTGCTTCGTCCAGTGGGCTTTGCGGGCTGTAAGCAGTTATACCGGCACCGATCATGCCCGGCGTGTTGGGCATGCAGCGGATGATGTTGGCGGCTTTTGGAAAAACTTCCCCCAGTCGCGAAAGCGTGGTCCCGGCAAGGATCGACAGGACCCGCTTTCCGGCACTGAGCTCGGCCAGTTCGGCTGGCATTTGCCCGATTTGCTGAGGTTTGCAGGCGAGAATGATCCAGCCAGCTCCCTGGACCAGTTCTGCCCAGTCGTAAGTGAAGCGGATGCCGGTGTCGGCAGCCAGCGCTTCCGCGGTCCCATCCGGGGCACTCGTGCAGCTGATCTGGCCAGCAGGCCAAACCTCGCTCTTGATGATCCCCCGGACCATGGCCCCCGCCATGCGTCCGGCTCCGATGAAAGCCAGACCCTCCCTCATGCCTCTTCCGGTTCGCTTTCCTCGTGCAGTGGCAAGGTCACCACAGCGGCCACGCCACCCTCGTCCCGGTCCATGACCTCGATGGTGCCCCCCAGGCACTGGGCGCTATGACGGGCGATGGTCAGGCCCATTCCACGGCCAATAACCGAGGAGGAGGTGACAAAGGGCTCGAATATCCCGTCCTTGATTTCCGGATCGATGCCCTTGCCTTCGTCAAGGACCCAAAGCTCGATGCAGTCGACGCCATCCTGTTCGGAAAGCTTGATTTCCAGGACGACCGACCGATCGTCATCCGGCTTGCGGCCGTCCATGTCCTCATAGCTCTCGTATGCATTCTGCAACAGCCGTTCCAGGCAAACTTCGAGAATCTCCCTGTTTGTCGGGAATTCAAATCCTTCCTCAGTGCTGTCTCTGATGTCTACCGGGCAGTCAGTGGCGGCGATGCGGTGGAACCGGGCAACCGCGCCCGTGAGCACTTTCTTGAGGGGAACCTGGGTCTTTTTCAGGGAGTGGAAATGGCCGATAACCGTCAGTTGCTGGACAATCCGCGTCATGCGCTTGATGGCGGAGTCCATCTTGTCAGCGTTGCCGCGGATTTTTTCCGGATTCTCGGCATTGCGCTTCATCAGACTAAGGTAACCGACCATGACCCCGAGGAGATTATTGAGGTTATGGGCAATGCCTTCCGTCAGGTGCATGATCGATGACTGGCGGCGGGATTGCTCCAGTTGCCGCGTCAGGCGGATGTTGTCCTTGTGTTCCCTGATGATGCGCAACTGCGTCTTGATCCGGGCCAGGGTCTCGTCCAGCTCGAACGGCTTGATGAGATAGTCAGCCGCCCCGACATCAAATCCTTCCAGTTTGTCTTCCTTGGAAGTGCGGGCGGTAATGAAAATAACCGGAATCTCGCGGGTTACCTCGTCCTCCTTGAGCACCTTGCATACTTCGATGCCGCTCATTCCGGGCATCATGATGTCCAGCAGGATGACATCGGGCGCTTCTTCCTTGGCCAACCGGATGCCTTCTGTTCCGTTGGTGGAGCTGATGACCGTCATGTCACTCCGCTCCAGCTTGTGCTCCAGCAACCGGATATTCAGCAACTGGTCATCGATAACGAGGATTTTCGGTTGGGCCATTGTCTTCAATCGGTTGTGTTGCGGGCCATCTCCCAGGCCTTGACAGTGTTTTTCATCAGCAAGGCCACGGTCATCAGGCCAACCCCGCCGGGCACAGGTGAAATGGCTGCGCATTTCGGGGAAACCGTCTTGAAGGCAACATCCCCGGCAATCCGGTAGCCTTTGGATGAGTCGGGATCATCCACCCGGTTGATGCCCACATCAATGACCACTGCCCCCGGCTTGACCATGTCCTCAGTAACAAACTCAGCCCGCCCGATAGCCGCAATAAGGATATCCGCCTGACGGGTGATTTCTGCGAGATTGCTGGTGCGGGAATGGCAGACAGTCACGGTGGCATTGGCAAACGGTGCCTTGCGCATGAATAGGAGGGCGGCCGGCTTGCCGACGATAAGGGAGCGGCCTAGGACAACGACGTGTTTGCCTTCAGTCTCAATACCATAGCGCCTCACCATTTCTCCAATTCCCGCCGGGGTGCAGGCAACGAAGGCATCCGGATCCTCCTGTACCAGGCGACCGAGGTTGACCGTCGAAAATCCGTCCACGTCCTTTTCCGCGGCGACGGTGTTGAAGACCGTCTTCTCGTCCATGTGGGAAGGAAGGGGCGCCTGGACAAGGATTCCGTGAACCGATGAGTCTGCGTTCAAGGCCTGGATTTCCTGCAGGAGTTCCTCCTGGGAGATGGATTCCGGGAAGGTCTTGAGGCGACTCTCGATGCCGACCAGGGCAGCCTTTTTCTGCTTCGAGTTGACGTAATAGACCGATGCCGGATCCTCACCCACCCGGATAAAGGTTACGCAGGGCCGGGGACCGTCTATCTTCGCCAGTTGTTCCTTCAATTCCCCAAGGATTTCCTGGGAAAGTTTCTTACCGTCTAGCAGTTCCATAGTGGGAGGGAAACTTTACTTCAGGCGCATGTTGCGGGCATGAATCATCCAGTCGGACTTGATCCGGGAACGCTCCCCATGGATGACAACTGGCTCATCAAGAAATGCATTGATGGGCCCGGGCAGGACGATTTCTGAGACATCCAACCAGGCAATCCGGTCACCACTGGCATCTTCCAGAAAATAGGGCGATCTTGGCTTGAGGAGACCAAAACGTTTCTTTGAGCGCCGGAAAATCCCGTCGTACCGCTGTCCAATTGCCCCTGGGCGAGGAGCCTCCATCTCGTCACTGGGAAGCGGAACTGTCGAAACGATCGCGGGTGCTTGTGCCGCCGCAACCGGGGCAGTCTCAATGACAGGTGCTGGTGCAGCCACAACGTCGGCGGTGCCCGTCACCGCCGGCAGCGGGGGAGGTGTGTCGAGGACAAAATAAACCGGAAATGTGCCCGTAAAGCGAATTTTCCACCACACGCCGGTGTCCACCACTTCAAGGTCGTCACCAAACCGGTAGACCGAGAGCACCCGGCTGTCCGAGCTCGGACTGGCATGAATCAAGGTATTATCAACCGGCAGGAGGTCTTTGCCGATTTTGGCGTCCTGGACGTAACCCTCGACCGTCCCACTGAAATCAGCAAAGTGCCAGCCAAGGGCGGCCTTGGCCTCATCCATGACGGGTGTGGGTTGTCCCAGTCTTGGATCATCCAGGCTGATGGACTCCAGTTGCCTTGACTGGCTGTCCGCTGCCAGGTGGAGCTCAATATCGGCTGCCTGGCCGGTGAGCACGTTCCCGAGCACAACAGGCAGCATTAACAAGAGACGGCGCATCCTATGATCTTTCATTGTATTGAGTGCCGAGTTTGGCGATCCCCGCGCCTTGGCTCAATCGAATAATTGCCGCGAGGGCATTATCCTGCGGCCTTTTTTGCTGATCTTGCCGGGAAGTTCCACTCAGCGACGCTCAGCCACCTGGAAAAGGGTCTTGATTTCGCTCTTGCCCAAGGTCCGAATGTGGCCCCTGGGGAGGCCCTTGAGGCGAAATTGTCCAATTTGAACACGCCGCAACCGCTTCACATCATAGCCAAAAGCGTAAAAAAGTCGGCGAATTTCCCGTTTTCTCCCATGTCCGAGGACCACTTCGAGGGACTTCCAGTTATCCCCGGAGCGGCTTTTCAGAGGGATGACTTTGTCGATTGAGAGCCGTTCTCCTTCCCAGGTGATACCGCGAATTAATTTCCTCACGTCTGCTTCCCGCAGGGGCTTGTTGAGCTCGACGTGGTATTTTTTTTGCACGTTGTAGGATGGATGAGCCAGCTGTTGCTGCAGGTTGCCATCGTTGGTCAGTATCAGCAATCCCTCGCTTTCCTTGTCCAATCTCCCGACGCAGAAGAGCCGCAAGGCCTTTATTTCTGCGGGCAGGAGGTCGAAAACCGTCTTTGTGGCATGCGGATCGTCGTTGGTGCAGACAAAACCTTTCGGCTTGTTCATGGCAATGACCAGCTTGGCCGGGGCTTCCCGGGGCAGGGGGCGGCCATCAATGGTAATTTCATCGACTCCCGGGACACTCTTGTCCCCGAGCGTGGCGACCTCTCCATTGACCGTGACCCGGCCCTCCTCAATCCAGGATTCGGCTTCGCGGCGCGAGGCCAAACCCCGATCGGCGATGATTTTCTGGATTCTCAGGCTTTTTTCTGCTTTCACTTTGTCACCCATCTTCTTCAGCTTAATGCTTGTCAAGAATCCTGAGCATACTTAGCTTCTATAATTCCAAAAGTGGACTAGAAAGTTTAAAATCTCTTCCCAATCATGAAATCACTCAAAATATCTGTCGTTTTGTCACTTATCTCAGCTCTTGCTGCGCCTGTAATCTTATCAGCCCAAGGTGCGATTGTTGTCGCCGAAGATCCGGATGGCGGGATCGTCGTTCGTGGCGGATCCTCAATGGCCTTGAATGCCGGAGATTCCCTTTCCTCCGGTGATGTGGTCAAGAGCAACAACTCCACCATCGTTCTCAGTGTTTGTGACGGTTCGCTGGTGACTGTTTACCCCGGGTCTGAATTGACCGTGGCCAGTATTTCAGAAGGTCAAGCCGTTCTCAGCCTCACCAAGGGCGAGCTGCTCGGCGACACCTCCAGCGGCTGCAGTATCTCCGTGGCCAATGTTGTCGGTACTGCCGATATTTCCAATGGCGTTTACGGCGTTTTGCTCAGCGAGTCCAACGAAGGCTGGACGCTCCAAGTCCGCAACCTTGACGGAAACGTTACCTTCACCGGCGACAACCAACTCGATATCAGCAATCTGACTGCTTCGATTGTTGAGCCTGGTGTGACCATGAGCATCCCGGCAGGCGAGGAAATGATTGTCCGTGGCGTTTATGACGCTGATGGCGATATCTTTGCCGTGGCCCTCGGCGGTGCCGCCATGGCCCTCATTGGTGACGAAACAGCTGGCGAAATGCAGGCCGGTGCTGCCTACATGGGCTCCCTCGACACTGGAGACGATGCCCCAAGCGGCGACGATGAGCCTGCTGACGATGACGATGACGAAGACGAGGAAACCCCTGAGGTTGAAAACGCTCTCGATGTACCTTGGTACGACGTCGAGACCGCCAGTGACCCGGGTTAATTCCTGACTACACGTCACTTCCCAATTTCAAGAGCACCCAATTCGGGTGCTCTTTTTTTATCCGAATTGCACCTATTGGGCAGCGGCGAGGATTCGCGCCTTCACTTCCTCAATCGGCAGGCGGGCGATCTCGGTGGGTGAAAGGCGGTTCTGGAGTACACCGGGAAGGGATTCAATTTCCTCGCTGAGCGAAAGGTTGCGGTTGGCTTCCACCTCATCGACGCGGTCAACCGGGGTGAAGAGAGGTACTTTCTGGAGAACTTCAGGATGCTCCCGGACAATCTCGGAAATGGCGATGACTGCCTCACAGAAGCGGTCCAGCTCTGCCATGGAATAACTTTCCGTTGGCTCTATCATGAGGCCGAAAGTTTCTGGCCAAGCCACGGTTGGGGCGTGGAATCCAAAATCAAGGAAGAGCTTTCCAACCCGCGTGATTGCCAGTGCGCGAGGCGTGCCCGAGGCCTCGATGCGCTGGAAATCCTCTTCTGACAGGGTCAGGATGAACTCGTGCATGCGTGGTGTATCCGTGGCGCCGGCGGGCAGCGTCGGGTAGGCTTTGCGCAATTTCTCGAAGCAATAGCGCGAGCTGAGGACCGCCATCGCGGTCATGCGGGGAACTCCGGCTTTCCCGAGGCGCAGCAAGTAGCTGAAGGCACGGACCTTGTGGGCGAAATTCCCCCAATGGCGGTGGAAGCTGCCGATACTTTTCGGCGGCCGGACCGGGACATAAGATCCGCCGTCCTTTTCTATCTGGTAACCGGGCAGGAAAGGGACGAGTCGCTCGCTGACCCCGACGATGGCATCTCCCGGGCCACCTCCGCCATGCGGAATGGTCCAGGTTTTGTGAAGATTGTTATGAACCGCATCAACCCCCATGGCCCCGAGATCGCACCAGCCAGCAATGGCATTCATATTGGCCCCATCCATGTAAACAAGGCCTCCCGCCTCGTGGACAAGATCGGAAATTTCACGAAAACAGGTTTCAAATACCCCGCAAGTGTTGGGATTCGTGATCATGATGCCGGCAAGGTGGTCCCGGTTCTGATCGACCTTGGCCCGGAGGTCATCCATGTCGATACTGCCGTCCGGAGCACTCTCGAGGAGAACAATACCCGCTTGGCGGCCATCCACCTTCTTGGTCCGGTAACCCGCCATTACGGCCGTGGCAAAGTTTGTTCCATGGGCGGAAGCTGGAATCAGGATGACATCGCGGTGGCCCTCCCCGCGGTCCTCGTGATAGGCCTGGAACAGCTTTATCCCGACCAGTTCCCCCTGGGCGCCTGCCACCGGTTGGGTGGTAATTCCGGCCAATCCCGTGATGGCCTTGAACCATTCCTGGATTTCATGCAGCAAATGGAGGGCACCCTGAGCGTCGGCTAGTGGTGCCTGTGGGTGCAAGTCCGTGAAACCGGGCAGGGATGCGGCCCAGTCATTGATGAAGGGATTATACTTCATCGTACAGGAACCAAGTGGATAGCAGGCATCGTCCGGACTGACATTGAGCTCACCGAGCCTGCGGTAGTAATCGATGACCTCCTCCGAGGTCAATTCCGGCAGACCTGCTGAATCTGAGCGAAGGGCCGTTGCCGGGATTTCCGGAATGGATCCTGATTCCAGGTCCGAAGTGAACCCAGCCCCAGTGAAGAAATTCACCAAGCGGTCGATATCCACTTTTCGGTCACTGAAGGACAGCTTCAGCAGCCGCCTATCGCCTTGTACGCGATCGGAAATGTCCACCCCGAGATGCAGCCCGGCCTGCCGGGCCTCCTCTATCAGGTCGGCAGGGTTTCGATCCAGCTCGAGGACGAATTCATTAACGAAGGGGTTCTCTGGAAAAGCCAAGTGCACGCCGGAGAGAGCGGTTAACCGTGAGGCTGCTTCCAGCGCTTGGCTGCGGCCCAGGGAAAAGGCCTCCTGCATGCCGCTTTCTCCCCGGTCAAGGATGGCGGCGCCAGCAATAGTGGCCAGGAAAGCCTGATTGGAACAAATATTGGAAGTGGCCTTGTCCTTGCGGATATGCTGCTCCCGTGTGCTGAGAACCATGACCAGGCAGCTGCGGCCATTGACATCACGGGCCTTGCCGACATAGCGGCCTGGCGTTTGGCGGATAGCGTTTTTGTTGGAGTCGTTGTAGCGCACCCCGAAGAGGCCGAGACCCGGGCCGCCGAAATTGGGCCCGATGGCCAGGTGATGGGCCTCCCCGACAATCATGTCTACCCCTTTTTGCCCGAATTCAGTCGGTGGCTTCAGGCCACCTGTGCCGAGCAGAATGGGGTCGATAATGGCCACGCTGAATGCCTTGCTGTCCAGGGTCAGGTCTGCCAGGGCATCCACATCCTCAAGCAAACCAAGGGAGTTGATGTGCGGAAATATGAATCCTGCAGCAGCTTCGCCCAGCCGGTTCAGGGCTTCCCTGGCGGCCTCGATATGGGTCTTGCCCGTGGCATGGTCCAGGGGTATCCACTCCACGCTGATGCCGGTTCCCGGTAGAAGGGTTTCCACGACTTCCCTGTCACCCGGATAGATGCCTTCTGAAATGAGAATCGTATCCCCTTTCCTTTGGAGGCGGACGGCTGTACCCATGGCCTCGAAAATGGCGGTAGACCGGTCATAGAGGGAACTGTTGATGGCCTCAAAACCGGTCAGGCTGCTCATCATGCACTGGTAAATCCAATGCGTCATGAGGGTCCCCTGTGACCGTTCCGGCTGGTAGGGGGTGTAGGCAGTCGTCAGGTTGCGAATATCGCAGACGGGTCCAACCACTGGCATGACATTATAATGAGGCAATCCATCCCCGATGTAGGATTCGCGAATGCAGTTTTCTTCCGAGAGCTTGATGAGCCTTTCCTGCAAGGCTTCGTAAGACAATTCAGCCGGCAGTTCAGGCGGGGAAGAAAAGCGCGAATCCTCCGGAATGTGGGCATAGAGATCTTCCAATTGGTTAATGTCCACGGTCTGCATCATGGCCTGAATTTCCTCATCCGTGGCCGAGATATAGTGACGAAGGGTTTCCCTTGGAAGGGTCTCCGGATTAAAAGGTAGCGGGTGGGATTGACCTTGTGCCATGTTGCTCAAAAAGTTGTGGAAATGGATTTGGCGAAATCAAAGCAAATATGGGCAATCTGTCCGTGAATCAGAAGAAAGCAACAAAGGCCTCTCATTCCACGGCAAAAAAAACGTCCCGGCCGGGGAAAAAGGAACGGGTGGCGTTCGTCCTCGGGGAGATGCGGCGGACCTTTCCCGATCCGCCGATCCCCTTGGAGCATCAGGATGCCTATACCTTGCTGGTGGCCGTTCTGCTCAGTGCCCAGTGTACGGACGAGCGGGTCAATCAGGTGACTCCGGTACTGTTTGGCCGGGCGGATAATCCCGCCAGCATGGCCGAAGTGCCTGAAACTGAGATTCTTGAAATAGTCCGTCCGTGCGGTTTGGGGCCGCAAAAGGCCAAGGCGATTCGCAAGCTATCGGAGATGCTTGTCGAGGAACACGGAGGTGAGGTTCCCTCAACGCTTGAGGAACTTGAAAGGCTTCCCGGCGTCGGCCATAAGACGGCCCAGGTGGTCATGGCGCAGGCCTTCGGGGTTCCTTCTTTTCCCGTAGATACCCACATTCACCGTCTGGCCCAGCGGTGGGGGCTGACCAACGGGAAATCGGTCGCCCAGACAGAGAAGGACCTGAAGCGACTCTTTCCGGAAGAAACCTGGAACCGGCTTCACCTGCAGATCATCTACTATGGACGGGCTTTTTGCACGGCCCGGACGAAATGTGATGGATCTGTCGGGGCATGTCCGGCGTGTCCCATCCTCAATGCCGGCCGCAAGCTTCCCAGAAAAACAAAAAAGGCCTGAATTTGACCAATCCCTTTCCTTGCCTGGCAGTCGGTCCACGCCTCTTGATCAGGAATGCGTTCAAGGAACCAGTATTCACCGCCATGGACCTGGTGGATTCGGGCCGGACAGCGCCTCGAAATGGGATTGGATTTCCGCCTTGTATTGCAGTCTGCCGGACAGGGGTTACCGCCACCGGTTGAGAACGGACTGACCCGCGTTCTCGATGGCGTCGCCGAAGGGGGCCTCATAGTCGCTTCCATGCGGCATTCGGGGATGCAACTGCCGGTTGAAGCGTGGAGCCTGCTTGATGCCGGTGAACAAACAGGAAAACTGGCGGAGGTCATGGTCCGGACCGGGAAACTCATGCGGGAGCGGGCCACGCGACGGAAGGCCTTCACGGGTCAGCTCTGGTACCCGGCAATGGTCCTCGGGGTAGGATTCCTTGTCATGGCAGTCATCCTTTTCTGGGTAGTCCCCCAGATGCGTGCGGTTAGCATCTCCATGGGCATGGGGGAGGAACTGCCCTGGTTAACTGAACACATCGGCATGTTATACGGTTCATCAATGCTAGTGCTGTTGCTTGCAGGACTGCTGGGCATCGCAGGAACCCTTTTATTGAGCTTCTTGAGCCAAAGAAACGAGCGCTGGGCGTATCCAGTAGAGCGGATTTACCGGTGGGTCCCCGGAATTTCATGGATGCGCCAATCCATGCGTGAGGCGCGGTTGGCCCGTTATCTGGGAACCCTGCTTCAAGCAGGGATCACCTTGCCTCGCGCTTTGCAGACGGCCGCTGAAGATGCCTGCGAGTTATGGGAAAAGGACCAGCTTAACCAGTGTCGCGAGCGACTGCTCATGGGGATAGGTTTCCCGGAAGTCGTGGCTGCCTGCCCGCTCTTTAGCCGGGAGTACCTTCCCCTGCTCGAATCCGGCCAGGAGAGTGGACAACTGGAAGTCTTTCTGCTCCAGATAGCGGAGGACAGGGACGGTGATATCCTGCAGCAACTATCGATGTGGATCCGCTTTCTTGAACCGGGGATTCTCCTGCTTCTTTCCATCGCCATCGGGGGACTCATCCTGGCCTATCTGTTACCCATGGTGAACATGCTGGAACGACTTGCCTGAATGTCCTCTTGAGCCATACTGCGAAGGATGCAGCAGAAGTGCCTTATCATCACTACCGGAGGGACCATCGACAAGGTATACTTCGATGCCAAGAGCGAGTATGAGGTGGGGGATCCGCAAATCGGGGAAGTCCTCCGGTTGGCCCATGTTTCCCTCCCGCACAGGGTCCTGCCACTGATGCGCAAGGACAGCTTGGAAATGACAGTAGAAGACAGGCAGGCCATTCGCAGAGCTATCGAGGCTTCCGACGAGCGCATGGTCCTGGTGACTCATGGAACCGACACCATGACTGAGACGGGAAAAGCCCTCACAGGAATTTCTGACAAGGTAGTCGTCCTGACCGGAGCCTTGCTGCCGGCCCGGTTCCGGGACAATGATGCCATCTTCAATATCGGCTTTGCCCTGGCAGCCGTGCAGGCCCTGCCGCCCGGTGTTTATATCGCCATGAACGGTCGCATCCACAAACCGGACAAGGTGCGCAAGGATCGTCAGCAAAACTGTTTTGTCGAAATTGACGCCTGAGAGAAGGGAATCCAGTTTGGTTGCCTGAACTATTGACCGATTCGCATGCCTATTTACGAGTACTACAGCCCAGATACCAACCGGATATATTCCTTCTATGCCCGCAGTTCGGCTGACAAAGATAGGATTCCCCGCTGTCCGGATGATCCCGAAGCCACGATGCAAAAAGTTATGTCCGGCTTTGCTGTCACCGGTCGGGCCAGGGAGGCCGGGGATGAAGTGGGCGACGATCCCGATGATCCCCGATTGGAAGCTGCCATGGCTGAAATGGAGCGCGAGATGGCGGGTATGGATGAGGACAATCCCGATCCCCGCCAGATGGGCCGCCTGATGCGGAAGATGGCTGACATGACCGGCGAAAAAATGCCTGCGGTCATGGAGGAGATGGTCGGTCGTCTGGAGGCGGGCGAGGACCCCGACAAGATTGAAGAGGAGTACGGTGACTTGCCTGAACTGGAAGAATTCGGGGCCGGACTAGGCGAGGGTGGAGAGGCTGCGGATGGCTCAACCAAGTCGCTCCTGCGCCGCTTGCGTGGACCTGTGCGGGATGCCCAGCTGTATGAGCTAAGGGACTACATTTAGAAATCCCTAGTGGTCTTACTCAGGCGTCCTCTTCCTTCAGGATGTCCACGATAATAACTCTGGCGGAAACTGGTCCCTTATTGATCCACCAGTGAATGATTCCCGATGATTCAATAGCCGCATCTCCAGCTTTTCGGACTTGTGGCTCTGCTTCATCGTTTCGGTATTCGACAGCCTCTCCCTCCAGGATGTAAGCCATCCCCGGTCTGGAGGTGTGTTGATGCACAGCCACCTGGCCTCCGGGGGCGAGACTGACTTCCCTCATCCGCATTACGAATCCCTCCATTGGTGAGAATTCTTCCCCCAGATCGATAGAGCCCAGTTTCCGGGCATATTCGATACCCTTGGTTTCCGTGGGGCCGTCCATGGCCAGTTGAGCTCCAACCGCCTTTTCCGCAGCCGGGACGATCGTTGTTTCATGTTGATGGGCTAATGCAGCCGTGGTCAGGAAAACCGCCAGGAGAGAGATTAGATGCTTGTTCATGCTAGGTGGTTACCCGTCATGGCTTCCACCGGCAAGCGACAAATTTATCCGCTCAAATCTCCTCAATACGGAGACGGATGAAGATCTTTTCGCCCGACGCCGGCTTGATGAGGTTTACCTTTACCTGTTCAGCACCACTCCCTAGGTCTGTCACTGTCTCGGCTGTGAAGTGGACGCCCTCCACGGCATCCTCCCAGGTGCCAATGTCGGTCGAGGCCTCGTAGGTATAGACAAGATCCGTCGGTAGGATGGAGCGGGTGTAGACGACATCCAGGTCGGGATCGACTGACTGCATTATCGGGAGCAAGTCGGCTGAGGGAATCTCGGGATCTCCGCCAAAAAAGTATTCCTCAATGTTGGTGACTTGGTCGCCGTCCGGATCTTCTCCCTGGGCGGTGAGTGTGGCTGACGGGCTGAATGCTTCCAGTGCCCAGAGGGCATAGGTGAGGTGCGGGAAGGGAATATCCAACACGACCCAACCGATGTCCTTCATTTGCGTCAGGGAGAGGTCGAGGTCTTCCCGGAGGACAGGATTGATGAAGGGCTCCATGAGCAGATCGGGAGAAGCTGCGGTGGACCAGTGAGAACCGGAGGATCCCTGTTCCCATGGCGATGGGGCGTAAATGCGGACAAATCCTCCATTGGTGCCGGCAAGGTCCGCCCCCGCCGGCTTGCCGAGAACCAGGTTTACCGGGGGTGTCGCCCCGGTTAGGATGGCACCGTCAGCTTGGGTGATGGAGACGGCGGGGATTGTCAGGGGAATGCCATCCACGACGCTGTTCCCCGACATGATGATGAATGCCGGATCGGCCACATTATTGGCGATAATGACGCCAATCGCCCCCGCTTGCTGGGCTTTCAGGACCTTGCTGTCGAAGTTACATGTCCCGCGATCGATATAGGCGATCTTTCCAGTCAAATCATTGATGATGGCTTCACATGCATCGGTGGTTGTGCCAACGTCGTCGTCGACGATACCCAATTCCCCGGTAATGCCATCCCCGGTGATGGACGGCCCGAAGGATGCCGGTTCCATGGTGTACTGGCCGGCGATGCCGGCTGGCCCGGTTACCTCTATGACACGCTCGAAGTCGAGGATGGAGCCCTTGGCTGCCGTTGTGTAGGGGCCGGTCCAGACAAGGTCAGGATCATTGACCGCGGATGCCTGGCGATTGGATTTTGAAAGATTAATCCACGTTGAATTGAACTCAGTGTCGTAGAGGAAGGTTGCGTATATATCCGCAAACTCGCCCCCACCCGGGCCAATGAGCCTGACCAAACTACCCTGATCCAGATTGCACCAGGTTGCCATGCCTAATCCGTGCCCTAACTCGTGCAGGACGACATCAAGAAGGTCCACCTGGTCATTGGGCGCGTTGCCATCAAACCCGTAATACCAGTTGTCCAAATCAGGAGTGTAAGTTGGGTCGTCAAGGTCCTCGTTGACGGTTACGCTGATGTCGTTTTGAGCTGGATCGATATCGGTTCCGGCAAGACTGTTGGCCAACGCTGAAGGGTAAAGCACATCAGCCAATGGAGCATTGGTGAAATTCAATTCCTGATCGATGGCCCTGGCCCCGGCGAGGACAAAGCCGTTGTCCGGGTCGCCCCCGAAGTCATCAAACTGGCCTTCCACATCGATGACCACCGGGCTGTGGAGATAAAGTCCCCAAATCCGGCAGGCCTCGAGGACGACGTTTATCCTTTGCTCGCCAAGAGTGGTCCCTGTATTGCCTCCGACAGGCGTCACAGCGGTAGTGTCGTTGAAGCCATAATCAGCCGGGTCCAGGTTAACAAAATTAAAGGTTGTTGCCAGTAGCGAAGGTGCGGCACAAACCACTCCCAGAAACAGGGAGACCTTAGAAATCGGATACTTCATAATCAATTTTATCGGAGGTAGCAGGCTGTGGAATGGGTACGGCCCGCCCGGAAAGGGCATCATCCATTGCGGTATAATCTGCGAAGCACTTGATTACCAATTCGCCGGAAGCATTCCGAACGCTGGCAGCCATCTGGGTGAAGCGGCCACCTCCCCGCACGCTTTGGCTGCCATCCGGATGAGCGACGAATTCCAGGCCGGTAGAATCCCAGCTCATGTTATCCTTTAGGGAAGCCCATGCAGGTTCCGGATGATGGCCCCCAACATTAGCCGCAGGTGAAATCCTTGTCGAAACTGAGGTGGCTTTTGCAGACCTTGGCGCTGGATCAAGTGAGGATATCATCTGCTCAGCTGACTTCTTGCCTGAACCGCTATCCTGCGAACGGAAATCGATGACACTGCGGCTACCTACGATAACAGCAAGTAGAAGGACGAAGAGAAGTAGAGCAGCCCGAAACTTCATAGTCAGAGAGGAGAGTGGGCTTTATCTTCCCGCAATTCCATCCTCCGTCAAGCAGCATGCTAACATTTAGGTTCCGCTATGGCCTTGCTTCAGGTCGCGGAGGGGCTTTAGTAGGAAGGCAATCCTCATGAGCGACCAGGATTTACAGATTTACCACCGCAAGCTTGCCGTCAGTACCTTCAATGCATGTTGGAAGTTGATTGATCTGCCGGAGAGAACGACTGAGGAGGCGCTTGAAATGATTCGTCTGGCGGAAGTCTCCTATTGGCACTGGATGGCCTACGATGACCATACTTCTGAAAATGAGGGAATCGGCCTCTGGCAGTTGTCCCGTGTCTACGCCCTTGCCGGGCAGGCGGAGACATCAATGCACTATGCCTTGCGTTACGCAGCGCTGGCTCAAGAGGCAAAGCTCGGGCCCTTTCATGAGGGCTATGCTAGCGAGGCCAAGGCAAGGGCCTGCGCCGTGGCCGGGGATTCTGCTTCAGCGGAAAAGGCAATGGGTGAAGCAAGGACGTTACTTCGCCAGATCCAGGACAAGGAAAGCCGCGACATGCTGGAAGCGGACTTGCGTCAACTGGCTGCTCAGCGCTGAGGCAGGGCACCAATTTCTCGGTGCAATCGGGGGTCCCGCACCTTCAGGAGGATTCTTAGGGAAACAGCAATCCCGAGCCCGCTGGCAAGACAGGCATAATAGAAGCCATTGGGTACGTATTGAAGAATGGCACTGATGATCGACGCGGCCAGAATTCCCGGGATGACCAGGGTGCCCGTAACCCCATAAAAGAACTTCCGCCGGTACGAGGGGGCAAAATCTATCACCATTGTCATGTCCCCGACCTGACCTGTGCTCAGGCCAAATCCGAGGCAGAAAAATACCGTCATGAAAGTCCACTGGGAATCTGCGGCCAGCACCAGCACAATAGCCGCGAGGAGGATAACACGGCCAGCGATCATGGGTAAGCGGACCCCCCGTTTATCACCCATGTAGCCCGAAAGGACATTGCCCCCGATGAATCCGAGCATTTGGCAAATGACCAGCAATCCGACAAAGCTGGTAGCCAGTCCGGTGCGCTCAATAGCCCGGACTGAGAGGAATGGAACGACCACGAAAATCAGCATGAAGAGGAAACGGGTAACGATGAAGTAGCCCAGGGAGGGGTTATCACGCCATTGTTTGGTGAAGGCAGCAAATCCTGTCCGAAGTGTCACGGGATCCGGTTTTTGTTCCTCCGGAGCATTTGTTTCCTTCAGCAGGAAAATAAGCCCAAGGGAGAGCATCATCAGGCCAAAAACAATGAGGTGAAGGATCCCGTAACCATGGACTCCCGGATAGACCTCCAGGATGCCCTTGATGATAAAGCCAGCCAGAATCCCCATGACAGCCATGATAATATTGCGGATGGCCCACATCGAGGCCGTCCGGCGAACCGGGACTATCCGGGTTATGATTTCAAAGTAGGCCGCCCCCTGGAGTCCCCCGAGACTGGACATGATGAAGGGCGTGAGGATAGCCAGGGTGACCGAAAGCTCTTGGTGGTTCTCTCCGGCAAGGATCAGGAAAAGACCCGTCAGGAGGTAGGGTAACCGCTGGATGAGGCCGACAATCTTGACCATCGGAAGCATCAAGCGCATGCGTTCAGCCCACAAGGCGCTGAATATTTGGGGCCAGCAGAATCCCAGTATGAACAGGACCGGGGAAATGGAGATCGCCCAGCCTGGTCCTCCCAGGTCATGTACCATCGCCGGCATGACTGATTCCATGGACAAAAAGCTCATGCCACCCATGAAAAATCCGCCCTCGAGCGAGGAAAGGACATAATTCTTCCGGAGATAGACTTCTTTACGGCCGCTGTTCATGGAGAGGAACAGGTTGAGCAGTTACATAGTTTTGGAAGGAGGCAACCATGTTCTTTGACACGCCAAACGCCAATCGCAGAATCAGTCGGGACTATCCTAAATTGACCTTACTCTCTCATGTTGCTTGCCCGATTCCCTCGATTGGTGCAAATTAGCCTTCCCAACTATGCCTCCGCGTCGCCACATTTTTTGGATTGTTCCCCTCCTTGCTGGACTGCTTGCCGTCAGCTTGTGGTTCAGCAAAACGAGGCTACCGGAACAGGTCCTGAATGAGGGTGTAACGGAGGCTGAGGCAGACATACCACCTGAGGTGGTTGAGTTTGTCCAGCTGCCCCAAGTGACCGGGAGCGGCGAGACCCGGGTCCCCTTGCCGGATAATGCCAGGGATATCATCCCCGGTGAATTCACCGTCCGTTTCAAGGATAGGGAGTCAATGGAAGCATTCGTTGCCGCTGCGGAGGCCAGTGGAATCAAGGTGCTGGCCTCCCTGCCTGAATTGATGATGCTCCGTCTGGCCGGATCGCAATCTGGCCTCCGGGGACTGCTGACCGACGATATGACGGTCGATTTCAATTACCAGGTTGGCGTTCCAGCGTTTCCAGACCTCGGATTTTGGCAAAGTGAAAATCTCAGTGCTTTCGGCAAAGATGTCCTGACATTCCTGGGTGCTCCCGGCTTTGGGGATCTTCTCGGTTGGGGGCAGGGAACAACAGTCGCCGTCCTGGATACGGGTTGGCTGGGCCATGCGGGTCTTCCCGTGGAGGCTGTTGAGCAGGTCTCAATGTTGGAGTCTCCTGGAGAGGGTGAATTTTCAGCACATGGCACCGCCGTTGCCGGGTTGATTCTGAGCACCAATCCCTTTGCCCCGGGCCTTGCCCCGGGTACCCAGGTTCTGGCCATCCAAGTACTGGACGGGAACGGCCAGGGAGATGCGTTCACGCTGGCTTCAGGCATTCTGGCTGCCGTGAAAAACGGCGCGGATGTTATCAACATGAGCCTTGGCAGTTATGGAGATAGCGAGGTCCTCCGACAGGCAGTGCAATACGCAGCCGATCGGGGCGTTGTACTGGTGGCCGCTTCCGGAAACGACGGCCAGTCCTTTGTTACGTTTCCAGCCGCCTATCCGGAGGTCATTGGCGTGGCGGCTGTTGATGCCGATGGCAACCGGGCCCCGTTCTCCAATTACGGCGAAGGTATTGACCTGGCGGCTCCGGGATTCAAGGTGCATGCGCTCTGGGAGGAAAACGAATTCATTTACTTCGACGGGACATCTGCCGCCGCACCGCTGGTTTCAGCCATGGCGGCGCGGATAATCCAAAGTGGAATGGCCAGCAGTCCCGAGGAGGTCCGGCGCCTGATTCTGGACAATGCCAACGAGACAGGCTTTCCGGGTGATGACCTCCAATATGGGGCCGGTATCCTCAACGTGGAGCGCGTCGAAGCCTCCGGTCAATCGGGGATCATCGACATGGCCCTGGCGGATCTTTATCCGGCCGTTGAGCAGAGTGAAGGCGGGACATTCCCGCTTTATATCAGCCTGGAGAATCGGGGTACGGAGTTCATCCCGGGGGCGACCGTTGAATTAACCGTCAACGACAAACCCTTCTTCTACCGGTTTTCCGGGATTGAAGCGGGCGGAGTCGAGAGCATCCAGCTTCCGGTCCAGGAGGACCAGCTTCTTTCGGGAAGTTCCTACACAGTATCGGCAGAGGTCAAGTTGCCGGATAATTTCGAGGATAATCGCCCCGATAACAATGAGGGAGACATTACGCTCAGCAGGACACCGGATGATTAAATGGCCCTTCAGCATCAGACCCCAGGCCATTAACGCCGGGCTTCTGCTCGCGGGGCTCTGCCTGACAGCTTGCACCACGCTGAAGCCAGTTGAGAAACCCGTAGAAACGGCTCTCGCGCCGGTTGAAAATACGTTTTGGGACGAAATTGATTCGGTTCGGCAGGAAAGGGACTGGTACTATCTGCTCAACACCGGGCCCGAGGGGCTGGAATGGAGGTTGCGGGCCATCGACAGCGCCAGCCAATCCATTGACCTGCAAACCTTCCTGTGGATGTGGGACGAGAGTGGCAGCCTCGTTTTGCGTCATCTTCTGGAGGCGGCGGACCGCGGTGTCCGTGTGCGCCTCCTTCTGGACGACACCTTCCTCAATACCCACAGTGACATTGTCTGGGATCTGGGCCACCACACCAATGTCGAGTACCGCATCTACAATCCCTTCAAGCGGCGACGGGAAAATTTCGCCATGCGGCAATTGATCAATCTCGGGGAATTCGGCCGCCTCGACCACCGGATGCACAACAAGGCCATGATAGTCGATAACCGGGCCGCCATTGTCGGAGGTCGGAACCTCGCCGACGAATATTTCGGGAGCCACGAGGAAGCCAATTTCCGGGATATCGAAGTGCTCACCGCCGGCCCCGGGGTGCTTGGACTGAGCGACTTGTTCGATGAATTCTGGAACAATCCCTGGACCTTCCCCCTGGAGGCCATTATGACGGAACAGCCCGCGGGAATGGACCGGGAGAGCTTCGAGACGTGGATTTATGGGGAGATTTCAGCCGGGTTGGAAGAGAGCCGGGATGAACGACTCGTCCGCTGGATGGAGGCAGCCCGGCAAGCCGACCCAGGCAGTGCCGTCCTCCTCGCCGATCATCCAGCCCGCGATAATCCAGCAGACCACGATGAGCTGCCGGACCAGTTGGCCATTGAGCTTAATGAGTGGTTTGGGCGGGCCGAGAAGGAGCTGATTCTCGTCTCCGCTTACCTCATCCCCACACCCGAACTGGAGGCGGCCATCGAAGCGGCTGAAAACAGGGGTGTCCGGGTCCGGATTCTGACCAATTCACTCCGCTCCAACAACCATGTGGCCGCCCACAGCGCTTACCGGCACCATATCCACAGTTTACTGGGGCACGGCGCGGAAGTCCACGAGGTGCGGGCACTGGCCAAGGACCGCGGGACTTACATCCGTCATCCCGTTGAAGAGAAGGAACTTGGACTGCACGCCAAGTTGGTCCTGATCGATGACAATTTGACCTTTATCGGCAGTGCGAACCTCGATCCCCGCTCCCTCCGCCTGAATACCGAGATGGGCCTCCTTATCGAGAGCCCGTCCCTGAATACCCGTGTCCGGGAGGTCCTTGACCTTGATTTCCTCCTCCGGAATGCATGGCACCTGGAGGTAGGCCCAGATGGACAGGTGATATGGAAATCCGATGAAGAAGTCCTTGAGACACAGCCGGCAGCATCCGCTTTCCAGAAGCTGGAGGACTGGTTTCTCGGAATTCTGCCAATCGAGGGTGAAATGTAGCCCGGATCGCTGCAGAAAACGCTTGCCATGGGCGGTCCGCTTTGCGAACTTCGCCGGCTTTTCCGCATGCCACCGAGGGTATGTGGAGTAAAACATGAACCTCAAACCTGTCTGCGGGAATCTCCAGCCCGCCGGGCAGACATACAGGAGTATACAGTTAACATGTCATCCGTAATGGAAGAACTACTGGCCCAGAGCCAGTTCGAGAGCCTGATTGAAGGCTCGATTATCAAGGGCATCATCACCGAAATCCGTGACAGCGACGTCATTTTGGATATCGGGGCCAAAGCCGAAGGGGTCGTTCCCGCGTACGAGTTTCTCGACGTGGGCGAACTGCAGGTCGGTGAGGAAATCGAGGTCTTCCTCGAGCGCCTCGAGGACCGCGACGGCAATCCCGTGGTGTCCTACGACAAGGCCCAGCAAAAGAAGAACTGGGAAAATATCCTTTCACAGTGTGAGGAAGGTTCCGTACTCAGCGGCCGTGTCCGGTCCAAGGTCAAGGGCGGTCTCGTCGTCAATGTTGGCGTCGACGCTTTTCTCCCTGCCTCCCAGATCGACATCCAGCCGCCCAAGAACCTCGACCAGTACGTCGGCCAGACCTACGATTTCAAGGTCCTCAAGATCAACACCGAGCGGAAGAACATTGTCATTTCCCGCCGTGAACTGATCGAGGAGCAACGCCTCGAAAAGCGCCGCTCCCTGCTTGAGAACATCAAGCCGGGCGATGTCCAGCGTGGTACAGTCAAGAATATCACCGACTACGGTGCCTTCGTTGACCTCGACGGCCTCGACGGCCTTCTCCACATCACCGACATGAGCTGGGGCCGCATCAGCCACCCGAGCGAAATGCTCAAGGTGGGTGAGGAAATTGACGTCATGATCATTGAAGTCGACCGCGACCGTGAGCGTGTTTCCCTCGGTCTCAAGCAGACCACGGAAAATCCGTGGGAAGGCATCGAGAACCGCTATCCGGTCAATGCCCGTGTCCGCGGCAAGGTGGTCAACCTGGTTCCCTATGGTGCCTTTGTCGAACTCGAGGAAGGGGTCGAAGGCCTCGTCCACGTCACCGAGCTGTCCTGGGTCAAGCGCATCAACAAGCCGAGCGAAGTGCTCAAGGTTGGTGACGAGATCGAGGCCGTTGTCCTCGGTATCCAGAAGGACGACCAGAAGATCAGCCTTTCCGTCCGTCAGCTCGACCCGAACCCGTGGGACATGGTCCGCCACAACTACCCGGTTGGCGCCCGCGTCCGCGGCAAGGTCCGCAACCTCACCAGCTACGGCGCCTTCGTCGAACTGGAAGAAGGTATCGACGGCATGGTCCACGTCTCCGACATGTCCTGGACGCGCAAGATTAATCATCCTTCCGAAATGGTGAAGAAGGCTGACGAAATCGACGCCATCGTCCTCGATGTGGATCCGGAACAGCAGCGCATCAGCCTCGGCATGAAGCAGCTGACCAACGACCCGTGGGACGAAATCGACACCCACTTCAAGATTGGCGACTTGGTCAACGGTACCGTCAGCAAGATCACCAGCTACGGCGCTTTCGTCGAGCTGAAGGAAGGAATCGACGGACTGGTCCACATCAGCCAGATCAGCGAGGAGCGCATCGAGAAGGTCAAGGACGTCCTCAACTCGGGCGACGAGATCAAGGCTCGCGTCATCAAGATCGACCGCGACGAGCGCCGCATCGGCCTCAGTATCAAGGCCGCCGAGTACGACGAGAAGGAACTGGCCGCGGAAACGGCTGCCTTCGACAACCTCGGCAGCAACGAGCTGACCAGCCTTGGCGACATCCTCGACGAGGCGACCCGAGACGACAGCTAATCGCCGTCAACGGATTTAACCTTTCAAGCCCCGTTTCCTGCAAAAGGAAGCGGGGCTTTTTCTATTCCCTGCCCAGCAGCCAGGCGAGGGCGGCATCCCCTTCGTAGCCGAGGCAATCCAGTGTTTCTGGAATCGGCTTGTCCGGATAGACCCCCTGCGCGATGGAGAGGACGTTGCGGATGAAGTGGTCCTGCCAGGCGGTCTTCTGCTCATAGGGCCAAGTATCAGGATCACAGATATACGGCAGGAGGAAGTCCAGGGCGACTGAAAGGCTGGAGTCCTCTTCACTGGTAAATTGGAAAAGATCGACACCGGCCTTTTCTGCGATGACCCCAAGCTTGAAGAAGTGCTCCAGGTTTTCCGTGCAGTAGCTCCAGGTGCGGGTCCGTGAGAGTTCCAACGGTTGGCGGCCGTCGGCCTTAATTTGCGCTCCAATCCGGGGCAGGCTGACCGTTACAAGGTACTGGCGCAGCTTTTCCTTCTGGCCGGTTTTCCAGAGCAGCGCCGCCAACTGCATGTCGTAGGCCGTCCCATGGTTGTTTTTTGCATCCCGTTCATCGGAGCCATTTGTCGAATAGATCATCCAATCCGCAAAATCCGCCAACCAATTCCCGAGCTGAGCGGATTCCTGATTGGTTAAAAAGCCTCCATGCTGGACCAGAGAAATGGCATCGACCAGCTCGACAAAGGGATGGGTGTCGATGATGCCGGTCCCGCGACCGTCCGTGACCCCGGGAATCGCCTGGGCATGGTTGAGGTTGGGATTCATCCGGGTCGACTCGTCAAGGAACCATGTCCGGAGCAGTTTGGCGGCATGTTCCCCGTAGGCTGGATCAGAACTCAGGACATGGGCCAGGGCCAGGATCCGGGTCTCCCCCGCCATATCCGTAAAGGGTTGCCGGTCGGAGACCCGGTCCCGTTCCGGATTGAACTTCCCGTCGATCCGGATGTAGGGCAATCCGTCTTCCGTATCCGGATCGGGCCACCAGTAAGGACCCGTGCTGTAGTAATCATGAATGTCCCCGCTGGGAGGTGTTCGGTCATTAAAGGTCACGGAATAGACAGTTCCTTCCTTTATAATATCGTTGGCCTCGGAGAGGATCCAGTCCCGTACAGCTTCCTCGATTTCCGTACCAGGTTGATGGAGTCCGCGGAGACGCGCCTCGTCCAGCAGCATCAATTCAGGGAGGTCGGGCAGCCATCGGGGGCCGACCTCATTGTATCCGGGCAGGCTGGGAGGTTCTGCTGTAGTGATACGATTTCCGGCCTGGCGGAGTCCGGTCGACGGGGAGAGGCCTGTTTCCATTCCTGAGTCATGGACATTGTCCTTCAATTGGAGACCCTGCAGGTTTCCATCCCCCGCTATCGCCACCACGCCGCCACTCGTTGGCCGGCCGAGTGCGTTGGCCTCCAATACAACGTCCTCCGGAAGGAGAATGCGGTTCCGGGATCCAAATCCACCGGTCAGGTAGATCGCATTACCGCTGTTCCCGACAAAGGTATTGTTCTTAATCAGGACGTCGCTGGCGGGAAAGTAGCCATTCAAGGGAGAATCCGGAATGCCGCAGTACAGCACAATGACCCCGCCGGTCCGTCCGGTCAGTCCGGTGAAGTGGTTTCCCTCAACATTATGCCCGCTGTCCACCACCCGGACCCCTCCGCTGGCAGCCTTTCCGCCACCGCTGAACAGGTTATCAATTACCTCGCAGTTCTTCCCATGGCGCAGGGTCACGGTTCCGCTGCTGCTCAGGAAGCGGTTTTGGCGAATGATGTTGTTCCAGCTCTTGCTGGAGATGATTTCCGTCTCCCCATCGCAGTTCTCGAAGATGTTCCGTTCCATGACCACATTACCCGCCTTCATGCTGTCCGTGCTGAGGCCGACCTGGATCACTTCATAGCCATTGCTTTCCTCTCCCGGATAACGATCGAGGAAGTAGTTGTGGTCAATGCGGTGGGCCGGGTTCTCCTCGTACACCCGCACCTGGATGGCCCTTCCCTTGTGGTCCTGGCCCTCGAAGCGGCAGTGGTCGACCCGGTTGTTGTGCCCGTACATCCGGATCCACGGATAGTTCTCAAGCGGATCCTCAGGGTTGCAGTGGTCAAAATAGAGATCCGTCAGACGGCAATCCCGGGCCACCTTCCCCTCCCCGGTACGCAGGCTGATCAACGCTTCCCGACCTTCCGCAAGGTAGGCCCGGTCAAAGTGCAACCCGGCCAGGGTGATATGGCGACCAGCTATCTGAATCGAGGTCGCTCCCGTCAGTCTCACCTTTCCCGGTTCCTTCGCCTCGATGATGATCGGCTGCCCAGGGTTACCCCATCCCTCGATTACAATGTCCAGATTGTTCCACTCGCCGGATTCCATCTGGATCCGCGAACCGGGTTCCAGATCCTTGAGGGCGCTCGCCAGTTCCTCCGGCGTCCCCACCTCGATTGTTTCCCCAGACATCACCAGACCCATCCCGGCCAACCCCCAGAGAAGGATCCCTTTCAGCATGCTCCTGCTTTCCATACCCTGATTAATAATTATTAACTCCGGGGTTTGTCGAGTTGCATTTTCGTCAAAATTGGGCTGAAACAGGGGAGGATGGAGTTGGTGGAGATAGCACACGGGACTGAATTGTACACCCAGGAGCTGGAATTGCGGGAAAATCTGCTGCGGAAGCCAATCGGGCTGGAGCATTCGGAAGCGGAGCTGGAGAAAGAAGTGGGATACCGGCATTTCGGGCTATTGCGGGAGGGGCACCTGGTGGCCTGCCTGATGGTAGTCCCGCACGCAGAGGGCCTGGCGCAGATTCGCCAGATGGCGGTCCGGGAGGATATGCAGGGACGGGGATTCGGCCGCTTTCTGATGACAGCAGTGGAGCCGATCCTTCGGGCCAGCGGGGTAGGGCGGATCTTTCTCAATGCCCGCGATAGGGCCATTGCGTTTTATGAAAAGCTGGGTTATGCGGGCGTTGGGGAACCATTCACGGAGGTTGGCATTCCTCACCTGCGGATGGAGAAGGCACTTGCCGATTCAAAGTAATCCTCCAATGGTTTTTGTTAATTTCGATGAGTTTGACAGAAAGCATCAAAGACCGCCCTTGGCGGAATCTGCCCTTCACGGATATCTACAAGCGGGCCAAGCGTTCGCTGCTGACTGGCCAGGAGCGTCAGATGTGCTACTGGCTGTCCCGGGAGTGGTACTCCGGGGAGGGCGCGATTGTCGATCTTGGCTCATTCCTCGGCAGTTCCACGGTCGCTTTTGCGGCGGGTCTGGCGGAGAGGGAAGACGGCCTTGGCCATGTCCATGCCTATGATCTCTTTGAAGTCAGCCGGGATCAGGAAACCCAACGCTTTCTGAATAAAAAGGAGGGTGATTCCTTTCTCGAGGATTTCCAATCCACTATCGCTGGATTCGAGGACAAGATTTCGGTCAATGCCGGGGATATCAAGCAGTTCCCCTGGGAAGGCGGGCCGATTGAAATTTTTTTCGTCGACCTGGCCAAATCATGGGAGATGAACGAATACATAATCCAGGCCTTTTATCCTTACCTGATCCCAGGAAAGTCCATTCTCATCCATGAGGACTTTGGCAATTCCTGGAATCCCTGGCTTCCGGTCAGCATGGGCTACCTTGAGCCATTCTTCCAGTTTCTTGGAGATGAGTGCCCGAGCCGACTCTACCACTGTGCATCAATCCCGACAGCAGAGGCCCTGACGGTGAACTACAAGGAGGACCTTGACCGGGAAACCCGCCTGCGCTGCATGGACCACTCCCTTGCCTGCAGTTCCGACGAAATGTTGTTTCGACTCCATGGTTCGAAGGCCATTCTGACATTTATTGAGGATGGCAAGGAGGCTGGCATGGAATACATCGATTCCGTTTGGGCCGCCATGGAGGCCAGTGAGCAGGAACAGGAGTTCATGCAGACCGTCCGCTCAACCATTGATTTCTGGAACCACGGCTGGGCCTACGAGAACGAGATGGCGACCAAGTTTTAAGCTGCTGCCAGTCCCTATTTCCATTGCCATCCTCGCTCAGGAAGCGTAATCTGATCAGAGGAGGAAATATGAGCATGCAAATCGGGTTGTGGATAGATCACCGCAAGGCGGTGGTCGTCAAGTTGTCGGAAGACCGGGAGCGAGTGGAAATACTCGAGTCCAATATGGAAAAACACATCCGCCCGGCAGGTGGATCCGGCTCCAGGTCACCTTATGGTCCCCAGGATGTGATGAAGGAGGACACCCGGGAAAGAAAGTTCCAGCTCCACTTATCACGCTGGTATGATGTGGTCGCTGAAGCCGTCCGATTCGCTGACGAGCTCCTCGTCTTTGGACCGGGTGAAGGGAAAAACGAGTTTCGCAAACACGTGGCCGGATCAGCGTTGTCTGGGAGAATAGTCGGGGTGGAAACGGTGGACCGGATGACCACACCCCAGATTGCCGCCAAGGTGCGAAAGCACTTTATCCAGCCGGAATATCCGGTCGCGATGTAGGGTTACTCCGCGCCGCTGTCGCGGTCGAGGAATTGCCCTATCCATGGAACCTCCTTGCGGTGAAGGAAAAGAACCGCCACGCAGCAGACAAAGACCAGCAGCGCGAGGAGGCTGAGGGAGAGCATTTCCCCGGCAAAACCGAGTTCGGTAAGGTGACTCATGAGTGCTCCGGCCATCAGGCCTGTTCCGAGCAGCGCCCCCAGCGCGACGGTGGCGGGCAAAAGCAGGAGGACGGAGGCAATCAGCTCGGCGATCCCGATACCAATCCTGCCGTGTGGCTCAAGGCCGAGCTGGGTGAAGATGGCCACGGATTCCGGAGCCCCGGTAAACTTGAAATAAAGGGTCTGGAGGAGAATGACGGCGGCCACCAGGCGGAGCCCCCAGGAAAGGTATGTCTTTTTCATAATCGATAGGAGAACAAAGACCTACCATTTATTCTGTTTTTTGGGAAGTTCCGGTTACCTTGAACGGGGTTTTCAGGCCGGACAGCAGCTTTCTTGACCACTTAATTTATACATGCTTGCCATTAACGTTAAGCATCTGCACCTTGCTGGTCTTTAGAACCCCCCAAGAGGCAAATTTTATGACCACCACCAGCGATTACGCCTACAACAGCAAAATCGAGGGAGAAGTTATCGTCTCACGCTCGGATGCCGTCATCAACTGGATCCGGCGCCACTCCGTATGGCCGATGCCGATGGGCCTCGCCTGTTGCGCCATTGAACTGATGTCATCCGGTGGATCCCGGTTCGATATTTCCCGCTTTGGAATGGAAGTGATGCGGTTTTCCCCGCGTCAGAGCGACTGTATGATTGTTGCCGGAACGGTCACCTACAAGATGGCCCAGGTCGTGCGGCGCATTTACGACCAGATGGCGGAACCAAAGTGGGTTGTGGCCATGGGTGCCTGTGCCTCCTCCGGTGGGATGTATCGCTCCTACGCCACCCTGCAGGGAGTGGACCGCATCGTTCCGGTTGATATCTATATTTCCGGTTGCCCGCCGCGCCCGGAAGCCCTGCTTGATGGCATGATGCGGCTCCAGGAGAAAATCAAGAACGAGTCCTCGACCCGCGACCTGTTCCGCAATCGACCGGTCCGCGATCTGACCTTTCAAAAGAAATAAGGCGGTCCATGAATACGCGCACACAAACCATCCAAGAGGCGCACCCTTACCTCACTGAACGTGAGAGTGCCGACTGGCCGGCCTACAATTGCCCGCAGGAAGAAATTGTCGGGCTCCTTCGGTACCTGAGGGATGAGCATGATTTTGATTTCCTCTCCGACCTTACGGTGATCGACCATTTTGACAAAAGCCCCCGCTTCGAAGTCGTCTATCATGTTTACAGCACGGAGCGGCATGAGTATCTGCGGCTAGTGACCCCCTGCGCCGGGGAAACGGATCCGATTTGCCCGAGTGTCGTCGATTTGTGGGCCACGGCTGACTGGCATGAGCGGGAAGCCTTTGACATGTTCGGCATCCAGTTTGAGGGGCACCCCGATTTACGCCGGATCCTGATGTGGGACAGTTATCCTTATCACCCGCTGCGCAAGGAATTTCCCCTTGCCGGCAAGGAAGTGGAGTTTCCGGATGAAGATCTCGTGGAGGCCACTGGCAAAACAGTCGAGCCGGCCCCGATGATGGGTGGCCCCTTCCACGCCTCCCAAACCGGCTCCATGGTGGACCGCGAGCCGCGGGCAGACGACGAATCATGGAATGAGCACAATGAGCGCCGGGATACCCCCGGCGAGGATTCGGGACCTCCCCGCGAACTTCGGGGCAAACACTAGCAGGATTTAGCAATGGCCATCAAGGAAGTGAGCATTGGAGATATCGGGGCCCGTTCCGCGGCAGCCGAGCAGGAGTTTCATGGTGATCAGATGATGATCAACATCGGCCCGTCCCACCCGGCCACCCACGGCGTGTTGCGGCTGCGGGTCGAGCTGGACGGTGAAACCATTACCGGTTGTGATCCGGTAATCGGGTATCTGCACCGCGGGGATGAGAAGATCGCTGAGAACATGACCTACAACCAGTTTGTTCCCTACACGGACCGGCTGGACTACATCGGACCCATCCACAACAACATCACCTTTGCCCTGGCTGTCGAAAAGCTGGCCGGGCTGGAAACCCCCGAACGCTGCCAGGCAATCCGACTTATCTGCTGTGAATTGGCCCGTCTGCAGAGCCATTTGCTTGGATGCGGGGTCTACGGCATGGATTGCGGTGCGTTAACCGTCTTCATGTACACCTTTACGGAACGGGAGAAGCTTTACACCCTCCTGGAGCAGCTGACCGGTGCCCGTTTCACTACCAGCTATGCCCGGATTGGTGGTGTTGCCCGGGATATTCCCGATGGCTGGCTTGGCAATGTCCTCAAGGTGATGAACGAGCTGGAGCCGATCATCGAGGAAATCGACAAGCTGCTTAGCCGGAACCGCATTTTCTGGGACCGGACAGTGGATGTTGGGGTAATCAGCAAGGAGGAGGCAATTGCCTATGGTCTCAGCGGACCGAACTTGCGTGCTTCCGGGGTGGCCATGGACCTGCGCAAGGATGCCCCCTACCTTGGTTACGAAAATTATGACTTTGATGTCCCCATTGGGACAAACGGTGATTGCTACGATCGCTGGATGGTCCGCCTCGAGGAAATGCGCCAGAGTGTCCGTCTGATCCGGCAGGCAGTGGAGAAGATGCCTGAAGGTCCCTGGTATGCCGAGGATGCGAAGAAGATTTATGCCCCGCCGAAGGACAAGATCCTCAGCAGCATGGAGGAGCTTATCCAGAATTTCATGATCGTCACCGAGGGGCCGCAGATGCCGCCCGGCGAGGTCTATTTCGAGGCGGAAAACCCGAAAGGCACGCTTGGCTTCTTTATTGTTTCCAAAGGCGGAGGCGTTCCCTACCGGATGAAGATCCGCTCCCCCAGTTTTTGTAACCTGTCCATCCTCCCGAAAATGGTCCCTGGCCATATTGTGCCTGACATTCCGGTGCTTCTGGGGAGCCTGGATTTCGTCCTCGGGGAATGTGACCGCTAACTGACTTTGAATTGATTCCAATGGCATTTGAACCTTCAGCTGAAACACTTAAATACATCGAGGATGTCATCGCACGCTATCCGCAGAAGCGGAGTGCCATCATGATGATCCTCCATGCCATCCAAAAGGAGGCTGGTTTTCTTTCCCTGGAGGCTCAGGAATGGGTTGCCGACAAGCTTGAATTGACCCCGATCCAGGTTCGCGAGGTGGTGACCTTTTACCCGTTCTACCGGGAGAAGCCGATCGGAAAGCGCCATATCCGGGTTTGCCGGACCTTGTCCTGCGCCCTCAACGGCGGCTACAAAGTCTGCGATTCCTTCAAGGAAGCCTTCGGTACCGAACTGGACGCTATCTCCCCGGATGGCCGGGTGACGGTGGAATTC
This sequence comes from Puniceicoccaceae bacterium, assembly GCA_040830765.1. Lineage (GTDB taxonomy): Bacteria > Verrucomicrobiota > Verrucomicrobiia > Opitutales > Oceanipulchritudinaceae > Oceanipulchritudo. The sequence continues at coordinate 164,335 of JBFOMH010000013.1, read as the reverse complement.
GCCGAGTGTCTGGCCAGTTGCGGGACAGCACCCGTGGCCATGGTCGATGACGTTTTGTACGAGAACCTCAATGAGGAGCAGGTGGAAGCCATCTGTGAACAGATCAAGAAGGAGACGCCGGCTGGTGAAGTAGCCGGTACTGAATCCTAAGGAGTGCAGGCATATGTTTTCCGTTCCCAAGAGTACCGAGATTCATCCCAGCGAGCGCCGCATCATCCTCAAGCATGCCGATGATCCGGAATATGACATTTCCATCGATTGCTACACGCGTCACGGTGGTTACGACGTGCTGAAGGAGGCAGTGGCCAACCGCAAGCCGGAGGACTTGTGTCAGGAAGTGATGGATTCCGAAGTCCGTGGCCGGGGCGGTGCCGGTTTCCCGGCCGGCATGAAGTGGAAGTTCCTCGACCGCAAGAGCGGCAAGCCGATCTATCTCATCTGCAATGCGGACGAATCAGAGCCGGGGACCTTCAAGGACCGGCAGATCATCCACAAGGACCCGCACCAGCTGATTGAAGGCATGATGCTGACCGCATTCGCCACCAATTGTGCCCTGGCGTTCATCTACATCCGCGAGGAAATGCCTCTTGGGGCGCAAATTCTCGAAGCCGCCATCGAGGAGGCCCGGGCGCAAAACCTTGTCGGGGAAAACATCCTTGGCTCCGGCTACTCCTGCGACATCATCGTCCACCGCGGGGCCGCCGCCTACATCTGTGGGGAGGAAACCGGCCTCATTGAGTCCCTTGAAGGAAAGCGGGCCTATCCGCGGATCAAGCCGCCTTATTTTCCAGCAGCCCTCGGGCTCTACATGTGTCCGACGATCGTCAATAACGTCGAAACCCTCTGCAACGTGAAGCATATCGTCGACATGGGGGGCAAGAACTACGCCCAGATCGGCAAACCGGGCAATACGGGGACCCGTATCTGGTGCTTGAGTGGACAGGTCCGCAATCCCGGTTACTACGAACTGGAGAATGGCAAATTCACCTACGGGGATTTAATTTTTGAAATTGGCGGAGGTCTCCGCGAAGGGCGAACCCTGCAGGCCGTCATTCCGGGTGGTTCCTCCGCCAAGGTCTGGCGGGCCGGGGAACGATTTACCGGCAAGCTGAAAAATGGCGAGGCGTTCAACTGGGGCATCGAGGATGTCCCATTGGATTTCGACGGCCCCATGGCTGCCGGATCCATGTCCGGCTCCGGTGCAGTCATCGTCATTGATGACAGCGTGGACATCGTCGAGGTCCTGGCCAACATCAATGCCTTCTATGCCCATGAGAGCTGTGGTCAGTGCACGCCCTGCCGGGAAGGCTCCCTGTGGATGAAGAAAATCACCACCCGCATGGCCAATGGAGGTGCCCGCGAGGAGGATGCCGACCTGCTGGCTTCCATCGGCGATCAAATCGCCGGGCGGACCATTTGTGCCCACGGGGAAGCCTGTTCCTGGCCGACCCAGAGCTTTGTGGCGAAGTTCCACGATAAATTTGTCGAGAAAGCGAAGGAGGATCCGGAAAAGGCGAAAGTCCGGCCATTCCGGCTGGTTTAATTTGAGCCGATGACAGATCTCAGGAAATGAGCGAAACGAAACAGAACGAAACAGTCACCATTTACATCGACGGCACGGAAGCTGAAGTGCCGGCCGGCGTAAACCTGGTCGACGCGCTCGAAAGTGTCGGCAAGGAAATCCCGCACTACTGTTACCATCCGAAATTATCGGTTTCGGGTAACTGCCGGATGTGCCTTGTCGAAATGGGAACCCCGGGACGCGACCGCGCCACTGGTGAACCGCTCCTCAACGAAGATGGCAGCCCCAAAATCATGTGGGTTCCCAAGCCGGTTATCGGTTGCGCCACCAATGTCTCCCCCGGAATGCACGTCCGGACAGATTCGGAGTCGGTCAAGTCCTGCCGTGAAGGCGTGATGGAGTTCCTTCTCGTCAATCACCCTTTGGATTGCCCCATTTGCGACCAGGCTGGCGAATGCCGTCTGCAGGAATTTGCCACGGATTACGGCCGCGGCTACAGCCGCTTCATTGAGCAGAAGAACGTCAAGCCCAAGCGGACCCGCCTCGGGCCGAGAGTCATGCTCGACGATGAGCGCTGCATCCTTTGCTCCCGCTGTATCCGCTTCTGTGAGGAAATCGTTGAGGATCCCGTATTGGGTTTCATCGACCGTGGATCTTATTCCACGCTGACCACGTTCCCGGGAACCCAACTGGACAACAATTACTCTTTGAACACCGTCGACATCTGCCCCGTTGGGGCGTTGACCTCGACCGACTTCCGGTTCCGGATGCGGGTTTGGTTCCTCAAGGAGACACCCTCCATCGATACCGAATCCAGCGTCGGTTGCAACACGGTCGTTGGTAGCCGGGAAGGGACTATTTACCGCATTTCGCCCCGCCGCAACGACGCGGTCAACGATACCTGGATGCCGGACAGCGGGCGGGCCCTCTACAAGGCAGTGGACTCAGATGACCGGCTCAACCAGTACGCCATTGAGGGGCGTCCGGTAAAGGCCGCCGAAGCGATCTCGGTCGCTGCGGGACGCCTTCTCGAAAAGGGCGGGGTGGGCATTGTCGCCAGCGGACGCCTGAGTGTGGAGGAACAGTATCTCCTGACGCTCATCCGGAAAGAATTGGATGGGCCGGTACCGACTTACCTGGTTGGTCGTTACGGTGAAGGGGACGGCCGCCTGCTTTCGGCTGACCGCAATCCCAATGTCCGCGGGGCTCTCCTGACGGGGCTCATCAAGACCCTGCCAGAGGAAAAGCTGGACGAATTGGTCAGCCTGATCAACGAAGGCTCCATCAAGACCCTCCTTGCTGCTGGCGAGGACCTTTGTTCTGCCGGAATCCCGGTCGATGTCCTGAAGAAGGTGAAGATCATCTACATGGGGACCCATCACGCTGAATGCGGCCAGTACTCCGAGGTGGAATTGCCTATCCTGACAACCTTTGAAAAGTCGGGAACCTTCGTGAACCAGCAGTTCCGGGTACAGAAATTTGCCCAGGCCGTTCCTGGGCCGGCGGACGTCCTCTTCGGGTGCAGCACCTTCACCAAGTTGCTCGAAGCGCTCAATCCCAACGCGATTATGGAGCCTGCCCCGGCGGCTGTCTGGGAATCAATGAGCCAGGTCGTGCCCGAGTTCAAGGGAATGAGTTTCTCCAGTATCCCTACCACCGGCGCGATGGTCAGTGATGAACGCTTTGCCCAGCTCCCCTTTGTCGAAGGCAAGGGATTGCACTTTGAACCCAAAACAGCTCTAGCGGAGGCCTGAAAACAATGGATCTGACACACTTAATCTGGCTGGTGACCAAGGCGGTCCTCATGATATCCGTTGTCATGGGTGGTGCGGCCTACGCCGTCCTGATGGAGCGCAAGGTGGCGGCAGCCATCCAGGGTCGCCCCGGACCCAACCGGACACAGATTCCCATCTTTGGCAGTCTGCCGGTAATCGGTCCTTTCCTGACCCGGATTGGGATTTTCCAGCCCATGGCTGACGGGTTGAAATTCCTCTTCAAGGAAGATCCATTCCCGAAGCATGTGAATGCCTTTTATTACGTTCTGGCTCCCCTGGTCGCCTTCATCCCCGCCATGACCACCATGACGGTGATGCCATTCGGTGTCTACACCGGTGAGGATGGCATCCAGAATCCGATGGTCCTGGCGAATCTTGATATTGGAATCCTCTTCATTTTCGCGGTCTCCTCCCTCGGGGTCTACGGGATCATCCTCGGTGGTTGGTCGGCCAATTCCAAGTATCCCTTCCTCGGGGGTATCCGCGCCTCCGCCCAGATGATATCCTATGAGCTGGCCCTGGGGCTTTCCCTGCTGCCGGTCTTCATGTGGTTCGGGGGAACGCTTAACCTTTATGACATTGTTCTTGGACAGGAAGACCTGCTCTTCGGATTCATTCCATCTTGGACCGTCTTCTACCAGCCACTTTCTGCCTTGATTTTCCTGGTCGCGCTCTTTGCCGAGACCAACCGGCTGCCCTTTGACATGCCGGAATCAGAGACGGACCTGGTCGCCGGCTACAACACCGAGTACGGCGCTTTCAAGTTCGGGCTTTTCTTCGTCGGGGAATACGCCCACATCATCATCGGATCCGGGGTTTTTGTCCTCCTCTTCCTCGGCGGATGGAGCATTCCTTATGTCACCTATCCGGCCGGCTATGTGGGTGGCGCCCTCTCGGTCCTTGTCTTTGCTTTCAAGGTCTTCCTGCTGGTCTTCTTCTTCATGTGGATCCGCTGGACCCTTCCGCGTTTCCGTTACGACCAGGTCATGGATCTCGGCTGGCGCAAGCTGCTCCCCCTGGCCATTGCCAACCTCGTCTTTTACGCGGTCGTCATCGCCCTCATTGAACAATTCTGAACGCATCATGGCCATTAAAGTTATCGAGCGAAAACCATTGAGCCTGGCTGAGCGGACCTACATTCCGCAAATCGTCAACGGGCTGGGCATCACCATGAAGAACATGCTCAAGCCGGCGGTCACCCTTGAGTATCCGGACGAGCGTCCGGACATTCCGACGGGCTATCGAGGTGTCCCCACGCTGGTCAAGGATCCCAATGGCCGCGAAAAGTGTGTCTCCTGCCAACTCTGCGAATTTGTCTGTCCGCCCAAGGCAATCCGGATCACCCCCGGGGCCATTGAGGAGGAAGCGGACAATGCCCATGTGGAAAAGGCGCCCGAGGAGTTTGAGATCAACATGCTCCGCTGCATCTACTGCGGCTACTGCCAGGAAGTCTGTCCGGAAGAGGCCATCTTCCTGCAGGATATCTTCTCCCTCAACGGCATGAGCCGGGAGGAGCTGATCTTCAAGAAGAAGAAGCTTTATGAAATCGGCGGCACCCTGCCCGACAATCATTACAAATGGGACAAGAAGCGGGAGGCCGAACTCGCAGGCAATCCCCATCATTAATCGACTTTCCAGCCATGACTTTTACCTTCCAAACAACAACTGCGGTGTTCTAATGACCGTCCAGCGATCATGAGAGAAATCCTCTTTCACTTCTTTGCCGCCCTGACCATTGTTCCGGCCTTTTTCGTGGCAACCAGCCGCAAGCCTGTGAACGCCGCGATGAACATGATGGTCTCATTCGTGGGTCTGGCCGCGCTATTTGTGCTCCTCGAGACCTACTTCCTGGCGATTCTCCAGATCCTGGTCTATGCCGGAGCGATTGTCGTCCTCTTCCTTTTCATCATCATGCTGATTGATGCCGGAAGCAGCCCGCACCCGCGCCTCCTCCGCTTCCTGGCCAGCCTGGCGGCCTTCGCCCTGATGGTCTTCGCCGGGTACTACCTCATCTTCGGTGGGGGAGCCGGTCCGTTTGCGGAAATCACCGCCGAGGCCCCCGGCAACCTTTCCCGGACCTTCGGGGTCTCCCTGTTCACGACCTACCTTCTGCCATTCCAGATGACGGGCTTCATGCTCCTCATTGCCATGGTGGGGGTCATCGTCCTGAGCCGGAAGTTTGAATCCGATGAGACTGGAGGTGAACAATGACCATTGGCCTTGAGCATTACCTCTTTGTTTCCGTCCTCCTTTTTGCGATCGGCTTTTTCGGGGTCCTGCTGCGCAAGAACACCCTTGTTGTTTTCATGTGCCTCGAATTGATGCTGAGTGCGGCCATCCTGGCCTTGATCGCCTTTTCGCGCTACAACACGACGCCGGGCGCTCCACTGATGGAAGGCAACCTGTTCGTCCTTTTCATAATCGCCATAGCCGCCTGTGAGGTGGCGGTTGGCCTGGCAATCATCGTTGCCCTCTGGCGCCGCCATCAAACGGTGGAGCTGGATGAAATCACGGAGTTGAAGCACTGATGGAACTGGGAACCGTATTAAGCATAATCCTCCTGGCGCCGCTGGTGTCTGCCGGATTGATCTGGATGTTTGCCCGCCAGCGGGCCGCCCTGGCAATGACACTCTCGCTCGGTGCTGCTGGAGTCATCCTCCTCTGCAGTGGCTGGCTCTTCTTCGGCCTCTGGGATGGGGCTTCCTATGAGGTGAGCACGGAATGGCTTACGCTGGGCAGTTTCAAGTTGTCCGTCGGCTTCCTGCTCAACGATCTCAGCGCGCTGATGTTGTTTATCGTGGCCTTTGTCGGCTTCTGGATTCACCTCTTCAGTGTTGGCTACATGAACGATGACGGGGCACGGGGACGTTTCTTCGGAGGCCTCTCGATCTTCATGTTCTCCATGCTGGGAATTGTCCTCGCGGACAATCTTTTCATGATGTTCATCTTCTGGGAACTGGTTGGCTTCAGTTCCTACATGCTGATCGGCCATTACCTGCATACGGATGAGGCAGCCCAGGCGGCCAAGAAAGCCTTTATTGTCAACCGGGTGGGGGACTTTGGATTCCTTATCGGCATTATCATCACCTACTGGACGTTCGGGACCGTTTCCCTGACTGAGCTGGAACAAGCTGCCGGAATCCGACCGGAAGCGGTGACTACGCTGATGGGGCTGCTCCTCTTTTGCGGGGTCCTCGGCAAGTCCGCGCAGATGCCGCTTCATGTCTGGTTGCCGGATGCCATGGCTGGCCCGACTCCGATTTCCGCCCTTATCCACGCCGCCACCATGGTCGCGGCCGGTGTCTACTTTCTCGGGCGAAGCTTTTTCCTCTTTACTGAGGAAGCCCTCCACATCGTCGCCTGGGTCGGGGTTGTGACAGCGGTTAGTGCGGCGCTATGGGCCTTTGCCCAGAGGGACATCAAGAAGATCCTCGCCTATTCGACTTTGTCGCAACTGGGGTACATGGTGGCCGGATTTGGCCTTGGGACCCTCTACGGCCTCCATCATGCGGGGGATGCCCAGACTGCCCTCTACTACGGTATCGGCGCCTCAATGTTCCACCTGACAACGCATGCCTTCTTCAAGGCGCTGCTCTTTCTCGGGTCCGGTTCAGTCATCCATGCCTGCCACCATGAGCAGGACATCTTCAAGATGGGCGGACTCTACAAGACGATGCCATTGACTACCCTCACCTTTGCCGCGGGCGTCATTGCCATTGCCGGGGTGCCGTTCATTGCGGCCGGTTTCTTCAGCAAGGATGCCATCCTCTATGTGGCCAAGTCCACCAGTGCACCGGCTTTCTACCTGCTGACGGGAACCGCGCTGCTGACTGCCCTCTACATGGGCCGGCTCTTTTTCATCGCGTTCCTTGGAAAGCCAAAGAGCAAGGCAGCCGAGAAGGCACACGAATCGCCCTGGACGATTGTCCTGCCCTTGGCGGTACTGGCGGTCTTCTCCATCGGTGGTGGCTACCTGATCCTGTATCCTCCGTCCCTGCAGGTGCTCATCCATGATTGGGTCCCCCATCCCCATGGCGCTGACCACCAGTTGATGATCATTATTTCCGCAGTGGCCTCGATTGTTGGCCTTGTCCTTGCCCGGGTCATTTATGGGGCCGGTGCCAAGACCGACAAACTGGAGACAACCCTCCCGCCGGTCTATGCGATTTCCAAATCACGGTTCTATTTCGACGAGATTTACCTGCTTTATATCAGGAAGGTTCAGGACCGTCTGGCTGACATCATCGGCTTCCTCGATACCCTGGTCATCTCCGGGGTGCTGGTCAGAGGGACAGCCGGAGCTGCAGGCCTCCTCGGGATCGTGGCCCGACGCCTGCACACGGGTAGTGTTTCCACCTATGTCTGGTGGTTCTTTGTCGGCCTTGTCCTGTTCGGTGCTTATGCCGGCGGATTTTTGGAGGGGATTTTGAAATGACGACGCAAATGCCCATTGCTTTTCTGGGAGGCATCGGAGAGTTCCTGCAGAGTGCGGGAGCAGCTTCACCGGTTTTAAACGCCTACCTTGTCATCTTTGCCATTGCCATTCCGTTGACGATGGCCATCGCGCTGACGGTCTCCGGCAAATTGCCGGACCCTGCGGTCAAATTCTGCGGCCTGGCCGGATTTATCATTCCGGGACTGATCAGTATCTGGCTGGCGGCTATCTACGCTGCTGGCAACCACGATGGGGCATATGCCTTCCAGGTCGTCCGTGACCTCGGTTTGGAACGCTTTGGTATCCGGCTGCACCTTGGCTTGAACGGCATTGCGCTTCCATTCTATGTCCTGGCCGGCATCGTCGGCATGGCGGCAGGCCTCTATGCCATCCAGAGCGGGGTTGAGCGCTTGCGTCTTTACCTGATTCTGCTGCTTGTCATGCAGGGCGGGCTGATGGGCGTCTTTTCATCGGTCGATGTGCTTTTCTTCTATTTCTTCCATGAGTTTGCCCTTATTCCGACCTTCATCCTGATTGCCCTCTGGGGCCGTTCGGGGCGAAAGGCCGTAGCCCTGGAAGTGACCATTTATCTCACCTTTGGTGCGATGATCACCCTCGCCGGGTTGATCGCCCTCTATGTTTTCAGCGGGGCGGAGCATTTTAACATGGCGGCACTGCGGATAGGGCTGGTGGAGGCTCCTGTACAGGGAACAATATTCGGCCTGCTCCTCATTGGTTTTGGTGTGCTGGTTTCCCTGTTCCCGTTCCACACCTGGGCCCCGCGGGCCTATTCCACTGCACCGGCGCCCGCAGCCATGCTCCATGCCGGGGTGCTCAAGAAGTTCGGGCTCTATGGATTGATTCAGCTGGCCTACCCGCTTCTGCCGCAGGGTGCGGCTGACTGGGCTCCGCTCTTGATGTGGCTGGCTCTCGGCAACTTGATCCTCATCGGTTTTGTCACGATGGCCCAGCGCGACCTCAAGGTAATGCTTGGGAATGCCTCAGTGATGCACATGGGGTACGCTTTCCTTGGGTTGTATGCTTTTTCCACAGTGGGAATCGGGGCTGCTATCATGATGCTTTTCGCCCACGGTTTGTCGGTGGCCTTGCTTTTCCTCCTCGCGGATGTCGTGGAGAAGCGCGGCGGGACGGCTGACATGAAGGACCTCGGAGGGATGGGGCAAAAGGCACCCGTCCTGATGGGTTTGTTCACGGCCGCCATGCTGGCCAGTATCGGATTGCCAGGCTTTGCCAATTTCTGGGGAGAGTTGGGCATTTTCGTTTCCCTTTTCAATTCGGACACACCATGGGTGCTTTATGTCGCCTTGTGCGGGATCATCATTTCCGCGGTGTATGGACTTCGGGCGGTCGCCTCTGTTTTCTTTGGTGAAACCAAGGGGGAATTTCAAGGCGGGGATATCAAGACCTCGGAAAAGGTTCCGGCTCTCCTGCTACTGATTGCCCTCTTTGTTATTGGCATTTGGCCCCGGTTGGTTGCCGACCCGGCAAATGAGGGAGTGGAACATACCTTCCCGGCCCAGACCCTGACCGTCACCCTCCCTTCGACAGAAATTTCCATGACGAAATAAGATGGATACTGAAACCCTTCAACTCGTCGCTGCCAGCAACCGGTGGAGCTCCCTTCTCCCGGAGATTGTCCTGGGCTGTTTTGCAGTCCTGATTCTTTTTGTCGACTTGCTGCTTCCTCGTTTTCGTCCGCACCTATCCCGAATCTCCATCGGGGTGCAGGTCATCGCCGTTATCCTATTGGGGCTCTCGATGCAGGCCAACTGCAGCCGCGAGGGGGCGGAGGTCCTTTTCGGTGGCTTGCTGGCCCAAAGCGCAAACGGGGACTGGCTCCGGCTCTTCCTTCTCGTTTCCTCGATTTTTATTACCCACATTGGCTCGGTATTCCTGAAAAAACAGAAGCTGGCCCATGTGGAGTTCCACCATCTTGTCCTGGTGGTGACCGCGACTTTCATGGTACTGGTGCAGAGCCATCACTTCCTGATGCTCTTTGTCGCCCTCGAGACCTTGACCATCGGGTTCTATATCCTGGTGGCCTATAAGCGGGACAGCCGTCTTTCCCTGGAGGCCGGGCTCAAGTACCTGATTATGGGAGCTTTCAGTTCCGGTATGCTGCTCTTCGGGACGGCGCTCCTCTATGGTGCCGCCAGCAATCCGGCCCTGCCAGCCTCCTCAACCGCCCCGCTCAACTTCGACGAGCTTGGTGCATTCATCGCCGCATCAGGGGAGTTTGCCAATAACAGCCAGAACCTGCTCGTCATTTTTGGTGCGGTCCTGGTGCTGGTCGGAATCTGCTTCAAGATAGGGGTTGTTCCCTTCCAAATCTGGATTCCCGATGTCTATCAGGGTGCACCCACACCGGTTACCTCGTTCCTTGCCGTTTCCTCCAAGGCGGCGGGATTCTACCTGCTTTATCTCCTCCTGACCGGCCCCTTTGCCGCCCTCGAGTTCTTGACGGTTCCCCTGCTGACCGTGGTCACGATCCTGACCTTGCTCTTTGGGAATGTTGCCGCCCTCGGGCAGCACAACGTGAAGCGGATCATGGGGATGTCCGGTGTCGCCCATGCCGGGATTCTGCTGATGGGCCTTCTGGCCTGCCTGACAGTTGACTGGGCTTTTGTGGCCGTCCTTTTCTACCTCGTCACCTACGCCCTGGCGTCCTTCGGGGTCTTCGAAGTCATGGCTCATGTAGCCAGCCCGACCGATGCCGATCAGGAACTGGACCATTTCGACGACCTCCTCAAAAAGGAACCTTATCTCGGCGGAACCCTGCTCGTCAGCCTGGGCTCCCTTGCAGGCATTCCCCCCTTGGCGGGCTTTGTGGCCAAGCTTCTGATCTTTGTCGCTGCTTTCCAGGCCGGCCTCTACTGGGTCCTCGGATTCGCCCTCGCTGGCGTCGTCATCTCCATCTACTATTATTTTGGATGGATGCGGGCGGCCGTGATGCAGAATCCCTTCATTGCCGATGAGGTGCCGCATGCCGTGACGACACCTGGCATTGGTGCCCGGGTGGTCATGGGATTGCTCTCTGCGGGAATTATCCTGCTGGGATTCTATCAGGGATTCTTCGCGTTTTAATCCAGCGCCGGCTGGATCCAGTAGCATTATCCAGTTGAATTTACTGCTGGCTGATCCATCATTGGTGGCAGCTCTCAAGTGAATACCCTCAATAGTAAAGAACGCTTTCTCAGGACGATTGCCCATGAGGAAGTCGACCGCCCATGCACCTGGATGGGGATCCCCGATCCCAAGGCCTATCCTGGACTGTTTACGCATTTCGGAGTGCGCTCCATCCCGGAATTGATTCATCAGTTGGATGACGACATCTGGCCGGTTGAATTACCGTATCATTCCCCAACTGCAGATGCCATCTACATGGCTTTTGACTTCACCGGTGGCCATTCCCTTGCCAAAAACGAGGAGCGCACGCTCAACTCGCCGGGTTATTTTGCCGACTGCGAAGACCTCGAGGAAGTGGAGCGCTTCGACTGGCCGGATCCCTCCCTCTATATTGATCCGGACAAGTGCCGTGCCGCGGTGGATGGCATACCGGGAGACAAAGTTTGCCTCGGGGTCATCTGGTCGGCCCACTTTCAGGATGCCTGTGCCGCATTCGGTATGGAAAATGCCCTCATGACACTGCTTGAGGAGCCGGAGATCTTTGAGGCTATCAACCGCCGGATCACGCAATTCTATCTCGAGGCCAACAGCATCTTCTTCGAGGCAACAAAGGGAAAGCTGGACGCCGTCCTGATTGGAAATGATTACGGCTCCCAACAAGGACTGATGCTTTCCCGGGAATTGATCCGCAGGTACAGTCTTCCCTTTACCAAGCAACTGATCGAGCAGGCGAAGGCCTACGGGCTGAAGGTCATTCACCATTCGTGTGGGTCGATTTGCCCGATTATTGAAGACCTTGTGGAAATTGGTGCGGACGTGATCCACCCGATCCAAGCGAAAGCTGCCGGGATGGAAGCTTCCGCCCTGAAGGAGCAATTCGGGAACCGCGTTGCCTTTTGTGGGGGAGTAGACGCCCAGGACCTGCTGGTCAACGGCACTCCTGAAGAAGTCGAGACCGAAGTCCAGCGTCTGCGCCGCATTTTCCCGACTGGATTGATCGTCTCCCCAAGCCATGAGGCCATTCTGCCGGATACGCCACCAGCCAATATTGCGGCCCTTTTCCGTGCCGCCCGTGCACCCCTGTCAGGGAGCGACCAATGAAGCGCTATGGCTCAGTAGTCGAGGTTCATCCCCATAAGTACGAGGAATACAAACGCCTCCATGCCGCTGCCTGGCCAGGTGTACTGGACCGGTTGAAGGCAAGCCACTTCAGCAATTACTCCATCTTCTACCGGGAGGGCTGGCTCTTCAGTTACTTTGAATACCTGGGGGATGACTTTGAGGCGGATGTTGCAGCGGTGGCTGCAGACAAGACAACCCAGGAATGGTGGGCGGTCTGTATTCCCTGTCTAAAACCCCTTGATTCCCTGCCAGAAGGGGAGATTTGGGCCCCCATGGAGGAGATTTTCCACCTCGACTGAACCTCCTTGCCCGGGCCTTGGCCGGATGGATTTGCGCGATCTTGCTTGATATCCGGCGAAAAAAGGAGTCCATTGACCATTCGCGCATACTGGAATTACCCGGATGCGACGAACGACAATCCACAGTTTAATTTATTCAAAGCCGAAGGAAGGACTTGATCCAATGAGACAGGTACCCGAGCAGCGAGCCATTCGCCCCCTATTTTTTGAAGGAGGTCACCGATGAAACGAGTGACCGATTTCTCCCGTTTCCGCGCAGAAGGAAATCCCATTTCCATGGTGACCTGCTATGATGCATGGAGCGCGCGGATTATCGCCGAATCCCCCGTGGATGCTGTCCTCGTAGGCGACAGCGTAGCCATGGTGATGCATGGACACCCGGACACGGTGCATGCCACGACAAATATGATGGCCTCCCATACTGCAGCCGTACGGCGCGGCATTGGGGACAAATTCGTCGTTACTGATGTTCCCTTTCCGGAACACCGGAAGGGCATCCCTGCAGCCATGGAGTGTGTTGACACAATCATGAAGGCAGGTGCCAATGCGGTGAAGATTGAAGGAGCCGAGGGCCACCTGGATGTGATTTCCCACATCGTCGGAAGTGGTGTTCCGGTGATGGGTCACCTCGGGCTAACCCCACAGTCGGTTCATCAGTTCGGCGGTTACCGGGTTCAGGGCCGTGAAGAGGCCGCCGCAAGGCAAATTGAACTGGATGCGCTGGCCTTGCAGGAGGCGGGTGTTTTTTCGATCGTCCTGGAGTGCGTGCCGGCCGACCTGGCCGGGCGGATAACCGACAAGTTGACCATCCCGACGATCGGGATCGGTTCCGGAGTCAGCTGCAGCGGGCAGATCCTCGTCCTGCAGGATGTCCTCGGCATGAATCTTGGATTTCAACCCAAGTTCCTGCGGACCTACATGAATGGAGCGGAGGCCATGCGGCAGGCCTTGAGCGGATATGATAAAGATGTGAAGGCCTTGGCCTATCCGTCGGTCGAGGAGAGTTTTTCCAATGAGAAAATTGGCAACCATTGAAGCCCTCCGTGAGTGGCGCAACGAGACAGCCGAGGTAACTGTCGGTTTCGTCCCCACAATGGGGGCACTGCATGCCGGGCACGCCTCACTCATTGAGCAATCGGTCAAGGAGAACGAACAGACCTTGGTCAGCATCTTCGTCAACCCGACCCAGTTTAATGACGCCAAGGATTGCTCGACTTATCCGACCCCGCTGCATGCCGATTTGGAGCTGTGTCAGCAACTGGGTGCAAGTGCTGTCTTCATGCCACAATACGGGATGCTCTACCCGGACGACTATATCTACCGGATTTCCGAGATTGAAATGAGTACGGTACTGGAGGGAGCCATGCGCCCGGGCCACTTCGACGGCGTGATGACGGTCGTCCTGAAATTACTCATCCTGGCAGCTGCGGACAGTGCCTACTTTGGGGGGAAGGACTGGCAGCAGCTGCAGCTGGTCCGCGGGCTGGCCAACGCATTCTTTATCAACACCGAAATCGTTGGCGTGCCCACTGTGAGGGAAGAGGATGGATTAGCGATGAGCAGCCGCAATGCCCGGCTCTCTGAATCAGCCCGAACCCTGGCTCCGGAGTTTCATCGGGTCCTCTCAACAGCCATGGACTGTGCCATGGCACGGGCCGAGTTGGAGTCGCTCGGATTTGCGGTGGAATATGTCGACGAGCGGGATGGTCGCCGATTAGGAGCCGTCCAGTTGGAGGGCGTGAGACTTATCGATAACGTGGAGATCCGGTGATGAAGGTTTTGTGTTTTGATATCGGGAACACAGACATCTACGGCGGGGTTTGCCACGGTCGTGAAGTCATAGCCGAGTTCCGCAAGTCAAGCCAGCAGTCACCGACTGCTGACGACTTCGGTGTATTTGTGCTGCAGATTCTTTCCTCGCGGGGAATTGCAGTGGAGTCCCTTGACGCCATTGCCGTCGCTTCCGTTGTACCAGACTGCAACCAAGTGGTTATTGAGGCCTGTTTGACCTATCTAGGCATCAAGCCTCTCCTGCTGCAGGCAGGGGTAAGGACCGGCTTGAAAATCCGGACCAAGAATCCGGCTGAAGTCGGAGCAGACCGCATCGCCAACGCCATTGCCGCGGTTGAGCTCTTCCCGGAAACGGACCGGGTCGTGGTCGACATGGGAACGGCGACGACCTTCTGTGCCATCAACAGGCGCGATGAATACCTTGGCGGGGTCATTGCCGCCGGGATGGGACTTTCCATGAGGGCATTGGCACGGAACACCGCCAAGTTGCCCTATGTCGACCTGGCAATTCCGTCCGCCTGTCTCGGCAAGAACACGATTGAGAGCATTCAAAGCGGCCTTTACTTCAGTCATCTCGGACTGTTGAGGGAAGTCATTAGCCGTTTACAGGACGAAGCTTTTGAGGGGAGGGAACCTGTGGTCATCGTCACAGGTGGCCATGCCCGCTTTTTCAAGGATGAGTCGATTGTGACCGCCTATGTTCCCGACCTTGTTTTGCACGGCCTTTGCCGGGCTGTTGAATTGAACCAAATCCATGAACCGGACCGCTCGAAGGCGGAACTCCAATCATAAATATTCCCTTTCCATGAAACGCACATTATTGAAGTCAAAAATCCACCGCGCCACGGTCACCGATGCGGATCTTAACTATGCGGGCTCCATTTCCCTTGGCCCTGAGTTTCTCAAGGCAGCTGACTTGCTCGAGTTTGAGCAGGTCGATATCTACAACTGCAATAACGGGGAACGCTTCCATACCTACGTCATCCTCGGCAAGCCCGGGGAAGTCTGCCTGAACGGGGCGGCTGCCCGCCTCGTCCAACCGGGAGATATTGTCATTATTGCCAGCTATGCGGAATACGAGGAAGGGGAAGCGCAGGCCCACAAGCCCTTGCTGGTCTACGTTGACGAAAAGAACGCCATTCAGGACTGAGTCAGCGCGCCAGTCTAGGTTTTGTCCAAGCGTTGTCAGGTCTATCCGGATGAATGGGCGGGATAAGGAAGGAACGATGTGAGACATTCAGGCAATTATCCTAACCTGAATATCTTTTATGAAATCACACTTCCTTAAGCGCTATCCCATAATTCTATTGTTAGTGGTCTGGTCCCTTGGGACCGGGTTTGCATTTTCCGAAGAGCTGCTCTGGACGCAGCCCTCGACTGAATTGCCCGACTGGGTCCGGCATGAAGTGATCTACGAGGTCAACGTACGCCAGTATTCCGAGGCAGGGACATTTGCCGCCGTCGAAGCGGATCTGGACCGAATCGAGGAGTTGGGTGTCAAGACCCTCTGGTTCATGCCCATCCACCCAATTGGTGAACTCAACCGCAAGGGGGAACTCGGCAGTTACTACTCCATCAAGGATTACCGCGATGTGAACCCGGAGTTTGGTACCAAGGCCGATTTCAAGTCGTTGGTCGATGCCGCCAAGGCGCGGGGGATGAAAGTCATCCTTGACTGGGTGGGCAACCACACGGCCTGGGACCATCCACGGACTGCTACCAATCCGGACTTCTACATGAAGGACGCTGATGGCGGCTTCATGCCGCCTCCGGAATTCCCCGACTGGAGCGACGTCATCCAAGTGGATTATGACAATCCGGATGTCCTTGATTGGCACATTGAGGAGATGCGTTACTGGATTACCGAGTTTGGTATCGATGGATATCGTTGTGATTACGCAACCGGTATTCCAACTGAATTCTGGGATAAACTGTCCGCTGCCTTGCTGGAAACCAAGCCAGACTTGTTCATGCTGGCAGAGGCAGAAGTTGCTGATCATCAGTTAACTGCATTCCATGCCTCCTATGGCTGGCCGATGATGCACGCCTTTGATGATGTTGCCCAAGGCAAGCAACCGGCCTCTTATCTGGACGATGTCCTGAACCGGATGCGTTTAGAGTTCCCCCATGGTGCGGACTTTCTTTACGTCACCTCCAACCATGATGAGAACTCATGGAACGGGACTGTCTTCCAACGCCTCGGTGGCGGGGTGGAGACCTTCGCCGTCCTCACCTATATCTTTGATGGCATACCGCTGATTTATAACGGACAGGAAGCAGGATTGGACAAGCGTCTCGAGTTCTTTGTTCATGATCCCATCGATTGGAGGGAACATCACCTTTTTGATGTCTACCGTACCATGAACAACCTCAAGGCCGGACACTCTGCTCTTGCCACAGGCGCCCCTTCGGCACGTATCCCTTCCACAATGGACGAATCTGCCTATGCCCTGCTCCGGAATACGGATTCCGGCAAGGTGCTCTTCGTCGGCAATTTGACGGCCAAGGACATTGAGGTTTCCATTGGGTCAGGGGACATCGCCGGAAGCTGGATAGATGCCTTCGACGGATCCCCTGTCGAACTGGAAGCAACGGCTGAATTCGAACTGGATAGTTGGGAGTATCGACTCCTCGTTCAGGGTGAGTGACGAAAGACGGAATTTTTCAAAATTCTAAGATTTGTCCAGATTAGTCAGGATTTATCGAAGGAATCCATCTCGTTCCGGTGCAGCGATTCGCTCTACATAACTCCATCAATCGGAAGCCCCACATTCCGGTTCATCTGATTCAACTCCTCATTTCAACCCACAGGTAAACCCGGCCGAATCCCGGGTATCCTTTAACCCACAAGCAAGCAAAAATGATGGCTAAAAACACAACACTCCGAACTGCCGCCCTGGCGGCGATCCTTTCGGTCAGCGTCTCCCTTTCCGCACAGGACAGCGGTGCTGTTACCGAAGATGACAGCCTGGTCTTTGATCTCGAAGCCTTCGAGGTGGAAGCAACCGGCTTTGCCCAAAGTATCGAGGCATCGACTGAAATCAAGAAACGCGCCCCGCTGATCGTCGAGGCAGTAACCGCCGAGGACATCGGCAAGCTCCCGGACACCAGTATCGCGGAAACCCTCGCCCGCCTGCCCGGCCTGACTACCCAGCGGATCAACAGCCGCGCCCAGGGTATCGTCATCCGTGGTCTCGTCGGTGACTTCAGCACGGGTCTCCTCAATGGACGCCAGCAGGTCAGCACCAACGCCGGCCGTGGCATCGAGTTTGACCAGTATCCGGCCGAGCTCCTCAACGGGGTCATGGTATACAAGACGACCCAGGCCAACCTTGTCGGCCAGGGCCTTGCCGGAACCATCGACATGCGCACCGCACGTCCCCTTGAGCACGGTCGCCGCACGGTTGCGGTGAACGCCTTCTACGAGTGGGCCGACCTCGGCAAACTCAACCCGGACGGTGACGACACCGGCCTGCGGTATTCGATGAACTATATCGATCAGTTCAATGACGGCACCCTCGGTATCGCCATTGGCTATGCCCACACCGACCAGCCCGGTCAGGGCGAGCAGTGGAATGCCTGGGGCTATGCAGAACAGGACGACGGCAGCCTCCTTCTCGGTGGTGCCAAGCCTTTCGTCCGCTCCAGCAACCTTGAGCGTGACAGCATCATGGGGGTCATTGAGTACAAGCCCTCGGACAAGTTCCGGGCTATCGTTGACCTTTTCTATTCCGACTTCGGGGAAACCCAGATCCTCCGCGGTGTCGAAATGCCGATCAACCCAGGTTGGGGCACCGGCACGACCATTCTCGACTCCACGGTTGAGGACGGCTTGATCACCCGAGCCACCATTGGTGACTTCTTCGGCGTGGCCCGTAATGACATTGTCTGGCGCGATGCCGAAGTAAAGAACGCCGGTATCAACCTGCGCTTCGGTGATGGCAGCGGCTGGGTCTATGAGGCCGACCTCAGCACCTCCCGCGTTGACCGGACTGACAACGTCCTTGAAACCTACATGGGCTGGGGCTCCAACAAGACTGGTACACCGGACACCATCACCCTCGACATGGGTACTGGTACGGGTGCGGTCTTCAGCAGTGAGCTCGGCTACAGTTCCTCCGACATGTTCCTGGCCAGCCCGCAAGGGTGGGGTGGCGATGCCGTTGAAGGTGGCCAGGTTGGCTTCCTCAAGGGTCCGATCACCGAAGACGAGCTCGATCAGTACAAGATTCTCGCCAAGCGGGACATGGACTGGGGGATCTTCAACAAGTTTGAGACCGGACTTGCTTACACCGAGCGTGGCAAGTTCGAGGTTGAAGCCGGCCCGAATGGCAAGGAGGGCTTCCATCTCGGTCTGGCCAGCGGTCAACCCACAGGTCCACTACCACCCAACATCGGTTTTGCCGACCTGAGCTTCCTTGGACTGGGTAACCTTTATGCCTTTGATCCGAGAGCAGCTCTTGAAAGTGGTTTGTATGACCTGGTTCCCAATGACAATCCTTCCTATGTGGCCAATAACTGGACCGTTGAGGAAGAAGTGACGACCGCCTATATCCAGTTTGGCATCGACATGAAGCTGGGCTCGATTCCGGTTACCGGATCCATCGGCACCCAATTGATCATGACCGATCAGTACGCCACCGGCCTCGCGGCGACGGGTACCCTGATTACCCCGGTTGCTGATTCCCATGATTACGAAGACTGGGTACCGAGTGTTAACCTGGCCTTTGAGCTGAGCGAAAAGCATGTCCTGCGCCTCAGCATTGCCCGTCAGTTGGCCCGCCAGGCGATGGTCGACATGCGTGCCGGTTCGACCTATGGCTTCGACGAAGCCAAGGCCGACTCCACTGACGTCCAGAACAGTCCCTGGAGCGGTAACGGGGGTAACCCGAAGCTCGAGCCATGGCGCTCAAACTCCTTCGATGTTTCATTCGAGAACTACTTCGCCGACAACAAGGGCTACTGGGCACTGGCTGCCTTCTACAAGGACCTAGTCAGCTACACCTACAATGAGTCCATCCTCACCGACTTCAGCGGTTACCCGACTGGAGTCGAGGGTGTCACGCCGGCCATCTACGAAGGTTACCGCACGATCCCGAACAACGGGCAAGGCGGTTCCATCAAGGGTCTTGAGCTTACGCTCTCCCTTCCGGGTGAAATGGTCAGTGATTCCCTGTCCGGCCTTGGCTTGATCCTCAGTGGATCCTACACGGACAGCTCCATCCGGCCGGACCTTGGCAATCCTGCCACCCCGATCCCCGGACTGTCGGAGAAAGTGGCCAATGCCACCCTCTACTACGAGCGCGGTGGCTTTGCCGCCCGGGTCAGCACCCGCTACCGCTCCGACTACCGGGGTGACATTGCGACCTTTGGCCCGCGGGGCGCTGTTTTCCGCAACCTGCAGGCGGAAACCGTGGTTGACGCCCAGATCAGCTACTCCTTCCACTCGGGTGCCTTTGAAGGCCTGACCCTCATCCTCCAGGGCTACAACCTCACGGATGAGCCCCTCTTCGCCCTCGAAGGTGATCAGGATTCGCGCCTCGTGAAGGACTACCAGCGCTACGGAAAACAATTCTCCATCGGCGCCTCCTACAAGTTCTAAGGCTTGTTACTTCAAACGGATTTCCCCTGGCGGTTCATCCCGCCAGGGGATTCCCTCTCCGGTTTGCTTCGGTGATTTGTTTAAAATTCTCTATCCTTTCCGCCTTAACTCATCCTGATCCGTGACTGCTTCCGACAGCAACTGGCTCAATTATCGCTCTTCCGGTATACTGGCGCACATCTCTTCCCTTCCAGGTGCTTATGGGATTGGCAACCTGGGAACTTCTGCCAGCCAGTTTATCGACTTTCTCGCAGAGGCAGGCTTCCAGCACTGGCAAATCTGCCCCATTGGCCCAACGGGCTTTGGCGATTCCCCCTACCAGAGTTTTTCCAGCTTTGCCGGCAATGCTTACTTCATAGACCTTGAAGAACTTTGTGAAGCAGGACTTCTGGAGTTGGAGGAACTGCAACCCTTGCGTGAACTCCCCCAGGGTGCGGTTGATTTCGGACGCCTCTACACGGAATTCTGGCCCATTCTGGAAACCGCCCACCAGCGCTTTGCCGCGCTTGGTGACGATACTTATCAGGGGCAATCCTATTCCCGATTCTGTAAAACCCATGCCCATTGGCTTGAAGGTTATGTAACCTTCATGGCCCTCAAGGCTCATCACGGGGGGAGACCCTGGAGTGAATGGGAGCCCATCTACCGGGATTATTCCAAGCTCGATTCATCGAAGCTTCCCCCTGAAGTGAAGGAGTTGGCCAATTCCCATCGCTTTTACCAATTTGTTTTCTTTCACCAGTGGAACAAGCTGCGCAATTATGCCCGTGACAAGGGAGTTCGCATCATTGGCGATCTGCCCATCTTTGTCTCCATGGACAGTGCCGATACCTGGCAATTCCGGGAAGTTTTCCGCCTGGATCCCGAAGGCAATCCGATTGCCGTGGCTGGCGTTCCGCCTGATTACTTTTCCGAGGAGGGGCAGTTCTGGGGTAATCCGCTCTATGATTGGGAGTACCTCGCATCCACGGGCTACGAGTGGTGGGCCAAACGACTCGGATTCGCCTTTGAATGTTGCGACATTCTCCGTCTGGATCACTTCCGGGCATTTGATTCCTATTGGGAAATTCCTGCCTGGACCACCGACACCCGCAAGGGACGGATGTGCGAGGGGCCCGGGTCCGCCTTCTTCAAGGCGATGGCGGAAAAGCTTCCGGCCGTACCCATCATCGCCGAGGACCTCGGCTACATCACTGAAGGCGTGGTCAAACTGCGACAGGCGGCCGGTTTTCCCGGCATGAAGATTCTCCAGTTTGCCTTTGGGCATGACGAGAACAACGTCAACCTGCCTCATTTTTATGCCCGCAATTCCGTTGTCTACACCGGCACCCATGACAACGAGACAACCCGTGGTTGGCTCTCGTCACTCAACGGGACCCAGGAGAAAAACGTGCGGGCCTACTTCCGGCTCAAGGCTGGAGACAATTCTGCCTGGCCCCTTATTGAGGCGGGTTTTGCCTCCGTTTCACGGCTGGCCATCTTTCCCGTGCAGGACCTGCTCGATCTCGGCAACGAGGCCCGGTTCAATATTCCGGGGACGACCGGGGGTAACTGGACCTGGCGGTTCACCGAGAAGCAGCTCGACCTTTTGTTGAATGGAACCGTTACTGAATTAAAGCGGTTGCACCAGCTTTACGATCGGACAGGCGACACCCTGCAGCGGGAGTACAGTGCACCGCCGACCGGCTCGCTATCCGAAAGTCATTAAATCCTCACTACACCTCTAAACAATGAAGCGTCCTGAACTATCCTTTTGGCAAATCTGGAACATGAGCTTTGGATTCTTCGGAATCCAGTTTGGCTGGGGTCTGCAAATGGCCAACATGAGTGCCATCTACCAGTACCTTGGGGCCACTCCGGAGGATATTCCGCTACTCTGGCTGGCGGCACCACTGACCGGTCTCATTGTCCAGCCTATTGTCGGCTACTATAGTGATCGGACCTGGAACCGCCTCGGCCGGCGGCGTCCATATTTCCTCGTCGGGGCCATTCTCGCCAGCCTGGCCCTCATCGCCATGCCAAATTCCTCCACTTTGTGGATGGCCGCCGGGCTGCTTTGGATTCTGGATGCCTCGGTTAATATTTCCATGGAACCATTCCGGGCCTTTGTCGGTGACATGCTTCCGCCGAAACAGCGCAAGTTCGGCTTTGCTATGCAGAGCCTGCTCATTGGTCTCGGGGCTGTCCTTTCCTCGGCCTTGCCATGGATCCTGACCAATCTATTCGGCATGAGCAATGAGCCGACCGGGGATTCTCCCATTCCCTTGACGGTACATATCGCCTTTTATGCCGGTTCCTTCATATTCTTCGGTGCCGTTCTCTATACCGTTTTACGGACCCGGGAATATCCGCCAGAGGACATGGAAGCCTTCCGAAAAATGAAAGCCGAAGGTGCTGGCCCGTTGCATGCCTTCAAGGAGATCTTCGAAGGTATCCTCAGCATGCCGAAATTGATGCGCCAATTGGCCATTCCCCAGTTCTTCACCTGGTTTGCCCTTTTCTGCCTCTGGATAAATTTCGTCCCCGCCGTGGCTTCCAGCCTTTATGATGCCGACCCTACCTCTGCTGCCTACCGTTCCGGGGCCGAGTGGGCCGGTGTTTGTTTCTCCATCTACAACTTTGTCGCCTTCTTTTTCTCCTTTTTCCTGCTCATGCTGGTGAGGCGCTTTTCGGCCAAGGCCATCCACACGGTTTGTCTGGCTATCGGAGGCATTGGCATGGTCTCGGTTGGCTTCATCGAGAATCCTTTGTTGCTGATCGTCTCCATGATCGGCATCGGCATCGCTTGGGCCAGCATACTGGCCATGCCCTATGCCATGCTCTCAAATGGTATTCCGGGAGAAAAGATGGGATTCTACATGGGGGTCTTTAATTTCTTCATCGTCCTTCCCCAGATCTTCGCCTCGGTTGGCCTGGGATGGATTCTCAGCAATTTCCTCAACAACAATGCCATGAACGCCGTCCTGCTTGGAGGCGCTGCCCTTCTTGTCGCGGCTGTCACGTTGCGCCTGGTCGATGAAAAAGGCTCTGAAGGGGAGGGCTGAGGCAATCGCTCTTAATAAGAGGGATCATGCGCCCGCTGGTGTCCCGTGGGAATAATCCTCGCGGTCGTAGTAGATGGTCTTCGGCATCGACTCTTCCTTGCTCCGTTCCGTCTCCATGCGCGAGCGGAATTCCTGTGGTGACTCGCCGGTAAACTTCTTGAAGACGCGCGTAAAGTAGGCCGGGTCCTGGAAGCCACTGGAAAATGCAATCTCGGAAATATACAACTGGGTTGATTTCAAGGCCAGCATGGCTGCCTCGATACGGATCCGCTGGATATAGTGGATGAGTTTTTCACCCGTCTGTTTGTGGAACAGGTGGGAGAGGTAGTCCGGCGAACAGCGCAGTTTCTCGGCCACGTTCTTGACGTTTAATTTCGGGTTGGAGATCTGTTCGCGGACAAGCCACTTGGTCTGGAAGATTTTCTCGATGTCCTTGTTGAGGTTGGCGCTGCCAGCCTCGATGAGATTGAGGCACATGCCGAGGAAGGCGGTCACTAGACCGTGCAGGATATGATCCCGGGCGGGGGACTTGGCATGAAAGGTGGAGACAATTTGCCCCATCATCGAGGTGAAGATCTCCAGGTTGGGGGTGTCGAAAAACTCAATCGCCTCAATCTCCGGCTTGCCGGGCTCAATTTCAAAGGCCCAGTGCAAGCTCAGGGTCTTGCTGTAGAAACCGCAGACCAGATTGCGAAAAGGAGCCTGAGGCTCGCTTTCAACCTGCTCCCGATGCGGAATGCCGGCTGGCATGATGCACATCTCTCCAGGCTTAACGAGGATACGTTCCCTTGGCATCTCAAACTCCGTAGTGCCACGAGTCTGGAGAAAGAACTCCGGCTTGAAGTGGTAATGCATTCCCGGGTGACGTTGCATCCGGCCCTTGATCCGGGGAATCTTCAAGGGCATCTGGCCGCGCCGGATAAGGCGCAAGGTCTCCTCAATGGCCGTTCGCATTTCCGCACGCTCCTCGAAGTTGACCGGTTTGCCCAGAAAGGGACCAGGGATCGTTTCAAGGGGTTCCGAACGGCTTTTCATGAAAGGGGTAGGGGGAGTGTGAGGGAAGTAGTTTTCCTAAGATATATGCAAGCTGTCCATTTGCAAGACCGCGTTTGCATCTCCCATTTACCCCGAACCTGGGATAAGTAAGGAAGACCTCCACGCCCTCGTTGGGGGGAGGGCGTGGAGGCTGTACCTTACCGAAAGGCGGCCAGTTCAGTTGACCGATTGGGCGATAACGCGGAGCAGTCCCGCCCTTTGACGGCCATTGATCCAGCCATCCCTTTCGAGAAGTTTGAAGGCCTGGCCCAGTTCCTTCACATACTGGCCATGATTGTCCGTCGAGCTGGCTGCCGACTGTTCCAAATCAAGGACCACGTCTGCGAGGGTGGTGCCGGATTCCTCCACCGGAACCCCGGGAATCATGTTGGGGACCCCCGTATCGACACCAAGAAGGACGACAGTCGGGCTCATGTCAGAGAGCGGGTAGGGATCGACATCATCCATCAGGCCATCCCCATCCGAATCGAGGAGTATCGGCTCATCAGGAACAATTTCTCCTTCGAGAACACCGGAATGGGTAAGGAGATCGATACCAAATCCCGGTGGAAGGTTGGTGAACAGGGAGTAGATGCCTGATTCAAAGGACACGCCGAATTCCTCGACACTTCCGCTCGTGACAAGAATATCTCCGGGCATCCAGTCCATCAGGGCCGGCTCATTTCCGGAGTAACTGAAACTCTCGATCAGTTCACTGCCGTTGTAATCCATGGATAGCGAAACCACGTCTCCAACGCTGACATTGCCCAGGTTGAGGATGAACTGCATTGGGGGCATGAAGAGAGCCTGTGGGTTGGCTTTCCAGGTTACGGTGTAATTTCCGGTGGCCGGGTAGAATTCCACGGTTCCGCTGATGATGTCCCCGATAAAAACCGAAGCCATGTCTCCTTCCTGGATACTGGAATCCGTGAAGGTGTAGGTGTACGGGCTTGCCTTGAGGGGAAGGACGATGGTGAGGCCGACGCCAAGGACGGCCGACAGTTGTGCTATGTGTCGTTTCATGGCGCGATAGGTTATTGGGTTACGGTGCAATGGTTGATATCTTCACCTGTTAAGCCTTCCGTGACGTCCCTGCACCTTCAATTCGACCCCTCCCAATTCTTTTACAGTGAATTGACAGGAAGAAATTTTTTTTGGGCGTTCGTGAATAAACCCAACCTTGGTTCGTCCTTGAGGTATGGAACACTTCCGTTCCTGCCCGTCT
Source organism: Puniceicoccaceae bacterium (assembly GCA_040830765.1). Classification (GTDB taxonomy): domain Bacteria; phylum Verrucomicrobiota; class Verrucomicrobiia; order Opitutales; family Oceanipulchritudinaceae; genus Oceanipulchritudo. The sequence goes on along the minus strand of JBFOMH010000013.1, from coordinate 139,338 downwards.
GGGCCCAACAGCCCACCGGTTCATTTCAACGACCTATAGTTCTAACCATGAATAATCTAACGAAAAAGTTCTTTCTCCTGCTCATCTCTGCCTTTGCTGTTGCCTCGCTCAATGCCCGAAGCGAAAAGGCCGCCACCTTGGTTGATGATGTCATCTGGGCCAACGGTGAAATCTACTCCACAGTCCTGACGACCAACAGTTTCAAGAATGCACCCGCGCATTCCGTTGACTACCTCTACAACTTCATGATGAGTGGTCTCGAAGGCCAACGCCCGGTTTCCGATGCCGCTCCTGGGGACCAGCATTACAATGGCGGTCGCTGGTCGGTGCAGATCGTCGTCTTCACCGAGGTTGGCAAGATGGCCCACGATCCGGATGGTGACGGCATCGTCAACTTCGAGCTGACCTCCGCGGAAATGGTTCTCCATCATGCAGAAATCGGTCATCTGGAAATCATGCCGGCCAACTTCTACTTCTCCTGCCCGCTGGTGAAGTCCGGCCGTTAAAGGCTGACATGCGTTCTCTTGTCCACACGTCACTCTAACTTCGGCAGGCCCGCCAATCCGGCGGGCCTGTCGACCCTTTCTTATCCCCTATGGAGGCTGCAATCAAAAGTAACCCTGAACGGATAACCTTTACCTCCGGCGAGGACTCCCATAGGTCATTCGGTATGGGAACCGGCGAGCCAGTTGTCGACCTCGAGGAAGCCGTCCGCGATCATTACAAGGACATCTTCCGCTTCGCCATGCACCTTTGTCGAAACCAGGACGATGCGGCGGACCTGACCCAATTCGCCTACGAACAACTGACCAGGAAGCACCGGGAAGTCCGTGATCCGGCCAAGGTAAAGTCCTGGCTCAATGCAGTCGTCTACCGGAAATTTATTGATCAGCGGCGTAAAGTCATCCGCTTTCCCAGTGTTCCCATTGATGAGGAAGCGGTGGGATCGGATCCGATCGTGACCAATCCCTCGAGGAAACTGGATGCCAAGACGGCCCTCGCAGCCCTGCATGAACTGGAAGATGATCTTCGTGCTCCCCTGTCTCTCTTTTACCTCGAATCCATCCCCTACAAGGAGATTGCCCGTATCCTTGACCTCCCAGTTGGGACGGTCATGTCCCGCCTTTACCGGGGCAAGGTAAAATTATTCAACCGTCTAACCGGAAACACAAAATGAACAAACAACGTGCCAAGGAACTACTCAGTGCCTACTTGAAGGATTCCTCTTCGGAGGCCGATCCTGAGATTCAACGTGCCCTCGAGTTGGCGGAATCCGATCCGGAACTGATCGAGTGGATGCAATTGCAAACGGAAATGGACCCGGCTCTTCGTGATGCTCTGTCCGACATTCCAGTGCCCAAGGACCTTGAGGCAAGGCTGCTGGAGACGGTCCGCGAGGATGAGAAGGTTGCCGGAAGCCGGTCACCTGCAAGAAGGCTGCGTCTTGTTGGTTGGGGGATTGCAGCTACCCTGCTTGTTTCTGTCAGCACCTTTTGGTTACTCCGGGAAAACGAGTCCATTGTGCAGAATCTGCAGCATTCGGTCAGCGGGGTCAGCCCCGACGACTTTAGTCACTTCCGCGATGGTATGGCCTACTACATTAATGATGTATATTTCCGGCTCGACCACACCACGCAGGACCTCGACTCCATCAGGTCCTGGTTGTCGAGCAAGCAGTCGCCTGTCTATGAGGATCTGCCCGATGCCCTGACCAATCTTGACCCCATCGGCTGTAAACAGCTGCAATGGCAGGGTCTTGATGTCTCCCTCGTCTGCTTCCATACCGCGGATGGTCGGATTGTTCACCTCTTCCTCCTTGACCGCGATAACGCGACCGACAACCAGTTCAGCGGAATTGATGCTGTCGCCCGCTCCAGCGGCCTTGAGACCGCCGGTTGGGTTTCTTCATCCACCGTCTACCTCCTCGTCGGATCCGACCCCAGCGTCGATATCGAGTTCGCCCTCGGGTGAGCCCAACGGAGCTTTTTATCGGATCTGCTTGACTTTACTGATCCGGATTGCTTGTTTTAAATAGGTTTAAAAACTAAACCTATTTATGAACAATTATTGAGGGAAGAAAAATGGATCGGGTAATGAGCCTGGAAAGCCTGGAGAAGCGGGCCTATTTGATGTATCACGGAGACGGGCTGGCGGACTTGGCGCTGGGAATGGTGGTCCTGTTATTTGGATTGGGGATGCAATTTGACCAGACCTGGCTGGCCCCGATATTCGCGGCGACGGCGTACCCGCTGTGGTTGGCGGCGAAGCGGGGCATCACGGAGAAGCGGCTTGGCTATGTGGAATTCAGCGAAGGGAGGAAGGCAAAGGAGAAGCGGGGACTGATTTATCTTTTCCTGCTCGGCAGCCTGACTTTCCTGCTGGGAGTGCTGGTCTATGCGGTTGTGGTATCCGGGGGAGAGCTTCCGGGGATTCTGCAGCAAAGCGGTTACCTGATGCTGGGATTGATTTTCGCGGTCTTGATCAGCAGCGTTGGGCTGTTGCTGGGCACTGTCCGGTTGCACGCCTACAGCGCGGTGGTCATTCTTTCGGTGGTGCTGTCACGGCTGGCAGGCGTGTCGCGGGAAATGGGAATCATCATTCCCGGTGTAATCATCGTATCTTGCGGGACAATTGTCCTGATACGGTTTCTGATGCGGTACCGCAATCAACCGTCAAACGAGGAGAATGCCGGGGATGAGTGAGGAGGCGGTGACGATTATCGGGGAAATCGACCGGACCGTGCATGCGCCAGCAAGGCTGACAATCCTGAGTTGCCTGGCGGTTGTGAAAGTGGCGGACTTTACCTTTTTGCTTAACCAGACCGGCCTCACCCGGGGGAACTTGTCGGTCAACCTGGGTAAGTTGGAGGAGGCTGGATATGTCGGGATCAGGAAGGATTTCGTCAATCGCATGCCACGGACCCTAATCCGTTTAACCGCCAAGGGCCGGCGAGCCATGCAGGCATATGCCAAGCAGATGCAGCAGGTGCTCGATGGCTTGTCGGGGTGATCAGGATTGTCCATGAGATGGATTGACTTCAATTTCGAAATTGGCCTAATGGTCGGCGCAAGCCGTAACCAAGTAAACAAAAGGAACAATTATGCCAAAGTATGTGATTGAAAGAGAAATTCCCGGTGCCGGTGACTTGACTGGCGAACAACTGCAGGCCATTTCGCAAAAGTCCTGCAGTGTGCTCAATGATTTGGGCCCACAAATCCAATGGGTTCAGAGTTTTGTCACGGACAACAAGATATACTGTGTCTATATCGCCCCGAATGAGGAAATGGTCCGCGAGCATGCCCGGAAGGGTGAGTTTCCCTCCAACAGCGTGGCGGAAGTCCGGAGGGTGATCGATCCGACTACGGCCGAGGCTTGAACCGATTAGGGTTCCCCCCTCAAGGCGCAAAGAGGACGCAGATCGCCCGGGGTACGTCTAATTCGGATCCTTCCTTATAGAGTAACTCGCCCGATCCCTCGTTGATGGCGAAGATGCCGACCGTGTTCGAATTCTGGCCGGCGCAGAGAAGCCACCGGCCGGCAGGGTCGATATTGAAATTGCGCGGCCATCTGACCACGGTTGGCACAAGTTGTATCCGCTTGATGAGTCCGGATTCCGGATGGATACGGAAGACGCTGATGGAATCGTGTTCGCGGTTGGCGGCGTAGAGGAACTTGCCGTTGGGGTGAATCCGAATCTCCGAAGCCTTGATATCGTTGAATCCGGCCTGCTCCTCCTTTGTCAGGGTAGGGGCTGAACCAACCTTGGTCAGGCTGCCCTCTTGGGCATTCCATTCAAAGCAGTCGACCGACAGGCCCAGCTCGTTGAGAACGTAGACGAAGCGACTGTCCACCGAGAACTTCATGTGACGCGGGCCCTCGCCCGGTAAGGCATCTCCTTTACCTTGCTGAGTGAGGGTCGTGCTCTCACTGTTGAAGCGAAAGATGTAGGTCGCATCGGCTCCAAGGTCGGGGATGAGGGCAAAGGCACCCGTATCATCAAAATAGACGCTGTGCGGATGCGGTCCTTCCTGCCGTTTTGGATTAACGCCACTGAAGGCCGTTAATGCGATTGTCTGGGTCCTTTCGCCAATGCTTCCGTCTGATTGTAGTGGAAAAACCACGACATCCCCATCGCCGTAATGAACGGTGACAAGTGCCTTGCCGTTAGGGTGGACATCGAGATGTGTCCCCCGGCCTGTTCCTGAAGGAACCGCATTCAGGGGTTCCAGATCCGGCTGGCTGCCTCCTTCGACAATGCGATAACTGGCCACCCGGTCCGAGCTGACCGAGTACAGGACCGGCAGGTTCGGATGCTTGGCGAGGAATCCGGGGAACGGGATTTCCGCCATAAGGCGGGCCTCGCTGGCAAAGGCGCCAGCCCCGGAGTCAAAGCGGGTTGCGTAAATCCCCTTGGAACTCCCGTTGCCACCGGTGTTGGTGCCGAAGAATACTGTTTCTGCGTAACTAAGGTTCATGAATATCAAAAGCAGGGTGAGCGGACAAAGCTTCATCATCGATAGCTTGGTGGTAAGATGGGATTTGGCAAGGAATCCCAATGATAGCCTGAGTTCAAGAGCCCCGGCTTTTCAGGATGAGATCAATGGAATCAACCAGTCCCTCCATGACTGGCCAGCCCAGCAAGGCGTCCAGGGACAATAGTTGGTAGGCCCCGACAATCATCCAGGAAACTATCCTGAAGGAGAGCTTGGCGGACTTGTGGCGGAGAACTTCACGGGCCAACCAGGCGGCGGGCCACCCACCCAGTAGTTCCAGCAGGTGAAGGCGCCTTTCCGGAACGCGCCATTCGCCGGTTCCGGCTCGTAATTTGTCCCGCCGGTAAGTCAGGAAGGTGACTCCATTGACGACCAGGATGTAGGCACCAATCCATCGCAAGTCCCATCCTGAACGATACAAGGCAATGGCCGGGAGGATCAGCAGTCCTGCAGGGAGAAGGTAATTTATATAATGGCGCTTCTTAATCATTCGTTCTCTTCCAATGTCGGGTAATCCGTGTACCCCCGGGCCGAACCTTGTGCATTGGCCCCGAAAGTTGACGGATCCGGTTCATTCAGCGGTACGTCGAGCTCATGCCGTCGCACCAAGTCCGGATTGGCAATGTAGAGTTGGCCCCATGATATCGCGTCGGCCTCGCCAGCCTCCAGTAATGCTTCGCCCTGGGCCAGCGTAAGGCCCTGATTGGCAATGTAAGTACCGCCAAAGGTTGATTTTAGTGCCGGCCCGAGACGCGGTTCTTCAAGGGACTCCCGGGCGAAAATAAAGGCAATGCCCCGTTTGCCAGCCTCCGGGCCACATGACCATAGGTCTCTGCTGGCGTTGAATCCCTGTAATCCTCACCCTCGCTGCGGGGGGAGATGTGGAGGCCAACCTTGCCCGCCCCCCAGACCGAAATGGCTGCGTCAACGGTTTCCAGCATCAGGCGGGCCCGGTTTTCGATGGAGCCACCATAATCATCTGTCCGTTTGTTGGTGCAGTCCCTCAGGAACTGGTCGAGCAGATAGCCGTTGGCCCCGTGCAGTTCCACGCCGTCAAATCCGGCCCGGAGGGCGTTTTCGGCCCCTTTCCGGTACGCCTCCACAACTTCCGGGATTTCCTCCCGTTCCAGGGCTCGCGGGGTGACAAATCGCTTTTTGGGGCGGATGACACTGACGTAACCCTCCGGTCGGACAGCACTCGGAGCTACGGGAGTTTTCCCGTCGAGATAGTATGGATCAGAAATGCGTCCAACGTGCCACAATTGGCAAATTATCCGTCCGCCGGCTTCGTGGACCGCCTTGGTAACGAGCTTCCATCCTGCTACTTGCTCCTCCGCCCAGATGCCCGGGGTGTCCGGGTAACCAACTCCCATCGGGGTCACCGCAGTGGCCTCCGAGATAATCAGGCCTGCTGAGGCCCGCTGGGCGTAATACTGGGCCATGAGGGCGTTTGGGACGCGTCCAGCGCTGGCCCGGCATCGGGTAAGGGGTGCCATTATGAAACGGTTGGGAAGGTCCCAGTCACCCATTTTCATAGGCTCCAGCAGACGTTTTCTCTTTGCTTGCATGGTCGAACAAATAGGGGCTGGTTGACATTTCCGCAAGCCACGGGGTCGATTCGCCTCCACATCATGATGCAGGAAAGCAGGAAGTTCCTGAATGCCCTTGATTCCAGATTCTGGTTCAGCTAAATACCCAGACATTCCCGTATCAGGGTAATTTAACAACTTCATTTCGAAAGGCCCACCATTATGTTCAAACGGATTTCCTTTATCCTTATCCTTTTCAGTGCGTTCCTCCTTCCCCTTGGTGCAGAAACAGAGCCTGCCAGTGATGGCGACACGACTGCACCGGAGAATGCCGCTCCGGCCAGGGAGCTGAAAGCGGCGATGCAGACTATTCTCTCCATGTACCGCAGCGGTGAAACGGACGCCGTGGAATATGCCAAGTATCTGAATGAACTGGATACCCTTTATGACAAGATTGATGCCGGGATGCAGCAAGAGCGTTTCTCTGTACTGATCTTCAAGGGCATGGTCTACCAGAACATCCTCGACGACCTGCCTGCTGCCCGCCAGGAATATGAACGCATTTTAAGCGATTTTACAGACACTGAACTGATCGCCAAAGTGGAAAAGCTGGTCGCCCAGATCGACATGCTGGAGTCCTTGCAGGTCGGTGGTGTCTTTCCCGACCTCTCTTTTTCCGATCTTGAGGGTAAGGCCATCTCCCTTGCGGATTACAAGGGCAAGGTTGTCCTGATCGACTTTTGGGCCACATGGTGTCCGCCCTGTATCGCCGAGCTCCCTCATCTCCTGGAAACGTATCAGGAATTTAATGACAGTGGTTTTGAAATTATCGGTATCAGCCTCGACAAGGACAAGGAAAAGCTGGAATCCTTTATAGCGGAAAACAAAATGGACTGGCCGCAGTATTATGATGGAAAGGGCTGGGACAACGAGCTTTCCAACAAATACGCGGTGAGCAGTATTCCAACTACTTACCTCATCGGTCCGGAGGGGAAAATCATCGCCAAGGATCTGCGCGGCGATGATTTGGAAAAAGCCGTCAGCCAAGCTGTAGAAGCCCTCTGAAAGAGTGGTTTAAAAAATTGGTAAAAGAGAATTTTGCCAGTTTTCATGGGCCTTGAGGGCGGCTATTGAGCTTGACCCTCGCGGCGCATTTCATAGGGTAAAGACCTCAACTTTTGTTGTCTTCATTGTCCACAATCCCGCAGCTGCAAACTTCGCGGGACCTTCTAATAACTCAAATCTGCTGTCTTATGAAACGGTTCACACACAATCGTCGCTTGGGTGTAGTTGCTTTTTCGCTGCCCAAATTATTCATGCTCATCGGCTGCTTAATCCCAGCCGCTACGGTCTTTGCCATTCAGGCCAATCCAGACCCATACGTCGTCCAGCAACCGGATGGCCAGGAGATCCGGTTACAGGTTCGCGGTGACGAGTGGTTCAGTTTTGAACAGGACATTCACGGCTTCACGGTCATCCGTGACCGGGGCTGGTATGTCTATGGAAAACGTGACCAGGCTACGGGACGGCTTGTATCAAGCGGATTACGGGTGGGAGTTGACAATCCCAAGGCGCGTGGTCTCAAGCCGGGCGAATTGCCCTCGGCCAAGGTCATGTCGGAGCGCGCCCGTGCCCACGGTTTCCCGCAAACCAGTGACGGAACCTCTGGAAGTGCGGGAAGCGAAGGTCCTACCTTGGCTTCAGCAACGTCGGGAGTACTGAAGAACCTGGTTGTCCTGATCCGTTGGTCGGACCATGCCGGTAGAACGATTCCTTCAGAGTCGGACATCGACATACTCATGAATGCCCCGGGCGGTGATCCCGTCCTTGCCCCGACAGGCAGCGTGCGGGATGTATACTTGGAAAACTCCTATGGCACCTTGTCACTTGAATCGACAGTCGCCGTATGGGTAACCTCTGATAACACAGAGACCTATTATGCCAACGGAAACAGGGGATTGACGTCGCTCATCCATGCGGCGTTAAAGGATGCCCTGACCAAAGTCGATGCCTTGATTGATTTCAGTGAGTTTGACCTGGACGGGAATGGGCTCATTGATTCCATCACTTTTCTCCACTCGGGATATGGTGCAGAGTGGGGTGGGAACGATGCCTACGGGACCAATTACATTGACCGCATCTGGTCACACAAGTGGACTATCTCCGGTGGCTGGACCAGCCAGGAAGGCGTTGCGGTCAGTAATTACCATATCAGCCCGGCAGTCTGGGGAACGAGCGGCTCTGCGATTGGGCGCATCGGGGTTATCGCGCATGAAACAGGTCATTTCCTTGGATTGCCCGACCTTTATGACACCGACAGTAGTCCCGGGGAGGGGATCGGTTCCTTTGGCCTGATGGCAAATTCCTGGGGATTCGATGGTTCCCAGAAGTCGCCTCCGCACATGTGTCCCTGGAGCAAGGTCCGATTGGGTTGGTTGAGCCCGACAATCCTGGACACAGCGGGGACTTACACTCTCAATGAAGCGGAATTCCATTCCGAGGCATATCGCATCGACCATGGGTATCCATCCGGTGAATACCTGCTGCTGGAGAATCGCCAGCCGACTGGATTTGATTGGGCGATGCCCCAGGGTGGAATGGTTATCTGGCACATCGATGAGTCCGCAGGTTACAACATTGAAGGCTTCCCCTCCGGTGGGGTCTGGTCTGGCAGCCATTACCGGGTTGCTGTCCTGCAGGCGGATGGGGCCTATGACCTTGAGCAGGGGCGTGACCGCGGTGACCGCTACGACACCTGGCATGCCGGCGGAAACAATGAACTTACCGTATCCGTGAATCCGAATACGGGTCCGTGGCCGAATACTGACGCTTATCAGGGGAATGTTTTCGTGCAGACGAATAATCGCATCTATGACATCAGTGCCTCGGGTCCGACCATGTCCTTCTCCTATGAGGTGGTTGGCACACCTACGACCCCCCCCTTGGCTCCCTCTGCCCTGGTGGCCACTTCTGCTTCCTACGAATCGATCGATATTTCCTGGCTCGACAACTCAAGTGATGAGTCGAGTTTCAGGATCGAGCGTTCGCCGGATGGAATTGCATGGGGTGAGATCGCTTCCGTGGCGACTGATGTGACAGGATACACCGACACAGGCCTGACCCCGTCCACGACCTATCACTATCGGGTCCGGGCCTCCAATATTGCCGGCAATTCCGCCTACACTTCTCCGGATTCGGCAACCACTGCGCCACCGCCTCCACCACCTGCTGCGCCCTCCGGGCTAGTCGCAACAACGGATTCTGATGCCGCTATCAGTCTTTCCTGGCTGGACAATTCAAATAATGAGGACGCCTTCATTTTACGGCGGACAACCGACAATGTGACTTGGATCGAGGTGGCCACCCTGGCCGCTGGTTCCACATCCTATCAGGATACCGGCCTGATGGCGGATACAACCTACACGTATCAGGTGTTCTCCAGTAACGCCTGGGGCGAGAGTGGTTCCAATACAACCTTCACTACGACAGATCCTCCTCCTGCTTGGGTGGATGCATTTGCGGCGCAGGACGTTCCTGTTTCCGGGTCGGTGCAGGGCAGTTATTCGGACACTCATGAAGCTGATGGTATCGAACAGGTCATTACAGAGGAGGAGTCAGGAGGTAAACCCAGCCGGCGCCGATCCTTTGCCGAGCACCAATGGTCTTTCCCGGGTGTCCGTGGCGGCCTCGCCATCACGCTTTTTGCCAATGCCTGGGCACCCGCCAACTCTGAAGGAGATGATTTCCATTTCGAGGTCTCCACCGATGGTGGCAACAGCTGGACAACCACCTTGACAGTTCCCCAGAACAGTAACCCGGGGACGATCTACTCGGGTGCTCTGCCGACTAGTGATCCGGCCGACATGCTAGTCCGGGTTGTTGACAGCGACGGGACTCAGGGTTACCGCAGTCTGGACTCCGTTCGTATCGATCAGCTGTTCCTCAGAACGGACCTGGATCCCAATGATTCCCCTCCCAGTGCACCAAGCGGCCTTTTAGCAGCGGTTGTTTCCTCGGCTGAAGTACAGCTGACTTGGTCCGATAATTCCACCAACGAGCGGGGCTTCCGGGTCATGCGTTCGACCGATGGGACCAGTTTCACTGAAATCGGTGTTGCACCGGTGGATGCGTCCGAGTTCACCGATGGCACAGCCATTCCCAATGGCACCTACTGGTACCAGGTTGTTGCCTACACGGCCAGCTTCAGTGCGGCATCCAATATCAGCGGTCCTGTCACAACCCCGGATGGCATTGCCCTGCAAGCCGCCGGATCCAAGAAGCGGGGCAAGGCCGTCGTTGATCTCACCTGGCAGGGTGGTTCGTCAATCGAGACAGTCGACATCCTGCGCAGCGTGGATGGTGGAATCTGGGAAACGATAGCCACTGTGCCGCGGGCGGATGGAGCCTACACGGATAACACAAATCTCAAGGGTGGGCCCATTATCGATTATCAGGTCTGTGCTGATGACAATTCCGTCTGTTCGGACATTGTTACCGTCGCCTTCTGATTTGTCTTGCAGCAGTCAATTATCGGGCGCGGCCCAGCTTGGGCCGCGCCTTTATATTACCTACCTGAAACCAAACATGTTCCCAACCTTGACTTATTTTATTAATAAGTAAAATGACATTTCCTATGAACGACCTCTGCCTGTTGTATCGAGTTTTCAATGCAATCCGTTTACCACTCCTGTTTCTCGCATTCATGGGCGCAAGTTTGCAGGCCCAGGAATTCCGCACGTATGTCGGGGAAAGTGGAGCCGTTTGGGAGAGTCCGACAAACTGGAATCCCAACCTGGTTCCGGATTCCATCACGGAGGGTGCGCGCATTGAGGGTGCGCTGGTCAATGTCGGAAGCGACATCGTCATTTCGGCACTGGAAGCGCTGGGGTCCGCGAGGATTGTTATCAACCAGGATAACAGCCTGACCACGAGCACAATGATCCTCGGTGGTACCCTGGATGGAACAGGCACTGTCAGGATAGTGGAAAGCGGAATTATCGGAGGCGGCCAGGGGAACGGTTTTGAACAGCTTACTGTGATCAACGATGGGACGTTGACCATCAACCAGTTGTTCATGAAGAACAGTGCCCGCTTCGAGAACAAGAACACTATCCTCCTGTTCGACGGCTCCAGTATCGACGATAACGATTTGCTCTTTCCGCCGGTACCCCCGTCGGTCATCAATACAGGTTTCATCCGCAAGGAAGCCGGAACCGGCACCGCGACTTTCAGCGCGCCTTTTGATAATCAGCTGGAGGTTTTTTGTGGAGAGGGTTTGCTGCGGGTAGCCGGTGGAGGGGTTAATTCAGGCCAGTTCCGGACGGAAACACCCGGAATCATCCGCTTGATGTCCCGGGAAATTGTCTTCGAGGACGGATCGACAATTATCGGAGATGGGGAAACGCGTCTGGCAGCGAAAATGTCTGTGCCGGACGGAGTAACTGTACCCGTCAATAATTTTACCCTTGCCAGCAGCGGCTTCATCGGAGGTGAGGGAACGGTCAAGCTCAGCGGGAACTCCCTCGAATTCGAGTCCGGAAAACTAGGAGATGCCGTCCTTGTCCAGGTGACAAACGGGGCTGAGCTTGCGGTCAAGGGAGGTACCCAGACAAACCTGGAGGGAACGTCCGAACTGCACATCAACACAGGGGGCACGATCGTCTTTGACGAAGCCGGTTCCGCGCTGGTGAACAACGGAACCGCCACCCTGCGTGTCGATGGCAGCCTCGAGTTCAGTGATGATGGTGACATCAACAACAATGGCCCCATCAACAATTTCTCTTACCTTACGATCATCAATAACGGGTCCATTACCAAGACCGGCGGCACGGGTGAGTCTCTCCTTGTGGCGCGGGACTACAGTGGCGGTGGCACCCTCAGGGTCGAGACCGGGACGCTTCGTGCTCCCTATTCTGGATTAACCCTGAGCGGGACCATCGAGGTCCTTGAGGGGACCACCTTGAGAGGCGGGAGCAGCCTGATCTTTGGCGACAGCTCCACGCTCCGTGGCGGGGGTACGATTCGGGCAACTACCGTTGTATTCAGCGGGCCAACCCAGCCGGGCCAATCCATCGGGACCTTGGCTGTCACGGGCAAGGCTGAACTTTCCTCGACTGCCACTCTCGAGATCGAGCTCGGTGCCGGAAATGCCTCGGATCGGCTTTCCACCTCGGGAACCCTCAGCCTTGATGGAACTTTGGTTGTCTCCCTCGAGAATGGATTCAACCCCGTTCCGGGCAATGTTTGGACAATTCTCAGTGGCAGCGCGGTCAGTGGCACCTTCAGCGAGGTTTCCCTGCCAGTGCCTGCTGAGGGTTTCGAGTATGTCCTCGCCTATGGTGATGTGGCGGTCGTTGTTGCCTACGAACGAACGGAAAACTTCCGCAAGGCCCTTGAAGGGGCAACTGGAGAGAGCATTTTGCCGGGTTCCGACTTAATTCCCTTCGCCGGGCAGGATGCCGATGGCGACCGTTTGCCTAATCTTCTGGAATGGGCCATTGGGACAGATCTGGCCAGCCCCGATGCCGACCCCGGATTCGAGATTGTCGACTTCTCTGTCGATGGGCCGGTCACCTTTACCTTCCGCTATCCTTACAACGAGGCTGCCCTTGAGGCCGGAATTGGTATTCAGGGAGCCGCTACACCAGAGGGTCCGTATGCCGGCAAGAGCCCTTCCAGCAGCCAGACCGAGACAGTGGATGGCATCACCTACCGTGTCGAGGAACTGGTCCTTGCGGGTGAAGATGATTCCCGTTACTTCCGGTTGACGGTGGAGTTGGAGTAATCGACTCAGGGGACCCAGATGGCAACGCCACTGGCCATCTTGAATGAGGTTGCGGTGGAGCTGCCGACCCCCACGGATGCCCCCCCGCTTCCGGAGTAGCTTCCGGTACCAAAACCGAGGGAGAAACTGCCTCCGTATTCATCCGTCATGCTTTCAAGGATTATCCCATTCGCTCCAAGCTCGGCAGCGGCTTCCTTCAATCGCTCGATGGCGACATCCGATTTCTCCTGCTCTGAAAATGCCATCGCCCCCTTGCTGGTTGCTTGAACCAGGCCGATTTCCTCAAAAACGGGCGGCACCTCGCGGTAAATCTGCACCGATGATGGATCGGTCGGCTCGCGCGTATCACCGGTGACCACGGTGGAACTGGTTGAGCAGCCCCCGGATAGGAGCAGGGCGATCAGTCCAATCCCCGTGAGGATGGAAATCCGCAACCTACAGGACTGACGGCTGGAGGATTTGGAAAGCAAATGCCGGGTCATCTATTCAAGATACTTCCGCGCTTCGGTTTCCAGGGTCTGCCAGGCGCTGACCAGGGCACCGCGGGCCAGTTCCCAGGTTTCCGGGGAGGAGTTGCGCACGGTATCGAGAGCCTCGACGGCTGTCTTGACCGCCCCCTGCCAGCCACTGTCGCCGAGGCTGGCCAGGCCGGTCAGTCCCTTGTCCATGACGGCTTTCGAAAGTTGATCCTTCAGGGAGTCGATTTGGGGGGCTGCCCATGCGAGGAGCTTTTCCTTGTCATCATAGGGAATGGCCGAGACATCATTCCAGGAAAGGTTGGCCCAGTCGACCGAGCTGGCTGCCGCCATGGCGGCTTCCTTGATATCCGGCATGACGGAGGTGGCGGACTCTTCAACTTCCGGCATCGCGGCGGCAACAGTCTCTTCCACTTCCGGAGCGGCTGCGGTGGCAGTCTCCTCGGCCTCCGGCATGGCCGCCTTAACCGTTTCCTCTACCTGTGCGGTCAGCGATGAAACCAGCGAGGAGGCAGATTCAGTTGCCGGTGCGGCCTCTTCGGCTACAGGTTCCTGGGGAACCTCTTCGACAACGGGTGCTTCCGGAGCGGAAGCCGCAACGGTGGAGGGTGTTTCATCCTTCTTGCCGCATCCGGAGAGGACAGTGGCGGTAATCAAAAGGGCTAATGGCAGGTTTTTCATGACAAGTGTCTCCTTTGAGAAATTAATTGTTGAAGGACGATTATTATCCCCCAGGGGCCGGGAGGTCAATGCTTTGTCCGGGAAGCTTCCGTCATGGCTTGGCCAGCTTCCACATAAGAATTGACCTTTGACCATTCAATGGGCTGAGTTGCGCCAGCTTCGTTGCCTTCATGGCACAAACTCTCTCATTCTCTAATTGCCAACCAAGGTTCATATAATGTTCTCCACGACCCGCTTGAAACGAGCGTTTACGTTTACCTGCCTGCTGCTTCCTTTTCTTGCCAGTGGCCCGCTTGCGGAAGCGGCCATTGGGAAAGTCCCCAACGGGGTGTATTTTTCTACTGGATACTTTACCAGCCTTATTCTCAAGGATGACGGGTCGGTCTGGGGAACCGGTTCCAACACCAATTATGAGTTTGGCAACGGGTCCCAGACACCAGCCTCCGTGTATACCAAATTGGACCACCTCAGTGGAATCACCATGGTTGCTTCCGGAAATGCCTACAGCCTCTTCCTGAAGGATGACAAGACAGTTGTTGGGACCGGTGACAACTTTAGTGGCCAACTCGGCGACGGGACGCTGGAATTTCGCATCACGCCCGTTCCAGTGTCCGGACTGACCGGGGTCAAGGCCATTGCCGCCTACGATGCCAGCAGCTATTTTATCATGGAGGACGGGACTGTCTGGGCCACAGGAGGCAACAGCACCGGCCAGCTGGGAGACGGGACGACGGAGGACAAGTCCAGCCCGGTCCAGGTTCAGGGGATCAGTAATATCGAGACGGTTTCAGTGGGGCAGGCACACGCGCTCTTCCTGGACAAGGATGGCAATGCCTGGGCCGCAGGCTTCAATACGTTTGGCCAATTGGGTGATGGAACCAACACTGACCGGTCCATTGCGACGATTACCCAGACAGGAGTCAAAGCGATTTCCGCAGGCGGTTACCACAGTTTGTTCCTCATGAATGATGGAACGGTCAGCGCAGTCGGCCGCAACAATACCGGCCAGCTGGGCAATGGGGAGTTTTCGAGTTCCGGTGCTCTCCAGCCCGTGCCGGGGATGACAGACATTATCGCTATTGATGCGGGATTCGGGCACAGCCTTTTCCTGAAAAGTAACGGCGCCTTGTGGGCTGTTGGCAGCAATATCTGGGGCGCATTAGGCGATGGCACAAACGATGACAAGGCCACCCCATTCCAGTTACTCAGCGATGTCGCAGCGATGGAAGCGGGTCCCTATTACACTCTCATCCTCAAGAATGACGGGACCGTCTGGGCCTGTGGCTCCAATTTCTTTGACCAATTGGGCGTTAGTGCCCCGGATGAAGTCACCACCCCGGTACAGGTTTTCAGCGGGATAACCTTGAAAGGTTCCAATCAGTGGGCCGGCATCTGGGATATTGCCCAGGATGGTGTTAGTGTCGATACGGGTGGATTCCTGGGCTGGATCGATACCAGCAGTCCACCGTGGGTTTATATCTATGCCCTGGGCAGCTATGCCTATCTGCCGGAGGAATTCGTGACCGAATCCGGCAGTTGGATGTGGCTTGGTCAATAAGAGACCTCTCCTGTCACAGCAATTCGTCATGCAAAGTGCTGGTACCTTGTGCCAGAACCTGTAAACTGCAGCCATGACTGAGAACATGGGTAACAACTTGTTGAGTGGCCAGGTGGCCGTGGTTACCGGCGGCGGCCGGGGAATTGGGCGAGAGGTGGCCCGTCAGCTGGCGGCTGCCGGGGCACGCGTGGTCGTGACTGCGCGGACAGTCGCCCAGTTGGAGGAAACTTGCCAGTTAATTCGAGCAACCGGCGGCCGGTGCAGCAGCATGGCCCTCGACGTCAGTGACGAAGCTGCCATCAAGGCCACCTTCGCGACCATAGAGTCCACCTATGGACATGTCGACCTGCTGGTTAACAACGCGGGCACGTCAGGTCCTGACGGGATGCCCTGGGAGGTTGAATCGGCAGATTGGTGGCAGACCTTTGAAGTCAACCTCCGCGGACCTTACCTTTGTGCCAAGGCGGTCATACCTGGGATGATCAAGCGAAAGACCGGCCGCATCATCATGGTCGGAAGCAATATGGCCTTTTGGCCCTTCCCAATGAAATCGGCCTATGGTTGCAGCAAGGCGGCCCTTATCCGGCTGGGGGATAACCTGGCCGAGGCCCTCCATGAGCAGGGAATATCCGTCTTCACCATCAGCCCCGGACTGGTCAAGACCGAGATGACCCGCGAAATACCGGATGAGTTCGTCGCCAAGGCGGAATGGACGCCCATCGAGAAGTCAGCCGAGCTTTGCCTCGCCCTGGCCTCGGGCAAGGCGGACAAGTTGTCCGGGCGCTATATCCACGCCTCGGCCCATGACCTCGACGACCTCATTGCCCGGGCAGATGAGATCCGGGAAAAGAACCTCCAGACGATGCGCCTGGTGGAGTAGGGGCTCAGGGCCCGATCCAGACCCAGGCGCCGCTGTCCTGGACAAATTCCTCCGGCAGATAGACGTAGTTATCCAGGCTATACACATAAACCCATGGTGGGGAACTGATGTTTATCCAGCCAAGAAAATCGCCCGTATCTACGTTCACTCCATCTGAATGGGCCAGGTAACGGGCCCATATTGTGGCATCAAAAACGATGCGGAAGGCAACCCGGGCCCCGGATTCGGTACCCCAGCCGGCAGCGAATTTTCCATCGGCACTCAGGCCGGCAACTGTTTGAATCTGGAAATTCCCTGACGTGTTTGTCCCAGTGAAAAGGACTTCTCCCGGACCTGCGTAATTCCCGTCCCCATCATCATCCAGCCACAGCAGGGCGCGTTTCCGGGAAAAGGCATCCCGACCTTCGCCGAGAATGGTTTTTCCATCACCGGAAAGGCCCCTTGCAACGACCTGGGTGTATGCACCGGTGGACAATTCCCGTATATTGAGCTCACCTTTCTTCCACACGAAAGGCATGCTCAGGAATTCCGACGTTGACCGCGTCCCGGCAACAATCAATCCGTCGTCACTGACCCCGACAGGGCCAAGGCCTTGGTCTGTGGAGTCCTTCTCAATCGTCACCTCAGTATTGTTCTCAATACGGAAGGCCTCGCTACCCCGGTATCCAACAATAACTGAGCCGTCACTGTTGGTGGCTGTTGCAACGCCTTGGACATTCACATTAACCAATTCATTCTGGTCATTTAATTCCTCTACGACAATCGGTACCGCGGTTAGTGGATTTGCCGCATCGAGGTTGCGAATGATGCGCGTTTCCGCTGTCGTGGGAAATGATCCGCTGGCGCCAACAATTGTTTTTCCATCTGCAGATATGGCCCCGGCAAAGCGCATCCCGGTGACGGAATTTCCGTCGGTTACCATCCCGTTCACATCCACCCGCGCTAAAAAGACGTCTCCGGTAACGCTGATTCCGGCAACGATTGTGCCATCTCCCGAAACCGCGGTGGCGTTAAATGTTTTTAGATCCTGGGGAATTTCACCGAGGCTGTGCATGCCCACGCCGTTCTTCCACCAGTAGGCAATTTCGCTCCCGAATTCCGACCCATCAGCTTGAACGGTCTTCCCCACAACCACAGAGCCATCTGCCGAAATAGCCGTTGCTTCAGTGAATCGGACTGGCGCATTGGCAAGAGTGCCCAGCCCTTGCAGGTAGTTGGCATTGACAGGCGTTGCCCCAAGCAGGATTCCCCATGCCAGTCCACAAATTGTCACTTTCGCTTTTTGCATCCTTGTTCTTCTCCCTTTGTCGTTGATGGCCATTATATTTGATCCGGGGAATGCCTGATTAAACGACGAAGTCCCGGTTTAGCAATCCTAATTACGCAGAATAGCAGTGCTAATACATCAACTTAATGGATCCGCGTCTAATCCATACGGATTAACCCCGACGCATAGCACCAGCAACAGGCCCATGCTTCGTCTAGCCCTGCCGTAGCGGCAAGCCGCACAACGCACCCAAGGCATCACTGGATATCGCGGACGAGTCCTTCTCCTTTCTGGGTTCGACCGGAAGGCCAAATTCCAAGGGTTGACCCCTTGCCATTTGCCGAGGAAGTCGTAATCGTTGGTTCCATGAAGACCATGACACTTGCCTTGTTCCTGCTGGGAGCGCTGACCGGTTGGGGGATAAACACGGTTTCGGAGGACCAGATGAAGGACTGGTATCCGAGGTACAGCAAACAGGCGAATGCGCCGGATCCGGAGGAGATGCTCCTCAACACGGCGCCTGAACCGGCTGATCTGGAAACCGGCTTTGTCGAATTGTACAACGGCCGGAACCTTGACGGTTGGGTGGTCCGCGGCGGCGAGCATTTGTTTGAGGCCAAGGGGGAATGGATCCAGGCAATTTGTGTTCCCGGCTCCCCCAGTACTTACCTGACAACTGTGAAGGACGATTACACCGACTTTATCTTCACCTGCGAAGTGAAGTATGTTGTCGACGCCAATACCGGTATCCAGTTTCGTTCAGGCGTCCGCACGGAGGATGGCAAGGAGGTGGTCTACGGTCCTCAATTTGAGATGGAGGAGGAATCCCGCATCCGCGGCTGGTCGGGCGGCATTTACGGCCAGAGCTGTGGGGGCTACTGGTATCCCCTCTGGCTGGATGCGCACAAGGCTGTTCGCGAGGCCGTGGATTATGATAATTGGAACCGGGTCACGATTTATGCCAGGGGCGATTTGCTGATGACCTGGATCAACGGCATTCCTGCCGGAAAGGTGATACTCGATGAGTTCCCTTCAGGATTCTTCGCCCTCCAATCTCATTCCGGAAAGCAGGGGACCATCCTCTTTCGCGGAATGCGGGTCAAGGAACTGCCTTCGGATTAAAGCCCTTCCCCTCCTGTTCGGGAGTGCTAACCACCCGGCGGCACGGATGAAAGCCACATGCTGGCCCGTTCCCTGGCCTGCTCCTCTTCGAGATAAGTCAGCTCGTTGGCAATGGCCTGACGGGTCATCCGGCAGGCGGGATTGTCCGGTTCCAAGGTAGTGGCGATGATCGACCACATCCCGGCGGTGACCACATCGCGCCTTGCCCCGAATCCGACAAAGTAAGCATTGGCCAATTCATCCTGCGCGTCTACGTGGTATTGCTCGGCCGCGTAGCGCCACCAGTGAAGGGCCACCAAGGGATCCAGACTGACGCCAAGACCATCCTTGTAACACAGGCCAAGCCGGTAGGCTGCCTCCACATGCCCCTGTTCAGCGGCCAGGTTGAGCCACTGCGCCGCCATGGCAAAGTCCTGGGGCAAACCTTCGCCAACCATGTAGCGCATCCCCAGGCGATACTGGGCAGCAGCGTCCCCTTGCTCGGCCAATAGCATGTCGGAGGCCACCGACTCCTCGTAAACACCTCCAGTCCCGGACTTCCCCGGGTCGGTTTCAACCGCGGACATCTGGCTGTGGATTGTTTCCACGGTTTCCTGGTCGATCCCGAATCGCCTTGCTGCATCCCGCAGGATCCGTTCCCGCTGGGCCAGATCGTCAGTTCCTTTGGCCTTTGCTTGCGCAATACCAGCTTCAATAAATGAAATTATTTCCCTTTTTTGGCTTAACGGTACTTCCACACCGTTGGCTGTTTCCTCGATCGGATGCACCTGCTTGAACTTCGCCACTGGCGCGCGTTGCCGTGGTTGTGACGACGTGCTCGAATCGGAATCGACGTCGCATCCCGTCAAGCCCACCAACATAAGGGAGCATATCCCCATAATGCTCCATTTCATGATGCTCGGATTGTAGCCAATTGGAATATCAAGGTCAATCGAATTGCCCTTCCAAAGACTATGGCAACCTGGACTTAATGCCTCCTCAGTCCATCTCCTCCAGCACCGCCTCCGCCGCCTGCCTCCCGCTTACCATGGCGGTATTGAGAGAAGCCACCCCGCTGTAGTCGCCGCAGGCATACAAGCCCTTCTCGATGCGGGGATGGATGGCGGGGACAACCGGCTTGGCCGGGACGGCCTCGGGTATGTGGTAGGTCCGCAGGTGCCGCCAAAGGCTGGCTTCCGGGCCGAACCACACATCCAGCTGCTGCCTGACACGGTCGACCAGGTCATCGGCCCCAGCGGCAATGGGATCAACGACACTGACGGAAATCAAGTGTCGTCCTTCGGGAGCATAGGCGGGGCTGACCGCACTCAGGTTGATGAGATTGTTGATCGGTCCGCGCTTGTCCCCGTTGAGGACAAGCATGGCCTTGGTTGGAGGTGGATCCGGGGCGTCAAAATAGAGACTGACGACCTTATTCACTTTTGCTTGAGGCCCCTCGTGTCCCAGCAGGTGCTGTGCAGCCCGGACATCCGTGGCGATGACAACCGCACCGGCCTCCATGTGTGTTCCATCATCGAGCTGAACATGCCCCGGTTTGCAGTCCAGAACCCGTAAGCCAGTCCGAATTGTGCCATCCGGGAGGCAGGCAGCCAATTGCGCAGGAATCTCGCCCATGCCGTTAGCCGGTACAGCCGCGGAGCCCCTGGCGAAATTTCTCAGGACATCCTCCATTTTACGGACACTGGTCTTCAACCCGGTTTCGAGGAAAATGCCCCCAAGGAAGGGACGGAAAAAGCGCTCAATCATCGAGTCGCTGAAACCTTCGGCTCTCAAGGTCTCCAGGGCAGTCCGCGAGTCAGGATGACGCGAGAAATCGAATCCCTTGAGCCGCATCTGGCCGAGGAGCAACTTGTCCTTCAGGCTACCGATGGGATTAAGACAACTGAACAGGCCTGCCAAGGGACGTCGGAAGGGGTCTGCCGTCCGGTGCCAGCGACGGTTGTAGCGGACCAAGGCACCGGGATAGATGGTCTTCAGATCGAGGGCCTTATAATCCAGTTGATTTTGTGCCTCCGGATAGGCCGTCAGCAGGACCTGGAACCCACGATCAAAGCGGAAGCCGCCCAGTTCGTCTGTGGCCACACGTCCGCCGATGTGATCCGCAGCCTCAAGCACGGTTACCTTTCTGCCTGCAGCCTGGAGTGTACAGGCACAGGATAATCCGCTCATGCCGGCCCCGATGATTATGACTTCACTCATGCTTCCTGCCCCCGTTGTATTCTTGTTGTTCTCCACATCGTGAACCGTCCCGGGATTTTTGCCAAGGGGGAATCGGGATATGCATTTTCCATTGCCTGCTGCTCCTGCATTTTTGATTATGCGGAATGACCTTGAGCAAATCCTTCATTGCCTGCCTGCCACTGTGCACCTTCATTCTGTTCTCCGGTTGCACCTGTGAAAATCCGCAACCGGTTTCCGCTTTACCACAGTGGACTTTCGAGAATGCGGAGATCTTTCCTGCTGACCGATCCTTGAACCGACCGGAGGATGGGGTGGTTTTGCCCGATGGCCGCCTCGTTGTCACGGACCAGGCCACAGGATTGCGACTGGTGAACCAGGACGGCAGTAACCGACCGTTTGGAAAAATGGCAGAGGCGGGCTATGTCCATAATCCCCCCGAAACGGAGGGCTGCGCCAATGGGGTGACGATGAATCCTGCCGGGACGCACCTCCTCGTGGCTGATGTCTTTCGCGGAGGTATTTATGCAGTGGAGATTGCCACCGAGGCCACTCGCAAGGTCTACCAGCATGAATTCGGAGTGAATATGGCCCGTTACGACAGCCATGGCGGCATCTGGTTTACCCAGTCGACCCGCAACCGGCCTGAGCAGAATTCCTCCGGGCTGTGGGATAGTGTCTGGGTGGGCCGGCCGGATGGGGCCGTCTGCTACGTTCCACCGGAAGGTGCGGAGGTCGAGCGCAAGGCGGTCTACCTGGCAGATGATTTTGTCTTTGCCAACGGGCTGGTGTTGGATGAGGCGGGTGGCCTGCTCTATGTCGCGGAGTCTCTTGGCAGTTGCGTGTGGCGCTTTGACGTTGATTTCCATTCCGGGAAAGCTTCCGGACGGACAAAGGCCGTTGAGATCAACGTCCCGGACAATCTCGACCTTGACGAGGAGGGTCGCCTCTGGATTGCCTGCCCGTTAAGAAGCGAAATTGTCGTCTTTGATCCGGCAACTGGCGAATCGGAATCTGTATTCAGAATTTCAACACAAGAGAGCGAGTTGTTGATCGGGCAAATCAACGAACGCCTCGCCAATGGCGTGTCCTGGGCGGATCTTGCCCTGCCCGAACTGTCTGCCCCTGCCCCGGGGCTCATGACCGGGATGATCCTCGACGAGGAAAGGGGCATCGTTTATGCCTCCGGTCTGGGTAACGCCCTTATGAAACTGGAAAGGTAACTGCCAGGTAGAGCCATGCAGGTTGAAAAACTCAAGTACACCATCTGGGCCGCGGATGCCGGCCGGGCGGCAGCGTTTTACCAGTCCGTTTTCGGGGCCACGGTAGAGCGGCAGAATCCCCACATTACCGAACTGGCGGTCGCAGGCGGACTCATTGCCATCCACGGGGGCGGGGAAGGCAAACAGACATGGACCGGACTGACCTTCCAGGTGGCTGACGTAGTTGCCGGGGCAGCCGAGGTCAGGGCTGCCGGCGGCAAGTGTGAGCGCGAACCGCAGCCGGAAAACGGCGAACCGCCGCATCTGGCAATGTGTGAAGACACCGATGGCAACCAGTTCATGCTCAGCCGGGCCCGCAGCTAGCCGAAGGTGGACTGGTACGTCTACATTCTCCGCTGCGGTGACGATAGCCTGTACACAGGTATCGCAACCGATGTTGAGCGGCGGCTGGAAGAGCATCGCTCCCAGGGGCCTAAGTCAGCCCGATACGTTCGCGGGCGCCTGCCCTTGAAGCTTGTTTATTCCATGAAATTGGGAACCCGCTCCGAGGCGGCCAGCGAAGAGTGGCGGATCAAGCAATTGAGCAAGCCGGAGAAGGAGCAGCTGGTCAGGAGGGGGTTGGCTCCCCAGTAGCAATTCAAGCTCGCCCAGCGAGGGGATGACCTGTTAATAGAGTTGCATGCAGCGATACGTGTTCCTCCTGACTGGCTTGTTGGGTGCATTCAACACAGGGGCCTCGACGGACGTCTATCCATTGCCGGTGCCGTTATCCTCATTGGTCATGGAGGTCAGTGAGATCGCTGTTGTTCCCGACTCGACTCCGGGAGTGGTTCCGCGGTGTACGGTGATGACGGAGGATCCAATGGGTCGCCTTTTTGTTAATGACCTGCGGGGGCCACTGTTTCACGTCGATGAGGACAGCGGCAGTGTTACCGAGTATCTCGACCTGAGGGACTATCCCGAGCTCGACCTCAATGCCGGATTCCATGGTTTGCAAAGTTTTGCCTTCCATCCAGACTTTCATAAATCCGGCAAACCCGGCTTTGGCCGTTTCTATACCCTCTTCAGTTCAAACGCCACGGAGCCTGATCCTGATTTTACCTCTGGAGAGGGGACCAGTTTCCATACCCTGCTCCTTGAGTGGCGGACGGATAGTCCCGCGGACCTGACCTTCGTTGCCGCTAACCTGGCCAATCCCTATCGTGAGGTACTGCGTATCAACCAGCCTCTCGGGGGACACGTTGGAGGATTGATTGCGTTCAACTGCAGTGTATCCTCCGGGCATCCCGATCGTGGAAATCTTTACATTGCCCTAGGGGACGGAGCACAGGGGGGCGGGGAGGCTGACCCGCTCGAGAACGCCGAGAATCCCGCCAATCCCTACGGGGCGATCCTCAGGATCAATCCCCTCGGGAGCAACAGTGCCAACGGAGAATACGGGATTGTCCCGGAGAATCTTTTTGCCTCCGATGGCGATTCAGGAACGCTGGCGGAGATTTTTTGCTATGGATTGCGAAATCCGCAGCGGTTCGGTTGGGACGTCGCCACCGGTTATTTGTTTATTGCTGATATCGGGCACGATGCGCTCGAGGAAATTAACCTGGCATCCAACGGGGCCAACTACGGTTGGGATGTGCGGGAAGGAAGCCAGGAGCTTGAAGGTGGAACAACAACCGGACTGACGGATCCCGTTGCGGAGTATGGACATGTCGATTTTGTCACGGATCCGCAACCGTCTATCAGCAACCGGGCGATCACGATTGGAGAAGTGGCCCGGGGCACCTGCATTGATGGGTTGGATGGCAATCTCCTAACGGCCGACTTTCCAACCGGGATTATTTTTCTTCTCGACCTCGATAGCGACCCTTTGGTTGGGGGCCAGGATGGCTTTGTTGAAGTTCTTGTCCGTGAGGGAGGCGGTTCTGCCATGCGCATGCTTGATGTCATCAATTCGGCGCGAACCGCGCGTTCCCTCTCAACCACCAGTCGTGCGGATCTGCGTTTCAGTGTTAACACACCCGGACGGATTTATCTTATCAACAAGCAGGATGGCATCATCCGGCGAATGCAGCCCAATCTAGAGGCCAGTCACGCCATCTCCCGGGGGGAGGCGAACCAGGTTCACATCGAGTTTGAAGGTTGGTTGCAAAGGAGTGACGACTTGGAGACATGGACCGATGTCATCCCTCAGCCCTTCAGTCCATTCATTCAAACGGTATCCGGCAATCCGGTCTTTTTCAGGAGTACCTGCCGGTGAGCTCAGCGAGGCTTTCCGGAGCATGAACAGGTTCCCTTTCTGAAAGGGACTTAGCTCTCGCTCGTCATTTCCGCGGCCCGCATGGCTGCGGCGGTCCTGTTTTCGACCCCGAGTTTCTGGTATATCCGCTGGGCGTGTTTCTTGACGGTGTTGGGCGCGCTTTCGAGAATGGTCGCGATTTCCGGACTGGTTTTCCCCTGGGCCATCCAGTAGAGGACTTCGGCCTCCTTCGGGGTCAGGCCGAGGGATTGCAGTTGTTCACTGGAAGGCACCGTCAACCGCTCTTCCAGCTTGAGGACGCTGCCGCTTCCGGTGGTGCTGGAGAAGCGCTTGGCAAAGAGGATTCCCTGCGGGTTCTCAAATTCGTGGGTTGGATCGTCCCCTGAATCGAGCCAGTCCTTGAGGGCAGGTGGCAAGCCGGCCAGCGGGGCATCAGGGAAGAATCGGGACAGGAGGTCCCACGCCCGCTCCGTGGCAAACTGGGTGGATCCCTCCTCGTCGATCAGCAGCACGGCTTGATCAAGGGATTGCTCCAGTTGTCGCTCCGCCCTTTTTCTTCTGCGGACTTCCCGGAGAAGATCCTTATTGCGTTTCTGGAGTTCGATCCTGAGGCGCCGGAGCTGAATATGGGTATCAACGCGAACCAGCACTTCCTCCGGGGCCACTGGCTTGCAGACATAGTCAACCGCCCCTGCCTTGAAGCCCGTGACCATGTCCTTGGTCTCGTTCAGGCCGGTCATCATGATGACCGGGATCTCGGCTGTTTCCGGCTCACTTTTCAACTGGCGGCAAATGCTGAAGCCATCGGCACCCGGCAGGCGGACATCAAGAAGGATCAGGTCGGGTCGCATCAGTTCCATCCGCTCCAGTGCGATTTCCCCACTTTCCACGACCAGAACCTCGTAACCGGCGCTCGAGAGCACATCAAAGACAACGGCCAGGTTCTCCGGCACATCATCGATGACAAGGACTGTCCCCTGGCGCTTCACGACCCTTCCTCCCCGGGCTGCAGGGAATCCAACGTGTCACTCAATTCGGCGAGGCGGAATTTCCTGACCAGGTCCTGTAACTCCTTGATGATGACTTTCGCCTCCGGTTCCTTCTCGAGGATCTGGTCCAGGCATTCCTTCAGCGCAACCGGTTCGCGCCGGTAGGCAAGGGCACGGAGCTTCTCAAGGTCACCCGCCTTGAAGGTGAACTCACTCCCGGATGGCGAAGCGGTCTCGGCCTCGGCATACTCCCACTCCAGATTGAGCAACTGGCCCAGCTTGCCATAAAGGTCTTCCGGGGAAAATGGCTTCGGCAACCAGTCATTGCAGCCCATCTCCAGTGCTTCCTTGCGGGTAAAACCAATCAGGCTGGCCGAATAGGAGACGACCGGGAGTTCATCCCCTTGCGGTAATTGACGAATACGCTTGAGGACCTCCTCCCCGCCCATGGGAGACATGCGGACATCAAGAAGCACCACATCAATGCCGCCAGCCTCGATCTTTGCCAGCGCATCCATGCCGTCGGGGGATGTCCTCACCTCAATTCCAAGGGGACTGAGTAACTCGACGACAATGTCCCGGTTGGCGGGAATATCGTCGACCACGAGAAGACAGCGGGGCGGTCCTTTGTAGCCAGTCAGGTGCCTTGCCTCCTCGGTCGCGGGGGCATTGATGGCCTCAACCGGTTTCAATGGCAGTTGAAGCCTGAACCGGGTTCCTTCGCCAAGACGGCTGGTGCACTCCAGGCCCCCTCCCATGACCTCGGAAAGGCGGCGGGAGATAGCCAGCCCCAGTCCTGTTCCCGGCTCCTGGCCGGGCTGCTCGCCGGTCTGGTAGAAGGCGTCAAAAATGGCTTCAACTTCCTCCTCGGCAATTCCGATACCTGTATCGGTAACATCAATACAGAGCAATTCGCCCTTTGCCTCCATTTCCACCTTGATTCCTCCCGTCTCGGTGAATTTCAAGGCATTGCCGATGAGGTTACTGAGGATTTGCTCCACCTTGCGGATATCCGCCATGACCCATTCCGGAACGGAAGGACCAGCGGTAAATTCCAGTGACAAGCTTTTCTGGGAAGCACGGGCGCCAAAGCTTTCGACGAGGGAATGAACGGCCCGCTTGAGGTTGACGGTACTCTCCTGGACCTCGAGTCGTCCGGCCTCAATCTTGGAAAGGTCCAGAACCTCGTTGATGAGGTGGACGAGCAGGTTGCAGCTGGTGTTAAGGATACCCACCCTTTGCTTGTTGCGGCTGTCCAGTCCGGGATCCCGGTCAAGAATCTGCGCATAGCCCATGATCGCGTTCAGGGGGGTACGCAGCTCGTGGCTCATGTTGGCGAGAAAGCGGCTTTTCTGCTTGTTGGCATGTTCGGCGGCATCGCGGGCCTTGCGGAGTTCCTTTTCGTTTTCAGCCAGTTCAGCAGTACGTTCCTCCACCTTGTCTTCGAGGCGCCGGTTTTCCCGTCGAAGGGCGGCGAGGCGGAGACGGGCGCCTCCCCAGAAGAGGATCCCGGCAAGGGCGACGTAGCCGGCATAGGCGAGTGGGGTCTGATGCCAGGGTGGCAGGACGTCGAACTCGGCCAGCGTTTCGCTGGTCGTCAGTCCCGACGGAGTCCGGACTTCAGCGACAAACTTGTAGGATCCACCGGGGAGATTCGTAAAGGCGCGTTCAGGGACCTCCATCCAATCCGTCCAGTCATCCTCATAGCCCTCGAGGCGGGACCGGTAGGTGAGGTTGATACCGGGTGTGTGAACCGGAGCGGTGAACCGGAAGCTCAGGCTGCCGCGGCTGTGCGGGAACGCAAAGTCGCTGGCCAGACCGGAGCCGGCATGGGCCAGTGAACCGTCGGGAAGCTGGATTTCCCGCATCCGTAGATCGAGGGTGGGGGACTTTAATTCGGTTAATTCGTTATTGAGTTCCCACCGGAGGAAACCGGACCAACCACCGGCCCAAAGGACGGGCGACTCTTTATCCTCCACAAAGAGAAAGAGGAGGCCACCGATGTCCTCAAAGACGTCGGGGGAAATCCAGGTCCAGTCTCCATCCATTGAGCGCCGGCCGACATAGAGAGTGAAGTCGTCCTCTGCCCCGGTGAGGGGATAGACGGAACCAAGGGCACCCAGGGTCTTGTTGCGGACCACGACATCCCAAGCCCATCCTTCCGGAGGCGGGAGGCTGGCGGTGCCCTCCGCCGGTATGAAGCGGCCACTTTCCTCGTCAAAGTACTGAGGCCCTGATGGAGGACTGATCACCACCCGCCCATCGCGGTACTTGATAGAGACATGCTCCAGCCCTCCAAGCCCGGAATCCAGCCCGAAGCGGGTAATTTCGGCATTCTCGAGCCAGTCGGAGCCACTCCCTGTGCTGCGGACTCGAATCACGCCGGAAAAGGCGGTCCCCATCCAGATGTCCCCGTTCGCATCCTCATTGATGGAGTAGACATGGTCTTCCAAACCGGGCAGCGGTCCAGCGCGTTTCCATTCTCCATCGGACGCGTCCCGATAGATCAGCCCCATGCCGATGCGTCCCCCGACAATGAGATGGTTTTCCTTTGAGCGCATCCGGTGAAGGTCCCGGAGTAACCCGAAATCTTCCCACACGACTTCACTTTCAGAACCGTCATAGCGAATGACCTGTCCCTTGGTCGTGACAAATAGGTCCTCCCCGTTTGGGACCAGTGTATTGACCTCCGAGCTGGCCCCGGGGACTAATTCCCACCGGGGCAATTCCGGTGGCTCGACGCCGCGCAAGCGGTAAAGCCCGTCGGCGGAGCTCAGGTAAATGCTCCCCTGATGGCGCAGGATACCGGTGACCGTGACGCTGGGCAATCCGACCGAGCGGTTGTAGCGGGTGATCACTCCATCAACCTCCACCCGGCTGATTCCACTGGCCAGGGATACCCAGAGCCCGCCCTCCCGGTCCTGACTGATGTGGGTCACCGTGTTGTTGGCCAGTCCGCTGGCTTCATTGATGAGCATCTGGAAATTCCCCTCAGGGTCGACAATGGCCACGCCTCCCTGGAAACTGCCCAGCGCAAGGCGGCCGTCGGCCATCCGGGTCCCCCGGTTCATGATCGCTTCAGACAAGTAGGCCGATGCTTCCGGCGCGAAAGGACTGAGAGTGGATCCATCGAAAAGCCACAGGCCCTCCTTCTGGGTAGCGATGACGAGGTCCCCGTTTTCCCGGTCGGCCAGCAAGCGCGGGCCGGGCTTCTTAAACAACGGATCCTGGCTGACGGGAATAAGGTTGTCACCATCCAGTCGATACAATCCATCATCAAGATTCTGCACATAGATGGAGGAGCCGCTCCAGAATCCGTAAATCATTTTCTCGGTATCGAATGGCCAGACCTTGGCCGTTCCATCCTTCCAGCGGATCATCGCCCGACGGGTAAAGAAGAACAGGCCCTCCGGGGTCACCGCCATGTCCCAGACTTCCCCAAGGCCTTCCTGGTAAGCTTCCGGGAGGTCGGGGGCGAGTGAGCGGAAGGCCCAGCCTCCCTGGCCATCCGGTTCAATCAATCCTATCGTGTTGACGCCACAGACGGCGAACCGGTCCGCATCGAGTACGGAGATCCCGTAGAGGAACCCGGCTCCAGGGACCGGAATTTTCCCCCATCGTTCGCCGTCCCAGGTAAAGACAGCTCCGTAATTGGTGATGTAGATGACACCATCCGGCCCTTGCACGGACTGGAAGACCTGGCTGTGACCCTTGTAGGCGTGCGGCGGGTAATGAGCCATGCGCGACAGCCCGATTTCAGAGGCCCCCCCGGCGATCAGCGGTTGAGCAATGAGGCTGGCCAGGCCGAGGATCAGGCAGGCGGGCAGGAGGAGGCGAAAGGGTATAGTTCGGCAACGTGTCAGCATGGTGTTCCTCAGAATAACAGGGACCTTAGTTCACGGCCATGCTCCAAAGGGAGTAGGTCGAATACTCCCAAGGGGGTATTCCCGAAATATGCGGATGTTGATAAGCTGGTCTCATGGAACATATAAGCAATAACCCACTGACCCGACGCTTGTCACGCCTGTTCGCGCCCTTGCTGGTAGGAACAACGGCGTGCCTGGCACAGTTCAATGATGAGGACCCGTTTGCGGATAACTACCGCCTGGCCCCATCCAACGAGATCCTCGTCGCTGTCGCCGACGCGACCTCCGGCATGATCGAGCTCCGGCTGCTTGATGACGATCCCAACGGGGACGATTATCCCCTGCTGGGCAGCTTATCCCTTCCCGGGGCGAAAATTCCCGTTGGCTCGGTCGTTGAGCGCGAGAGCCCGGTGGTTGATCTGGCGATGCTGGACCTGGACAAGGACATGCACGACGACATGCTGGTGTTTTTTGAGGGTGAGGACCGGGAGCCGATCCTGCAGCGCCCCCGCTACAATCCCAATACAGGTCAGTTTACCGCAGGAGAACGCTACATGCTGAGCGACTTGGGATTTCCTCTGCTCTATGAGGAAAAGTCCACCCGGACGGTTTCCCTGATGCGGGTAATTCCAGCCCAGCTGGACAAGGACCTGGCCTCTGAGTTCATCCTTGGCTACTGGGCCGGGGAGGGTGAAGTGCAACTGATCGCTGCGGAAATCAGCAAGTCAGGCGACCTGGTTGTCCTTGGCTCCATTGCTGACGTCAGCATGGTCAGCGATACGGACCTGGATGTTTCGGCAGCGAGTGACAGTGCCCGTTTTGACATCGCTGCCGGCAGCCTCGATACAGATTATGGGGATGAAATCATCCTTGCCTATGTCTGGCAGGACTTGACCAAGGCATCGGGAGTCTACCGGAAAGTTTTTGCGCGGGTCTATGACTTTGACCCGGAGGCCGAGACATCTATCACCTACCGCTTCGAGATCGAGGAGCCGGACTGGGATGCCACCAGCCGGACCTTCGACCAGGTCTTTGCTCTCGGAGTGGCTGCAGGAGACTTCAATAATGACGGCCTCGAGGAGATTGCCATGGGCTGTTCCATCGGATCCAGGTCCGGGGGCGCGACCAATTATTTTGAACTCGGTTACTACATCATGAATCCGGAGATGAACGGCCTGGTTGCCACGCAATCCCTCCCTTTCATCATGGAAACAACCTTGGGTAACAACCTGTATCCGCTGACCCTCGATACCGGTGACTACAATTACGACAACATCGACGATCTGGGCTGGATGGGCAAACGCGGTGCCCGTGCCCTGACCCGCTACCTCAATGGCTCTTACATCGATGGCAAGCCGAGCTCGATTGGCTTTACGTCGACGAATGGTGACAACGAGTACATCCAGGTTGCTTCCGGGGTTTCTGTCACGGACCTGAACTCCGATACCGAGGCTGACCTGGAGGGGGAAGTTGTTTCCGTCACGGCACAGCTCTCCGGCGGCAGCTACATCGTCAGCGTCGGTGACTTTCAAATGTATTCAATCGGCAGCAACGATCCCCCCTGTGTGGCCATGGTTACCGGGGACATTGATGCTGATTCACTCCGTCTCGGTCGTCCCACCATTTACCGCCGGACGGAGCTGGGCCATCCGGTTATGATTCTCAATGCCCCCCCGACGCACTTCGATATTCTCAATGGAGAAGTCTTCGACGTGAACGGCTGCCTTTCCGGCGACTGCGGTACCTATGCTTCCTACACCCTGCAGAACGAACTGATCCAGGAGGTCTCGACGGAGGTCCGGGCGGACTGGGCCATTTCGGCGGGCGTCTCGGTTGAAGTGGAGGGCGGTATCAGCACTCCCATCGGCAAGGCCAAGCAACGGGTCAAGGCCAGCCTCGACGGCAAATACGGGCAAGGCTTCTCGAGGGTCCGCAACTCGGGCACGACGATCCGGGAAACGCGGGAGTTTGTTGCCCGGGGGGATGATCTCATCTACGCCTCGGTGGCCGATTACGATATCCTCGAATATCCGGTCTACCGGGCCGGGGAGTTTCTCGGGACGATCGCCTCGGTGGTTCCGAAGCGCCCCAAGCTGGTGACCTTCAACTCCAAGAGCCCGCGGGCGGCCGAGTATGTCACGCCGCATGAACCGGGCAACATCCTCTCCTATCGCCCGTCGGTGGAGATGATCGACAACCCGCTGGTCGCCAGTCCGGTGACGTCCTTCACCGGATTCAGCTGGGAAATGCAGGGCCAGGGAACCTCTTCCTGGACACTGGAACTGTCACAATACCAGCAGAACCAGCTGACCCGGACGACCAACATGAGCATCAGTGCGCGCGTTGAGGTCGAGCGGGAGGCTTCCGTGGAACTGCCGATTGCCAAGTTTGTCACCGGCTCGCTGGGGGTCACCGTGGGTGGCTACATCCAGGGGGACTATTCCCGGTCCACGGTCAGTACGCACAAGACAACCGTCTCCGTGGACCACACGGTCCTGGTCAACTTCGGCAACGTCGATGTCGGGATTCTTGGGGACACCACTTACGAGGTCACGCCATACCTTTACTGGGGAACCAATGGGGCCCTTGTCCTCGACTATGCCGTGGACCCGGTTCTCGGCGATGGCTACGAGGGCTGGTGGCAGCAGAAATATGCCCATCAGCCGGACCTCGCCTTCACGCTTCCCTGGCGCTACGACATCGAGCGGGGTTCAAACATCCCTCAGGATCAGGTGCAGCGGACGCGGAACATCCTCGTCAATCCTTCCAAGCCGCGTGCCGGTGACAAGGTCGACGTCATGGCCCGTATCCATAACTACTCCCTCGACCCGGGCGGATCGTCACCAGCCAGCCTCCGGTTCTATCTCGACAACAAGGACGGACGCCCGCCTATCCCGATGGTCGGTGGGGAAGGGCAATCGGTCCTGACTATCCCCGGCATGGCTCCGCGGGAATCCTTTGTCATGATTCTTACGGACTGGACGGTGCCTTGGATCATTAATCCAAACGCACGTATCTATGCCGTGATCGATGAGGAGAATCTCGTCGCGGAAATCCACGAGGACAACAATACCGGCTGGGCCCTTCTCAATGCCTACGGCGGGTCACTCTGGCCGGATGCCTCGGTCTTCGAGGACGGCTGGATCGAGTCGAAGTGGCTGGGCTGGATGAACCAGGACAAGTTCCCGGTCGTCTTCCACCTCAACATGCACAACATCTACATCCCGGAAGGGGCGAGTCCGGATTCCTTCTTCTACTTCGACTATGCCCTTGGCGAGTGGTTCTGGAGCGCACCGGCTTATTGGCCCTATGTCTACCGGTTTGAGGGTGGGCAAGGAACGTGGTACTACTACTTCGAGACGACGACCACGCCGAACCGCTGGTACTTTTCCTTGAGCTCCGGAGAATACCTCCACGAATCCGGGGTCTGATCGGTCTCCGCTAACTGTTCCATGTGCGCCCCGTTGCGGATTCTTCCGCGGCGGGGCGCTCTCTATTACGGATAGCGCCTCTGGGTCTAAGGGGTTGAGTGGCAATTGCCGGATTTTATGATTCCTTCTCCCGTTCTGCCTGCTATGCTGCCGGCATGCGTGGATTGGCACTTTTATTGAATGTGATCTGGTTTCTTTTGGGAGGATGGCTACTGGCGATTGAATGGTTCATCGGCGGGATTGTCCTGGCCATAACCATCATTGGCATTCCCTTTGTCCCGGGCATTTGGCGGATCGCCCTTTTTTCCGCCTTTCCTTTCGGTCAGCAAATGATCAGCTCACCCAAGGGAATGACCGGTGCGGCGCTGTCCGGCATCCTCAATGTCGTCTGGCTGATCTTTGCTGGTATCTGGATTGCCATTACCCATATCCTGGCCGGTATCTTTTTCTTCATCACCATCATTGGGATCCCGTTTGGCGTGGCGCACTTCAAGCTGGCCGGGGCCGCCCTGATGCCGGTCGGCAAGGAAATCGTCCCCAAGCACCTGCGCGAGGCCCGGGATCTGCTGCAGACTGTTAGATGAAGGGATATGTTTTCTCTCTTTGTGGTTAACAATAGGCATTGCCGGGGGCCGGGGAATCGGTACAGTTCCGCCCATGCACAAGACAATCTTAACGGGAGTAATACTTTTGTTCCTGATGGCTGCTCCGCTCTTGTCGGGCAAGGCCTTCGAGGGTGAGTACGACATGCAACTGCAGGGAGACGGGGAGGTCGTCAATTGCACCTTCTGGGTCAAGACTGGCAATATGCGGATGAAGATCTCCGGTAAGGGACAGGAGTCCGGCGAGATGATTTTCCGCAACGGGACTTCGACGATGATCATGATCGTGCCCTCACAGCGGATGTACATGGAAATGGAGATTCCGGAGGGAATCAGTGTCCCGGCGCCGGACGAGGAGGAACTGGAGGAGGACTTTCCCTTCAAGCGGACCGGCGAGACGCGGACTATCCTCGGCTTCAAAGCTCACGAGTTCCTGATGGAGGACGGCGCGGAGAAGATGGTCATCTGGGCCACCGAGGGCCTTGGGACGATGCCTTACTCCGAGAACCCCATCCTTGAGGGATGGGGAGCGGCCATGCGCATGGTGACAGGGCTCAAGGCCTTTTTCCCGCTCGAGACAATCGGCTACGAAAAAGGGAAGGAGTCCTTCCGCATGACCGTCCAGCGGATTGAACCCAAGGAACTGCCGGAAGCCCTGTTTCAGCCCCCTGAGGGCTTCATGAAGTTTAATATGCCAGCCGGCATGGGCGGCATGATGCCAGGGAGATAGGATCCGCCTGCTGCCTGTTGAATTCGGTTAGCCGGGCAGGTTTCTCCATTTTTATGTAAAGCGTGCTTGACATGTTAAGCACGCTTTACATGTTAAGGATACTTTACATTGAAAAACACGCTATCCTGAACGGAAAGGACTAAAGAAATGACAACCTGTGATCCCAAATACCGAAACAAGCTGCTACTGTGGGCGGTGGTTTACTGTTCGACTGTAGCCGGCTCTATCTACGTTTTGAAAACATCCGGCATCGAGAACTTTGCCCTGCAGACGGTCATCGCCCTGGTGCCAATGCTGCCCATTATCTGGTTGATGCAGATCATCATGAGCTGCATGCACAATCTCGATGAACTGCAGCGGAAAATTCAGCTGGACGCGGTGGTGTTTGCAGCTGTCCTGACGGCCCTGTTGACGGTGGCCTACGGTTTTCTCGAGAAAATTGGCTACCCGAAGCTGGATACCATCTGGATATTCCCGATGCTGATGGTTCTGTGGACGATCGGACAAGCCATTGCCCGGAGGCGCTACGAGTGAAAAACACCCTCAAGGAACTACGCACGGAGGCTGGCTGGTCCCAGGTGGCGTTGGGTGATAAACTGGGGGTCTCCCGCCAGACCATCATCGCCCTCGAGAACGGGAAGTACGATCCCAGCCTGAAACTGGCCTTTGCCATTGGCCGGGTCTTTGACCGGCACATCGAGGATGTTTTCAACGACGAACAGGAGGAATCCTAATGTGGTCGGATATTCTGGTTATTCTGGAGGCGATTCTCTGGATCCCATCGTTGTTTCAATTCAACGAGGCGGTCGTAATTGCTCCCATATGCTTCCCGGACCCGTGCCCCTTCATCCTCGCCGAGTAGGTTGACGTAGACCCCGCCGTTGGAGAATTGCGCCATGTCCTGATGGAAGTCCCGGACCCACTGCATGACAGCGGTGTCTTCCTCTTCCCCTGGCCAGCCGGCAAGGATGTGGTAATCACAAGGGGCCTTGCGATGGGGAAAGGCGGTAGCGCCGGGATCGACTCGACCGACCGCTCCGCCGAGCCACTCAAAGTAGGCGAAGGTGAAGGCACCCTGCATTTTGGCGGAGTGCTTGAGAAAGACCGCAACGGCATCGTCGCTCAACTCACTTAAGTAGTGGGAACGTGAATACCAGCGCTGCCCGGGCGGCGTCCCGGCATCAAAGACCTTGAGGTGGTTGGCCAGGGGCTGAGGTGCGCAGAGGTCCATAATGGGCGTGCCCATCTCACGCAGGGGCCCGGCGATCGTCTCTCCCTCAGAAACATCCCCAATGTGGGCGAGAATGAAATCAAAAACCACCTGCCCATGCAACTCTGCCGGAAAGGCCTCAATCGGTGGTATACGGAAAGTCGCTGGATAACAGGTAAACGCCTCCGGGGCCGATAGCATGACCTCCCGGTAGACTTGCATGGCCTTCCCGGCCAACTCCATCGGGTAGATAACCTGCCCCGCAAATATCTCTGCCGGAACCCGATGGAGCTGGAATTCAAATCGGGTGACAATGGCGAGATTGCCGGCACTCCCACGGATGCCCCAGAAGAGGTCAGGATTCTCCGTTTCGCTGGCGGTCAGGATTTCGCCATTGGCGGTTACCGCTTCGACCGAGAGCAGGTTGTCGAGTGCCAAACCGTGCTTACGGGTCAGCCAGCCACTGCCGCCGCCGAGGGTGAAACCGGCCACGCCGACCGAGGAAACCGTTCCGCCGACTGGCAAAAGGCCATGGGGGAGGGTGGCTTCATAGAATTCACCCCAGAGGACGCCCGGTTGCACGGTTGCGGTGCGGGTGGAGGGATCGATCTCAATTCCCTTCATGCCGGAGAAATCGAGCAGGAGGCAGTCATCGGCGGTTCCCAGTCCGGCATAGCTGTGCCCGCCCCCGCGAACAGCCAGTCGCAGTCCGTGGGCGTTGGCAAACTGGACAGTCACCGCCACATCGGCCGCATTGGCACACTGGACAATCGCCGCCGGTATTTTCGCCAGCCGGCTGTTCCAGATGGATCGGATATCCTCAAAAGATGGATCACCCGCCTCAATAAGGCGGCCGGTCAATTGATTACCCAGGGCTTCGTAACTGTTTCCCGTTTTCATGCCCTAGGGGTTTAGCGGCAATTCCCAAGCGACCCAAGGCAAATTTCACAAGGCTGCACTTCCGATTGCAATTTTTCAATGAACGGTTAGCTTGCCGCATGAGCCGGGTTATTCTCAGCACCATTATTCTCTTTCTCATGTCGAACGCTCATGCATATCAGCAGGCATTCCCGCGTACCGAACCGGGTGAATTCGAGGTCAAGGTCTTGCCGGAAGGCCGCCTCCTCGAGTCCATCGGGGAAGGGAACTATTTCGACCAGGCGAACAGCTTGTTTGGGCCGCTCTTCCAGTATATCAAGGAGCACGACATTTCCATGACCACTCCGGTGGAGGCGAAGATCGAGCCCGGTACAATGTATTTCTGGGTGGCTGATGACCAGGTCGACAAGGCCACCAATGATACTGAAAAGGTCCGGGTCATTGAGGTTGAGGAGCGGATGGTGGCGGCTATCGGGGGCCGTGGGGCCTACACGAAAAGGAATTTTGAAAAGGCGCGGGCCCAGCTTCTGCGGTGGGTTCGGACAGAGAGTGACCTCGAAGTTCTCGGCAAGCCCTATGCGGTTTATTGGAACGGGCCCTTTACTCCCTGGTTCCTGAAAAAATTCGAGGTCCAGGTCCGGGTCCGGCGACTCCATTGGGAGGGATGAAGGGCCGCCTGAAGGCGGAGCTCCAACCTTTTTCGAGTTGCCGGGAAATTCGAGGCGGCGTATATTATTATTCCGTGAGGAGGAGATTTTCATGAAAGCGTGCAGGATATTGTTAATGCTATCAGCCCTTTCCTGGGGTGGTAGCCTTCTGCCGGCGAGCCCCTTTGAAGGCGCCGTTGATTTAGGGGGTGGCAACCGTTACCTGGAATGGTTCGATTACTTCAACGACCAATTTTATCCATGGGTTTACCATTTTGACCATGGCTGGCTCTACAGTGGTGATGAAAACCCTTCGAGTCTCTGGTTGTGGAGCCCCGGCCTAGGGTGGCTCTGGACGAGCAAGGAAAGCTACCCCAACATCTATGAACAGAATCGTGGATGGATCTATTATGCGAGGGGATCCGTTAATCCCCGCTGGTTTTTCGACCGGGCTCCGGAGGAATGGGTCAGCGATGCGGCGGTTGCGTCGAGTGCCAGTTACTTTCCGGTACCGGAAGGATCGCAGGTCTTCACCTGGGACTATAGTGTCAATGGCGGTAATCCCGTTGGTGGCCAGGTTGATGATGTCGAATTGTTCCTGAGCTTCAGTAAGTATTCTGTCCGTTTCTCAGGAAGGGACCTGCTGCAGAACTCAACGATGGAGGCGGATGCCACTGGACGAGTTTTAGTCGATGGTTTCTACTATCCAATTGTCGGCGTCCTGACCGGGGCGGAAAGCAGCCAATTTGTGCGTGATGACCTGGGTGTTTATCTCGATGATAGTTCAATAAACCTGTCCCTGGCATTCAGCGTCGTCGGGAACAGCTTTCTCGTTAATGCATCGGCCAATACCAATGTCATCGGTGAGTTGCTGGTCAACCTTCCATGGCGGGCTGACCTGTATCAGCTCCCAGTCGGGACGGTTTATGAGCAATGGGCCTCCGGTGGCTGGGTGTCAGGCACCTATGAGGTTTGGGCGAACGATTTTCTGGAGGATAGACAGAATTTCTCTACACCCTTTTATCCGGCAATCCGCTACGAATTGATCGACAAGATCCCCCTCTATATTCTTCAGGGAAGGTCCTACAGTGATGTCGTGGTCATCCGTGCCTCTGTCCACTCCCCGGATCCGTTCGGGGGTCCCTCTGAGGACCTTGAGACGGAAATGTGGCTGGCCCCGGGCGTGGGTCTCATCCGCAGCCGGCAGGAGGAGCCGGTTCTGAACGATCCTGTGGAATTGATCCTTACCCATACCAACCTCTGGTGATAGTACTGATTGGCTGAGGGAACTTGCAAAACAGGCCTGCCGGCATTCCTTTTCCGTCATGGATCGTATTAGTTTATTCCGTCGTGTCGTCCTTATGCTTGTAACAGCCGGACTGCTGTTGGCTCCCCTGACCTCAGTAGCCAAGAAGCTCCGCTACCCGAAAACCCCGGTCAAGGAAGTCGTCCACGAGTATGGCAATGTACGCCTGCCGGATCCTTTTGTCTGGCTGGAGGACAAGAATGACCCGGACAACGAGGAGTGGTTCCGGGACCAGGATGCCTTTGCCCGCAAGCAGATTGGCAAGATGCCCGGTCGAGATGAGCTCTACGAGCGTATCAAGGAGATTGACGAAGCCAAGACGGTTAAAATTTCCTCCTTCAATCGCCGTTTTGACCGCTTCTTCTACCTTAAGCAGGAAGTCGGGGAAGAGGTCGGCAAGTTGTATTACCGTGATGGGATTGACGGGGAGGGTCGCTTGGTGGCCGACGCAGCCAATTTCGCCGCCACGGATACCATCCATTCGATATTGGGCTATCAGCCATCCTATGATGGCGATTTGGTTGGGGTGACTATTGGGGCCGGAGGAGCGGAAATTCCGGACCTTTATATCATTGAGGTGGAAACCGGTGAAGTGGTTGACGGGCCCATCCCGAGGGTACGGTCCTATCCCGGCTGGTTGCAGGACGGGAGCGGATTCTACTATACCCAACTGCGCCCGGACAGTCCTGACCAGGATCCCGGCGACCGCTATAAGCGCCAGTATACCAAGTTCCACAAGTTGGGTACCGACCTTGGGCGGGACGAGCTGGTCGTCTGGTACGACAATCTGCCGCTTCCCGGGATGAGCGAGGTGGATACGGCTTATCTGTTTCCGCTTCCTGACAGTCCCTACACCATGGCGGTAATTTCCCACGGGGTGGAACGGGCAGACAGTTATTTCGTGGCCAGGGACTTTGACCCCGCGAAGGCGAGTGAGACAGTGTGGACGAACATCTGCACGAAGGAGGATGGCATTGAATCGGTCGATTATCACGACGGCATGCTCTACATGCTGTCCCACAAGGATGCCCCGAGGCGTAAGGTCCTCTCTGCTGCCATTGAGGGTTTCGATAAGTCGCGCATCGTGGAGATTCTCCCGCAAAGCGACAAGGTTCTGTCCGGTATCAATGTGCTTGGAGGCAGGCTCTATGTGACGGGAATGGAAGTAGGTATCGATTTCCTCATGACAAAAGATTTGGGTGATCCCGGTTCCGTCTTCAAGATGGTCGACCTGCCAGTGGTGGGCCGGGTTACTATCCTCAGCAACGACTACCGGATGCCGGATCCATACCTTGCCCTGACCTCGTGGACCCGCGCCTTCGCCTATTACCGCTACAACCCGGAAGACGGAACAGTGGAACAGAGTGACTTGCGTCCACTGGGGCCGTTTGACGCCCCCGAAGGCATGGTTACGAAGCGCTACATGGTTCCCTCGCACGATGGGGTGAAGGTACCCCTGACGGTCGTGCACCATGAATCCGTTCAGCTGGATGGAACCAATCTAGCTCGTATCTGGGGTTACGGGGCCTATGGTACTTCCCTGCGCCCGGGTTACGGGCCGTTACGGCTTCCGTGGATTGAGCGGGGTGGTGTTTTTGTGGTGGCGCATGTCCGCGGCGGTGGCGAACTGGGCAAGGCATGGCATGATGGCGGCCATTTGGAGACCAAGCGCAACAGCTGGCTCGACTTGAATGCCTGCGCGGAATTTCTCATCGAGCAGGGGTATACTTCCCGCGGACGCATTGCTGCGCAGGGAGGCAGCATGGGCGGTGTCCTTGTTGGCAAGGCGATGCAAGCCGATCCCGGCTTGTTCGGGGCCATTGTTTCCTCGGTGGGCAACCACAACCCTGTCCGGAATCACCGGCGGGCCAACGGCCCGGCGAACTATCCTGAATATGGAAACCCCCTCGATCCGGAGGAGTTCCCATACGTACTCGCAATGGACAGCTATTTTGGCGTTCAGGACGGGGTGCGTTATCCGCCGGTCCTGCTAACCTGCGGATACAACGATACCCGGGTTGACCCCTGGATGCCGGGCAAGATGGCGGCCCGCCTGCAGCAGGCCGATGACGAGGGGGGTCCCTTCTTTCTGCGGGTGGAGTTCGAGGCCGGGCATGGGGGCGTTGCCCGGAGTGCTATCTGGGAGGAACAGGCGGATGTTTATGCCTTCCTCTTCTGGGCCCTTGATAAATGAGCGGGTTGCAAATCGGGTTGCTCGAGCCTTGGTACGGTGGATCCCACCGACGCTGGGCCGACGGGCTGGTACAGTACTCTGAACACCATATCGAAATTCTTTCCCTGCCCGCTCGTCACTGGAAGTGGAGGATGCATGGGGCGGCGGTGACCCTGGCCCGGCAGGTCATTCATTCGGGATCCCGGTATGACCTGTTCCTCGTCAGTGACATGATGGATGTCGCTGTATTTATTTCCTTGATACGCCAGGCAGGAATCAGGACTCCCGTAGTCGCCTATTTCCACGAGAACCAGATTTCCTATCCTGTTTCCCCGCGGGATACGGATGTCACGGAGTCCCGCGACCTGCATTACGGCTGGATCAATTACACCAGTGCATTGGCCGTACAAAAGGTGTATTTTAATTCCCACTACCACAAGGACAGTTTCCTCTCGTCCCTGCCGGAAATCCTGAAACGTTATCCCGACTCCGTGAACCTTGAAACGGTTGACGAGATAGTGGCGAAGTCGGATGTGTTGCCGCTCGGACTGGATCTCCGGGCCCTTGACGAATACCGCCCTTCGCGACCGGAAACCAAAGCCGTTCCCCTGATCCTGTGGAACCACCGTTGGGAGTTCGACAAATGTCCGGAAGCCTTCCTGCAGATTCTCCTGCAGTTGCATCAGCGTGGTCTCACTTTCGAAGTGGCCCTCCTCGGCGAACGCGGGTCCGGGGAGCCTTCCGGCCTTGCCGAAACAAGGAAGGTAC
Source organism: Puniceicoccaceae bacterium (assembly GCA_040830765.1). GTDB lineage: Bacteria > Verrucomicrobiota > Verrucomicrobiia > Opitutales > Oceanipulchritudinaceae > Oceanipulchritudo. The sequence continues at coordinate 98,289 of JBFOMH010000013.1, read as the reverse complement.
TGGGCCCGGCTATTGTCCATGATGGACCCGTGGAGGCCTTTGCCGACTATGCCCGCTGGCTTTGGCGGTCAGATATCCTGCCGGTGACCAGCATCCAGGACTTCTTTGGCGGTAGTGTGGTGGAGGCTATATATACCGGTAATCATCCAGTCCTTCCGCGAAGGTTGGCTTATCCCGAGCATCTGGATGACAAACGGTACTTCTACGAGCATCTGGAGGAGGCAGTTGACAGCATCTCCGCGCTGATTGAATCCGGTGCCTGGCGGGAACCATGCCAGCAGGCTGGGGCAGTTGGCCGGTATGACTGGGCCCGCCTGTCGCCAAGGTACGATGCTGCCTTCACCGCCGCGGTGAGTTCCACCGATTCCAGTTGCCACCAGGCCTGATTTGCAATAAGTTACTGGTGTTCCAATGAGGAGGGGCAACAGTCTTCGCTGTCTGGCCCGGTTGCTGATTGCCGGGCTCATTTTCCTTATACTTTCAACAGGCGGGCAGTCAGCCACATCAGCCGGGAACGCAGATGGTCCCGAGATCATCGATCCCGTGCTGTTGTGGCCCCTCCATATTAATATCCCCTACACCATTGTCCACTTGGTTGATGCGGATGCCACCGCAACGGTTATTTTACGAATTGATGAGTCAGGATCCGTTATCGACTGGGTAGCCTTGGACTTACCGCACTACGATTTGATTCGGCCCCTTGACCGCGCCTTCCAATCCGCTCGGTTCCAACCAGCAATGATGGATGGGGAAGCAGTCCTGATTGACATTGTTGTCGATGTTCCGGTGGGGGAGGTTGGCTACTACGGAATTATCAATCTCGATCCGGCCACTTACCTTGAAATAAAGCTCAACCGGATGAGTGGCGGCCTGTACGGTCTCCGGGTGGCCCCAGGCCATGCCTTGGATGAACCATTGAAGCTAATCAGCGAGGGGAAGCCGGTCGTCTTCATTGATGAGGCAGGAAACCGCGTCTCCGGCGAACAGGAGGTGGAATTTTATATTGATCAGGATGGGATCCCCAGGGTCGTCCGCTCTGATCAGGAAGATGACCCGTTTTTGAGGGATGCTGCCCACCAGACTGTTGAGCAGTTTCGCTTCGCGCCACCACGGTGTAATGGACGGCCAACTGTTGTCAAAGCGCGTATCAAGGTGCAGTTTTAGCGGCCGGGACTCCGGAACAGGACTCCAGTCTGGCCATCTGGATTGTGTTGACTTGCACTTGCAAGTGGGTACTATCCCCCAGAGAAAGGTACTACTATGTTTAACAGATGTCTCCTTGCAGCGGTATGCTGCTTTATTGTTGCGGGGGTACAGGCAAAACCCGGCATTAAGAGCATTGTTGTCTTTGGTGACAGTCTCTCGGCCAATGGCAATTCAGCCATTTGGGCAGAAGGCCGGGATGATCCCACACTCCCACCCAATTACCCGTTCCCCTATTACAACAACCGCGCTTCCAACGGCCTTGTTTGGATTGAGATCGCGGCTGGTGCCTACGGTTTCGATGTCAGCCCTTCACTTGCAGGAGGAACAAACTTTGCCTTTGGCGGTGCTGAATCCGGAGCCGGCCTGAGTGATCAGGACACACCCAATTTCTGGGCCCAGATCCGCATGTGGCAAAATGCGGTCGCCAATGAGGAGATTCCGGGACCGATGCCATGGCAACTTTTCACGGTCTGGTTCGGCCCCAATGATTTCCTCCGCATTATCGAAACCGAGCAGCGGCCGGTAACGCGGGAGGATATTCAGAATTCCGTGACCAATATCGCCCGTGGCATCGTTGGCCTGCATGAACTGGGCGCGCGGATGTTCCTTGTCATGAACATGCCGCCATTGCACCTGACCCCGTACGGATTGTCCCAGCCACCGGAGGCCCAAGCCCAGCTGGAGCTTCTGGTCAATGGATTTAATGCCGGGCTTGAGCAGGCTTTGAACCGGATTGAGAACGCCTACGACAAGGTGACCATTCTGCGACTCGACATTGAGACCCTTTATGGCGGATTGTTAGCCGATCCGGGATCTTATGGCCTCGTGGAGGTCTGGATGCCGGCCTTGGATCTAACCGCAGGAACCCTTGTTCCCAATCCCAATGAATATCTTTCCTGGGATGGCTTCCACCCAACCACTGCCACTCATGCTGTATTGGCACAAAAAGCCATGGACATCATTCCCATCGGTTCATGGTGGGGGCATTCGGTTGCCCGGGGTCCGGCCGGGCACGGCTACATGGGCCGCATGGGCTGGATTGCCGACGAACACTGGCCGTGGGTCTTCAGTTACAGCATGAAGGACGGCGAATGGATGTGGGTCTACGAGCAGGGCGGTACTCCCGATGGCTTTTTTGCCTACATCCCCAAAGGATACAAGTGGGTCTTTATTAATGCCATGAGCGGATGGTACTACGATTACGTCACCGCTTCCTGGCAACCAATCTCACCGTAAGGTACATTAAACGGAATCTCACTAACTCCAGATTCCCTTATCTCGTTGACCGCCGTACCCTTGATCCAGGTGCGGCGGTCGTTTTTTTATTCGTCAAAGAGTCCGCAGCAGTAATCCCACAAGTCGGCAAGGGTGATGGACTGCACTTCCGCATCAAGGGAAAGCTGGATTTCCTCGAATGAACGGAGTTCCGGGGCGGCCGTCAGCGCCTCGGGATGGGATTCCGCGGCCGGCTCGAGGCTGAGGGCACCGTTGCCACTGACCTGGATCGACCAGATGCCCGGTTCAAGAGAACGGTAGACAATTTTGCCATAGCTCAGTGCGCTGTCCTTCCAGTCGACCACTTCCCAGACCGGATCGATGACGAGACCGTTCCCGGGAGCGGTGTTTTCATCAAAGACCCGCCGGATCCAGATGCGCCCGTTCCCGACCAGGTAATCGACGAAAATCTCCTCCTTCGGATCATATGGGGTGGGGATGCGCTTGAGGTCCCCGTCAATGGTCCGGATCAGGACCGCCACGCTGTCTTCGGTCACTTCCAGTTCGGTGACCGCCGACTGCCGCACGGCATCGTTATAGCGGTCGGCGAGTTCGGCGTACTCCGCTGCCATCGATTCCAATTTGTTGCGGTAGATTTGCGAGGTGACTTCCTCACGGAGCCAGAAAAAGCCGCTCACAACCACACAGGTAGTAAGAAAAGCGGGAACTATGTAGCGCGGGAAATTTCGCATAATGGCAATGTACCGGTATTGGACGACGCATTCCAGAGGAATGTTCAGATGCCGGGGTGCCGTTTAGTTGTCCTGGCTCAATCCGCTTCCGGGAGCAGGTCTTCGATTTCCCGGGGAAACATCGGCCGGCCGCGTTCGTTCATGGCGGAAGTAATAACCCGGGCCTGGATGCAGGTCTTGTCATCATTAAGCCGGACAATCTCCTGCACAAAGGCAAAGCGGATGCGGGAAACCCGCTCCACCCGCAAGTCCACCCGGTAGGAGTCGCCGCTCTTGAGCGGACTTTTATAATCAATCTCAATCCTCACCACGATGAGGAAAATGCCCCGGGCCGTGACTTCGGCAAAATCGATCCCCTTCTCCTTGAGGAATAGGTGGCGGGCGTGCTCAAGGTAATTCTGGTAGGTGGCGTTGTTGACGATGCCCTGCAAGTCGCACTCGTAGTCGCGGACTTCGGATTCCCAGCTGAACATGACCTCTTCCATCCCCATCAGGTTGGGGGCTCCGCTTCCCAGCGGCAAGCGAAAGCACCATTGCCATCCGGGTTGGCTAATTTCCACCCCGGAAATGGCCAGTTTTGGCCAATTTCTGCTCAGCTCACCCCGGAGGTCGCCAATATGAAGCACCCTGATCTGATTGGCTCGTTTCCTGCTTTATGGGAAGGGTTTTTCACTAACATCGTTTAACCATCAATGACACCAGTATGATGAAATCCTTGTTGAAACCAACAATGCTGGCCACTGCATTGGCCACCCTCCCTTCGGCCCTGAAAGCCGAGGAATTGATTGAAATCCCGACCATCAACACTGGCGACACGGCCTGGATGATTGTCGCCTGTGCCCTTGTGCTTTTCATGACCCTGCCCGGGTTGGCGCTCTTCTACGGCGGCCTCGTGCGCGCGAAAAACGTCCTCAGTGTACTGATGCACTGCATGGCCATGGCCGGAGTGATGTCCCTTCTGTGGCTGGCCTTCGGTTACAGCCTGGCCTTCTCGGAAGGTCCGGGCGGACTCAATAAATTTATCGGGGGGCTCGACTTCGCTTTCCTGAAGCACATGTCCGTCGATACCGTCAGCGGGACAATTCCGGAGGCGGTCTTCGTCATGTTCCAGATGACCTTCATCATTATCACGCCAGCCCTTGTGGTGGGTGCTTTTGCCGAGCGGATGAAGTTCAGCGCCATGCTGCTCTTCCTTCTCGTCTGGACCGTTTTTTCCTATCTCCCAATCTGCCACATGGCATGGGGTGGGGGACTCTTCCATGACTGGGGCGTCCTTGACTTCGCGGGCGGCACGGTTGTCCACATCAACGCCGGGATCGCCGGCCTTGTCTCCTGTATCATGCTCGGCAAGCGGACCGGTTACCCGAACGAGCCCATCAAACCGCACAGTTTGCCACTGGCCGTCATTGGCGGATGTATGCTTTGGGTCGGATGGTTCGGGTTCAATGGCGGTTCCCAGCTGGCGGCTGACGGCGTTGCCGGAATGGCTGTCCTCGTGACGCACTTCGCCACTGCCACCGCTGCCGTCACCTGGATGTTTATTGAGTGGATGCGACACGGGAAGCCGAGTGTCCTTGGTATCATTACCGGGGCCGTTGCCGGCCTGGTCGCCATCACCCCTGCTTCCGGTACCGCCGGACCCCTGGGAGCCGTCCTTATCGGTTTTGTCTCCAGCGCCCTCTGCTATTACTTCGCCACCAGCGTGAAGAAGAAATTCGGCTACGATGACAGTCTCGACGTCTTTGGCGTCCACGGCATCGGTGGGATTGTCGGGGCCATCCTCACCGGCCTCTGTGCCGCCTCCTTCATGGGAGGTATTGGGCTGGATGGCGTTGGCGTCGGTGCCCAGGTCTGGGCCCAGACCCTGTCCGTCCTCTTCACCATCGTCTGGAGCGGGGTCGTCTCCTTCGTCGTCCTCAAGGTGTTGGACCTCACGATCGGCCTGCGGGTCTCCGAGGATGTTGAGGTCTCCGGCCTCGACCTTAACCTGCACGACGAGCAGGGCTACGAGATCTAGGTTTTTACAAATCGAGATAATTCTTTGTGGGCCGCTCCAAAAAGGGGCGGCCCCTTTTATACCCCCGTAAAAAATCGCACCAAATTGCACTAATAAGGGTTGACAGAGGGGTTGGATGGCCGTTGGATTTTATCTCATTCAAGATTTCGATAAGTTTTTTAACCCTTAATCAACCCTCAACTTATTAGACATATGAAGAAAGTAATCGCCACCTTATGTGTGATGACCCTCGCATGGGGTTCAGTTACTGCTCAGAATCTCCTCTCCGATCCCGGATTCGAATCCAACACCCCCGGAGCAGCCGGCGGTATTGGCGGCTGGGAATTCTTCAACGGGGCAGAGTTCTCTACGGAAATCGTCCGCACCGGTACTTATTCCGGCAAGTTCTACACCAAGGACAACGTTCCTGGTGCCTTCGAAGCACTTCCCGCTGCACCGGGTGAAGTCTACACCTTGACGGGTTGGGGCTACATGCCCGTCGCCTTGGAATCCGGTACGGTTTTCGGCGGTATCCAAATCAGCTATTTCGATGACGCTGGAACTGATCTAGGTACTGTTGAAGCCGGTCCTGGAACTGCCAGTGCTGACTTCCAGATGTTCCCTGGCCAGCCGGTCGGCGAATGGATCCCGATGTCGATCACAGCTACCGCACCAGCCGGTACTACCAAGATCCAACCTTTCGGTATTTTCATCGAGTTTGGTTCCACCGCGGTTGACCCGCAGGGCTTCTACTTGGATGACATGTCTCTGGTCCTCGTACCTGAGCCGTCCACCTTTGCCTTTCTGGGTGGCCTGTTGGCTCTCGGATTCGTTATCTACCGGAAGCGCAAGTAATCGCTCCGGTCTTGAGTTAACGTCTTTTTCTACTACCCGCCATCTTCGGATGGCGGGTTTTTTTATGGGCGCCCGTCAGGGCGCAACTGCTTGACAGTGATCATGAGCAAGACCCATGAAAGTCAGTTATCCACCCGGCAAGGGGAAGGATTAGCCGAAGGTCAGCTGCGGCATCGCGAGGTGGTCGTGGGGAGGAAGCCCATGGCAAAGCGCCTCCTCTCCGAATGGGGACTCGTTTCCGTCTTCGATTACCTGATGAAACTGAGAACAGCATCTGGCTAGGAACCGCCGTGATAGGTGACCCGTTCGTCCGGTGGTTTGAGAGCCGGGGGAGAGCAATCTCCCCTAGCTACTCGATTGTCAGTCGGTCAGCTCGGAGAGTGAGAGTCCAACCACTTGTTCTGGTTGGTTTAGAGATTTTAGGCCATACTGCTCGTGGTCCACTTAGCGTAGTGATGACCACAACTTGACGCTTGCACAAACGGAGAAGATTGAAGCATTAGTAATTTATTCCCTCATTGTCTAAAAGCTTTCTACCTTTAAATCCATGAATTTAATTCCTACCGAAAGCGACTTGCGAGAAGCACCTGAAGGCATGGATTCGCAACAGCCTTCCGCTCCTGAAGGTCGTCGTTGGCTCATGCGTCTTGTGGCGATGGTATTCATGCCACTCCTTATACTGGGGGGATTGGAGTTGTTGCTCCGTTTTTCCGGATACGGGTATAACACAGATTACTTTGTGCCCAGCACGATCGAAGGAGAGGAGTACTTGATCCCCAACCGGAAGTTCACCCATCGATTTTTCCCGCCAGCACTCGCTCGTGCGCCACTTCCGATGCGAATGGCGGCAGAGAAGCCAGAGGGTACCTTCAGGATTTTCTTGTTCGGGGAATCCGCCGCGTATGGAGATCCGGATCCCTCCTTCGGGATGGGCCGCTTTCTGGAGGTGCTTCTTGAAACGCGTTATCCGGATACGAATTTTGAAGTGGTTCCCGTCGCCATAACAGCCATCAATTCACACGTTATTCTCCCCATTGCCCGGGATTGTGCCAAGCGGGACGGTGATATGTGGCTCATCTACATGGGCAACAACGAGATGGTTGGCCCGTTCGGTGCGGGTACCGTATTCGGCGAAAAAGCACCCGGTTTAACAGTTGTCAGAACCAGCCTCCTTTTGAAGTCGACCCGAATCGGTCAGCTCATTGCCGACATGATTGCCTTAGCAAGGGGTGGATCCGGTGAACCAGAGGCGTGGGGTGGCATCGAAATGTTCAGCAAAAATCTGCTCCGGCATGATGATCCGGCGCGATTGAAAGCCTATGAGAATTTCAGGGGAAATCTTGAGGATATTATCAGGGAAGGCGAAAAGGCAGGTGTCCCGGTTGTCCTGAGTACTGTGGTTAGTAATCTGAGGAATTGTTCACCGTTTTCGTCATTGCACTCCACGCATCTGACTGGCGAGGATCTAAGCGCATGGGATCTCCTTTATCAAAATGGACTTAAACTGGAGAAGACCGGCTCGCTTGAGGCCGCGTTGGATGATTACCTGAAGGCGGCGGCGATTGATGCTGGTTTTGCGGAGCTTCAGTTCCGTATTGGATCATGTTACCTGAAGCTGGGGGACAATGATCTTGCGATGGAGGCCTTCAACCGGGCAAGGGATCTTGATGCGCTTGCCGTTCGAGCGGACACGAGGATCAACCGGATTATCATGGACGCGGCGGCCAAGCACGTCGATGCTTCGGTGCTCGGTGTAGATGCGGAAAAGGCGTTGGCGAATCAGGCGTCTTACGGTATTCCGGGAAAAGAACTGTTCTACGAGCACGTACATTTCACGCTCGAGGGGAACTATCGCCTGGCTCGAATCCTTGCCGGCAGGGTCGGCGAATTACTACCACCGTCGATCGTAGAGAATCACAGGGAGAACACGTCTGAGTATGAATACCAAGCCTGTGTTCGCCAATTGGCGATTACCTTATGGGACCAGAAGCGCGTATGGGATGTTGCCCTCGGGCGCATTTCTGTGGCCCCCTTTATTTCCCAGTCCAGTCACCCTTCAAATGTCCAATACTGTAAGGACAGGATGCTTGAAGTGGATTCGCGAACGACATCGGCTACGCCTGCGAGAGATCAAAAATCTTATGAGGATGCGCTCCGCCGGTCTCCGGAAGACACTCTGATCAGGTGGAACTATGCGCAATTTTTTGAGATGACGGGTGCATTGCCTGAAGCCATCAATCAGGGAAAGGAGATTTGTACTCTCCTGCCTCATGCCCCCTGGCCGCATTATTTCGTCGGATCATTGTTGGCCAAGGAGGATCGCTTCAAGGAAGCCGTGGAGTATTTACGGAAGGCATTGGAGATCGATCCCAACCAGTCCTTTGCCAAGGATGAGCTCGACCGGATTCTCGCCGCTTATCCTTCCTTGCGAAAATAAGTGGAATTTATGCAGGATATCCTGCCCAAGGCAGTTTTTATGTTAAGATTTTTGCATAATAACGGCTGGAGACCGCATAAAAAGGGGAATTAGCCCGGTGTTTGTAAAATTAAAATTGCATTTTATTGCATCTTTTATTTGACAACCGAACAGCATTGTATTGCATGGTTATCGTTCGGATACCTTATCCGAGTTTGACCAACGATAATCACTAATTCTTAGACTTATGAAGAAACTATTCCTATGCCTGGCAGCTCTGTCTATCGCAACAGTTGCAAGTGCTCAACTTGTTTTGGTCCCCAACGGTGACTTCGAGACACCTGACGGGGCAGGTTGGGTCGCAGCAGATGGTCCTGCCACTTTCAGCTACCCTACCACTGGCGGAAATCCCGGCGGATATGGTGTAATTGACTCAACCACTGGTTGGGGCGTTCTTGTAGGCGATTTTGACCTGGCATCAAATGGCCTGAGTGCTGGGGACACAGTTACTATTTCATGGGATATGATCGATTTGGCCGATGATGCTATTGTTGCCGGTTTAAAGATTGAATCCTGGAACGGTGGTGGTTTCCTCGACAACGGCACTGGTGATGTATTGTTTGATCCAACTACCAGTTGGGACACTTACACCTTTGAGTATACCATCAATGCTGCTGCAACCTTTCTCAAGTTTGTGCCGCTTTCTGTGGCCGGCGGGAATACTGGTTTCGACAACGTTGGTGTTGTACCTGAGCCCTCAACTTTTGCCCTCTTGGGTGGGTTTGCCGCTCTCGGATTTGTCCTGTATCGTCGTCGCAAGCAGGCGTAAGCTTAACTTAAATTTGGGAACATTCCATTCCTTATGAACGACCCGCACTCTTCGGAGTGCGGGTTTTTTTGAATAAGTGAACTTAGGGATTCGGCCCTTCAGGGCCGGTTACGAAACAACCGGTTCCCGCCAATGCGGGACCCGACTCTTTTTGGACTAGAACATCCTATCGAATTCGCGGCTGGAATTGGCCTTCTGCCAGCAGGATTTTTCCCCAGCGCTGGGCTTTAGATGAAGAAGGTCCTTGCCGAGGAGTCGGAGGAGGAGTCCCATGGGCGTAACGAGGAGGAAGAAGAAGAGGATGAGGAGGACCTTGCCGAAGGTCTGGCCGATGTGGAAGCTGACGGTCATTCCTCCACGATAGAAGCCCCTGAACCATCGGGGCCGGGCGAAGGCAATAGCAATGGCCAGAAGGGCGAGGATGGCCGTGGTGAGGGAGACGGCGGGCGACACGATTCCCTGCCGTGCCAGGAGCCAGACAATGATATTGGCCCCCAGTCCCATGACGGCGGTGAACTGGATCCATTCGGAGGGCTTTTCCTTGAGTCGGAGCATGGCTTAATCGGGAACAGGATGAAATTGTTGTTTGACGCCCTCATGGGGCTGGGCGTTGCGTTCAAGAAGGAAGCTGCCGATGGCCAGGTAGTCCATCTCAGTGTTGACGAAGCAACGGTAGGCATCGTCGGGAGAACAGACAACCGGTTCGCCCCGGACATTGAAGGAGGTATTGACGAGGACAGGACAACCGGTCTGCTCCTCAAAGCGCTTGAGGATGGCATGGAAGTCGGGATTGGTATCCTGACTGACTGTCTGGACCCGGGCGGAGTAATCGACATGGGTAATGGCCGGAAGTCTTGAACGGAGCTGCTTGAGGCGTTCGAGTCCACTGGCCCCAGGCTCCACTTGCAGCCGTTGCTCCTGATGGACCGGGGCGACAATGAGCATGTAGGGGGAGGGGGTCTTGAGCTCAAATAACTCACCCACCCTTTCCTCCAGCACGGCCGGGGCAAAGGGCCGGAAGGACTCGCGGAACTTCACCTTGAGGTTGAGCACGGTTTGCATTTTCTCCGAGCGGGGATCCCCAAGGATCGATCGGTGGCCTAGGGCCCGGGGACCGTACTCCATGCGGCCATGGAAGCGGGCCACGATATGGCCCTTTTCCAATAGGTTGACGATGGTCGAATGAAGGGCAGCAGGGTCCAACTTTTGGTAGACCGCATTGTGCTGCTTGAGGAGCGCTTCGATTGCCTCGTCGGAAAACTCGGGTCCGAGGAATGCCCCCTGCATGGAGTCCGGCTTTTGCACCGTGCGCGGCTGGGGGTGTTCCTTGTGCATATGCCAGACGGCGAGAGCCGCACCCAGTGCGCCACCGGCGTCGCCAGCGGCCGGCTGGATCCAGATGTTGTCAAAGATCTTTTCCCGGAGAATCTTCCCGTTGGCGACACAGTTGAGCGCCACGCCGCCGGCGAGACAAAGGTTGGCCTTGCCAGTCACCTCCCGGGCATGGCGGGCCAGCTTGAGCATCGTCTCCTCGGTGACCACCTGGATGGAGCGGGCGAGGTCCATGTGACGTTGCTCCAACTGGGTCTCCGGCTTGCGCATCGGTCCACCAAACAGCTGGTCGAATTTTCCATTGGTCATCTTGAAACCGCGCAGGAAATGGAAGTAATCCAGGTTGAGCCGCAGGGAGCCGTCTGCCTTGACGTCGATGAGGTGGTCGTAAATCCGGTCGACGTACTTCGGTTCCCCATAGGGGGCCAGTCCCATTAACTTGTACTCCCCTGAATTGATCCGGAACCCGCAATAAGCGGTGAAGGCGGAGTAAAGCAGTCCGAGGGAGTGGGGGAATTTCAGTTCCTTAAGGATCTCCACGTCATTCCCCTCGCCATAGCCAATCGTCGTGGTGGCCCATTCACCGACACCATCAACCGTCAGGATAGCCGCCTCCTCGAAGGGCGAAGGAAAGAAGGCGCTGGCGGCATGGGATTGGTGGTGCTCGGTAAAGAGGACGGGAGTCTCCGTATCGAGTCCCGGCATTTCGTGGCGGATGGTGCCGCGAAGATTAAGCTTTTCACCCAGCCATGGAGGGACGACACGGGGAAAGGTCAGCCAGCCGGCCGGAGCAACGGCCAGATAGGATTCCAAAAGGCGGGCGAACTTGACGATCGGCTTGTCATAGAAGACCACCGCATCGAGATCGGCCTCTGTCAGGCCCGCTTTTTCAAGACAAAAGGCGACGGCATGACGCGGGAATCGTTCATCGTTCTTTCTCCGGGAAAAGCGTTCCTCCTGGGCGGCTGCAACGATAGCACCGTCCTTCAGCAAGGCAGCGGCTGAGTCGTGGTAATAGGCGGAGATGCCGAGGATGTGACGCACGCGACTCTCCTACATGAACGGATACATCAGCGGGGCCAGAACGGAGCCACCAGTGAATACGATGATGGCCGCAAGGAGGAGCAGAATGACCACCAGCGGGATCAGCCACCACTTTTTCTCCTGTCTCAGGAAAAGGAGGAATTCCTTGAAAAGTTGCCACATGACCTGGCTAATTTCATCCAAAACCGCCGTGGAGTAAAGACCGATCACGACTTTAGGATATCCTTTGGGAGTCGGGCCTTCAGGCTAGAGTAATAGGAGTCGGGCCTTCAGGCCCGGTTGTGGCGTGACCGGCCCTGAAGGGCCGACTCTCTTTAGTTCGCCGATACTCAAATTAGGGTAATGGAGATGATTGATGGATAAGGGGTCAGAGGCAGGCTAAGGATTATGTATGCATGGCAGAAATTGGATGTTTCAGAGCGGCGAAAAGTGCTCAAGGAATGGATGCATAAAGGGCAGCCAGCCCATGACCTGCCACATTTCACTGATGGCATCGCAGGCATATTTTTCCTCACTGGAGCCAATTACCAGCATCAACCTGTACTTGGCTCTTCCAATGAGCGAATGGGTACGTTCACGGAAAATCTTTTGTCAGAGGTAATCAGGGCTGATTTCGTTTTAGAAGCTTTCTGTGTGCTCCCGAATCATTACCACCTTCTCGTCGAGGGAAATGACATTGCTGCACTCCGCTTGACGCTAGGTAAATTGCATGGAAGAACATCCCGGCAATGGAATTTGGAAGATAAGTGTACTGGGAGGAAAGTCTGGTTCCGAGTGTTTGATAGAATCATACGTTCAAACCGACAATATTACTCTGTACTCAATTACATTCATGAAAATCCTGTTCATCACGGTTACTCTTTGAACAAGAATGATTGGCCCTGGTCGAGTGCACTTGAATTTACGAATCAACTCGGGATAAAACAGGCACAGGAAATCCTCCTAACCTATCCATCTGCGGATAGCGGAATCAAGGAACCATCTGAAACAAAGGAGTCGGGCCTTCAGGCCCGGTTGTGGCGTGACCGGCCCTGAAGGGCCGACTCATTTTTACGCTGTCGCGGCCTCGGCGGAGCGGGTATAACGGTCGGATTGCTCGTCGGCATGGTAGCTGGAGCGGACGAGGGGGCCGGATTCAACTACACCAATACCAAGCTTGAGCCCGAATTCCTTCCAGTGGCGGAATTCCTCTGGAGTGACCCAGCGGAACATCTTGCGGTGCTCGCGAGTGGGGCGGAGGTACTGGCCGATGGTCAGGATATCCAGACCGATGTCAGCAAAGTGGCGGATGGTTTCCTCGATCTCCTGTTCCTCTTCGCCAATACCCAGCATGATGCCCGACTTGGTGGTGAAGTCGCGCGACTTGGAATGCACCAGCACCTTGGTCGTGATGTCCCAGGAAGCTGTCTTGCGCACCGGGCGCTGGAGGCGTTTCACGGTTTCCATATTGTGGTTGAGGATGTCCGGCCGGGCATCGAGGACGGTGTCCAGTTGATCGAGATTGCCTCGGAAATCCGGGATCAGGACCTCAATGGCAGTCTCCGGGCAACGATAGCGGATGGCCTTGATGGTGGCGGCCCAGACTGAGGCACCGCCGTCTTTCAGGTCATCCCGGGCCACCGAGGTGATGACCGCGTGCCGCAGCCCCATTTCCTTGACCCCCATGGCTACCCGTGCCGGCTCGGCGAGGTCCAGCTCGGTGGGTCGCCCGGTATGGATGGCGCAGAATGTGCAGGCGCGGGTGCAGGTATTGCCGAGGATCATTACCGTCGCCGTGCGGCGGCTCCAGCATTCCCCCATGTTGGGACACTGGGCGCTCTGGCAGACCGTGTGCAGGGAGGTCCGGTCGACGATCTCGCGCGTCTTGCGGTACTCCGGGCTGGTCGGCAGCTTGGCCCGCAGCCAGTTGGGCTTTCTTTCGTCCATAAACGGATACCGTTTCCCAAAAGGGGCCAAAATTCAAGGCTCAATCCACTTTGGTGGATTGGGTCAGTCTTTCGCCGGTTGGGCAGTTGTCTGGCCCTTGATGAGCTGGCCGCTGATCATGACCTGGCGCCGTTCCGCGGTAGGTTGCTGGGTGCGGCGGAGAAGGGTGGCGACGGCGCTGCGCCCGATTTCGTCGAAGGGCATGCGGATGGAGGTGAGGGCGGGAAGGCCCTCCGGAACGGGAATGCCGTCGAAGCCGGTGATCGAGAGGTCCCGGGGGATGTCGATCCCCCGCTTCTGGAGCGCTTTGATAAGCTCAACAGCCTGGTGGTCGGCGGCGCAGACCCATGCTGTAACGCCCTTTTCCATGGAACGGATAACGAGGTCCGGGAGTTCACTGGAGTGGATGTGCTGGTCGCGACGAATATTGAGGACAATGGAGGGGTCGAATTCTAGATTATGCCGGAAGAGGCTTTCCACGTAGGCCCCAAAGCGGCGTTCCGCCCAATGGACGGGAATGGAGTATTTCCAGCTGAGGAACCCAATCCGGCGATGGCCCAGACCCTGGAGATGGTCCATCAGGCGGGAAATACCCCGGCCGTGGTCGGTGTCGATGTAATCGACATCATCATCCTCGTAATCCTCGAGAAGAGAGATGAGGGGGCGTCGCAGCTTGAGGTTACTGATAGCTGCCTGGTCAAAGGGATAGAGCATGATGATGCCAAGCCAGTCACTCCAGGAGGCATCCCCGACAATGCGCCGGCTGCGGGGCTTGGGTTGGAAGGTGGCGGGATCCACATAATGCACCTCAAGGGACAAGCCCTCTGCGTTCACCTGCTTGCTAAGTCCACCGATGATGGCCTTGGCGGCTGCGGTGTCCTTGGCGGCCGGGTCGGGGGAACCGATGAGTACGGCAACCCGGTCCTTCCGGATACGGACCTCCTCCCCCATGATCGTTCGCTGCGGGTGGTAACGGTAGCCCAACTTGGCGGCACACTCGAAAACCCGGGCCCGGGTCTCCGGATTGATCCGGGAATTATGGGTGAAGCAGCGGGATACTGTTGTCCGGGAGAGACCCAACAGGTCGGCGATTTGCTGCTGATTCGGTTTCGGCATCAATGGTTCAAGTGCTGCTGCAAAAGGGTGGTCTGCTGCCGAATCAAGTCAACAACATCGCATATGTGTGCACAGGAATTGTTATCCCTAGAAGAGCCGCATCCGCCGGAATATCCAGACGCCAAAAAGTCCCATGGCAATGAGGAGCAGGCAGACGATGCCAAAGGCGTAGGGGTTGTCGACTCCCGGCATGCCCCCGACGTTGATCCCGAGGAGACCGGTGACAAAGCCCAGGGGCAGGAATATGCCAGCAACAATGGAGAGGAGAAACATGGTCCGGTTCATTTGTTCCGACATCCGGGCGGATAGTTCCTCATGAACGATCGAGGAGCGTTCCCGGATGCTGTCCAGGTCTTCGACATAGCGGGTTGCGGCATCACGGCACTCCTGCAGGATTGCCTTTTGCGCGGCCTGAATCCAGGGCGCTTGGGAACCGATAAGGTAGGAAATGGCCTCCCTTTGCGGAGCAAGGTAGCGTCGCAGGGCAATGGCCTGGCGCCGGATGTTGACGAGGTTCAAACGGAGTGAGGTGTCGGGATCCTCGAGCATCGATTCCTCGACTTGGTCGGTCAGTTCATCGAGGTTGGCGACAACCGGGGCCATGCGGTGCCCGAGATTTTCAATTATGGAGACCAGTACGCCCATGGGGCTGGCGGGACCGCGTCCACTGTTGAGGGAATCCCGGACATCGGAGACGGCCATTAGCTTGGGAGCCCTCAGGGTGATGATCCGGTTCGCTTCAATCCATACCCGAACGGAAATCATGTCATCCGGCTGTTCCCCCGGATTGAGATTAACCCCCCGGAGGATGACCAGCATGCCATCCTCGAAGACCTGTGCCCGTGGACGTGTTTCCTCAGCCAGCAAGGCGTTACAAATGACTGGACTCAGGCCGGTATCGTGTCTCAACCAGGACTGCGCCTTGCGGGACTTGCGGTCGAGGTGTACCCAAAGGGGCGCCCCCTCCTTATGCCAATCCCGGATATGCTCCCATTCGAGGGCATTACCACCTCCCTGACCGTTAAGGGTGAATGCATTGAGCAAGCCGGAATTGTTGCCCTCGTGTTGGGGATTCGGAGAGGGTTGTGGATTATTCATCGTCAGGAGGATAGGTCTTCACTCCCCACGAGACAAAGCTAAAATCAGGCCCGATGCCCGCCAAACAGGTCCCAGAATTCCGCCTTCAGCCGGGATTTGACCAATCCCATCAGCGGAGGGTTTTCGCACTCCTGCTCAAGGGAGGTTACCGTACCATCCGTGATACCGCAGGGGACGATACCGGCAAAGTGGGAAAGTTCCGGATTCACATTGAGGGCAAAGCCATGGTAGGTCACCCAGGTTTTTACGGCAACCCCGATGGCGGCGATCTTCCGCTCCCCGATCCAGATACCGGTCTTGCCTTCTCGACGGTCCGCAGTGATCCCAAAGTGTGCCACTGTTCGGATGAGGACTTCCTCAAGGTCCCGCAGGTAGGCATGCAGGTCCCGCTTTTCCTGAAGACTGATAATCGGATAACCGACAATCTGTCCCGGGCCATGGTAGGTGATATCGCCCCCCCGGTTGGTCTTGACGACCTCGATGCCCTGTTGCCGGAGCATCTGCTCGGTCCAGACGAGGTGCTGTTCAGCTCCCGGCCGAGCCCCAATGGTGAAAACCGGTTCGTGCTCCGTGAAGATGAGGGTATCGGGGCATTCCCCGGACCGACGCTTGTCGACCACTTCCATCTGCCGGTCCCATGCCTCACGGTAGGCGGTTCGACCCCAATCGACGGTTTCTCCCATCTCTTTACTGTTCGTCCTCATGACCCATTTGTCAGCACTTTCTTGCTCCTTGCGTGAGATGCGGTAAGGTATGGCCATGAGAAAATTTTTCAAGCTGCTGCCGGTTCTCCTGATTGGGACAGGTTTCCTGCTACTTGGTGGATGCAGCCAGACTGAGGTTGTCGATGACGGCTCCGTGATCCGCATCGGCAACGGCGGCGAGCCGCGGGATCTCGATCCCCATACGGTATCCGGTACTCCGGAAGTGAGGATTATCCTGACACTGTTGGAGGGATTGGTGGCCTATCACCCGACCACGGATGAGATTCCCTATCCCGGCATCGCTGAGAGATGGGAGACCTCAGAGGACGGGAGGACTTGGCGTTTCTTCCTCCGCGAGGCCAGCTGGAGTAATGGGGATCCGCTGACGGCCCATGACTTTGTTTACTCTTGGCGCAGGGTCCTGGAACCGGGACTGGGCAACGAGTATGCCGACTGGATGTACATGATCGACGGAGCTGAAGCCTTCCACAAGGGGGAGCTGACCGATGTCTCAAAGGTTGGCATTGTGGCTGAGAGTGACCGGGTCTTCAAGGTGGTCTTGCGCCAGCCGACGGCGGATTTCCTGAAAATGCTCCTCAACCATACTTTCCTGCCGGTGCACAAGGCGACGATTGAGGCCCATGGGGGTCCGGGGATCCGCCAGAGTGGCTGGACCCGTCCGGAGAGCTACATCGGTAACGGGGCCTACCGGTTGGTGGAATGGAAGCCGAACTCGGTTATCCGGGTGGAGCGCAATCCCTACTACTGGGATGCTGGATCGGTGCGGACGGACGCGTTTGAGTTCTATCCGATAGATGATGTCAATACGGAGTTGCGGGCCTTCGAGAGCGGGCAGCTGCATGTCACCGGAACCGTGCCGGCAAACATGCGAAACTACTACAAGGAAAACTTTCCCGAAAAGATCCGGTTTGATCCCTTTGCCGGGGTCTATTTCTACCGCATAAACACTACCAGGCCACCGCTGGACGATGTGCGCGTGCGGAAGGCGCTTTCCCTGACCATTGACCGGGAGGTCATTGTCCGTCAGCTGCTAGGTGGTAATGAGCGAGTCGCTACATCCTACATCCCGGAGGGAACGGGTGGGTATGTCTTTCCGGAAAGCGAGGTCTACAACCCGGAGGAGGCCCGGCGGCTGATGGCGGAAGCAGGATTTCCCGGGGGTGAGGGCTGGCCGGGGGTCGAGCTGCTCTTCAATACCAGCGACAATCATCGCAAGATTGCCGAGGCGGTGCAGAACATGTGGCGCAAGGAACTGGGCATTGACATCACCCTGACCAACAAGGAGTGGAAGGTCTACCTCGATACAACCAAGGAGATGGACTACGACATCGCCCGGGCCGGCTGGATTGCCAACCTTTACCCCTTCTCGTTCCTGCGCATTTTCCTTTCCTACAGCCCGAATAACGATACTGGGTTCGACAACCCCGAATTTGACTGGTTGTTGGAGGAGTCTACCCGGACCCTGGACATGGAGAAGCGCTACGAGCTCATCCGGCAGGCGGAAGCGATTTTCATGGAAGTCGAACCGGTCATTCCCGTTTACTGGTACACCAATGTCTTCCTCATCGATCCCAGGGTGAAGGAATGGACTCCAAAGCTGGTCAACCAGCGACCGATGAAGTTTGTTTACCTGGAAAGCGAATGAAGAGGACATTGTTTAGACACCTTCTGGGGGCGGGCATCCTATTTCTGCTGGCAGGCGGACTTGCTGCGCTTGCTGATGAGCGCTCGGCAAAGAAACCTTCCTACCTGATATTCCAGCTGGATAACGACCTCTTTACCGGGTCGGACCGCGATTACACCAATGGAGCCCGCCTGGCCTACATGCGACCGATCAGCGAGGAGAAGCTGAACAACTTTCAGGAGTGGCTCCAGGGCCTCACCGGGGCGAAGGGTAATCCCGTCTTTGGCGACCTGACGTCTTTCGTCAACGCTGATGATATCCGGTATGATTGGGGAATCGGGCTGACCCAGCTCATGTTCACACCACAGGATCCGGAAGCCTTGGAGGCCCCGCCCGGGCAGCGGCCCTATGCCGGCTGGCTGGGGACTGAATTTTCCCTGCACGCGAAGGATAGCCAGGCACTGAGCTCGGTCATTTTCTCGATTGGTGTTACTGGCAAGTACTCCTTTGCTGAGGAGACGCAGGAGTGGGTCCATCGCAATATCAGTAACTCGCCCATTTTCCAGGGATGGGACAGCCAGATTCCGGCTGAATTGACCCTCAACCTGAACTTTGATCGAAAGCATCGAATGGCGTTCCTCAGCGACCGGACGCGGGACTGGCTGATTGAGTTTGACGGGTACCTTGAGTGGGGCGCGGCACTGGGTAATTTCCGTACGGATGCCTATGTTGGATCCCTTGTCCGTGCCGGTTACAACCTGCCGGTGCAGTATATGACACCGCGCATACGTGTCGGGAGCTATTCCCACAGCCTCTTCATCCGGGACGGCTCGCGCTTTTCAAATATCTCGATCTACGCCTTTGGAGGGGTGCGGGGGAGTGCGGTCCTGCATGACATTACCCTCGATGGACCGGTTTTCAGGAGTTATAATTCCCCGGTTTCCTCGGAGGCGTGGGTCGGCGAGGTGCTCATTGGGTTTGGTCTGCGCATCAGTCAATTCAGCCTCACCTATTCGCGAACGTTCCGCACAGAGGAGTTTGAATCCCAGGAAACCGGGCACCAGTTCGGTTCCATTCAGGCAGGCATCGGCTTTTGACTCAAATACCGTTCTCGAGCAAGGCTGCCGCATGCTGCCGGGCGGACTCGCTTGAACGGTCGCCCAGCATGCGGGCAAACTCCTCCAGTCGGGCCTCCCTGTTGCCATTGAGACATTCGATGCGGATGGTGGTCGAATCTTCTTCCTGATCCTTTTCCACAACGTAGTGGTTTTTCGCGACGGCGGCCACCTGCGGGAGGTGGGTGATGCAGAACACCTGATGTTCCTTGCCCAGATCGGCAAGCAGGCGGGCCACGGAGGTGGCCACCTCTCCCCCGATGTTGGAATCGACCTCGTCAAAAACCAGGACCGGGGTTGAATCAACCTCGGCAAGGACCGACTTCAGGGCAAGCATCACCCGGGCCATCTCCCCACTGGAAGCGATCTTGTTCAGGGGCAGGAGGGCGCTTCCCGGGTTAGGGGCAAAGGTCATGCTGCAGTCGCAATCCCCGGTCGTTCCTAGCTTTTCCCGGGCGGTAATCTCGATCCCCAGCTTCGGCTTCTTGAATCCCAGACCGCGCAGGAGCTCCTCGCTTTTATGGGAAAGGTCATGTGCCGCCTTCAAGCGGGCCGAGCGAAGCGTTGCCGCCTGCTTGCGGAGATGCGCTTCCAACTTATCCGCCTCAGCTTGACGGGACTCCAAAGCACCCTCGAGGTCGCCTTGGACGGCGAGACGCTCGGCCATGGCGGCGCGTTTCGCAAGGACCCCTTCCACGGTCCCTCCATAGCGCCGCCGGAGGCTCATCCAGGAGTCCATTTGTTCCTCGATCTGCTTGACCTGGTTGGGATTGTAATCCGATTCAAAAGCCAGGGCGCGCCATTCCCCCGATAGGTCATTGGCCTCGATGACGAGCGATTCCACCCGGTCCGCCAGAGAAGCCACCGATGGATCCAACTCAGCCAACCGGCGGGCCAGCGGAAGAACCGACTGGAGCCGGTCGCAAATAGCCTTGGAGCCGAGGAAGCGCTCGTCCAGCTGGGCACAGAGATCTCGCAGGTCCTGGGCAGATGAGACTCGCCGGAAGTCCTGTTCAAGCTGGGCAATTGAATCTTCCGTTGGACTGAGGCCATCGATTTCCTCGATCTGGGCTTTGAGGAATGCTGCCTCCTCGGGTGATAGACGCGCCTCGTTGCGGAGGCGCTCCATGTCCTCCAGTTGCCTCCGCCACTCCGTGTACCCGGCACGGTAGTCGGCAAGTTCGCTGCGCAGGCCGGCATAAAGATCCAGGAGGGCCAGTTGTTCGCTTTCGTGAAAAAGTTTCTGGGGTTCTCCAGGCCCGTGGAAATCAATCCACTGGCGGCCGATTTTCTGCAACTGTCCCAGCGTGGCCATGGCCCCGTTGACCTGGATGCGGGACGCTTTTCCGGTGGAGACGGTCCGCCGGACAAGCAGCTGGCCTTCCTCAGTGCCGGGCAGGTCGAGATTCTCCAGAAGGGCGTCAAGGGAGCGGGTGTCTGCAAATCCGAAGCCCGCTTCGAGAGTGCAGGTATCCGTGCCCTGGCGAATAAGCGTCTTGTCGGCCCGGGAGCCGGACAAGAGGGCCAGCGCTCCGAGAAGAACGGACTTGCCGGCTCCGGTCTCACCGGTGACAGCTGTATACCCTTCCTCGAATTCCAACGAGACTGCGTCCATCAGGGCCAGGTTCTCTATTCGCAGGGAGTGCAGCATGGTGGATACGGTTACGGCATCAACTTGCCATCCCCCTGTTCAAGAGCAAGGCGATTTAATACCAGCCAGGGGTT
This sequence comes from Puniceicoccaceae bacterium, assembly GCA_040830765.1. Taxonomy (GTDB): domain Bacteria; phylum Verrucomicrobiota; class Verrucomicrobiia; order Opitutales; family Oceanipulchritudinaceae; genus Oceanipulchritudo. Next base: position 77,315 of record JBFOMH010000013.1, on the reverse strand, counting down.
GCCATTCCTCGAAGCTATGGCTCAATAAATGTCATGAGTCCGAACCAAGTAGTCTTAACCCCACAGAAAACGTACGGCCAAGCCGGCTAATTTGTTATGCAGTACCGACGTTTTGGCCGTACCGAACTCCAGATGCCGGTGTTCTCCTGCGGCGGCATGCGTTACCAGGACGGCTGGACCGACAAGCCGCTGGGAGAAATTGATCCGAAGACACAAGTTAACCTGGAAGCGACCGTGGGCCGGGCCCTTGAGGTTGGAATTAACCACATTGAGACCGCCCGTGGGTACGGTCCTTCTGAACGGCAACTGGGGCAGTATCTTCCCAAGCTGGAACGGGACAAGTTGATCATCCAGACGAAGGTGGGTCCGGATGCGGATGCGGAGGTTTTCTACAACAATGTCCTCGACTCGATGGAACGCCTTCAGCTGGAGCAGGTCGACCTGCTGGGTATCCATGGGATTAACAACGAGGAAAAGCTGGGTTGGACAACCCGCGAAGGGGGTTGCTTTGAGATGGCTCTCCGGTTGCGTGAGGAGGGAAAGTGCCGCTTTATCGGTTTTTCCACCCACGGATCCGTCAATGTGATCACCCGGGCGATTCAGCATACGGACCAGAAGACGGGGGCCAGTTTCGATTATCTTAACCTCCATTGGTACTACATCTACCAGGAGACCACGACCTGCCTGCAGGCGGCCAAGGAAAGGGACATGGGCGTCTTTATCATCAGCCCCAGCGACAAGGGAGGCCAACTCTACAAGGCTCCGCCGCTCCTTCATGAGCTCTGCGCACCCCTGCACCCGATTACCTTCAACGACCTTTTCTGCCTGCTCCGCAACGATATCGACACCCTTAGTGTCGGGGCGGCCCGGCCTTCCGATTTCGATGAGCACCTCGATGCCCTGCCGCATCTCGATAATGCGGATTCCCTGTTGGAGCCCATCCTGAGACGTCTCGCGGAGCGGTATGAGGACAAAATCGAACCCGAGCTGCGTCACCCCTGGACCCTCGGCCTTCCCCCGATTGCCGACATCCCCGGCCAGATCAACATCGGCCGCATCGTCCAGTTGCGCAACCTGGCCAAGGCCTATGACATGGTCGATTACGGCAAATTCCGGTACAATCTCCTCGGAAACGCCGCCGACTGGTTCCCTGGCCAAATGGCCAGTCCCGAGCGGATGGAAAGCGTTCGTGGGGATCTGGAACAACTCTTCAGTCGCCTTCCGGCAGGAAACCTTCTCATGGATGTCCTTGAGGAGGCCAACGAACTCCTCTATGCCGAGCCCGAAAAGCGGCTCAGCGAGTCCTAAGGGGTTGACAAATGGGATTCAATTCCCACCTTAGCCCTTCTTTCGGCAAATCCTGCCGCGGATCTTGGGGGATTAGCTCAGTTGGTTAGAGCGCATGCATGACACGCATGAGGTCACTGGTTCAACTCCAGTATCTCCCACCATCCTTCTCTCCTCGCTCTGCTCGAAGCTTCGGATGGCAAGCCATCAAATTTATAATTAAATCAGGCCCATTTGTAATCCCGCAGAGGCGGGATTTTTTTGTTTTCAGGTAAATTCAAGGGACGGTTGGAAATCCTTGTCTCTGGACTGGAGAGTGGTGAAACTGAGATTGTGGGACTCCGGAATTCCCCGGATACCCCAATATCAATGGAGTCACATGAAGCACACTACCCTCAACCCATCCGGCACGATTGACCGTCGGGATTTTATCAGAAAAACAGCTGTCGGGACGGCCGGTCTGGCCATGATGACCAGCGCCAGCAGCTATGCCTCGGTTGTCGGGGCCAACGACAAGGTCCGGGTCGCGGTGATCGGGCTCAAGCGGCGCGGGATACCACTCATGAAATCAATGGCCCAGATTGAGAATGTTGCCGTCACCTGTATCTGCGAGGTGGACGACAACCAGATGGCCAAGGGCCTTGAGGAGGCGCAATTGACCCTCGGTTACCTGCCGGCAACGGAGAAGGACATGCGGGCGGTCGTCGAGCGGGAGGATGTCGACGCAGTGGTCATTACCACCCCGGATCATTGGCATGCCTACGGTACCATGATTGCCCTGCAGAACGGGAAGCATGTTTATGTTGAGAAGCCCTGCAGTCATAACCTCGCCGAGGATGACTTCCTGATGGCGCTGGAGGAGAAATACAGTGACCTCAAGATTCAGATGGGCACCCAGCAGCGCTCTTCCCCGGAGACCATGGAAATTATCAAGGCCATCCACGAGGGGGCCATCGGTGATCCATACAAGGCCCTCGCTTTCTACAGTAACGGCCGTGGTGAGGTACCGGTACCCCAGCAAGTTGAGGTGCCGCCGCATCTCGACTGGGAATTGTGGCAAGGTCCCGCTCCCCGGCGTCCCTTCCTCGATATCCTCGAAGACTATAACTGGCACTGGGACTGGCACTACGGCACGGCTGAGTCGGCCAACAACGGTACCCATGAAATGGACGTGGCCCGCTGGGCGCTTGGAGTGGAGTATCCCGAACATGTCCAGGCGCAGGGGGGCAAGTATCACTTTGTCGACGACGGATGGGCGATGTACGATACGATGCTGGTCACTTTCCGCTTCCCGGGCGGCAAGGAGCTGCAGTGGGATGGCAAGAGCCGCAATGGCTACACCACCTATGGCTCGGGTCGTGGAACCATCGTTTATGGAACGGAGGGGAGCGTCTATGTTGACCGGGGCGGCTACCGGTTGTTCTCAAGGAAAGGCGAATTGCTGGAGGAGAAAATCGGTGGCACGGAAGCCGGTGTTGCCCTCGGTGGGGGCGGGGACCTGACCACCAGCCATGTCCGGAATTTCATCGATGCCATTCGCGGGAATGCAGCATTGAGGACGCCGATGGCCATTGGTGCCGTCAGCACGCATCTGACCCATTACACCAATGTCGCCTCACGCGTTGAGGGGAACCAGTTGGAGATTGATGCCAAAACGGGCAAGTTTACGGACAAGGCGGTCATGAAAAAGTATTGGGGCAGGGACTACGAACCTGGCTGGGAGTTGACTCTTTGATTCAGGCTGACCATGCGCAAACGGCTTAGTATTGTCCCCCTCCTCCTATCGCTGGCCCTGACGCCCCTTGCCTGGGCGGAACAGCCGCCGAACATCCTCCTGATCATGGTGGATGACCTGAATGCCTACGTGGGCAGTCTTGGTCATCCCAACGCCCTCACGCCCCATATGGACCGGCTGGCAGCGGAGGGTGTTTTGTTTGAGGATGCCCACTGCCAGGCTCCCATTTGCGGGCCCTCCCGGACATCGTTGATGACCGGGCTGCGGCCATCCACAACGGGCGTCTACGGGCACATCGAGGACAACGCCATCCGCACCTCCAGTGAAGCAATGGAGGGGATTGCGTTTCTCCCGGAGTATTTCAAGGAGCGCGGCTATCACACCATGGGCATTGGCAAGTTGTTTCACCAGCATGCACCGGATGGTTTGCTGGACGAATCCGGCGGGAGGGAACCGGGTTTCGGTCCCAAGCCTGCCGATGGGACATATTTCAAATGGAAAGGGGAGGGCACCAGCACCGACTGGGGCGCGTTTCCGGATACCGATGAAGAAATGCCGGATTATGAGTCGGCCCAGTGGACCATCGAGCGTTTGGGCCGCTACTATGACCAGCCCTTCTTCCTTGGTGTTGGATTCCTGAGGCCCCATGTCCCATGGTATGTCCCGCAAAAGTGGTTCGACCTCTATGAAACCGGTGACGTCGTCACGCCTCCCTACCGCTCCGACGATTTCGACGACATCCCTGACATCGTATCCCGGATTGATGATCTGCCGATGATGCCGACAACGGAATGGGCCATCGAGAACAACGAGTGGCAGAACATCATCGAGGCTTATCTGGCCTGTGTCACCTTCGTTGATCACTACGTCGGCGAGATCCTTGAAGCTCTTGAGGATGGTCCGAATGCTGATAATACGATTGTCATTCTTCTTTCAGATCATGGCTACCGCCTTGGCGAAAAGGGGACCTTTGCCAAACATTGCCTCTGGGAAGAGGGGACCCGGGTACCCTTGATTTTTAACGGCCCTGGTATTGAGGCTGGCCAAGTTGTTTCCGGACCGGTGGAGCTGCTGGACCTCTATCCGACCCTGGTGGAGTTGGCGGGGCTCGAACCAAACCCGCGGAATGAAGGAGAAAGCCTTGTTCCGGTACTGCGCGGGGAACCGCTGCCTGAGGATGCTACTGCCTTGGTTACCTACGGCCGCAACAACCATGCTGTTATCAGCAAGGATTTGCATTATATACAATGGGAGGATGGGTCGGAGGAACTGTATGACCGCAAGGCGGATCCGCATGCCTACACCAATGTCGCTGCTAAAGCCACTTACATGGATGCAAAGGCCAGCCTGAAGAAACGGTTACCGGAAACCAACCGACTTTGGGCTCCAGCTTCCTCAACAACCTGGCCGGAATATCTGGTCCGCCAAAGACAGGAGCAAGTGTCTCATTCGCGGGATCGGCCTAACATCCTTTGGTTGGTCAGCGAGGATAATAGTCCACTGCTGGGATGCTATGGTGATGCCTATGCCGTGACGCCGAATTTGGATGCCCTGGCCGCACAGGGAATTCGTTATACCCACGCCTTTGCCACGGCGCCGGTCTGTGCGCCCGCGCGCTTCACCCTGGCCACCGGGCTCTACCCGAATACTGCCGGTACGGAAGGAATGCGGAGCAAGAATGCCATTCCGGAGAACGTCCGCTTCCTTTCCGGTTATCTCCGGGAAGCCGGTTACTACTGCAGCAACAATTCCAAGGAAGACTATAACACCATAAAACCGGAAGGATCCTGGGACGAAAGCAGTAAGACGGCCTCATGGCGTAACCGCCGCCCCGGTCAGCCGTTTTTTCACGTGCAGAATTTCACGGTCAGTCACGAAAGCAGCCTGCATCGGGGAACCGAACCGGTTCTTCATGACCCACAGGTGGCACCGGTCCCACCTTACCATCCTGATTTGCCGGAGGTGCGTCAGGACTGGGCGGTTTACTACGATCGGGTGACTGAACTCGACCAGCAGATCGGCAATTTCCTGGAAACACTCAAGGCCGATGGACTGGAGGATGATACAATTGTCTTTTATTACAGCGACCACGGAGGAGCTCTCGCGAGGAGCAAGCGATTCCTTTTTGATTCAGGCTTGCATGTGCCCTTGATTGTCCACGTCCCGGAGAAGTGGAGCCAGCTCGCCCCGGATCAACCGGGCAGCCAATCCGGAAGAATTGTTACCTTTGCCGATCTTCCACCAACGGTCCTTGGCCTGGCCGGGATCGAACCGCCAAACCATATGCAGGGGCTGGCCTTTCTCGGCAATTTCGTCGATTCACCTCGCCAGTATGCTTACAGCCTGAGGGGTCGGATGGATGAGCGCATCGACCGCTCACGAACCATTCGCGATGACCGCTACCGCTACACCCGTAACTGGATGCCGCACCGGCCCTATGGACAGTACATCGAGTATTTGTGGAGGGCACCAACCACCCGTGCCTGGGAGAAGGCTTACCTGGAGGGCAACCTGGCCCCGGAGCAATCCGTGTTCTTCAATCCGCAAAAACCCTCCGAGGAGCTTTATGATTGTCTGAATGATCCCCACAATGTCAGGAACCTCGCCGAAGATCCCCGGTACGCCGATGTCCTGGAGGGAATGAAAAGTGCTCTCAATGGATGGGTTTTGGATACCCGGGACAGTGGCCTGCTCCCAGAAGGTGAGTTGAATATTCGTATTCGCAATGCCAATACAAATGGCTATGATTACGTGCGCTCGGAAGAGTATCCCGTCAAGGATCTGGTTGAGGCCGCCAACTTCGCCTCTGCTGCTTCCGTTGACGACCTGCCCAAGTTAATGGAACTCTCCTGCCACCGTGACAGCGGCGTCCGCTACTGGGCCGCGACCGCCTTTGCCCGGTTGGAGCAGGATTGTGCTGAGACGAGGAAGCTGCTTCACCGACTTCTAGAGGACACCTCACCGGACGTCCGCATTGCCGCAGCCGAAGCCCTTTACCGCCGTGGTGATGAAGAGAAAATCCGTGCCGCAATGGAAGCGGCCCTGCAGCACAATGAGGAAATGGTCCGCGTGCATGCCCTGAATGTCCTCAGCTTTATGGACACCGATTACATCCTTTCGTTTAAGGAGGTTCTTGAATCGATCAGTGAATCAGACGGGAACTACGATACCCGGGCGAGCAACTTCCTGTTGGGGCAATTATAATTTCCCTTCCTTGAACAGCCTCAAGGCCTCAGCAGATCCGATTCCATTGTCCTCGGGCCCCGGAGGAATGAATTCGAGTCCGTCCGGGATGGCCTTAGCCTCTTCGACCCGTTGCTTCCAAAGTGCATGCAATTGCATTTGCACGTCTTCATAGTTGGCATGACCGGCAAGATTGACCATTTCCGCCGGATCGTTGAGGCGGTCGTACAACTCCGCATTCAATCCATTGGCATCCGGCCAGTAGGTATAGCGGTAGCGCTTCGTACGGATCGTGTAGCCCTCATAGTGCTGGGTCAGGGCGGATTCTCGCGTCTGCTTTTCAGGATCATTGAGGACAGAAACCATGCTTTTGCCCTGGATGTACGACGGTGGCTGCTCGAGACCAGCTAGTTCAGTGAGGGTGCGGTAGAAATCGATCATCTCAACAATGGCAGGGGTCCTTTTTCCTGCACTTGCCATACCTGGAACAGACAGGATCAACGGCACCCTGTCCGCGTCCTCAAAGAGGGTTTGCTTTTGGAAGTGGTCGTGCTCACCCATGTGGTACCCGTGGTCTGAACTGAAGAGGACGATGGTGTGATCTTTCAATTCCAACTCCTCCAGCGCTGTTATCAACCGTCCAACCTGGGCATCAAGGAAGCTGATGGTGGCGTAATAGGCATGGATTACCTCCCGCTGTGTCGCTTCAGGCAGGTCGAGCTGGGCCTTTTTGACGGTCAGGGTTTTGACCGCCGGCGCGGGCAGGGTATTAAAGTAGCCGTCCGGGACCCGTGGTATCTCAATTTCCTCCGGATCATATAAGTCGAAATACTTCCTTGGAGCGACAAAAGGCGTATGGGGCTTATAAAAGCCCACCGCCAGAAAGAAGGGCCTGCCCTGGGCTGTATATTCCCTCATCAATGCGATGCTCTCTGTCGCCACCATTCCATCCGTCTGCTCAAGGTCATCCCCGCCAGCGGCCATCCAACTGAGAGTCCCGCCAATTTTGTCCGTACTTATACCACGGATGACTTCTATGAGATGCTGTTCCTCCTTGTCCCGTCCCCTGGGATTAATCCTTTCCTCCCAAGACAATGGATCATCGTGGCCATTGGTACCGATTCCACCCGGATTGTCGTAATGGTAAATCTTGCCCACGCGCGCAACCGCGTAGCCGTTATTCATGAAATGCTGGCTCAGGGTGACTGCATCCGGAACATAGCGGCGGAACATCCTCCTCAGGCGGGTGACCCCATTCTGATCGGGATAAAGACCAGTCATGAAACTTGCCCGGGATGGACCGCAAAGAGGGAAGTTGCAAAAGGCATTCTCGAAGAGCAAACCCTCCTCGGCGAGCCGGTCGATGTGAGGGGTCCGGACAAGGGGGTGACCGTATGCTCCTATGTTGCAGTTCAGGTCATCCGTCATGATGAATAGAACGTTCGGCCGGTCAGTCGCCATTGCCGTGGAAGCGACAAACCAGATAATGAGCCCGGTTAATAGTTTCATGGTCGAAAAATTATTGTAGTCGAAATTCGCTACTTATACGTATGATGGTATCGTGTAGGGAGCGCGTCCTTCACGGCGAAGGAGGGGATTGGCCCGATTCGCAGCTTCGCCATGGAATTGTTCGGATGCTGCATCAAACTGGAGGGCCTGGCCATGGGTCCACTGAAGCTGGGACGGATCAAGGTTCCATGCCTTGAGTTGTTCCAAATGGCGCTCATGTGCTGCCGAGAGCCATGGATCATCGGCGATGCTGGAGCGCAATGTGTCATCTCCCACGGTTTCTCCCAGACGATAGGAAATGTTCCCCAAGTGGCCGAGGCAACTTGACATGTACCCTTCCCGCACGGGGCTCTTGAGTTCGCTCCGCCGTCTCGAGGCAACGGCACGGAAAAAGCCGGCCATATGATCGCCGCCACCATCACCTGGAAAAGCCTGCATCCGCTTGCCATCGTTGTCGTAGAAGAATCCACCGCCGCGGCCACCCCGGAACTGGCCGCCTTCACAAGTCACGACTACGCCGACCCGGGTACCTTTGTAGCTTGGGGCGGCGTTTGTTTCCGCATCCACGGTCAGGTTCCTGACCTCGAAAGTGACCGGGATGTTGTTCATTTTAAAACTGGCCACCTGCATGTTCGGAGTCTCGCCGGCATCATCCCATGCAAACCGGCCGCCGAAAGAAAAGACTTCCTGCGGATGGTCGGGATCCCCCAGGACCCATCGGATCAAGTCCATTTCGTGCGGACCCTGGTTGCCAATGTCACCGTTGCCCGTGTTCCAGAACCAGTGCCAGTCGTAATGAAACCTGGGACGGTACATCGGGAGGTCCTCAGCCGGACCAAGCCACTGATCATAGTTGACCGATGGAGGTGGCGTGAGCGGTGCTTCCTGTTTGCCGATACTTTTCCGGTCCCTGAAACAGAGGCCATGGACATGGCGGATGGGCCCGAGGTCCCCGGCCAGAAGGCGAGGGAAAGCCGCGAGCAGGCCTAGGTCAGAACGGTTTTGGGTTCCGGACTGGACTATCCGCTTGTGGCGCCGTGCCGCAATCACCATCTGCCGCCCTTCCCATACGGAGTGACAGACCGGCTTCTCGACATAGACATCCTTGCCGGCCTCACAGGCCCAGATCGTCTGCAGCGCGTGCCAGTGGTTCGGGGTGGCAATGACCACGGCATCGATGTGTTTCTGCTGCAGCAGTACCTGGTAGTCGTCGTAAGTCTCGACCTTTTCAGTCGTTATTTCCTCAATTTCCCTCGCCCTTTGAGCAAGGATCTCAGAATCCACATCACAGATCGCCACCAGGCGGACAGGTGGTATGTCCCATGGTTCTGACTCATCCTTGCCTTGGGAGAGGAATTGACGAATCAATTGCATCCCGCGAATGCGCATGCCAACCACCGCGAAGCGGACTTCTGATTTGCCAAAGAGGCCACTGCAACCGGATGTGGCGATGCCACACGCGGTCAGGGAGGCACCTTTGATAAAGGAACGACGGGAAAGGTTGGGAAGGGGTGGTTTCATGGTTCAGGAAGCATTCCCTTATGCGGGGCAAGAGAGCCCTATTCGGTAGCCAACGGCATGCGAATGTCAATCATCATGCCCGGTGATCTCCACCCATGGAAAAAATTCCTCGGCATCGGAGAAAGGGACTGTAGGCTTGAATCATGAAATTCCCCACATTCGCAAAGGCATGCTGCTTCCTCTTCTCTATTCTTCCCGCGGTTCTTTTTGGCGAGGTGACGATCGAGCAGAATGAAGACGGAATTCATGTCTCGGCCAGTGGGCAGCCAGTGCTGAATTTCCAGCTTAAGAAAATTCCGCCTCCGGAGGGGATGGAGGCTTATTATGCGGGTAGTGGATTTATCCATCCCCTGTGGTCCCCTTCCGGCCGCATCCTCACGGATCCCTTTCCCGTTGGCCATGCCCATCAACACGGAATCTTTTCCGCATGGACCCGTACCACCTTCCATGGAGAGCGCGTCGACTTTTGGAACAAGCACCGATTGACGGGCTACAATGAGGCCGTCTCGGTAGACAAGGTTAAGGAGCACAGCTTCAGGGTAACTCGCCAGATGGTCAGTCGCGAGTTTGGACCGGCCATCCTGGAGACATGGGATGTGCATGTGGAGGAGGGAGACGGGGTTTACATCATCGACATTGCCCTGCGCCAGAAGACAGCGACGGATGAGCCTGTTCATGTGCGGGAGTTTCACTACGGGGGATTCGCCTTTCGGGGAAGCGCGACCTGGAACAGCGATGGTGACCCGGCATACGAGTCCCCGATGCGCATCCTGACCGGTTTGGGAACAACCAATCTCGAGGAGGCGAACAATGAACGGCCAGGCTGGTTCTCTGCCTATGGGCCAATCAAGGGTGAAGCGGCTGGTGTGGTGATTATGGACCATCCATCCAATTTCCGCCATCCCCAGCCGGTCCGCATCCACCCGGTAATGCCGTATTTTGTTTTTTCTCCACCGATCCTCGGTTCACTCGATATTCAACCTGGAAACGTTTATCAGGCGGGATATCGAATCATTGCCTTCGATGGGGAGCCGGTGAAAGAACTACTGGATAAGTGGTATGCGGCGTACAAGGACACCGCATTGGACAGCTATTTCATGAATTAGCTAATGAAATTCGGTGAAGAAGCTTTACAACCCCTGAGTATGGTGTCTTGAATTTAAGTTTTAAGATTATGGATCGAAAAGCAGTCTCCTTTTTTAGTGTCGGTCTCGCAGTCGGGATTATCCTGACAGTCATGCTATTTTCCTGGCTGGGACGGGGAAGTGGTCAGGAGGAAGGTGCAGCCGGCAAAGTTGTCCTGAAGCTGGCCCATGTGCTGGACCAGTCGCATCCTGTTCATTTGGCGATGGAGAACATGGCCGAGGAACTGGATGCTGTTTCCGGTGGGTTGATGGAACTGCAGATTTTTCCCAATGGCCAGCTGGGTTCGGAAACCGACAGTATCGAGCAGGTGCAAAAGGGGGTCTTGGCCATGGTCAAGACCTCAACAGCACCCCTCGAGGGCTTTATCCCGGACATGGCCCTCTTTGGGTTGCCCTACCTGTTCAGGGACTCAGAACATTACTGGAATGTCCTCCTTGGCGACGTCGGTGAGGAACTGCTGGCCAAGGGCAGTGGCGTCGGCCTGAAGGGCCTCATCTATTACGACAGCGGCAGCCGGAGTTTCTACACTATCGATTCTCCCGTCCTCCATCCGGATGACCTCAGGAACAAGAAAATCCGGGTCATGCGCAGCAAAACATCGATCGAGATGATCTCCACAATGGGGGGATCGCCCACCCCAATTCCTTTCGGCGAGCTCTACACCGCCCTCCAGCAGGGCATGGTTGACGGAGCGGAGAACAATCCACCCAGTGTGGACACCAGCCGGCATTACGAAGTGGCCAAGCATTACTCTCTTGATGAGCATTCGCGGATTCCGGACATCGTCCTTTTCAGCCAGAAGATCTGGGATGACCTGACTCCACAGCAACAGCGGTGGATGCAGGAGGCAGCCAACCGCTCCGTTACCTTCCAGCGTGAATTGTGGAAGGTGAAGACCCAGGAGTCGCTCGATAAACTGGAAGCCGCCGGGGTCACCGTCTATTATCCCGAGAAGGAGCCCTTCCGGGAGAAGGTCCGGCCAATGTACGATGCCCTCAAGGGGACATCCCTGTATGAGCTTATTGAACGGGTGGAGGCCGTCCAATGAGCGGGGAAGGCCCTGTTGGCGGCGGGTTCCGGCGTTTCCTCGTCAAGCCCTTGGAGGTTTTGCTAATCGTGGCCATGGCGGCCATGACGCTGGATGTCCTCTGGGGGGTGTTTTCGCGGTTTATCCTCGGATCACAAACCCGGTGGACCGAAGAGCTGGCTATTTACCTGCTGATCTGGATTTCCCTCCTTGGAGCCAGCCTGACTTATGGCGAGCGGGGGCACTTGGGCGTTGATTACTTTGTCCAGAAGCTGGAAAAGAAGGCGCAGTTCCTGGCCTCAATTGTCGTTGAGCTGATGGTTCTCCTCTTCTCCGTTTTTGGATTACTTTATGGTGGCTGGATGCTGGTTTCGAAGACCTTGGCCGCGGGCCAGGTTTCCCCGACACTGGGTTGGCCGATGGGTTTTATCTATCTTGCGGCACCGGTCAGTGGCCTGTTCTTCACGCTCTTCGCGGTGGAACACCTGGTCCGCCTGATGAAGCAAGGGGCAGTTGAATCCGAAAATGACAATCCCATAGAAGACGTATAGGAAAAATGGATACGGAAATTCTCATACTTCTCCTGAGCTTTGTCGTTTTGCTCCTGCTGAATGTCCCTATTGCCATTTGCATCGGGTTGGCGACGGTCCTGACCATCTTCTCGCTGGGCGATGTCCCGACGGGCTATGTTGTGGCGCAGCGCATCTCGACCGGCATTGCCAGCTTCCCGCTGCTGGCGATCCCGTTCTTTATACTCTCGGGCATCCTGATGGGAGAGGGTGGAATGGCCACCCGCCTGATTGATTTTGCCAATGCGGTTGTCGGACGCTTCCGGGGCGGACTCAGCTATGTCAACACCATGACCTGCATGATGTTCGGCGCGGTATCCGGCTCGGCGGCAGCGGCAGTCTCTTCCATCGGGGGATTCATGATTCCGGAAATGACCCGCAAGGGCTACGGGAAGGAATTCAGTGTCGCCCTGACCACTACCTCCGCGACCACCGGGCTTCTGATTCCGCCGAGCAACATCATGATTGTCTACGCGGTGGTCTCGGGGAACGTCAGCGTGGCAGCCCTCTTCATGGCCGGAGTGGTTCCGGGAATCCTGATCGGTCTGCTGATCATGATCGCTGCCTGGTTCCTCAATCCCAAGGATGTCCAGGCAGTGGAGAAGGTGGCCGACTGGAAGGAAGTTGGGCGAACCTTCCTCGGTGCCATTCCCAGCCTCTTCCTTATCGTCATTGTTCTTGGCGGTATCCTTGGTGGCGTCTTTTCAGCCACGGAAGCTTCCTCCGTGGCGGTGGCCTATGCCCTTCTGCTCGGAGTCGTCCTCTACAGGGAAATCAAGCCCGCCGACCTTCCGCGGATTCTTCTCAAGAGCGTCAAGACAACCTCCATTGTGATGATTCTTGTCGGTTGCAGCCAGGCCATGAGCTGGGTGCTTGCCTATGAAAGTGTTCCCCAGACTGTCAGTAACGCCCTCCTGACGATCTCTGAGAACCCGCTCGTTATCCTTATCATAATCAATATTCTCCTGCTGGTCGTCGGTACATTCATGGACATGACACCCGCAGTGTTGATTTTCACGCCGATCTTTTTGCCGGTTGTCGTGGCCATGGGAATGGACCCGACCCACTTCGGAATCCTGATGATTGCCAACCTCTGTATCGGGCTCTGCACCCCGCCTGTTGGGACCTGTCTCTTCGTTGGCTGCAGCGTCGGCGGTGTTTCGCTGGGGAGTGTCATCCGACCGCTTCTGCCAATCTTCATTGCCATGGTCATCGGATTACTGGCGATTACCTATATACCGGCGGTTTCCCTGTGGCTGCCCCGCCTCCTCGGCCTTTGATTCCATCGGTCCGAGAAGGCTCGCCTTTCGCCGCGACATTCATTTTCTGGAAGTCATGAAGGATGTGATGCTCACCTTGATTGGTCCGGATGCCACCGGAATCGTTGCCCGTATTGCTGCCATCGTGGAGGCCCGCGGGGGTAACTGGTTGGATAGCCGGATGATTCGGCTCGGTGGTTACTTCTCGGGAATCCTCCGCATTTCCATTCCGGAGGGTGCCTTGGCGTCGTTCGGCGATGAAGTGGAGGCCTTCCTCAAGGGAGCTGGATTCCAATTTGCCATTCAGCCCGCCGAACTGATACCCGGCGAGTCAAAGGGTGCAGCAGCCCGCCTTGAGCTCTCCGGTCAGGACCATCCGGGAATCGTCCATGCTATCTTCAGTGCTTTCCGCGAAAGCGGTGTCAACGTGGAGGAATTGAGTACTGGATTACAGGCGGCTCCCTGGTCCGGAACGCCTGTTTTTGAGGCCAGGGCCAGTCTTCGCATTCCGGAAGGAGTCTCCCTTGATGCCCTTCAGGCCAACCTTGAGAATCTCGCCAGCGACCTGATGGTTGAGGTCGCTTTCAAGCACCAGTAGGCAACCCGGGTTGCCCGAGCCTCTGTTTCCCTTTTTGAAACAGAAAACGGTGTTCCGTTGCCGGAACACCGCCTCCGATTATATATTTTTGTTCCTAACAGCCTTCACTTCTTCGACGCAAGCGCCGAATCGTGGGACCGTAGAGATTCCTTGAGTGGGTCAACGAGGTTGAAGTTGACCGGTATCCGGACCACTTTCATGACAGGTTCCCCGTCCTCGGTGGCCGGCTCGAAAGTCCAGTCAGTAACCGCCGCCAGCACCGCGTTGTCGAGTTCCTTGTGTACGGATTCGACGATGTCCGCCGCAAAGACGCGACCTTCCTCATCGATGAGGGCTTCAACAACTACGGTTCCCTGCACATCATGGGAGCGGGCAAAGACGGAATAATCCGGCAATTCACCAACGACCAGCTTCGGCTCAGTTTGGTCAGCGTTAAGATTGACAGCACTTAGCGTCAACGCGGCAGCGACAAGAAATTTAACCAGTGTTTTCATATAATCGGATGGTTGAGGTTAATTCTTAATGTTACGTCAACGTAGGTTAAGCTCTGCTAATGGTCAACGCAATTGCGACAGATTGGTAACCTATATGTAACATTGTAACATGACTGTAACATTGATGGCACCTGAGCAAACTTCCGAAAAAAGGGGTTGAAATGAAAGGGCCGATGCAGGAAGGTCACGATGGGCCGGGTCCTATGCAATGTGGGGTGGTGAATCCCGCCAGGGCCGGAAGGCAGCAACGGTAACCGGAACCCGCATGTGCCGTAGGGTGCCTGGCCCACTTTTTTAACTTTCTTGTTTATCCGGAATGGCAGACTACCAGGTTATTGCGCGACGCTGGCGCCCCCAGCAGTTTGAGGACATCGTGGGACAGGACCACATCGTCCGCACGTTGAGCAATGCCATCGAGACTGGCCGGATTGCCCATGCCTACCTCTTTGTTGGACCACGGGGGACCGGCAAGACCTCAACTGCACGGGTCTTTGCCAAGGCGCTCAACGCGGAGGGTGGGCCCAATATCGCTCCTTCCGACGATTCCGACCTCAGCCAGGCAATCATGAACGGCAGTTGCATGGACGTGATTGAAATCGACGGGGCCTCCAACAACTCGGTTGACCAGATCCGCGACCTGCGGGAGGAATGCCAGTACGCCCCGGCGCAGTGCACCTTCAAGATCTACATCATCGACGAGGTCCACATGCTCTCGGCCTCCGCCTTCAATGCCCTCTTGAAGACGCTCGAGGAACCACCGTCGCACGTTAAGTTCATCTTCGCCACGACGGAGTCTCAAAAGGTCCTCCCGACGATCATTTCCCGATGCCAGCGCTTTGAATTCCGGCCCATTTCCGAAGAGGTTCTGGTTGAGCGGCTGACCCGCATCGCTGAGTCGGAAAAGGTCAAGGTGGATGAGGGAGCCCTGCGTTCCATCGCCCGTTTGGCCAGTGGGGGAATGCGCGATGCCCAGTCGATCCTTGACCAGATGATTTCCTTTTGTGGGGACAATATCTCCGAAGCTGATGTGCTGGATGTCTATGGCCTGGTTGGACCCGACCGGATCCATGAGCTTGGAGTCGCCATGGGGTCAGGGGATTACCCGAAACTGGTGGAACTGGTAGAGACGTTCAGCGCCGAGGGGCGGGACTTGTACCGGGTGCTGCATGATGTGGAGACGCTGGTCCGCGAAGCCCTGATGGAGGCCATCCAAAATGGTGGCAGTTCCGAAAAGCTGGGTGCTTCCCTATCCTCGGAATCCCTTCTGCGGATGCTGGATGCCCTCCAGAAGAGTGAATTTGCCCTGCAGAAGGGACTCTCGGAGAAAGTCAATTTCGAGGTTGCCCTCTTGCGGGCGGTCGAAGCGAGCCAGGTCCGGGCATTGGACAACCTGGTCCGTGAACTGAAGGGGCTCAAGGAAGCTCCGGAGGAAAGCGGAAAAAAAAAAGCCTGATTCCGCCCCGGGCGCTTGAGGTCCGGCCGATCATTCTCAAGGAGCCAGAGATCGAGAACCGGGTTGACGAGGCAGTGCCTGCCGATGTCCCGGAAAGTTTATCCAAGCCAGATGTTTTAGCGGAAGAGAAGCCGGTTGAGGACGGACCCCCGGCGGACCGTTCGACAAGTCAACTCCAGCTGCAGGAGGCGTTGCAGAAAATCCCGGAATCCCTGCAAAAGGAGATGAAGGAATTGCTCAAGGCGGAGTTCAACCAGGTCCAGCGCTGGAAGCCGGAAGATTCCTGATCGGACGTGAGCGCTGGCAGTTGTCGCGCCTTATTAGCCCTGGATGTATTCGCCAGTTGCGTAGTTGAAGAAGGTACGGTCCCCATCCACGCCATTGCCGGTTTCCTCCTCATACCAGAGCCACGTATCGAGAGCATAGGAGAAGAGGAACGGATAGGTATTCGGCGTTGTGTAGAGCCAACTTCCCAATTGGTAGTCGTACAGGTAGAAGGTGGATGAAAGGGTGCTCTCTCCCTCCACGTAGACTACGTACTGGAATCCGTGGTTCAGGTGCTGGATATAGGGGAAGTCGTCCGCCACGAGGAATCCGAACCAGGAGTTTTCCAGCCAGCCGTCCGCGAGGATATTCGAAGCGGGAAAAGCCTCGAGTGCACTCGGGTTGAAGGCGATAAGGAAAATCTCGAAGTTACGGGTATCGCCGCCACCTTCGCCGATAATGGAAATGGGAGCAGTGCCGGTTCCGGAGCGGGAGATATTAAGCGTGGATCCGTCAATGGAAACATTGAAGAGGGCCTGATTGGCGGCTTCTTCCTCGCTGGTTCCTTCAACACCATCCACATCGACCCATTCAAAGCTGTAGCTGACACCGTCCGGATTGCCTTCCGGGACGCTGATCGACTGGAAGCGAAGGAAGCTGTCCTTGTCATCCCAGTAGGGAGTATACAACGGGGTCGTGACCAAGGGGGCTGTGCGGATAAACGGGCTGATGTTATAGACGAAGGCATCGCCCATTTGCTGCAACAAGGGCAGGGCCGTCTCCGGATTCAGGAGCTCGCCAAAGACCGCGTAGAAATTGCGGAAAAAGCCGGTATTGTCCTCGAGGTTGATGAAGAACTCCGAGGTGGCGGTATTGGCTGTCTGCTGACGAGCCATGGCGAGCGTGCCCTGTGTATTGTCCCGGGTTTGCTCAAGGACAATGGGGCTGCGCTTCTCGATGAACTTGAGGAGAAAATCATCGGATTCGCTGATCGACCAGCCACCCGCCTGGACCACGTTGACATCGCTGCGGTGGACAATCGTGTTCTCGTAAACCCCGTCCCGGAGGTAACTCAGGAAATTGGCGATGGTAATCGGGGCCTCATCTGCCAGCAGCTGGTACTGAATGTCCGTTTGTGACCACACAAAATCCTCGGCCCGCGCGTCATAGGCATTGTCGTAGGTTCCGCCACCCGTCAGCTCATAGGTCATGTACTGGTCATCTTCCGGCGTTTCCTCAGTTACCTCGAGGAGCGACCCGTCGGCGCGGACAAGTTCCCTGAATCCGGACTGGTTCGGCATGTAGAGCGTGAAAGTGGCCACAGGGCCCGGATCAGCGTAAAGCTGGAAAAACTCCCGCAGGTCGAGTTGGAAAGTGGTGTCCTTGCCGATAATCTCGGAATCATAGAGACGGGTATTGACGAGTACTTCCGCGCTGGCAGAGCCGGAGAGAGCCAGCAGGGGAAGGGCAAATTTAAGAATCTGACGCATGGTGATTGGCAGACTTATTGAATTTTTAACAGATGGTGTAAAGGGACAAATGGCGGAAACCGAGGCGGGGGCGGGCATCTTGACGATTATTCCTGTATCCAATCGCCCAGTTTGAAATCGTAGAACCAGCGTTTCTCACTCACTCCGTTCCCTGTATCGATTACGTACCAGAGCCAGGCGTCGCGGCCATAGGCAAACAGGTATGGATAGAAGGAGGGTCTTGTGTAGAGCCAGCTCTCCATGGTGAAGTCATAGAAATACCAGGCATCCTGGCTGGGATCATCCCCATAATAGAACCAGACATACTGGTACCCGTGATTGAGATGCTGGATATACGGATAGTCTTCGGCGGCGATCCACCCGTACCAGTCGTTGCTGATGAAGCCTCCCCGGTGGATGCTGGATTCCGGAAAGGTGAACAGGGCATCGGGATTCATGCCCAGCAGGTAGACTTCGATACTCTTGGACTGCCCAATGGCGGAACCCGTGATACGGATGCGGCCGTCGCCCGAATCATTGCGGTCAATCTTCAGGATGCCGTTCTCCAGCGAGATTGAAAATACTGAGCGGTTGTTGAGTTCTGCATCCGTCAGGATGTCATCGCCATCCGTATCCATCCATTCCCAGCTGTAATTGACACCATCCGGATTGCCCTCTGAGACGACTATGGAATCAAAGTGCATCCAGCTATCCACATCCTCGAGATATCCGGCATAGATGGGCAGGGCGGAAAAGGCACCCCCGTAATTCCAGACAGTGACATTGCTCATATCCTCAAGGACCGGCAGTGCGTTGGCCGGGGAAAGCAGTTGCCCGAAAACAGCGTAATTGTCCCCGAAGCCGGAACTGTTATCGGCCACATTGATATAAAACTGGGAAGTCGCGGAGTTCTCCTCCGCCCGCCGGGCCATCGCGAGGGAGCCCGCTGGGTTAGCCAGGGTCCGCTCGAGTGGAATTGGTGGGTTGGTCTCGATCCATCCGAGTGGGAAACTGCCATCCCAGTCATGAACCCAGCCACCGCCTTGGAGGACGTCGATCTCGCTCCGGTGAATTACTGTGTTCGTATAGGCTCCGGAATCAGCATAGGTCATGAAATTGGCGACCGTGACAGGGGCAACATCGGCCAGCAGTTGCCATTGCAGGGAATGGCTTTCCCATTTGAAGTCAGTGGCCCGGACATCATAGAAGTTGTCATAGGTTCCGCCTGACTCCAGCTCGTAGGTCATGATTTGGTAAGTCTGGCCTCCGTCATTAAGGGACAGCTGTCGCGGCCCGGCCTGGACCGGCATACGGAAATTGAAGGTAGCCACCGGACCCGGCTCCGGGTAAACTTGGAAAAAATCCCGCAAGTCCAGCTCCAGCGCCTGGGACTTTGTGACACTTGCTTCCGGGCTGAGACGGGTATTGACCAGGATGTCCCCCTGCAGGGGCAGAATACCGGCCAATATCAAGATTAGACTGAGAGCGACTTTGTTCATTGAGCAGGCGAAAACGCTGCCTTTCTAGTTTTCGTAAAGAGGCAGGTAGCGTTCCTTGAGGTATCTGACAAGGAAACGCGGAGATAGTTCCTCCCCGGTGACTTCGCGGGTGAACTCGAGCGTATAATGACGCCGACCCTTGGAGTGGACGTTCTCCCGCAGCCAGCCGAGAAGTGGCTGGTAGTTGCCGGCGGCAAACTGCTCCTTGAGGTCGGGTATGGCATCGAGGATGGTGTACCACAGTTGTCCGGCCACGATGTTGCCGAGACAGTAGGACGGGAAATACCCGAACATGCCGCCCGACCAATGGACATCCTGAAGACACCCTTCGGCGTTGTTCTTCGGGGTATAGCCGAGGATGCGGGTTGATGCCTCATTCCATGCCTCCGGAAGGTCCTTTGTCAGTAGTTCTCCGGAAAAGAGGCGTTTCTCGAGTTCAAACCGGATCATCACATGGAGGTTGTAGGTGACTTCATCCGCGTCGACCCGAATGGGGGTCAGGCCGACCTTGTTGACCGCACGGTAGAGGTCCTCCGAGGAGACCGACTTCAATTGCTCGCCGAACAATTCCCGGTACCGTGGCTCCCAGCGCTGCCAGAAGGCGCGGCTGCGACCAACCTGGTTTTCCCAGATGCGCGATTGCGATTCGTGGACGGCCATGCCGACGGAGTCGCCAAGGGCAGTCCCGGCGTACTCGTCCCGCAGCCCCTGCTCGTAAAGGGCATGCCCGGTCTCGTGCATGGAACTGGAAAGGGAGTCCAGTGGATTGTCCGCGTTGTAGCGGGTTGTCATCCGGGTATCCTGCGGGTGGCCGCCGCAGAATGGATGGACAGCAGTGTCTAGCCTTCCCTTATTGAAATTAAAGCCCATCGCAGTGACCACTTCGCGAAGGAAGATCTCCTGCTTGTCCACCGGGAATCCCTTGAAAATGGACGTGTCCGGTTGATTGGGAGAGGCCAGGATAGTATCGACGATGGCCTTCAGTTCCGGCTGCAACTCGTTGAAGAGACGCTCAATGGTGGCGCAGTTCATGCCCGGATCGAACTGGTCGACCCAGTAATCGTAGGCATTCTCAACCCCGAGGTAGGTGGTTTCCTCCTTGGCCAGTTGCAATTGCTCCTCCAGATGGGGCTGGAAGGCTGAATAGTCATCCGCTTCCCGGGCCTTGATCCATGCCTGGAAGGCGAGGCTCTCTGTCTTGGCCTTGCGGGCGGCGAATTCCGCCGGGATTTTTGTCAGGCGGTCGTAGTCCTTGCGGGCGTCGCGGATGACGGCTGCCTGCTCCGGGGTCAGCTGGTCCCGGACGGCCTCGATTTGTTCAATCAGCCCTCCGATGGTTGAGCTGGAGGCTTCGCGGTGATAGATTTCGGTAAAGACCGCGCGCTGCTCCGCCCGCAGGGGGGCGCTCTCGGGCGGCATGTTCACCTGTTCGTCCCATCCCACGATACCGCCGATCGAGCCCAGGCGGTTGAGGCGCTTTAGTTGTTCAAGGAGTTTGGTGTAGTCGGTATTTGCTTCCATTGTTGCGAAAACTAAATTCGTGGCCAATGGGGCAATCGGAGGCAACCCTAAATCGGCTGCCAGCCACCTCAGCTGTCCTCGCGCAGTTCCTTCTCGTCAGGGGTCTCCATTTCAAACCCGTGGAGCTTTTCGGTCTCTCCGGGCGTGGTGAGAACCCGGTAAATGCAATAGACAAACAGCAGGCTGACCGTGCCCACCGATAAAAACATGATAAACCATCCGCCACTGTTCATATTCAATTCTCCTGGGATTATTTAATGTTGGTATGCGAGGTTTTCCGGAAATGTGCGCTGGAGTTGACGATTAGGAAAGTAAACCCAATGAGCAAGAGAATGATAACCATGGAAAGCCAGGCGACCTGGTTGGGATTCTCCCCGAACAGATCCTGGACGTACCCGGAGGGCTGGGCCTGGCCCGTGATCAGGTTGTAGCCAAAGATGTTCTCGGAAATCCAGAAGAAGAAAATGCCCAGCAGGAAGACAGGGGTCACATACTTCATGATGGGGCCGAATATCCTCGGAATGTGCATGTTGGCCCCCTTGTGCGCTTCCTGAAATCCTTTGGGAATGCCCATGACCCAGGCAAAGACGATGATCTGGGTCGTCGCGAGGATGAAAATGAGGAAGGTGCCGCACCAGAAGTCGAGCGTGTCCAGTGCCTTCAAGTCCTTGGAGAAGTAGACCACCATAAGGGTGCCGATGCCGGTCATGAAGCCGAGAATGGCCACTGATTGTTTCCGGTTGATGCTGAGGGCGTTTTCCAGGAAGGCGATGCCAGGCTGCAGCATGGAGAGGGAACTGGTAACTGCCGCGAGGAAAAGCAAGAAGAAGAAGAGGAAGCCGAAGAAGCTTCCTGCCGGCATGGAGCTAAAGACCATGGGAAGCACATTGAACCCAAGGGCGAAGGTGCTGCCCACGGCCCCGGCGGTCCCAAGGAAGGCCACTGCCGCTGGAATGGTGATCAGGCCACCCAGCGCGACTTCGCAGAATTCATTGGCACTGGTGGCGGCAAGGCCGCTGAGGACCACATCATCGGACTTTTTCAGGTAGCTGGCATAGGTCATGATGATGCCAAAGCCAACGGAGAGGGAAAAGAAGATCTGCCCGGCAGCGGCCAGCCAGAGTTGCGGATTCTTCAATTGCTGGCCAATGCCGATGCGGCGGATGGCCAGGGACTCCGATGCCGCGGCCGCTGCTTCGGCCTCCGCGATGAAGGCCTTTCCAAAGACCGGCTTTTCCGTGGTCGAGACGCTTCCGTCAGCCTGGGTGACCGTTTCCACCAGCATCACCTTGTTCGGATTCCACATGAAGCCAAGTCCGGCGTTGATGGACTTCTCCGGAGTACTTGGGTCGGGTGTACCGAGGGTCAGGACGCGGATGAGGATAATGACGGCAAGGACCACCAGGGCGGGCATGGCGTATTTACAGAAGAGCTCGATGCCTTTGGACAGCCCCCGGTAGATGAGGTAGAAATTCAAGGCAAAGCAGATGAGCAGGAAGATGCCAACCTGGGAGATACCGCTGAATCCCAGGCCGCTCCCGTCAGCGGCGGCCCCGGTAAAGGCGGCAAAGAACGTACCTACCTCGCCGGCGTTTTCAAAGTTCATCCGGCCGGCCATGAAATTGACCGCGTAACCCAGGCACCATGCCTCAATGAGGACATAGTACATGTAGATGATCACGGGAATATTGATGCCGATGATGCCGAGGTACTTGCCAGCCGGATGCTTGGTAATGGCGTTGAAGATCCCGACCGCGGTATGGAAGCCCCTCTCCCCGCCATAGCGCCCCATAGTCCATTCCGCCCAACAGATGGGCAGCCCAATTAGCAGAAAGGAGATGAAATAGGCCACCATGAAGGCGCCGCCACCGTATTCGGCCACTTGTCCCGGAAACCGGAGGAAATTACCCAATCCCACCGCGCTTCCGGAGACAGCCAAAATGACCCCGATACGCGAATTCCATGATTCTTTCGCTGCCTTTGCCATGTTGGGCCCAGACTTTGGGCGGTGTCACGCCCCAAGGCGAGAAGAAACCTTGGTTGGACCAAGGACGAAGGACGAAGGACGAGGGATGGGTTACAGGGGTACGGCAATGCGCTGGCCCTGCCGGAAGTAGTGGAGCTGACGCAGGCCCATCGGCTTGAAGTCGGCAATGACCTCCTCGAAGAACTGTCCCACCATCCGGGGAGCATGGGAATCGGATCCGATGGTGAAGGGAATATCGCGCTCCAGTGCCCACTGCATGATGCAGGGATCGGGATGGACGACATAATCGCCCTTGATCAGGCCGCTGGTATTGATCTCCAGGCAGATGCCAGCATCCGCGACAATGTCGAGGAAGCTGCTGATGACGGCTTCGTGTTTTTCCGGTTCGAAGGGCCTGGCCAATGAACCATAGATACGGATCACATCCGGATGCGAAAGGCTGTGGTAGCGCCCGCTGCGGGCGCCTTCGCCGAGACAATGGAAATAAGCGGCGATTTTCTCCGCATCGGTCTCATACTGGTTTTCCGCCAGCCAATCCCGGAAAGCCGGGAGCATGTGGTGAAGGGAACCGAGCACGAAGTCGAATGGCTCGGCGGCCAGGACCTTGTCCATCTCCCGCATCGCAGCCTCATCCGGGTGGATTTCCGCCTCAATGCCATAGAGAACTTCCACTCCTATCGATTCCCCGTATTTGCGGGCCCGGTTAATGATCCGGCGGTACTCACTGATTTCATTCGGCGTCATGCGGATCCCTTCCTGGGCAAAGGCGGCATCAGCCATCGGGATGTGACAGGTGAAGGTGATGAGGCGGATGTCACGGATGGCGGCTGCGTCGACATACTCCTCTGGATCGCCGGAAGCGTGCCCGCAGAGGGGTGTGTGCATGTGGCAGTCGAAACGTTTGTGAGTGGTGGACAGCGGCATTTCTATAAGATTTGAGCTGCAGTGTCCTCGATCGCCGGAGAAATTCAATCGGAATTGCAATTTCCCGCAAATTCGTGACCGTGCATGGCATGAATTCGCTAGTTTCCTGTATTTCCAAGGCCTCCATGCTCTTCCTGCTGGCGGGGGCCGGGCTCTTTCTTTCCGGCTGCGGGGAAGGCGTCCCCAATGCCGATGAGGCGGTCGAGCAGGGTATCCTGCTTTACGGCAACGGGGCCGAGCCGAAGACCCTGGACCCGCAACGGGCCACCGGGGTGACCGAGAACCACATTATCTCCGCCCTCATCGAGGGGCTTATCACCTACCATCCGCTGGATGACAACCTGCCGGAGCCGGGCATGGCGGAAAGCTGGGAATCCAACGAGGATGCCTCCTCATGGACCTTCCGTATCCGTGAGGATGCCTATTGGAGCAATGGTGATCCGGTCACTGCGCAGGATTTTGTCTATTCCTACAATCGCATGC
This sequence comes from Puniceicoccaceae bacterium, assembly GCA_040830765.1. GTDB lineage: Bacteria > Verrucomicrobiota > Verrucomicrobiia > Opitutales > Oceanipulchritudinaceae > Oceanipulchritudo. The sequence goes on along the minus strand of JBFOMH010000013.1, from coordinate 53,387 downwards.
TCCATCCGGATTCCCCCGGTGAGTATCTGCAGATGCTCTTTATGCTGAAAAACGGGGAGGAGTACCATCGTGGAGAAGTGAGTGATTTCGCGGACGTCGGCGTGACTGCGCTGGATGAGAAGACGCTGCAGATGGACCTCATCGGCCCGACTCCGTACTTCCTCAACATGTTGAAGCATTACAGCTGGTTTCCGGTCCATGGCCCGACCATCGAGGCCCATGGGGGAATGTTCGACATGAGCGGGGAGTGGACCCTGCCGGAGAACTTCGTCGGCAACGGGCCCTTCATCCTCGATGAATGGCGGCCGAACCAGTTCATCCGGGTATCCAAGAGCCCGACCTACTGGGACCGCGAGACCATGCGACTTAACGCGATCTATTTTTACCCGGTGGAGGATGACAATACCGAGAACCGGATGTTTGATTCCGGTCTCATGCACCTCACCAGCACGGTCCCAACCAACGATGTGCCGGTGCTCAAGGAAACGGAGCCGGACCTCATCCATATTGATGATTACCTCGGGACATACTTCTACCGGTTCAATGTTACCCGGCCACCGCTGGATAATCCACTGGTCCGCCAGGCCTTCAACCTGGCCATCGACCGTACGGCCATTGTGGAAAAGGTTGCCCTTGGGGACCAGAAGCCGGCGCATGCCTTTGTCCCGGCTGGATTTAATGGTTACCCCTCACCGGACACGCTTGGCTACGATCCCGAAAGGGCCCGCCAGCTTCTGGCCGAGGCCGGTTATCCCAACGGGGAAGGATTCCCCGAGCTCTACATGCTTTTCAACACCTCGGAGGGCCACCGCAAGATTGCCGAGGCCATTGTTGCCATGTGGAACAAGAACCTCGGCATCAACATGCAGCTGGAGAACAAGGAATGGAAGGTCTTCCTCGATGCCCAGTCCCACCTTGATTACGACATCTGCCGCTCCGGCTGGATCGGGGATTACATGGACCCGATTACTTTCCTCGAAATGTTCACCACCGGTAATGGTAACAATGACACCGGGTGGTCCAATGAACGGTACGACGAGCTGATCGCAGCCGCCTTCCGGTCCGGGACCGAGGAGGAGCACTTCGGTTACCTCCTTGAGGCTGAGCAGATCCTTCTGGATGAGCTGCCCATCGCGCCACTCTACTGGTATACCCGCATCTACCTCAAGGATCCCCGGGTGAAGAACTGGAACCCGAAACTACTGGACAACCGTCCCTACAAATACATTTATTTGAGCGAATAAGCGGCCGGGAAACCACTCCCGCAGAGTCTGCATCCGCGGCCAAGGAATTCGGAATCCATGTTAAAGTTCATCCTCAGACGAATCGCCCAGTCGGTACTGGTCATCTTCGTCATTATTACAGTCACTTTTTTCATGGTTCGCTTTGCACCGGGCGATCCGTTCAGTGCGGAGCGCAAGATGCCGGAGCATATCAAGCAGCGCTTGATGGAGCACTACGGCCTCGATCAGCCCTTGATGGTGCAGTATGGGAATTACCTCGGCCAGCTGCTGAAAGGGGACCTTGGGCCCTCCTTCACCGAAACCCGCTCGGTTAACCAGATCCTGAAAGCCAGTTTCCCGGTCAGTCTTGAGCTGGGTGGTTGGGCACTGCTGATCGCGTTGTGCATCGGCCTGCCGGTGGGAATAACGGCAGCGGTCTTCCGCAATTCTTTTGCCGACTACTTTCCCATGGCGATGGCCATGATCGGGATATGCCTGCCCACCTTTGTCCTTGGCCCGATCCTGGCCCTGGTCTTCGGGGTCTGGCTCGGGTGGTTTAATGTCTCCGGCTGGTTTATCCCGGCGGACCGTGTCCTGCCTGCCCTGACCATCGGGCTGGTCTATGCGGCCTTCATTGCCCGGATTACCCGCGGCGGCATGCTGGAAATCCTTTCCCAGGACTTTATCCGTACGGCCAAGGCCAAGGGGGTCCCCTTTATCCGCATCATTGTCCTGCACACTCTGAAGGGTGGATTGCTACCGGTCATTTCCTTCCTCGGGCCTGCGCTGGCGGGAATCATTTCCGGCAGTTTCGTCGTCGAGACTATTTTCCAGATTCCCGGCATGGGGCGCGAGTTTGTCAGCTCCGCCTTTGACCGTGACTACACCCTCGTGCTGGGGACGGTCATCCTCTACGCCGTCCTTATCACCGCTGCCAACCTGCTCGTTGATATCGTGCAGGTCATCCTTAACCCGCGCCTGCGCTTCGAAGATTCCTGATGTCCGTGAAAGCCAACCTCAGTCCATCCGAAAAGCGCCTCCCGGAGGCAACGGTCGACCTTGATGCCATCGAGGCCGGGACCTCCCTGTGGCAGGATGCCTGGCACCGCCTGAAGAAGAACCACCTCGCCTTGATTTCCTTCTGGGTCCTCATCTTCATGGGCGTCTTCTGTTTCATCGGACCGTTTCTTTCCCCCCATGACTATCGCAGCAACGACTTGGAAAAGACGCTTCTTTCCCCGAGCCTGCAGCATCCCTTCGGGACCGATGACCTTGGCCGCGACCAGTTGACCCGGGTCATGGTCGGGGGGCGCGTTTCCCTCGGGGTGGGGATCATCGCCACCACCGTCTCGCTCCTCATCGGGATTACCTACGGGGCCACGGCGGCCTATATCGGGGGGAAAGTTGATGCGGCCATGATGCGCGTGGTCGATGTTCTCTACGCCCTGCCGTTCACGATCTTTGTCATTCTCCTAATGACGATTTTCGAGCGAAGTATTGTGCTCCTGTTTATCGTCATCGGGGCAGTGGAATGGCTGACCATGGCCCGTATTGTCCGCGGCCAGGTGCTTAGCCTGAAGAAGCAGGAATTTGTCGAGGCCGCGGTCTCGCTGGGATACTCCACGCGCCGCATCATTCTGCGGCACATCATCCCGAATGTCCTCGGGGTGGTCGTGGTCTATGCGACCCTGACGGTGCCGGCTGTCATGCTGCTGGAAAGCTTCCTCAGCTTCCTTGGTCTCGGGGTGCAACCGCCGATGCCCTCATGGGGAAGCCTCATCAAGCTCGGGGCGGACAACATCCAGCTCTTCCCCTACCTGCTGATTATCCCGGCCCTGTTTTTCTCCGTGACCCTCTTCTCCCTCAACTTTCTCGGCGACGGCCTGCGCGACGCCCTCGACCCGAAGTCCAGCAAGGATTGATCGATGCCCATTCTTGAAGTCAAGGACCTGAAGACCTACTTCCATACCCGCAACGGCGTTGTCCGGGCAGTGGATGGGGTGTCCTTCTCCGTTTCCCGGGGCGAGACGCTAGGGATTGTCGGCGAGTCGGGATCCGGCAAGTCGGTCAGTTGCTATTCCCTGCTGGGACTGATTCCCCAGCCACCCGGTCGCATTGAGGGCGGCCAAGCTATCCTTGACGGCAAGGTCGACCTGCTTTCCGCCAGCGAGAAGACCCTGCAGGGCATCCGGGGCAAGAAGATCTCGATGATTTTCCAGGATCCGATGACCTCCCTGAATCCGTACCTGCGGGTTTCCACGCAGTTGATCGAGGCCCTCCGCATCCATGAAAAGCTGAGCAAGAAGGAAGCCCTCGCCCGGGCCATCAAGTCATTGGAGGAAGTCGGCATCACGGAGGCCTCGACCCGTATCCAGTTTTATCCGCACGAGTTTTCCGGTGGCATGCGCCAGCGGGTGATGATCGCCATGTCGATGATTACCCACCCGGAACTGCTCATTGCCGACGAGCCAACAACGGCACTCGACGTGACCGTGCAGGCCCAGATCCTGGAGCTGATCCGCGAGCGCCAGAGGGCCAACAACAGTGCGGTCATCCTCATCACCCACGACCTCGGGGTTGTCGCGGGCATGTGCGACCGGATCAACGTCATGTACGCCGGCAAGATTGTCGAAAGCGGGACCGCGGACGACATTTTCAAGAACGCCCAGCATCCCTACACCGTTGCCCTGCAGCGGAGCATTCCGTCACTTGGGAGTAAAGGGAAGCCGCTTTACACCATCCCAGGCCTCCCGCCGGATCTTTCGCGGCCGATTCCCGGCGATGCCTTTGCCCTGCGGGAAGGCATCACCAGTGGCGGCAAGTGGGACAACACCCCACCGCCGCTAAGGCAGGTTTCCGATACCCATTGGGTACGGGAATCGGATGTTATTCTACCACCACTGGAGGAGGTGCTCGATGGCTGAGGATTTCCTGAACATGGAAGGGGTCAAGACCTGGTTCCCGATCACCAAGGGCGTTATCCGGAAGCACACCATCGGGCATGTCCGGGCGGTAGACGGGATCAGCCTTTCCCTGCGGAAAGGGGAAATCCTTGGATTGGTGGGCGAGTCGGGTTGTGGGAAGACCACGCTTTCCCGGACCATCATGCAGCTCCAGCCTGCCACCGAGGGGCGCATCACCCTTGAGGGGAAGGAACTGACCAGTCTTTCGCAGGAAGCGGTGCGCCAGGAGCGGCTCAACTTCCAGATGATTTTCCAGGATCCGTACGCTTCCCTGAATCCGCGCCTGACGGTCTATGACACCCTTTCCGAGGCCATCCGCACGCGGCATGATTTCAAGGGATCCAAACTGGCGGATGCGGTCGGGGTCCTGATGAGGACCGTCGGCCTCAACCCGGCCCAGATGAAGAAGTACCCGCACGAGTTCTCCGGTGGCCAGCGCCAGCGCATCGCCATTGCCCGGGCCCTCGCGCCGGAACCAAAGCTGGTCATTGCCGACGAACCGGTCTCCGCCCTCGACGTCTCCATCCAGTCGCAGATCCTCAACCTGCTCAAGAAGCTGACTGCGGAGATGGGCCTGACGATGATTTTCATTTCCCATGACCTCTCCGTGGTGAAATACATCTCCGACCGCATCGCGGTCATGTACCTCGGACGCCTGGTTGAGCTGGGCGAGGCCACCGAGATCATGGACAATCCGTACCATCCGTACACCAAGGCGCTGATCAGCGCCATTCCCGTCCCCGATCCTGATGTCGAACGCTCCCGCAAGCGCATTGTCCTTGAAGGGGATCCGCCGTCACCGCTCTTCATGCTGGGTGCCGGTGAGCGCGCCCGCGCGGAAATGACGGAAGTATCCCCCGGGCACTTTGCCTCCGATCCGGAACCGTTCCTCGAGGAACGGCAGATGCGAGTGGACTAAGGACGAAAGACTCTGGACGAAGGGCGAAAATTGTCCTCTGTCATGGGTCTTTCGTCCTTAGTCCGCCATCTCATCCCCAATCTTAAGCAGATAGGGGAAGGAGAACAAGCCGGTCTGGTGGCCATCGCTGAAGATGAAGCGGACGGCATAGCGGCCGACAATTTCGTAGTCGTTGACGGTGACGCCGGGAAACTCGGTCCGCGGATCGGCTCCATGGATGTTGCCGAAGATATCCGGCTCGCCGATGTTGTCGGCGCTGGGGGAGAGGGCGCGGAGCCGCTCCATGGGATAGAAGTCCTCGCGTCCATCCGGCCAGCGGATGGCCACCATGGTTCCTATCAGTTCAATGGACTCGGGCGGGGGGACGGTCGGCATGGTCTAAAGGACGGCTGGAAGCCATCATTTGTCAACTCAGTGATCCCGAAGCGCTTGGAGCAGGATGTAGGCCCCGTCCTCCACCGACAGGTGTTCCGTGTTGATAGTCAGATCGTAGGCGAGGGGATCGGCGATATCCTCATCAAAGTGGGAACGGACAAAGGCGGTCCGGGCAGCATCGTCCTGTTTCACGATCTTCTGCGCCTCCTCGAGTGTCAGGTCGAGGAGACGGGCTGCCCGTTCGACACGTTTCTCGAGGGGACAAATTATCCGTACCTTGAGGACATGCGGCATGGACCGGGTAATAATGTGGGAGCCGCGGCCAATGACGATGACATTGCCCACTGAGGCCAGCTTGTGGATGGTGTCGCAGGTATAGTGGAAGAGCTTCCATGAAGAGGGATGGAGACCGAGGATCTCGTTGATGAGCCCGGTCACGTCGTGGTCCCGGTCTTCCGGCATGTAGCGGGCAATGGTTTCGGGAAGGTTATGGTCCTCAAGGATCCGATGGACAAGATCCCGGTCGAAGAGGGCCCAGTGGTCCGTGCCGAGGATCTTGTCCCGCTGCAGGAGGGGCATCAACTGATCGGCAATCGCGTGACTCTTGCTGAACTTCTGGCGGGAGAGGGTAATGGCAAGGCGCTTGCGCGGCTTCTCCTGCCGGGTTTTGACAAAATTGCTGTCAATGAATGACTGGCAGCGCTCCAGTGAACTTTTCTCCACACTCATGTGGCCAGCTTAACCAAAAGTTACGCTGGAGGGAAGCCAAATTGGGCCTTTGCCGATACTCTCTCAAGGACTACAGGCGTCCCGCCTGCAGTTATGGCCGGGCTGGTGCAAAGGACTACAGGCGTCCCGCCTGTAGGCGGTGGTACAGGCCAGAGGCCTGTACTCCTTTGGAAAACTGACCGATCAAATACTTGGCATTACCTGTTTTCTGACTCCAGTGATTCCAATTCAGCTGCGGCTTGTTCCCAATCCTCCATGGCAACGGCCAGCTTCCGTTTCCAATCCTCATATTCCCGCACCTTGTTGGCAGTGGATTCCCCTTGTTCAAAGAAGGCCTTGTCCGCCATTTCGGTTTCCCGGGAAGCAATGTTCGATTCCAGTGACTCGATGGTTGCCTCCAGCTGTTGCAACTTCTTCCTCAATGGGGCCCGCTTCTGTTGTAGCTGTGCCTGGCGGCGGCGACGCTCCTTGGGATTTTCAGGGGAAGCAGGGCGGGAGGTATTCGGCGATGAGCCCGCTTGGGAAGGTGCCAGCCGCTTGTCGCTAGCGCCCTGTCCCGCCTCTTGATCGATCTTCCACATGTAGTCATCAAGGTTCCCGGGAAAACTGCGGTAGCTGCCGGGCTGAATCTCGAGTATCTTGTTGACCACCGGATTAAGGAAGTGCCGGTCGTGGGAGACGACGAAAGTTGTTCCGGGAAAGGTCTGCAATGCCTCCTGCAGGACCTCCTTGCTGGCCATGTCGAGGTGGTTGGTCGGCTCGTCGAGGATGAGGAAATTCGAGGGGCAGAGAAGGAGCCGGGCCAGCGCGAGACGGTTCTTTTCTCCCCCGGAGAGGACACTGACCGGCTTGGCCATGTCGTCTTCCGTAAAAAGGAAGGCACCGAGGATGGACCGGATATGCGTGTCGGTGGCCTTCACCGGTGGAGCGGAGGCAACGGTGAAGACGCTTTGTTCCGTATCCAGCTCCTCACTCTGGTCTTGGGCAAAGTAGCCAATGTCGACTTGGTAACCCGATGTGACTTCGCCAGCATCTGCGGACTCGCGACCGGCAAGGATCCGGGCCAGGGTGGACTTCCCGGCCCCGTTGAGCCCGACTACCCCGATGCGGTCGCCCTTTTCGATATTAAGAGAGAAGTTTTTGAAAACCCGGATATCCCCGTAGGCCTTGTCGATGTTCTCCGCGGCCACGATTTGGTGCCCGCTTTTGCGGGATAAAGGGAATTCAAAGTGGATGGTCTTGTCGGACTGCTCGGTCCCGATGCGCTCGATCTTGTCCAATTGCTTGATCCGGCTCTGGACCTGGCGGGCCTTGGTCGCCTTGTAGCGGAAGCGCTCAATAAAGCGCTCTGTCTGGGCGATCTTCCGGTCCTGGCTCTTGCGGGCCTTCTCCAACTGCTCCAGACGTTCCACGCGCTGCTCCAGGAAGGAAGAATAGTTGCCGGTGTAGGGTACCAGCTTGCCGGCTTCAATCGAGAGGATGCTGGAGCAGAGCTGGTCCAGCAGAGCCCGGTCGTGGGAGATCAGGAGGACTGCCCCAGCGTAGGTCTTGAGAAAATTCTCCAACCAGCGCAGTGAATCGAGGTCGAGGTGATTGGTCGGTTCGTCCAGCATCAACAGGTCGGGCTCTTCCAGCAGCAACCGGGCAAGAGCGATGCGCATCTGCCAGCCACCGGAGAATTCCCCGCAGGGCCGTTCAAGGTCGGCTTGCCGGAACCCCAGTCCGAAGAGAATGCTTTCCGCCTTGGACCGCAGCTTGTGGGCCTCAAGGTCCTGGAGTTGCGTGGTATAGTGGCTGAAGCGGTCGAGGCATTCGGCGTATTCCTCCGAGTCCTCGGGAAGCTTTTGCAACTCCACTTCCGTCCGGTGAAGGTGTTCCTTCAGCGATTGGACGTCGCTGGCGGCCGCCTCCACCTCATCGATGATGGCCCGGTCCTGAAGGACAATGCCTTCCTGTTGCAGGTAGCCGAAGCAGACATCATTACGGGTTTCGATGACGACTTGGTCGGCCTCACCCCTGCCGTTGATGATTTTCAACAGGGTGGTTTTGCCGCTGCCGTTTGGACCGACCAGCCCCGTCCGCGCCCGAGGCTGCACCATGCAGGAAGCATCCCGGAAGATGGTCTTCGGGCCATAGGCAAGATTGAGGTTGTTGACCGTCAGCAACATCAGGCAAAGGGGCACAGTGTGGAATTATTCCCTGTACAGGCAATGGCAGAAGCACCGTAATCCAGACAAAATCCCCGTTCTTCCCTGATTTTGACCAGAAACAGGCCCCTTGCTGGCGAATCGGCTAATCCCGTGGTTTTATACCAACATGCGAATATTATTAGGAGGTGTCGCTGGGGGGATTGGTTCAACCCTGGTTAAACGACTATTGTCCGATGGCCATGCTGTCGGCGGATTTGGGCGTCCGGGTGAGAAACTCGATGCCCTCAAGGGTGCTGTCCCGGAATTGTCCATCTATCCTGCAGACGCGACCGACTCCGCAGCAGTTGCCCAAGCGGTTGAATCCTTTGTTGATGAAAAGGGCGGGCTGGATGCCTATGTCCATGCGGTGGGGAATGTTTCCCTAAAGCCTTTGCACATGCTCTCGGATGAGGATTGGCGGGAGGTGATTGGTATTAATCTGGATTCGGCCTTCTACGCCGCCCGGGCCTGTATCGGACACATGCGCAAGCAGCGGCAAGGAACATTGTTATTTTTCAGTTCGGTAGCCGCCCAGGCCGGTCTCTCCAACCACGAGGCGATCGCCGCGGCCAAGGGAGGTGTTTCCGGACTGGTCCGTTCCATTGCGGCGACCTATGCCTCCAACGGTATCCGGGCCAACGCCATTGCCCCGGGTCTGGTCAAGACACCGGCGACTTCCATGCTGACTTCCAGTGAGCAGGCCTTGCGCATTTCCGAGCGGATGCATCCGCTTGGACGAGTGGGGGAAGCCGACGAAATTTCTTCCCTTGCGGCATGGATGCTCTCCGATGATGCTTCATGGATGACCGGCCAGGTGATTTCCATGGATGGGGGCATGGGTACTATCGTGCCCAAGCCGAGGGCTTGAACGAATGCCTCTCCCAAAACGCATCAAGGCGGGCTACGGAACCGCCGAGCTGGGGCTGGCCGGGGGCGAGCTGCTCCTGCAATTATACCTGCTTGAGTTCTACATCCGCTCGGCCGGACTGTCCCCGGCACTGGCCGGCATCGCACTCGCCCTGGCCATTCTCTGGGACGCGATCACGGATCCGCTCATGGGTGGGATTGTCGACCGCACGCGGAGCCGCTTCGGCCGGTTCGCTCCCTATTTTGCCGCCGGTGGACTGCTTTTCGGACTGGGCCTGATGGCGCTCTTCAATCCGCCGGGCTGGGACGGCCAGTGGATGATCTTTTTGTATCTGCTATTCAGCTACATTCTGGTCAATACCGGCTTGACCATTATCGGTGTGCCGCACATCGCGATGGGCGGGGTTTTATCGTCGGACACCCACGAGCGGACGGAGCTTTACGGCTGGCGACTGGTCTTCGGGACGCTGGGGCTCTTTGCCGGCATCCTGTCGCCATTGCTGGCGGCCTCGGTTAACGGCAATGACGTGGCCACCCTTGAGGGCCTGGGACAAAGCCGGGGACTGGGCAGCCTGTTCATGGGAGGGATTGTCATCCTGACAGCGGGAATCACTGTGATGGCGACGTGGAAACGCTCCCTTGATCTGCCTGCACCGGAAGGAACCTTTCATTGGAAGGACTTCATCCATAACCTCAGCCGCATCCTGACCAATCCGGTCTTCCTGCCTTTCTTTGCCGCCTTCATCATTGCCGCCATGGCCCGGACGATGAACTCGACGCTGGCCCTGCCATATTACAAGGACAGCCTGAAACTCCCTGAGGCGGCAGTCCAGGGACCCATTCTCAGCATCTTCACCTTGTGCATTGTCCTGTCCGTTCCCTTCTGGGTCTGGATCGGGCGCCGATATGGCAAGAAGCTCCCGGCATTCAGCGGGATGCTGACCCTCGGGCTCATGACGGTTATCGCCTATCCGCTCTTTCCCCAAGGCTCGGTGCAGGGGCCGATCATCGCCGCTATCATAGGCGGCATTGCCGTCGGGGCGGTTATCCTCGTCGAGTCCCTCCTGACGGATATTGCCGACGAGGATTTTGTCCGCAACCGGGAGGACCGCGAGGGGATCTACTTCGGATTCTGGCGAATGGGTCAAAAGGTCGCCCGTTCAATTACCCTTGGTCTTTCCGGCATCCTCTTGAACCTGATCGGTTATGAGGAGTCCCTTGCCGAACAATCCGAGCAGACCGGCCGCAACCTTGCCTGGTTGTTCGGTGCCGGTGTGGGCAGTTTGTTTATTCTGGCCAGTTTTGTTTTTCTGCTTACACCGATCAACAGGGAGCGTCAGGAATCCATCCAACAGGCCAAGGCGGAAATCCTTTCTCGTAAAACGGAGTAACGACACATGAATCTAGTACACTTAGCCGACAAACGCCTTCTCCCCGATTTTCTGATCCGTATCGGCATGCGCCGCCTGCTCGCTGAGCGGCTGCGCAAGGAACAGGCGGAAGGCAAGGAGGAGAGCATCAATGCCTTTGTCGAGGAATTGAAAGCAAGCCCGGTGGCCATCGAGACCGACAAGGCCAATGAGCAGCACTACGAACTGCCGACGGAGTATTTCCTCAAGGTCCTTGGCCCTTGCCTGAAGTACAGCTGTGGTTGGTGGGAGTCGACTTCAACTACCTTGGAGGAGAGTGAAGCGGCCATGCTGGAGCTCAGTTGCCGGCGGGCCGGCCTGGCTAATGGGCAGCGCATCCTGGAACTCGGGTGCGGGTGGGGGAGTCTCACCCTGTGGATGGCGCAGCACTACCCGGAGGCGACGGTGACAGCGGTCTCCAACTCGCGGACCCAGCGGGCCTTCATTCTCGAACGGGCTCGCGAGCGGGGACTGGACAACGTCGAGGTCATCACGGCCGATATGAATGGCTTTCAACCGGAAGGGACGTTTGACCGGGTTGTCTCGGTGGAAATGTTCGAGCACATGAAGAACTACCAGGAGCTGCTCCGGCGTATCCACTCCTGGCTCAAGCCGGGCGGTAAGCTATTCGTCCACATCTTCACTCACCGTCATTTTGCCTACCACTTCGATGATACCGGTGACCCGGATGACTGGATGGCCAATTACTTCTTCACCGGAGGAACGATGCCAAGTGACGACCTTCTCCTCCGTTTCCAGGATGACCTGACGATCGAGCAGCACTGGCGGGTTAACGGGGTCCATTACAGCAAGACCCTTGAGGCATGGCTGGAGAAGCAGGACGCGGTGGAAAAGGAACTGGTTCCCCTGTTTGAGGAAACCTATGGCTCACCGGAGGCCGCCCGTCTCTGGATCCAGCGCTGGAGGATGTTCTACATGGCCTGCAGCGAGCTCTTCCGTTACCGTAACGGAAAGGAATGGATGGTCTCCCACTATCTTTTCCAAAAAGCTGGTTGAAATCCGTTTCGATTTCGCCACTGTGCGGATTCTTCAATGGTTCACTGATCATTGAAGTGTTCTTATCCTCAAACGAAAACTGCATGAAATCGATCAAACGATGGCCTGTCTGGGCCATGGGGCTGTTAGCAGCAACCAGCCTTCGAGGAGATAACGAGGAAAGCCATGTTGTGCATGAGCTAGAGGCGTTTATCGTCGAGGAAACCGCCCAGACTCAACCGGAAACGCTCTCACCGCTCAGCATGCGGCTGGACTCCTTCTTCGGGGAGGACCAGACGGTGCTGGAGATTCCCCGTGCCGTGACAGTGTTGTCGCCGGAGCTGCGCGAGCTTCTTCAGATTGACTCCTATGAGTCTCTTGACCGCTTCGGGGCGGGCACCCAGCGGCTGAATTACTTCGGCCTTGCGGGGTCGGCCTTTCTCCGCGGGACACGCGCGGGTACTTACTTCAACGGCATGCTCCGCGCCTACCAGCGCAATGAGATGCCGATGAGTTTCGGGGCCCTCGACGGCCTCGAGATCATCAAGGGCCCGGTCCCCGCCTCGATGAGCCCGACACTTGTCGGGGGAGCGGTCAACCAGCGGCCCAAGAGCCCGTACTTTGACAAGGCCCGGGGATCCATTGAGCTGGAGGTCGGCTCGTGGGATCAGCGGGAGGTGCACCTGGATTATGGCGCTCCGTTGATGCTGCTGGGCAAACCGGCGGCTTACCGGGTCTCATACACGCACCACCGGTCCGACCGTTATTATGAGAATGTCCCCCATGACTTTGACTCCTTCTACGCTTCGGTGAAGATGAAGCTTTCGGAGCGGAATCGCCTCTTTGTCGGTGGGGAGATCTATGACTTCCGCAGCAGCGAGGTTCCGGGCATCAACCGGCCGACCCGGGAGCTGCTGGAGGACTACAGCTACGTCATCGGGGAGCCGGCCCTGCTGACGTCCGCCCAATGGGGTGGTGAAGTGGTCCGTCCACTGGTGGCCTTTCCTTATACATTTTCCGTCAACCCGGGACTCTTCGCGCTGGCCGTTCCCGGCAACGTGGCCCGCGAGCGGATCGATCCGGCTTTGTTGGATACAATGTATGACCTCAATGACCTCTCCGTGGTCGAGGATCTGCTGACCCCGCTGCCGATCTCCGAAGTGCCCGGCTTCGCCGCATGGGGATATGATGATGCGGTTGAATATCTCGGGCAGGTCGACCGCCAGGCGCAGGATGCCTATGTCTACACTCCGGAATACTTTGCCGCCGGCGGAAGTGTATTGACCGATACACTACAAAATAACCGGGTCCTTGCCGATCCCGACGACAAGGCGGACTCGCGGGACTACATCGCCTTTGCGGACCTCGAAACGCGCCTTGATAACGACAGTCGGCTGGTGACGCGCTTTTTTATGGAACGGCTCCAGACGGAGAAGATTTCCACCTACGGATTCGCCTTCAAGCATGACCAGTTGGTCCTGCAGGGGAAAACCGAGTACCAGGGATTCATTGCCAATCCGGAGAACCGTTTCTCAGTCGGGCTGGACCTGCGCTACACGGATGCCCATGTCCTGCAGGACTTCGACGCGGAGCCCTTCTCCCGGCGTGACCTGACCCGTGAAACAATCAGTGGCAACAGTCTCATCCGGGCAGGCGGGGCGGATGGACCAGACGGGCTGAATTCCTGGTCCAGTTTCGGCACGGCGAGCTTGGATTCGGAGCTGACCCAAGCTGCCCTCTACACGAGCGGGGTTCTGCAGGCCGGTGACCGGTTTAAACTCTACTACGGGGGCCGCGTCGAGGAAGCATTCTACGATGTGGCCCTGCCGCCGCAAGTCGACCGGGTTTCGGATGCGCAGCGGGAGTCCAGTGCCGCGGACGGGGACGAGTTCCTTTGGCAGGTTCACTTGAATCCGCATTTGGAGGTGATGCCGGGGGTTTTCGTCTATGGAGCGCTGCAAATGGGCAAGGCGCTTGCCCCGGGTGACGGGGGGACAGTTTCCGGGCCGGATAGCTTTACCGACGTGGAGCTGTTCGAAGGCGGTATCAAGACCAGCCTGCTCGATGACACCCTCTATGCCTCGGTCAGTCTGTACCATTGGGACCAGGCGACCTTTTCCACCCGTGATGCCTCAGCGCGCCCGCTGCGGGCCAAGGGCCTTGAGGTGGAGGTGACCTGGTCACCGGTGGAAATATTGACCGTCCTGGGGGCATTTACGGCCCAGCGGGTTTACCTGCGCAGCGATGTCCTTGGATTTGGGGCTCTTCCGCAAACCGAGGAGGGCTGGGCCTTGAACGGGGGCATCCTCAGTGCCACTGGCGGTCGCTCCGCGCCCGATAATCCGGAAATGGTTTTTGCCGGGCTGCCGGAAGTTTCCGCCCACCTCTATGCCGCCTGGGAATTTGCTGAGGGCTGGCAGGTGGCCGGCGGACCCATCTGGCGGGATGGATACTACCATGACATGCAGCATGCGCTGCACATTCCCGGTTATGTCCTCTGGGGAGCGCAATTGCGTTACGATGCCGACAACTGGTGGGCCCGTCTGCACGTCGAAAACATCTTCGACAAGGAGTATTGGATTGGCCAGGAACCGGTGTTTTCCGCCAGCACGCTAATATTGCAGGGCTCCGGCCGTCGCTGGCAGCTGACCGCGGGTTACCGGTTTTAGGATCTACAGGCAAGATGCCTGTAGTCCTTTGGGCTTTAGCGCTCAGCGATGGAACGTAGGACAGGCCTCTCGTCTGTACGTCAACAGACTACAGGCGTCCCGCCTGTAGCTGGCTCAACACTCAACCACATTCACGGCGAGGCCGCCGCGGGAGGTTTCCTTGTATTTGCGGCGCATGTCCTTGCCGGTTTCCCGCATGGTGCGGATGACGGCATCGAGACTGACGGAGTGCTGTCCATCGCCGCGCACAGCTATACGGGCGGCATTGATGGCCTTGACCGCGCCCATTGCGTTGCGCTCGATGCAGGGAATCTGGACCAGGCCACCGACCGGGTCGCAGGTCAGGCCGAGGTTGTGTTCCATGCCGATCTCGGCGGCGTTTTCCACTTGTAGTGGTGAGCCGCCCATGAATTCCGCGAGCGCTCCGGCGGCCATCGAACAAGCCACGCCAACTTCCCCCTGGCAGCCAACGTCAGCTCCGCTGATGGAGGCATTTTCCTTGAAGAGGAGGCCAATGGCCCCCGCGGTCAGGAGGAAGTCACGGTGCCAGTTTTTGGTCGGAGAAGAAAGGAAGCGATCACAGTAGTGCATGACCGCCGGGATAATCCCCGCAGCCCCGTTGGTAGGGGCTGTTACCACGCGCCCGCCACAGGCATTCTCCTCGTTAACCGCGATCGCGTAGACATCGACCCAGTCGAGGATAGTCAGGGAATCGCGCAGGGCGGATTCCGGGCGTTCGCAAAGCTTGCGGTAGAGACCAGGGGCGCGGCGGGGAACCTTCAAGCCGCCCGGCAGGGAACCTTCGGCATGCAACCCGGCATCGACACAGCCCTGCATGGCCGACCAAATGGCATCGAGGCGTTTGCTGGTCTCCCTGGCCGGTCGCCAGGCAGTCTCGTTCTCCCGGACGATTGCCGAAACTGGCAAGGGGCACTTTTGGGTCCACTCGAGCAACTCTTCTCCGGTCGTAAAAGGATAGGCGCAAGGACGTGTTTCCGCCTGCGGATCCGTCTCCCGAACGACAAATCCGCCGCCGACGGAGTAGAGGGTTTCACTGGCCAGTACCTTTTCGTTTTCATCAAAGGCCGTGAACTGCATCCCGTTGGGATGAAAGGGGAGCACCTTGCGGCGGTTGAAAATCAGGTCCTTCTCGGGTTTAAAGGGAAAAGGGGATTTGCCATCCAGTGGAACGGTATGGCTGGTTTCGGCGGCCTTCCATGTTTCGGGGAGGCTTTGCGGATTGACGCTTTCCGGCAGTTCACCTGACAGTCCGGCGACAATAGCCAGATGGGTCCCGTGACCGCGCCCGGTCATGGCCAGGGAGCCGAATAGCTCAACCTTGATGCGGTTAGGCGACTGTCCGGCAACTTTTGCGGCGAACTGTGCAGCGGCCCGCATCGGCCCGACCGTATGCGAAGAGGACGGGCCAATACCGATGGTATAGAGATCGAGGACGCTCAAGCGCATGATATCAGGGTAGTTGTTCCGAAGTGGTTGGCAATTCAATCAATGGATTGGTCCGCGGGACGCGGACCCTCCGGGAGTCATGAAGGAGGGCCCGTCTCTGGCGGGCTGATGAAGACATGGCTGCCTTCGGGAACCCTCTCGAAAAGCTCCATCAGCGGCTCATCGAGCATGAGGATGCAGCCGGCGGATATGTTGTCCGGGAACCGCTCCGGGTGATTGGTCCCGTGGATGTAGATGTAGCGATCGAAGGAATCCATTCCGGGACCTTTATTGAGCCCCGGTTCAAGGCCTTTCAACCGGAGGATACGGGTGGTCACCAGGCTGCGGTCCTCTGTGTCCGGTGCCATGTCCTGCCAGCGCTCGCCAGTGGCAACCCGTCCCTTGAAGACCATTCCTGGTGGGGAATCCTGTCCATGCTTGGCCGCAATGACATGCAATCCCCAGGGTGTTCCAAGTGAGCCTTCCTGGCAGGAGAGGGGACGCTTGCTGAAGGAAATCGGGTAGCTGGAAATGCAGGTGTCGCCCTGCCAGTGGTGTAGAATTTTCTCGCCAAGCGAGGCCAGGAGGACATGGTCCGTTCGTTTCAGGCCATGTCCTTCGAGGCAGGCGAAATAAGCATTCAAATCAGTCACTGGAAAATGGCAGTTTCAATTGGCATAGTCGGCGCAACCGGAGCGGTTGGCCAGGAGCTCATTCGATTGGTGCATGAGCGGGGAATCCCTTTCTCCTCGCTCAAGTTATTGGCCTCCGGGCGTTCCGCAGGCAAGGAAATCCGCTTCGAAGACAAGACCTTTGTCATTGAGGAAGCCCGGCCCGAAGCGTTTGACGGGATGGACATCGCGCTCTTCAGCGCGGGGGCAACCATTACCAAGACCCTTGCTCCGGAGGCGGCCGCGCGGGGATGTGTGGTTGTCGACAACAGCTCCGCTTTCCGCATGGATCCGGAGGTTCCCCTGGTAGTTCCGGAAATCAATGCCAGGGCAGTGGCTGGTCACAAGGGCATTATCGCCAACCCGAACTGCTCAACAGCTATTACCCTGATGGGATTGCATCCCTTACATCAGGCATTTGGCGTCAAGCGCTTCGTCGCCTGCACTTACCAGGCGGTTTCGGGGAGCGGTGTAGCCGGGATGCAGGAACTGGAGAAGCAGCTCCGGGCATGGTACGAGGGCACTGAGTGCCCCCCGGAAAATTACGCCCACCCGATCGCCTTCAACCTCTTTCCGCATGTGGATGTTTTCTTCGACGACGGTTACACCAAGGAGGAGCACAAGATGCTCAACGAGAGCCGCAAGATCATGTCTTTGCCAGAATTGGGAGCCAGTACCACTTGCGTCCGGGTGCCGGTAATGCGGGCACACGCGATAGCGGTCCATGCGGAGTTTGAACGACCGGTTGATCTGGAAGCCGCTCGCGAGGCAGTGCGTTCCTTTGACGGAGCGGAATTGTGCGATGATCCCGCGAACAATGTTTATCCGACGCCGTTGCAGTACTCCGGCAAGGACAAGTGCGGGGTGGGGCGCCTGCGAATCGATTCCGCCCTCGACAACGGACTGGCCTTTTTCGTCGTGGGTGATCAGCTGCTCAAGGGGGCCGCACTCAACGCGGTCCAGATCGCCGAGGAAGTCATCAAGCTGAAGGCCTGAGGTCCTTTCTTAAACAACAACATCCCCGAGGCAGGTTTCGACCAGTCGGGCGGTCGCAATCCAAGGATGGTTGACCGGGACAATCCGCTTTTTACCGGCAACTTCCTCGAGCGGAACCGGTACGCAGCGATTCCCCTTGAAAGCGACGAGCACGTTGAAGTGATTCTGATCAAGAAGCTCGCCCACCTTGGTCCCCAGACGCGTGCAGAGCAGCCGGTCAAAGGGCGTCGGGGTTCCGCCGCGCTGGACGTGACCGAGTGACGTGACCCGTGCCTCCACGCCGGTCAGGCCCTGCAGCTCGCGGGCAATGCGGCTGGCCACCGGTTCCTGCACCAGGTGAACGCCACTGTTTTTGGCATGCTCCATCAGCTCGACTTCCTTGGGGGACTTTTGCTTCTTGGAGCGCTTCCCGTTCTGGTTCGGGTCATGGGGATGGACGCCTTCAGCGACCGCAATGATGGAGAACCGCTTTCCGGTTCGGCGACGGTTGAGAATGCTATCCGCAACTACGTCCAGCTTGTAGGGAATCTCGGGGATCAGGATGACGTCCGCCCCTCCGGCGATGCCAGCCCCGAGGCAGAGCCATCCGGCATCGTGCCCCATGATCTCACACAGGATGATCCGGTGGTGGCTGGTGGCCGTGGTATGGAGCTGGTCAATGGCGTTGGTAGCAATCGCCATAGCAGAATCAAATCCGAAGGTGATGTCCGTTCCGGCAACGTCATTGTCGATTGTCTTGGGCAGGGTAATGACGTTCATTCCCGCCTTCTGGAGCCGGTAGGCATTTTTCTGGGTACCGTTGCCACCGAGGCAGACCAGGCAGTCGATCCGTTGCCGGTTG
Organism: Puniceicoccaceae bacterium; assembly: GCA_040830765.1. Classification (GTDB taxonomy): domain Bacteria; phylum Verrucomicrobiota; class Verrucomicrobiia; order Opitutales; family Oceanipulchritudinaceae; genus Oceanipulchritudo. Next base: position 35,094 of record JBFOMH010000013.1, on the reverse strand, counting down.
TAGTTGGCCACGGCGACGTCCGTCATGTCCATGATCTTGTCGCCCATCAGCATCTTGTGCGGCTTGTCACGGCTGCTGCCAAGGAATGTCCCGCCCTGGGTCAGGATGCCACTGACATTGATGTTCTCGATGGGAATCATCCGGTTTTCTACCAGCCCGCGGAAGCCATCCTGGATGCCAAGGACCTTCCATCCGTAATGCATGGCTGCCTTGCTGACTCCCCGGATGACAGCGTTCAATCCAGGGCAATCCCCTCCTGCGGTCAGAATGCCAATCGTTCCCTTCGATTTCGCCATCTTGGATGCTAGTTAAGGCGCCATTTCACGGTTTGACAAGCTTACTCCCGCAGGGCTACTGCGCTACTGCCCGTGCTTCGCTGCGCTACTGCCCGTGCTTCGCTGCGCTACTGCCCGTGCTTCGCTGCGCTACGCAGGGCATGCTTCGTTCTAATCTCACTTCAGCATGGCTGCGCCATGCGAAGTTCGAAGAACGAAGCATGGTCGGGGCGGCCGGATTCGAACCGACGACTTCTTGCTCCCAAAGCAAGCGCTCTACCAGGCTGAGCTACGCCCCGATGACCCCGAAGGTTGGAGAATTGCGGATATTTCCCGCCAATTGTCAAATAACAATAAAATTTTGTCCAATATTGATTAGTCTTGTCGGAATTTTTCCGGGTAACTAGCTATACGGGCGAAATGCAAACACCTTCATCTGCTGCAAATTGGATTCGAACCTTCATTGGGTTGTCTTGTCTCTTTTCGGTCGCCTTCGCCACCAGTCTGGATGTTGACGTCCAGTCAAGTCCGGACGGGTCCACCTGGACCTCCGCAACACCCGGAATGGTCGCTTCGGACAGTTCACCGGTCTATTACCGGGCCGCTGTTACGCCTGATGGGGAAGCAACGTTTGTTTCGAATGTCATTCTGGTCAATCGCCCGGTTGGAAGCCCGGCCCATGTCCGTTTGGAGAGCAGCTCCGATTTGTCCAGTTGGTCCACGGAATTGGCCGGTGCCTACGATGTCACCGGGACTAAGAAGTTTTACCGCATCAAGGAGGATGACACCTCCGACGAGTTTGTTTCGGTACAGGGCGGAACGGTCAATGTCGCCGGTGTCGATGTCACCACCAGCGACTTCCAGATCGGTCGTTTCGAGATTACCCAGGAATTATGGGATGAGGTGTATGTCTGGGCGCTGTCCAACGGCTACAGTTTCACCAACAATGCTGGCGTGAACTGGAATGCTGGGGGATGTGTAAAGCCCGCCCATCCGATTAACAATCTCAACTGGTATGACGCCGTGAAGTGGTGTAATGCCCGGAGTGAGTATGAAGGCTTGAGTCCGGCGTACTTTACCGATGCGTCGTACACCCTTGTTTATCAATCCGGCAGCCTTGCTCCCAGCCTTATTTATACAGACGCTGGTGCTGACGGTTACCGCCTGCCTACGCGGGATGAGTGGATTTACGCTGCTCACGGTGGGCAATTGAGCCTGGATTATACCTACAGCGGCAGCAATGTTGCAGACGAGGTTGCCCGGTATATAAATAACTCCCTTGGTTCTGAGTGTCCTATAATCCCAGAACTTCCCTATGGAGCCTGGCCGGCCGGAGGTTTGTTGCCGAATGAGTTGGGGCTTTACGATATGTCGGGCAATGTCAGGGAGTGGGTCTTTGATGGGCCTACCGATGGGCTCAGGTATATCCCCGGGGGAAGTTACTTGAGGGATGCCTCCAGGGCGGTCATTGCGTTTCCGATGCCGCAATCAGCCATAGATACTGTTAGCGGAGAATATGGTCTCCGCCTGGCCCGTAACGTACCGGCACAGCAGTCAGCTATTCTCGAAACACCTTCTCGTTCCAATCTCTTGAAGGGACGAGGTAAGAGTGCTGAGCAGCTTAAGGTGAAAAGCGGTAAAGTGAAATAAAGCGGGGCATTCCAATTCAAGTGGAACCATTTGTCAGACTCGAACTGACGACCTGCTGACCGGAAGTCAGCGAACCCATCATTTCGCAAACGGTACTTGTTTGTTCTCTCATCCGGTACCTCCACGAAGGTTCCTGAAAAGGGAAATTGCGGATACGGAAGATGAATCTTTCATTAGCCCGGCTCTTAACTATCGAAACAGATGTTGACGATTCTAAACATTTGTATAGGTAGATGAAGAGAAACGAGGGCTAAGCATCATGAGTAAAATGAAAAGAGGCCTTACACTGGCCTTAATTGTTCATTTGCTGGCGGGAGTTCTTTTAACGGGTGACGAGGAGTCCGGGAACGAAGTCGGCAAACCAAATTTCATTATCATATTCGCCGATGACCTTGGCTACGGGGATCTGGGGGGTTTCGGTCACCCGACGATTCGCACGCCGCATTTGGACCGGTTGGCCAGCGAGGGAATGAAGCTGACCAGTTTCTATGTTGCCTCATCCGTCTGTACCCCAAGCCGGGCCGCGTTGCTTACTGGACGGCTACCCATCCGGAGTGGCATGAGTGGAGACGCCAAGCGCCGTGTCCTTTACCCCCATCATGAAGGTGGACTGGTGGCCGGGGAAGTCACTATTGCCGAGGTCCTGAAGGGAGCAGGTTATGCCACTGGATGTGTCGGTAAGTGGCATCTTGGAGTAGGGGAGGAACACCTGCCGAATAGCCAGGGTTTTGATTACTACTATGGGCTTCTTTACTCGAATGACATGAATATCGAGGAGGGCCGTGTCCGTTACGAGGCCAGTATGAATCCCAACGCGGATCCCGGGTGGTACGACATACCACTCTACCGCAACCGCAGTATCATCGAGCGCCCGGTGGAGCAGCACACATTGACAAGGCGATACGCGGAGGAAGCGGTCCAGTTCATCCATCGGCACAAGGATGAGCCATTCCTCCTCTATTTGCCCCATACGATGCCGCACGTACCGCTGTTCGCCTCGAAGGATTTTGAGGACAAGAGCCCGCGGGGCCGGTACGGTGACACGGTGGAGGAAATCGACTGGGGCGTCGGGGAGATCGTCCGCGCGCTCAGGGAGGCTGGCATTGATAAGAAGACCCTGATTCTTTTCACCAGTGACAACGGGCCTTGGCTGAGGATGCAGGTCAATGGTGGTTCCGGGGGCCTTTTGCGCGACGGAAAGGGTGGATGCTGGGAAGGCGGATTCCGGGTGCCGGCCATTGCATGGTGGCCGGGGAAGCTACCGGCCGGATCGGTTCATCATGGAATGGTTTCGACGATGGACCTGCTTCCGACACTGGCCGGATTGGCCGGGGCGGATGTCCCCACGGACCGCATTTTAGACGGGATCGATATGCGGGATGGTTTCCTGCGGAACAAGACCAGTCCACGGGATACTTACTTTTACTACCGGGGAAATGAATTATATGCGGTTCGTAAAGGAATCTACAAAGCCCACTTCTCGACATGGGACGGGTATTCCCGTGTTCCTGCTGAGGTGCACGATCCCCCCCTTCTCTTCAATCTTGAAATGGATCCCTCGGAAAAGCACGACATTGCGCAGGACAATCCAGCCATTGTCGAGGAATTGTCCAAATTGGCGGCGAAACATGTCGAGCAGATGGAGCCTGGTGAGCCGCAGTTCTACACGCTATCTCCTGTTTGGGATGACCGAAATGGCCGGTAACATCCTCAGTCGATCCCTTGCCGCGATGGTGGGCTTTCTGTTGGTGGGGGACGCCCATGGCACTCTGGACATCGGGATCAAGGTTGACGGTGTATTTACAGACTGGATACATGCAAAGGATCTCCATCAGGACCCGGCGGGCGACGCCCCGTCCGGCACGATCGATTTTGTGACGCTTGGCGGCCATGTCTCAGTCGATGGCTTGTCGATCTACATTCGCCTTGCCGAACCGCAGGTCCTCAGCAGCTCGAACCTGAAGATCTACCTCGATGTCGACGGCAACCTGGAAACGGGAACGGCATTCGGCGGTCTTGGGGCAGACTTGATGCTGAATTTCGATGTGGTGCAGGACGACCAGCGTTTTTTCCCGGCCGAGGGCGTGTATTTTCCCGAAGGCGACAACCTGCCGGCGGCCGAGGTCATCGCCGATTTCTTTCCCAACGGGTTAAACGACTTCAGGACGCATCCCGCCAGCGCTGAGTTTGAGATTCTTGTTCCCCTGGAGGCCTTACGCGGTCTCGTGCCCGGGGGGCGCTTGGGAATTCTTCTGCGCAACCGTGTCGCTGACTTTGCCCCGGATTTCGGTAGTACCTATCATGTCGATGTCCCCTACCATATTCGTCCGCCGGCCCCTTTGGTTAGTCTTGAAAAGGAGAATCCTGATGACATCCGCATTGCCTCATGGAATGTTCTCGTGAATGGCCCGATGGATTCCGGGAAGGAGGACGCCTTTGGCCGTATTCTGGCAGCAACCAAGCCTGACATTATCAATTTCCAGGAATTGTACGAAGCCTCCACCACCTGGGCGCGGGATCTTGTCAACAAATGGATACCGATCTCCCAGGGCCAGTGGTACGCGGCGAAACAGAGTGACTGCATAACGGTCAGCCGTTTCCCAATCCTCAATTCCTGGTCGATCAATGGCAATCTGGTTGTCCTTGTGCAGACCGAACCGATCTGGGGATTCGATGCCGTTATCCTGAACGCCCACACACCTGCCCATGTCGAGAACCAGGACGCCCGCTTAAGTGAAACCAGAAGCTTCATGCTGCTCCTGCGCAGCCTCCTCAACGGCTCAAGGCAGGATGCTCCGGAGACGGAATTCACCGTCTTTCTGACAGGAGATCTCAACGCCAATTCTCCAAAGCTTGAGTTGGCTTCCCCCCGCACTGGTACCTTTGCCGATCCTGAATTGCAGGATCTGAATTACTGGACGGACGACTACAGGCTTCCACTGGTCGATGTTGCGCCTCGCCACACCCATCCGGTTCCTCCCCGGCTTTATACCTGGAGAACCACCACATCCACCCAGCGACTGGACTATATCTTTTACCAGCAGAGCCGCCTCACCAGGCGAAAGGCTTACGTTGTCGATACCCAGAGCATGCCTGCTGATTTTCTGGAGCAGAATGGGCTTTTTGCGGCTGATGCCCGGGAGTCAGACCACCTCCTCCTGATCGCCGATTTTGTACCCAGGCAGGTTGATTACGCATGGTTGGCTGAGGATACAGATGTTCCCGGTTGGATCGATTCCCGATGGCTCGGGTGGCTGTTCCATCTTGACCAGTCCTTCCTTTATAGCCCCCTGCACGGATTTCTTTTCTCCCATCTGAGCGAAGAGGGTGTGTGGTTCTGGGACGAGGAGCTGGGCTGGTGGTTTTCCTCTACAACCCTTTATCCTTACGCATTCAGGTTGGAATCAGGCTCTTGGATCTATTTCCAGCTGCCCGCGGGCCCATTGAGAACCTACTATGACTTCTCGCAAGCTAGGTGGATTCCCTGATCCCCTGGTAATTTACTTTTGAGTTTTTCCTTGAAGTCACGGCTGGCCATGATATTACAAATGTTATGAGCTCTTTGCATTTGTATAAAAAGTGTTCCCTAACTTTGCCCATTTTACTTTTTATCGCGGCCGCACCGCTATCATGGTCAGCAACCATCTCAGGCCGGGTTTATGATGGCCTGAACGACATTTACCTTGAATCCGCCCGTGTCAGCATCATGGGCACGGATGTGGAAACCGTCACCGACCGCCGGGGCTATTACCGGTTAATTGGAGTCGATCCCGGAGAGTACGTCATCGTGGCCCAGGTTTCCGGGCGACCCTCGATCCGCAATGAAGTGGTCATCAATGCTGACTATGAAGAGAAGGTGGCCAATTTCACCATCACCGAGGAGCATGTCTTTGAATTGGAGGAATTCGTGGTTGAGGGATCCTTGATTGGTGCGGCCAAGAGCCTCGATATCCGCCGATCCGCGGTCGACTTCCGGGAAGTAATTGCCTCGGACGCCTTTGGCCAGTTCACCGACCGTAATCCAGCTGAAGCCCTGCAGCGGGTGGCAGGGGTGACGGTTGAAAGCGACCAGGGGGAGGGTTCCTTTGTCTTGATCCGCGGCGGGTCACCGGACTTGAGCAATATTCAAATTGACGGGGTTAACCTGGCCACGCCGGAGGAGGACGGCAGGCAGGTGAACTTGAACGTGATCACGGTGGACCAGTTGGAGCGCATCGAGCTTTCCAAGACCTGGCTGCCATCTCAAAGCGCGAACGTGATTGCCGGCACGGTGAACATGATCACCCGGAGCGCCCTTGACCGTGGGGAGCGGTTCGCCTCCATTGAAGGGGCCTATACCCGGCGGGAGATTGCGGAAGATGAGGACAGTTGGCGTTATGCGGTCACTTACGGGGATTTTTGGGAAAAAGGGGAGCGCGAAGGACTCGCCTGGCTGAGCGATGAATTTGCCATCGGCTTTCAGATTTCCGTGAACCAGAGCGAAGACTTCCTTGGCTCAGACACCGTAACTTGGGGCTGGATTGTGGACAAGGATTACCCGTTCCTCACGGATCCCGGTGAAGAGCGGCCATGGGGCTTCACCCTCGATAACCTGGCCAAGCGCAATTTCAATATTGACCGGGAACGCACCGGCGGTTCTGCCCGGTTGGAACTAAGGTTCAATGACAATCACGAGGTTTATGCCTCGATGAGCACCAACAAGTTTGATGACATCGCGCGGGAGCACATTTTTGACCAGAATACGCAGAGCCTGGCCCAGTTTTATTCAGGCGAGACCTTCTTGACCTTGCCTATCGTTGAGGAACTGGGGCTGGATCCGAATGATCCTTTTGTCGCCAAACGCCTTGCTCTTGGCCCGCCAAATTTCAATGCCGCCCTGACCTACAATGAAGCCATCGCGCTTGGCGAGCTGGAATATGATCCTGATTTACGGTTGTTCACCAAAGGCGGCCTCTGGGGCATGTCGTTGCGCCGCTATTTCAACCACCGCGTCAAGAACGACGAGATCGACACCTTGAACTTCGGCGGCGAACACACCCTCTGGAAGGACATCAAGTTTGACTGGACCGTCTACTCTTCTGAAGCGTCCCAGAACTCCGAGCGATACCAACTGCGCTTCTCGCTCGACGGCACCAACGGGAACGGCGTGACCGGGACTGGCGGCTTTCCTCTGGCGGGTCCCGACTATCAGAATCCCTATATCCTTGATGCCGCTGAAAGCCCGGCACTGTACAACAAGATCTCCTTCAAGATGAAGGAACCAACAAATCCGAATGTCGGCTCCGGCATTCTTTTGCACAACCTGTTCGAGAGTATCGACGAGCGTAAGGGCTATACAGCGAACTTGGAGAAGCAGTTTGAAGTGGGCAGCTCCATCTGGACCATCGCCGTGGGCTACGCGGAAGATGCACGGGACAAGACCTACAACGTGAATGAGAATGACTATGGTCTCGACGGGACCGGCAGTCTGGATCCGGACTTTTGGCCCAACATCAACCGGCAAGCCTCCCTTGAGGACGAATTCTTTGACGGGGGCGAGATCGAGGGCTTCGAGGACAACTTTGGCGAGGGCTTGCGGTTTGGCCCTTCCTTCCATGAGGAAAACACACTGGCCTTCATGCAGGATCCTGAGTCCTACGGTGCAGTCTTTGGCCAGGACGCTAACCACCTAAATGACAACTTCACTTCCCGGGTCCGCCTTAATTATGACGCGACCGAGGATGTGTCAGCCTATTACTTTCAGCAGACCATAAACTGGAAGAAGTGGAAATTCATTTTCGGGGCACGGGTTGAGATGACGGAGAACACCTTCACCAACCTGGAAATCCTGACCCGAAATGAGGATCTGCCCCCGACGATCAAGTTCATCCGTCCAGGCTTTTGGAGATTGCTGGCCCAGAATGATGAATTTGGTGAAGGTGGCTTCTCTCAACAGGTGACGAACGTGCGCGATTATAGCCACTTCCTGCCGGCATTCCATGTCATCCGCAATATCGGGGATAACATGATTGTGCGCGCCTCCGCCTCCAAGACCATTGCCCGGCCAAAGTTCACGGACCTGATCCCGAGGGAAATCCCCAGTATATCCGGTTCCAACTTTGGTACCACCCTGCAGTTGCCCGCCTTTGACCTGGTGCCGATGGAGTCGGTTAACTACGACCTATCCTTTGACTATTACCTTGAGCCCATCGGGGTGTTCTCGGCGGCGGTGTTCTACAAGGACCTGGACGGACCCATTTACGAGGAGAACCGCTATGAAGTGGGGCCTGATGACGAGACCGCCGTCTATGCGGAAAAATACACGTCAACTGGCATCAATTCGGCCTCGTGGACGTTGTCCCAAATACGCAATTCCGGGAAGGGCGAGCTCATGGGGTTGGAAATCACTTTCGACCGCCAACTGAATTTCCTGCCCTCGTTCCTGAACGGGCTGGGATTCAATTCGAACATCGCCTGGTTTGAATCCGAGGCGACCCTCGTAACGGACCTGCGGGTGGGAGAAATTGTCCCCTTGTTCAAGCAGCCGGACAAGACCGCCAATGTCTCCCTCTATTACGACAAGCATGGCCTCTTTGCCCGTCTTAGCTACAACTACCGTGGCGAGTACCTGAACTCCATTGTCGCCGGCCGGGGCACCCTGCAGCAACATGAACGGCTTGGAATCCCCGCCAGCTCGCGGGACCAGTACGTGGAGGGAACGGCTCGTATCGATTTTACCATGCGCTACAAGATCACGCCGAACCTGCAGGTGTTCTTTGAAGCCATTAACCTGACCAACGAACCGGTGGTGCGGGTTATCAAGCATGAGTCGCTTCCGGTATTCAAGCAATACACCGAGCGCGTCTTCACCGTCGGAGTGAAATGGAATCTCTAACTGACTCAAATATTCACTACAAATCCTAAACCATAACGAAACATGAATAATAAACCTACCCAGAAATTACACTGGCTCCTTGGGGGCCTGTTGTTGTTCTCCGTTCCATTATCAGGACAGGAGGAACTGTTGTACATGGAGAACTTCGAGGATCCCGCCAGGGAGATCATAGCCACTCCGGAAAATAATCCTGACGTCTCAACGGTGGAGGCTGGCAAATACATTGTCATCGGCGGTCGTGACGACGGCGGCAACAACATGAATGCCCGCCGCATGATCGGTTCGGACGGATTGCAGGTCCGCGCAGGTGGGACCCTGGTCGGTGACTGGGTCTTCAGTATGCAGGATATGGACTTTGATGGTACCGGCCTTCCGAGAGCTGATGAATTCCCGGGTGAGGACATGATTGCCAAAAGTTGCCGTTTGAAGTTTCCGAACATCGATATTGCCAGCTATGGTAACCTCCGGATCGAGCTGACTATCGCGGCAGGATTTGGTGCTGGCAATGAGCCCGATGACGATTTCTACATCCGTACCCGTATCGACGGGGGTGACTGGATCGAAATCGGCGGGTTCAAGGCTCCGTCAAGTAACAATGTCCCCGCCTATTACCTGGGACCCAGGGACACTGTGACCACCGCCGTTATGGATGATCGTCTCATCCTTGGTTTCTTCGGCGATTGGGACTTCCCGGTGATTGGCCATGGCTCGATTATTGAAGTCCATTTGACCGGGACTGGTAATGCCGGGAACGAGGACTACCATATCGGCGAATTTCGCCTTTATGGAACCCCCGGTGTGAACTTCGTCGACGTGGCCGTCCAGGCCACTGAAGTGACGGAACCGGAAAGCGGAGGGCTTGCCAATCCATTGACCTTGACGTTGGGATCACCAGCGCCTGCCGGTGGAGTCACCTTCACCCTGACCCCTTCTGACAGTCGCTCGGCTTCCTCCCTCAGTATGCCTTCAAGCGAGGTTACTATTCCAGAGGGACAGTCCTCCGTGGTGGTTCCCGTTGAGATTGTCCAGGACGGGCAGTTCACCGGGGTGAAGGTCGTTGACCTCTATGTTGACGCACCCGGTTACAACCGTGAACAGGCGCGGGTCCTTGTGACCAATGTCACCGAAAAGCCCAATGTAGTCATTATGGAAGTCCAGAACCTGGTTCCCGGCAACTTGGATGAAGACCTCTTTGGTGATGCGAATGGGGATGGAGTTCGCCACAACACTCGCGACCAGTACATCGAAATCGTCAACCTGAGTGATTACCCGGTTGATATGAGCGGCTGGCGAATTGGTGATGACCTTGCCGACCGCCACCTGATACCGGACGGGACCGTTCTGGCCCCGAATCAGGTTCTCGTGGTTTTCGGCGGCGGAACACCCATCGGCACCTTTGGGGGCGCGATTGTCCAGCTGCCCAGTGGTGGCGGAAATGGCCTCGGATTCAATATCAACAGCCGCGCGGAGATCGCGTTCCTGGATGCACCATTCGGGGCGGCGGTTGACCTGATCAACATGCCGTTGATCCAGGATGACGTCCTCGCCATCACGGCGGGCTTCCCGGAAGGACATAAAGGGAAGGACACCACCGGGTCATGGCACATCCTGTCCAAGGATGGTCCGTTTGACTACGGGCGTGAATACAGGGAAGCCAACCTGCACTCGAATATCGCGGGCTCTGGCCAGACTCTCTTTTCACCGGGCGTCTGGTATGATGGCACGCCATACTTCGAGCCGGAAAATGTCATTACGTTGACCGTTGAGCCTGCCACCGTTCTGGAATCGGCAGGCGCCAGTGCAGCCACCGGTACCATCACCCTGGCCACTGCTGCCCCATCTGGCGGATACGACGTCAGCCTGGTCACCAGCGGCGTCATGATGCATGGCGACGGGACCTATTCACCGGATGAAATTGATCTGGCCTCCCTTGTCGTGACCGTTCCCGAAGGCAGCACACAGGCTACCTTCGCGATCGATGCGGTCGATGATAACGTCCTTGACGGGGACCGGCTGGTAACATTCGAAGCACGCGGAGGCACCTATGCACTGCCCGGCTCTGCCACCCTCACAGTGGAGGATGTCGCGGTCAGCGACCTCAGCGTGGTCATTAACGAGATCAACACGGACGTGAATGAAACGGCCACCGACTATAACCTCGATGGGTTGGTTGACGACGAACTCGGCGACCAATATGTCGAACTGGTGAACACCTCCGGACGTCTGGTCAACCTGAGCGGGTGGTATCTCACTTGGGATACGGGCGGCACGTTTGCTGCCGACCGACCGATTCATTGGTTCCCGGATGGAACATGGCTGCCGGATGGTGGTTCTATCGTCGTGTTTGGTAAGATTGCACCGGATAAGGCCATGGATGCAACATTTGCCAATGCAACGGTCCAGACGGCCAGTAATTCGCGTGGAGGCATCAAGAAGAACGGCCTGGATATGCGGATAGATACTGACTTCGAAATCAAGCTCTTCAATGAGCATGGGTTCCTGGTCGAGATCATTGAGGACATTGCCAATGCCTCGATTACCCAAGGCATGGCCCTGACCCGCAATCCGGACCTGACCGGCGAACTTGCCCTGCACCTCGAGGTGTCCGGCTCGTTCCTCCTGGCTTCACCCGGAGCGGACAAGGACGGACTTGCCTTCGCGGGCAACGGTTCAGTTTATCTGCCAAAGAAGTTCATCAACATCAGCTATATTGATGATACTGGGGTCCACTTCGATCCTCTATTCGGATGGATGGCCACGAGCGGACCCCCGACGACCGATACGCCTTGGGTCTACAGCTATGACCTGGGTACCTGGTGGTACGTGAATCCGTTCTCCTTCACCGGGAACATCTGGGCCTATGACTTCGGCGTGGGTGCATGGTGGTACAGCAACTATGTCTTCTATCCCTGGGTGTACAATTACGGTACAGCTTCCTGGGAATCGAGAATGTAGAAACAGGCTTTCCCGGCCTTGATAATTCGCCGGGGCTTCCCTTTCACGGGGAGCCCCGGGCTTCCCGCCCCGACGAGGGCGGATGGCTTTACTTTGGTAATTTTAAATCAGCGTTGGCAAATTACATGGAGCCTGGCGCTCCTTGAAATCGATGAATAGACAAGTGATGCTAGAAGGCCTGTCTGCCGAAAATGTGCCCTACGACATGATAATCGTCGGAGGTGGGGCCACAGGCCTGGGAACGGCAGTTGATGCCAGCAACCGGGGATTCCGGGTGCTGTTGGTGGAGCAGAGTGACTTCGGCAAGGGAACAAGCAGCCGGAGTACCAAGCTGGTGCACGGAGGTGTACGCTATCTCAAGCAAGGCAACTTATCCCTGGTCCTGCATGCGCTCAAGGAACGCGGCCTGATGCTGCGCAACGCACCGCATCTGGTTCATGACCTTGAGTTCATGATTCCCAGCTATAACTGGTGGGAAGGTCCTTACTATGGAATCGGTCTGAAGGCATATGATCGGCTAGCCGGTAGATATTCCTTCGGGCGATCCCGGATGGTCGGCAGGGATGAGGCCGTTCGCAACATACCAACAATCGAGCCCGAGGGACTGCGTGGCGGGGTTGTTTATCATGACGGGCAGTTTGATGATTCCCGCCTGTTGATAAACCTTGCCCAGACGGCCGTGGAGGCAGGGGCGGATGTTCTTAACTACGTCCAGTGTGTTGGATTGATAAAGGAGTCGGGTCGCGTCAGTGGCATCCTCGCAAGGGATACCTTGAGCGGCGAAGAGCATGAACTGTCCGCACGTGTTGTCGTGAACGCAACCGGGGTTTTCGTGGATGATCTTTTGAATTTCGACGACCGGGACCATGCCCCGATCGTTACGGTCAGCCAGGGCATTCATTTCGTCCTTCCGGGGGAATTCCTTCCCGGAAATTGTGCCCTGATGGTCCCCAAGACTGCCGATGGCAGGGTCTTGTTTGCTATTCCCTGGCACGGCTGCGTGGTGGTCGGGACAACTGATATCCAGGTTGAACAACCAAATCTGGAGCCGATCGCCTTGGAGGAAGAGCGCGAGTTTGTCATGTCACATGCCTGCAAGTACCTGGCCAAGGATCCCTCCGACAGCGATGTCCTTTCCATCTTCGCCGGCCTGCGACCTTTGGTCCGCGCCACTGGTGCAAAAAGTACATCCAAACTCTCCCGGGACCATACCATCCTGGTGGGCAATTCGGGATTGGTAACCGTTACCGGGGGAAAGTGGACCACCTACCGGAAGATGGCTGAGGATGTTGTCAACATGTCCATCAAGTCCGCAGGGCTGGAGCAGCGGGAGTGTGCCACGGAAGAGCTGAAGATCCACGGATGGACAGAGGAGACCGATCCTGAGGACACCATGAAGGTCTACGGATCGGATGCCGCTGGTGTGAGGAAACTATGTCAAACTGAGCCAGGGATGGACGCGTTACTGCATCCTGACTTGCCTTACCGGAAGGGGGAGGTGGTCTGGCATGCCCGTAATGAAATGGCCATGACGGTGGAGGATGTCCTTTCCCGGCGTACCCGGTCACTCCTCCTGAATGCCCGGGCCAGCATCGAGGCAGCAGGAGAAACAGCAACCCTGCTTGCTGGAGAGCTCGGTCATAACGGGCAATGGGTACAGGAACAGGTGGACGGCTTCGCATCCATGGCCCGGCATTACGTCTACACGGACGCTGCCTCGGTTCTTGCCCCGGCTAATGTTTGAGGACGCTTTCCGCTGTCCGCTGGTCGGTCACAAAGGTATTGAAAATACCCATTTTGAGGACGGCGGAAATGATAGGGACCTTGGTCTGTCCGCCGGCTGCGAGGATGGCGTTGGGCATCTTCTTGAGGTCGACCGGCGTTATGCCGACAATGCAGTCGTTGATCGGATGGTCGATCAGGTTGCCGTCCTCGTCCAGGAAGAAGCCCATTAGTTCACCCACAGCACCTGCATCAAGCAGACTCTGTCGGGTGACGTTCTCCGGCAACCCATAGCGGATTATAATGGAATTGCTCATGTCGCCCACACTCGTGGCGGTGGCGTCCGCCCTGTGGATCATCCTGAGGATCTCCTGAAAGACTCCCTGCACCATGATGGTGTTGCGGGAATCCTTGGTGTTGGCATAAAGTGGGGCGGTAAAGTAGGTTCGCTTGGCGGAAAAGTGCTCCGCGAAGCGGGTTGTGATTTCAAATCCGTTGACATTGGCCCCGTGTGGCAGGCCGCCCATCGTGCAGACGACTTCCAGGTCGGGACGGTCGCAAGGGACCAAGGCCTGGGTGGCATATCGCAAGGCGCTGCCCCAGGCGATGCCGAAGACCTTGATTTCGGGATTTTGGAGCAGTTTGGAAAGGTGAAGGCCTAGTTGTGATCCCACAATCATCGGGATTTTGGAGTCATCGGAGACAGTCGGAACGATAGAAACATCGGAGAGCTTGAATCGCTCCTTGAAGGCTGCTTCCAGTTGAGCGCAGGGGGAGTAGGGCGAATTTATCTGGATTCGGATGATACCATTCTTCCTCGCGTCCTGCAGGGCCCGGTTGACCTTCAGTCGGGTAACATTCAGGTGCTTCGCGATCTGCCCCTGGGTCAGGCCCTCCATGTGGTACAGCCAGGCCGTGCGTACCTGGAATTGTTCCTCTTCACCCAATGATTGTTGTTTAGCCATTCCGTTGATTTCTTTTTGCGTCCAGGATAGCAAAGGCCATCTCGGCAAATCCATCCCCACTCCTATTCTTGGTGATCCATCGGGGAGGATGGCGCAAGCTGAAATTGCGCACGTTCGCTACCCCGACCGAATTCCTGAAATACTTGAACATCGGTTCGTCGTTTGGTGAATCCCCCGAAAAAATCACTGTCGCCTGTGCCTTTGTCTCGTCCATGTCAAACAGGTCCTGCAGGCACTTCAGGGATGTTGTCAGCTTGTCGTGCTGACCGAACCAGGCATTGACGTGGATCGAACTGATCTTCGTTGTTGCGCCACCGGCTTTCAGGATGTCCACAATCCTGCCGACGGCGACCTCATCCAGCCGCGGGACATCCTCGCAAAAATCCACCGCAAGGTCCGTGAGGCGGTAAGGCTGGTCCGATGCAAGTGCTGAACCGGGCACCTCGCGGAGGACTTTTTCCGCCAGCAGGCCCAATGCCTTGCGATCCGCAGCCGCCTTATCCGCCCGCGCGTACCAGGTTCGCATCTCCCTTGCCGAACGGTCGTAGGAAAAGTACAGGGCCCCATTTTCACCGACAACGGCAGCTACCGGCCACATCCGCGCAATGTGGTCACACCAGCCTGCCGGTCGTCCCGTCACAGGGATAATTTGAACCCCAATGGCTTCCAGTTCCTCCATCGCCCGGAGGCTGGCCGACGGCATCCGCCCATCCGTCGTCATGGTGTCATCTATGTCCGTCAGGACATGGCTGACAGAGGCAAGATCACTGGCAGGATATTCGGACAAGGGTCGCATTGTAGAGGCCTCATTCATTTCGTTTCTCCATTGTACTAAGCTTGACATCGAATGCCAGTCTGGAATTCAATTGTCAATATTGCGTTACAAAAGTATCCTGCTGTTTCCGTGGTTGTTTTTTCTGCCGGCATTGGTCCTGCCTGCCGGGCAAACACTGTACCGTTATGAAGGATTTTACCCGGGGAACCGACCCGCCAATGTAACCGCTGCGGATCCGGTGGAAACCTTGGAGCCGGGCTTTGGTCAGCTTGTCAGGGGGGCGAGTGGAGACGCCTTCGGCAATGTTCTCTTCGGTGTATTTCGCGATGATAGTGCCTACGTTTTTGAGAGCTTTCCGGGGGAGGGATTGATGGAGGCCGAATTCACGGTAGAGGCATTCTTCCGGGTGACGGAGGATCTTGCTGGAATGCGTGTGATTGCAGGTGACGAACCTGTATCGGGAGGGAGCGGATGGTCGCTCTTTCTGGTTGATGGCAAGCCAGCTGGGCGCTTCTGGCCGGAGGGGGGCGGGATTCCCCATGACCTGGTCGCGGAGAGCGCTCTTGTACCGGGCACCTGGTACCGCTTGGTCTACCGTTATAACTTTGATAGTGGGAATTCCCTCCACGAGCACGACCTGTGGCTGGACAGCCAACGGGTGGCTCATGGATCGGTAATTGACGGGAACGGGCGGCAACCCAGTCCCTCGACACCGGTTGTCGGCGCAGCACGGGCCGGAGGTGCCAGTTTCACGGACTGGCTGAGTGCCGATGTAATGGCTGTGCAAGTACATGATTATGCTCTAAGCGACTACTTCCTGTCCGCTCCGGTCATCCGGGACGGATCACCGTACTTCGGTATTCCTGCCTTCCATAACTATATCGGACTGGACGGAGGAACAGGTGGCAATCCTCTGGAACGACGCCTTTTCGAGACCGTCTTCAATCCGGATGGAACGGAGAAGTATTCCGAATATACTGTGCTGGAATTGGACCATCGCATCCTTCCCTTGTTGAATGACGGATACGTTGTCCAGGGCATGGCCGGGGATGCCGAAAACAGACGCCTTTATCTCTCCATGTATCACCGGACGGTTAGCGGAGTTTCCTACACCTATCCCAGCGTGGTGGTTGAGATCAGCCTGACGGATTACCGTCTCGAGCGTGTGTTCGTCCTGCATGACGAGACGGGGGCCTCCTTGAAGTCGCACGTTGGAGGTATTGCCTACTGGGACAATCTCCTCTTTGTTCCCGGGCCGCCGCGCAGCACGACAATGGACCCGGACATTTATGTCTATGATCTTTCCGGGTTGCCGCCTGCCACTTTCAATCCGCACACCTTGGAGGGATTTACCGGAATGAACCTGGATGCCACCTGGAAGCTCAGGGACCCGATCGGGGTTTTGGGGGACGGGGCCCGGTTCAACAGTATTTCCTTCATGGGCATCCACATGAATGCAAAGCGGCAACTCATGCTTCATCTTGGTAACTTCCAAAGCAATTCGGCGGCACCGGTGCACCTGTTCCAGATGAATGTTTCAGAAGGCGAGGCGCCCGAGTTGACTTATGAAGTGACGCATATCGAATCCCACCGCAGAACACAGTCCGTCCACTACTACTTCGAGAGCGATGTCTCGGATCGAACGGCATGGAAGAACTTCCAGGCAACCAGTTACGGCAACAACGACAGTGTTCTCTACAGCTACAATTATTTGACCGGTCGGGAGGCTCCCTTTGGTTCAGAGGTGATGCGAATGCCCGCCGGCCTGGAAGAGGTTTTCTCGATTGATAAAAGGTTGTGGCTGACCTCTGAATCAGGTTCCCTGTATTACCAGAAGCGGACCAACCCCTGGACCGACTTTTTCCCGTTTCTGTGTGCATTGGATGCCAGCGCGAATGTCGATCCCAACGACAACGGGATCAATGAACAATGGGAAGCTGGCCACGGGTTGTTCGGCCAGCAGGATCCTGACGTTGATATGGATGGGGATGGATTCAGCCTTCGGCAGGAATACGATTGGGATACCGATCCCGGCAATCCACTCAGCTATCCCGATTCGACGGTTGCCATGGATTTCACGGGTGTTAAACTCCACACTTCACTCGAGCGATTCTATACCCTTCAGGAGACATCAGACTTGTTGACATGGATCACCATTGAGGGCTCGGAGCACCGGCGAGGAACGGATACCCTCCAGACCCTTTCAACCGGCGAGCCGGTAAGGGAGCGATTCTACCGGGTCCTGGTTGAGCATGAATAACCCCTTTATTGTCGAAACCCGAAACTTTAACCGGAGACATATTATGAAATCATCTATTCAAACATTAAACCATCGTTTCAGCCAAATGCGTCTTGTCCCGGCGACTGCCCTGGCAGTATGCTTGGGCATGTGTTTGTCGGCCCAGGCAACAAGTCCCGCGGAGAAAATGCTGGAAGTTGACCGGCCTCTGGTGATCGCCCACCGGGGCTATCCGACCGTCGCTCCTGAGAACTCAATCGTGGGATTCCGTCTGGCCAACCTTGCTGGTGCCGACCTTGTCGAACTCGATTATCATGTCGACCGGGACGGCGAGGGGATTGTCATTCATGACAAGACCCTTGACCGGACTACCAATGTCACCGCAGCCTGGGGTGGGACCGAGGTCAAGGTGGTCGAAAGGTCACGTGCTGAAATGCAAACGCTCGATGCCGGGACTTGGTACGACCCGATGTTTGCCGGGATTCGCCTGCCCACCCTTGAGGAGGCTATTGACGCCATCCAGGAGGGGGGGATGACCCTTGTCGAGAGGAAGGCCGGGAGCGCGGAGCATATCGTGGCTCTCCTTAAGGACAAGGATCTGGTCAATGAAGTCATTGTCCAGTCGTTCGATTGGGAATATGTCACTGCCGTCCATGAGATGCTTCCGGAGCAAGTCCTTGGGGCCATTGGTCCGAGCAGGGTCTGGAAAGGAAAGAAACTTTCAAAGGAGGAACGTGCACTTTCCCGCGAATGGATTGACGAAGCGGCTAAAACAGGTGCCAAGGTTCTTGTCTGGAATGCCCAGATTACACCGGAAACGATCAGCTATGCACATGAAAAGGGATTTAAGCTGTATATCTACACCATCAATGAGCTGGAGCCTGCAAAACGTCTTTTGGAAGCTGGCGTGGACGGTGTCATAACCAACAACACCGCTATTCTCTGGAAGGCCATGGCATTGGTGCATGGAGCTGACTGACGGCGGACGAAAACGCCTGCCAATGAACGCTTCCCCGGACGGGGAGCTTCGTAACCATCGAGTTGAAATGAACCGGGTACTACCGTTACTCATCCTGTTGGTCCTGCCTTCTCTCCTGGAAGGCCATGGCCGGAATTCAACGAGCATCCGTGCGGATGTGCGGAAGGATGAAGTACGGATCGCCATCAATGCGGTCGTTGTTGACTTGCTTGAGTTGACGGGAACCACCCTGGCTGATTGGGAGAGCCTGTCCACGGATGAGCGGGGGCAGATCCTTCGTCATGGATCCGAACTGCTGGTCGGGCGGATCCGAGTGGTTGCGGATGGTGAGTTGCTGCCACCCGCCGGTTCTTTCGAGATCAACCTGCCGGATGTGGAATCCGGCCCTGACCGGTGGCTTCCGGCGAACCAGCAATCCGTTTCCATTGGTGTGAAGCACTCTTTGTCCAGCGCGCCTGAAAACCTCATTTTCTGGGCGAACTTTGTCACCGGGTCCAAGGGTGGGGGCTTTCCGGCACAGATAATTATTCGGCAAGAGGGGGAACTGCTCATGCTTCCGGCCGGTATCGGTATAGGTTTACCGTTGGCTGTATCGCTTGACTGGATCTCCCGACCAGTACCAGTGGCAGAACAGACTGGCCTGTCTTCGTCTGTGGCCGGCTGGCGTAACCGGCCGGTGAACGCCATCCTGACATTGGGCCACGAAGAGATGAGCTGGAGGGTGTTTATCCCGGCAAGATTTCTGCTTGAGAAGCTGTCTCTTTCACGGGAACCGGACATCGAGACGATCAAGGATTTCATGGCCTCTCACTTTTCCCTTTCGATTGACGGTGAACCAATGGAAAGGGGATCGATAAGCCTCCGGACCTATTCCATGTCAGCCCATGACATTGCCCATGGTGCTAGTGAAAATCCGGGTGACCTTCATGATGGAATGGTCGAGCTGCGGATATGCTCAACGCTGAAGGAAATTCCAAATGAAATTCAACTGGTGAATTCATTGCTCGGCCAAGGAATTGAGGTCCTTTACACCTCAGTCGTTCGTGAAGGTGATTCTCCGCAATATTTCCTTCAAGTACCCGATGCGCCGGTCCTTACCTGCAATGCAACCCCGTGATCCGATACCGATGAATCAGAAAGCCTATTTCCTTATCTTCTCCCTCTTCGTCTTTTATTGCCATGGCTACGCGGCCGTACCGGCGAGTCCAGCTCAATTGAGGGCATGGCCAATTTCCGAGTCCGGCATCCAACTGTCCTGGCAGGACACCGCGGCCGATGAGTTGAGCTACGAGGTTTTCCGGCGGGACGGTCGCGAGGGCGACTGGGTCCTGCTCGTGGATGGCTTGCAACCGAACACCAGCATGTACCTCGATGAGGGTTTGGTAGCGGGTGAATTCTACCAATACCGGGTATCGGCCCGCAACCAGGACGGGGCCGCCAGCAGTGGTTTGGCCCAAGCCATTACCGATGACAAGGCCTTCGGTATGCGGAGCCTGAGCTTCGTACAAGGACTCGGGAACTACGAAGGTGCGGTTGACGTTGGGATCCGGGAAGATCAGCCCACGGAGAGTTTCAAGACAAGCTACGTCTGGGTGGATAACAATGGCTCCAATGGGGACAATCAGGCATTGCTCGATTTCAGTGGGATCATTGGCGAGGAGCCGGATCGCCTGCCCCCGGGAGCATCCCTGAGCCGGGCCATCCTGCGCATTTATCTTGGGACAAACTCCAATGCCCAGAGTTACAAGACGGTTTCCTTTCACCAGATGCTGGTCCCATGGGGAATTAACACATCCTGGAATGCTGCCGAACTGGGAGGTGACGGCGTGCAGATTGATGATGTGGAGGCCAAAGCCATCTACGATGACATCAATACTTTCGGCAAGACCGATTATACCTACGAGCTGGATGTGACCCCGGCAGTCATGGCCTGGTTGAACGGAGAGGCACAACATGGGTGGTTGATCCGCACGGGCTGGAGCGACGGGTATGCCTATTACATGACCCACAATACCGTACCTGAACGCAGGCCGGAACTTGTTGTCACCTTCGACACGGATCCGGATAACATGGCCCCGGTTGTCGGGGAAGTCTTTGAACCAATGGATGGTTCGACGGGCGTTCATGAGCCTGCCCTTCCAATGGTCGAGATAACGGATGCAAACGGGGATCCGATGGACGTCACCCTTTATGGGCGGAAAGCCCCGACCACAGACGAAGAACCCTTCACCGTGGTCCTCCTTCCTGACACTCAGTTCTATACCGGCGAGACCCGGGGTGGTTCCCGTCACATCTTCTACCGGCAAACGGATTGGGTGGTGGAAAACAGGGAAGCCTTGAACATCCCCTTCGTCCTTCACATGGGAGATATCACGGAGTCGGGTGACTTAATAAGCGGAGTCAACAACCTTGCAGAATGGCTTATCGCCATAAACGCCATGTACCGCTTGAACAATGCCGATAACACCGGCCTTGAAGAAGGCATCCCCTACGCGGTCAACGTCGGGAACCATGACCAGGAGCCCATCTGGCGCTCATCGGGTACGACCACCTACTTCAACCGCTATTTCGGAATCGATCACTACAGTAAGTTCAGCTACTACGGCGGGCATTACGGGGAAAACAACGACAACTTCTTCTGTCTCTTCCGTGCTGGCGGCTATGACTTTATCGTCATCAGCCTTGAGTACAGCGATCCTGCGCGGGATCCCATAGATCCGAATCTCTTCGAATGGGCTGACTCCATTCTCAAACAATACCCGGGGCACCGCGGCATCGTCGTCAGCCACCATATGGTGAACCCAGGCAATCCAGCTGTGTGGAGCCCCTATGGCGAGGCCATCTATGAAGTCTTGAAGGACAATCCCAACCTGCACCTCATGTTTGGTGGTCACGTGACCGGTGAGGGACTGCGGGTCAACGAATACAATGGCAACACAGTCTATGCCATGGTTCAGGACTATCAGGCGTATCCGCAAGGTGGCAGCGGATACCTGCGCCTGCTCCGTTTCTCCCCGGTTGAGAATGCGATCCATTTTTCGACCTATTCCCCATGGCTGGATGCTTATCTTGATGAATTTGGTGGCGCCTTTTCCTTGTCCTATGATCTGGGAACCGAGATCCAGCCCTTCGAGGAGGTGGACCGGGTCGAGGGAGTGACCAACGGGTCGTCCGTGACTTTCTCATGGGATGGCCTCAATCCGTCCACTCCCTACGATTGGTTCGTCGTTGCCGATGACGGGAGGAAGGTAACGACCGGCCCGGTGGCCCGCTTTCATTCCGCAGCGCGCACTTACTCCGACTGGCGGGCTGGATTTTTCACTGAGGGTGATCTCGAAGGCGATCGGGAAGCCGATCCGGACGATGACAATTACACCAACTATCAGGAATTTGTTTTTTCGGGAAATCCGAAGGAACCAGGGCGCGTGGAAGTGGCGCTTTCCTCAGTGATACTGGTTTCCGGTGATGCCCAATTGTCCTACGTCCGTCTGGGAGGAACCGGGATGGAATGGACTTACGAGGTTTCCGCCGATATGGCTGGTTGGATTCCCGCGGGACTGCCTCTGGTCAACATTCAGGAACAGGTCACCGACCAAATGGACGGAACGGAATCGGTCCGTCTTCTCCTCGAAAACCTCACTGATGGGCAGCTCTTCTTCCGGGTCCGGATCAGCGACGCCAATTGAGCGGCCTGCGCGGGCCTCCCGACCAGAAAAAGCTTGCTCCACTTAACAATTGTCAAAACATGGATACAAATGGAAAAAGACAATAAAGGCGGGCATGCGGGCAAGGATCGGACGGAAAAGCGGTGGCGACTGGGGATCCCGAAATTCCTGAGGCCGGCCCCGCACGCTGAGCGCTTACCGGAAGCGGAAGTGAAGCGGTTGTATCCGCGGTTCCGGTGGCGGATCCTGGAAGCGACCTTCCTGGGTTACAGCATGTTTTATCTGGTCCGGAACAACCTGGCAGTGGTGGCGAAGGACATGGACGTGGCGCTGGGATACACGCACACGCAAATCGGGATGATAACGGCGGTGACAGCTTTGTGTTATGGCCTGAGCAAGTTTTTGATGGGTTCGATTTCGGACCGGAGCGACCCGCGTAAGTTCATGTCATTGGGGTTGCTGCTGACGGCAGTGTGCAATTTTGCCTTTGGTTCGATGTCATCCTTTCCGGTGCATCTGTTCCTGTGGTCCCTGAACGGCTTCATCCAAGGAATGGGTTGGGCTCCCTGCGGGCGGTCGATGGGGCATTGGTTCAGCGTCAAGGAGCGGGGTCTGACCTTCAGCATCTGGAACACCTCGCATAATCTGGGCGGAGGCATTGCCGGGGTGCTGGCGGCCTGGGCGGTAATCCGCTTCGGAGGCTGGCAATATGCCTTTTACATACCCGGCTTGATTTCCGCGATTGGGGCCGGCTACTTGTTCCTGCGGCTGATGGATACGCCACAGTCGAAAGGCCTGCCCTCGATTGAGGAATACAAGGACGACTTCACAAAGCATGAACGCGAGCACGGGACAGTCGAGAAGGAGCTGACAACGAAGGAGCTGTTCATCGACAATGTATTGAAAAACAAATACATCTGGCTGCTGGCCTTTGCGAATTTCTTCGCTTATGTAACCCGGTACAGCATGTGGGACTGGGGCCCGATGTATCTGCGTGAAGTGAAGGGCGCCGGCATTACCGGTGGCGGGATTGCCGTGATGGTGCAAAATTTCGGGGCCATTCCCTCGACCATCTTCTTCGGATGGGTCTCGGACAAGCTTTCCGGACGGCGCGGCATGGTAGCGACCCTGTGTATGGTTCCGGTGGTGGCGGCCTTCCTCGGCCTGATTATCAATCCTGCCGGGTACCTGTGGCTGGACATGGTCTTCCTCTCCATCATCGGGTGCTTCATCTACCCGGTGATCAACTTGTTCACCATCATGGCGCTGGACTTCACCTCCAAGAAAGCGATTGGGACGGCTGCCGGCTTCATCGGGTTGTTCGGCTATATCGGCCGGGCGGGCCAGGCGGTGGGATTCGGGGCGATCTCCGAGGAATATGGACAGGTTCACGGCCAGGCCGCGGCGTGGAATCTTGTCCTGTATCTCATTGTCGGGTGCGGACTGATATGTATCGCCATCCTCGCTTTCATGTGGAAATCGAAACCGCGCGCCTGAAATAATTGGCAGCATAGAATAGTTATGCATTGGCAAAGGGGCGGCCATTTGATTAACTAAGTTGAACTCAAAACGGAGGGATGGGAATGCAGACAAGAAAGGTAATCGTTGTTGGCCTGCTGCTGGCGGCAGGTTTGTTGAACGGGCAATATCTACGGATGATGAACGGGCCCATGCTGGGGGCGGTTGGCCCCGACCATGCCCTTGTCTGGGTGCGGGGAACGGGCGAGTTCAGCATGCAGGTGGAATATGCCGATAACCTGCAGATGACGGAAGCCCGGCGCACTGAACCGGTGATCCTGTCCAAGGACGCCGATTATTGCGCCACCCTGCGCGTTGAAGGCCTCCAGCCGGACACGCGTTATTTCTATCGCGTGTTGGTCGAGGGCAAGCCCGACAAATATACTGGCCTGCATCCTCCATCGACGTTCAAGACAGCCCCCGGGGAGGACTACAAGGGCGTGTTCCGCGTTGCCTTCGGTTCCTGTGCCCGCTTCCAGTACGACCGCAAGCAGGAGATCTGGACGATCCTTCCCCGCTACCGGCCGGACCTGTTCTTCTGGACCGGGGACAATATCTATGGCGACAGCCTCGATCCCGATATCATCGCAGAGGAATACCGGCGCCAAAGGGATATCCCGAACATCGTTGAATTCCTCAAGGAGGTCCCCCAGTTGGCCATTTGGGACGACCACGATTACGGTCTCAACAACAGTGACCGGACAAACCCCTCGAAGGCCGGTATGCTCGAGGCGTTTCGCCGTTACTGGGCAAATCCCTCCTATGGGACCGATGAGACCCCGGGCGTGTTTTTCGAGTACCACTATGGCGGGGTCGATTTTTTCTTCCTCGATGATCGCTACTACCGCGACCCCGAGGATAAGCCGGATTCCCCGGGGAAAACCCATCTCGGAACCGCACAGCTGGCCTGGCTGAAGACCCAGCTTGGTAAAAGCGACGCGGTGTTCAAGGTGCTGGTCAACGGGGGTCCCTGGACCAGCTTCAAGTCATCCGACTCCTGGGGAGACTTTCTGCATGAGCGCAACGGGTTGTTCGACTTCATCCGGGACGAGGAAATCTCCGGGGTGGTCCTTGTTTCCGGGGATACGCACACGGCGGAGCTGAATGTGATTCCATGGTCGGACCATGGCGGATACGACCTCTACGACCTCGTCAGTTCACCACTGGCCCAGGTCCCCTTGCGGGGCGCGCTCTTCCGTATGCCCGACGATCCACAGGAATCCCGCATCCGTGTGCCGTTTTCCCAGTCGCCGAACTTCGGTCTCATTGAATTCGACTTCAGTGGGGAAGCCAAGCTCACGTTCAACGTCATCGGTACGGATGGTCGGCCAATTTGGAGACCCTTTGTGCTCCATGCTTCCGATTTGGTTAACGGCGTTTCCACTTGGGAATCCAGAATCGACAGACATGCACAACTGCTGATGGAGCACATCCGTTCCAGGGCAGATTAGAGCAGTACCGCTCCGTCAGGCCGGTTACAGAATCCCGTCAAAATCCGCACAGCTTGAACAGGGTCGCGCCGATAACCCCTCCTGCGAGGGGGCCGACCACCGGAATCCAGGCATAGCTCCAGTCGCTCTTTCCCTTGCCGGCTATGGGAAGAACAGCATGGGCAAGCCGTGGTCCAAGATCACGGGCGGGATTGATCGCATAGCCGGTTGGGCCCCCGAGGCTGAGGCCAATCGAGAAGACCAGAATGCCGACCAGCATCGGCGTTATGAAGGTGCTGAGTCCGGCTACCATTGTCTCATGTAGTGAGAGAGCGGCTACATCTGTTCCGTCTGGAGTCCCCATCCCGGCACTGATGGAAACAAGGCTCAAGACACCAAAGACGAGCACGATGGTGCCAATGATTTCCGTAAGCAGGTTGGCTACCGGTTTCCGGACGGCGGGAGCGGTGGAAAAGGTGGCCAGTTTCAACCCTTGGTCGTCGGTTAAGGCCCAATGAGGCAGGTAGGTCAGGTAGACAAGGACTGCACCGGTGAAGGCACCCGCCGTTTGGGATATCACGTATCCAGGAACGAATGACCACTCAAATTCACCCACGCTGGCCAGCGCGACCGTCACTGCCGGGTTAATATGCGCCCCGCTGATCCGTCCGACGGAATACACTGCAATGGCAACCGCAAACCCCCATCCGGCTGTTATGACGATCCAGCCGCCACCGTGGCCTTTTGATTGTTTGAGAACCACATTGGCCACCGCCCCATTGCCGAGGAGGATCAGGATCAATGTGCCGACAAATTCAGCGAGGTAAACATTCATGATGGGCAATGGTTATTGGGTTAACAGGGGGAAGAGGTTTTGAATTTGGGGGTTCAATCCGTAGCCCGGTCTTTCGAAGCGCGACGGCAGGGGACCAGCGATCCCTGAGGAAATGTTCAGTGCTCAGGCGTTCCGTTGCCGTCGCGGCCATCCATGAATACCGGCTGGCCCCAGGCAAAATATTGCTCGAAGCCATGTTCCGGATAGCGGCGGGTGAAGGTTACCTTCGGCCGTACATAGGAGATGGAAGGATCAAGGGTGAAGCTCGCAGAATTACCACGGGATGAAGCCAGGACAGCCCCTTCAGGACCAATGAACGCGATCTCGAATCCTTCCTTCCCTTCATGGACCATGTAGGCCCAAATATTGACCGATTGGGCCAATTCGCCGACCGTCGCTTGCTCATCGACCTCGACGACATAGGCACCGTCCTTCACACCGCACTTCTTGAGGAAAACCCCGCTGCTGGAGTAGAATGCACCTTCTGCCATTGCTTCCGAAATAGCGTCGGGCGTCAGTTCAGCGGCCTTGACCATGACCCATCCCCGTCCCGGATTGGACTTGTCTGGCTGAATCGTTTTCAACTCGTGCATGTCGTCACTGGCGACCCCGTAAATCATCATCCCGGCTGAAAGCAACTGGTCCCACATCTCTTCAATGGAAGGGTGTTCCTCGTCGCCGAAGTTTTTTACAGCCGGATGGCCATTGTAAAGTTCCAGCATGTGCAAGCCCTTGACCGGGAGAAGGTCCTCAGCCCCAACCGCAAACTTGTAGTTGGGGTGGTTGATGATCGGATGACCGCTTTCATGGCGGATGCCGTCGACATGATTCTGAATGATCCGCCACTTTTCGTCGTGGTCGAAGTCCCAGGGGACGAGAGCACCAATGTTCAAGGCGGTCGTGTGGATGGTTTTCTTGCCGGTCACTTCCTCACCGGGTATGAGGATGAAGTCCTCCCGGCGCGGATCCGGTAATTCCACCGTTGCGGGATCGATGAAATGGTTATGTTCACTCAACACGAGGAAGTGGTAGCCGTGGTCAAGATACCACCGGGCCACTGCGTCAGGAGTCGAGTCGGCGTGGCCGCAGATTTCGGTATGGGCATGGGTGTTGCCCCGGTACCATTGACCTGCGAAGGTTGGTCCGACGATTGATGTGAGGATTACGGTGAAAACGGAGAGTCGGGATAATCGGGTCATGGCGTGTTCCTTTCGGAAAGGATATTGGCCGATTAACCACCGGTCTGCAATTTTAAAGTCCTTCCGTACTCATTCCCGGGACGCTTCATGATTGCCGTCCACTGCGAATCCACTTATGCATTTATCCATGAAAACAAGCAGGACGGCCATTTTTAACCAGCCGAATGCTCCCTTTGCGAGCGAAGCCGTCGAGATCCCCCAATTGAAGGAAGGTGAAATCCTTGTCAGGAACGAGTACACAACGATTTGCCGTAGCGACCTTCACACATTCTCAGGCCTGCGTACCGAAAAGACACCGACCATACTCGGGCACGAGATCGCTGGTTCAATTGAGGCGTTTGGTCCCGGTGCACCGACCCATGATGCCAGGGGTGATGCGCTTGCTGTGGGTGATCGGCTTTCCTGGGCTATCTATGCCGCCAATCCCGAATCGGCGATGGCACGACGGGGGATCCCCCAGAAGAGCGAGGACCTTTTCAAGTATGGGCATGAACGGATCGAACCGGACAGCCACTTGCATGGGGGATTGAGCGAGTATTGCATCCTTCGCCGCTATACGCCCATCCTCAAACTTCGCGAAGCTGTTCCCCTGCAGTTGATTGCCCTCATCAACTGCTCGGTGGCCACGGTCGCCGGTTCCCTGCGGTTGGCTGAAGTGGTCGAGAACCGTAATGTGATGATCACGGGTGCGGGAATGCTGGGTATCATTGCCTGCTCCATGTGCCGGGCGCATGGAGCGCGCCGGGTTATCGCCGTCGACATCAGCGAGGAGCGCCTGGCAACAGCCAGGGCTTTCGGG
Organism: Puniceicoccaceae bacterium; assembly: GCA_040830765.1. Classification (GTDB taxonomy): domain Bacteria; phylum Verrucomicrobiota; class Verrucomicrobiia; order Opitutales; family Oceanipulchritudinaceae; genus Oceanipulchritudo. Next base: position 7,214 of record JBFOMH010000013.1, on the reverse strand, counting down.
GTGGACGATACCCTTATCGTGAAACCCGACGGGCCGCCCCTGAAGGACTTGGTGACGAATATTCTCGGGGAGGATTCCCTGGATGTCGCCCTTGATTTCAGTGGGTCACCTGATGCGATGGAGGCATCTCTCCAGTCATTGGGAATTGGTGGCACTGCCGTCTGGGTCGGCGCCGTTTCTCCTCAGCGGGCCGTCGCCGTGAACGCCGAGCAGGCCGTCCGGAACCTGCATGTCATTAAGGGCCTGCACAATTACAACCTGGAGGACTTTGTGGCCGCGGTCGAGTTCATGGAGCAACACTATTCCGACTTTCCTTTTCTCGAACTGGTGCATGACCGCTTTGATCTCGATTCTGTTGACGAGGCCTTCTCCTACGCCCTTTCCTCCGGGGCGCATCGCGTGGGTGTCCGTATCGAATCCGAATCCTGAAGAAAGGGGAAAGAACTGGCATGAATACAATGGAAAATGAAACCGCTCCCGAACCCATGGATCATGACTTCAAGGCTAAATACGAGCGGTGGCGGTGGAGGATTTTCTTTATTACCTGGCTGGGGTATGTTGGATTCTATTTCACGCGAAAGGCCTACGCCGTCGCCAAGATTGGTATCCTTGAGGATCCGGCGATCGAGGTCAGCAAGTCTGCCCTTGGTATTGTTGACGGCGCCTATGGTGTGGCTTACGCGCTCGGGCAATTCATTTGGGGTGCGCTGGGCGACCGTTTTGGCTCCCGTCGCATTGTCTTGAGCGGCATGATGGGCTCCGTGGTTGTGGCGATCCTGTTCGGCCTGTCCTATCACTTCATCATATTCGGACTCCTGCTCTTCTTCCAGGGACTGTGCCAGGCATCCGGTTGGGCGCCCCTGACCAAGAATGTCAGCTACTGGTTTGCCCGCCGGGAACGCGGCCGGGTCTATGGCTTTTGGTCGACCAACTATGCCATCGGGGGAATGCTCGCCAGCGCCTTTGCAGGGTATATCGCTCTCATGTACGGCACTTGGCGCGCTGCCTTTTTCGCCTGCGCGCTCGTCCTGGCGGGCATTGCAGGCTTGTTCTGGATTCTCCAGCGGAACCGGCCGGAGGATGTCGGATTGTGCGAAATTGAGGAATACAAGGGTGAGAGGCGCTCCCCACAACAGGCCGGCGACCAAACCGCCAGCGAGGGCGAAGGAGGTTCCTTGAAGGAAATCCTTGTTGTCCTCAAGAACCCCATGATTCTTCGCCTGGCGGCGATCTACTTCCTCCTGAAGCCAACACGTTACGCAATTCTCTTCTGGGGACCCCTGATCGTGTACGAACGGCTGGGCAGCAATATCGGGGAAAGCGCGCTGATCAGCGCCGTGTTTGAGGCAGCCGGACCAATCGGGGTAATCTTCTTCGGTTATGCCTCCGATAAATGGTTCCAAGCCCGTCGCATGCCGGCCATAATCCTCGGGTTGTTGGTATTGGCGGGTATTCTGTTCTCCTTCAACACGCTGACATCGGGCGGTGGAACTGTCTCGATGGTCATCGCTCTCGCGGCCGTGGGTTTCTTCCTGTTCGGCCCGGATGCCCTCATTGCCAGCACCACCGCGGTGGATTTCGGGACCAAAAAGGGTGCAGGTTCGGCTGCCGGACTGATCAACGGAATGGGATCCACCGGTCAGATCCTTGGACTTTCCCTGCCGGGTATCATCTCATCCATCTGGGGCTGGAATGTCCTCTTCAACGGCATGGGCGTGTTTGTCCTTCTGGCCGCCATCATCCTCATTCCGAAATGGAACGCGGTCCCAGCGGATACGAAAGGGGATGCGTAACCACCCGTTCGTAATCCGTTCACACCATCCCTGTGGATATAATAATCTTTAATCTTGATGAAGTTGGATAAAATATTCACCATGGGGTATGGACAGTTCGGTAAGGAGCAAGGGGAGTGGTCCCGATAACGGCGCGGAGGCCTTGGGCAACCTGACTTTCCCGATGCGCCTGAATCTTCTCCGGAATTCCCTGACCGAGGCGGAGGCCCGGGTCGGTGATTATTTCCAGCGCCACCCTGAGGCGGTCTACCTCTCGATTACTGAAGCGGCCCAGGAAGGGGGCCTTGGGTATGGTACGATAATCCGCTTTTGCCAGAAGATAGGTTGTACAGGTTTTCAGGACTTCAAGGTATTGCTGGCGCAGGAATTACGGGATGCGAAGGAAAGGAAGCCCACGGACCGGCACACCCCGCTGGAGGGCAATATCCAGAAATTGCAGTCCGATATCCTGAACACGGCGAAACTGATTGATCCCGGAACGATGGAGAAGGTGGCCCGTTGCCTGGCCAAGGCTCATTTTGTCCTGGCTGCCGGCATAGCCGGTTCCGCCTCGCTGGCCCACGGATTGAATTACCGCTTGAGCCGGGTTGGGATATACTCGGCTGCGGACTGCGAAGGCTATACCATGGCGATTCGCGCAGCGACGATGAAGAAGGGTGATGTCTTTTTCGGAATGAGCTTTTCCGGGGCGACGAAGGACCTGGTCAATGCAGCCCGCATTGCCAAGGAACAGGGTGCCCTAGTGGTGGCCCTGACCGCTTTTATCAAATCCCCCTTGGGTGAGGTAGCGGACTATACCCTCGTCGGGGCCTCCGACCGGGATCCGTTTTCATGCGAGATTTTCCCCAATTCACCAAGGGACTTCATCCTCGATTTGCTGGTTACCGAGATCTGCGGCATCCGGCCAGGCGCCCTGGAGACAGTCCAGGATACTTTCGAGGCAATTTCCGACCGGCGGATATGACGATTTACAGTCTCGGGGATACAGCCGGAAACACAGATTAAGCAGACAAAGAAGGGACCAAGATGAGTAAAGTTACGAAGCAGAAAACGCCCGCTTGCCGGGACCCGTTTTTCAAGCGAAAGACGGCCATCGGCTACAAGACGGAAGAAAAGACCGTTCTTCGTGGATATGACCTGAGCGATCTTGCAGAGGAGGGATATTCCCTCTGCGATGCGATTTTCGTCCTCTTCCAAGGACGCATTCCCACGGATGCGGAGGAAAAGATGCTGAAGTACGAGATGGGGGAATTCATGGAGCACTCCATGTCCCCGTCGGCGGCCTCGGCTATCGCTGTCACTGCCGGGCGTCCCAATCTACCGGCCGCCGTGGCGGCCGCGGTCATGACCTTCGGGGGCGCCCACGGTCCGGGAGCGGCCCATGGGTACATGATGAACAAGTATCTCGAGCGCGCGCTTGAAGAAGGGAAAACCGTGGAGGAAATCGCCAAGATCCTGGTCGACGACTACATGGACCACAACCAGCCGGTTATGGGGATGGGACAGCCCCAACACAGGGATGGTGATCCCCGGGCCGAGCCAACCCATCTCAAGCAGGAAGAACTCGATCTGGACGGTATTTATCTCAAGTTGCAGCGAGCGATCGAGAAGCACTTCCATGCCCGCCGCAAGAAGGAGGGCCGTTCCTATGTTCCGGTCAATTGCGTTGGTGCCGGTAACACGGCCCTTTGTGACATCGGGTTTTCCCCCAACGCCGCATGGTGTATCGGAAGCCTGGTCCGGGGCTACAGCTGCGCGGCCCATGCGGTGTTCACCCTCAAGAAGGGGAGGGCTTGGGCGGCCTCGCGCAACGAGCCGATGGTGCAGATGCTGGACCTTTCAATGATCAAGTATGTCGGGCCGGTGGACCGGCGCGTTCCGAAACTTTCCGAGCGCCAGGACTACGCTAAGAAGCAGAAGGAGGAAGGAGAATACAAGCAATGGGTAATTTAGAAGAGAACAGAATAGGCAACCTGAGCGACCCGAAGTTGCCCTATGATTACATGAACCGGGAGCACGGGACGGTGGATCCGGATGCCAGCAGGCACCCTTTCCGCTGGGTTTCCGAAATCGCCTACAAGAACATCCACAGAATCGTCACGCGCGGGTATGACACTACGGAGCTGGTCGAGGAAGGCTATGGCGTCATTGATGTCATGTTTGTGGACTTCCAGGCACGAATCCCGACGGAGGAAGAGGAACAGATGCTCAACTACATCCTGATCCTGTCCCTCGAGGACGGCCTCTCCATGCCGGCCGCCATGTCTCGCCTGACGGCCCGGTCCAAGACCTTCCTGACGCAGGCCTGCGGGGCTTCGATCCTTGCCTTTGGTCACGCCTACGGTGCCTATGCCGCAATCGGTACCCGGCTGGCAGACTCGCTGAAGAAAGTGCATGCGGGTGAGGTGACTCTGGAAGAGGCGGCCGCCGAATATGTCCGTGAATTCAGCGATGATGAGGCCTTCGGGGTTTCCGACCTCATGTTGAAGGATCCGGCGGCCAAGCGCCTGCTGGCGCGGGCCGTGAAGCTGGGTGTTGCCGGAGAGTCTGTTGCCCTGATGGAGGCCATTGTCGAGGCGGCCCGGGAAGCGAGTGCTGATGCGGTCGATATTGACCTCCTGGGCGCGATTGCCGCTGTCATGGCTGATCTTGGCTTCACACCTGAAGCCACATGGACCCTGATTGCGGTGACCCGGTCCATCGGGACTGGTGCGCATTGCATAGAGGAAATTGAACGCGAGGGCCATACGCGTCTTGGGGAAACCCTGACTCCGAAGGACCTGTATGACGGTCCGGGGGACCGACCGGTTCCCCCATTTGCAGAAGGGAAGCAGCAAGCCAAACCGGCTCAGACCCACTCCCTTGAAGAATGGAAAGCCGAGTTTGAGCGCCGCAAGGAACTGAATGGCAGTGGATATGCCATCGAAGAGGAAATTGAGGATCCAAGTCAGGCTTCTCATTGAAAGGGTTGTCATGGAAAAGGACATTGAAGAACTGTATGTACGGGCAAGGAAGGCCTTCAAGGAGGTCGAATTCTGGCCGCAGGAGCGGGTTGATGAGATGGTTCTCGCGGCCGCCTGGGAATGGCAAAAGCTGGAAAACCGCAAGGTACTGGCAAGGTTGGCAGTCGAGGAATCGGGTATCGGTGTTTACGAGGACAAGGTGGCTAAGATCCATACCAAGACCATGGGCACCCTTCGTGACCAAGTGGGGGCAAAGACCTGCGGCCTGGTCGAGGATATCCCGGAAAAGGGCCTGAAACGCTATGCCAAGCCGATCGGGGTGGTGGCGAGTGTCGTTCCCTGTACGAATCCGGAATCGACGATTTGCTGCATTGGGTTGAGCCTCCTCAAGACACGCAACGCGATGATTGCCTCGCCCCATCCGAGGACCCAGCAAAGCACCTACGAGGCAGTTGAGCAGGGGCGCAAGGCTCTCAGGAAAGTTGGGGCTCCGGAAGACCTGCTCTTGTGCATCCGTGAATCCAGCCGGGAAAAAACCCGGCACCTCATGTCGCGATGTGATTTTGCCGTGGCCACGGGCGGCGCGGCCCTCGTCAAGGTGGTCTATGAATCCGGCAAGCCTTGTCACACGGTGGGCTCGGGCAACGTCGTTTCGATTGTCGATTCAACCGTCGACCTGGAGTCGACAGCGGCCAAGATCATCAAGTCAAAGACGGCCAATAATTCAGCCTCCTGTTCTTCGGAGAATGCGGTTGCACTCGAGGAATCGATCTTCGAGGCCATGCTGGCCGAGTTGCAGGCGCAAGGCTGTTATCTCTGCTCGGAGAAGGAACGGGAACTCCTGAAACAATATTACTGGCCGGACGGGGAGCACCTGAACCGCGATGTGGTCGCCAAACAGGCAACCTGGATCGCCGCCCAGGCAGGACTTGAGGTGCCGCCTGAAACGCGGGTCCTGATGGTCATGGGAATCAAGCCGGGACCGGAGGACCCGTTTTCCGGTGAGAAGATCAGTCCTGTCCTGACGGTTTGGAAGTGGAACGATTTCAGCGAGATTGTCGACCGGGTCGGGCAAATACTGAAATACTCCGGTGAGGGGCACTCCGTTTCCATCCATTCCATGAAGGAAGAGCGTCGAAACGAGCTATCCCTCAAGGCAAATGTTGGCCGTGTTGTCTGCAACATGGGCCACACTGCCGCCAACAGCGGTGGATGGTGTAGCGGAATTCCGACTACAGACACCATCGGTTGCGGGTCATGGGCCGGGAACATGACATCCGAAAACATCGACTGGCGACACTTCCTCAACTATACCCTTGTCACGACTCCGATACCTGAAAAAATTCCGACTGAGGAGGAATTCTTCAGCCAGTACCTGGAAAAGTGGGGACGTGACTAGTCCCCCTTTGCGGAATTGTTTCTGGAATCCCCCTGCAAGGCGCACTTATGTTGAAAGCAGTCCTGTTCGACTTTGACCAGACCGTGGTGAATTCCGCTGAAGGTTTCCGGGCCGCTGAACATTGGCTGCAAAAGGAGATATTCACCTTCTTGAAGCTGTCCGGATGGGAGCCCTTTATCACCAGCTACCGCGAATTCAGGAGGAGGGGTTCGGCTGACACACCGGAACAGAAACTGGAGCAATGGAGGGCCTTTTGCCAGGAGTTTGAAAATCCTCCCGGAGAGGACCTTCTTCTCAGTTGGAGGGATGGCTACTGGAGCCTCGTTGACAACGGCAGTGCCCTTTTTCCGGAGACCATTTCCGTCCTCGGGAAACTGAAGAAACACTTTCTTCTCGGTCTGATAACGAATGCCTCATCCACGGGTGGAGATTTTCATCGCCTTGAGCGCTTGCCGGAGCTCCATGCCTCGTTCGACAGGGTGGTCCTTTGCGGCGGACAGGACATGCCTGCCAAACCCCACAAGGAGGGATTCCAAAGGATGCTTTCTTCACTGGGGGTTTCAGCTGAAGAGGCCGTCTATGTTGGCGACGACCTGGTTAATGATATCCAGGGTGCCCGAGGGGCCGGCATTCTCCCCATACTGCTGCGCCATCGTGATATTCAATGGAACCGGACATTGCCCGAGAGCGCGGGGCTTGTCTGGATGGACTCCCTCAACCCGCTCTGTGCCCTCGATCCCGCGGACTCAAGGACCATCATCGAGCAAAAGCTAAAAATAGGATAGACCGCTAATGAGTGCATGAAGAAGGGCGTATGTTTACGGTCTTGAACAAAAAGTGGCTGCGCCATGCGTAGCCCCGAGTGGAGCGAGGGGCGAAGCATGGAGCCAGCTGTCAGACTCGAACTGACGACCTGCTGATTACAAATCAGCTGCTCTACCAACTGAGCTAAGCTGGCCGATGGTACCGGACCAGGGACTCGAACCCTGAACCAACGGATTAAGAGTCCGCTGCTCTACCAATTGAGCTAGTCCGGCACGGGAAAGGGAATGAATAAGG
>JBFOMH010000012.1:0-95369 GCA_040830765.1 Puniceicoccaceae bacterium | reverse complement strand
TAGCAGAGGAAGTGCAGGTTGTGGGCGTAGTAAATGGCATAAATCGACGGGGGTGGGGCGATTTTAAAATAGGCCCGGTCCACCTCGACGGCCTGCTTGTTGGAATCGACGGCATCGGCATAGCGGCCGACCCGGATGTAAATATGCGAGGGCATGTGCACCAGGTGTCCGGAGCCCGGTACGAGGGTGCTCAGACGGTCGGCAGCGGGAACCGCGCGGTCGGGATTCTTCGAGGCCTCGACGGTGTGGATATAGAAATGGTTGGCGCCCGGGTGGTCCTTGTTCTTGGACAGCACATCCTCCAGCACCTCGACGATTTCCAGGACCCGGCCCTTCGGCTCGCCATCATGGGTCCAGTAATCCCACGGTTGCAGGTTCATCAGGGCGTCGGCGTAGATGGACCCGATATCGACATCATCGGGGAATGCCTCCCAGGCCTTCTGCATGGCATCGGCGTAGGCCTGGTCGAGGGGCTTGCGGTCCTCAGGGGCCGGCCACTCGTAACGGGCAGAGACCGCCTTGATGAGCGCCTTCTCCTCGGGTGTCGCCGAACCGGCAAGGGCGATTGCCTTGTCGGCTGCCTCGCGGGCCGCCTTGGAGCGCTCATCGGTCATTTGCGGGTCGTTGATATTGACCCCGTGGGCATAGGCGATGCCCCACCATGGCATGGCCGCGGTGGGATCCTTCTCCGCCGCGAGATGGAAGGAGCGGATCGCTTCGTCGTGGTTAAATCCATAAAGGAGCTGGATCCCCTGGTCGAACAGGGCCTGGGCCTCCGCCGAATCGGTCGTCATGTCCCGGCGGTAATCGCCAAGGTCCTCAAACAGCTGGCCGCCCTCGCTTCCGGCGTGGAGCGGGACTGCCAGGATTAACAAGGCCAGGGCGGTGGCGGTTCTCTTCAGGAATGGGGAAATGTGCGTCTTCATGTACGTATCCTTGGTTCGGTGATTCAACGGGCCGCTACGCCTCCTAAGCGCTGGCCTGCGGGTGCCATTCGGGCATACCTCATTAGAATGGCTGATTAGGCACTAAAGCAAGGCTAATCAATCCAGTCAGTCCACCTTGTCGGGTTCGCGGACGGGGATGCGGGAGTGACGGAAGTCGCGCAGATCGCGGGTGGCAATGACATCGACGCGGCTGGACTGGGCGACAGCCTCAATGACGGCATCCTCGAAGTCCTTGACCTTGCTCTCGAGGGCGGTTTCCAGGGTCTTCCCCGAGACCCGGCCGACTGTGCAGAGGCCGAGCAGCTGTCCGACCAGGCGCCGGGCCTTGCGCTCGCCAAGGGCCTTCCGGGCCAAATAATGTAGGGTGGTGACAGTGGTCGGACAGATGACGCCCGTCAGCTCCTTACGCTCGATCCGGGCAAGGAGGTTGGCGGAGTCGCGCCAGAAGGGTTCCCGGGCCAACCAGACATCAAGGATGACATTCGTGTCGAGCATCACCTTCACAGGTGTTTCTCCTCCAGATGTTTCCGGTAGTCGGCTTCGGTGAGATCGGTCGACTTGCCGAGGATGCCAACCATCGCAGCGGTCTGCGGCGGAAGAGCCGTTCTGTCGTCCTCAATGGCCCGGGTCACGTAGTCACTGACCAGTCTGGAGACCGACTGACCCCGCTTCCGCGCCAGCCGCTTGGCCTTGCGAATGACCGCGTCGTCCATCCGTAGTGTCAGTTTTCGCTGCATGACGTACATATTAGAAAAACTATACGTCGCGTCAAACGGTTTGTCGTGACGAAGGTGAGGAGCCTCGGGCATGCGCATATTCTTCGGGCCGGACTGGGCGCCGGGCAAGGGCGGCGGGTACCCGAATTTAACTAGGAATTGTACGAGTGGTTTCTCCCTTATCCGGCGAAGCTCTCGATGTATTCGGCGAGAGTTTGCTGGCGGGCGCGGGCGCGTTGTTTCAGCTTGGCATGAATCTCCGGTTTTAGCCGGATTGTGAACTGGCGCCGGCCGGAGGGCTTGCGACCGGCGCCAGGCCGGGCACCCCCGTGGCGGATGCGCGGGTTGGCATAGTCGATAAATGCATCAATGGCATCCGAACCCTCGTCAAACAGGCGGTCAAACTCCTGAAGGGGGATCGTCTGTTTCCCGTCGAGGCTGGTTACATGGCCCTTCCTGATGGATATGGTGCTTCCATTGGGCAATTTCCTTTTGGCGTGCCCGGCGGACTGAGATGATGCGGATGACTTCATGACGATAAGTAATGGTAGCGCTCCAGAATTTGTCGCCCAGGCGACCGATCACCATGAAGCGCTTTTCATGGGAATAGGGCAGGGAGTATTCCACGCAGGGACCGCTCCACAGCTCCCGGGCTTCTTCAAAATCGATTCCATGCTTGGCCAGGTTGCTGGCGCTCTTTTGGGAATCGTACTCAAAGAACTTGAAATCTAACATGCTGAATTCAAAACGAGGTGTCAAGCAATCCGGACAGGATTGAGAGGATCGGAATCAGCAGTCGCTGCGGCAAGGGTTGCGGGTGCCTGAATTTAACTACGATGCCGCGATTGGGGATTTCAACCACGGAAGACACAGAAAACACGGAAGGGGGATTGGATTCGAGGGATTCGTGTTATCTGTGGTTTAATATGAGGGCGATAACCTCTTCGAGATTGCTTTTCAGTTCATCGAGGGAAGCGGCCTGGGTATGAGCGCCGGGGAGTCCCGGGACATAGCCAACATAAAGGCCGGTATCGGTACAGCGCTCGATGACCGCGGTAAATCGCTTCATCCGGACAGTTTCGAATTTCGTGGAGAACATGTCAAAGCCGATCCTGTGGCGAGACATGGGCAGCGGGCAAGGGCAGCGGGTGCCTGAATTTAACTAGGATGCCGCTAATGGGGATTTTAACCACGGAAGACACGGAATAGCACGGAAGGGGGAATGGTTTCGTGTGTTTCGTGTATTTCGTGGTTACAAATAGAAACTACGAAGGGCGCGAATGGAATTCTCAATCCGCTGGGAGCAGTGCCTTCAGCTTGGCTAGTGCCTCTTCCAGGACCCCATCGGGTGCGGATTCAATACGCCTGGCATTACGGACCTTCCAGTCAAGGCTCTTGACCTGATCGGCAAGGACGACCCCATTCACTTTCGTTCCCCTGCATTCCACCTCAAACGGGTAGCCCTTTGCCCGGGAGGTGAGTGGGCAAAACAACGCCAGGCCGGTCCGCTGGTTGTAGCTCTTTTGCGATATGACAAGTGCCGGCCGATGGCCAGCTTGCTCATGGCCGGCTTGCGGGGTGAACGTCAACCAGACCAAATCTCCCGAACTGGGAACATAGCGGCTCACCAGGCTTCCTTCCCAACGGGTTCACCTGTCTCCACTTCGCTGTGCCGGTTGCCCGGCCTCACGCCCTTCAATAACTCCGCCAGCTCGTATCGCTTTCCGGTCCGGCGCAACAGGATAACGTCTCCTTCTTCGGTCAACTCCACTTCGCTCCCCGCCTCCAGGCCGTGCGTCTCCGCCAGCGCCTTCGGCAGCCGCAACGCCAGGCTGTTGCCCCACTTCGCCACTCGTGTCTTCATACGATACAATGTATATACGGAGCGGGGGGCGTCAAGAAAGGACATGCCCCTTATGCTGAGGACGTTGTTGCGCCGGGCAAGGCCAGCGGGTGCCTGAATTTAACTAGGATGCCGCGAATGGGGATTTCAACCACGGAAGACACGGAATAGCACGGAAGGGGGATTGGGTTTCGTGTGTTTCGCGTATTCCGTGGTTATAACAAAAAACCCCACCGCCGGGGCGATGGGGTTTGGTGGAAAAACTGGATGTAGCCTTAGCGGCGGCGCCGGATCATGACCAGGGCGAGCCCGGCAAGGCCGAGGAGCATGGCGTAGGTGGACGGCTCCGGGACAATCGTCAGGGCCGGATCACCCGGGTCGAAGGTGTTGCCAACTCCGGAGAAGGTAATGTCGTCGGAGACATTGACGGCATGGATGCTGAGGCTGAACTCGTTACCGGCATTGATGGCTGCAATGAGGGCGCTCTCGGCCGAGGCATCGAGATTAAGGGAAAAGTCGAGCACAGTCCCACCGGGGAAGGTACCCATATCGGCACCGAGGTCGTAGACGCCAAGGTCATGAACCGGATTGGTATAGTGGGCGGGATTGAGTCCATTTTCAGCATTGAAGGCACTATCAAAACTGAGTGCGGAATAATTGCCCCCGAACTGGTCGGTGGAGAGGACGAGGCGGAACTGCGTGCCATCGCTGAAGCTCCGGTCGTTGACCGTGAGGCTGTAGGTAGCGCTGGTGATGTCGGTCAGGGATCCGCCGAATTGGGCTCCGGTGAAAGTGGTAAAGGTGGCAATGCCATATTCCTCGAAGCCATCATCGGCACCGGACCCGTAGTACTCTGTTCTGTCACCCGGACCACCGGGTTCAATGTTGTTGGAGGTGGTGGCCGTTTGCAGCACTTGGGCCGTGGCGGTTGAGACGAGCGCCAGCAGGCTGCCGGCAGCAATAAGTAACCTTTTATTCATAATCACTATCCCTGAAGTTGTATTTTTCTGTTGTTAGGAACAGCCCACGTTGGAGCCTTAAAAGTACGAATAGGCATTATTCCCTATTCGTCAATGCGGCGTTTGCGAAAATCAGGTTACGACCGCTAAATTTTTCATGAAGGCGCTATTTTTACCCGATTACCCCTATTCTGCACGGCCAATGCTGAACTGGAAGCCGGTGGTGAGGGATTCCCCGGGCACTTCCGCCTGGACGACGATCCGGTAGAGGGTGTCGCCCCGGCTTTCGGCCATGCGGGGATCCTTAAGGACGATCTTGTTAATCGAAATCCCGAGGTCCGTTGGGCAACTGAGGATGGCCCGGTCGGTGCCGGTCTCCGGATGGGTCAGGAGGACCTGTCCCGGTTCACTGCCGGGGGAGGGGACATGGTGGGTCATGAAGTGGAAGGTGATGGAATTCCTGCCAGCGGATTCGTTGCCATCGCGAAAGGCGAAGGAATCGAGTATGGAGATCCGTTCACTGGAGCGGTCAAACCGCAGGGTGCGGGTATAGTCGGCCAGGTTGGCCGCCTCCGGATAGGCGGAGGTGATGCCGATCTTGATCGTCGCCCCATCCTCTGAATGCCGTGTCTCAAAAAAGTCACTACGCCACTGGATCATGTGTGGCTGCGGCTGGCCATTGATGTCGGGGAGGTTGTGGTAGCTGCTCTGCATGGACCAGATTTCGTAACGCTGTTCGCTGAAGGTCTTGGAGGTATAGGTGCCGACGCCGGTGTCGATGAGCAGCGGCTCGCCATCGAGGAAGATGATGAAGTTGCCGATATCGTTATGATTGTGGCTCTCGGCGTTATAGCCTCCCTTGGCGGCAAGGTAGAAACCGCTGCCGGTATCCGTGCTCTGGCGGACATAGGCGGTCTCGAGGTCGGGCAGGGCAACGAAGGTGGAGGGCTCGAATGGGCGATCGTAATCCAGCAATTCCTTCCGAATGGCGATGGCCGGCAACTGGCGGAAATAGACGCTCTCGAGCCGCCAACTGGAGAGGTAGGGCTTGACCGGCATGGTGGTGGCGAAGGCCATCAGGTTCTCACTCCCGACCGCCTTGCCGTAGCGGAAAAGGGTGGTTGCCTCCGGGGTGTAGCGGGCAAAGGCATCAGCGAAGTTCACATACCAGGGCGGATGGATGCTGCTGTACCACATGAATTCGCCCATCTCGCGGACCAGCGGCTCGTCGTAGAGATCAATCAGGCCGCCTGTCGCCGCACCCAGCAACTCAAGGCAATCAAGGAGACGGCCACCGGCATGGTTCCAGTAGGCGGGGCCTTCCTCGCAGCCCCCGTCCTCCGGATAGACGTTGAGAAAGCGGTCGAGGACATCGACGGCCTTGACGACGTGGGGAACCAGTTCCTCCCGGGACTCGCTGAAGACGATGGCGCAGAGCAGGTAGTTGGAAGTGATCCAGGGATTCCAGTTGTTGGTAAAGGGCTTCTCATAGGCCATCCACCAGTAGTCGGTCCGCTCGAGGTAGGGGGTCAGGATCTGGCGGTTGACCTCGTAGCGCATCCGCTTGCGGAACTCTGGGTGGAGGGCATCCAGTTCTTCCCTGAAGAAGTAATCCGCAGTGGCCATGAGGACAGCCGCCTCGCAGGCCAGGAGGGCAAGGATGGGGTGGTCGAGGGAAGGCATACCCGCACCGGGCAGCTCGACGTTCAAGTGGGCCGGCTGGGCCAGAGACGTCTGCTCACAGAGCGCCCAGACCCCATTGGCAATGTCCCGGACAAAGCGGCCTTCACCTTCCAGGATTTCGGCATAAAGGAGCGTCTCGAGCGTCTTCAGGCGGTCCATGTATATCTTCTGGAAACCAACCTGTGAACCGGTCTCATAGAAGTGCAGGTAGTCGGTGGCCCGCAGGGTCGGCCAGTCGTGATCGAGGAATGCCTCCGCCGCCTCGATGATGGCGGCCCGTTCCTCTTCCGGCAGGGCCTGGTAGGCGGCATCACCGGCCGGCGGGTAGGGACGGAAGGTAGTCGGATCGATAATCGCCCCGAGAATTGCCTCACCAGAATAACGCTTCTGCAGGAGGTCCCTTTTCGTGTAGTTGCCTGCTTCCTCCTTCGTCGTTTTGCGGATGTGGGCCGTCGGGTTGTACTTCGGGGCGGTGTCCTTGGCCTCCCTGGTCATGTCCGGCCGCTTGACCTCGGTGGAGAAGCTGAAGGCGGGTGGGTCTTCGGCACTTGAGACCAGTTGCAAGGCCAGTGTACCGAGCACGAGAAGGGTCCACCGAGTTAGACTGGATGCATGGTTAATGAAACAGGCATGGGTTGGCATGGTAGACCATTCCTACCCATTTGGCCTGTTGGATGCCAAGGCGGGAGCAGTCTTATGGTACACTTTGCGTTTTAGCGGGCCTGATGAGCGCTATTAGGGAATTTCATTGATTTTATCAGGCAGCCGCCTAATTTCCTAGCAGTCCTCTCTGCATGCGAAGATTGAAAGACAGTCTCCGGTTCCGTCATCTGCGTCTATTCGTGATTGCCTGTCTGGTTTTTGCTTCTGGGACCCTAACTGCGGATGTCGAGGTAATCGATGTCCGGGTGGAGCAGGGGATGGTCCTTGTTGATCTCAAGCCGATGGGAACGGAAATCGCCGGTCTGGAAGTCCTCTATTCAGAAGCGCTGCAGAGCTGGTATGAGGACTTCGGGGCTACCTTTTCCGAGCTGGGCAGTAACCAGTTCCAGGCACGGATTCCACTGGAGAAGGTCGACGGACAGTTCTTCCAGGTCGTCGGTCTGGTACTCGGCACCGGCCTGGATCCGGATAACGACGGACTCCCTACCGCCTACGAGGAGGACCCGGAGACACCCGCTACCGACCCGGCCCGCTTCGACACCGACTGGGACGGATTCAATGATGGGCTGGAGATCTCCCTCGGGACCGATCCCTTGAATGCGGAAGTCTTCCCCACGCTGGCCGACCTGCCGGCGGTCCAGTTCAAGGAGTCGCTCTCCTCTTTTACGGAAGGGGATGCCACCACCCATACGGTCACCCTGGAATTCGATGAATTCTTTACGGGCAACGTGGCCTATAGTGTCAGTGCCAGCAGCACCGCCATCGCTGGGGAGGATTATACAGCCCTCAGCGGGACAATTCTCGTCAACGGAACCGAGGCGACGATCGACATCTCCATTGTCGATGATCTTGTCATCAAGGACGTGCGGCGGCTGCTCATCGACCTCAGTGCGGAGCCGCCACCGGGCTCGTTTTACCGCCGGGCCGGCCGGGCCTCCCACACGGTTCTGCTCTTTGATAACGATGCCTATTGGACAGGAGTGGCCAAGGATGCGACTTCCGAGCGGTTGTTCCGTTTACGCATTCTCAGGCAATCCGGACAGGGAAGCGAGATCGCATTTGTCGTTGGGAGTGAAGATGGAATGCCGGAGTTGGACGGTGGCCAAAGTTCGCTCAGCAACGGACTTGTCCCGGATACGCCAGAGGGGTTTTGGCAAGCAACGGATGTCATCGATACGGCAGAGCAATTCCGGGCGGTGTCGCCAGCCATGCCAGTGGAAACATCGGATTTCAATGGCTTCAGCTTGATCAATGGAGCCATGCGCCGGATCCTGACCCTGGAAGCGGATGACTCCGAGTCCGACCAGGCAATTGGTCCGGGGGCCAGGATTTTAGGCACCTTCACCGAGGAGGTTTTCCTCGATGATCCATCCAAGACCTACCTCAACCGTACCCAGTCGGGTACCCTCGTTCTTATCCGGGATGTTCCGGTGATGCCGTTCGAGGAAAGCCCATTTCTTTCTGCCCAATGAAGTTCGCGCGACTGAGAACACGACAATCGACAGCGGCCCTTGTTCTGGCCGGTGTGTTTTGTAGTGGGATTCTCATGGCCATCGATCCAACTACCTTCATCCGGCCGGACTACCAGAACTCGACCGGACCCGGAGAAGCGGGTGGGGTTTACTTCATCGATGGTGTTATTGCGCCGGAAGACAAGGGTCCCGGTTCCAACGGCATTTACCTCTCCGAGGCGAAGTGGGGGCACCCGCTGGCGACCGTGCAGTCCTTCGGGCCGGCGGGGGACTTTGTCCTGCGCAAACCGGACCAGAGCGGCGTCTACGACATCCTCTATCCCCCGGGCTACCGGGCAGAAGGGGTCACCTTGACGCGTTCCCAGATGGAGGACCCCGCCCAGGGGGGAGCCTTCCGCTACAAGTGGCTTCTCTACAACGATGCGGAAGGGGCTGCCCTAAACACTTTTGAAGATGCGGAGAATTCCGCCTCCTGGTTTACGGATGACGACCGAATCGCCGCCCGTGCCCAGATTGAGATATTGCGGAAGGCCCTCGCCAGTGCCCCGCTCAATCAGGAGCTGCAGATTGCCCTGCTGAATATCTATCACGATCTCGCGGTAGCAGAGAGCCAGTTCGCCCGGAAGCAGAAAGCGGAACTCGCCACCGTCCGGCTTGGCCTCAGCGTCCGCAACAATCCTTTTGTCATCGATGATGAAATTGAGCTCTACCGCGAGTTAATCGATGTCTTTGGAACAGCTGTTGCCTGGTATATGGAATTCCTCTCCTTTAGCGAGGAAGGCGTCGAGCCGGGTGACTACATCCCGGCATTCACCGGAGCGCCCTTCGGCTACTTCATCTTTGCCACCCGGGTCCCGGCAAGGAGCCAGACTCAGGATGACCTGACCTATACCACGGATGAAGGTGTCCTGCTGGTGGCGGACCCGGATCCCGCTAACGGTCAAATCTTCGCCGGCTACAAGGATTACCGCACCCTCGTGTCCGTACACGGGCAGCTTATGCAGGCCAAGACCGAATTGGCCAGATTGCTGGCACTGCGCCGCAATCCCGGCGACGAGACGGAAGCGCGCCAGCTTCTGACCCAGGTCCAGGGGCCGGATGTCAATACGTTCACCCTTATCAAGGGCATTTTCCCGACCGTCGATTTTGAGGACCCGGCCCTGGAGTCCAGTGGAGTTCGCCAAGCCTACTCCCTTGTCGATACAGCACTGAATGTCAGCAGCCGGTTGCGGGGATTTGTCAACGGCACGGCCAACATCCTCGGACTGGATCCGGATTTCCTGATTCTTGCTCCCCCCAGTGGGGACAACTTCGACACCTACGATATTCTTTCGGAGCTCCTGAAGAAGACGGATGAAAATGGCGATCCAATCGGACCACTGGCGGTGGCGCTGGAAGAGCTCGGGGATCCGGAGAATCCGGAGACGGGCGGCGGCGCCATCCAGACCTACGCCAATTACCGCCAGACCGCGACCCAGACTGCCCTGGAGTTGGACAAACTTGAGGATGAATTTGCCCTGCGGTTCGTCGAGGTCACGGGATACGACTACAATGAAGGGGTCAACGGCTGGGACGGCATTAACCCGCATCCGACCAACCCCAGCGAACTGGCCGATGCGGAGCGATTGATCAATAAGCTCATCGACCAGAATGAAACATTGAAGCTCCTGCAGGCGGAACTGGAGCAAAACCTCCTTGACGCGGCTGAAGCCGTGACGATTGCCGAGGGTATCGACGATTCCATTACATCTGCCGAGGCCGATTATCTTGGAACGACATCCAGTGCATGGGATGAAATTGCCTTCTTTTCAGCCACGGCTGCGGCAGCCGATGCTTTGACATCGGGAATTTACGCCACCGCGCAATCTCCGGAATTTGGTGGGATCACGGCGACCGCAGCAGTTGTCAACGCCGGGGAACAAGCACTCGCCAGCGCGGTCATTGCCAACAGGGAGAAGCAAATTGATAATGCAGCCATCGCCTTCGAAACGAAGCTGGCGACTGCGGAGCTGCCCTTGACGGTCCAGCAATCGAAACTTGAACTGGGAGCTGTCCGGAGGGAAGCGCATGCCCTGCTACTGGAGAAGCGGGACAACACCGCTGCCCTGGGGCAGGCCATCGCCGACCGAACGGCCCTGCTGCGCGAGATTGAACGGCTTGAGGATTACCTCAATGACGATCGCGCCCTCTTGGCCAACAGCTACCACGCCGATCCAATCCATTACCTGCGGGCGGAAAACGCCATCCTGGAAGCCGATGCGGCCTTCCGGCGGGCCCAGCGGTGGCTTTTCTACACCGTCAGGGCTCTCGAATACAAATATCAGGAAAGGTTCAGCTTCGAGGATACCGGTTCAGGTGAAATCTACAACCTGGAGACTATTTTCAAGGCCCGGAATGCCAATGAACTCGATGACATTTACCGAAACATGCAGGCCTTCGACCAGGACCGCGGGACGTTCGCCTCGGGTGCCGTTGACCGGGTCACTATCTCCATGCGGGACAACATCCTGACCCCGAATCCTGACGATGTGAATCGTGAATTTGGCGCGTTTCCCCCTGACAAGGGCTTTCGCTATGACCCGAAGAAAAGAAAAATGGTCACCAAGCAGCAGCGCTTCCGTGATATCCTTCGGGAAAAGCAAACCACGGCCAGTCCTGGAGGAGGCGTGAACGGCAGGATTGCCATCGACTTCAGTACGCTCTTGGAGATCGGGCAGTTTTTCAAGGGTCCGGATTACACAGACCTGAATGATATCGCTTCTGGAATCTACCGGGACAAGGTTGTCCAGATAGCCGTTCACTTCATGTTCGAGGATGGCGCGATGGTCAGGGGGAGCCTGGTTCCCACTATTCCCGGAAACAATGGCATCGGTGGCACGTTGAGTTATTCGGGTAATACATTTTTCAGGACCCGCGTACCACCAGCGCCTGACCGCAGCACCGGCGTCAGCATCAATCCGGTGGCCCGGAAGGTCGACTTTCCCGGTGAATTCGTTGTTGCTCCGTTCCGTTTCTATCAGGATTCCGATTTCGACGGTGTCTTTGATGTCTTCGACCGGCGGAGCGTCCGCAAGATTTTTGCCTTCAGTTCCCAGTCGGTCGAAGTGCCAGAAGTAGTCGAACGCATCGATGCGGATACCGGCTTCCAGATTACAACCTTCAAGGAACTAAGCGTTGCCGCTACCCGTTGGAGGCTGGTCATCGACCCCAACCAGTTCATTATCGATGACCTGATCGATATCCAGATCATTATTGACCACCAGTATTACGAGCGCGCCCTGATAACCGTCGAATAATTCATTCAACCCATCATTGTCATGACCAAGAATACGAAAACTCATTTTAGCGCCCTGGCCGGCCTCTTGCTGCTGGCGACAATGGCGACCGCCCAGGTCAATTACCAAGGCCGTCTCACCGACGCTGCCGGCGACCCGGTGACCGATGCCTCCGCCGTCATTACTTTCTCCCTCTGGGACGCCTCCGTGGGGGGGAACAAGTTGTGGGGTGACCAGGTCATTATTGCGGACCTGCTCGACGGCCGCTTCAACGTCATCCTTGGTCCAAGCGACAACAACAATCCCCAGCGGAACCTCGGCGATGTGTTCAGCATCTCCCCCGGCAATAAGTATCTTGAGCTGAAAGTTGGGACCGACGATCCGCTCCCGCGTCAGGAACTATTGCCATCCCTGACAAGCTTGCATGCCTTCCGCGCAGACGACTTCAACAGCACCGTCCTCTTCAAGCACGAGGAGCCCAAGACGGTTGAGGTCCGCGGCACGCTCGATGTCAATGGTGCCCCCGAGGTCGAGGATGATGCCGTGGTCAATGTCGACGGGGACGTTAACGTCGACGGCAGTGTCAACATGGGTCCGCTGGCCGCCTTGAGCGCGGTGGGGGCCAGCGGCAATATGCGGATCATCCGTGGAGTCGTTGATATCGTCAACGGGCAACCCGTCATCCGGGTTGGAGAAGGCTTTTCGGTAATTCGCAACAACAGCAGTGACGGCCGATTTGATGTCATCTTTACGGAAGCCTTTCCGACAACCCCTGCGGTGGTCTTTTCACCCGAGCATTTTGGCGACCGGCCCTACACCATTTCCGTAGGCGTTTGGGAACCCAATCGCTGTGTCATCTACATGTGGCAGGGCAACGGGAGGCCGGCCACGTCTTTTAACCGGGCTTGGGCTGGCGGATTCAGCTTCATCGCCATTGGCCCGCGGTAAGCGGAGGGATAGTGTTTATACTTAAGGAGCCGGGCCTGCAGACCTCGGCAGGCAGGCAAGTAAGGCGTTGCCATTAGCGTTCCAGGCTGATATTCCTCCTTTCATGAGCGATGAAAGCGTACCCCCTGTCGAACCGACCGTGAACATTGAGAGATACAGCCAGCTCATTGCGGAGCTGGAGATGAAACAGAGCCTTGTCGGGGCACTGGTGGCGGGCCTGGTGGCCTCCATTGTCGGGGCGGCAATCTGGGCCGGGATCACGATTGCGACCGAATACCAGATTGGCTGGGTGGCGATCGGGATTGGCTTCCTGGTCGGCTTTGCGGTCCGGATTCTCGGCAAGGGCATCAACATGCAATACGGCATCATCGGCGGGGCCTTTGCGCTCCTCGGTTGCGTGCTGGGCAACTTCTTTGCCATTGTCGGCTTTGTCAGCATCCAGGAAGGGCTCGGATTCTTCGAACTCCTCTTCGCCATCGATTACGCCTACATCCCGGAAATCATGATGGAAGCCTTCCATCCGATGGACCTCCTTTTCTATGGCCTGGCCATCTATGCCGGCTACAAGTTCAGCTTCCGGCCACTGAAGCCGGAGGAAGTAGAGCAGGTGATTGATACGGAGTAGGGGGGTAAAGTCCCTCAGCCCTTGTCCTTGGCCTTTTCCCTGTAGATCTGCGGGGAAACCCCGACCTGTGTCTTGAAGACGCGAGAGAAGTAGTTCTGATTGTCGAAGTGCAACTGGAAGGCGATTTCCTTGACGCTTAGAAAGGTGTTTTTGAGCAGGCGCTGGGCCCGTTCCATGATCAGTTTTTGCCGGTACTTGACGGGGCTGATACCGTACTTCTTGCGAAAGGACTTCCTGAGCCATCCACTGCTGATGGGCAAGTCCTCGATATATTCCTCAATGGCATCCGGATTGAGGAAATGGAGATCGATAAATTCCTTGGTACTTTTGACCATCGAATCGAGATGGATGGACTGCGTGCCAGCGACACTTTTTAACCGGACGGACATTTCCCTGGCGATAGCCTTTACCTTGGCCCCGAACTTGGGCAACTCTTCCTTGGGCAGGTCCATCTCGAGGGCCGTGATCCAAATGGCCGCCAAAGGCCGCTTGCCTTCCCATGGTATGCAACTGGCGACACAATTGACGCCCGTGACATACTCACTGATATCAATCGCGTATCCGTGCTTGGCCGATTCGCTGACAGCTTGTCCCAAACTGTTGGGATCATGACAGGTCGCCGAGGTGAAGGTATCATAGGGCAAGTGGGGGAGGATTTTGGCCAGTTCGGATTCCGGCAGATGGGATAACAGGGCTTTTCCCGGAGCCGTGCAGTGCAAGTGGAAGTGAAATCCGACCCGGGGGACGTAACAGTGGTCCATTTTACCGGGCAAGGAGGCCAAAACAATGCCCTCATGCATATTGTCAGCCATTATCGCCATGGCCGAGGTAATACCCGTTGAATCCCTTAACTTGGCAAGGAGGTCGATGGAGTTTTCGACCAGGGCAGTCCGCATGGAAGGATCTTTAAAGTTCATGTCAGAATGTGGATAATTAATGCCAGATTGTGTATATACGCAATGCTGAATTAGGGGTATTATTTCATCATCAAACGGTTTCCCAAGGGAAGCCGGGACAAATTGATACACACTCCTGCCCTTGCCAGAATTTGAATAATGCCCTGTTCCAGCAAAAATCTCTTCCCCGTCCTCAAATCCCTTAGTCCCGCCGAATAATGATCGAGCGCATCCGGACATACCACCTGCAGCATACCCTGGACGAACCATTCGGGTTCTCCCAGTGGCACTATGACAAGCGCAATGCGCTGCTGGTTGAGGTAGTCGATGATTCCGGGGCTTCCGGCTGGGGAGAGTGCTACGGACCCGCTACCGTAACGCAAAGCGCCATCGAGAGCTTCTATGCACCGCTTTTGAAGGGATGGGATCCCTTGAAAAACGAGGCTGCCTGGTCTCACTGCTGGCGGGCTTCCCTCGATTTTGCCCGCAAGGGCATCATGATGGGGGCCATTTCCGGAATCGATATGGCCCTGCTGGACCTGAAGGGAAAGCTGCTCGATGTATCTGCTTCCGAGCTTATGGGGGGACGGCTGCGCAGTGAAGTACCTTGCTATGCCACGGGCATGTATTTCCGCAAGGTGTCGGAAGCGGAACTGCTGCGGGTAATTATTGATGAGGCCAGCACCTACGTCCAGGCCGGCTTCAGCGCCCTGAAAATCAAAGTTGGCAAGAACCTGGCGTTTGACGAAGAGCAGATCCGGGAAATGCGCAAGGCCTTCCCGGAGGTCCAACTGATGGCTGATTCCAACCACGCCTTTGACCTGCCGGAGGCAATCCGCGTTGGGCGTATCCTTGAGGAGTGCGGATTCCGCTGGTTCGAGGAACCGCTCTCCCCGGAAAACCTGAGCCTGTTTAAGAGCCTTTCGGAGAAGGTCGATGTTCCTCTGGCAACCGGGGAGTGCGAACAGACCCGATGGGGATTTCAGGAGTTGATCACCCGTGGGAGAGTTCAATACATCCAGCCGGACTTGGCCTATTGTGGCGGACCAACGGAGGCCCTCAAGATCCGGGCCATCGCCTCCTCCCATGGGGTCAATGTGGTCCCGCATGCCTGGGGGACCCAGTTGAACCTGGCATCGGCAACGCACTTTCTTGCCTCTTCCAATGTCGAACCGGGCCGGGCTGAGGTAGAACCACCGCGTCTGGAGGTCGACCGCACCCCGAATCCGATGCGGGATGAGATGTTCACGCAATCCCTTTCCATTATCAACGGCACCGTCACGGTCCCGGAATCGCCCGGCCTGGGAGTGGAACCGGACCGGACCGCCATGAAACAATTCACCGTTCATACTACAGAATGAAAGTCCTAACAGAAAAATCCTATCCCATGCTGATAAACGGCAAAGCCGTGGAAACGGAAGCCGCCATTGAAGTGGTCAATCCCGCCACCGGTCAGGTTATCGGCCAGGTCCCCGAATTTGATGCCACCCATGTGGACGACTGCCTGGCGGCGGCTGAAAGTGGATTCGACAAATGGTCCGCCCTGTCACCTGCTGAGCGCAGAGTCATCATCCTGAGGTATGCCGACATCCTGGAGGCCAACCAGGAACGGATTATCGGCCTCCTAATCGAAGAGACGGGCAAACCGCGGGATAACGCCGAATACGACTTCGGCATGTTGACGACCTGTCTGCGTTTCTTTGTCGAGGAGGCGGAACGCCTGGACCAGCCGGTCCTGCATGACCCTGACGGCCGCTTCCTGCATTACATCCAGCGTCAGCCCCTCGGGGTGGCGGTTGGTTTCCTGGCATGGAACTTTCCCTTACTGAATGTTGGCTACAAGCTTGGGCCGGTCCTTGCGTCCGGGTGCAGCGCGATCATCAAGCCGGCAACGTTGACCCCGCTGGCCTCGCTGGAAGTGGCTTACCTGGCCAGGGAAGCCGGTATACCGGACGGGGTCGTGAACATGATTACGACGACCGATCACGGGGTTACTGACAAGATCCTGCAAAGCGACATACCCGCCCTGGTGACCATGATTGGCTCAACCAGGGCAGGGCTGGAAGTCATGGAAGCATCCTGCACCACTGTTAAGCACTTCTCCGTTGAGTTGGGTGGCAATGCACCGGTCGTCGTTTATCCGGACGCTAATGTGGAAGACGCGGCGGAGAAGATCGTCAACCTCAAGTTTGCCAACTGCGGGCAGGTTTGCGTTTCCCCCAACCGCTGCTTCGTCCATGAGTCCGTTTATGAGGCTTTCGTCGCCAAGGCTGGCGAGCTGGCCAAGGCAGTCCAGGTAGGCCCGGTCATGACCGATAAGGCCCGGCAGGGAATCCTCGGGCTGGTTGGTGCTGCCATTGGGGATGGTGCCGAACTGGTCTGTGGTGGCAAAGTAGTCGATGGCCCGGGATATTTCATGGAACCGACCATCCTCCGCGATGTCACCGAATCGATGGATATTGCCCGTCAAGAGGTTTTTGGACCGGTGCTGTCTATTATCAAGTATACCGATGCGGATGATGAAATTGCCATGGCCAATAACACTGAATATGGACTGGCCGCTTACGTCTTTACTCGTGACCTCGGCAAGGGTTTGCGGGCCGCACGGGACATCAAGGCCGGCAGCGTCTGTGTCAATGAGCCGCATTACTCGGTCCAATTGCCGCATGGAGGCCTCAAGCAGAGTGGGGTAGGCAAGGATTGTTCCCGCTACAGCCTTGAGGAGTACCTGACCTTGAAACGTGTTTCCGTCCTCATTGAGGATTAATCAAATCGTACGCAGCCCTGAGCGGGATCAAATAGTGGCATTCCCAGAACAGTTGATTGCGAAGCTTGGCCATCCCGGAGTGGTCGCCGGATTTTCGGTCGAGCGTGCGGAGTCCGCCGTACCGGTGGCCCGGGCCCTGCTTGAGGGCGGGATTAGCGCCATCGAGCTTACCCTGCGAACCGAGGCCGGTTTGGAGGGAATTCGAGCCATTGCTGCCGATGTTCCGGAAATACTCCTCGGAGTGGGGACTATCCTGACACCTGAACAGGTAAAACAAGTCAAGGAAGCAGGAGCCGCTTTTGGTGTGGCTCCCGGCATGAATCCACGGGTGATTGAAGCATCCAAGGCGGCCGGTTTACCGTTTGCCCCGGGGATAGCGACACCCACCGAACTGGAGCAGGCCATTGAACTAGGCTGTCGCTTCGTCAAGTTCTTCCCAGCCGAGGCTGCTGGCGGATTGGCCTACCTGCGCAGCATGGCAGCGCCTTACCGGCATCTCGGAATCCGTTACTTCCCGCTTGGGGGAATTAACGAAAACAACATGCAGGAATGGCTCAGCGAACCGGATGTACCGGCAGTCGGCGGATCATGGATTGTCCAGGGTGACTTGGTCAGGAATGAGGATTGGGCTGCCATTCGCGAGCGAGCGACACATGTAGCGAATTTATTAGCACAGGA
The DNA here is from genome assembly GCA_040830765.1 of Puniceicoccaceae bacterium. GTDB lineage: Bacteria > Verrucomicrobiota > Verrucomicrobiia > Opitutales > Oceanipulchritudinaceae > Oceanipulchritudo. The sequence continues at coordinate 77,897 of JBFOMH010000012.1, read as the reverse complement.
AAACCATTCATGAAAAAAGTTGTTACCTTCGGGGAAATCATGTGCCGCCTGGCATCGCCGGGTAACCTGCGCCTGCGACAGGCCAGGGACCTGGAAGTTACCTACGCCGGGGCCGAAGCCAGTGTAGCTGCCTCCATCTGTAACTTCGGGGGAGAAGCCCGTTATGTTACCGCTCTTCCCAAACATGCCCTGGCCGAGGCAACCATGGACACCCTGCGGGCTGTCGGTATCGATACAAAGTACATCCTGCGCACCGAGAGTGGCCGCTTGGGACTTTACTTTCTCGAGACCGGTGCCAATCAGCGCCCCAGCAACGTCATTTACGACCGGGCCGACTCGGCCATAGCCATCACCCCGGCGGAGGAATATGACTGGAACGGAATCTTTACCGATGCCCAGTGGCTCCACCTTAGCGGGATTACTCCTGCCTTGTCAAAATCGGCTGCCGAAGCCACCCTGGTTGCCGCGCATAAGGCCAAGGAGGCAGGGTGTACCGTTTCCATTGATCTGAATTTCCGCAAGAAGCTGTGGCAATGGAGACCTGGTACCGCGGCACGGGAACTGGCCGAGGAGACGATGCGCGGCATTCTGCCATTTATTGATGTAATTATCGCCAACGAGGAGGACTGCCATGATGTGCTGGGTATCCAGGCTGGCGATACGGATGTTGATTCCGGCGAGCTGGAGACCTCCCGCTACCCGGATGTTGCCCGTCAAGTCGTATCCCAATTCCCGAATGTAGCGAAAGTGGCCATCACCTTGCGGGAGAGCTTGTCCGCCACCCACAACAACTGGGGGGCCATGCTCTATGACAGGGATTCGGACAGTGCTCACTTTGCTCCTCTCGACAAGGATGGCAGTTACTGCTCCTACCAGATAAAGAACATCGTGGACCGTGTCGGGGGTGGGGACTCCTTCGCCGGCGGGCTCATTTTCGCCCTGACAACACCTGAACTTTCCGAGCCGGCGACAGCGGTTCGCTATGCCGTTGCTGCCTCCTGTTTAAAGCACTCCATCAAGGGCGATTTCAATTATTCAACCCGGTCCGAAGTCGAGGCCCTTATGGGCGGGTCAGCATCCGGCCGGGTAGTCCGGTGACAACCTCCTCGGAACAAGTGATGCCAACTTATTGTCCAATAATAGGAATGTGCCAGAAAAAGCATCAAACATTCTGGGAGTTTTTGCGCCATTATTTAGCTATATTCCATGTTTCCCAATTGTATAAAGGCCATCCCTTGAATGGGCCGACAGGATGCGCCAGTCGGAAAATTGATACATCGAGTACCAGAAAGTGTATATACCTTCCCCTTGGAGTTGGTTAATATAGGCATCCAGAATCACCTCCCATGACCCCAATTTCAACCCAATACACGATCGAGCAAGTTCTACCGCAAACGGGCACTTGCTGATAAACACCGAATTATTCCAAAACCTGCTTAACAGCGACTAACCACTACCATATCAAGGCACTACCCATGAAGACCAAATATACCAATCTCCCATCTGTGCAACTAGCTGTTGCGCTGCTGGGTCTTCTCCCGTTGCAAATGTCCCTGCATGCCCAGGAAAGTACGGCAGCCAATACAGATACTGACGAAGAGGTATTTGAACTCAGCCCTTTCGTTGTCGATGCAAGCCAGAATGAAGGTTATAATGCGTCAAGTACGCTTGCCGGGACCCGCATCCGGACGTCATTGCGCGACATTGGGACCAGTGTGCAGGTCATTACCAAGGATTTCATGGAGGACGTCGGTGCAACCAACGCCACGGAACTTCTTGTCTACACGACAAACACCGAAGTTGCGGGAGCCGGCGGTAACTTTGGTGGGGAGACGGATGACTCCTTTGGCTTGACCAGCGCGGCCACCCGCTCCAACCCGCAGGCATCACAGCGTATCCGGGGCTTGTTCAGCGCAGACCTGACCCGGAACTATTACCGGACGGTTATTCCCTATGACGCTTACAATACCAATAGCGTCGAAATCAACCGTGGTTCAAACGCCATTCTTTTCGGATTGGGAAGCCCGGCCGGGATTATCAACAACAATGTCGAGGGTGCCCTGTTTAACGACCGGGGATTCTTCCAGGTGCGGATTGATGACTTTGGCTCCTTCCGGACTTCCCTGAACATCAATAAGGTGATCAAGGAAGATGTTCTTTCCGTGCGCTTTGCCGCCCTCAAGAACGACCGCAAGTACTATCAGGAGCCGGCTTTTGAGGATACCGTGCGCATCTATGGCGCCATCCAATGGCGGCCAACCAAGACGACAACGATCCGGGGCAACATTGAACGGGGCGTCATCAGTGCCAACCGCCCTGACATCTTCAGCCCGATGGAAGCAATGACTCCTTGGTTCATGATGGGCAAACCGATCGTTGACACCAGCCTGGCAACCGGCATCGGCCACCCACGGGACGAGAACGGCAACTTCCTCCCGACCGGTATCAAGGTCGATAAAAACCTCGATGGCGTCCTCGATGAGGTCTATCCGGAGGATTTGACATTGGATAATTTCACCCAGGCGCAGGTGTTTGTACAGCGTCCTGACGGAACTTTCTTCGGTGAAGGTGACTGGACATGGAATCTCTTTGAACAGAGGGTCGGTGTGCCGCCACTGCCGACCTTGCCTGGCTCCACGAAGGGCCAGATTATCGCCACACCCATTTTCTTCCAACAGGGTGTTGTTCCCTTTGGTGACGGAGGATCCAGATTGCCGACCGCCAATGGATACCAGGGTAAGATTCCTGAAACAGCCTTGGCTGCCGGTGATGCCCTTTCCATGATGGGAGATGGACAAAATGCCTACCGTCACCTCATGGGTGTACCGCCCATCTCGGCCTACTATGACAACATGCGCTATCCCGGTTTCCAGAACCTGGATGGATTCAACTGGGGTAAAAACATGATTGCCGGATCCGTGGCCGACTTTAATTCCGACTTCACCACTTACAACGTGGCTATTGATCAGGAAATCCTCGATGACAAGGCGGGCATCGAAGTCGCCTACGACTATCAGGATTTCTACAATGATTTCTTCACTCCGATGCAGTTCCGGTGGTTCTCTTCCGTTTCGGTGGATATCAACAAGTACCTTCCCAATGGCATGGAGAACCCGAACTTCGGCCGTCCCTTTGCCTTGGCCAGGCGCGGTCGCAACATCAACTACACCGAACTGGAGACCACCCGGGTAACCGGTTACTTCAAGCATGACTTCGAGGAAACCTTCGAAGGCCGGCTGGGAACCTTGCTTGGTAACCACACCCTCACGGGTCTGTACGACCATAACAAGCGTTTCTATTCCAGCCACATGCTGAACCAGGTCTTCACGGATCCGCAATTCCGGGAAGCAATCGGCGCTGGTACCAGCTACCGTAATGACTTCGGGGAAGTGTATCCCGTTGTCTACCTTGGCGATTCCCTTCTCGGCTCGGACATTCAATCCGTGGAAGACGTCAAGCTGACGCCTCCCACTTCAGCTGATCTGTGGCTGGATGGAAGGTCGATTCCGATGACCTTCTGGGATCCGGGAAATGATCCAGTAACCGAGGGACAGTTGATCACGCGGGACATTCCGGTCAAGGCCGTCGTCCAGGATGGGGCCTTTGCCAGCGAAACAACCGTGGAGTCCCTTGCCGCGGTCTGGCAGGGTGCATTCCTCAAGCACCACCTGATCACTACCATTGGTTATCGTTCCGACACCGTCGACAGTTATGAGTGGGGCAACCCGCCTACCGACCAGAACGATGTCCAGCTCATCGATCGTCCGCTATCCGAGTGGAACTTCAATTCAGACGGTACCCGTACCGATCCCTACACCCGGACTCGTGAGGACCGCTGGAGCTATGGTGCTGTCCTGCACGTGCCGGTCAAATGGACCGAATGGGCTGGGACTGAACTCAGCTTCCACTATGCCGAGTCCTCCAACTTCCAGCTGCAGCCCGGGCGCATCTCCTGGGACAATGTTTCCATCCCCAATCCTTCCGGTGAGACTAAGGAGTGGGGCTTCTCCACCAGCTCGTTTGACAACAAGCTCAACGTGCGGGTGAATTGGTATGAAACAACCATGTTGCATGCCCCTAATCCGGAGAAGGATACCGCCTTCCAGTTGCTTTGGGGAGCCAACCGCTGGGCGGTCGATGCTTTCAACATGGCTGTCAACAATGAGGATGACCAACGCCGGCGGGACTTCATGTATCTCATCGCCGACGAGATGGTCAAGGCCCTTACTCCTGGTGAGCTCGAAGTTTACGGCCAGCGGGAATGGAAAATTGACGAGGCGACCGGCCTCCGTAGCGGCTTTGTCTTTGGCGCCGCCCAGCGCGGTTCCGAAACAAGGGACATCGCCTCCGAAGGCGTGGAGATTGAAGTGACCTACAATCCAAAGCCGTACTGGCGCATCCACTTCAATGTGGCCCGTCAGGAAACCATTGTCACCAATGTTGCGCCCTACGGTCGTCGCTTGGCAGAAGACCGGGAAAAGTGGCTCAATACGGTCATTCCAGGTTTTGATACGGTTACCTTCGGTGACCTCCCGGCCCGCATCCAGGGATCCGCATGGTATGTCAATCCGGAGGAGGATGCCCTCTACCGTCCAAACAATCCGGATGGAGCCTACTGGTCCTGGACGGATCGCTTTGACCAGTTCATCTTCATCCCGTACCGCACCATCCAGGCGGCTGAAGGTACCGTTTCGCCGGAGCAGCGGGAATGGCGCTTCAACATCGTGACCAATTATAATTTCCAGCATGAAAAGCTGCGTGGCCTTTCCGTCGGTGCTGCCTACCGGTGGGAAGACAAGGTCTCGGTCGGATTTCCGCTGATTGAGAATGAAGACGGTAATCTCGTTGGAGATATTGAGAATCCAGTTTTCGCTCCTTCGCAAGACTACCTCGACCTGTGGGTTGGTTACCGGATGCCGTTCTTCCGGAAATACGGGGAATGGTACATCAACCTGCGTGTCCGCAACGTCATGGCATCGGAGAAGGACACTATCCCGGTGGCCCTTCACGGGGTTCTTCCGCCGGAACTGGAAGGCGTCATCAGCCAGTACTCGCGGACCCGCCTGGCTCCGCAACGTGAGTTTATCCTGACCAGCAACTTCAGCTGGTAAGAGCATTTGCTACCAATACACCGCTTTATTAATTTGGATTTAGGGTCTCGTTAAGAGGCAGGTTAACAAGGGGGGATGTGCCGGTCAGTTTACCGGCATGTCCTTCCTGCCCTGAATCCACCTAACACCACTAACGACCTTCGCCCTTATGGAAGCCTTCAAATCTAAACCACTGATCGGATTCCGACTCTTTCTTCCGGGTATGCTTGTACAATTACTGCTCGCTACCGGCCTATTCGCCGGCGAGGCCGAGCGGCCCAATATCATCCTGATTCTTTGTGATGACTTGGGTTATGCCGACGTCAGCTTCAATGGCTCTCCTGATATCCGTACCCCGGAGCTGGATAAACTGGCCGAGCAGGGGACAGTCCTGACATCCGCCTATAATATCCACCCGTTTTGCGGTCCGAGCCGGATGGGATTGATGACCGGTCGTTACCCTCACGAATTCGGTGCTCCGTTCAACCTACCAAATCTTTCACACGGGATTGAGGAGTACAACCGTCTTGGTGTTCCCGTCAATGAACCGCTGTTTAGCACCGTCCTTCAGGATGCTGGATACTACACCGGTATTGTCGGCAAGTGGCACATGGGAATTACAGCACCCTACCACCCCAACAACCGTGGATTCGACGACTTCTACGGATTCCTCGGGGGTGGACACAATTACTTTCCCGAGCAATTCAAGGCTGCCTACGAGCGCCAGGTGGCAGCGGGTAACAAGCATATTTTTGATTACCTCCTGCCGCTGGAGCACAATGGTCAAGAGGTGGATGAGACTGAATACATAACCGATGCCCTGTCCCGGGAGGCCGTCCGTTTTATCAAGGATGCCGCCACCAAGGACCAGCCCTTCTTCCTCTACCTTGCTTATAATGCTCCCCACACGCCGCTGGAGGCCAAGGAGGAAGACATTGCCCTCTATTCCCACATTAAGGATGAAAAGCGGCGGGTCTATGCGGCTATGGTCCATTCTGTTGATGAAGGCGTTGGCCGGGTCGTGGAGGCTCTTGGCGAAGTGGGTAAACTGGACAACACCCTGATTATTTTCCTCAGTGACAATGGCGGCCGTCTCGACCAGGGCGGTGCCAATCAGCCCCTGCGGGGTGGCAAAGGGGATACCTGGGAGGGCGGGTTCCGCACCCCCATGTTCTTTCACTGGCCCAAGGGTGTTGCTGCCGGTCAGACCTATGACCATCCGGTTTCGACGCTGGATTTCTATCCCACATTTGCCCGCCTCGCCGGGGCGGATATCCCTGAAGGCAAGGAGCTTGACGGGGTCGATTTGTGGGATGCTTTCACTGCTGGTGAAAGTGCCCGTAAAGGAAAGACCATCTACGTCATGCGGCACCGGCTTGGCTACACCGATGTTGGGGCTCGCCAGGACAACTGGAAGGTTATCCGGGTCTACAATCGTCCCTGGAAGCTTTTCGACATGAGCAAGGACCTGGGTGAGACAAAGGACTTGAGTAAGAAACATCCGGAACTGGTCAGGTCCATCGCGAAAGAGCTGGAGGCATGGAGCCGTACGCACACCGAGCCCAAGTGGCATCACGAACTCCCGGCACGGGACAAGTGGTATGACAAGGAGATGCCGCGCTTTGACGAAACCTTCCAGATTGATTAACGGCAAGGAGCTATCAGCTGTGTCCAGCGGCCTTTGAGTAATGAAATATATCATACAGTTTCTCCTCCTCGCCTTGGCGGCCAGTGCGTCCGCATCGACCCAGCCGAATATCCTTTTCATTGCCGTTGACGATTTGCGTCCCGAACTGGGGTGCTATGGTTCCGAGATTGCGGTCACGCCGAATCTCGACCAACTGGCCAGTCAGGGCCTGCTGTTTAACCGTGCTTATTGCCAGGAGGCCATCTGCGGCCCCTCGAGGGCCAGCCTGATGACCGGAGCGCGCCCTGACACAATCGGGATTATCGAGAATTCAGCCAAGTTCCGGGAAAAGAATCCGGACATTGTCACGCTGTCGCAGCACTTCATTGCCAATGGTTATGAAGCCGTGCAGGTGGGCAAGATTTACCACAACCTTGCCCACTCGGATGTGGAGTACTCATGGAGCCGGGAACCGGCCGAGGTGGATCTTCCCCGTCCCTTTAATCCCTATGCCCTGCCGGAAAACCGGGCTATCCTGAAACGGAACAAGGAAATCCTCGAGGCGAAGTACTGGGTGGGCGTTGGCCAGACCGGACTGGTCCAGGGTCCTGCCTACGAGTGTGCCGATGTGCCCGACCAGGCTTATCGGGACGGTTACAACACAGACGTGGCCATTGCCACCATGAAGGAAATGGCAGCCAGCGGAAAGCCGTTCTTCCTCGGGCTTGGCTATTACAAGCCGCACCTCGATTTCATCGCCCCCAAGAAGTACTGGGATTATTACGATCCGGAGCAGATTCCAATGGCTGAACAGACAAAGGGCCCGGTAAATGGAGCCGAAATGGGCCTTCATGCTTCCTTTGAGCTGCGGGTCCGTGACGGGATTCCGAAGACCGGCAACATCGAGGGTGAATTGGCCCGTACGCTGATGCATGCCTACCTTGCCTGCGCCAGTTACATCGATGCCCAGATTGGACGAATGTTGGCTGCCCTTGAAGAGGAGGGCCTGCGGGAGAACACTATCATTATAATGTGGGGTGACCATGGTTGGCACCTCGGTGACATGGGTATCTGGGGCAAGGCCACCAACTACGAAATCGCCACCCGGGTTCCGATGATGATCTGGACACCGGACATGGCGGATAGCGCACGTGGTATCAAGACGGACGCTCTGGTCGAGCTGGTCGATATGTATCCAACCCTTTGTGAACTGGCAGGTCTACCGCAACCGGAACATCTCGAGGGAACGAGCTTCGTTCCACTCCTTGAAAATCCCGCACAGCCATGGGAACAAGCCGCGTTCAGCCAGTTCCCCAATCCGGCTCTCCGGGAATGGGCCGCCCGGCCTTTGGCCCCGAGCATGCGGGAAACCTTCTTTGGTCCCTTGATTGATGAGGTGGAGGAGCGCATCATTGCCCAGCAGGGAGATGCCTGGGACCGGGACCTCTTTGAGAACCGGCTCATGGGCTACACGATGCGGACAGACCGCTACCGGCTTGTCCTATGGAAGGACATCGAGGCTCCGTGTGCCGAACCGGTTTTTGTCGAATTATACGACCATGAGACGGATCCACTGGAGACCATCAACGTGGCTTCCGATCATCCTCAACTAGTCCAGAACTTGATCCGTCAGTTTAATACCGGATGGGAGGGCAACCAACCGCCCGGCAGCTGAACTTTACAGGAGAGCATCCGGTATATTGGGACCGGATACGAATCCACTCATCCACTACACAACAAACGTAATCAAGGAGTTCAAAATTATGAAGTTATTAGTATTATTTGCAGCCTTCTGTCTGTTTTTCCCGGCGATCGCCAGCGCAGCTGAAAAGGGTCCGACCGACTTCGATCGGGAAGAGTTCTATGAGAAGGAAAAGATCAAGGCCGAAAAAGGTGGTTGGAAGTACAGCCAGAAGAATGCCGACAAATTGTTTGATAAAATGGATGCCGATGGCGATGGCATCCTGACCGGTCAGGAGCGCAAGATGTACTGGGACGATTGGGCTGCCCAGAAAAACGCCAAGGCCAAGGGACCAACCGATTTCGATCGAGAAGAATTTTATGCCATGGAAAAGAAGAAAGCCAAAAAGAATGGCTGGCGCTTCAATCAAGCCAACGCGGATGCCTTGTTCGACAAGATGGATACGGACAATGACGGCATCGTCACTGGCAAGGAAAGAAAGGTTTATTGGGATAACTGGAAGAAATCCCAGGGTTAGTTGGGCCTGAACGCTTCCATCGGTCCCGGTCGCTCAAGCGGCCGGGACTATTTCAACAACTGAAATACCACTCCATACCTCGGAATTCGACATGTTTACTACACGCTGTAAATCCCTCTTGCTTTGCCTTCTGGCTGTAACCCTCTCCCTGCAACTTGTTGATGGAGCCTTTAAATCATTCTCCTCATGGAAATTGACCTCGAAGGGGAGTGACGACCAGTGGCATCCGGCCGTCGGCATCAATGGCTACAAGCCAGTGATCATGACCGATGAGGGCCTTGGGATCTCCACCAATGGCTGGATGCGATGCGCGCCGACTAGAACCGTCAACGACCAGTTCGTTAAGATTAGCTCCTTAGAGACCGTATCCCGTGACAATGGCCTGACACTCGAAGTAAAGCTGCAATCCAGCCATGCCCTGGAGGATGCCTTTGCCATTGTCAGTTTTCTCCTGACGGCACCAAACGGAAACACCTTCATGGCCAATAATCATTCCCCGGCCTTCAACCTGACGGGTGAGGAACAGGTCCTCCGGCTGAACTTCCGCTCCACCAAGATTCCCGAAGATGACTGGATGCTCCACATTTATCACCTTGGCAAGGAGCTCTACAACGTTGATCGCACCGATTTGCGAGACGCCACGGTCGAGGAGGCCTTCGCTGTTCAGCTGGACCGGCACCTGTTCAATGTAGGGGCAGGAGACAGTCCGTTGCGACCCTTCCATACGCCGGTTTCCAAGCCTGAGGATAACCTGCTCCCGGCCACCGAGGGGACTTACTCGGTTAATGTCAAACTGGTGATCGGACCGGACGGCCAGGTAAGTAACTACTCCTTCGAGGACTCTGTTCCAGAGGCCCTCCAAGCCCACCTTTCTGAATCCATTGAGGACTGGCTGTTCCTTCCTGCTGTGAAGCTGGGCCAACCAGTCGAGAAGCGGGTGGTGATACCGCTTAAACTCAAGTAATTGATCATGAGAAAGACGCTTACCCTAACTATCATGGCCAGTTTATTAATTACCGGTCAGGCTTTACCCGGTGGTGCCGGAAAGGAAGGGCAGGAAACTGTTCAGGCACCGACGGTTTTCGTTGAATCCCATGATGTCATTGACTTCGAGGATCGCTCGCGGCGCAAGTGGGACAATCCGCTCATTGCTGACTTGGATCAGGACGGCTGGATGGATGTCCTGATTACGGAGCACGGATTGCATGCCCTTTTGTACTGGAACGATGAGGGAACGTTTTCTGAGCCGGTGGAGATTGTTACGGGTGACACCCATGGCACATCCGTTGCCGATCTCGACCGCGATGGGCGGATGGACTTGATTATTTCCCCTGGAGGCGGTGGTGGAAACAAGCCCAGCACCCCGTTTGTCTATCATGTCCGAAAGGACCGGTCCATTGAGGAAGGCAACTTCGATTCCTACTTCGAGAAGTCCCGCGGACGGGCGACCAAGCTGGTCGACATCAACAACGACGGGGATCTTGACCTCATCCTGACAGCCTTTCCGCTCAAGGAACAGACCGAGGGCGCCAACCACCTGTATGCCAGTGCGGAGGAAGGGGAGTTTACTTTTCTTGGCAACCTCCCCCAGACCGCATGGATGTCTTTCCGGGCATTGGTCACTGACTATGACCAGGATGGTGTTATCGACATTCTATTCTACGGTGGGGACAACATGTTACTCGCCCGGGGTGGGGAGGGATTTGACTTCGACAATGTGACGGTTGATGTCCTCGGCGAGTTGCGCCACACCGACTTTGTTTCAAGTATATCGGAAATCGATTTTGACAACGACGGGGACTTTGATCTCTTCCTGACCCGGGCGGACTATCCGTTCGATCCCAAGACTTATTTCGATGAGTGCCATGGGCGCTTCGCCTTCTTTACCCGATTCAAGCCCTTCCTTTACGAGGACCTGAAGATTGAGGGTGATTTCAAGATGGAGAACCTGCAGACGGCCTATCCGCATCACGATGTATTTCTTGGTGAAGACAAGCGCCTGCTGACGTTCGACGTCGACAAGCACGGGCACAAGGACTTCTCCCTGAAGGCATCGGAGGCCGCAGGCTGGCCGGAGGAGCGCGCTGACAAGGGACTTTACATCGGCTATGTTGGTGAAGAAGCCTGGCGCATCGGTGGCCATACCAATTCCCCGACAACCGGGGTGGTTCACAATGTGGTATCTCAGCCGGAAGTAACCGGCAATGCGGACATGCCGGCCAGACTGTTCGAGAACCGGGATGGAGTCTTTGTCGATGTGACGGAAGAGTTGGGCGTTTCGATTCCCGAGCAGGCCTCGAGCGCTGCTGTTGGGGACTTCAATAACGACGGGTGGACGGATATCATTGTCATCCGGCATGGGGACCCATCGAAGACAACCAAACAGATCCTCCTCCTCAACCAGGGAGGCAAGACCTTCACGGAATCCACAAATCACGGCATCCACTCAGCGGAGCTGGGGGCCACCGGTGGCGGGGCGGAAGCGTTTGATTATGATCAGGACGGGGATCTGGATCTCATCTATTCCAACGAGCGCGGACGCTGGCACCTCTTTACCAACTCCCTGCCGGAGTCGGAAAAGGGCAATTACCTGATCGTCAGAGTGGGCACATCTCCCTCCGGCAAGGCGCCGGCCAACGGGGCGGTGCTTGAATTGAAGGCTGGAGGCAATGTCTACCGCCGCGTTGTCGGGTCCTCCTCAAGCGCCTTCGGGCACAATGTGGATACTCATCTCCACCTTGGGCTGGGTGAGTGTTCGGTTGTTGACTCCGCGATCATTACCTGGAGCAACGGGGAGCAAAAGGAACTGGTGATTGAGGGCGTCAACCGGGTAATCGAATAATGAGCAGCTTTTGGAGGCAATTGGTTCTCCAAGGTGCCTGTTTGCTTTTGTCAGGTAGCCTGCATGGCGCACAGGCAAGAGAGCAACCGAATGTCGTCATTATTTACGGGGATGATGTCGGCCACGCGGACATCGGCGCGAATGGCGGCCCGGCAGGATTGCCAACCCCGAATATCGACCGGCTGGCCGAAGAGGGAATTAATTTCACGGACGGCCATAGCAGTGCGGCTACCTGCACACCCTCCCGCTTTTCCATGCTGACGGGCGTGCATGCCTTCCGACACAACGTGAATGTCCTTCCCCCGAACGGAAACCTCACGGTACCGGCGCATTACATTACCCTCCCGCAAATTTTCAAAAAGGCGGGATACGCGACCGGGATCGTCGGGAAGTGGCACCTCGGGTTTGGTGAACGGGAGCAGCGCATCGACTGGAATGGCGAGTTGAAACCCGGACCGCTGGAGGTTGGTTTCGATTACGCCTTTCTTCTCCCCAATACCAATGACCGGGTTCCTTGTGTCTATGTCGAGGGACATCGCGTCGTGAATCTAGATCCTGAAGATCCAATTCACGTCGGAAACACCTACGCATCCGTCAACATACCGGGTAGCACGGCCTATCCGGACGCACGGGCCAATGACCCGAATGTCTTCTACCAGAGCATTGTCAACGGGCTGGGCCGAATTGGCTACACTTCAGGAGGCAAGTCCGCCCTCTGGGATGATTACACCATGGCAGAGGAATTTGTCGCGCGGGCCACCGACTTTATCGAGACTCACCGGGAGCAGCCCTTCTTCCTCTATTTTTCCTCCCAGGACATTCACTACCCATTTACGCCGAATGAGCGCCATGTAAAGCAGTCTGACTACGGAAAGCGAGGGGATGTCATGGTGCAGCTGGACTGGTCCGTCGGTAAAATCCTTGGAGTCATTGAGCGTCTCGGGTTGAAGGAAAACACTATTGTCATCTTCACCAGCGACAACGGTCCGGTGAATCACAAAGACCAACAGAGCGGCAACGTGGGGGAACACGTGGGTCGCCGTACCTATGATGCCTCCGGCCCATGGCGGGGCGGCAAGTTCCAAATCTACGAGGGTGGGACCCGGGTTCCATTGATCATCCGCTGGCCGGGGAAGATTTCCCCGGGACAATCATCCGCTGCCACAATTTCGCAAATCGACTTCCCGGCATCCTTCGCCGACCTGCTGGGCATTGAGCTCAAAGCTGCCGAGGCCAGGGACAGCCGCAACGTGTTGGGTGCTCTTCTCGGTCAGGATCCTGAAGGAACGGAATTGCTCATTGAGGAATGCCGGGGCCCTGCTATCCGTCTTGGTCCATGGAAGTACATTCCCGCCTACAGTGGAAAGTGGGTGCAAGCTCACGATCCCAAAGTCGACACGCTTTACAACCTGCAGGAGGATCCTGGCGAACAAAGCAACGTCATCGCAGATTATCCTGAAGTCGCGGCTTCATTGAAGCACTTGCTCGACCGGATCAAGGCAGGGGAGGGCGTCCGGGAGCTCGAGGTTCAAGCCGAACTAACGCAACTCCAATTTTGATTGGTTATGCCAAACCCGCTTAAGGGACTAATTCAGAGTTAAAAAACGGCCCGGAAGGGACCTGGTAGCGGTAGCCGGGGGTGGTCTCCCTCCGAGGTGGGCGGGAATGCCTGTGCACCTTGATATTTTGGCATAAAAAATCCCCCGGTTGCCCGGGGGATTGTGAAACAGAATTATTCGATAACTCTAAACAATAATCCCAAAGACTAGGCCTTGCGTCGCCGATACATCACCAAACCAAGCGCGGCAATGCCGGAGAGGATGACAAATGTACCCGGCTCCGGAACCGGGGTTGCAGTCAGCTCGACATTGTCAATTCTTGGAAATGGAGAACTGGCATCACCACCCTGGAGGGTGAAGGCAAGATAGACAGTTTTCCCTGCATCTGCAGGTCCTGCCGTGAACAAGTTAGCGTTACTAACATCAACCTGCCAGAAAGGATCTGCCAGTATTGTGTAGTTGAAGGTCGCTAGTTCGGAATAGTTGACATCGGTCGTCGTGTTATAGCTTGCGTCGACTGTTGCTGTAGTCGTGTACAGGACAGCTTGGACAAACTCATCGCCCACCCAGCTGCCGCCATGACGTGAGACATCGAAGCTCAATGAGAGGGTGTCACCGTCAACCAGACTGTATCCGGTGGTGTTTCCCGAAAGCCGGTCCAGGAATAAGAAGGCACCAAAAACATTTGTGCCCGGCACCGCATTGTCCGGATGACCGGCCAACCCTTGGGTTACCCGGAAGTTCGGATCGGTGTCTTCATTGATATTTTCCCAAGCCGGAGTCAAAGAATAGGGAACTCCTGATGTTGAGGCGGAGAGGCTGGTGTCCTCGAAGTCACCGTTGCCAATTGAACCGCCAATAATCGTGACTTGAGCGGTGGAGACACTTCCCACCAGGCAGGTAACTAATATTGGCAGGAGCAATTTTGATTTCGCTAGCATGATTGGTCCTTTGATTGATGTATTTTAGGATGTGTGATTTTATTTTAGGGGTGAAGGCGTGGCTAACAGGATAAATTATAGGGAAATAGGGGGATTTCCGCTATACCTATTTTGTCATTGGATGTGCACATTTTTGGACTCGTGGCACAAAAAATCCCCCGGTTGCCCGGGGGATTGACGACTACTTATGATAAATGGATTCGCAGCTTATTTGAGCCAGTAGGCCCAGCCGCCGGATTCGTTAAAGCCTTCCGAAGTGTAGATATAGTTGTTGGTGGCATAGACCCAGAGCCAGGGATCGGCACTTATGTCAATCCAGCCAAGGAAGTTGCCGGTGTCGACGGATACCCCATCACCTGCAATCGGGAAGCCGTTCCAGTCAGTGGGACCGGTGTCGGTTGTGAAGACCTGCCAGACAACATTATCAAGGCGCGGGAAGGGGGAATTGGCACCTGACGTGCGGAGGGTGAAGGCCACATAAACCTTCTTGCCGGCATCTGCTTCGGAAGCGATGTAGAACGTACCGGCTGAGACGTCCATGTTCCAGAAGGGTTCCTCCAGGATCGTGTACGTAAAGCTGGCCAGTTGCATGAAGTTCGGATCCTCGGTCATGTTGTAGAGAGCATCAACGGTTGCATCGGTGGTGAACATAATAGCTTCTACATCACCACCGTCGGCCCATGCTGCTGCACCACCATGATGGGAGATGTCGAACTTCAGCCCAAAGATGTCACCAGCCTTCATGGTGTAGCCGGTCGAATTGCCTGAGAAGCGGTCCTTGAAAAGGAAGGCCCCGTAGATATTGGTCCCTGGAGTCCCGCCGAGATCCGCATCGTTGAGGGGATGACCGGCCATGCCTTGGGTGACCCGAAAATTCGGATCGGATGCCTCGTTCATGTTTTCCCAGAAAGGAATTTGGGAGTAGGGAGTGCCTCCAGTGCTCGCGGAGAGACTGGTGTCCTCGAAGTTGGCATTGCCAACGGAATCACCGATGATGGTAACCAAGGTGAGTTGTGCGGATACCATACTGGTGGCCATTCCCATGACCATCGAGAGAAGGAGTGTGAGTTTTGTATATTTGTTCATGAATTTTGAGGGTTTGATCAGGTTATTGAGGTACTTTGCAGTCCGTTTAGAGTACAGGATTCAGGTCAAAAGATATATACACTTTTAGGGGGCACATATTCACTTTTTGGCAGTTTTCCCAATTCGGGAAATCAGCCTTGATTTGTGAAGGATTATCCGGAAAAGCGGAGTCCGGGCACTGGTTAAGCCAGACTTCGGGGCCTTGTCGTGATCATCATGAGATATCGAAACCAATTGTATTTCTTCAGTTTATTCATTTTTAGCACGGTACTGGCTGCTAACCGGGCCGGGGTTATTAACCGTGCCCTGGAGTATAATAAGGAGACCGGTATCATTGGCGGGGAATTAGGTGTGTTCTGGAAGGGGCAGACAATCCTCCGGTTATATGAGGAAACGGGCACTGCAGTTAGGACCATCAACCGCTGCGATGTGATTCCCCTTAAGGCCCTGTTCGTGCAGCACCCGGTTGGCGAGTTAGATGCTTCGCGCAAGGTGGAATTGATCCGCCTTGCGCCCCAAGGCGAGTTATTACTGGATTTCTACCCATTGCCAGAGGAAACCTGACACTTTTCAGGAGTTGGCGAGAAGTGGCATAAGCTCTGCCAGAATGTGCATATACGGTTAGGCTGTTTTGCCTGTAAGCTATTGGAGTTCCAGCTTATTGTGGAACAATTCCCAATCCTTTAACACACCTTATCATGATCCGTACCCGCACCTTGAAAACCAAGGCCCTCTTATGCTGGTTTTTGACAGTGGCTGCCACCAGCCTTTGCCCGGCAGGGACCATAGTCAAGTGGGGGATTGAAGGCGGTACGGCCCTGGCCTCCGGGAACAGCCTTTTCTCAGTCGGGGACTCTTACCTGTCAGGCAGTATCGTCAATCCCATTGCGGGTACAGCCAGTTATTATCCTGACACCACTGGCGCGACCCCGAACTTTAATGCCGCTACCAGTGAATCAACCACCCGCTCACGAATCCTCGATGCGGGCTCAGGCCGCGATCAGTTGCAACTGCGTTCCGAGACAGCGCACCTGTTCAAGGCCATTGGTGTTTGGGAAAGCCCCCAGTTCCTTGCCAATGAAGACAATGTCCTGAGTTCCTTTGCCATCGAGCCTTACCGCTTCAGCACCACAGACGGATCCATTCGCTTCATCTTTCAGGCCAGCGATGATTCCTGGTACATCAGTGGACCCTTTTCCGTGGGAACTGGATTCTCAGACATTGATACGATCCCAGATGCCACGGTTGCTACATGGTATGAATTTACTCCACAGTCAGATGGAACCTCAAACATTGGCTCAACGGCTACTACTGTCTCCAGCTTCGCTGATGTGAAAGCGGTTGGCTTTTACTTCGAGGGCAACACGACCGGAGTCGGCGGCATTGCCCTTGACTACTTTGAAGTAACCACCTCCGGGAATATTGATCCACCTCCGCCAAAGCCGGTGGAGCAACCGGCATGGGTGACGTTTGTCCGGGATAACGGACTTAGCGGGAATCCTTCCGATGATGCCGATGGGGACGGGCGCGAGGATGCGCTGGAATTTGTTGATGGTGGCAATCCCAAGGACCCAGCCGACCGGGGTAATCCACCAATTGTGACCCAGAAATCCGCTGGCGATGTACGCTTTAGCACTGTTGAGCCAAATAGTGACATTCCTGGGTTGAGAATTCATGCTGAATGGAGCGACGATCCGGCTGCAGCGGAATGGAATTCCAGCTGGGATACGGAAACTTCAGATACGTCAACCCATCCGGATTACGACGAGGTGAATCGGACCGTTGCCTTGGGTCCAGACAACCGGATCTTTTGCCGGACAAGAATTGAGGACCCAGCACGGCGGCCCAATATCCTTTTGATTCTCGCGGATGACCTTGGCTATTCGGATGTCGGATTCACGCCGACCCCGGAAGCGGACATCCAGACACCAAAACTGGATTCACTTGCTTCCCAGGGCGTTGTTTTCAGTTCCGCCTATGTTGTCCACCCATTCTGTGGTCCCAGCCGCATGGGCTTGATGGCTGGGCGCTATCCGCATGAATTCGGTGGGCCTTACAACCTGCCCAACTACAACGGTGGCAATGGTGCTTATTCTGACCAGGGCATCCCAACCAGTGAAACCCTCTTCAGCACGCTGCTACAGGAGGTTGGATATCACACCGGCATCATCGGGAAGTGGCACCTCGGGCATACGGCCGATTCCCATCCCAATAACCGGGGATTTGATTACTTCTATGGCTTCCTCGGGGGTGGTAAAAACTACTTCCCGCCCTATGATCCGGTGGCTCCGGGAAGAAACGATTACCGGACCGATCTAATGGAAAACGGGTCTGAGGTCATTGTGGAGAATGATCCGGACTATCCGGGAAGTGATTTCTACCTGACGGACTGGCTCAGCTTGAAGGCGGTGGATTTTGTCACGGATGCGGCAGCTGATGCGGATCCTTTTTTCCTGTTCCTATCCTACAATGCACCCCACACACCACTGCAGGCGAAGAACGCTGACTTGGCCGCCCTCTTTGGGCCCAGTGATTCTTACACATCCCGGCAGGTCTACTCCGCCATGGTCTATTCCATGGACCGCGGGATCGGCCAGGTGGTCGACGCCCTCAAGGCGACCGGCCAGTATGACAACACCTTGATTGTCTTCCTGAGCGATAACGGGGGCCGTACGGACACAGCAGGGCAGGGGAGGAATGCTCCTCTACGTGGACGCAAGGGGGATACCTGGGAGGGCGGTTTCCGTGTTCCAATGATTATGCACTGGCCGGGGGTCATCACTTCCGGTGATGATTATGTGCATCCGGTAACCGCCTTGGACTTCTATCCGACCTTTGCCCGTCTGGCTGGCGCAAGTATTCCCGAGGGCAAGGAGCTGGACGGCAAGGACATCTGGTACAGCCTGATTGCTGACCGCAGTCCACGGCCTGGAGAGCCCATTTACGCAGTGCGCTACAATGTGGGCTTTGGTTCCACCGGCTTTACGGACGTTGGCATACGTCAGGACCAATGGAAGGCCACCCTGCACCGATCAACGGGTTCATGGGGACTCTATGATGTTTCTGTGCCCGGGTATGAAGGGACCGATCTGAGCGGCACTTACCCGGAAATCCTTAGTAGCATGGTCGGGGAAGGCGCTGTCTGGGCAGGAGACCACATCCGTCCACTCTGGTTTGACAGTACCTCTGCCGAGACCGAATGGGACAACCGCGGGATGCCACACTACGACACGACCTTCGTTTGGCCCTGATAGGCGGGTCTGCTTTGCTGATTGAACGATTTAGCCTGTTAACCTATGAATCCAAAGACCCCGTACATCTTACTACTCCTATGAAATCCCAAAACCTGAATGCCTTTATTTACGCCGCCATCGTCGCCATGGGCGGATTCCTCTTCGGGCTCGATGCCGCCCTCATTGCCGGCACGACCGACTATCTTGTTGAGGAGTTTGGCCTCACCTCCATCCAACTGGGGACGGTGGTCAGCGCGCCCGCTCTCGGGGTGCTGATAGCATTGCCCTTTGCCGGCTACATCTGTGATCGCTTTGGCCGCAAGAAGGCCATCCTGACAGTTGCTGCCCTCTATCTCATCTCGGCCGTGGCATCCGCCTATGCTCCCAGTTACGAAGTGCTGGTGGTGGCCCGGTTTCTTGGTGGCCTGGCCTTTAGCTCGATTTCCCTGGCCTCCATGTACATTGGAGAAATCGCTCCACCGAAGTGGCGCGGGAAGCTGGTCTTCATGACCCAGTTCAATATTGTGGTCGGCTTGTCCGGGGCTTACTTCGTCAACCTCTGGATCTACCAATGGGCGGGTTCTGGTGCCGGATGGGTGCAGGCCTTGGGTATCGACACCTACATTTGGCGCTGGATGCTGGGCTCGGAAATTCCGGTGGCGATCATTTGGTTTCTTCTGGTCCTGATTATTCCGGAAAGCCCCTCCTGGCTGTTTCTGCGAGAAAGGGTGGAGGATTCCAAACGGACATTACGCAAGCTGCTGCCAGATGAGGCCGCGGTTGAGCATCATATCGTGGAAATGAAGGAAAGCCTTCTCCGGAGCGCGGATGAGGGGACGATCAAGGCCCAGTTGAAGGAGCTATTTGGAAATTCGATGCGCCTTACGTTCATCATCGCCCTGACGATTGCCATTGCCCAGCAAGCCACCGGGATCAATGCCATCCTCTTTTATGCCCAGACGGTCTTCAAGCAACTGGGAATCGGTACCGATGCCGCTTTTTCCCAGGCAATCTGGGTGGGCCTGATCAGTGTGGTTTTCACTACCTTGGGATTGCTGCTCATCGACAAGATTGGGCGCCGGCCCATGGTCATTGGTGGAATGCTCTGGGTCATCATCAGCCTCGGGGTTTCTTCCTATAACTTTCACCAGGCCACCTATACTCTCACGCCGGAATCCATTGCCAATCTGGAGGAAATCCCGGACGCGTCCCGCCTGGCACCGATGATCGGTGTGCAGTACGACAGTGATATCGCTTTCAAGCGGGCATTGGACGAAGCACTCGGGACAACCGAGGCCCAGAAGTACCAAAGTATCCTGCTCGAGAATGCGGTTACGATGAATGCTACCCTGGTTCTCATTGGCATCCTCAGTTTCATTGCCGCCTTCCAGTTTTCCGTTGGTCCGGTGATGTGGGTGCTGTTCTCGGAACTCTTTCCCATTTCCGTCCGCGGGATCGCTATCCCGTTTTTCACTATCGTCACCAGCCTGACCAATTACGTTGTACAGAAGTTTTTCCCCTGGCAATTGGAGAATATGGGCATGAGCACCATCCTCCTCTTTTATGCGGTTACCGTGGCCGTGGGGATGACTATCCTGTTCTTCACACTCATCGAGACCAAGAACATGAGTATCGAGGAGATTCAGGAAGCAATGGCGAAGAAGTAACAACTCTTTCTGATCATGGATTCAACCGTACCCAGTTCCCGAGCCATCATCGACAACTCCTCCAGCCCGCACGTCCGGTTGAAGGGCATCAACCACGGCGACTGCCGATGGATCAAGGGCTTTTGGGCCGACAAGACCAAGCTCTGCGAGGAGGTCATGGTTCCCTACATGGGTGACTTGCTTAAAGGGGATACCGGTCATGCCTTGAACAACTTAAAAATTGCCGCCGGACTGAAAGAGGGTGAGCACCAGGGCGAATTCTGGCATGACGGTGATTTCTACAAGTGGATCGAGGCCGCCAGCTACGTTTATGCCCTGAATAGGGATGAGTCGCTCGCCACGGACTTGGACGAGGTCATCGGCATTATCGGCCAGGCCCAGGAGCAAGATGGTTACCTCCATGCCTATATTCAGATAAATGACATTGGTCACTTCTCGAACCGGAAGTACCACGAGATGTACAACTGCGGCCATCTGTACACGGCAGCCTGTATTCATCACCGGATGACGGGGAAGCGGAACTTCCTCGACATCGCGATCAAGAACGCGGACCTGCTTTGCGAGCGCTTTATGCCGTGTCCCCCTGAGTTGATGCGGTTCGGATTTAACCAGACCCAGATCATGGGCCTTGTAGAGCTGTATCGGACCGTCAAGGACAAGCGCTACCTCCAGCTGGCTGAAATTTTCATCAACAACCGTGGCCAATCCGAGATGGTTCATGACGCCTCCACGGAGGGCTATCCAATCGGAGATATGGTTCAGGAGCGCATACCCCTGCGTGAGGAAACCGAGGCCGTCGGTCATGCTGTGCTGGCCCTCTATTACTATGCCGGGGCTGCTGATGTTTACGCGGAAACAGGCGAGCAAGCTCTCATTGATGCCCTCGACCGGCTCTGGGAAAATGTCACCCGGAAAAAGATGTATGCCACCGGGGCCCTTGGGCAGACTCATTATGGTGCTTCTTCGCGGCGGGACATGATCGAGGAAGGCTTCATCGACGAGTACATGATGCCCAACATGACCGCCTATAACGAGACCTGCGCCAATATCTGCAATGCCATGTTTAGTTACCGCATGCTCGGAATCAAGGGTGAGTCCAAGTATGCGGATATCATGGAATTAGTCCTCCACAACAGCGGTCTTTCCGGAATCAGTGCCTGCGGGACGAAGTATTATTACGCCAATCCATTACGGAAGATTGATGGAGCGCGGGACTACTCAACCATGAACACGGAGTCGCCGGACCGCTTGCCTTACCTGTACTGTTTCTGCTGTCCGCCCAACCTGGTTCGCACTGTTGCCAAGTCCTCTTCCTGGGCCTACAGCCTGACAGAGAATGGAGTCTCGGTGAATCTTTACGGAGGGAACCAGCTTTCCACCGCCCTTGCCGATGGTTCTGAACTTCAATTAACGCAGGAGACCGACTATCCTTGGGACGGCACCATTCGAATTACCATCGATGCCTGCAAGGAGGACCCGTTTGAAATCCTTCTCCGGATTCCGGACTGGGCGACGGACTGTACGCTTGCCATAAACGGCGAAGATGCCGGAGTTGATTTGGTCCCCGGGACATTCGCCCAATTGAAGCGCAATTGGAGGGCGGGCGATCTGATCGAACTCGTCCTGCCAATGGATATCAAGCTAATCGAGGGCCATACCCGGATCGAGGAAGTGCGCAACCAGGTCGCTATCAAGCGGGGTCCGGTGGTCTATTGCATCGAATCGCCGGACCTCCCGGATGAAGCGGGCATTGTCGATGTCTATCTTCCAGGGGAGTCCGAACTCACCCTGAAACATCAGCCACATTTTCTTGGTGGTCTGGCTACCATCCACGGGAAGGTCCTCTTGCGCAAGGACCATGGCGACGGCATGTACAACCCGGTCAAGAGGCCTGAATTCAACGGATACACCGCACAATTCATTCCCTACTATGCCTGGAGCAATCGGGGAGCAGCCGAGATGACAGTCTTTCTTCCGGTTCTCTGGAACCATGGAGATAAATAAGTCCCTACCTTTAATTCGAAACCTAATATAATAATGCAATCTCTCTCAAATCACCTCCGGTTACTTTTGCCCGGGATCCTTCTGGCCTCACTATCCAGCGCCTTACAGGCTGGACCGCTTCCGCTTTCCGACCCTGAAAATACAGGTGGCTGGATCCTTAACGAGTCCGTCAGTGACGAGTTCAACGGCACCGAAATCGATCGCTCCAAGTGGTTTGTTCAGGGTGACAATAATGAGTACTACATCTGGAAGGGCCGACCGCCGTCCCAGTTTGTTCCCCACAATGTCATCGTCGAAGATGGCATGCTCAAGTTGCGGACGCAATGGGAGCCCGACTATCCCTTCGCCAGTGAATCGTATGCCGATGGTACGCGCAACGACACCTATGGTGTCTGGGAAGGCAAGCCGATGCCAGTAACAACCGCAGGCGTCATCACCAAACGCCGTTTCCTTTACGGTTACATGGAAGTCCGGACAAAGGCGGGCGATGCCGCCATGACCAGTTCCTTCTGGGCCATCGGTTACGAGTCCGAGTTGGACATCTACGAGCAGATGGGGAACCCGAAGATCCAAGGCGACATCCATGAAGACACCTGGAAGTTGTCCATCCACGACTGGTCCCCGCCGGCCAAGCGACCGACCCGTCGCTTCGGCTACAAGGACAAGCTGCCCTTCCGGGTCGCGGATGAATTCCATGTCTATGGCTGCGAGTGGGGTGAGGACTACCTCAAGGTCTATCTGGATGGAAAACTCGTCTACGAGACGACCCAGGAAAAGGAGGGCATCAGCTGGGTGCTCAATAACCCTCTGGAAATCTGGTTTGATTCCGAAATTTTTGTCTGGCTGGGTCTCCCGCATGCGGAGGAACTTCCGGTGGACTATGAAATCGATTATGTCCGGGTCTGGCAGAAGCCGCAGGAGAATCTCCTCGCCCCGCAATTTTTCGGCTTCGAAGGACCCATCCTCTTTGACGACGAGTATCCTATTCCTCTCGATCTCCTTCCGGAGAGCAGTGAGAACAACGAGTATCAGAAGTTCTGGAGAATCGGGGAGCACGAACTGGCCCACTTCTCCATTGTCAAGGGGATAGCTGCCAAGGGACGCAAGAGCCTCAAGTTCAATCCGGACAACCTGATTGGAGACCTCGCTATCGAGACCCCGGCAAAGGCAGTTGACATCCCTTGCGGGACCTTCGAATTCTCCCTTCAAGTCTACCTCGAGGAGAACTGCAGCCTCGAGTACTTTGATGTCAGCCTGGCCGATCCCGGCTTGAAGCTCGAGCGCATCGACCTTACCGGGGTTGAAAAAGGAAAGTGGGTCACCCTTAAGCAAACCTTTGAGCGCACCTCGGCATCGGGTCCATATGATCGCCTGCGTTTTCGCTTTGGCAAGACCAGTGTGCCGGAAGGTAAAGGCTGCCTCTACATCGACGATATTCGCATCGTCAAGAAATAGGCAAGTTTAGCCAGAAAGAGCTATATCATGAAAAATCTTCTCACAGTTTCCTTGGGAATCTGTCTCCTTACGCTGGCTACTTCGGTAATTGCAGAAGTCCCCAACGTACTTCCCCTCTCGGATCCAGAGAATACTGGTGGTTGGTTCTATGACGATGTCGTTAGCGATGAATTTGAAGACGAAACCCTCGACGAGGATCGCTGGTTCATTGTCGGCAAGTTCAAGAAAGGGAAGCCACGCTACGTGGATCCGGATTTCCCCAGGAAGTGGGTTTGGAAGGGCAGGGCACCTTCCCAATTCTCCGGAAGGAACTATCGCCTGGATGATGGAAAGCTGAAGCTGCAGACAAAGTGGGAACCCGACTTTCCCTTCAGTGATGAGATACGTAAACCGGTCTTCGGCGACCCCCTGCCGTATGAAAATATCACCACGGCCTGCATCCGGTCGCGCAAACCGTTCCTCTATGGATACATTGAGATCAAGAGCAAGGCCGCCGATGCCCAGGTCACCAGCGGATTCTGGTCGATGGGCGAAAAATTCGAATTCGATTTCTTCGAGCAGTACGGGGACGGTCGCCAGAAGTCCCACCTCGACAGCCAGCTCTGGTGGTCGATCCGGGACTGGGACAAGTTGAACGGGAAGCCGGCTTACACGGAGCGCAAGGATCTTGGTTTCCGGGTCGCCGATGACTTCCATGTCTATGGAGTCGAATGGGACGCAAAGGGAATTAAATACTATGTCGATGGGAAGTTGTTCTCCAGCGTGACGGCCGAGGAAGCAACTGCATGGGCGCGCGAGAACCGCGACGTGGGCAAGAACTACAACGGCTATGTGGCCACGGTTCCCATCCGGATATGGCTCGATATGGAAATCTTCCCCTGGCATGGCATTCCTACCAGCGCGGAGGACCTGGAGTTGAATGAAGACGAGGCCACCAAAGGCGACGGAATGGTCGAGTTTGAAATCGAATACGTCCGGGTGTGGCAAAAGAAAGCCGGGTGAAGTCGGTTTGTTACCTTGAACGGTAATGCTCAAACATTGATCTCATGAATTTCAAGTACTTGCATATCGTCAGCTTTCTGAATGTTACCATTTTCACTTTGATGGTAAGTGGTGTGCTGGTCGCACAACCCTATCCGCACACCGATCCGACAAATCAGGGCAATTGGATTCTGCTGGGCAATATGAGCGATGAATTCAGCGGCACCCAGCCCGATGGTACGGGTGTCGACGAAAACAAGTGGCTTGTCCAGGGCAGGAATGGGGAATATCGCTCAAATTTTGTCGGGCGTGGGTACAGTACGGCTTTGGGCGACAACTGGGATACGGGTTGGCAATTCTCCCCTGGCAACGTTCGCGTAGACGGGGGCTTCCTGAAGATCACCACCAAGTACGAGCCGGACTATGACTGGAAACCGCAGTCACGCGACTTCCCGGATCCAAGTGTCTACCCGTTTCAGTATACAACAGGTGGTATTTCAAGTAAGCAGACCTTCAACCAGGGGTACATGGAAATCCGGTGCCGGTTACCCAATGCGTACACGACGGGGGCTTTCTGGACAACCGGTAGTGGCGCGGAACTTGATGTCTTTGAAGGTGTCGGTATCGGACAAAGGGACAACAAGCTTTGGTCTTCCATTCACGACTGGTATTACGGATCGAATCCGAACAATGCCTGGACGCAAACGAAGGATATCTCACCGGATTTCGACTTCAGTGAAGGATTTCACATTGTGGCGGCGGAATGGGATAACCAAGGAGTGAAGATCTATGTTGACGGTGTTCTTCACTACGACGTCAAGAAAACCGATGTAGAGAGCGGCGTTTATCTTAACCCACCCTATGTTCCCTCAACACGTTGGCCACTGACTGCCGGGCAGCACATCTGGGCTGACTCGGAAATCTTCCCGTGGTGGGGTGTGCCGGGTATCAATACTCCGGACGTGGAGTATGTTGTTGATTATATCCGGGTCTGGCAGCGTGCCCCGAATCAAGCCCCGAGATTTACCAGCGATCCTGTCTCCAGTAGTGCGACCGAAGGGATGCCGATTTCCGGGAGTCTTGCAGCCAATGCAACCGATCCCGAGGGAGACGCCCTGACATTCTCCAAGGTTTCCGGCCCCGGCTGGCTCAGTGTGGCTGAAGACGGCACTCTTTCCGGAACTCCAGGCATGGGTAATGTTGGTACGAATGCCTTTACTGTCCAAGTAAGTGATTACGACAAACAGGATACCGCAACGCTTCATGTCTCCATCCAGCCCGGGCCCCTGAGCACTTACATCAGCACCTACAATCTTTCCGGTTCGAAGGCGGATGACAAGGATGGGGATTCTGATAACGATTGGTACGAGTATGTATTTGGTGGTAATCCCGGCAGTTCCTCAATGTTGGCTGTGCGTCCCTTTATAAACCCACAGACCTTCAACTTTCATTTCAGCTTGCGAAACGATACCTTTTTGGCTGCGCACGTCAGGACTTCCTCCACTTTGGCTCCTGAGCATTGGACAACTCACCAGACCGTTATTCCCGCCCTCAATGATGGTTCAGTCCAGGAATATTTGGTCGTGCTTCCGTCTGTTGGTGACAGCTTGTTTGTCATTGTGGATGTGGTAGACCGCACACCGGTTAATCAGCCACCAGTGTTCACCTCCAGTCTTATTTACCGACCAGAGGCAGCGGTCAACGAAACCTACAATTCATCCATTGCAGGTGAAGCGACTGATCCGGAGGGTGATCCCTTTACTTACGTCAAGGCTTCCGGTCCTGCATGGCTCTCCGTTTCAAACAATGGAGCCCTCTCAGGGACACCCGCTTCCGGGGATAACGGCCTGAATACCTTCCATGTACAGGCAGTGGACGCGGCAGGGGGCGCAACTACGGCTCAGCTGGAAATTCAGGTAAGCTCCTATACCCAATTATATTTCGACTTTTTTGACTTCGGCATCGGCAACTGGGACGACTCTGATGACTTTGTCCAATTGATTAACAGTACACCCTACGCCTACAGCGGCACTTCTGCGGTCAGGATCACCCGGACTGGCATCATGCCGCTTGTCCCCACTTTAAACCTTGTCGGCAAATCCCGGGTCAAAGTGGAACTGACCTACGTCTACGAGGGTGCCGGTTCAGGAGAGGGTATCAGTCTGCAATTCAGGGCCTCTTCAGCCAGTCCGTGGGAGACAGTGGCCGAGTTTCTCAATCCCAGTTTTTCCTCAAACGGGACGCGCTATTTCGGCAATGCTATCATTGACAGTAGTGCGTACTTATTCGGCCCTGCAGCAGAGCTCCGCTTCACCTCCCAAGGCAACTGGAACGGCGACCGGTGTTATGCAGACGACATCGTGATTTCATTCCAATAGCGCCAAAGCGTCGAATAGTTAACACCGGACATTATGAAAGTTCCCGCATCCATTCTTCTCGGCATGTTCCTGTTGGAAGTTGAACCTCAATAAGATTTGCCGTGCGATCATAGTGTATTCTTCCAATGCGTTACAATTTCACCTTCAACTCGAATCAATGATATGCACATACCGATTAAACTGACTCTGATAGTCGTCACCCTCGGCCTTTCGTCACTAACGGGCTCCATAGATAAACCTAATATCATTCTTCTCTTTGCCGACGATGCAGGCTACGGGGACTTTGGCTTTCATGGCAGCCATCATCATGAAACGCCGCACCTCGACCGGCTCGCCGAGTCAGGCGTGCGATTATCCAATTTCTACGTTACTGGCGCCACATGCGGACCGTCACGAGCTGGCATGCTTTCAGGTCGATACCAACAACGGTTTGGATACGAGGAAATCAACGTCCCGGGAATTATGAGCTCCAGTAGCAAACTTCTGGGTGACGAAATGGGGCTGCCGACTGATCTCGATACAATGGGCGATTACCTCCAGGACCTGGGGTACCAAACCGCCGTCTTCGGGAAGTGGCACATGGGTGTCGCCGACCGCTACCATCCCTTCCTGAGGGGCTTCGACGAGTTTTACGGATTCCGCGGCGGTGCACGCAGCTACTTTCCCTACGAGAACCCTGAAGAACAGGCACATGAAAATCTCATGGAGCGGGGCTTTGAGAACTACGGGGAACACCAAGGCTATCTTACGGATGTGCTCGCCGACGAAACCTGCGCCTTTATTGAGCGCAACCGGGATCGCCCGTTTTTTGCCTTCGTTTCTTTCACCGCACCGCACGTTCCGATGCAGACAGCTCCCGAAGATGAAGACGCCTATCCTCAGCTCTCCGGCGAACGGCGGATCAACGCCCAGATGACAGCGTCACTGGACCGGGCTTGCGGGAAAATCATTGAAAAACTCCGTGCCCTCGGTGAGCTGGAAAACACGATCATCGTTTTCACGAATGACAATGGGGGGCCAATGGATCGAAACGGTTCGAGCAACTATCCCTTTGCCGGTGTGAAAGGAACGCAACTCGAAGGCGGAATCCGTGTTCCTGGTTTGATAGCCTGGCCAGCCCGACTGCCCTCCGGGGAGGTATACGAACAACCCCTGAGCACCCTCGACCTGATTCCAACTTTCGTCCGGGCGGGTGGCGGTAATCCTTCTGAGATTGAGGGTCTTGATGGTATCGACATGACTCCCTTCCTCCTGGGCGAGCGTGATGGCCGACCGCACGAAACTCTCTACTGGAAAATGGAGACTCGCGCGGCCATTCGCCACGGGGACTGGAAACTTCTCCGTTTTCCTGACCGCCCTGCCCAGCTCTACAATCTAGCGGAGGATCCCGGCGAACAAAATGACCTGGCTCATGCCCAGCCCGAACGCGTGGCAGATCTCTTCAAAAAACTGTTCGCTTGGGAAATGGAATTGGAGCGTCCGCTTTTCCTTTTACGCCGCCAGGAGGAGGCTTGGTCGGCCCGGCGAGCTACTGAGTTCAGCGAACCTCCCGCTGCGGATTATTGATTCCGGTTTTACTGCCCGCACGTCCTTTTCGATTCATTCACCCCTGAACGATACCCGATTAAGAAAACCTATGCGAAAAAACAGTATATCTCGAACTACTATCGTGGGAGCTGCTTTGTCCCTAGTGGCATTACAACCAACTATCGCAGTTGAATCGGCTAGCGCATCAAGCGCGGACCGATTTTATGGTACTCAGGACACAGCAGCGCCAGGCTCTTTGCAGACCACAAAGCTGTTCGCGACATTACCTGACTATTGCCCGACCCCCGATGCGTTTGCCATTGCGCCAGACGGAAGTCTGACATTGAGCTGTCCGAACTTTGCGGACCAGTCCCAGCCGGGGGTGCTGGTTAAGGTGACGTCCGAAGGTAAGGTAACCAAGCTTGCTGAAATTCCCCTTCCCGAGGGTGGGGACCGAACAAATCCGATGGGCATTGCCTATGGCGAGGACGGAGCCTTGTACGTGGCGGATACCCAAGGCCCCAACCGCGGCCGGCTTTTACGGATGGTATTCGAGGACGATAGACTGGTGAGCACGGAGACGGTTGCGATGGGCATGCAGTCGCCTAACGGGGTTCGCTGTCGGGATGGGGCAGTTTACGTTACCCAGCCAGTAATGCCTCAGTATGCGCCCGGCCGTATGACAGGCGGGGTGTATCGCTTTGCCTACACCGACCGGAATGTGGCCGTGAGCAATACAAGAGAGGATACGAATCTGGTCTTCGCCGTGAACGTGAAGAACCAGGAGCGTAGGATGGGGCTGGACGGGCTCGCATTTGACAAGGAAGGGAATCTTTTTGTGGGCAACCTGGGCGACGGCACGATCCATAAGCTCAAGCTGGACGATGCTGGAGAAATGATAAGTGAAGAGGTTTACGCCCAGCTTCCGAACGATGCCGCGATAGATGGCATGTGTATGGATGCGGATGACAACCTCTATTGCGCGGCCTTTGCCAAGAATCGACTCTACCGAGTGAGCCCAAAGGGTGAAATCAAGGTCCTGGCTGAGTATCCGGATAATGATGGTGCCAATGGAGAACTCGATCAGCCGGCGGACCTGATGGTTTACGAGGGCAAGGTCGTGATTTCGAATTTTGACCTCATGAGCAGCCCGGGTATGGTTAACTCCGGCCACAGCAAGCCTTATACCCTTTCGTATTACGAATTGGATTCCAAAGACTGAAGCGGAAGTGGCTCCCAAAGATATCTAGCGGGCCAAGCTGCGTGACGCTGAGTCGTCGAATCGCACAAGGTCCAAAAAGGAATATGAAGCACCGTATAATGCATAGTCAGTAGAGACTTTATTTTATAAAATCCTGATCATGACCAGGATTGTTACCCTCATTACCCTGAACCTGAAACAACTGGTAAGGAGTTTATTCCTCAGTTCGTTTTACCTCGCAGCTACTCCATTCAGCTTTGGCCAGGGAATCGATCCGGCCAGCGATCCGGCCGTACAACCGCACGGGAATGTGGTGGATGGATACCGTTTGTCCTGGTCGGATGAGTTTAATGACGGGTCCATTGACGAGTCCAAGTGGTACTATCGCACCGGGTCCAAGCTGTGGAGCACGATGCTCCCGGCCAACAATTCCGAGTCGGATGGGCTCTACCGGATTCATTTGCGAAAGGAGCAGGCCAACGGCAAGGAGTACACCGGAGGGGGTATCATAACAAAGGGGCTCTTCCGCTATGGTTACTACGAGACGCGGATGAAGACCCCGAAGGGAGAGGGTTGGCACTCCTCCTTCTGGATGATGCGAGACAAGGTGCTCAATACTTTACCCAGGGATTCCGTCCACATTGAGTTGGACGTGGTGGAGAATGACTCGTCAGATCCCCATCATTACCAGGTCGACGCCCATCAATGGTTGCCTCATATCCATCGCAAGATCGGAACCAAGCAGATTTATCCCGAGGTGTCGCTTGCCGAGGATTTCCATGTCTATGGAATGGAATTTACCCCGACCGAATTGCGCTACTTTTTCAATGGCGAGTTGGTTCGGGTGGCTGAGGCATCGCAGTTCCCCCACAATGATTTCAATGTCTGGTTGTCCTGCCTTGCAGCGAAACTTGGTCCCAAGACAACGGCAGTGGATGATACCCAGCTGCCTGCTGAGACACAGTATGACTACATACGTATCTTTGAGAAACTGCCCGTTGTCGGGGTTGAAATCCTGAGTCCTGATCCCGTCAACGGCATCGCGCTGCCGGATACGGATCACGCCTTGCAGTTGCTTGCCAAGGCTGTGGGGCAGGGGAGTGAGTCGGTGGCCTCTGTAGCATGGTCTAAGTCCTCGGGACCGGGGGAGGTCAAGTTTGATGACCCTGCCTCGCCCTCAACATCTGCCCGGTTCTCCGAGCCCGGCGCTTACGTCCTGCAGTGTCTGCCGGTAGCTGAATCTCCCGTTCAAGCAGCCACTATTTCAGTATCAGTTGCTGTGCCAGTTGTGCGGCAGTTCATTCACGGGGTAAGCGGACAGGTGGCTGCCTCAACAACGCTTTCTGAAGCCGAGCCCGACAAGACCATGGGCCGCGATGATGACCTGCGGGTGGGAAAACAGAAGGGCAAGCGTCTCCGTTCATTGCTTTCCTTCGATCTCCGGGCACTCCCTGCGGATGCCGAGCTCCATTCAGTTGAACTGAAACTGTGGAAAAAAGGTAGTTATGGGGGGGCGGCCCCGGTAATTGAAATTCGGCAGCTATTAAGTGAGTTCTCGGAGGGCGATGGAGATGGGTTCAGGGTTGATGGCGTTGGCACCGGCTCAACATGGAAGGATAGCCAGCCAGGAAAACCTTGGGCCATGCCGGGAGGCGACTTTCTTGAATCAGTCTTATCGAGCCTCGGCCCCGAAGGACCGGACACTCCGGGATACATGACCTTTCCCAGCAGTGCAGCGATGGTGGCCACC
The DNA here is from genome assembly GCA_040830765.1 of Puniceicoccaceae bacterium. Classification (GTDB taxonomy): domain Bacteria; phylum Verrucomicrobiota; class Verrucomicrobiia; order Opitutales; family Oceanipulchritudinaceae; genus Oceanipulchritudo. Next base: position 46,337 of record JBFOMH010000012.1, on the reverse strand, counting down.
GCGCTCGATTCGCTCAGATCGGGGGAAAGTCTCAATCTACTCCTGCTGGCTCCTGAAGCAGAGGCAGGCGCCAACGGGGTGATGTGCTTTGCTTCGGATGTAACGATAGCCGAGCGCCGGCCGATTCTGGAAATCGCCTTCACGGGAAACTCGCTTCCTGTGATCGAAATTGGACCGCTTGTCCGGACTTCCAAAGCCACGCTTGAGTTACCGGCAAAGGTGAGCGGAAGCTCGAGAAGTTACTGGGAGTTGATCAGCGGCCCGGGCGAGGCTGAGTTTGTCGATCGGCATAATCCCACGACTGCGGTCATATTCGACCAGCCGGGATCCTATGTCCTGAGACTGAATACCACGAATATTCATGGGATCTCGCTGAAGGATGTTCGAGTCGTCGTTGCCCCAGACTCATTCCCCTCGTTCTCTGGGAATTGAAGGAACGACTTGTGTGTCACTAATGACAACCTGTAACCGGAATCAGGTTTTTCTGGCTCGTAAATTCCCTGTTGCCCCGCAAGCCGTAAATTGCCACATTCTGGCCCATTGCTTTGGGCGTGGCTGAAATCCGGCACATAGACTTGATTGTCATCTTCATCTATCTAGGGCTGATGCTCGGGATAGGGTTTGCCTTTTCGCGCTTCATGAAGGGCGGGAAGGAGTTCTTTGTCGGGGGGAATCACATTCCCTGGTGGGCGGCCGGAGTCTCGCTCTACATGACGACCTTTTCGGCCTGGATGTTCACCGGGGCGGCGAGCTTTGTCTACAACACGGGCATGTTCGGGGTGCTCTTCTTCGCGGTCAAGCCGGCCGGCTTCCTGGTCGGCTTTCTTTTATCGGCCCGGCGCTGGCGGCGTTCGCGGGTAACCTCGCCGGTGGAGTATGTACGGACCCGCTATAACAAGCCGACGCACCTTTTCCTGAGCATCATGATGATCCTCAGCATGATGTACTGGCCGGGTCATCACCTGGCCTCGCTGGCCAAGATCTGTGCACCGACGCTTTTCCCGGGAATGCCCTCGGCGATCGACATCATGATCATCGCGGCGGGAATCTTCATCCTCGTCTACACGATATCGGGTGGCTTCTGGGCGGTATGCGTGACGGATGTGGTCCAGTTCATCATCCTTTTCTGCATCTGCCTGGTGCTGATTCCGGTGATCTTCTTATCCGGTGATGTGGGGACGCCGCTGGAGTTCCTGAAAGCGCTGCCGCCGCTGGAGTTCGACCATGTGGTGCGGGGGAACACGGTCTATAACGAATACTACCTGATTGGCTTCATGGTGGCCGGGGTCTTCGGCAACATGGTCGGCGACAAGGCCCAGCGCTTCTACAGCGTGCGTGACGAAAAGGCGGCCATGAAGGTCGGCTGGCTCGGCTTCGCGCTCTTCCTGACCAGTCCCATTCTCTTTGGCGTCCCGCCGCTGGTGGGCCTCATCCTCTTCCCGGACATAGGCGAGCTGGCCCACTTCTCCAGTGTCACCAAGCCTGACGAAAACATCTTCATCGCGGTGGTCATGCAGTACCTGCCCATCGGCATGGTCGGGGTGTTCCTGTCCGCCATGATGGCGGCCTCGATGTCCGCCCTCGACAGTGTCTGGAACACAGTCTCCTCAATTGTCTCAGTGGACATCTACAAGGGGATACTCAAGCCAAACGCGACCGAGAAGCAGACCCTCCTCGTTGGCCGGCTGACCATCGTCGGCCTGAGTGTCATTGCCGTGGTCATGGCGCTGCTGATCATTCATAGCGACCTCGGGTTGTTCACCATCAGCAACATCGTGCTGGGGCTGTTTGGCATCCCGGTGACGATTCCCATGGTGGCGGGGCTATGGAGTCGGCGAATCACCCGCTGGAGTGGCATTGCCTCGATCCTGGCGGGGGTGATCATGGCGACCTCCATTCGCTTCTACTTTGGCTATTCCCTCGGCGTGCAGTACCTGTTGACCATCGCCGCTGGAGTGCTGTTCCTCTACACCTCCATGCCGCTGGGGATGCTGTTCCGCAAGACGCGGGCCGGTGTGATCGTCCTTGGTATCGGCTTTGGGATTCTAGTTTTCATCCTGTACCGGTTCCTTGGCCAGCAGGCCGGGGCGGATGGCCTGGTCTGGCCGATTGGGGCGGCCCTGGCCTACGGGTTCCTGGTCATCGGATTTGGCAAGTGGCATGCCCGCGATATTGAAAAAGACCAGTCGGTAGTGGACCAGTTCTTTGAAAAACTGAATACCCCCATCGATCCGGAGAAGGAACTGGAGGCCGAGGGGGATGATGTTGTCAAGAGCTACTCTCTCGTCGGCCTGGTGACGCTGTTCATGGGAGCCCTCTGTCTGGTCATCCTGCCATTGGCTGATAACAACCTCGCCCGCGGCTCTGTTCTCGGAATCAGTGGGCTCCTCCTGCTCATCGGATTTGGTATGTACCGGATGCGGCCAAGGACGAAATCATGACAGCGCCGGACCATGAGTGGACCTTCATCCACGTCACCGACATGCACATCGGGACACCGCGTTCCTATCGCTTTCAGCCGGCATGGAATGCCAACTGGCAGACCGCCCGGCGACAGATCCTCGATCTTCAGCCGGAGCTACTCCTCGTCGGTGGCGACATGACCCGCGACGGGGCAACCCACCGCTTCGAGCTGGAGCTGGCGAGGGGAGAATTCGATGCCATGCCCTTTCCCTGGTATGCCATCCCCGGCAATCACGAGGTCGGCAACAAGTTCCGTCCCGGTGATCCGGTCAGCGTGCAGCCGCGTTACATCGACAACTACCGCTCCGTCTTCGGTCCGTCCGCATGGTCATTTGTCCACCGCAATGTCCAGTTCAGTGCCTTTGATGCCTTCCTCGCCGGCTCAGGCCTGCCCGAAGAATTGGAAATGTGGCAGTGGATGGATAACGTGGAACGGGATCCGGGGGTGCAGTACCACGTCTGGATGATGCATCCGGCGCTCTTCATTGATCGCCTTGAGGAACCAAACTGGGACGTCGAGACCGACCGCAATGCCTGGTACTTTGGCGTCGATGAGCCACACCGTAGCCGGATGTTCGATACATTTAAGCGGACACGGGCAGACCTGGTCATTACCGGACACATCCATTGCCGACGGCGTGTCGAGGTGGAGGGAATCGTTTTTCAGATGGCACCGTCAACGGCCTTTCCGCAGTGGGGAGACCGCTGGCCGGATGGGGACGACACGCTGGGATTCCTGGAATTCAGGGTATCCAAAGATGGCATCCAGGAACAATTTGTCCCCTTGGAATCCGTATTGGATATCTCCGGGTATGGACCGGGAGGCAATCCGTCTGAGAGCGGACGGGATTATTCCGTGGCGTGGGAAAAGCCGGCTTTGGATGTGTCAGACGGCGGTATATCTGAGGTGTAGACCGGGTTTTATAATTAGAAACCCACTATTTTTCAGCTTTATTTCATTTACATGTGAAGCGACAATCTCTAGGTATTTAGAGGAATTCTTGATCGACTGAATGGATGAACCAAAAAACAGTGAGTCCTGCCGCATACTTTTAGCTGAAGACAACAAGGTTAACCAGAAACTGGCCTTGTTGATACTTAATCGGCTGGGAGTTTCTGCCGAGACGGCGGAGAGCGGGCAGGAGGCAGTGGATAAAGCGAAGGCCGAGACCTTCGACCTGATCCTGATGGACCTGCACATGCCGGGTATGGACGGGGTGGAAGCAACTCAGATCATCAAGCGCGATCTTGGTGACAAATGTCCGCCAATTGTCGCCCTGACGGCGGATGCGATGCGGGGAAGTGATGCCGAGGCGATGGAAAAGGGGCTTGATGATTTCATGACCAAGCCGATCAACTCGGGAATCCTCAAGGACTGCATCAACAAGCACACCCGCTTCACGGTCTAGGCGTGTTTTTCGAGATAGGCCTTGAGGATGGCCTGAACGACCGCGCATTGGGCCTCGATACGCTGGGTAATGGGCTGGCAGGAGGGCGTTTCCGTAGTCACACTGGCCTTGGCACCGTGGTGAAAGAGTAGCCGCAGGGCCTCCGGCAAATCTTGTCGTGACTTGTCCATGACATCCATGGGTGGGAACATGCGGCCATCCTTGGCCGGCATCTCGTCGATTTCCTCCCTTGGATCGATTCCGGTATGCGGCGCGGCGGCCTCGATCGCGATCCCTGCATAATCATTGGGATCAGTCGCTTCCTCATGGGCGTAGACGTAGAAGCCTTCACCATCGTAGTCCTCGTGCAGGCAGAGACAGAGGTCAAATTGCCGCTGGCCAATCCATTCCAGTTGGTTGCGGGTTTCCTCAGCAACCGGTGTGAGCCCGTAATCGCGGTTAAGGTCAACGCCGTCCGCATTTTCCCGGGTACCGGCGGCAAGTCCGGTCGGGTTGACCATAGGAAAGAAGGTATAATTGGCGGAATCAGGAAAGGCCTTGCGGCGCAGCAGTTCGAGCAGGGCCATCGGCCCGGCCGGTTCATCCCCGTGCACGCCGGTGGAAATATAGACCTGGGGAGCGTCCTCGGCGGATTGGCGTTCAAGCACCGGCAGGCCGGACTCGCCGATCTGGCCGTAGAAGGAAAGGGTGAATCCACAGCGCCCAGCAGCTGCTTCCAGACGGTCAATATAGGCCTCGATGTTCATATGGGCGGTAACATTCCTTGAATCGGCCTTGAATTCAAACGGAAAGGCAAACAACCTTGTCCCCTTATGTCAGAAGTCCGCGTACGATTTGCCCCCAGCCCGACCGGGTTCTTCCATATTGGAAGCGCCCGCACGGCCTTGTTTAACTGGCTTTATGCCCGCCACACCGGCGGAAAGTTCATCCTCCGCATCGAGGATACGGATGCTGCCCGCAACACCGAGGAAGCGTTGGAAGTCCTGCTCAAGGGCATGCGCTGGCTGGGTATGGACTGGGATGAAGGCCCCGAGATCGGGGGTGATCATGGTCCTTATTTCCAGAGCCAGCGGAGCGAAATCTACAAGGAATACCTTGCCAAGCTGGAAGCAGCCGGTCGGACGTACGAGCAGGAAGGGGCCACTTTTTTCAAGTTGGAAGGGGAGCGCTACACCGAGTTCGACGAGTACCACGGCAAGGAGATCGAGAAGGTGAAGGCCGCACCGGTGGAAATTGATGACGCCATCCGGGGCAAGGTTGTCCGGGCGGAAAGCCGGGACTTCGTCATTGTCCGCTCCGACGGCAGCCCGACCTTTCACTTTGTCAACGTCGTCGACGACATTGCCATGGGCATTACCCACGTCATCCGCGGGGAAGACCACCTGAGCAACACCAGCAAGCATGTTGAGCTTTTTAATGCCTTCGGGGTCAAGCCGCCGCAGTTTGCCCACTTGCCGCTCATTTTGAAGGACCCGAAAATGGGGAAGGGGAAAATGAGCAAGCGCGACAAGGGGGCCCTCATTGAGGAATACGAGGAACGCTATTTCCTCCCCGCCGCGGTGCGCAATGCCATCGCCCTGCTGGGCTGGAATCCTGGTGATGACCGCGAGGTCATGGATATCGGGGAGATCATCGAGGCCTTTGATATCAAGGACATCCAGAAGGGAGCCGCCCGTTTCGACGAGGCCAAGACCGCCCACATCAATTTCCAGTACCTGAAGGAATTGCCGGTTGAGACTTATGCCTGGTTTGCCCGGCCGGTGCTGACAGCGAAGGGCCTCATTGCTGAAGACCACAGCGAGGATCACCTGCAACGGGTGCTGGCCATCTGCCAGGAGAAGATTACCTCGCTGGAAGCGTTGCCGGAGTTCTGTGGCTATTTCTTCACCGATGACTATCCCGAGGATGAGAAGACGAAAAACAAGATCCTCAAGAAGGGGGAGCCGGCCGAGCTGGCCGGCCAGGTGAAGGACGCCCTCTCCAAGGTGGAAGCAGGCGACTGGAACGTTGCCTCGCTGGATGCCGCTTTCAATGCGCTTGCGACTGCCCACGATCAGGAGAAGCCCTTCCGCTGGTGGCCGCTGACCCGCTTTGCAGTCAGTGGCGTCTCCAGCGGCCCGGATTTCCTTCCCATGCTGGAGGTCCTCGGGCGCGATTGCGTCCTTCGACGGCTGGAGCGGGTTGGAGCCAGCGCCGCATCGTAATTGAATATTGACCAATTCCGGCACGGGACCCATTTATTGCCGCTTATGTCTGAAACAAATGCCCAAGGCAGCCTGCCGACCCTCGATGCGCTTGTCACCCTGTGCAAGCGGCGCGGATTCATCTTCCAATCCAGCGAAATCTATGGCGGTTATGCCGGCTTTTTTGATTACGGCCCGCTCGGGGTCGAGCTGAAGAAAAACGTCAAGGACGCCTGGTGGAAGGCGATGGTGCACGAACGGGACGACATCGTCGGCCTCGATTCGACGATCATCATGCACCCGGAAATCTGGCGGGCCAGCGGGCACGTGGACGGATTCAACGACCCGATGGTCGATTGCAAGGAGTCGAAGAAGCGTTTCCGGGCAGACCAGCTTTTCTTTTCCCCGGTCAGTGTCGATGGAGAGGTCATTGGCTATGTCTCCGTCGAGGAAAACGGCACCATGCAACAGGAGGCCGAGGAAAAGGCCGCCGAAATGAAGCGCAAGCAGGCGGTGCAGGGGACGCTGGACCCGATAGTCCTCAAGGACTACACGGAGGCCAAGCCGGAGGAGTACGAGCTCATTCCCAGCCCGGCGACCGGCAAGCCCGGGACGCTGACCCCGCCGCGCCAGTTCAATTTGATGTTTGAGACCCAGGTGGGGCCGTTGGCCGATGCCTCGGCAACTTCCTATCTCCGTCCCGAAACCGCGCAGGGCATTTTCCAGAATTTCAAGAATGTGGTCGATACCGGGCGGGTGAAGATTCCCTTCGGTATTGCTCAAATCGGGAAGGCCTTCCGGAACGAAATCACCCCGCGTAACTTCATCTTCCGGTCCCGGGAATTCGAACAGATGGAGATTGAATACTTCATCGATCCGGACGAGGAGACCTGGCCGCGCGTCTACCGGGAATGGATCGACACCTGCAAGGCATGGCTGGTCAGTATCGGGATACCCGCGGAAATGGTCAGCGAGGATGTCCACCCACAGGAGAAGCTGTCCCATTACTCGAAGGGAACAACCGACCTGATGTTTACCTTCCCGTTTGGGGTCCAGGAACTCTGGGGGATTGCCTGCCGCGGGAATTTCGACCTGACCCAGCACCAGAAGCACAGTACCAAGTCGATGGAATTCTTCGACGAGGCACGCAAGGAGAAGTACATTCCCCATGTTGTCGAGCCGTCACTCGGGGTTGACCGGACAGTACTGGCCGTCCTCACGGCCGCCTATTGCGAGGACGAGGTGCCTAACGACAAGGGCGTCCCGGAAACGCGGACCCTTCTCAAGTTCCATCCCTCGGTGGCCCCGTTCAAGGCGGCGGTTTTCCCGCTCCTGAAGAACAAGCCACCGCTGGTCGAGGCCGCCCGCGGGCTCTACAAGCGCTTGCAGCGCCGCTGGAACGTGGCCTGGGACGTTTCCGGTGCCATTGGCCGCCGTTACCGGCGCCAGGATGAAATCGGGACCCCGTACTGCATTACGATTGATTTCGATACCATTGAGAAGGACGGCACCGTGACCATCCGCGATCGGGATACCACCGAGCAGGTCCGCATCCAGCTGGACGAAGTCGAGAACTGGCTGGCGGAACGGATGCAGGGGTAGGGACCCCGGTTTTGTAGCGAGCGGGTTTACCCCGCGAAAGAGAGTCGCGCCGTAAAGGCGCTCACTACGTGTGCGTGTAGCGAGCGGGTTTACCCCGCGAAAGAGAGTCGCGCCGTAAAGGCGCTCACTACCTTTGTGTGGGATTTCCGGTAAAATATTTTCTGTTCGCCCTTGAGGGGTCTTTTACCTAGGAAATTCCCTTATGAAATTCCTGAAGTGGCTCTTAATCATCGTTGGTGGCCTGCTTGGCCTGTTCATTGTCGTCTCCTTTTTCCTGCCCAAGGCCTATTATGTGGAGCGGTCGGTTGAGATTTCCGCCCCGGCGGTACTGGTCTACAGTCAGGTATCGGACTTGGATGCCTGGCGCAAATGGGATCCCTGGGGTGAGTTGGACCCTGACATGACAGTCACTTATGGCGACAACCGGGTTGGCCTGGGCGCTTCTTATTCATGGCAGAGTGAGACCTCCGGAGATGGAACCATGGAGATCGTCGAGGTGGAAGCGCCCAGCCTGATCAAGTACAAGCTGACCTTCGAGGGCTACGAGGAGAACCCGTCCTACAGCCGGATTCTGCTGGCGGCCGAGGACGCCATTGGCCCGACAACCGTTACCTGGACCTTTGAGGGTGACGTCGGGGACAAGCTGTTTGCCCGTTGGATGGTCCTGCTGATGGATAAGTTTGTCGGCATGAACTACGAAAAGGGCCTGAGTAACCTCAAGGCGCTTTGCGAGGGCATGATTGCCGCACCGCCGGAGATTGACGGCTGATCCGGGTTTTGGTTCAGGTGGAATGCCGCCAGTCGAGCAGGGTGACCCGCTGGGACTTCCGGCCGCGCCAGGTATGCCAGTGGTAGCGTACGGCAAGGTCCACCGGCATGCCCGTCGGGGGTGGATTTTCAGCCATTCCCCAGGCAACGCCATCCACCGGCGGCATGTTGTAGCCACGCTCGATGTTAAAGCGGATATGCCCGGTTCCAAGGGGTGAAATGTTCCCGATGGAGACACCCGTGACAGCGAGGATAGGCTCCGGATTGCCCTGTCCGTATGGTGCCAATGCGCTCAGTTCCTCGAGTAGGGATTCCGTCAATTCATCGGCCTGCATTGTGGCATCGATTTTCAATACCGGCTCGGGAAGTCCTTCCGGAAACTGCTTTTGAAGGGCGGTATCAAATGCCTCCCGGAGGGCATCTATCTTATCCGCTTCCGCGGTCAGTCCCACGGCCATGGGATGGCCGCCCCACTGGGTAATGTGTTCGGTGCAGCCCTTGAGGATTTCCACCAGGTCGACGCCTTCGATACTGCGTCCGGAGCCTTTTAACAATCCGTCCCCGTCGGAGCCGAGAACGAGTGCGGGGCGGTTGAACTTGCGGGCGATGCGGCTGGCCACGATCCCGACAACCCCGGTATGCCAGTCGGCACCATGGAGGATTACGCCTTGGTTATCGGCGAATTGCTCAGTGACCTGCCTTTCAGCGACCTCGGTAATGGCCCGCTCGATATCCTGGCGGTCGCGGTTAAAGGAATCGAGCAGACGCGCGGACTTGCTGCAGCTGGTCCAATCCTCATTGAGCAGCAGGTCAATGGGCATGGTGGCATCGTCGAGTCGGCCACTGGCATTGATACGGGGACCAATCTTGAATCCGATGTCGAAGGGGGAAATCTCTTCGCCGAGCTGGATGCCCGCGACTTCCATTAAGGCACAGACACCCGGGCGCCGGCAGCGGCGCAGGCGGGTCAGCCCGTGCTTCACAAGGATCCGGTTTTCCCCCTCGAGCAGGACGAGATCGGCCACCGTTCCCATGGCAACAAGGTCGAGGTAATCGCGGAGGTCGGTTTGTTCGGCGAGGTGATCGCCCTTGTCGCGCAACACTTTGATAAAGGCATGGCAAAACTTGAAGACCAGACCGACCGAACAGAGATTTTTCCAGGGCACATCATCCCCGTCGTGGACGTGGGGATTTACCAGCAGGCAATCCTCCGGCAACGCTTCCTTGGAAGTGTGATGGTCCAGTACCAGTACGGAGATGCCCTGTTGGCGCAGCCAGGCAATTTCCTCCGCGCTGCTGGTCCCACAATCGACAGCGATGAGCAGATCCGGTTTGCCATCGGAAAGGGCCCGTTGCAGCGAATCCATCGAAAGCCCGTAGCCTTCCTCGAGCCGCTTGGGAACGACAAATGACGGATTGAGCCCGAACTGTCTCAGGAAATGGGTCAGGAAAACCGTCGAAGTCACGCCATCGACATCGTAATCGCCAAAAATGAGGACGGACTCCTGCCGTTGCAAGGCCTGCTCGACCCGGGCAACCGCTTCCGGCATGTTGGTCAGCTTGAGGGGATCATCCAGCGACTGCAGCCGCGGATTGAGGAATTGCTCGATCTGTTCGTGTTCCGCGAGGCCCCGGTTAAGAAGCAGGTTGGCCACCACCTGGCTGATGCCAAACTGGCGAGCAACATGGCCTGCCTGCCCGTGATTGAGCGAGGGCCTGATCCACCGCATTTAAGCGCTTACCTCCGATAGTTGGTTCAACCTTTGGATTTTTCAGCTGTCCAGTCGTAGCTGGGGAGGATTTCCCCCTTCTCGACTGATTTCCGATCTCCCTTGTGATACCAGTAGAAAACCGGGCTGGCGATGAAGACCGAAGAGAATGTACCGGTCAGAATGCCGAGCAGGAAGACGAGGGCAAAGTCCTTGATGACCCCGGCCCCGAAGATAAACAACGTGAAGGAGGCGAACAAGGTGGTCAAACTGGTCAGGACTGTCCGATTCAAGACCCGGTTGATGGACTGGTGGACCACCTTGCGGAGGTTCATGCCCGGATTCAGCTCCAGTTCCTCACGGACGCGGTCAAAGACAACAATGGTGTCATTGATGGAGTAACCAACGGTCATGAGGATGGCGGCAATCATCGGCGCGGTGAATTGTCCACTGCCAATACCGAGGAATTCCCCGAGGGTGACAAAGATACCGATGGTCATGAGCATGTCGTGCACCGTGGCGACAACCGCCCCGAGGCCATAACCGAACTCAAAGCGGAAGGCGATGTAGGTGAGGATGCCCAGCAGGGCCACGACGATGGAAATGACCGCACTGCGGGTGACCTCGCTGCCCACCGCGGAACCAATCTGGGTCCGGCCGATTTCACTCAGCCCGGCTTCCGGATAGGCTTCCTCGAGGGCGGCAAAGAACTGTTCACCCTTGCCCATTTCGGTCTGCACAATCATCAGTTCCTCGTCCGCGCCAAGCGGAGTCTGGAAGAAGACATTCACTTCGCCGTAGCCAATGCTGTCCCCGTCATCGGTGATGAACTGGGCATTCTCGGCGGCCGCCTCAACCTGTTCGGAAGTCAGCTGCTGGTCGTAGTGGATGGTCAGTTCGTCACCACCGGTGAAGTCGATACCGAAGGCCTGGTCCCGGTGGAGGTAGAAGGAAACAACCCCGAGGGTGACCAGAATCCAGGAGAAGATGAAGGCCTTCTTGGCATAATCGAGGAAAGTGAAGTTGGTGTTCTTGAAGAGTTGCCAGTGGAACAACTTCTTGACGATGTTGGTGGTCACCAGGACCTCGAGGATGAAACGGCTGGTGACAAGGCTGCAGAAGACGGTGGCGATGATACCGGCACTCAGCGTGACACCGAAACCACGGACCGGACCGCTACCCAGCCAGACCAGGATGAGGGCGGTGATAAGGGTCGTCACGTTGGCGTCGACAATGGTCGAGAAGGCCTTGTCGTAGCCGGCCACGAGAGCGTTGTGTAGGCTCTTGCCGGCGTTTATTTCCTCCCGGATACGTTCGAAAATGAGGATGCTGGCGTCAACGGCCATCCCGATGGTCAGGACGAGCGCGGCCACACCCGGAAGGGTAATGGTGGCTCCGAAGCTGGCCAGGGCGCCGATGACGAGAAGCAGGTTCAGGATAACCGTCAGCATCGAGACGATACCGGCCACCCCGTAGTAGATGATCATGAAGACAACAACCAGAAGGCCGCCATACATGCCGGCACGGATACTGGTATCGCGGGCGTCGCGGGCCAGTGTCGGGCCGACTTCGTACATTTCCGCAACTTCCAGTTCAATGGCCAGCGGATTGTTAAGGGCATTGGCCAGTTCGAAAGCTTCCCGCTGGGTGAAGCTGCCGGTGATGCGGGCAGCATCACTGTTGATGCGCTCACGGACCGTCGGTGAGGAGATGAGCTTGCCGTCGAGGACAATTCCCATGCGGCCGATGCTGAAGTCCGTGTTTTCGGCCGCAATCTGTCCGGTTACCTCGGCGAATTGCTTGCGGCCTTCGGAGGTGAAATTCATGGAGACCTCGTAGCCGCCCGTCTGGTTAATCTGCGGGCCGGCATCGTCGATAATCTCCCCGGTCATGACCGGAATAATCTTGAGGTACAAGGCCTCTTCACGGATTTCGCCCGTTTCCGGATCTTCAAATTCCTGGACCTTCACCTCGTAGCCCAAGGGCGGTTCCGCGCCGGGGACCGGGCGGGCTGTCCGGTGGAGCAACTTGAACTCCAGGAGGGCAGGGGCCCCAATGGTTTCAGCGATGTTGGGATTGTCCTCGGTGTTGATGCCCGGCATCTGGACTTCGATCAGGTTGGAGCCCTTGACGCGGACAACCGGCTCGGCCACGCCAAGACCGTCAACACGATCAAGAATAACCCCGCGGGCGTCCTCCAACTGGCGCTGACGGAACAGGCCGTCACCAGAGAGGCTCTCCTCATTCACCTCAAAGGTGATGGCGACCCCGCCGTTGAGGTCGAGACCGAGGCTGATTTCACCCTTGGAGCGACGCAGGAGCTCGGTCAGGAGAATCTTGTTCTTCTTGTCGAGGTTGCGGATATCCTGGATGCGGATGTCAGAAAAGTATTGGGAGATATCAATACGCTCATCCTTGGCCATACGCAGCAGGGCCGTGTAGAGGGTGGCGTACGGGGAAGTGGCATCGCCGCCGGCCTCTGCCACAAGGACATTGGCGCGCTCAACCAAAGCCTGGAATTCAGCCAGGTTCTCTTCCTTGGTCTTATCGACCTCGCCAGCGTCATTGACGTTTTCAACAACCTGGCCCATGAGGTATTCCTCGAAGGGCGTGCTGGTCGGTGGCATGAGCTCGGTGACTGCCCACAGGGTGAGCAATACGGTGATGACTAGCCTGAAAAGATTCGTTCCGTTCATGTGTAATGCTTAGATCTAAATGAGAGTTTTGCGGGGGTAGCTCCGGGCAGCCTGCTGCACAGCAGCTGGTTGGGGAAATGCTCAGCTTTCCGTGGTATCGAGCGCCTGGATGGAGCCCTTGAGGACATCGATCCGGGTATTGTCGTCGATTTTGACCTGGAAGCGGTCCTTCTTGACGTGCGTGATCGTGCCCGCGATTCCACCTGCGGTGATGACCTTGTCACCCGGCTTGAGCTGGGTCAGCATATTGGCATGTTCCTTCTGCTTTTTGCGCTGCGGCTGGATGAGGAGAAACCAGAAACCGACCATCAGGAGGATAAAGGGCAGGAACTGCATCAGGGGGCTGCCCTGCTGTGCCCCGGACTGGGCGAAGAAGATAAGGTTGTTTTCCATATATAGCTTGGATTGAACGATGGTAAAAAACAGCCAACTGTGGGCCTCTTGGCCCAAGAATCAACCTAAATAATCTCCCCGTAGGCCGCGGCGTCCATCAGGCCCTCGAGGTCGGCGGCGTCCTCCAGTTGGATGCGGACCATCCATGCCTCGCCATAGGGGTCGCCATTGACAGCCTCGGGCGCGTTGCTGAGGGCGTCATTGACAGCGATGACCTTGCCTGCGACCGGCATGTAAAGGTCGCTGGCCGCTTTCACCGATTCGACAACGCCGAAGGATTCCCCGGCGGAGAAGGACTCATCGACCTCAGGCAGCTCGACGAAAGTGATGTCGCCAAGGCTGGACTGGGCGTAATCGGTGATGCCGATTGTGGCGGTCCCATCCTCTTCGAGACGGACCCATTCATGCTCGGCGGTGTACTTGAGGGTTTCCGGAATGTCGCTCATGGGGATGTTCAATGCAGCCCCGTGCCTCCTGACAACAGCAAAATGCGGGAAAAGGCGCATATGCGGCGCGTACAGGCGAGACGCCTGTACTCCGTTGGGAAACTGATGGCTAGTGGCGCGTACAGGCGGGACGCCTGTACTCCATTGGAGGCTGATGGCTGGTGGCGTGTACAGGCGGGACGCCTGTACTCCATTGGAACCATGAAAGGACTACAGGCGTCTCGCCTGTAGCTGATCATTTATGCAGCGGCGGCTTGGCGATTTCGATGGGGAGGTGGTTGCCCCGGATATCGACAAAGAGCTCGGCGCCCGGGACGGCCATTTCGGCAGGGACGCGGGCGGAACCAATGGGCTTGTTGAGCATTGGGGACTGGGTCCCGGAAAGGACCTTCCCAACCGCATAACCGGTTTTGTCGAGGACAGGCGTGCCCTGGCGGGCGATGCGCCGGTCATCCATGCGGAAAAAGGCGACCTTCTTTTCGGGGCCCGTTTCCTTGATTTCGCGGAGAGCCTCCTGGCCGGTGAAGTCGGTCGTCTTGGCCAGTTTGACCACCCAGCCGAGCCCGGCTGAGATGGGATCGATGGTATTGCTGATTTCGTGACCGTAGAGGGGATAACCGGCCTCCAGCCGCAGGCTGTCGCGGGCACCTAGTCCGGTCAGGCTGAGGCCGTGTTCCTTGCCGGATTCGTAGATGAGATTGGCGACGCGCGAAGTTTCGCCTTCCGGAAGGTAGATCTCCACGCCGTCCTCGCCAGTGTAGCCGGTCCGGCTGATGAGGGCGCGGGTTTCGAAAAAGTCCCCTTGGATGAAATGGAAGCGTCCGAGGCCGGACAGGTCCTGTCCGGTCACCTCATTGACAATGGCCATGGCCTTGGGTCCCTGCACGGCCAGTTGGCCAAAGGTCCCGGAGACATCATCGACGAGGCAGTCATAGCCCTGGACACCACCGGCCATCCACTCGACATCCTTTTCCACATTTGCGGCATTGATGCAGAGGAGGTATTCCTCATCCCCGACCTGGTAGATAATGAGGTCATCGACCACGCCCCCGTCCGGGTAGCACATGACAGTGTAGAGGGCCTTTCCGGTTTCGAGCCGGGTGACATCATTGGTCACGAGGTGGTTCAGGTAGGCCTGGGCATCTGCGCCATGGACGCGCACTTCCCCCATGTGGCTGACATCAAACAGCCCCGCCTGTTCGCGGACGGCCCGGTGTTCTTCAAGAATTGAGGTGTACTGGACCGGCATTTCCCAACCAGCGAATGGCACCATCCGGGCACCATGTTCGACATGGAAAGCGTGCAGGGCTGTACGTTTCAGGGTATCACTCATAACGACAATAAAACGGCCTTCGGTCGAAAAATCCACCAAAACCGCAACTTGTCTCAAATTCTTAAGGCCCAGGCAATGCGTGGAAAGGGGGCGGGCGGAGCGGCGAAACCGACCCGCCACCAGGCCCGTTTGCCGAAGACTTCCTTGAGGAAGGATATTCGCGGTTCACTGCCATCTACTTCAATCCCGATTCCGCGGGGATCCTGGAGCAACCCGTCCCCGTGGGCCTTGAGGATGGCCTCCTTGAGGGTCCAGTACTGGATGAAGGTGGCCATTTTCTCTGACTCCGGCACGGCCTCCCAGGCAACGTGCTCGGTTTCGGTCATGATTCTTGGGGCGACCTGAATGGCGGTCTTGAGGCTGCTGCGGGTCTCGATATCGACGCCAAGCTCACCCTCCCGGCATACCCCGACCACCGCATACTGGCCGGAATGGGACAAATTGAAGGAGAGGGCGTGATCGGCGAGGTAGGGCTTCTCCTGTTCCGTGAAGGCAATCTTAATATCCGGGGCCTTTTCCCCGGTGTAACCGGCGAGGACCTGTCTCAGGAAATAACGGGCGGCAAGGAACCGCTGTTGGTGCTCCGGCTTGATGAAGCGATCCGCCCGGGCATGTTCCTCTGGAATGGTCCCGGTACGGAACCAGTCACCCTGTTGCTGCCGGAGTGCTTCCAGGTCGGCATAGTGGAGACAAACCGGATCGCCGCCAGAATGGCTTACTTCCAGTTGGCCGATACCCTGGTTATCTCCGCTCTGCACCATATTGAGGGCATCAAAACATTTCCCGGCAAAACTGGAAGAAAATCCTGCCGCAATAGTGAAAGACAGTTAACGAATGGAGCGTTATCCGCCGTGGAGGTTTGCCTCGGCAATCCACTTGTTTTTCCCGTAGTGGAAGAACCAGCGGTCACCGGGCTGGGTTCCTTCGTGGAACCACATCCAGCTGGCCTCATCCCCATACATGTAAAGGAAAGGGTAGACCTGTTGGTGATTCCAGACCCACTGCCCGAGGCCGTAGTCATAAACCATGACTGAGTCGCGGTTGCCCTTGGGGACATATTCCCAGCCGTGGGCAAAGTGCCAGACGTGGGACTTGCCGGCACGCCAGAAGAAACCGTACCAGTCGGACTCGGCCCATCCGTCACCACGGTCTTCCGCACCCTGCAGGCAGTCGCGGAAGAGGCCGGTGATGACCCAGGCAAAGTTGCCGTTGGCATTGGTCCCCCATCCGGTCATGCAGGTGCCAATTCTGTTCACCCCCTTGACTCCGCGAAGCTGCCAGCCTTCCGGAACCGTTACTTCATCAGCCAGTTTATGAATGCCATCCTGATCCCAATAGACCGCCTCGTCGGGTCCGCCCTGGCCGCTGGCTCCGACAACGACCTCGCCGTCATCGGAAATGGCGGTTGCCTCCGAATAATTGTGCCCCGGAAGGGGTCGCAGGAATACGAAAGTGTCCGGTTCGGTCCATTTGAAGGCGTGCCACCGCCATTCAAATTCCCCTCCTCCAAGGTCGACCTCTTCCCGGCTCAAGCCTGCCACCACCGACCCGTCGAAGGAGACACCGTAGGCATAGGAGCTTTCGCTATCCGGGTATTCCTCGAAGGTATGGACATCCCACTCCGGAGCCAACCCGGGTTGGGGTGAATGATAGGTCCACCTGACCGCATTGCGGGCCATCGACGTCATGGAGATGCCGACAAGGGTGGTTCCGTCGCCGGAGATGTCATAGGGCAGACTGCCTGTCAGGGAACCGATGGGAAATCCTCCCGGTGGAACAAAGAGGGGCAGGGCGAGCCGCTTGCTGGTTAGCGATTCAAAATCCTCCCAGATGTGGGCACCCGATTTCTTGTAGGGCCCATCCGTGAAGGTCGAGGTCAAGGCGAGGGTCGTCCCATCGTTGGAGACCGCATAGACGGCGCATGGATATTCCGAGACGACCGACTGGGCGACACCATCCTTCCAGATCATGCCATCGTAGCCTCCGCCCGTCAATTTGCAGTCGCCGACAACAACACGTCCATCGCTGCTGACATCATAGGCTTTGGCCTGGGTGGCTCCCGCTCCCTTTCCATGGTCAAGGACCGTCATTTCGCCGGTCTTCTTGCTCCAGATAAAGGCCGAAAGCCCCGATTTGCCCATGCTTTGTCCGACAACATAGTCACCATTCGATGACATGCCACCTGGAATGGCGGTTGTTGGTGAGCCCCCAAGATTGCCAATATCGTGGATGGCGACCTGTCCCATTATTTGCCCACAAAATAGCGATGCCCCGAGCATCCCAAACACAATTCGTAATCCCCTCATTTATGTAGTCCTCCAATCAGGATTGTCATAGCAGATTGCCCCAAAAACCTCAATCTGAATCCCACCCCCAATCTTAATCTCAATCTTAGCCTTAATCTTAATCTCATCACCCACGATCCTGCAGCCATCGGTAAGGTCGTGAAAGCTAGCTCCAAGGGATCCGGGGCCTAATTCCATTGACCTTTTAGGGAGCCTGATATATCCCATTCCCAGCTCTTCTACTCCAACCCCAAACCGAAGGTCTAACCATGAAACACCGTACCGGCTGTTCCCTCATCGGTATATTGTTCACCCTTATCCTGGCCCCCGCTCCCGCCTTAGCCCTCACCGATGGCGACTGGGAATATATTGAGGAGAACGGAGGTGCCACCATTACCGGTTACACCGGCGTCGGTGGGGATGTGGTAGTTCCTTCCACGGTTGGCGAATCAATTGCTGTATTAAAGCTGGGGGATTATGCCTTTGAGAACAATGCGAACATGACCTCTGTCATTATTCCCGCATCGGTAACGGAAATCGGGGACTACGCCTTTATTTCCTGCACCGCGCTCACCGCAGTGACGATTGGCCCCAACGTTACCTACATCGGGCACGGAGCGTTCCGGGTGTGCGGCAGTTTGGAGTCCATAACCATCCCGGACAGCGTGACATCAATGGGGTCCTACGTCTTCGATACCTGCCCGAACCTTGCGCAAGTCGTCATCGGCAATGGCCTTACCTCCCTGGAAATCGGGACCTTCTACAAGTGCACTGGCCTGACCAGTATTGATTTGGGCAGCAACCTTGAGTCCATCGGGCAAACCGTCTTCAAGGACTGCATCGGCCTGACCAGCATAACGTTTCCGGACAGCCTGACCTTCATCGGGAACTCCGCCTTCTGGGCCTGTCGTTACCTCCACACCATCAACTTTGGAACCGGGCTCACCAGGATCGACGCCCAGGCATTTTATCAATGCAGCAGCCTGTTGTTAATCCCCCTCCCGGACAGCGTGACCTCAATCGGAGCCCAGGCCTTCCGGGAATGCACCAACCTTTCGACAATCCGTATTCCTGATGGCGTGACCGAAATCAGTGATCTGATGTTCTACCAGTGCAGCAACTTGAATAGCATTTCAATCGGCAGCGGGGTTACGTCGATCGGGAAAGATGCATTCCGGGCATGCGTGAAGCTGGATGGCGTGGTCCTGCCGGATGGCCTGACTTCCATCGGTGACTTCGCCTTTTATGATTGCCTCAGTATATCCAGCATCACTTTACCGGACGGGCTGATCTCCATCGGGGCGCATGGTTTCCGCAATTGCAAGGCACTGACCCATATCGATATACCGGACAGCGTAACGACAATTGGCGACTTTGCTTTTATGTCGGATGAAAGCCTTGTCAGCGCTACCATCGGAAGCGGGGTCACCTCCATGGGTACTCATGTATTTTCGGTCTGTTTGAAACTGGCGACGGTGCACATCAATGCGCCACTCACTTCAATCCCTGATGGAACCTTTTCCAACGACGAAAGCCTGAACAATGTGGTCGTTCCCGCCACGGTCACTTCCATTGGGGATTGGGCCTTAGGGAGGTGTTCGAGCTTGTCCACTATCTACTTCCTGGGAGATCCGCCCGCCTTGGAGCAGTATGCCTTCCGCAATTCCAACCCGGATATGGTCATCTACTATGTCTCCGGCAATACGGCATGGGGAAGCACCTTTGCCGGTTATAGCACAGAGGCCTTCTATCCGTTCTTCGATATGGAACTGGCCGGGGACTTCCTTGAGCTCCACCAGGTCGGAGGCATCATCCAGGCTACCACGGATTTAGTCACCTGGACTGACCTCGATCCACAAAACCTGACCCAGTACGAAATGGATGGGGTAGGGATGGTGTTCTTCCGGATGAAGCCGTGAGGGATGGTTGCTGCTCTACTTGACAAAGGCCTGCTATTTAAGCGATACTATCAGGCTTGGTTCTTTGACATTGGTCACACACGCCAATGGTCAATCCCATGAACCTTTATGGGGGTGTTATGGAATTCGACCGGTCGTGAATTTTTATCGTGGCAAGCAGGAGTTGGTCGAAGGCTCCTTAAAAATCGACCAAGCCAATTAAATGGCGAAAGCGAATACGCTCTCGCAGCTTAATTAAGCTGTGACGGTGAACCCCTGACACCCGCTACGGGGGGATCCGACGACTTGCGGGCATAGCCGTTGTCCGGGCCACCGGGACGCGGCTGTATTCAACAGGTGACTGGCCTAAAGGGAGCGTGCTGTTTCGCGCCCCGCCGGCGAGATTCAATTAAGCAGCTAAGCTTGTAGAAACGGTTTTTTGAAGCGACTGGGACAGGGGTTCAAATCCCCTCACCTCCACCATGCTTCGCCCTGCGGGCTACGCATGGCACAGCCATGCAGAATTGAAATTAGCATGAACCGTGCCCCGCGTACCGTAGCGAAGCGGGGCCAATCGCATCGTATTTGCCCTTCGTCCTTAGACTTGCCTTCCGCCCCGGAGCCGCTTTGGATTCCCCGCTTATGTCGAAAGGATTATTATTTTCAGGGCAGGGAGCCCAGAAGGTGGGCATGGGCAAGAGCCTTGTCGAAGGCAGTGCCACGGCCAAAGCCATCTATGCGCAGGCGGATGCCGTGCTGGGCTGGGACCAGCCGTTGAGCCAGATCTGCTTTGAGGGCCCGGAGGAAACCCTGACGGAGACCCGGGTCTGCCAGCCGGCCCTCTATGTGCATGGTTATGCGGTTTATATGCTCCTCAAGGAGGCCGGCAAGGCCGATGATGCCACCCTGGCAGCCGGACTGAGCCTTGGCGAGCTGACAGCACTGGCTGCGGCGGAGGCCTTCAGTTTTGAAGACGGCCTGCGGGTAGTTGCCGAGCGCGGTCGTCTGATGCAGGAAGCCTGCGATGCAACGGACGGGGCCATGGCCAGCATGATCGGCGGGAGCCGCGAAGCGGTCGAGGAGCTCTGTGCGGCCCACGATGTGGACATGGCGAATTTGAATTGCCCGGGCCAGATTGTCATATCCGGCGAATCGGCCAAGGTGGCGGAAGCGGTCAAGGCGGCCAAGGAAGCGGGGAATTTTCGCATGGTGGTCCCGCTTAAGGTGGCCGGTGCCTATCACAGCCGGTTGATGGAGCCGGCCCGCGTGGCCTTTGAGCAGTTTCTTGCCGGGGTCGAGATTGCGGAGCCCAAGCTGACCGTTCTCAGCAACACCACCGGCAAGGCGGTGAAAACGCCGGACGAAATCCGGACCGCCCTGGCCAAGCAGGTGGTCTCGAGCGTCCTCTGGGAGGATTGCCTGCGCGAGGCCGCTGCCCAGGGAATCACTGAATTCTACGAATGCGGGGTAGGGGGTGTCCTCGCCGGACTGGCCAAGCGCACCGACCGCGCCCTGAGCGTCACTTCCATCGCCGAGTACGCTGACCTGTAATACCTCGGTCTTAATCTTAGCCTTAATCTTGATCTTAGTCTATTGTGGCCGCGTGATGGATTGGGTATAGGATTAAGATCAAGATTAAGGCTTAGATTAAGATTTTAATATGTCCGAACTCTCGAAAATCCGCAGTTTCTGCATTATCGCCCATATTGACCATGGGAAGACGACGCTGAGCGATCGTCTGCTGGAGGCTACCCAGACGGTGAGCCAGCGGGAGATGCAGGAGCAGTTGCTGGACTCGATGGACCTGGAGCGGGAACGGGGCATCACCATCAAGAGCCATCCGGTGACGCTGAAGCACAAGGCGGCCGATGGGACGGATTATATCTTCAACCTGATCGACACGCCCGGACACGTTGATTTTTCCTATGAGGTTTCACGGAGCCTGGCAGCTTGCGAGGGAGCCTTGTTGCTGGTCGATGCCGCCCAGGGAATCGAGGCCCAGACGGTGGCAAACGCCCACCTTGCCATCGACTTGGGGATGGAGGTCATTCCGGTCATCAATAAGGTGGACCTCCCGAGCGCCGACATCCCGATGTGCGAACATCAGCTGGAGGATATCCTCGCCATCCCGGCCGACGAGGCGATCCATGCCAGCGCTAAGTCCGGGCTCGGGGTTCCAGAGATCCTGGAAGCCATTGTCAATCGGGTTCCGCCGCCGCGCTGGGGTGACTACGCCGCGACGCGGACGCTGATTTTTGACTGTGTCTACGACGCCTTCAAGGGGGTTATCTGCTACGTCCGGGTCTTCTCCGGGACTATCAAGCGGGGGGACACGGTCCTTATGATGAGCGACGGCAAGAAAGCCGAAGTCAAGGAGGTCGGGATATTCTCCCCGGGCATGAAAAAGACCGATTCGCTCGAGGCGGGCGCGGTTGGCTACATCGTGACCAACGTCAAGGAGGTCTCACAGATCAAGATCGGGGATACCATCACCCAGTCCATCCAGCCGGCGGAGGAGATGCTCCCGGGTTACCAGGAGGTGCGCCCGATGGTCTTTTCTGGTATCTACCCTATCGATACAAGTGACTACGAGAAACTGAAGGTGAGCATGGCCAAGCTGCAGTTGAATGATGCAGCGCTGGTCTTTACCGCGGAGACTTCGGTAGCGCTGGGCTTTGGATTCCGTTGTGGATTTCTTGGCCTGCTGCACATGGAGATAGTCACCGAGCGGCTGCGGCGGGAATACGATCTGGATATCATTTCGACGTATCCAAGTGTTGTCTACAAAGTGCTCAAGAGCGACGGCACGGAGCTGGAGGTCCATAACCCGATGAACCTGCCGGACCCGTCGGAGATAAGCTCCGTCTCGGAGCCAACGATCAAGGCGACGGTCCATATTCCCTCCTCCGCTATCGGGGATATCCTTGCCTTGGTGACGGAAAAGCGGGGCTATGTCGACCATACGGAGACATTGGACACCACGCGCGTCATGATGACTGCCCATTTGCCGCTGAATGAGATCCTCGTTGATTTCAATGATAGGCTGAAGAGCATCACCAAGGGCTATGGTTCCATGGACTATGAGCTGGCGGAGTATCAGGAGAGCAAGCTGGTGCGGCTGGACATCCTGGTCAACGCCGAGCCAGTGGATGCCTTCTCCAGCATTGTCCATGTGGACAAGGCGGAGGCCAAGGGGCGGCAGCTGTGTGAGAAGCTGAAGGAGATCCTTCCCCGTCAACTCTTCAAGGTGGCCATCCAGGCCTCCATCGGGGGGAAGGTGGTGGCCCGGGAGACGCTTGGGGCCCTGCGCAAGGACGTTACGGCCAAGTGTTACGGCGGGGATATCACCCGTAAGCGCAAGCTGCTCGAAAAGCAGAAGGAAGGCAAAAAGCGCATGAAGCAGGTCGGCAAGGTAGCCATCCCGCAGGAAGCCTTCGTCGACATCCTCAAGAACACCAGCCGCTGATGTATCTTTTCGCGTACTGTAGCGAGCGGGTTTATCCCGCGATAGCGTGTCGCGCCATAAAGGCGCTCGCTACCTGACCAACCATTTTTGATTTGTAACGAAGTTTCATTCAACAAAAGATCCTTTTCCTCGTCCAATCCTACGATCGCCCATGTTTTTCTCCAATCCCCAAAAGAAGGTCCGCAAGGCGGCCACCGAGCAGCTGCAGATGGCCGAAAAGATTTTTGCCTACCGCGAGGATATCCTCCCGGAAGCGGACCGTGCCGCGCTGAAGAATGTCATCGATCGGATGCGGCACCTGCTGAAGGACAAGTCGACCCCGACCGAGGGCTTCAAAATTGTCCAGAATGAGATGGAGCCGATCATGAAGAAGACCGGCGGGACCTTTTATCCGCGGAACTGGATCGCTGAAAATGCTGAGATGGTCCTCTTTGCCGCCATTGTCGCTATCGGAATCCGGACCTTTTTCCTCCAGCCCTTCAAGATTCCTACCAATTCGATGTACCCGACCTACAACGGGATGACCGCCGCGGTCTATGTCGAAGAGGAAGGGCCATCCCTGCCGGTGCAGGCCTTCCGTTTTATCACCCTTGGGGCCAAGCACAAGGCCATCAAGACGGATGCCGGTGGCGAGCTTTCGCTCAAGATCACTGGCAAGGGGAATCCGGACATCAAGCTGGTCAAGGGACGCAAGTGGCTCGTCCTGCCGGCCCAGAAGCTGCGCTACACCTTCTATGTTGGCGAGGAACCGGTAACGGTTGACCTGCCGATCGAGTTCGATATGCGCCAGGTCCTGATGCCGCTCTTCGAAAGCGCCCATGGACGCCCGGCCTTCCTTTCTGATGGAACGCGTGTCCTCAAGACGGGAATTATCGCAGGGGAGGGCGATACCGCGTTCTCCTTCGACCTGCTGACAGGTGACCAGCTCTTCGTCGACCGCATGAGCTATCACTTCCGGCGGCCCAAGGTGGGGGACCCGATTGTTTTCCGGACCGATAACTTGGAGAACATCGATCGCGACAACAGGGGAAAGTATTACATCAAGCGGGCCGTCGGCGGGCCTGGGGATACCCTCAAGATCGAGCCGCCGGTCCTTCTCCGTAATGGCGAGCCGAACACGGGGGCAGAGGCCTTCAACCTCAATGCCGGGCAGGTCGGTGAGTACTCCGGCTACGTCTATCCCAGTTCCTCCAGCAATTACCCGCTGCCCTTTTTCCGGGGGGATGATCCAGTGACCATCCCAGAGGGTCACTATTTCGCCATGGGCGATAATTCCCCCAATTCCGCCGACTCCCGGATGTGGGGATTTGTTCCCCAGACCGAGCTCGTCGGCAAAGCCTTTTTCATCTACTACCCCTTCTCCCACCGCTTCGGGCCGGCGAAGTAGGCAACCGTTCAAGCGTCGGCCCTTCAGGGCCGGTCACAGCACAACCGGGCCTGAAGGCCCGACTCCCCTTCAGTTCTCCGCTTTTTGTTCATTTTTTCTTGAACTCTCTGAACTTTGGCCTCAAAACAGTGGCTATCCAATTTGGATACGCAGTCTATATTGTAGCTGGCATTGGTTTTCCGCGGAATTGCGGAATCGACCAAGGGCGGCAGCGTGATTTGATAATACGGAATACCAGGAATACACGAAAGACTCGCTTTCCGCGAATTCGGTGTATTCCTTGGAAAGAGACACCATGAGTGAGAAAACCGCCTTCATTACTGGAATAACTGGCCAGGACGGCTCCTATCTGGCGGAGCACCTGCTGGAACGGGACTACACAGTTCACGGGCTGACGCACCGGCCGGAGGGACTGCTATTCGGCAACATCGCCCATTTGGTCCGTGACGAGGAGATCATGGGCAAGCGGCTCTTTATTCATACTGGGAGCTTTGAGGACGCCACCCACTTGAGGCGGATCATTGTCAAGTCGCGGCCGGACGAGTTTTATCACCTGGCGGCGATGTCGAGTCCGCGGCTGAGTCTGGAGTTGCCGGAGACGAGCGTGGAGAGTGTCGGCATGGCGACATTGCGGCTGCTGGAGATCCTGCGTGACATTGAGCACCCGATGAAGTTCCTCTATGCCAGCAGCAGTGAAATTTTCGGGACCCCGAGCTATTCCCCGCAGGACGAGATGACGCCGATCAACCCGGCCACACCCTATGGCGCGGCGAAGGCCTTCTCGATGCAGATTTGCCGGATCTACCGCACGGCCTATGGGCTCCAGACCTGTTCGGCGGTCCTTTATAACCACGAGTCGGTTCGGCGCAGTGGTCAGTTTGTGACCATGAAAATCGCCCGGGCGGCGGCACGCATCAAGAAGGGGCTGCAGAAGCGACTTTCCCTCGGTGCCCTTGACGGACGCCGCGACTGGGGCTGGGCACCGGACTATGTCGATGCCATGCACCGAATTCTCCAGCTTGACGCGGTGGATGACTTTGTCCTCGCGACAGGTCGACTCCATACAGTCCGCCAGTTGGTCGAACGCGCCTTCGAGGTGGTCGATCTCAATTGGGAGGACCATGTTGACCATGATCCCGGCCTGGTCACGGTTGTCGAGCCGGCCTCCCTTTGTGGCAATGCCTCGAAGGCCAAGCGAATCCTCGGCTGGACCCCGACGGTGACCTTTGAGGAAATGGTGGAGCGCATGGTCACCGCTGAGCTGGAAAAGCTCTAGATTTCTTTTCAAACCACGGAATACCCGAAAGGGGACTCTTTTTATTAAAGATATAGTACTTTCTGTGTTATTTCGTGTGTTTCGTGGTTAATTCCCATGCCGCATAACGGCCAGTTAACCGAGTTTGAACAATCTCTCGTATCCTTGGGGATCAGTGCGGCCACCGCCTTTTCCCTGCCCAAGTCGGTAGGGGCCATGTTCGGGCTCACGTTCGCCTCCCCGCAACCGCTGGCGCTCGATGATTACGTTGAGCGCCTTGAGATTTCCAAGGGCTCGGCCAGCCAGGGACTGAAGTTCCTGCAAAGGATGGGTGCGGTGAAGGTTGTCTATACGCCGCATGAGCGCCGGACGATGTACGGACCGGAAATGTCCTTAAGGCGGCTCTTGATCGGCGTCCTGAACGAGAATGTCCTTCCCCATCTCCAGCAGAGCGGGGACCGGGTTGCTGAGCTGAAAGAACAACTGGAGCAGAATGGCTTCACGGAGGAGGAAATCGAGCTGCTCAAGGAACGGTTGGATACCCTTGAGGGGTGGGGGAAGAAGACGCGTATGCTTTGGCCATTGGCCGAGAAGGTGCTGGGGGCACCGTTGAAAAAGAAATGAGCCGAGGTCTTAATTGCCCCCAAATCGTGCAGGAATGATCTCAAAGATCCGGGCAGAACTGGTTTCCCTGGTACGCAGCAACTTCTTGAAGAGTGTTGCTCTTGTTGCTGGTGGAACAGCCATTTCCCAACTTATCGGCATTTCCGCAACACCTGTCATCACGAGGCTGTATGGCCCGGAGGCATTTGGTGTGGTTGGTAGTTTCCTGGCCTTTGTAACGATGCTCAAGCCGGTGATTTCGATGTCGTATCCAATCGCCATCGTCCTGCCTCCTGAAGAGGCAGAGGCCCGGGACCTGGTCAGGCTTTCAGTAGCAATCGCCTTCTCGACCTGTGTGGTGGTGCTCCTTGTTTTGATCGCCTTCGGGGACGCGATCCGCCCGTTGTTGGCACTGGAGTCGATCTCAAGCCTCATCCTGCTGGTGCCGGCTGTCTTGCTGGTCATGGAAGTGGTCCAATCTTCCCAGTACTGGCTGATCCGGCACAAGCTTTTCAAGACGGTGGCCATGGTCAACGTCCTGAACGCCGTCTTTCAGAATGGGGGGAAAATTATCCTGGGACTCTTCTGGGCTACGGGAGCGGGTCTGATCTGGGCGACTTTCGCAGGAGTCCTTGCCCAAGCGTTGGTAATGATCAGGAGTATCCGCAAGTCAGGCACATGGCAATCGCCCGAGCCCGGCACCAAGACGATTGAGGTTTCCAGGTTGGTTGACCTGGCGGGTGAATACAAAGACTTCCCCTTGTACCGGTGTCCGCAGATTTTCATCAACTCGATTTCCCAAAGCCTGCCGGTCCTGATGCTGGCCGGATTCTTTGGCCCGGCCTCTGCCGGCTTCTACACACTTGCCAGGCAGATTGTCGCCGCGCCAGTCCGACTCATTGGGACATCGGTGAGTGAGGTCTTCTATCCCAGGATAGTCGATGCCGTAAATAGTGGCGAATCCCCAAAGCAACTGCTGGTCAAGGCGACGGCCATGATGGCGCTTGTCGGTTTGTTCCCGTTTGGGATTATCATCTTGTTTGGCCCCTATATTTTCAGCCTCGTCTTTGGTTCCGAGTGGTACCATGCGGGCGTCTACGCCAGATGGATTTCCCTTTGGATGTACTTCGGATTCCTCAACCGGCCCAGTGTCGCGACCATTCCCTCACTGGGACTGCAGCGAGGCCTCCTGATTTATGAGGTCTTCAGCACCGGAAGCAAGATCCTGGCATTGGGGCTCGGATTCCTCTATTTCAAGGACGATGTGATTTCTGTCGCAATCTTCTGCGTCTTCGGCTCCATTGCCTATCTTTCCCTGATTATTTGGGTGATCGCCAACTCAGGCAGGCAGGACCTTTTGAATAGAATCAACGATGAAAGAACGAATCAAGACTCTCCTTAACCGTATAGGCGCGCAGACAAACGCCTCCTCGCTGAGAGCGGCTTATGACGCCAATGCCCTGATGCGGTTTGCCAAGTATCTCAAGGCGGACCTCCCATGGACTACTTCAGCCGTTGCCCCACGGGCCCTTGCTGTCCTCGCCAATGAAGTGGTCATTCACCAGAGGCGGAACATCGTTGAGTGCGGGTGCGGTATTTCCACCTTGGTCCTCGCTGACATCCTGGCTCCCCTCGGTGGGCAAGTCACGACGATTGATGATGACCCGGATTGGATTGAGATTGTCAAGGGGATGACGGCCCACCTTTCGAACATCAACTTTGTCCATGCCCCGCTTTCCGCCACGCAACTGAAGGGGACGGAGTACAAGTGGTACGACACGGAAATCCTTTCAGACGCCCTCGCGCCCGGGGGATTTGACATGGTCTTCGTTGACGGGCCAAAGGCAACCGAATCTCCGCTTGCCCGGTATCCTGCTTATTATTTCCTCAAGGAATACCTCTCCGAGGACTTTGTGATATTTCTTGATGACACGGCTAGACGGGGTGAACGAGAGATCTCCAGACTTTGGCAATCGGAAGGAGATTACTCCTTGCAGTTTGTAACATATAGAGGTGACCTTTCCATCCTTAGACCACGCTCAACAAAGGCCACCTATTGTATTATTTAATCAATTCAAGCCACTCCTCCAACTGATGCTACTTAAAGTCAACTGGCCCCTTGTTGTTTTTCACCGATTTACAGATTTGAAGGCCCCCATTCAATTGTGATTAGCAGAACGGCTTCAGGATTACAGATTCAGGGGAACAGAAATATTGCTTAATTGATTAATGTTAATGTTAGATTTTGAGAAGAAAATGAGAGATAGGTCCAGCAATGAACACTAAAGCGCTACCCGCCATATCTGTATCCGGGATGCAGACACCTCAGCGAAGCTCGAATTCGATTATCGACGCTGCTCTGACTGTTGGCGGTGTCGTGTGCATGCTATTCAGTTTGCTTCTTGTTGCAGTCTTGCCGTTGGATGCCATCTCTCCAGTAGCATTTGCTCCCGTATTCTTTTTCACCGTCGGGTGCATGCTCGGGAACAATAAGAGCTTTTTCGTTGGCCTGATTATGGCAAGTCTGCTGGCGACGATAGGATCAAGCTCATTAGAAGCGTTCGGCCACAGCGAGATTGCGACCCGTGAGTTCGTCTACAGCTTTGGTACTTTCCGACTGGGATTCCTAAACCTGGGAATTGGCAATATGGCATTGGTGCTGTCCGGATTGTTTGTTGCGAGGAATTATTCTTCACAATTGGACCTCTCAATACGAATATTTATCCTGCCCGGGCTTCTGGTCATCTTCTCAGCCGTGCAGTACTTGGTTTACCCGGGTTACCTCACCATAACCATTTCAAATCGCTCTACGATAGTCTTCCTCTTCGTCGCCATTGCTGTGGCGAACCTCAAGTTGAGTCCCCATGAGTTGCGGCGCTACATTGAGTGGATTCTACTCTTCATGTGCATCTACTCGGCGTTTATGTTCCTGAGGTATGTCGGTTCCTATTCTGGCCGGGGACACTTTCTGGTATCCATGATGGGGTTGCCGCTTTGTATTTACATGTTCCGTACCCGGAATGCCCTGAACTGTATTCTGGGGATCATTCCCTTCCTCGCCGTTGTGGATGGTTTCCTATTCAGCACTTATTGGACGAAGCTCATGATCCTGACATCAATTGGTTCGATGATCATTCTTCCCCTTATTCAGAGAAATAAGCTCCTTTTCTGGGTATTTCCCATAATATCCGTCGCGCTTCCCTTGTCGGCAATTTTTGTAGAACCATCTGAGGACCTGAAGGTAATCTTTTCCCAGACCATTCAGAACCGCGATTCGGATGGGAGCATTGGAGACCTGACTGAATACCAATTGCAAGAGGTCATAGACCTTGTCATGGCCAAATACAAGGCGGAGCGAGTCCCTATCTGGAAGAGCTCATTGAAGTACAATTTCAGTGAATTGTCATTGCTGACCGTGTTACCGGATCCGGCGAGTTTTTTCACTTATGAAAACGGGAGTATTTCCATTCTCTGGCTAAACGGGCCTCACCATGCGTTTTTGTTATTGCTCAGGGTGTATGGAATCTTTGCTGGAGGTCTGATATTTGGATTGATTTGTTATCTCCTTTACCAGGCGATTTCTGTTCCAATTCCAGGCATGGGGCCTGTGGGTGCCGTTTTTCAGCCATTCCTATTAACGTTTGCAGTCATTGGTTTTCACATTGGTGACTATCCCCTCAATAGTTCGGCAGGATTTATCCTTTTTCTTGTCCTTGGCATTACTTTAGCCGCAAAGAAGATCAGCCATGGAAGAATTGCTGGAAGAAGACCAATGCGTTGAGAGGTTTGTCCGGTACCGCATGGCTGATTTAAATTTCGGCAGGAAATAGATTTTTGGGCTGTCCCGATGGATCAATCCCCTGAATCAGAAGTAGAATTTTTAACCCGATGAGAGTTTCCCATATTTGTTATGGAAACCTTTCTGGTGGAGCCAGCAAGGGTGCTTATAATCTTCATCTTGCTCTACTGGACGAGGGGGTGGACTCCAACTTCATATGTTCGCATCGACCCGGTATCGGAGAGACTGCATCGGTTGATTATCTGGCTAAAACAAATTCGACCAAATTCCTCTTTCGCGTGTTCAGGAAGTTAAATCATTTGGCAAGCAGGGGGGAACCCGAGAGCAAATGGCTTTTCTCTTCTGATAAATTTGCCTACGTGAGGGACTTGAGCAATTTGTGCAAAAACAGTGATGTGATTAATCTACATTGGATTAATGGTGGCTTCGTGTCACCATACAGCCTGTTAAGAATAAAGCAGCCAGTTGTTTGGACATTCAGGGATATGTGGCCTTTCACCGGCGGTTGTCACTATTCAATGAACTGCGACAACTATGTCCAAGGTTGCGGAAATTGCCCCCACTTTTCAGGTTCAGATAAGCGGTTCAAGGCAAGGAGGCAGTTCGAAAGAAAAGAAAGTATCGTTTCCAATAAATCGAACTTATATGGGGTTGGGATTTCTCCCTGGATTACAGAGTCCGCAAGAAGGAGCGCAATTTGGAGCAATTCCAATCTGAGAACCATCTGGAATGGTGTCAGGGTTGAACAATTCCCCTATGTTCGCAGAAGTTCCGCAATAAGACGCCTTGGACTGAGCGAAGACTACAATTATATATCGTTTGGAGCTTTAAATCACTCCCTGGGCTATAAGGGTTCAGAGAAATTTATCGAAGTCTTGAACCTCACTGAGCAGGATCCTGATTTTGCAAAGGTAAAGTTTCTGGTTTTTGGGGATTCCAAAGCCTTGCTAAGAGGGAATGAGGGTGGACGTGTCATCGACTTTGGATTGGTAAAAGACCAGAACAAACTGAACCTAATCTACGCAGCGAGCTCGGGTTTTCTAGCTACTTCCATACAGGAAGCTTTTGGAAAGACCATAGTTGAGTCATTATCATCCGGTACTCCGGTGGTAACATTTCGAACATCTGCCTTCATAGACATGTTTAATCACATGGTGCAGGGTTTTCATGCTGAATCTTTCAGTTCCTCCAGTCTGATCGAGGGAATGAAGTGGTGCATTGGCTTGGCTAGAAACAAGAATGAGGCTGACTATGAAGAACTCCGGAAGGTCATTTCACGGTATGCGGGGCGTTTTGACAGCGTGAAATGTGCTAAATCCTATAAAAGCCTCTACGAGGAGATAGCATCGAAGGACACTTGACCGATGAAGTATCCGCCACTGACAATTATCGCGTTTAATAGACCTAATCTGCTGGTAAAGTTGTTGGGAATAGTTTCAAGATCGTATACCGGCTATGTTTATTTCGTAATTGATGGACCCCGGGAGCATGTCGAAAGTGACCGGAGTTTAGTGGAACAGGTCCTCAATCTGGCGAATGAATATCTAAAAGAAAATCCCGGGGAGATTTTGGCATCTGAAGTTAACTTGGGGTGTTATCATAGGATTAAGACCGGAATCGATGAAGTCCTCTCGAGGAATCCCTACACGATCATTCTTGAGGATGACTGTCATCCGTCCGACGGATTTTTTGATTGGATTTCGATCCTCTTGGAATCGTACCGGTATGATGATTCTGTGGGCACAGTCTGCGGCACAAACCTGCAAGATTCAGGCTCGATGAATGGGGAGAGTTATTTCAGGAATTTCTTCCCGATAACCTGGGGGTGGGGTACCTGGGCCAATGCATGGAAACAGTTTGTAGCAAAAGAAGAGGCGTTTATACGCCATTTGGATTCCAACCATATCAAAGGCTTGTGTAAGGGGAAGATGCGGTATTGGTATTGGAAGAGAATCTGGCAGAGAACCTATTCCGGGGAGATAGTTGCGTGGGACTACAGGTGGGTTCTCACCTGTCTGCTGAACGATTACGATTGTATCACCTCCTCTGTAAACTTGGTGGAGAATGTAGGAGGGGTAGATGATGCCACGAACACTGCGGGATCACCATTTTTGTTTCGTGCCAAGAGTGATCCAATCGAAATCAGTGGGCAATCTGAGTCCGTGACTTTCAATCATCAGTATGACCAGTTCTTGGAGGACACCTTTTACAGCAAAAACCTCATCAACCGAATTAAGTGGCTGATGAGTAAGTTGAAAGAAAAGACCCATGAAGTTTTTACCTCCTGAGTTTAATCGAGTCCAATGCTCGAAAGTCATTTGGATACTTCGAGTGGTGTTGAACTACTCGCGGAATCTATTCCTCTTTAAGGTGAAATACCGGAAAGTAGCGGTCAGTGGATTTACCCGTGTCTCTGGCGACATAAAAATCGGAAATAATGTGGATAGCGTTAGCCTGGGTAACTGTGTCCAGATTGGTCCGGAATGTATTATCGACTCAGCTGTTGCTATTAGGGATCATGTTTTGATTGCCAAAAGAGTTTCATTTGTAGGTCGGAAGGATCACAACATCAACGTGCCCGGGGAAAGCGTCTGGTCTGCGCCTCGAGGCAAAGATGAGCGAATTATCATCAACTCTGATTGCTGGATCGGGCATGGCTGTACTATACTGGCTGGAGTGGAAGTCGGCAGGGGAAGCGTGATCGCAGCTGGTTCTGTAGTAGTCAAAAGTGTGCCGCCTTATTCGGTAGTTGGAGGGAATCCCGCAAAGTTGATAAGGCAAAGGTTTGAGGAAAAGGAAATTGCCCAGCACGAAAGGAATTTGCGCGAAAAGTTTGGGCTATAACAGATTCTGCTAAGATGATCCTTTCCCATAAAAAGAAGTTCATTTTCATCCATATCTTCAAGACAGCGGGAACATCTGTCTCCCAGGTCCTGTTGCCCTATGCGCGAATGGTGGATCGGGCAGCGTTTGAATTTAGAATTACCCGGTCCTTGTTTGGCAGAATTTCCGGAGTCTTCGGATGGCAGGACTTGGGTATGGAGAAGTTCACAGGCTTCAAGAAGCACGAGGTAGCTTACAAACTGCAGGAAAAACTGCCCCAGGACATCTTTGAGAACTATTACAAGTTTTGCTTTGTTCGTGATCCATTTGATCATCTTGTCAGCATTTACCATTACATCGGGCAATCTCCCTCCCATAAGTATCATGCTAAAGCCTCTGCTCTCAATTTTGGTGAATTCGTTAAATGGTACGTTTCCCAGAAGCCACTGCGCCAATGTGATTTTATCCTTAACAAGGAAGGAACTGAGTCACTCGTGGATTTTTTTGGCAAATACGAAAATCTGGATGAGGACATGAGGACCATTGCCAAGCGGCTGGAGCTGTCTTACGGCAGCATACCGTTTGCTAATCGCTCGGTGAACAGAACAAAGACAGCAACCATCGATTACTATGACGACTGCTCAGCCAGGGAGGTAGTGTCATATTTTGAAAAGGACTTCGAGGTACTGGGTTACAAAAAGGAACTCTCATGATGAAGATCGCTGTCCTGCTTACCTGTTATAATCGCGTTGAGGTAACCTCGCACTGTATCAAACGGCTTCTCGAGCAGGAGGAATTGGATTGTGAGCTGAAAGTCTTTCTCGTTGACGATGGATCGGATGATAATTCCGGGGAAATAATAAGGGAGAGGTATCCGGAGGTCATCGTTGTCGAAGGCGATGGAAATTTGTATTGGAACGGGGGAATGCGATTAGCGTGGGAATCAGCGCTGGCATTAGGAGAGGATTTCGACGCATTCCTGTGGTTGAATGATGATGTAGAGCTATTTCCAACCAGCCTCAAGCATCTGCTCGATTGCTATAAAAAGTTCAACAAGCTTATGCCCACCATTGTTGTTGGATCACTGTGTGAACCGTTGGAAATGAATCTCCCCAGGACTGATAGCGAACTTGAGGAGCTTTGTGAAAGATGTACGCCAACTTATGGGGGGAAATGTTATTCAAAGGTTGTTCCAGTCGGAAAGCTTCCCCTGTCAGTAAATGACTTTAATGGTAATTTAGTACTAGTACCTGATGTTGTCACCGATCTTGTCGGGGTGCTCTCAAAGGAATACACGCACAGTTTTGGGGATATTGACTATGGCATAAGAGCCAGAAGGAGAGGAGTCCTCTTGATTAGAGCACCCTTGATTCACGGGTTTTGCAAAAGTCACCCACAACCATGGGCCGATAAGGAGAAGCGCTTAAGTTTTAGGTTGGCGCAGTTTTTCTCGCCCAAGGGCTTAAGGTTTAAGGAATTGAAGCACTTCATGAAGGTCAGGGGAGTGGGGAACTTGTATATTTCATACCTCAAAGCCTTGCTCCGTGTCTTTCACCCATAGGAGTGATATTTGCTTTTAGTCAAGTTGGTGAACTATGATTAAGAATGCCAAAAACCTGAGATTTTCGTATCGCAGTCGCCAATGGATGAAGTTGGTTCAATATTCGCTGGCGAGATTCCAGGCAAAGATTGATTCAACGTTTGGGATCTTCTCAAAGGGCTTCAGGAACAAGGTGATAGTAAACTCCATTCCCAAAGCCGGGACCAACTTGGCGGTAAACCTGATACAACACTCTTTGAGTTACCCATGGTTTTCCTCATACCACCTCGATCATAAGTATGAACACTTCTGGAAACAGGTTAAGTCACAGTCAGCAGGTCAAATAGTCTCCCTGCACAGTTACTACAGCGATGACCTTGTTAATTACCTGGAAGCTAACGATGAAACAAGGATGGTTTTTATAATCAGGGATCTGCGAGACATCGTTATCTCAAACTATCATTATATTGCCAAAAGTGATCCATCACACCGGATGCATGACTATTTGAATCGATTTGGAACAGAAAAGGAGAAGATTATCGCACTGATAACCGAGATTGAATCGGGCTTGCTTGGGAATCTGGGTCGCTCTCCTTCGATTGGGGAGCATGCTGCCCGATACTATGAGTGGTTACTTTGTGAGAATGTCCATACTGTGAAATTCGAAGAATTGATAGATTCGGCAACCCAAGTAAAGGCGGTTCAGGGAATGCTGGAGTATTGTGGGATTCCGTACACGGACGCATCATTAAGTGCACTGTGTAACCAAGTAATCGGCAAGAAATCCCGTACGTTAAGAAGTGGTTCTTTCGGTCAGTGGCAGAAATATTTTGATGAAGACATTACCGAAGTATTCAAGGAAACCGCTGGTGAATGGCTGATCAAGTATGGCTATGAAGAGAATATGGATTGGTAATACAACGCCATGAAGTTAGCTGAAAAAGACATCCTTGGCTACCGTTTCTGCAGAATGACCCTGGTGGAGACGGTGGAGCTCTTGGCCAAGTGGAGTGAAGAGGAGCAGGAGCGGGCAAGGTACTTCTGCTGCGTCAATCCGCATTCCATAGAAGTGTCCCGGAAGGATCCCGAGTTTGCGGAAGCGATCCATGCCTCCGACCTCGTTACTGCTGATGGCACCGGTATCATCATTGCCTCACGGATTCTCAATGCGCAGATTCCTGAGCGGGTTTGTGGACCGGACATCTTTCCTGACCTCTGCACCCGGTTGAACACGGCGAAGGCTGGAACAAGAATGTTTTTCCTTGGTTCCGATGATGAAAACCTGGCTGTGTTGGAAAGAAAGTTTCGTCAGGAATTTCCCCATCTCGAGTGCGTCGGGACTTATGCCCCGCCTTTTGCGAAGGTGTTTTCCGATGACCAGAACGCCGAGATTATCAGCCGGGTCAATGCCTCAGGGGCCGATATCCTTTGGGTTGGACTAGGTGCTCCCAAGCAGGAAAAGTGGGCCTTCGAGCATTGCCGGAAACTGAATGTGAAGGTGGTTGGGCCGGTTGGGGGCGTATTTGATTTCTTCAGTGGGCGGGTCAAGCTGCCGCCTCAATGGGTACAGAAGATTGGGGGCATCTCCATTTACCGGCTTCTGCAGGAGCCGCGCCGGCTCTGGCGAAGAAACCTGAACGGACCGATCTTCCTGATGAGAGTACTGGGGCAATTATTCAGGGAAGGAAGGTACAAGCCTTCAGCGGACAAATCATGCGACTGATTGTAGCGGATCCAATCGACAGTGGCCATCACCTGGAGTACCTGGGCCTGATACTTGATGCTTTCGGGAAAGCGCCCGCGAACGAGGGTGAAATCCTGTTTCTCGTGACTGAACGCGCCGCGCAGGAGTTGCTTCTACGTCAGGTACCCGGGAATGTACAAATTGAGGCATTGGAGAAGAAGCATTTGGACCCGGAAGCGTTATTATCCTACATTGGCCATCGCATGAAGGAGCCGGCACGGCTCTTCCTGCCCAGGATCAATACATTCCTGCTCCCGCTGCTTTGTTGCCGGGTTTCAGCATCAGTCGTCTCGGGCATCTGGTTCAGTCCGCAAAGCGCGGGCTTTGTCCACGGCGGTGGGATCATGGAACGCCTGCGCGGGCTGCTGGAGCTGGTAAGGATCCGCCGCATGAGGAGAAACAACCGCCTGAGGCGATTGTATGTCCTTAATGATCCAGAGACGGTGTCGTTCATGAAGCAGTGGACTGACCTTCAGGGTGGGGTGCATTGCCTCCCGGATCCGGCTGACATTACAGCCCTGTCCGAGTGTGATGTTGAAGCTGTCCGTCAGGAACTCGGTATTCCGGCTGATGCCAAGGTTTTTGCGTTACTGGGAGCGCTGCGTTCCGGCAAGGGTGTGACCGAGGCACTTGCGGCTATTCGCAATTATAATCCTCTGGACGGCAGGCCCTGCACCTTGTTGGTTGCCGGAGAGGTATTGCCAGGATTTGAAGGGGATTTGGAATCCGCCCTGAACCGGTTCAAGGGGGCTGCATCAATTCAACTGGTAACCGACCTGACTTATTTGAAACCGGATCGATTTGCCTCCTATTTGTCGATTGCCGACTTTCTGCTCTTGCCGTACCAAAACACCTTTGGCTCCAGCGGAATTCTTGGCCATGCCGCCCGTACCCGGACGCCCGTTATCGCTTCAGCGGGTGGCTTGGTTGGAAAACTGACGAGAGAATATGAACTGGGCCACACCTTCAAGAGCAATGACGTCCCGGCATTCCACGGGGCCTTGAATGCCGCCCTTGCTGGTTCAGTCACAATGGAACCGCTGAAGGCGGATGAGTATCTTCGTCGAAATTCCGGGCAAGGGTTCAAGGAGAAACTATTACAGATGGAGTTTGATCGCTGATGGCACCGCAAGGGAAATCCAAGCTCCTGGTAGCCTATCCAGCCTTTAAAAACAGGCATACAAATCGGTATCAAAGTCTCCTCTATGATGAGTTGGCGAAGTTCGGCTGGCGGATTCATGATCTTGGTCCAGGACTTTTGAAGTTCGAAATACCGGCATGCCTGCATCTCCATTGGCCGGATGGGTTCGTATTTCATCCCAGTCTGTTAAAGAGCACCTTCCGTGCGGTACTACTCCTGTCCATTGTCACGGTTTATCGGCTTTTGGGAACTCGCATCGTCTGGACTATCCACAACTTGCGATCCCATGAGAATTATCACCAGAATCTCGAGGATTGGTTCTGGAAGCATTTTTTCTCGCGCCTGGATGGTTGGATATCCCTCAGCTCAGCATCCGCAAGTCAGGCAGCCGCAATTCCAATTCTTGGGAAGCTGCCAAACACGGTGATTGTCCATGGCTTCCATCCCCGTCCGGAAGATTGTCATGACCAGCAGGCCAAGGAAGAGCGAACCGGAAAGTCGCTTATTTGCTTTGGCAAGATACGCCGCTACAAGGAGATCCCGCATCTTCTGGAGGTCTATTCCCAGCTTGACCCACCACGCTGCGAATTGACGGTTGCAGGACAATGTGACGATCCGGAGCTTTCCCGGATTGTCGAAGGACTTGCCGCTACGCTTCCTGAGGTCCGCTTGATCCAGAGGTATGTTTCCAAGCAGGAGTTGGATGGCTTGCTGAACAGTTCTTCGGGGGTTGTCATCCCTTATGCGGGCTCCCTTAACTCAGGGGTGGTCTTTCATGCCTTGTCCTACGGAAAAAGGGTACTCGCGCCGGCTACACCCACCTTTCTGGAGCTCAGGGATGATTTTGGAAGTAACTGGCTAACCCTTTTTGAGCCACCACTGACCAAGGAGGCACTGGAGGAATTCGCTATTCAATTGGATACCACTCCTGCCACGTGCGTTGATCCTCCTGACAAATACACATGGCCGGTAATTGCTGCAGAGCATGACAAGTTCTTGCGTGAGATCCTGAATGATTAAGCGGCGCTACATCTTTATAGCATCCACAGTCGATGTTGACCTTGGCGGTATCGCCAGGAGTGTACCAGCATTGGCCTCTTCGGTTGCCGATGCCATGCTTCAGTTGGACGACAATCCGGGAGCTGAGGTCATTTTATTGGCGCCCATGACGAGCGAGGACACGCTCTCGAGTGCGGCCATCTCACCAAATCTGCAAATCCGCCTCTGTGACGGGTTTAATGGGGTACGGCATGAGCTGGAACGATTGACTGAGCCAGGAGAGCCAGTGGGTTTCCTGTACCATGCAGGGGTTTGGAACCGGCTGAATTATTCCGTCAGTGCAACTGGCAAACGGAAGGCCATTCCGGTGATAACATCTACCCGGAGCATGCTGGATCCATGGGCTCTCAATCACCGGAAATTAAAAAAACGCATTGCCTGGTGGTCTTATGCCAAGCAAGCGCTGGCCTCTTCGGCCTTAATCCATGCTACCGCAGAGTTGGAGGCCGAGCACATACGCAACGTCCTGAAGTCAATTTGCCCACCCATTGTAACGATCCCGAACGGTGTTCACATCCCTTCCGGCGAGGAAAAGGCAGCGCCTGGTGGGGCTGAAAACAAGCGGATTTTATTCCTTTCACGGATACATCCCAAGAAAGGCCTGATGGACTTAATTGAGACTTTTGGGCAATTGAACCAGACGGATTGGGAACTGGTCGTCGCTGGCAATGACGATGGGGGGCATCAGGCCGAATGTGAGCATTTGGCCGCTAAACAAGTGAATGCCGAAAAGATCCACTTTATTGGACCCGTTAGCGACGAGGCGAAGTGGGATATCTATCGATCGGCGGACCTGTTTGTTTTACCCAGCTACTCAGAAAATTTTGGCATAGTCATTGGCGAGGCCTTGGGCATGGGGGTACCGGTCATCACCACCAAGGCAACGCCTTGGGAACGATTGGCAGAGAAGCGCTGCGGCTGGTGGATCGAAACCGGAGTGGAACCCCTCATGAAGTCCCTAAAAGAGGCCATGGCCATGAGTGATGAAGAACGCCGGGAAATAGGGGCACACGGCTCCGTATGGATCCGGGAAGAGTTCTCATGGGAGGCTATTGGGCGGCAGTTTGTGGAGGCGGTCGGGAAATTTATTCCCCTGAAATGAATCCCGATAGGTCTGCATAGGTTTGATTGCGATCAAACCACTGTTTCGCCAGTGCCAAAGAATTGATACCTTCCGCGGAAATATCCCTTTCGCCTCTACTGTAGTCAGACAAAACACTCACCAGACTTTGCACAACGCCGGGTTCATAATATGACCCGGCCTTTTTTGTCTCCAAAAATTCCCTACATTCTCCATCGAGAGATGAAATGACTGGCAAACCGGCGGCACAGTAGTCGCCGAGTTTATAGGGGATACCTACATGGGAATCCTGGGTCATCGGGATAAGCCCAAGGTGGCAGTCGCTGAGGAGTTTGTGAAGGTCTGTTCTGCTTAGCAGCCCATGAAAATGAACGGGGCACTTGCTTTCTGCTGTCCACAGGCGAGTGACCAGATTACGCAGCGCGGCCTCCTGGGTACCAGCACCGGCAATATGCAGTTCCACGGCATTGCCCTCGTTGCTCAGTTGCTGAATCGCCTGAATGGCTGTTTCGAGGTCGTAGGATCTCTCCAGTGCCCCGATATAGGCAATTTTCAGGGGATGGGGGGCTGGGGACGATTGTCCAGAGTCTGACAAATTTGGACCTTTGCTCTTAGTCTTTTGTCCTTCGTCCTCTTTATCAATTCCGTGATAACAGAGATGTGTCGGCTTATCGGGTGCATGAGACTTGGCAAGGTCGATATAGACTTGTGCCACGGCGGAGATTCGGTCGGCTCCACGAAATGCCCCAATGGCGGAGCGCTTGAGGGGCCACATGAGGTATCTCCCAAGCTGTCCGGGGAAAAGCCGGTAGAAGGTTTCCGGCCAGGCATCCATGATGTCGACGATGACCTCCCCGCCGAATCTTTTCCGGATGGCGAAGGCGGCGCTCGCGGTACCCAGTGGCGGGAGGGAGACGACGATGCGGTCGGGTGGGGGGAGCTCACCGGATTCGATGGACGCAGAGGCGAGTTTTTTGAACCGCTGGGCGTATTGCCGATGGTTGCGGAGTCTGGCGAATGAGACGTTGCGGGCGTAGGGAGAAGTTGGGACGAGGCGGAGAGAGAACTTGAGGTTGCTACAGGCGGGACGCCTGTAGTCCTCTTGGGGTTTGGTGCTACAGGCGGGACGCCTGTAGTCCTTTGTGCGGTGGGAAAAGTTGGAGGACCACCAGGTGACGGTGTGGCCCTGGTCTGACAAAGTATCGGCCAGGGCCCAGTAACGGTGGCGAATATCGGTTTCGCCAGGCAGCTCATCGAAAGGATTGACGATCCAG
This sequence comes from Puniceicoccaceae bacterium, assembly GCA_040830765.1. Taxonomy (GTDB): domain Bacteria; phylum Verrucomicrobiota; class Verrucomicrobiia; order Opitutales; family Oceanipulchritudinaceae; genus Oceanipulchritudo. The sequence goes on along the minus strand of JBFOMH010000012.1, from coordinate 5,980 downwards.
ATATTCACGGGACTAGTCGGTCAGGGAATAGTAAATCATTCCGGCCCACTCACGGAGGTACATGCGTGATGAGGAGAGCGTGGACTCATCCGGCCAGAGCAGGCTCAGGGCAAAGCCATGGAGGACAGGCGTCTCCGAAGCCTGATAGCTTGTATTGGCAAAGACCGGCGTGAAAACCATCTGGAGCCGCCGGATGTGCCAATCGGAACTGACAACAACGAGCCGGGAATCCGGTGAAATGCCATCCAACTCTTGCAGCGCCTCGACATGTTCTCGTGAATTGCGGGATTGGTCTTCGATGCGGACCTTGTCTTCCGGAACACCCATGGAGATGGCCAGCCGGCGCATGAGCTCGCCCTGGTGCTCCGCGGGTCGGACCTGGCCACCGCCGGCGGCAGCCTTGTATCCGGTTCCCTGCATAATGAGGACAGCTTCCGGGAATTGTGAGTGAAGTTTGGCAGCTGTGGCCACGCGCTGGGCCGTGCGGTCGTAAAGGACATCCTCCTGGGAATCCCCCATGATGAGGTAGCCGGATGCTGCGACGAGGATGAAATCCGGTGAGGGGGCGTTCGGGTCTTCAAGATTGATTGTCGGATGGTCGGTCAGGAGAGAGACGAGAAGCAGGCGGTTACCGAGGGGCGAGGCGAATCCCCAGATCAGCACCAGGCCGAATCCGTAGAGAAGGATGAGTCGGCGGGAAAATCCCCGGGCGCGACTGAAGTAGCACATCATGACATAGACCCAGGCAAACAGTGACCCAAAGAAAAAGTAGAAGAAGGGCGAATAGAGACTGTTGAGGAAGAGGTCCATGGGTGACTGTTACTTTTAAACCACGGAATACACGGAAAACACAAAAATATAATGCGGATTTCGCGGGATTCGCGGTTTTTGTAGACTAACTACGAATGGCGCGAATTTCTTTAGATGCAACTACAGGCGGGACGCCTGTAGCCCTTTGTGCAATCTATCTCAGCGCCGCCTTATCTTCTTGAAGCGGCCCGTGGACTGGAGGGACTCGACAACCTCGATGTACACCGGTACCTTGTATGGCGCAATCCGGGAGCGGCAGTAGCGCTTGATGCTCCGCGATAATTCCCTGGCTTCGATGTCCTTTGCACCGACCACCTCGGCTGCAACAACCTGCCCGGTTATTGGGTTGGGCTTGCCGAATACGATACAGTCGCGAACTTCCGGCACCTCAAGGAGGACGGACTCGACCTCGGCCGGCATGACCTTCTCCCCGCCAACATTGATGATTTCAGAATCCCGCCCAAGGATACGGATAAAACCGTCATCGGTGAGTTCCACCTGGTCGCCTGTTCGGAACCAACCATCCTCGGTAAAGCGTTCCATTGAGGCATTGAGGTAGCCCCGTATCTGCGTCGTGCTGCGGAGCCAGAGTTCCCCCTCGACGACCTTGAACTCGGTGTTCGGGTCGTCGATCTTCATCTCCAGACTGGAGGATGAGCGGCTGACAGTCTGGGAGATGCCGGTTTCGCTGGTGCCAAAGGTCTGCAGGAGTTTGGTCCGGGGAAAGGCGGCTTTTAATTTTGCCAACAAGCTTTCCGGCATCGGCTCGGTACCGTAGGTGATGATGCGAAGGGAGGAAAGGTCATGGCGTGCAACAGCCCCACTGAGCAGGAGCAAGTTCAAGAACGTGGGGGAGGCTGGAAGGATGCGGACTTTTTCCCGTTCGATAAGAGTGGCTACTTCTTCCGGATCCCGTGACTCCGGGATTACCAGGTGGGCCCCGGTGGCCAGCCCGTTGAGCAATGTATTGAGTCCGCCAATGTGATCGAAAAGAAGGAATACCAGCATGGTGAGTGCACGTGGCCGCTTGTCGCGGTAGACCGCCAGCAGCTCTTGCAGGTCATGGACCATTGCCTTGGGCCGCCCGGTACTACCGCTGCTGAACAGGATGAGTCCGGAATGACCGGCTGATTGCAGATCGGCCAGCATGGTTGGCATATCACCGTCAGGAATTAGCTTTTCAATGGCGTACTTCGTGTCCTCCGCCTTCAAAATCCACTGCACGTGGGCCTCTGCCATCCGCTGTCGCAGCTCCTCCTGCGGCAGGCCAGTCATTGGGACGAGGATATTTCCATTCAGGTGGAGCGCGATGAAGGCGGCGATGGCCTCCAGGGAGTAATCGCCCAGCAGGGCGACACAGGCACCCTCGGGGATGTCCGCTTGAATAATCTCTTTCTTTGCTACATCAACTTCTGCGGCCAGTTCGGCAAAGGAATGATGTCTATCCCCGCGGGTCAGGAATGTCCGGTCCCCGAACTCAGCAATGCGCCCGCTTATCCAGTCGGCTTGGGACATGGGATTAATGGAAGACTCCGCCGAGGTAGAGCGTCTGGCCCGTGATGAAAGCACTCTTCGGGGAGATGAGGAAGTCGACTACTGGGAAGACATCCTCCACCGTCCCGGCGCGCTTGAGGGCCTGGCGGTCGATGAGTGCTTCCAGCTTTTCCTTGGGAACTTGGCGGGTGAGATCGGTTGGGATAGGGCAAGGGCCGATGCTGTTGACAAGAATGTCCATCGGACCCAATTCCCGGGCGGCTACGCGGGTAAGTGATTCCAAGGCCGCCTTGCTGGCTGAATAAAGGGCCTCCCCCTCGAGGTCCAGTGGGACTGCCACTGTGGTGAAATTGACGATGCGGCCGCCGCCGGAACGCTGCATCAGCTTGGCCGCCTCCCGGATAAAGAGGAACGGACCAATAACATTGGTCTCCATGATTTGCCGGGCAACGCCGGCCGAGCTCAGTAGCAGATGATTCATGGCGGCGATGCCGGCATTATTTATGAGGGCGTCCAGACCATGTGCGGCATGAACCTCCCGCACCATGGCGGTGACAGCTTTTTCGTCCGCTACATCGAGCGAATAATGCTGGTAGTCCGGGTGTTCGATGGTGGCGTCACTCCGGCTGCAACCGGCGACCTGCCAGCCCTGAGCCAGGTAATGGTCGGCCATCGCCTTACCAAGGCCTTTGCTGGTTCCCGTTATAAGCATGGAATTGGCCATCGTCAGCTCTCCTCCTTTAAACGTTCTTCAATATAGTCCGCAAGCGTTCCGACCCGTGCAAACGGGGTCAACCGCCTGCTCATGGCCCGTTCGTCGGCGAGGATGACATCCTTGCCGAAGGCCTCCCGCACGCGTCCTTCCAAGTCCGCGACGAGGGCTACCAGGGCCATGGAATCAAGGACGGACTTCTGCCCGTAGAGCCGGGTTTCCGGATCCGGGTTTTCCAGTCCCGGGATATCAAAGTCTTCGGCCAGATCGGCCAGGCTGGTATAGATGAGTTGGTTGATTGTATCCTGCATCAAAGTCAATGGAACGAGTTAACGGTCAAATGACGCCTCTTTCAAGATGTGATTTCCATCATTGAAATCCCGGGGAATCTCATTTCATTGTTCGGCATGATGCAATGGATCAAACGCTGGGGCATCCCCGGAGCAGCAGGGATCATCCTGTTGGTGGGGATCGCCTTGCAGGTCATTTCGAGTACCCGTACCGTTAGCGAGGGGAGCCTGACGCTGCCCCTGGAGGAGATAATTCCCTCAGATGTGGCGGGTTGGGAAGTCGAGGATATGGATCTTGGCCCGACCGAGTCGGTTACCGAGCGGTCAATGGATCTGCTCAAGCTGGATGATTTCATCCACCGCAGCTATACCCGTGGGGACAAGAATTTCAGTATCTATGTCGCTTACTGGAAGCCTGGCAAGATGCCGGTCCGGTTGGTCAACCAACACAGCCCGGACCGCTGCTGGACGCAAGTTGGCTGGTCCTGCACCGACCGCAAATGGAACGTGGAGAAATTCGTCGGGGAAATTCCGCTCCAGCCGGCGCAGTGGGGTGTCTATGAATTGGAGAATTACACCAACCATGCCTACTTCTGGCACATTGTCGGTGGGGAGGTACACTCTTATGGTGGCGAGCGTATCAACACCCGAACCTCCCTCACAACCGTCTTCGAGGACCTGACCAAATTCGGGCTGAATGTGCACCGGGAGCAGTTTTTTGTCCGCATCGTGAGCAGCCAGTCCATCGACGGTCTCTGGGAGGAGCCGGGTTTCATGGAGGTCATGGAGGTGCTGGCGGAACTCTGCCTTGCCGAAACGCAACCGGATGCTACAGTTGCGATGCAATGAAGCGTCTGGTTATTATCGGTGCTGGCGGCTTTGGCCGCGAGGTCCTGGAGTGGGCCTTGGAAAGTGAGGCCTTCGGACGGGAGTGGGAACCGGCCGGGTTTATTGATGACCGTGCGGATGCCCTCCAGAATTCAGCCGGTATCGGCTTACCCATCCTGGGTACGACAATGGCCTACGAGCCACGTCCGGATGACATTTTCATCATCGGGATTGGCCAGCCCAGGCTCCGTGCGGAGATGCGCCAGCGCTTTGCAGAACGCGGTGCCGAATTTGCCCGGGTCATTCACAAGAGCTGCACCATCGGGCGCCGGGTCCACCTTGAACCGGGCGTGATCCTCTGCCCCGGTACAACGCTGACCTGCGACATCGCCATCGGGGCCAATACAGCGCTCAATCTCAATTGCGCGGTTGGCCATGATGCGGTCATCGGGGAGGATTGTCAGATCAGCAGCTTTTGCGACATAACCGGTTATGTCAGGCTCGGGGACCGCGTCCTCATGGGCAGCCGGGCAACGGTCATTCCCGGCAAGTCGGTCGGAGACGACACGACCATCGGTGCCGGGTCCGTCGTGGTGTCCAATATCCCCGGCAGCGTGACAGTCTTCGGCAACCCTGCCAAACTCCTTACAAAAAATACTTAAACGCGTCTTTCGTCCATTGTCCTTAGTCTTTCGTCCCTAATCCAATGTCAGAATTCCTAACGAACTTCGCCGAGGCCGCCAATGTGGTGGACACCGACCTCCAGATGGAGACCCGGTTGGTCGACCTGCCAAACTGGGATTCCCTCGCCATTCTCATGACGATCTCCATGCTCGACATGGATTATGGGGTCAATGTTACCGGGACCGAATTGCAGAACTGCGCCACTGTGGGCGATATCCATTCCCTCATGGAAGGCAAAAGGAGTTAAATGGCCCTTGCCCGCATCAGTGGAGTAGGCCTCACCGGCCTGGTCACGGCCGTTCCTCGCAACGAGGTTTCCCTCAGTGTCGATGAGGCGGACTTGTTCGACAACAACCAGGCCCAGATTGAACGTCTCAAGCAGACCATCGGGCTGGATAAGCGGCGCATTGTCCCGGACGGCATGACGGCGCTCGATCTCGCTGAGGCGGCGGTGCGGAGACTCATTGAGGATTCCGGGACCGATCCGGCGGAAATTGACGGCCTTTTCATGGTCACCCAGACCCCTGATTACCTGCAACCGGGCAATGCCGTGCTGCTGCAGGGACGCCTCGGCCTGCCGGATACCTGCGCCTGCATGGATTTCAATCTCGGTTGCTCCGGATTTGTCTACGGCTTGTGGGCCGCCATGAGCTTTCTCAAGGGTGGGGGACTGAAAAAGGTTGTGCTAGTGGTCGGCGATACCATCAGCCGGGTGGTTTCCCGAGAAGACCGTGCCCTGCGCCCGCTTTTTGGCGATGCTGCCTCAGCGACCCTCCTGGAGGCGGACCCTGAGGCTCCGGAAGCCGTTTTTGAGCTCCGTTCCGATGGATCCGGATATGAATCCCTCTGGCAACCCGGCGGCGCCCTGCGGGAACCAGTCACGCCGGAAACTACCCAGCTCGAGGACATGGGGGAAGGCATCCGGCGCTCGCGCTGTCACCTCCACATGGACGGTGCAGCCATTTTCAATTTCTCCCTCAAGGTGGAATTGCCCGCCATCAAGGCGATGTTGGAAGCCACTGGTTGGGAGCCGGAAAATGTCGACGGCTTCGTCTTCCACCAGGCCAACCGCTACATTATCGACAACATCCGTCGGCGGCTGAAGTTGCCGGAGGAGAAGGTCCCCGCCGGGACGGTCGAGAAATTCGGCAATCAGAGCGGG
>JBFOMH010000011.1:0-93254 GCA_040830765.1 Puniceicoccaceae bacterium | reverse complement strand
CAGAGAGTTCCTCCGCGCTCGGCGGTGGCGTCCCCGTATCTATCTGGATCGCCAACGGCATCGCTTCGGTTGACTGCCACGCGATGTCCAGCACTCCATCCACTGATGGTCCGTTCGGCATGTATGGCGCTACCGGTACCGTATCTGCAAATGCGCTTGAAGCGATCACAAGTAGAGCAACAAATTTGAGAAGTCGTATATTATAGTTATCCATTGTTATGTAAGTAGTTGGGGTTATGATTCGACTATCAATAAAGACAATGGCCGCATGGTGTCATGAGGTTTGAAACTGCAACCGTTGCACGATAATCCTTCGCGCAGCAGCAAGCTGAGCCCTCAGAGCGTTCCAGACCAATGAGAGATTTGCCTGGGAGATCTCACAAAAATTGGACCTTTAGCCCTTCGCTAAAATTACTTGGAGATGTAAAGCCCCTTCCCTTCAACCGTTTTTCAATAGCTGCAGAGGATTGAAGAGACGCGGCCACCTTTAGGCATTAGCGATCAACCTGGATTTCATCGAAATAGCCGGTTTCCCAGAAAGGTAATTAATCCATACTGACATAGTCTTTGTGTCATTGATAAGCACTCTATTCACTCGAATCAGATCCCGGTTTCTGCCACTTGATCAAACGCAGTGAGAGCATGTTACCACTTCGAGGAATACGATGCAACGAGGCGCATACCTCGGATATTTTAACTGAACAGTATATTCGCACCAATTCAGGTATGGCATTTACTATTGAAAACTCAGGGGAGCATATTTTGGAGACTGCCAATACTCTACCGATCGCAGCCACATATGATGTTCTTGTTTGCGGGGGTGGTACTGCAGGTATTCCCGCCGCAATCGCTGCTGCCCGGGAAGGTGCGAAGGTTGGTCTCGTCGAAAGATATGGATTTGTTGGAGGTGTTGCAGCATTCTCGATCATGCCATGTTGGCATTGTTTGAACGACCATCACTCTGGGATCCTTACTGAATTTGCTCAGCGCGTAGGCGATTTCCAGCAGGGACCCAACCCATTCAGCGACAATAATCACATGGAACCGGAAACTGTTAAGATTGTGGCCTTGACGATGTTACAGGAAGCCGGGGTCGACCTAAGATTCCATAATTGGATTGCGGACGTTATCACTGAAGACAGTTCGGTGCGAGGTGTCGTGACGGAAACAAAGTCCGGGCGCAGAGCCTTGCTTGCCAAAACAGTAATTGATGCAACTGGAGATGGAGATGTTTGTACTCGTGCCGGGGCCCAATTCTCCAAAGGTGACAATGGAAAGGTCCAGGGAATGAGTTTGCGATTCCGCATAGGGCACATCAATTTTCCACGGTATTTTGATTGGGTTTGGGAACATCGCAGTATGTATAAGAATATTTCCCGTGAAGATTGGGAAAGCCTGAGAGAAAAGGCAATAAACGGGAAAGCATTCTTCATGTTGGGCGATTTGTCAGAATTCTTCAAGAGCCATGGCGGAGATGCGGCACACCTGCCCGAGAAAAGCTACTTTAACTGTTCCAGCATCCGTCCGAATGAGTTATCGCTCAACGCTACTAGAGTTTACCATCTCGATGGAACGATTGAGGAAGATCTCTCACAAGGAGAAGTTATTACCCGCCAGCAATCCTATGCTATCTGGAGAGTGCTGCGCAGCTATGTACCGGGTTTTGAGCAGTCAATGATTGTTGAAACTCCTGCACAGGTTGGGGTTCGCGAAACGAGGGAGATCGTCGGTGACTACACACTCACGGAAGAGGATTGCCGGCGTAATGCGACTTTTGAAGACGCTGTGCTGACATCGAAAATCTCTTTTGATGTTCATGATGTGAGTGGTTACATCTTGGAAAATGTTAAAGGCGTGGTAGATATTCCATACCGCTGCTTATTGCCAAAAGGATTGGAAAATATCATCGTCGTGGGTCGCTGTATGAGTTGCGACCACATCGCCAATTCAACAACTCGCTTGCAGGAAGTCTCTCATCGTACAGGGCAGGCGGGAGGTACGGCAGCAGCAATGGCGGCCATGCAGGGAATCACACCTCGCTCTTTGCCTGTGGCCCAATTGCAAGCTAAGCTCCAAGCAAATGGCTTTGAAACGAGCCAACGTCAGCGTTACTTGAAATCTGACATGATAGCCGGTCTGGCTTCGCCAGGGAAAGTCTAATGAGAATCGAAAGAACTAGATAAATCCCAACTCATAATCGTAACCGAAAGGTTGCAATGGCAGTCCCCATGTCCTTAAATCCGATCATGAGTGCTTCTCCTACCCATCAGGAACTCGCGGATTTAGCACAAGTTTCGCGTTCCACAGTGTCTAGGGCACTTAAAAACGACCCCCGCATCTCACCCAGGACAAGAAAACGTATACTGGAACTGGCTGATTCACTGAATTATAAGCCTAATCCATTGGTTTCTTCACTCATGCAACAGGTACGGGCCAATAAGCGCCCGAACTGCCGAGGAACCATCGCGCTGATCTCGGACTGGAAGGACATTCCGCCCATCGGTCATGCACCCCATGACACCTGGCGCCGAATGTTACTTGGAGCCCGTAAAAAAGCGGATGAGACAGGATTTCAACTAGACAATTTTGCACTTTCTGAAGTTAACTACAAAGAGCAGCGCCTTTCACAGATTCTCATCTCGCGTGGCATCCTGGGGGTTGTTCTTGGCCCAAGCATATTCAGCCGCGGTCTCGCTCTAGACTGGGACTCATTCAGCATGGTGGCCATCGGCTTCAGTTACGTTAACCCAAGGTGCCACCGTGTGGTCCATCATCACTTCAATTCTGTCGGAATCATATTCAGCGAACTGATGAAGCGGGGATATCGCCGAATCGGCCTTTACCTGTATGCCTTGCAAAACCTGAATTCAAATCGCCAATATGAAGCTAGTTATCTAGTGCATCAGCAGGATTTGACCCCGGAAGACCGCCTCCCTCCCTGCTTTGTTCAGTCCTATGAGGCGGAGTCTTTTAAAACCTGGCTCCAAGAGTCCAAACCAGATGCAATTCTTGTCGGCAACAATAACAGCTTCATCGATTGGGCTGAAGAGGCAGGCTTCAGGGTGCCGGAGGACCTCGCAATTATCAATCTGGACCATTGCTGCCTTACTCCATCTTTTACCGGGGTGGATCACCTGGGAGAGGAATTGGGATCTCGGGCAGTGGAACTATTAGTTGCCCAAATCCACCTAAATCAGCGAGGTCTCCCAAAAAATCCCTCTGTCACATACCTTGAAGGGCAATGGCAGGTGGGGGAAACAATCGCCAAGCACTAAAACCTAACCTGCCTGAAAGGATTTCGATGTGCTTCAGAACTCAACGATTGAGTGATGGCTTTCTGTCAGCTTATGAGTTTTCAAGCACCTTCTTAACATATTCGATCCCCAGTCGTGGGCTAGTTAGGACTGGTTTACCGATTGATTCCGTGATATGCGGTGCCAGACGAGTCATCGAGGCCTGGGCAAAGACTATGATTTCCACGTTCTTGGCCAATTCAATGGCATCAGATTCCACCATGGAGTCGTGCGTTTCCTTGCCCCCCCCCATCAGCATTTCGAAAGCTCCTCCCACCAGATGCGGAGTGATTTCCACCTGTTTTCCGGCTTCTGTCGCTTTTTCGGCAATGAGATCGCATGTTGGTTGCAAGGTCGTCTCTACAGTCGCCATTACCCCGATTCTTGAAGCCAGTCTAACTGTTTCCATGGCCATGGCGTCGTCAATTTTGACGACAGGAATTCCGACCTGTTGACGAGCCGCATCAATAGTAGGTCCCAGGGAGGAGCAGAGTGAAAACACGGCATTCGCCCCTGTCTTTTCCGCGGACTCAACATACAAATTCATCCTTTCCTGGACCGCATCAGAAATCATTCCGGCTGACATCACATCTGGCAACAGCGAGTCGTCCACAATATTGATCAATCGGACACCCGGAATTATCTCCCTGAAGAGATTCGACATCATTGTTTCAACTTTGACAAACACCATGCTGGTGTGAATCAGGGCAAGGGTCTTTTCTTCACTCATATACTTATATTACCAATATGAACGGGATGCCTGTCAACCATGATATTTGCTATTCCTTCTCGCTTATGGAAGCCCTCCCCGCCCATGCTGCTTTTACATCTGTCTTGACTACAAAGTGCACTAAGTTCAGTCTATAGAATATGTCCATTTTGAAGCAGCGTTTATCAGCTCCTGACCTTATTGTTAATGACCTGAAGAATCGAATACGAAACGGTGAATTCCGAGCGGGCGAGCAATTGCCAAGCGAGCGACAACTACAGACTGATTATGGGGTGAGTCGATTACCCCTGAGGGAAGCCATTGCCCGATTGAACGGGCTGGGTATCATCCGGGTCTCGCAGGGGAAAGGAGCTTTTGTATGTGCGGATGTAGATTCGGCAACAGTGGGGGATGCGTTGATTCCCCTGTTTCCCCATGACAGCATCGACCGGATGCACGAATTGGTGGAAGCCCGGAGTCTGATCGAGGGGGAAGCCGCGTCACGCGCCGCGCAATATGCAACTGTCGACCAACTGAAGAGCTTGGAGAGCAAGCTGAACTACACCCAGAGCATCCTGAAAGATCCAAAACTGTTCGCGGAGTGTGATTTTGCCTTTCACAGGGAAATTGCTGAAATTTCCGGGAATCGATTCCTGATCCTGATGCTGGAGGCATTGAGCAGTCACATCCGGCACTACCTATCTCAACTGACTACGAATGCCCAAGACCGTGCAAAAATGATCAATGAGCATGAGGGGATTTATCGTGCGATAAAAAAGGGCGATCCAGTCCTGGCCTGTAAAAAGGCGCGGGAGCATCTGGTCTTTTGCAAAAACACATTCCAGCGGTCACAACGCAAACGCAACAGGACCAAGTCAGCCTGAAAATGACTGTTTGCATATGTTGCCTGCAAGAGGATAAATCAGGCGAGTAGTTCCTCGGCCTTTTCGATCAGATTCTCGGGATCGAGTTTACTCACGGCCAAAAGCTCGTCGGGAGTTGCTGTTGTCTCACCACGCTGCCAAGCAGCAGTAGTCTTTTTTGCAGTCCGTGCCCGAAGCAGCAAGGGCTCAAAAACGGCCGATGCCCCCCCTGTTACTGCCAGCAAGGGAGCATTGCCAAGAAGCCGGTCTACTTCATCTTGGCTAAGGAACTGGCCATCACCAGCCTGTGCATTTTCCCAGGCAATTTCATTTGGCTGGAAAAATCGGCGCGGATTGACAACAAGAACAACCCGAATATTCCTGCCGGTTTCTTCAAGTTTCGATACGGCCTTCATGACCGGAAGAAGAATCATGTCTCCAGCGGCTGCTACGACGAGATCAGGATGTTCTCCGGAGTTTGTCTCATGATAAACAAACGCACCCTTTTCAACAGCCTCACGACTCTCGGCTGCGGTCAATCGAACCGGGAGAGGACTCTTCGATGCGAATATACCGATAACCTTATTTTCCTGCTCCAGCCCCCAGAGATAAGCTGCTTGGACTCCGTTGGCATCTGATGGAAAAACCGGGTACACATTTCCGGATCGCATAAGCGCTGCGAAATATGCCTCTACCTCTGGCCGCTGGTGAGTCCAGCCATTACGCCCCTGTTCCAGAGCACCTGCTGTGAAAAAGGAGATATGGGCTGGCCTCCTCAACCTTAGCTCACACATTGCTTGCGCAACAGTTTGCAACATGGGGAGTCCATTAATTACGAAACTAACATAGGAAAACCACAAGCTTCGTCCTCCAAACAGTGAGATTGCCGATGTAAGTCCGGCGCAGGCATCCTCGCTGATCGGTTCAAAGACACGTCCGTCAGGTCCCTGGCTGTATAGATCATCCTTAATCGGATGTCGAATTACCAATCCATCACTGACGTTTCGAAAGCCCGAAGCCTCATTCCCATCGGCATTGGCCACCAGGAACAAGGGATCTGCTTGACCCACCTTGACCACGAGTTTTCCCATTGACGTGGACGGGATCTGCAGATCCTCCTCCACAGCAAAATCTTCAGGCTCTAATTCAGGCAAGGCAGCAATATTTCGCTCCTTCTCGGATACGACGGTCTCTGAAGCGGGACCGCCACCGGCTTTACAGAAATTTTGGCGTACGACCGACCATGCTTCCGGCCAAAGTGCACGACGCTGAAGCCCTTCCTGGATCACAGGGTGATCTAGCGTGTATTGCGGATACAAATGGTGTGATTTTGAGCCCTTCGCGTGTGATCCAGCACCCTTGAGCTGTTTTATGATAAAGACCGTCGGTTGGGCCTTTCCATCCAAACCAAGAGCGGTAGCTGCAGCTTCTTTCACACCGGAAAGAAGAGCCTGCATGAACTCCAGTCGTTGGCTGAGTGGGAATTCAGAACTGTCGACATAATCATCTGAATTGCCAGAGTCTCCATACTCAGAGGCATCTACGAGCACCACCCGCCTGAAACCGTGTGCCCTCCAGTATGCAGTCATGGATTCGTTATTCAGTGTAGCAACCATCGAGTGATGCTCTTGACTGAACCCATTCCAAATTAGTACCGGTAAGAAATTCGAAATATTGGGAAAGGCAGTAATGAAATGCTGGAAAGCTGACATTACATATGGCTCCCCCATCCCACCGTCTCCTATTGTCACCGGAAATAGCGTATCGCGATTCAAGTAAGCAGCTGAGAGGGCAAAGTGTTGCCCTTGGCCCAGGGGCCCGCCAGGATTCAATACTCCCGGTATCGCACCCGAAAGATGACCCAGAAGACCATTTTTTTCACGGAAGCGTGAACACATCTCAGCGACCGTGTTGATTCCCATTTTCTCCAGAGACCGGTCCAAAAACAGTCCACTGTAAAATCCCGGCGCATGATGCCCTACTTCAGTGAGGATGTTCTTGTGCCCTAGCATGTACAAGGCGGCATGAGAGTCCGCACTACTGCAGAATCCTCCCGGATGACCTGATGCTTTCGAGGCTGCCAGGAGTACTGTCAGGTAACGTAGCGCATCGGCCGCCATTAGCGTCTGGTAGGCCATCGCCTTGCTTGCCTCGGCAGTATCGCCACTGTTGATTATGCTAGTTGCTCCAAAGGCCTCGTGCTGATCCCATGGATTGTTGAAATGTTCGATTCCCTCAGCAAAGGTGGGTATTTTTAGTGTTTCTGCCATGATTTTTGACTTTATGAATGTTTTGGAGTTCGGCGACGTGCTTGGCCCCTCAATCCTATTAATGCGTGTTGTATACTCATATGATGTGTTTCTGTGCGGTCAAGTGTTCTTGGCGCAAAATGACCTCAAAAAGCATATCCCCCAGCGATTACCACTTCCCAATGCTGCACTTTCCAAGGCGTCCCTATCCGGTTCAGCATTGGTGACGAGATGGAGTATATTCCCATCGAATCCGCACCGGTGCGATTTGAAGCGCTTTGACACTCCGAATCTCCACTTTGATCGCTTAGCGTTCCTTCGTAGAAATGAATCTCAGGCTAAATACCTCTTACCCAGACTTTCAGGGTGACTCAGCTATTTACCAGCCCACTGCCGTCTTATCTGCAATGACAAGGTTATACGTAAATAATGAGATCCCGGCACGATTCAGCATAGCTTGAAAGAGGAGCCTAGACTAGAACGAGGCCTTTACGCTGAAAATGAAATTCCGGGGATTTCCATATTCAAATCCTGCAGGGTGGTAATGCTCATTCGTGACATTCTGGATATTCAGCCTAAATGCCCAGTTAATAGTTTTGGAACTCCAATCATATCCAACCATAGCGTCCCAGACGAGGTATTCATCTAAATGCGCATAAGTTTGAACGGGTCTCCTGGGACCCGGCCAATAGCTTTCCGAGCGATCCCCCTTATATGTAGCTCCCCCTGCAACAGTCCAGCCCTTTAGAATTCCATCATCAACTGAATAACGCGTCCATATATTACCCTGCCAGAGTGGTACGTTCTGCCGTCTTTCCCAACTATCAAAAGTGGGATCCTGGGAATCTGCGTCAAAGTACTCTGTATCCAAATATGAAACACCAATTATGGTTTGCCAGTTTGGCGTAGGGGCAAGAATGAGATCCATTTCAATCCCCTCTGTGATATCTTCCTCTGTTACACTTTGATATGGACCGTAGGTATCAGTACCGATGTTGCGAACCCGTCCTGTTTCCTTAAGATCGAAAGCAGCAATTGTTCCGCTGACGATTCCATCGAACAGATCAAACTTCAAACCAATCTCAGCTCCTGTTCCTGTAAGGGGTTTGGCTGGGTCGGCAAGTTCAGGCGGAAAGAAACGCTCACGAACGCTGCCGAATTGCTGGACTAAGGATTCACTGTAAGAAGCATAAAGACTGACGAAGCTAAACACATCATACATGATCGCATATTGACCAGTTGCGTCATTCTGCTTTTGCCATGGATCTTCGTTTTCCACAATAATATCACCATCCTTTGTCCGAACCTGGCGCTCAGAATACCGATACTGCTGCAACTCATCATAGCGGATGCCTGCAAGAATGCGCAAAGTGTCATTGAAGAACGCGGAATTCACGGTTGCATAGTAGGCGACATTCTTGAATCTGGTTATTTCATGTTGCCCAAATCGCCATTGGAAATCATTGGCACCGTCACCATTATCGTCAATTTCTGTTTCTAATTCGTAGAGGATATCGAACGCCCTTGCTTCGTCCAGAGTCATATTTAAAAAGGCCTGGGAATTCACGAGGAGTCCTGATCTAGTGACCCGGTTTTCACTGGCTGTGCGCGTGTCCGTGGTATTGATCAGGTCATAGGAACTGGCACCAAACAGAAATCTGTTTTCAATTTTCCAGAAATCCCATTGACCGGTAAGATTGGCATAAAGTCCATCCGCATCGATATCCGTTTCAATGACATCGAATCCATACTTTATGTCTCCCGTTTTATAATTGTAATTGCCTCTTTGAAAATACTCTCCGTCCTCATCCGGACTCCGGTATCTCGGGACGTCTTGAAAGTTGGCTGACCAGTCATTCAGACCGTCATTGTCTTTCTCATAGACGACACTTAGATTCCAGGTGTCGAAAAACCTGCGCCGATATTCAGCAAAAAATTTAGTGGTTTTCTCGTCAGCGTATTCAAAGGGCAAACCAAGGCTATGACGGTTGTCATCAGAAAAATCCCATGGTGTCTGCTCGACAGACATCGTTGCTGTATCGGTCCAGTTCCAGTGGGGAGCCGTGTACCCCCACCATTTTTCCGAATAATCGTATTCGTACTCAAAAATGATGGCATCCCTGGAGGTTAGTCGTCCCTCGATTGAAGCAAGTATGCCGTATCGTTCTTCCGGAGTATAATCAACAGGCCCATCCTTGTCTTCCCACGCCCCAATGATTCTATAACCAATGCCGTTTGCATATTCCAGCGAATTTTGATGGTCGAGTATCACCCGGGTAAGGTCAATCCCGTCAACCCCAAATGATGAGTTGATGTCCGTTGCCTTATTGAAGTTCGGCCGCTTGGTAACGACGTTGACTAATCCCCCCGGGCTGGCGCGTCCGTAAAGAGTGGATGCCGGACCCTTAACAACTTCCAGACGATCAATGAAAGGACCCCATGTATAACTGCGAGTCGGGTTAAAGTTGCGATAGCGCGTGTTAACATCAAATCCACGGATCACGAGCCTTCCGCTGTCGTTTTCAGACGGATCCACAGAACTGGCAAAGCGGATGGCGTCCAGTACATCCATGGAAAGAGAATCGCCCAACAGTTCAGAAGTGATGACGTTCAGGGACCTGGGCAATTTCCGCAACTCAACAGCAACCCGGGAGGCCGAAATAGACAGGTCAGCCGCATAGCCGAATGCCGTTTCCGTGACGGTAAAGGGCGACAGTTCGTACACTTGGTCTTCCGCTGGAACATGGGCAGTTTCCTGACCCATCAATTGTGTACTTATGCCGAGGAATACGCTAAACAATGGGATAATTCGAAGAAGCGGTCTCATGATTGGAATATAGATTCTAAAGGAAAGACGCCCGGGCAACCACTGTATGGCACCGAGCGTCAATTAATGCATCATAAGTCCATAAACAACCATCTATTGCTGGATGACGATTAGTTGAATATCCAAACCCAGCCACCACTTTGGGTAGCGCTTCCGGTTGGTACGTACATCCAGGAAATCAATGAGTAATTGTATACGTAAGGTGCATCGGCTACATAAACCCAGCCCATCCATTCGCCAGTGTCAGCATCGCCGCTCGGAAGAACATCGTATCCTTCCCATTTCTCACCACCGCCGGGATCGACAACCTGACGATTCACGGAATATTCCAAGTCGTCAAAATAGTAACGAGCTTGCCTGGCGGGATCGCTTGATGCCGCAGGTGAGCCGCCAATCATGAAAGCGTCGAAATTCCAATCAGCAGGTTCTGGGATACGCACGTCCTCACCGCTCGAAACGAGTACGGTTCCATCTTCCAGTGTCAATGTGAGGGTCATGGTGCCAGTCCCATCTTCAAATACACTCGGCTCCCACAGGAAATGGAATTCTGTTTCAACCCCTGCGGGAATTTTCACGACACTTCCACGGAATCGCTCAAATGCAGAGGTATTGGACATGGCGATCACCCTGAATCCTTGCTCATCCCCGGGTTCAATGATAGCCATCCCTAATTGATTTTGGGATTCCACATCGGGAAAGGTCTCGGCGATTTCCAAACTTGTCCAACCAATGACGGCCCAACCGTCCATGTTGAGGTTTTCGGCAATTATGAACTTTCCGCTCATTTCCAGCCGATCGAATCGCGTGACCTCGCCATCGTCATCAATGGTATTGTCCGCCCAGAAATGTCCCCAGGCGTTGTTTGTACGGGCAAAAGTTCCGCCAATTTCCCCGGGACTATCACCGCCGGCAAAGTTGGTATTGGACCAAGCCAAGTCGAAGCCTTCCTCTTGCAATCCCATCACCATCCCATCCAGGGGTGCGGAACTGGAATCAAAAGATGCTGGCTGCATGTTGAATTGCGCCATTGACAGGCTGGAGCCCAGCAGAAGTGATGTGACGGATATCAACAGGTGTTTTATTTTTTTCATAGTGGTATCTGTTTAGGTTCGGGGTTCAGGAGCAATATGCAGTGAATCATTGTGGTACTAAGTTGACTAAAACGGGATTGAGTCAGAAGAAAGTTTGTCAGCGTGCCCACCGTTGCACACAAACCAATATGGGAGGAAAATCGCGGTGGATGATCGGACCCCGAAAGTGGACAGTACAGCTATTCGGCCTTATCATCGCTAACGGGCATCTTGGTAGTTATGACCTTACAGATCGTCTTTCGGCAATCACACCAAGGGCATTATTCCATGCCTTGATAAAGGATTGCCGGAAGAAATCGACAGGCCCATACTCTTCGTATTCTTCTATCTTGAGGCCATTTTCAAAGTAAGCTTGCCGGAACTGAGGCAAAGTATCAAGAAGGGTTTCAAGAACCGCAGGTTGAGATGGGTTGAAAAGGCGTGATACCACTGGCTGGTCAGCTTCCATCAGCTTTAGAATATCAGACCAGTTCATGGTGATATTTACATCGCCGCCCACCATCTCGGTGAAATGATGTAATCCACGTACACCACCACCGATAAAACCGAGAGGATAGTTCCGGTCATGCATAACCTGATAGACCTTCTTTGCGATGACCATGCCTGCTTGATAGAGTATGTCCGGATTGATCGCGATGCCCTTTTCTTTCACATCCATAGCCAACCATTCGTCATAAATTCCAGTAATCAGGGAAACAAGCATGACGGGTTTGGTTTTGGTTTTGGCCGTGATCTTCTGATACATTTCACAGAGATCGACAACCTGGCTCATTCCCATTACTTCAGTAGCGTTCAACGGTGTATTTTCTTCAATCAGAACCCCCATTGCTTCTAGTCCGGCCTCCGTGGCAGGGATCTTGATCATCATGTTAGGGGAAAACTCACGGTTTCGGCGAGCTTCATTAATAATGACTTGAGGATCTTCCTCGTGTATGGGATCCCCCTGAATGCTGACATATCCATGGGCACCATTACTCTCCTCCCATACCGGCATGAAAACCTTGGCGATTTCAGAAATTAATTTTCCTTGAAGACTGCAAAGTACCTCATTGTCGTCTTCACTCTCGGAAAGAGTAGCATCCAGCAATTCCATGGCATTATCCTTTCCCTTCGCATGGGTCAGCATTTTCCACGTGTAAGCGGGATTTTGTGTGCAGCCGCGCGCACCTGATTCGATGGCCATCTGCGCTTCTTCGGACGTTACATTATTACACCACATTTTCGTGGGCGTAAGATCCAGGACTCGATGAAAGTAAGTTTTCTTCATGGCTTTTGTATGATTATTTTACTTATATGACAAGTTGAGTGGCGTATCGTTTGCCTGTCAACATTCTTTTCCGTCAAATCATTGGAAATAACGGTTATTCAACAGGGCGCACAATTTTTCCTATCGCAGACCGCTTCCATTAAGCCTGAAACAACCTGCTTTCATGAAAGCTATTCACCTTCTCCGTAAAGCAAATACAAAGCTTGCGTGCCCTCGTCTGCATGGCCGGCATCGGCAAGTCTTTGGTACAATTCCAGGGCCCTGGACAAACCGGGCAGCTCCAGATTCATGGTTCTGGCAGATTCCAGTGCGATCCCCAGATCCTTGATAAAGTGCTTGACGAAAAATCCTGGAGTAAAGTCTTTCTTGAGTATGCGTGGGGCGAGATTGCTGAGGCTCCAGCTTCCAGCAGCCCCGCTTTCAATACTTTGCAAGACACGATTTGCATCCAAACCCGCCTTGCTCGCATAAGCAATGGCCTCGCAAACTCCCATCATGCCGGAAGCTATGGCAATCTGGTTTGCCATCTTGCAGTGCTGTCCACTCCCGGGAAGCCCCTGATAGACAATATTGCGACCCATTCTTTCGAAGATTGGAAGTGCGGTTGCGAAAGTATCCGGATTACCGCCAACCATGATCGAGAGTCGTGCTTCCCGCGCCCCTATATCACCACCGGATACTGGCGCATCCAAGGCCTCACAATTCATCTGTTCAGCCTCATTTTCAATCAGGAGTGCCAATTCGGGTCGAGAGGTTGTCATATCGATCAGTAGGGTGCCCGATTTGGCGTGCTTTATAAGTCCGTTATCGCCAAGGTAAGTCTGCTCAACATCCAAAGGATAGCCGAGGATGGAGATCACAACTTCTACATGAGGTGCCAGTGCAGCCACTGAGTCGCACCAGATGGCGCCGTCTGCAATCAATGTTGCCGCCTTTGATCGGGTACGATTGTGAACAAAGAGTTCATGCCCTGCATTCATAAGATGCTTTGCCATGCTGCACCCCATGACTCCTGTACCGATAAATCCGATTCTATTCCTTTTCATATTTTTATCTGCTAGAGACATTTGATGAGCACTCAACAGGGCTTCCATGGCACCAGTCGGAAGGGAGCCTGCCCTCTATTGGTGCGTTCACTATTCTACGTAATCTGATCCCCGCCGATTTTCCAACTCCTGACGGATTTCATAAGCCCTGTCTTCATTGAGATCGTACAATTTCAACACAAAGAAAGCAAAAATGACCCCGATTGTCGGAATGAGGGAGAAGGAAACTCTCATATAGGTAATGGATTCAGGATCTTGGTGACCAGTCTTTGCAGCATCAAAGCCAACAATCACCAGAATAATCCCTGTCAGGACCGTAGCAATAGATCCAATCGCCTTGCTTATCCATGAATATATGGAACCATACATACCCTCGCGCCGTCGGCCCGTTTTCAGCTCATCATAATCGCAGACATCCGCAATCATGGATCCGACCAAAGTATATAGTGCCGTGGATCCAGGACCAAGTAGCACGGCAGTTCCGATGGCCAGGTATGGAAAGTCAGGCGAGTAGAAGAACCATTTGGAAATCTCCCCAAGAAAGACAAAGCCTAAGCATAGCTTGAGGGCGTGCACCTTACCGATTCTGACACTCAGCCAAGCGGCAAACGGGATCGCCAGGATGGTGGTTACTTGCTGAACAGTACCAGCAACGCCGTTCAAAATGGCCGCCTCCTTGAGATTTCCATCAAAAACATAATAGATCATTACATAGAGACCCATTGTTTGCGAAAGCACACCCGGTAGGCCCGTAAATAGAGCCACCAAACAGATGATCAGGAAAGGCTTTGTCGTGAGCGTTTCGCGGACACCAGCGAAAAAAGGCAATCCCTTCTTTTTTAGCGCAACCTCTCGGAATCCCTCCCGGACAAAGACAATGGGGATTATCCCAGACAATAGCACAATTCCGCCAATGAGGAGTCCGCTACACCGGGCACCCTGCATGGTATTCTCGAAGTTGTCCAACTGCGTAAAAGCAAAAAGCCACACGCTGAAGATGGTCATCAGCTGCACAAAAACATTCTTGAAGGCAATAACGCGGGTCCGTTCGTGGTAATCCGGCGTTACCTCAAGCGCAAGTGCCATTAGAGGAACATTATAGAATGAATAGGCCGTGTAAAACAGCAGCGCCGTAGCAAGAAAATAGTAAAAATATGCCATTTCACTCCATCCCTCGGGGACTAACCAAATGAGCGGAAATAGCAATCCACATAGAAAAATCGATACGAAGAGATAGGGCTTTCTTCGTCCCCATCTGGAACGGGTATTGTCTGAGATTGATCCAGCAATCGGATCTGTTATGGCGTCCAGCAGCCTGGTTAAGCTCATGACAATGGTCACCAGGAGGGGATTTACTCCCAGAACGATATTATAAATTGGCAGTGCCAGGTTCTCAATTCCCTGGCGCCCAAAGGACGGCATTTCCCCAATCCCTATGGATAGTTTTTGGATAAATGGAACGCGGTCCCTATCTTTTGTTACGTGATGTTGCCTTGCTTTCTTTTCTACAGTTGGTTGATCAGGATTTCCCCGGACAGGGTTGGGATGCTTCATAGGGATCGTATTATTAGGTTAGAGTGAAAATTCAATACACATAGCTCAATATCCTATCCAGGATGAAGAGCCAAAATCATAATAATAGCGCTGCCCTGAGATAGAACCATTACCTTCCATGTAGAACCAGATCCAGTTTTGATTCTGGTAATCCCATGCAAGTGGATAATCATCAGGATCCATCCACAACCAACCAAGATCAAGATGATAGATCCATTCGAGTTCATCTCCGACAACATAAAAGTAACCAATTGAATTATGGAAAATCCAAGGGAAGAAATTGGTGTGAAAGGTACCGAAATTGAAGCTCTTGAACATGTAGTCGAACCGTTCGTAGAACTTGAGGTCCGCTACGTCGGCGATGTAATCCTCAAACTCCTGAGGATCTCCATTAAACCATGCACAGGTTACCGGGCTCCATTCACCATGATCAAGTACACGGGCCTTCAGGAGGGTAAGGCCACCTTTCCCAAGAGCGAATGGACCGGTATAGCGAACAGCTGTTTCAGAGACTTCTCCAAGTAATGAGGAGCCACGCGGATCTGTACCGTCAATGGTGTAGTACATGTCACCCCGGGCGTTTGGATTGACAAATAGAAGCGGCTTCTGAGGAGGGATGTTCCCCCCATGCTGGTTGAGAACTGGCGGATCCAGATCAGGATAGATACCGCCTGCTCTAAAACCTTTAATCGTCTTCTCCACGTTGCCCTGAATATTCACCATCACCCGATCGAATTCCTGCTGAAAATCTTCATGAGTGAAAAGGTGCGACAGTCGTGTATCGTCGCCCCAACGCATACGCTCCGCCCTGACAGCCAGGTCAATATGATCCTTGTAAGCAATCATTCGAGATTGTGCTTTTTCATCAGTAAGCACTCCATTGTGATGGGTATGCCTGTACAGGCGATCGGAGAAGAACAACCGGTATTCCTCATTTTGGATAAGCCCCTGCCATATCCGCTTGATTGTTGGTTGGTAGTTTGATCCACCCTGCCCTCTTAACCATGGACTGTACCAGCCATGCTTGTAGGACTGGTTGTCATCATTTTCAAACCACGCCTTTTCCGCATCCCAGGCCAGGAAACGTCCAGGAAGCGGACGATCTCCCCCGCGCATGCAGAATGTCCAGTTGTTATCCGGCCAGTCGCCAACGGCATAGAAATTATAGAATATCAGGTAATCCGTAAAATTGTAGATATCGAGGTCCTCTTGGACCCGGGTGTAATTCTCTGGGTCACTGATGTCAGCGCTAGCGATAAAGTTGAGGAAATCAGTGTATCGCTTGGCACCGGGGTGATCCTTATCAAATATCCCATCATTCCCGTCAAAGTCGCTCCGATCTTTAGCCTTCACTTCGAACCACTCTTCCTCTTCGCCGCCAAAGTACTTCTGGAAAAAGTCTATCTCCTGTTTTTCTGTCAGGTTGTACAGTCCCCAGTACAGACCGTTAATATACAGGTGGACCATCAGGTTTCGTGTTCCGTACCCTTGAATCAGGTACTCCGCATCGCGCACCATCGGATCACGAAAATATATCACAAGGATCGGATTGTATCCGGTGGCCGAAAGGTTTTCCGCCTTGCCCGAGCGGAGCACCAACGAGTCGTGCGGTTCTTCAACTGTATCACTACCGACGATGGCGTGCTCGAAAACCGGAAAATCCAGCTTTGATGGTCCGTACTTGCGCTTGAAGTCGATCTGAACGCTTCGTTTCTTCAGGCGTGAACTGCGACCTTGCATGCCTGCGTTGGCCTGGAATCCCTCCTGACCATCCGGGTAAATCAACTCAATGGAACCTGGCCGTTCCCAACGCGCATTGTTGTTGTCGCTACCATTGTTGTAAAACCCTGAGGATCCGAAAATGTCTTCATGGTTCCCGACTATGGATACGGTGGGCAGTGAATACAGGGCCTCAATAATTATTCCCGGAGAATCCGGATAGTCACCATTCATTACAGACTGATTAACCACATCGGCAGGGAATATGTAGGATTGCGTCACTACTGAAGGAGTAATCAATCCGCTTTTATGCGCCATCGCTCGTACAACACTTGTCTTATCGATTGTAATGGGGTTTTCGTAGATTTCCCCATGACTTTGATTGGGCTCACTTCCATCGAGTGTATAGCGAATTTCGGAGTCTGGGGTGTCGGTAGACAGGCTCAACTTGAGTCCCTGATCATATAGACCATGAGGTACACTGAACTGGATTTCTCCGATGAAACCGGCAATCCCATTTGAATTTTCCTCACCTGGGGTCGGGTTCAGGTAGTATTGATACTGTGAAGAATCCAGGCTGAAGCCATAGGACACATCCCGTGTCTGCTCAGGAAATGCGGGTCTGTATTCCCATTCAACAGTGACTCCATCGGGTCTCACCAAGGCAAGGTATTCTCCGTCACTGGACAGTTTGAAATTCGTATGCAGTTCACCGCCGATAGGATTTCGATTCTTGTCGGAGGCAAATACCAAAAGATGGCCATTTCCTGGTATCACCGCATTAGGAAACCTCCATTTCGTGAGGTTAGCAGCATCATCTGACAGGAACCATCCCTGAATATTCACTGCATTGGGCGAATCATTATGCACTTCTATCCAATCCGAAGAATTTCCATCCTCGTCATCCAGACCACTGCCATTGGAGGCAAGAAACTCAGTTATGATGAGCCCTGCATTCAGGGTAGCTCCAATTACGGCAAGGAAAAGTAAATAGATTCCTTTCATTTCATGTAATAGGATCAAAAGATATCAGAAATTGTTCCATCGGGAGTGATGATGATTCATTCGGCTCCAAATCAATCTTTCCGGCCTTTCATACAGCTTATATAGAGGCCCGATCTTCATCAATTATTGTGGCATTCAGCGACTTTAGATTTTTCTCCAACTGCTTGATAACCCGGAAATCGATTGTAGTAATCGTCATCTCCGGTAGTTGTCTTGCCCCGATAATAGCAGGATTCTACAGCAACTCCTGCCGCATCCATGAGATCACGGTCGCCACAAAATGCCATGGGTTCCACATTTCCAGGACCCATGGATTGCAAGTACTGCAGGAACTTCTCCGAGATCTGGTGTAGCGCCAGTGATATACTCATCTAGTTTCCGAAACGCTCTCTTAGGGTAAAGGGTTCTTCTTTCCAAGGCTTGCGACTGTCGACTGTACTTAGGACAACACTCTGGTCAATAAGGGCTTTTTGCACTTCACGTACATCTAAGTCGCGCACTTGCTTACCTTGGAGCGCCGCCATCGCAGCAGTTAGCCCGGCAGCCTGGCCAGTAGCCATGCATGTGGCTGCGCCTCGTATGGATGCTTGAGAAAGGTGATCGCAGGAAATGCAGCGACCACCGACTTCGACATTCTCCGCTGTCGTTGGAAGGAGAGCCCGTAAGGGCACATCGTGATTGCCTTTCAGAAATTCGATCTTAAAGACGGTGCCCTTTAAATGGTAGTCCAGAGCTCGGCAATTCAGGCAGATAACATCGTCAAAGCGTGCCTGATTCTTCACGTCATGCAGCGAAATGTAATAATCCCCAAGTATTTGACGCGATTCACGAACACCCAAGTGAGACTTTGTAACGATGAAAGCTCCACCAAATCCCTCCACTGTCTCCTTTAGGTACTCGAGGTGCTCGATGGCTCCTTTGATCCCTTCTTTCTCAGCAACCGTTAGGGCTTTTGGGTCCAAAGGATCGACATTGACGTTGCCCTGGATTCGAACCGCTTCCCTGTAGAGGCAAAGCTTCACTGTTGGCATCACTCCGACATGATGCATTCTTCCGGTTTCATCCACTGAGGAAGAAGCATTCGGTATAGTGATTGTTAGCATCTCTTGAGCACCAAAATCTTTCACCTCACTTTCCAGTCCGGTCACCTTGAGATTCAATTGTTCTTTATTAGCAATGGCCCACTCGCGCACCCGTTTGTGATCTACTCCACAGGCAATGAAGTCGCTGCTTATCTGCTGAAGATCGTCCGGATCCTCCATACGGAAGGGGGCACCAGTCCAGGCTGCGATGTCTGCATCAGCACTACAGTCAGCGACTGTCTTGCATAGGATTACCCCCCTGCCCTGTTTGCTTTCGACTATGATACCCTCGACAATCCCGTCTTTAAAAACGATGTCTGATGCCAAGGTATAGAGATAAAGCTCTACTCCAGAGTCCTCGATCATGTCGATGGCGACCTTCATCGTATAAGGAGGCCATAATTGGTTGTGGGTACTTTCATGTCTGGCCTGTCCGTCTGATATCATCCGGTCTACGAACTCTTCACAGGTTCCCCGGATAATCTTGTTCCCATCGGAGTCATATATGATTCCTACAGATGTATTATAGGGCGCAGTTGTACAACCTCCGAGGTAACCATTGCGTTCAATCAGTATCGTCCGTGCACCCATCCGGCCAGCGGCTGTGGCAGCATTGAAGCCGGAGGATCCTCCTCCAACCACGACAACATCTGCTTCGTCGATTACTGGAAGAGATCTTTCAGGCGCTTCAATTGTCCGTACTTTTTGATCACTCATTGTCGGTAATGGTGTTTAGGTTCAAAATCCTTTAACCATTAAGGAACTCAAGGCTTGTATAGGCTAATTGGAAAGGATGCGCACCGTTGCATAAAACTCTTAGACAATGAAATTTTATTTACGAAACCTCCCCTAGCGGATGATTTTGCTAAGGCCTTGATAATACTCGTACTCACTTGGCGAAATGGCAGCCAAGCCACAAAGGGGAGGTGTTCGCCAGTGCGCCGCTCACGAGTTTACCGCGTCTGTAGAAGCGAATGACTTGGGGTGATGACATGAAATGCATAAAGCCAGCCCTGCATCCTTGGGTGTCCTTAAATGAGAACAGAAACTCGGATAAAGACGATCCGATTATCATAAGACAGGCTTGGATCATCCTGATCGGCTTCCATTTTCTCTCAACCATATGCTGATATCATTGATCATATGGACAAGGATCGGTCCGGAATTTTTCAACCAGACCCCTGCGTGAAATTCACAGTTCTCCAAGGTCATCCGCGATCGCAAGTTCGAACTGCCAGAGGTCATCCTCCTATCTCGAGTGAAATCAACGACATCATGTGGACCGGTATGATGGCGTCCCGCAAGGAAACATTGCCCGTTTCATTTCACTTCGTCCACCCTGCCTGGCGGGGCACGGAAATCCCCAATTGAAGGTGCCATTCAGGAATTAAAGTCTTTTAATGTCCCAGCCTTTATGGCAACACCCCGTGTTTGGGATGGCTTATGCAGAGGGGGAGCGACCGAAGTTGGGAACGGGCAGCAGTTCCCCATCGCGCTTGGAGGATTCATGGGCGACGATACCCGGGGCCTTGTAGCGGGCAGCATCCCAAACGGTGACGGAGGGTTGACGTTCGCGCGTGATGGCGGTGACAAAATCGTCTGTAAGGAACTGATGGGAGCCTTCATGTCCGTTCGGCTGAAGCTTGAAACTCTTCGGTAATCGCGAGCGGTACTTTTGGAGAATCTCTCCAAATCCGCTTGTGAAATCACCTTTGAGCGCTACATCGACCTTTACAGATTCCCACTGATCATGGCTATGCACACCGCCGCATTTGATGATATTCTCGACTTCTTGGGCTTTCTCCATTTTGCGAGTGGTCCAAATACCACCGTTCGCTTTTTCCTCGTAGGCGCCTTCCGTGCCAAAGAGACTACCCCGGACAGAACGCCCTGCGCCCTGACCAAGACGGCGAAATTCGTTGATTCGAAGCATGCCTCCGTCGTCCGTTCGCATCAAGGCGGACTGGTTCGAGAAGGCGTTGTTCCAGAGCGAGAGCTTCGGGTCAAACACGCCGTCCTCGTGCTGGTCAACATAGCCAAAACAGGAGACCTTCGTGACACGCGCCGCCGTGACAGAGAGGATCATGGCAACCGAGTGCGTCGGATACAGCATTGGGGGATAGCTCGCCGTTGCCTTCCACGCGTCGCCGCCTAAGTACTGATAAGCTTCATAGAAGCCGTGGCTCATGTCGTGATAATATTCGCCCTCCCCGTAAACAAAGCGACCGAATGCGCTAGCATCCCACTTTTCCTTCATAAAAAGGCGGGCGCCGGCGTACTGGCTAGTCTCGCCCAACATGTACACCAGACCCGTTCGCCGTACCGCTTCGACCAGTTTCTCCAATTCCTCGAGTGTAGTGGCAGTTGGTACGGCGGAGTAGACGTGCTTGCCGGCGGCGAATGCCCAGTAGTACATCGCCTACGGTCAGGAGGATGGCCAAGGCTGTTACAAGGCCACTTACAAGGTCCCGCCGTTCAATGAAGGCGGCTTCTTTTCCATCACCATGTACGACGCCGATGGCTGGATGTTCAGCGACCGGGCTATCCTGAATGAGTTTAATATTGAATTCAATGAGGACGGAACGTTCGACGTTTATTTTGGAGAGTGCGGTGAGGATGTTAAAAACAATCTTCCGATCGTCGATGGCTGGAATTTCCTCATGCGGGTCTATGAGCCGAAGCTGGAGGAACTCGAAGACTATAAATTACCAACTCCAATCGAAGTAAAGTAGAATTCACCTAAGTCATCCATGTCTCGATTTTTGTAACCCGTTTTTGTAACCCGACGGAAAAATTTAAGCGGATTCAGGCCGACATAAGCCAACTGCCATCTCTTCCCCAGCCATCCAATTTAGGGCGATTACAGCTTCCAGCCGACTCAGGCTGATTCAAACAAGACGGGCCATTTGGCCTTAGAAGACCGTTGCTCTATCCGACTGAGCTACGCCCCCGTGAGTTATGGGAAGTATCTTGAAGCTAAGCCCGAATCGGGCAAGTCTGGATTCTGCTCCCGGATACGACAGTTTGGTAAATCATTGCCTTGCCCAATCAAAAAGGTACTAATGAGTCATTCGCTATCGGCGATTCTTCGAAGAACCCAAAACCCCACTAAAAGATGAATCTGAGCAAAACCAAAATTGCAGGAATAGTCCTCACGATTGCATTCATAGCCGGAGTCACGGCCCATGCCGAATCCGTTCCGGAACGACCAAATGTGGTTGTCATGATGGTCGACAACCTTGGCTGGGGAGAACTTGGATGTTATGGCGGGGGTGAACTGAGGGGAGCCGCTACGCCTCGACTGGATCAACTGGCCAGGGAGGGGATGCTCTTGCAGAACTTCAACGTCGAGCCCCAGTGTACGCCAACACGGTCCGCTTTCATGACCGGCCGGCGTCCTATCCGTTCGGGGACAACGCGGGTCGTCTGGGGCATGCTCTACGGGCTGACCAACTGGGAGGTGACGATGGCCGAGCTGTTTTCAGACGCTGGCTACAAGACGGGAATGTTCGGAAAGTGGCACATCGGCGATACACCAGGCCGCTTCCCCACGGATCAGGGCTTCGACGAATGGTATGGCGTGGCCAACACGACCGACGAATCGGAATACTCCTCACAATTCCAATTCGACCCGGATGTCGGGGTAAATGCCGTCATTTCAGAAGCGAGGAAAGGGGAAATCCCGACCGAGGTGAAACCGTATGACGTGGCCGCGAGGCGAACCATTGACAGTGAACTGGTCGAACGGGCGGTCGCCTTCATGAATAAAAGCACGGCCGAAGAAGAGCCATTCTTTGCCTTCATCCCCTTCACCCAACCACACCTTCCCACCCTGCCCCATCCGGACTTCGAGGGGAAGACTGGCAATGGCCACTACGCGGATGTCCTCGCTGAGATTGACTACCGGTCTGGACAGGTCCTCGATGCCATCGATGACCTTGGCATCCGGGACAATACGCTCGTGATCTGGTTGAGCGACAACGGTCCGGAATACTTTTATCCATGGCATGGCACAGCCGGTCCGTGGCGGGGGAATTACTTTACCGCCTGGGAAGGTTCGCTACGGGTTCCCTTCCTCATCCGCTGGCCCGAAAAGATTCCTGCAGGCAGCGTCAGCAATGAGATTGTCCACGTGGTCGATATCCTCCCGACGTTGGGTCGCGTGGCAAACTATACGGTACCCGACGATCGCATCATCGATGGCGTCGACCAACTGGACTTCTTCCTTGGCAAGCAGGCAAAGTCGAACCGCGAGGGCTTTATCGTCTTCAATAACGATGATGTATATGGCTACAAATGGCGCAACTGGAAGATGCACCTGGTCGAGCTGGAGAACATGAACAGCGAACCCCGGCAACTGAACGTTCCGCGGGTCTATAACCTCATATCGGACCCCAAAGAGGAATACAATATGGCGGCTGAGGCGACATGGGTTCTCCCGGTCATGTTCAAGAAGATCGTCGAATTCCAGGCTACGCTCGCAGAGGAGCCACCCATCCAACTGGGGACTCCCGATCCTTATCAGCCTCCTGAATAAAGAAGGTGGAAATTATTCAGGTGATTGAAGCGTACTCAAATTTCGCTACAAAAAGATTCAGCTTTTATCCGCGGCCCACTTCAGGCCCTCGACCGTCATGCGCAGGACCTCCGGAAAATCCGTGAACTCGGCGGGCAGGTGCCCGAGTGAGGAATAGAATACGCGCCCTTTTCCCCAGTGCTTGGTCCAGACCACAGGCATGGTGCAGGTGCGGCCCTCGTAGGTGTACTGCGTCTCAAGCAGGACTTCCACCACGGGGTCGATAAGCATGTAGTATTGCTCGGAATTATACGCATAGGTGCAGGGGAAGTTATCGGTGATCGGATGGACTACCGCTGTCTTGCTCAGCGTATAATCACCGACATGCGGATGCCCCACGAAATGACCGCCGACCATCCACTCGTAGTCGGTATTTCCCCGGAAGGCATCCCCCATTCCTCCATGAATCCCGCCCAGTCCGACTCCGCCATGGACCGCTGCGAGCAGGTTGTTTGTCTGGTCCTCGCTCAGCGCTCCCATTGTCCAACAAGGAATAATCAGGTCGAATCTTGTCAGGGATTCTCCATCATCCAGCACCTCCAGGCTGTCTGAGCAGACGACGGAAAAGCCAGACGTCTCCAGCTCGGATTTCAAAATGGCGGCAACCTTGTCAGGCTCATGCCCGCTCCAGCCGCCGTAGATTATGAGGGCCCGTTTGGTGTTCATCATAACTGTTCCCTACACTACCACGCGCGGATCCATTTTTAAAAGGAATCTTTGTTGAATTATCCGGCTAGATAGAAGTGATCCTAAAATGCCGCCGACAAGGTGACACGGACATGCCGACCGGGAGACGGGGCGAGGTCCTTGATCGGAGAGGTGTGGACCCGGATCTCCTCATCGAGAAGATTTTCACCCGAAACAACCAGCCGCCAGCTTCCTTCCTGGATTGGCAGATTGATGGCAAGCGAAGCTGTCCAATCGGTGTAGGCATCCGTTGGCAACTCGTTCAGGGCCGTTTCGTCCTGCTTGAAGCTTCTCATTACCCGGGTGCTGAAGGTCATAAGGTCGGAACCATACAGCAACTGGATCCCTGCCCGGGCGGGAGGAATCCGTGGCAAGGCATCTGAAGAGTCCTTGATATCCGTATCCACCCAATCGAAAAGAAGGCCGAGGTCCAGCCAGGCATCTTCCCTGTCCCATACATGCCAGGTGGATTCCGCTTCCAGGCCGACGAATTCCACATCTGCCCGATCGAACACATAGACCGGCAGTTCATCCTCCTCCTCACCCGTCGGTGCGGCATAGATGTAATCAGCGAAGTCGGTTGCAAAGGCCGTCAGCCCAAAGCTAAATTGGGAACCGGTATACTGCAGGGACAGGTCCAGGCCATTGGCCTTTTCAACCCCAAGGTCCGGATTCCCGATTTCGAACTGCCGGGTCGCCGCATGTGGCCCATTAGCATAAAGCTCGGTCGTTGTTGGATGGCGTTGGGCATGATTGAACAGCAAGCCCAGGGACAGTTGCTCGGTGAGGATCCACCGGGAGCCTGCCGACGCGGAATAGGCCCAGTCTCCGTAGCCTCCGGTACCCATGGCGTCGATGTCCCTGTGTTCGGTGCGCAAGCCCCCCTCGATGCGGAAGTTGTCGTAGTGCCACTCCTGAACCAGGAAAACAGCAAAGTCGGTGGTTTCCGACTCTGGGGTCAGGGATTCCTCACCAACCGACTTTGAATCGAGGCGACTCCACTGGACGCCAATGGCCCCGGGATTCTCGTTGCTTGTGGCATATGTTGCAAGGAGCCGGGCCTCGATCGATTCCTTGTCAAAGTCGGTCCCGACTTCGTCGCCTTCGAGCTCCTGGTGTTCATAGTCCACATACCGGATCCGTCCCTCGAAGGACTTCAACCAGTTACCGTTCAACCGGTGTTCCAGTTCCAGATCAAGTGTGGATTGCTCCAGGTCGATGGCGACCCCCTCCTCTTCCTCCTCTTCATGGTGGTCCTCATACTCGTGTTCTTCATCTTCATGGTGCTCGTCTTCCTCGTGCCCATGGGCATGTCCGGGAACGCCGTAAAGGGAGTCTGTCGTCTGCCAGGCTATGCTAAAGCGGGTCTGATCAGACGGGAACCAGGACAGTGCCAACGAAGCCGTGCTCAATCCCAGAAAGGAGTTCTCCAGAATGCCGGCGACCTCTTCATCCTCGTGCTCATGTTCGTCTTCATCATGGTCCTCATCTTCGTCATGATGTTCGCTTTCCAGTTCAGCAATTCCAGGGATGGAATAGTCCCCATGGTCCCGGTCCAGGTAACTGGCCGAAAAGACGAACTGCTCCACTGGAACCTCAACAAGAGCCCCGTAGGTCCATCCTTCAGCAGCGGACTGGTAGCTCAGAAGACCTTCGGCAGTAGCCTTTTCGGGCATTTGCCGCGGAATCCGCCGGTCAATGACATTGACTGCGCCCCCGATGGCCGAACTCCCGTAGAGAAGGGTCGATGCCCCCCGCAGGACTTCAATACGGTCGATGAAGAACGGTTCAATGCCCGTCGCATGATCCGGGCTGTCAGCGGAAAGGTCGCCGCTGTCGACGCCACTTTCCATGACTTTCAAACGCACCCCTTCCAGTCCCCTGATTACCGGACGGCTGGCACCCGCACCAAAGGCAGTCGAGTGGACGCCTGGTTGACCATCAAGGGTGTCCCCGATGGTCGCTGTTCGTGTTTGTTCAAGTTCAACCGCCGTGACCACTGTCGTGGGGTTGAGCATATCCCGGCTGTTCCTCGGGGCCAGGGTGGCATCCACAACAAAGGGATCCAAGTCATGGACATGCTCATGGGATGAAGGGGAATTTGATTCTGGATGATCGGTGGCTCCTGCCATGGTGGAGGCAGATGCCAGTAAGGATAAAATGATGATATGGCTAAATGGTTTCATGGATAGAATGGTTCTCGTGACTTAAATACAGGACAAAACAGGGAGGTTCCGGTGAACCTCGGACATTCTGAACGCTGGCGTTCAGGAGTACGACTGTATTAGAGAACCGGGGGTGCCCGGGCACTGTTGAGCAGGAGGAACTCCTCCTCCGGGGAAACCGGCAGTATCCGGTCAAGAACAGCGAGTAATTCACCCGAAACAGGCCTGAAATCAAGGCCCTCGGCTGTGATGATGCCATCTGCCAGAAGAATAACCGTACAGGCATTGCTGGGTTCCGGAGATTCTGACTCCCCGGAACAGGGATCATCGGAAGGCCCATGTCCCGCACAAGTTTGCCGCGTCTCTGCATCCCCGTGCAGGAATGCGTGCAGATGGGGACTGCTTCCCGCAAACTGCAGCACCAGAACCCAAAGGGTGAGGCAAATGGCGCCTAGCCTTTTCATGCTGCTCCACATGATCGGGTCAACGAAGGCTTAATTGCCATGCACTGTCAATGCACTCCTAAGAAAGATTGTCAGGACATCCGGCAACTAAACCAGGGCCTTGAACCGTTCCTTGTCGGTGGCCTTCATGTAGGCCTCGCCTGCCGTTATTTCGCCGTTCTGCAAACGATCCATGATGGAATTGTCCATCAGGCACATGCCCTCCTTGCTGGAACTCTCGATGATTCCCCGGATGGCGGAAATTTTTCCCGTGCGTATGGTATTGGGAAGGGCGTCATGCTTGAGAAGAATCTCATGAACGGCCACCCTGCCTTTGGGGACCTTCTTGCACAGCAGCTGGGAAACAACGCAGGAAAGCGATCCGGCCAGCATGATCCGGATCTGCTCCTGTTCATCGGCCGGAAAGGCATCGATGATGCGGTCAATCGTCTTGGGAGCGTTATTGGTGTGCAGGGTCCCGAAGACCAGCATTCCCATGGAGGCACAACTCAGCGCCAGCCGGATGGTCTCGAGCTCACGCATTTCTCCCACCAGGACAATGTCCGGGTCCGCCCGCATCGCGCCCTGGAGCGCACTGGCAAAACTGTCGCAATGAATGCCGACCTCGCGGTGCACGATGACCGAGTTCTTCCGCGGGTGAACAAACTCAACCGGGTCCTCGATGGTGATGATGTGCTTGTTGGCGTTCGTATTGATGTAATCGATCATGGCCGCCAAGGTGGTCGACTTCCCGGAACCAGTCGGCCCGGTTACCAGGACCAGACCTTCCTTGTACTCACAGACCTGCTTCAAGACCTCGGGCAGGTTTAAGTCATCAAAGGAAAGAATATTGGCGGGGATTTGCCGGAAGACCGCGGCCATGCCCCAGTGGTTGTAGAGGTAATTTCCGCGGAAGCGGGCCAGGCCATCAATTTCATAGGCGAAGTCCAAATCCTTGGTTTCGAGATAATGTTGCCAGCGTTCCGGACTGACGATTTCCTGCAGCATCTGGGCTGTGAAATCGTCCGAAAGTTCCTCTCCCGTGATGGACTGGACAGCCCCACCGGCCCGGATCTTGACCGGGGCCCCGACGCTGATGTGGAGGTCGGATCCATCCTGTTCCAGCATGGTCCGCAAGTATTGATCGATGATTGGCATGGCTAAGAAAGATTAGGTAATGTTGCGGCGAATGATCTCGTTCTGGATGTTGGCCCGGGCCGTCTCGGCGGAGATTTTTCCACCCTGAAAAAGTTCCATGACACAGGCATCCATCAGGATCATGCCTTCCCTTTTCCCCGTTTCCATGATGTTGCCAAGCCCGGCCTGCTTGCCATCCCGGATCAGGGCGGAAACGGCCATGTTCTTGATCAGGATCTCGGAAGCCAGCACGGAGTGCCCGCTCGTCCCCGGCAGGAGGCGTTGGCAGATAACTCCCCGGAGCGATTCCGCAACCATGGCCCGGATCTGCGACTGGGCGGCCGGCGGAAACACATCCAGGAGGCGATTCAAGGTCATCGCCGCATCGGAAGTATGCATTGTCCCGATGACAAGGTGACCCGTCTCCGAGGCACTAATGGCCATTTCAATTGTCTCAAGGTCTCGCATCTCCCCGATGACAATGATATCCGGGTCCTGTCGGAGAGCGCCCTTGAGCGCACTCTTGAAACTATTCGTGTGGGGACCAACGGCGCGCTGGGTCACCGAGCACTGGTCGGAGCGATGGACGATTTCGATCGGGTCCTCGACGGAAATGATGTGGTCCGTTCGAGTCTTGTTCAGCTCATCCACCATCGCTGCGAGGGTGGTCGTCTTGCCGCAGCCAACCGGTCCCGTCACCAGGATGAGCCCGTTGTGATAAGCCAGAAGGTTCTTGATGGTCTCGGTGTGCGCGCCAAAGCCCAGTTCCTCAAGGGAAAGCACCTTTTCCGGGACCAGCCGGAAGGTGATCTTCAAGCCATCCCGGTGCTGCATCAGGTTGGTCCGGTAGCGGCGGCCATTATCCAGCGCGATGGCAAAGTCATAGTCCTGGCAGGATTCGAAATAAGCCTTCTGTTCATCCGAAATCAGGGCCATCCCAAAGGCCTCCGCCAGTGCATCGTCCATCGGGCTCTCAGCGATATATTCCAGCTTGCCGAAGCGTCGGCCAAAGGGACGGGATCCACCGGAAATGTGCAGGTCGCTGAAGTCGTGCCCACCGAGCTCCAAAAGCATCCCAATCAGGGCCGAGGCGATCTGTTCCCGGTTGCTGGGGTCAAGGGAGGAAAAGTCCGGGATACCCGCCTCGATGCCCGCAGCGGATACCACTGTTTCCTGAGGACGCTTGGTGAAATCGTTTCCGGGTTGAACAGTAGCGCTTGCCTCGGGTTGTGGCGCCGGTTTGACCGGCTTTTGCGGGACGGGTTTGGATACCTTTACTGGAGCAGGCTGACTTGCCTCAAAAGAAGTTGTTACCTGCTCTTCCGGCATTGCGGATTCAGCCTCGAACGGATCGCCGTTGGCACGCTCACCCTTGGTGTAGGCATCCGCTGTCTCGTCCAGTAGGCCCTGGACCGCTTCAAACTTGTCCGGGAAATGCTTCAGGAGGGCCTCCCCGAAGACAATAATGTCCGCTGGCTCTCCGCATGTATTGCGGATCTGCCTCACCTGCGTCACATCGACAATCCCGGAGCCAACAACTTTTTCAGCGAATAATTCTACCAGTCCTTCCATGTCACCGGATGTTAGATACACCCGATCCCCTGTCCAGAGAGGTCATAAGAGCAGCTGGTTTTTTGAATAACTTTTTATAATTCCGGATAGAATCGAATAGATGATACCTAAGGATAGACCGCTAACCTGTTCGTCATGAGTCGTTTATAAGTTTCTCGAATCCCCTTACCGGCTATCCTCCCTTACTTACGGAAGCGTCCAGTGGACGTTGTCGATCAAGACCTCTGCATCCACGTAAACCCCCTGCTCACTCTGGGGATTCCAGAGTCCAAGAGGAATCGTCACCTTGGTGAGGTCAAATCCCTGGGAAGTAAAATCGGCCAGAGGGATGGTGTATTCGGCAAAGCCCCCGCTGAGTGGCACCGGGGTGTAATCGAGAAGGTTAACCTTGCCGAACGGGCCTGAAGACTCGAGCTTCACCTCGAAATAGAAGGCAACAGTTTCAGGCACCTTGAGGGCCATCACCAGATTGCCTCCCTCATAGGCGCTGAGGTCCTGAGGGACAACCTTGTTCGCATCAAGGGGATCCGTGAACACCCACCACATGCCGCCATAGCCGTTTGATTTCCATTGGTCCAGCACGCTGTAAGTTCCGTCAACTGCTTCGAAGGAAAGCATCCCCTCTGGTGCACCCGGGCCCCAGGTCTTGGTGGCCAGATTCTGGAACGGTTCAAAGCCTTCCTTGATCGCCGCAGAGCCGTCGAAAATAATCACGTCGATCGTTTCCTCTTCAACATCCAACGCCGGCTCGCCCGGATCCACCAGATCCACATCCCGATAGGCGCGAACCCAGTCCACAAACATGCGCATCGGGAACACGGAAGTTCTATCGGGATTGCCTGGCCAGAATCCCCCCACTGCCAGATTCAGGATAAGATAGAAGCCCCTCTGGAACTCCTTCATGTCATCTTCCAGAAGCGTTGTATGGTACGGTACGCCATCAACTGACCAAGTGATTTCAGTAGGTGTCCAGTCGATACGATAGATGTGATAGGCATCGCTGTATAGGCCGGACGGATTCGTCACGAAATCCGTGGATCCACCTGGCTGCCGGTCGGCATCAATATAAAAAACCGTTCCGTGTATCGTGTCCTCTTCGCCACCAAGCATCTCCATGATGTCAATCTCGCCACAGCCCGGCCAGGGGACGATTGGCTGATTGATCCCCAACATCCAGAAGGCAGGCCAGGCTCCCTTGCTAAACGGCAACCGGATCCGCGCCTCAATGCGCCCGTAGCGGAAACTCTGCAGGTCCTGGGTGACCAACTTCGCCGAGGTTATACCGCCGTCGATGGGATCCTGCTGCCCCTGGATGAGCAAGACCGAATTCCCTTCACCGTCACCAACAATGGACGAGTTTGCCGGCTCAGCGGTATAGATCTGCATCTCGGCATTTCCCCAACCCGGAGGAAGTCCATACAGACTCCCGTCGCCAAGATGATGTTCCCAGTTCTCCGGATTGATATCAGGTCCTTCAAACTCGTCATGCCAAATCAATTCGTAACCCTCGTACTGGGTCACCGGCGGGCGGGGATTCCGTTCACGGACACGGTAAAAGGCAGAGGCTTCCTCCGGCGCTGGAATGGTCAGGGTGTCCGCCGCTGATGTGGCAACAATTTCAGCCTCGCTGTTCCACACGGCAGGATCCGTAAGCTCCGGGGAATGTTCAAGAACATGGCTGATCCCCATGGTCATCCGGTTTGTGTCAATTTCCAATGTCTCCGGGCCGAGGGTGACGTTGGAGATCCCCATACCCTCCCCTGTCTCAAGGGTCAGGTACAGGACGCCATCGGACACTATTGCATTCTCCTCAATGGTACTGCTGTCAGCCAGCCGGCTCCCGTCGTAGACAAGCACCTGCTCCTCCACCGGATACCCACGGGCGGTGAGGATTTCTTCCTTGAGCTCGAGGATTGTATCTGCCGCTTCAACGGTTAACGCCAGGGGATCGTTGCCGGGATCCATGACCGTTACCGGCAATCCTTGCGCAACCATCGCATGCACCAGCAGGAAATACAGGGAAAAAAAGCACTTCCCGACACGCGATGAAATCCGGGTACACTCTCTCATCGAAGAGTACTGGCTGGGAGTAAAATGAACAGACATGACTTCTTGGGCTTATAGTGCAATTTGATGCATATTTGCAGCAGCATGTCAATGTCGCCAATGCACACCCTCAGGTTGGCCAAGCGTGACGCTGGCCAAGAATCTCCAGTACTGGAAAAACGGAAGAAACTATTCCAATGGCAGACTGGTATTCCAGGTATCCATATGGAGCAGCCACTCATCATCGATGAGCTTCCAGATGATGACATAGTGGCCGACGTCGACAATGGGTTCCCCTTCCTCGAGGACAATCTTCAGGTCATAGGACCCTAGCTCCCACGCGGTCTTCTTGTTAATCCGGTGAACTTCGAGTGTCTTCAATTGGATGGTACCATCGCCGAGAGCCAATTCAGCTTCCAGCCCTGCCTGGATCGCGGCATGTCCCTTGTCGGGTGGGAAATTCGGGGCGATGACCGTTGCATCCTCCGTGTACATTGCAGTCAGTGAGGCGGCATCATCGGCATTGTAAAACTTGGCCCAAAGCTGCTTTCTCGCGTAAATCGTATCGAAGAGATCGGAATCCTTCTCAGCCGCGATCAACAGGCTGGGGATTATCATCGAGGCGATGCCCAATGAAAGGAGGGAAATGGATACTTTCATGTTTCCTTGTGGTTAAGAGAGAAGAGTCGTCGGGCTGCCTCGTGCTGCCCTTCCACAAGGAAGAATTATCCACAGGCACAGTATGCGAACAAGCTTAATCCGGGATTATTTACAAAATCGTCATTCAATCCTCAAGGCCTCCCTCGACACGAATTTGATGGACTAGCGCTTCGACACCAGTGAGATCGCCTGTCTTGCGCCAGGCAGCGGTGAAGAACATTGCTCGCTGGGGCCTTTTCAGCTTCAGGAAGACGACACCCGGGTGAGGCAGGTTGACGAGGTCGGCCGGGGCCAGGGCAACCCCGGAACCGGCTCCGACCAGGCCCAGCAGCTCAGACAACCCACCGGCCCGCATTGCGACATCCGGTTGAATACCAGCCTTGGAGAACATATCGGCCATTAGCTCCTTGCGTCCGGGAAAGCGTTCTTCGTGCAAGGTGACAAAGGTATCCCCGGCGAACTCCACCAAGTCGACGGACTTGCGGCCTGCGAGGGGATGATTATCCGGGACAATCACCGCCACTTCAGTTCGGCGGATGGTATCGACATGGAAGTCGCGCTTGATCTCCGGGCAGGCCTCGCCGATGAGTCCGAGGTCGATGTCGCCCTTGCGGAGCGCTTCCTCCTGCTGGGTCGGGGACATTTCGTGGATTTGCACACAATAGGCCTGGTGGTGGTTGTTGAAGGTCCGCAAGGCGTTGGTCAGGAGGCCGGGAAGTGCGGTCGGTAAAAAGCCCACCTTGATGGATTGGGACCTCCCCCGGGAGGCCAGTGCTTCCATTGCCTCGACCATCGAATTGGACTGCCGCAAGACCTCCCGCGCATGGGCCAGCGCCGACCTACCGGCCTCAGTCAGGCTCATCCCGTTCGGCTCGCGGTTGAACAGCTGGACCCCCAATTCCTCCTCGAGGTCCTTGATTTGACGCGAGACCGCTGGCTGGGATACGTTCAGGCGATCGGAGGCTCGGCTGATGTTCCCTTCCTCAGCCGCCATGACAAAGTACCGTAAATGCCTAAGTTCCATTAGGTATAACTAAAACGCATAGCACCCAAAAAACAAGGTATTAGACGAATTACCAGAACCGGGTTATGGTAGGTGCATGAAAACAGAAACCACACCACGAACCTACAAGCGCCCGGCAGAGGAGCGGGGCCGCGCCGACCATGGTTGGCTGCAGGCCCGCTTCACCTTCTCCTTTGCCGAATATGTTGATCCGGACCACATGGGCTTCCGCTCCCTCCGGGTCATGAACAATGACACTGTCCAACCGGAGGGTGGATTTCCAACCCATCCCCATTCGGACATGGAAATCTTCACCTATGTCATCGAGGGACAGCTGGAACACCGCGACAGTCTGGGTAACGGGGCCGTGCTCACGCCCGGCAACCTGCAGTACATGAGTGCCGGCAAGGGAATCCTCCACAGCGAGTTCAATCCTTCCGATACCGAGCAGCTCGAACTCTACCAGATCTGGCTGCTGCCGAATGAAAAGGGTGGACAACCCCGCTACATGGAGAAGCCCCTGGCCGAGCTGGCCCAGCCCAATGCCCTGACCCTGCTCTATTCAGGGGATGGACGCGACGGCTCGACGCAGATCCGCCAGGACGCGGAAATCCACTATGGTGAAGTCAATTCGGATGGTTTTGGCACAGCCATTACCGTTTCCCCTTCAGAAACAATGCCGCATGCCTGGGTGCAAGTCATCTCCGGTGAAGTCAATGTTCTTGGGGAAACACTCAAAACCGCCGACGGACTGGCCATCGAGGGTGCTCCTGATGGATTTGACATCACCGCATCCGCCGAAAGCAAGTTCCTCGTCTTTCGTCTCTCTTAAACAACAACCATAATCAAAAAAGCAAAGAACCATGAAAGAAAAACTCTCTCTCATCGCCGGCGGCCTCCTGGGCCTTGTATTCGTCGTCTTCGGACTGAACTTCTTCCTCCAATTCATTCCGATCCCGCCATTGCCGGAAGGCTCACCGGCCGCCGCCTTCATGGGGGCTGCCTACACCACCGGTTTCCTGACCTTCATCAAGGTCCTGGAAATCATCGGTGGCGTCCTCGTGGCCGTGCCGAAGACCCGGGGGCTCGGGCTTCTCGTTCTCGGGCCGATCGTCGTCAACATCCTCGCCTTCCACGTCTTCCTCGTCGGAGGCGGGTTATTTGACCCGGTAGTGGTCCTTGTTACCGTGCTCTCCGCCTTCCTGCTCTGGGCAGAGCGGGATGCCTTCTGCAAGCTGGCCATCAAGCAGGCAGACTGAGCCCACTAACCATCCACGCAGGGTACCATCATGAATAAGCCAATCGTTGCCAACAACAAGCCGGTGGGAATCGAACTCAAAGCCGGTGAAGAATACTATTTCTGCACTTGCGGCAAGTCGGCCAACCAGCCCTTCTGCGACGGCTCACACAAAGGAACCGGATTCAGCCCGAAGCCCTTCGTTGCGGAAGAAGACGGGGAAGCCCATCTTTGCCAGTGCA
The DNA here is from genome assembly GCA_040830765.1 of Puniceicoccaceae bacterium. Classification (GTDB taxonomy): domain Bacteria; phylum Verrucomicrobiota; class Verrucomicrobiia; order Opitutales; family Oceanipulchritudinaceae; genus Oceanipulchritudo. The sequence goes on along the minus strand of JBFOMH010000011.1, from coordinate 58,781 downwards.
AGCAGTCAGCCAACGCTCCCTTTTGTGATGGTACCCATGCGCGGATCCCCGACGACAAGATCGGGGAGGCAATCGCCCTCGAATCGTCATCTGGTGATGATGCCATGCCGGAACCGGAACCCACTCCGGAAGAACCGACAGTCGCCTTCATTCACCAGCTAGCAAAGGATGGACTCAAGAAACTGGGCCATCACGGGGAAATGGGTGCCATGGGCGTCCCCCGCTCCGAACTGCCGGACTGGAATGGAATCCAGTTCATGGTAGCCCAGTTGTCGACAAAGCCGCTGATGGAGGATGTCGAGGTCGGAACCGATCTCGTCATCGGACCTGAAGCGAAAAAACCACTACATTTGCAGATTCCCCTGTTCGTCAGCGACATGAGTTTTGGCGCTCTCTCCGAGGAGGCCAAGGTGTCCATGGCCAAGGGGGCCGAACTGGCAGGGACGGGCATTTGCTCTGGCGAAGGCGGCATGTTGCCCGATGAACAGGCAGCCAACAGCCGTTACTTCTACGAGCTGGCCTCGGCCAAGTTTGGCTACGAGGAATCCCTTCTTGAGCGGGTCCAGGCCTTTCATTTTAAGTGCGGCCAAGGGGCCAAGACCGGAACCGGGGGACACTTGCCCGGCAACAAGAATACCGGCCGCATCTCCGAGGTCCGGGGCATCCCGGAGGGCCAGCCGGCGGTCTCCCCGCCAACCTTTTCCGACTTGAGCACGGTGGAGGACTTCTCCCACTTTGCCGACCGCGTGCGGGAGGTCTCCGGCGGGATCCCGGTAGGCTTCAAATTGAGTGCCCAGCACATTGAGCGGGACATCGAGTTCGCGGTAGCTGCCGGAGCCGACTATATCATCCTTGATGGACGGGGCGGCGGCACCGGGGCGGCTCCCCTGCTCTTCCGCAACCACATTTCTGTTCCTACTATTCCCGCCCTCGCACGGGCCCGGCATTATCTGGACAAGACAGGCGCCAGCGGAAGGGTCACCCTTATCATCACGGGTGGATTGCGCACCCACACGGATTTTGCCAAGGCACTGGCCCTTGGGGCTGACGGGGTCGCCGTCTCCAACTCCGCCATGCAGGCCATCGGCTGTGTCGGCGCGCGTATCTGCAACACCAACCTCTGCCCGGCCGGCATCGCCACCCAGAAGCCCGAGCTCCGCAAGCGGCTCAAGGTCGACGTCGCAGCCAGACGCCTGGCCAACTTCTTCGAGGCCAGTGTTGAACTGATGCAGGTCATGGCCCGTGCCTGTGGTCACGACCACCTCAATCAGTTTAACAAGGAGGACCTTGCCAGTTGGGACAAGGACCTTGCCGGACTGGCAGGTATCGATTGGTCGGGCTACAGGAGCGACCGCTGAGACGACCGAGACTTCATGACAAGACTCCGGGTGAGTGGCTCATTCTGCACACGCTATTGCCAAGAGCGAATTTGGAATGAATAATCCCATGGCATGAAACCCAGGCTGGGCCTAATCCTGTTATTTCTATTCCCACTCTCCCAAGGTAGTGGCCTGGCAGGGGTTGAACCGGATAAATTGACGCAGGCCTTCCATTTGGTTGAGGCCTATGCGAAGCAGACGCAGGACTGGTCAGGAACGCCGGGTATTTCCATTGCGCTAACGTCATCCGAAAAGACTCTCTATTCGGATACATTCGGTTTTGCCGATCGCAAACTCGGTAAGCGCCTTGCGGAAACGACACTCCTTCAGATCGGCTCCATCACCAAGTCATTCACGGCGGTGGCGCTGCTCGCCCTCGCGGAGGAAGGCAAGCTGGATCTGGATGCCCCTATCACGGAGGAACTGCCCTGGTTCTCCATCAAAACCGAATACCCGGAGATCACGCCCCGCCATTTGCTGACCAACACCAGCGGCATTCCCGCGAACCGGGACGATCTGCCGAGTTCACCATACATGGCTGTTGCCATTCGTGAGCAAGAGGCGGCCTGGGCACCGGGTACTCGACTACATTACTCCAATGTCGGTTACCAGCTCCTTAGCGTGCTCGTCGAATCCGTTGCCGGCAAGCCATGGGCGGACGTCATTGATGAACGTATCATCGGACCACTGGGCATGACAAATTCTGAGCCCGGGATTAGCTATGCCACGCGGAGCCGTCAGGCCATCGGCTACATCCAGGCTGACGCCGAACGCCCGGCCCACAGGACGCGGGAACTGGCTGAGGCTCCCCACTTTCCCTATGCAATGGGTGATGGATGCATCAGTTCAACGGCAGAGGACATGGCCATCTTCGTCCGCCTCTTGCTCAACCGGGGGCATGTCGGTGAGACCCGGATACTGTCTGAAAATGCATTCAAAGACTTCATCGATCCGGGGATACCAAACGAGAATGGCGGGGGATATGCCTGCGGCATAGGCGTGGATAGGCGTGAAGGCCGGTTCATCCTCCACCACTTCGGAGGAATGGTCGGATTCACTGCCTATGCCATGGCCGACATGGAGACCGGTTTCGGGGTCGTCGTGCTTTGCAATGGTCCGGGCCAGCCCTACCGGATTGCGCGTTACGCAATTGAAGTCATGAACGCACTCAGTCGTGACTTACCACTACCTGAAATCCCGGAAAACCGGAACCCTTCCAAGGTGGATAATGCAGCCGATTACGCGGATTCATTCACGTCGCCAGACGGGGAAACGATTCAGGTTGAAGCAAGGGGAGATGAACTGTGGATTCGCTTGGAGGATTCGCTTGCCCAACTGGAACACGTATGGAGTGACACCTTCTACACGCTCCATCCAGACCTGGACCGCTATTACTTGAAGTTTGAACGGGACGACCAAGGCCAGGTGATCTATGTGACCCATGGCCCGCGCTGGCTTGCCAACCAGCATTACACCGGACCGACTGAATTCACCCCACCCAAGGACTGGCAGGCTTATGTGGGGACATACCACTCCCACAGTCCATGGTTTCCCGGGTTTTCCGTATTTATTCGCAGAGGGGAACTGTGGAGTGTGACCGCAGGTGGCGGAGAGACCTCGGCCGGACAGGAAGCACGACTGTTCCAGGTAGAAAAAGGTATCTTCCGCCCCGAAGCTGAACCGACCCCGGAAAGAGTTGCCTTTGATGAGGTCGTTTCCGGAAAAGCCATGCGGGCATCCTGGTCGGGACACACCTTTTACCGTGCTCATCTGCACGAGTAACAAGATTTCAATACTTGCTATGATCCGCAGCTGGGACTTCAGGACCAGGCTGCCGCACAACAATTGGCATTGCCAAGCAGTTGTATCCCAGTACATTAGCGCTACTCTCCCCTGTATGGAACAACCCCTAATCAAGGTATGTGATGAATGATAATATGAAAAAATATGGAGCTGAGCTTGTGGGAACTTTCTGGCTGGTATTGGGCGGATGCGGTAGTGCCGTCCTTGCCGCGGCCTTCCCCGGAGTTGGAATTGGGCTTCTTGGTGTCTCCCTGGCCTTCGGGCTGACGGTCCTGACCATGGCCTATGCCATCGGCCACATTTCCGGTTGCCATCTTAATCCCGCCGTCTCCATCGGTCTTTGGAGCGCCGGCCGCTTTGAGGGCAAGGAGCTCCTGCCCTATATCGTCGCCCAAGTTGTTGGCGGCGTCCTGGCCGGGGCCGTCCTGTACATCATTGCAAGCGGCAAGGCAGGCTTTGATCTCGCCGGCGGATTTGCCTCCAACGGATACGGCGAACACTCGCCCGGCGGATATGGTATGGTGGCCGCGCTGGTCTGTGAAATCGTCATGACGATGATGTTCCTCATCATTATTCTTGGGGCAACGGACAAGCGGGCACCTGCTGGCATGGCACCCATCGCCATTGGTCTCGGACTGACCCTGATCCACCTCATCAGTATTCCCGTGACCAATACATCCGTTAATCCTGCCCGCAGTACAGCCGTTGCCGTCTTTGCCGGTGACTGGGCCCTCGGCCAGCTCTGGCTCTTCTGGGTGGCACCGATCATCGGCGGCATCCTCGGCGCCGTCGTCTACAAGTTTATCGGAGGCAAGGAAGCGGCATAAGATAAGCCTCAAGGAACGCTTCACTACATTTCAAGGGCCTGCTTTCGCCATAACTGGCGGAGGCAGGCCCTTTTCATTGGATCCAAGGAATAGATTCAACCTTGACCTTAAGGTAAATACCCTATATCAAGACTCAGTCGTTTCTTTCAAGCGACTACACCCCAAAACATCTCGCCGAAGGGACCCCCCCGGGTCCCTTGAACAACAACAAGCTCTATGGAGGATTTAATATGAAAATCCGCACGCTCGCATGGTGCATAGCCACCGCATTGCTGCTTACCCCGCTCGGATTGTCCACGCTGGAAGCCAAGGCTTTCAAGTCAAAGCTGTCCCGGACACTTGCCGACAGATACGCTCCGGAAGTCCAGCTTCCTCCGCAGGCCTCTGATAAGGCACGCGCCGCCGTCAACAAACCCAAAGACAATAACCGCATTCCCAAGGTGGCCCTGATGTATGTTGGCCACGGGGAGCCCGCCACCGCCGAGGACGGTGATATTCCCATTGTTTTTCCGGACGGATCCGAATTTGGCCCGCACGGGGTTGAACTGGGCGTGCCGCCCATGTTCCAGTACACGGAGTGGGCAGCGGCTTACGAGGAAATTGCCACTGCTCTGGCTTACATCTTTGGCGACATCAATGGCAACGGCATCATCCATGAAGTGGGAATTGTTCCCCACGGGGATGTTCCCGGTTTCTTCTCTTGGGAGGCCTTTCACGGGCTCATTTACATGCATTACGCGGAGACCGGAAACTACAGCCCTCACAACGACAGCATACAGGCCCATGTCGACAGTCTCGATATCAAGGTGCACGGCGCCAAGGTGGATGTCTTTCTCGCTCTACTGGATGAGGTGCCGCGAATCCCGGATGTTGTCTACGAAATCGCCCAGGGGGATTACGATGAACTGGTGGTTGTCCCCATGCTGGTCGCCAAATCAACGCATACCGATGAAATCACCGGCCAGATGGAAGAGGTGGAGCACCTCACCCATGGGATGGATGTGATGGTCGCGGAACCCTTCTTTGAAGTCCCCTACATGCGCAAAAGCCTCCGCGATGCCATTGTCTCAATGACTTGGTACCTGTCTGAATTCATTCCGGAGGGGGTTCAGGACCACAACATTGGGGTGGTGCTGGCTTCCCACGGGACTCCCTATGTCCCTCCCTACCCTGAGTTCGGATGGCAGGAAGGGGAAATCTATTCGGAGCTAATCCAGACGGAAGACGCTTTTCACGAGGAAATCGCCATGTCCCTGCCCTGGGCCTCCAAGACCGGACGGATGAATTACTCAACACCGGAAATTGGTGATGCGCTGGCGGAATTTGAATACGAGGGGTACACCCATGTCGTGGTGGTACCATCGGCCTTCCCGACCGCGGCCATCCATACGATGTATGATGTCGCCAATCCCGCTGTGGGGCGACCTGTCCTGCCGCAAGAAGGTGTCGTCACCCAAGTTCGCGCTTCGGGAATGACGGTCTATTACACTTCGACCGGAATTGCCGATCTTGAACCGGGAAAGGAACTTTTCCGGGACGGGTTGGAGTTCCTGGCAAAAATCGCCATCATGGAGGCGCTCGAGAAAACCGCCCCGGACATGTATGAGGAATCCCACTACAACCCACCCGGGGCCCTCTCGGTGGTGCTGGATTCGACTGTTCCCGTCGAGGATGATCTCAAGCTGATGCTCTATGACTTGTCGGCTGGCATGTGGCCGGATGACTTTACCGGGCTGCCTATGCCGGATTGGATGATCACCGTACCGCAGCCCGTCCCCGAATCCTTCCCGGCACGCCTGCGTATTCCGCCGGATGGCAACATTATGCCCTTGAGCGGCAAACCCATCCAAGGGGCCCATCTTGGCCTGGCCATCCTCTCCTCGGCGGACATGGTAGCGGATCCGGACGATCCGCGTGGTTTCTCAACCCATACCGCCGTCTACTCGATGGAGACGGGCCTCGACTTCGGCCGGGTGGATCTCGGTCTGCCCATCATCGGGCCAAGTTGTGAAAGCGGGACCATCTGTGTCACGGTCCACGCTGAGGAAGTGACCGGACCGGATCTGAAGCTGATGCTCTACAAGACCGCCGAGGAAGACTGGCCCCAAGGCTACCTGACCCTGCCAACCCCGACGGCAGTGGTTACACAAACCGTTCCCGTCCCGGCCGAATTCCCCATTGACATCCACATTCCCATCGAGGGCAACCTCTTCACCTTCTCCGGTGAGGAACTGATAGGTGAGCGGCTCGGTCTCGTTGTTGTCACCGGCGTGGCCGCAAACTTCGTTGTCGAGCCAACCGACGCCCGGGGCTTTTCAGCAGGGACATTGATCTTCGATCCTGACCAGGCAGCTGACTTCGGTGCCCTTGACCTATTCATCCCGCAGGGTAATCCAAGCGACATCAATCCCTACCACCCACACCGTCTGACTGGGCCACTTCTCTGGGAAGAACACATGCTGGGTGAGGATGGATTTGTCCCGGGAGCGATCTACCTTGATGTCTACGACCTCGATGGGGACGGCGTGAAGGACATCATCATGGTTGGTGAACCGCACTTTGAAGAGCCCGAGTTGCCGCTGGAGGTCCTCAAGCTGGGTGTCTACTACATGAATCCAGACATGACCGTGAAATCCACGGAAATTCTCGACTCCTGGTCGGAAGGCGATCCCCTCTTCTACAGTCCATGGGGGGTCAAGGTTATCGAGCATAGCGGTGCGCCGATGATCATTGTCGGATGCAATATCCCCGAACTGGCTCCGCTTGAAGAAGGTTCGGGTATTGTTCTTTCCTACAAGCAGGAAGGTGACCTCTGGGTCCGCTCGGTGGTCCGGCACAATCCGGACCCAACCGTGACCAATTACAATGCGATGATCGTGGTCGCCGCCGACATCGACAATGACGGGGACGAGGACCTCGCCTTGAGCGGGGCCTTTCAAACCTCGGCGGTCGGAAGCTGGCTGGAGAATACCGGGATTCCCCTGATCCCGTGGGTGGAACACCTCTTGCCGATGGACCCGGCGACCGATCCCCATATCCGGGGAACGCTTGCCTACAAGAGCGCCGACCTCAATAACGACGGCTACCCGGAAATCATCTACAATGCCATGTTTGATATTCCGGACACCAACCCACCGCGCTACCGCGGGGAGATCTGGTTGGCCATCAATCCGGGTCCGGGCCACTGGGGCGACCCCTGGCCCATGGTCGTCATAGATGACGACAACTGGGCAGCAGCCGACATGTGGTTCCATGACTTCGATGGTGACGGCTTCAAGGACCTCATCGCCAACCAGATCTTCAATTCTACAGTCACCCGCTACTGGAATCCGGGCGGCGTCCTCATGGATCCATGGGCCCAGGAAATTATCATTGATGACTTGACCTCACCCAGCGACATGTGGCTGGCCGACATGGACCAGGATGGCCTGATGGATGTCTGCAGTGCCGACCATACGGCCCACCGCGGTTTCTGGCACCAGAATCCCGGTCATGGGGAACCGCCCCCATGGAAACCGAACCTCATCTTCAGGAACATCCGCCTGCCGGGTGATTTTGCCATGCAGGACATGGATGATGATGGTGATGATGACTGGGTCGGTACCACCATGACCTTCGGCAAGGCCTTCATCATGGAGCAAGTCCATCCTGAAGGCAGCCTCGTGGTGGATATCTCCCTGCCGGAAGGATTCACTGGCAACAAGAGCAAGTTGCTGGTCACGCTGGCTCACAGCCTGCCGGTGATGGGACCGCCTGCCGCAGTCCTGGCGGAGATCAGCAATGCTGATGGGGACGGGGATGGCATCGGGGATATCGACAATATCCTCAGCGACTCCAAGAACCTCGTCCTAGCCTTCCCGGATGCGGGTTTAACCGGCGACTATCATGTCGTCGTCGCCCTCTACATGGAAGGTGGCGGAGTCTTCCAACCGGTACCCGGTGTCGATTACATGGCGGCCAGCGGCCCCTTGAGCCTTGGCAGCAGACAGGCAACGACAGCGTTGGTCCTCGAAGTGGCTCCACCGATGTAATACCTGCTGGTACACCTTGCAGCAGAATGAGTAAAGGGTGGGCGTTTCACAGCGCCCACCCTTGTCATTTCATAAACTCCGAACAAATTGTGACTAAGCTTTTTTAAGGTACTCACCCGGCGTCATCCCGGTGAATTTCTTGAATACGCGATAAAAATAGGCCACGTCGTTAAAGCCGGATCCGTGACAGGCATAAAGAATGTGGCCGGTCTCATCGAGCCGTTGGCAGGCGTACTCAATCCGCTTCTGGTTCAAATAGTTACTGAAGGTCTCTCCTGTCAGCTGTTTGAAGAGGGTCGTGAAGCGTCGGGGAGATAAATTGCTGCGGCTGGCCATTTCCTCGATTGTCAGCCGCTCGTGGACATGGGTATCAATGTACTCGATGGCCCCTTCCACAGAGCGCAGGCTCGAATTTCCATCGACTTCTCCTTCCTCCAGGTGCCCACGGGCGAAGCTGACCAGAACCCGACTGGCGATTGTCTCAAGGATGGTCTCCCAACCCCTGCGCTGCCTCCCCTGCTCCTGCAGGGCCAGTCGGAACATCTCGATTAAATTGCTGCGGTGAAAAGCGGTCCGGGCCCTTAAAGGCTTTCCGGGAGCTGTGGATTCGCGAATCGATTCCCACAGCGATGGCTTCCCACCACCATCGGTGGCTTCCATGAATTTCCCGGAAATGCAAAGAATCACCAGCGTCAGTGGCTCCCTTGGATCATCCACAAACCGGTGGGGCCAATCTGCCGGCAGGAGAAGAATATCATCCGCCCGCAGGGAGTACCTGCCCTCTTCCGACTCCAGCTCTCCCTTACCAACCGCCACCCAGCATATCTTGTGGAATGACCAAGTACTGACAGGCATCTGGAAATCGACATCATGATGGCTTTCGAGGACACGGACCTGCCCTTCCGGAACTTCAATCCGGGCAGGGGCCTTGCGGCGCCTGAATGCTTGATTCAAATTATCCATTGCCGGATAATACAATCAAACAAATCCGGATAATCCAAGATAAAGCCGCTAAATCTGCTATAATGACCATTCCCGACCGGCAGGAAACACTTCCCTGCCCAATCAGGTCCCTATGAGCGTCATCTTCCAGGCAGAAAAATGGATGAAGGAAAAGATGTTTGGCTGCCAGACATGCGGCCAGTGCATCCTTACTCATACCAAGTTGATCTGTCCGATGAATTGTCCCAAGGGACTGCGAAACGGACCCTGTGGCGGGACCCTCGACGGCAAATGCGAAGTCCTGCCGGAACTGGACTGCGTCTGGACGAACATTGAGATAAAGAAAGACCAGAAGAAGCCGCAGAAAATCCACCTCCCGCCCAAGGAGGAGCTGCTCAATACGGCCAGCTATGTGAATTTCGTCAACGGCAAGGATCGGGAAACCCGCCTCCCCCACGAATTCATTGACACGACCCATATTGCCGCCAGTTCCCAACTTGCCCAAAAAATGGGCCGGGGGGAGTTTGTTGTCACCTTGGAAATCGCCTCACCCTTGAACAAGGACGGTCTTTGGCGGGTTGAGAAGATCATGGCCCGGACCCATGACCAGGTCGATGCAGTCAATACCACAACCAATGCCGGAGGAGTACCGTCGCTCCATTCTACGGAGACCGGCAAGGTCGTGATGGCCCATGGGGTGGAATCGATTATCCAGTTTTGCGGACGCGACCACGACCGGGAGGACTTCCTCCGCGAGGTCGAAAAGGCGATGGACATGGGCTACAGGAATTTCCTCCTGCTGACCGGCGACTGGCTCCCGGACAAGGAGCGCAAGGTGGCCCAGCAGACTTGGTTTCCCATGGACAGCTCACAGATGATCCACTTCGCCAACCAAGAACTGGAAGACTGGAAGAGCCGCCTTGGGATTGTCCCCTTCTTCGGCTGCGCGGCCAATCCATTTTCCACGCCGATGAATGTCAGCGTCGACCGGCTGGCCTTCAAGCGTCACGCGGGGGCCCGTTTCTGCCAGACCCAGGCCATTACCCACGTCCCGACCTTTGCCGAATGGTACAAGCAGGTCCGGTCCGGACGGGAGGACGCCCCCAAGCTGACCATTCCTTCACTGCCCCTGGTTGGAAGCCAGAAGCTCTTCAAGGTACTCTGCCGCTTGCCCGGGGTCTACGTGGATCCGTCCCTGCACGCCATCATGGAACAGGAAGACTTCCAGCGGGCTGCCCTTGATTGGGCCTTCGGCATCGCTGAGGGAGTCATCGAGGTTGGCGCTGCTGGCGTACATGTCATGAACTTCGGGATGCCGCCCTCCCTTATCGACGAATTCCTGCGCCAGATTCGTGACCGCGCCAAGGAGGCCCGGGCACGGAGCGGCGTCCAGTTCAATCCCATGGCCGTGTAATCAATTTCAACTACAATATTCAATCTCTCACAACATCAACCACTATCCATTATGAGTACAGAACAACCCACCAGTCTTGAAGCCAAGCTTCAGCAATACCCCAGCCCCGTCGAGATGCTCCGCCATGCACAGGTAGGCGGCTACCAGTTCCCTTTCCCGGGCGAATACACCAACTGGCGCGAGGAACAACAGGCGTGGCAGAACAGCGTCGTCCTCTTTGACCAGTCCTTTCACATGACCGACATCTACTTTGAGGGGCCGGACGTACGCCGCCTGCTTTCCGACGTCGGGGTCAATACCTTGAAGAACTTTGCCGCCAACAAGGCCAAGCAGATTGTCGCCTGTAATTACGATGGCTATGTCATCGGCGATGCCATTCTCTTTGGCCACACGGATGACAAGGTCAGCGTGGTTGGACGTCCCTCCGTCCCCAACTGGGTCAATTTCCATGCCGAGACCGGAAATTACGATGTCAAGGTGACGCGCGACCAGCGCACGGTCAGCAATGACGGTTCCCGCCTCATCTACCGGTACCAGATTCAGGGACCGAACGCCCTCGACCTCATCAAGAGCGTCCACGAAGGGGAATTCCCGGAAATCAAGTTCTTCAATCTCGGTGACCTCACGATCGCCGGCAAGAAAGTGCGTGCCCTCAACCACAACATGTCCAGAATGGGTGGACTTGAGCTCCATGGCCCCGTCGAGGACCGAGATGTCGTGCTTGAGGCAATCCTCAAGAAGGGGCCGGAATTTGGATTGGTCATGGGAGGCAGCCGTGCCTATTCGACTGTCTCCCCCGAAAGCGGCTGGATCCCCTCTCCGATGCCGGCCATCTATGCCGGGGACAAGATGAAGGCCTACCGCGAATGGCTCCCGGCCAACGGTTTCGAGGCCAATGCCTCCCTTGGGGGCAGTTTCTATGCCGACAACATTGAGGACTACTACCAGACCCCGTGGGATCTCGGCTACGGCAAGCACATCAAGTTCGATCACGATTTCATTGGCCGCGAGGCACTGGAAAAGATGGTCGACCAGCCCCACCGCCGGAAACTCTGGCTGAAGGGGAACGACGAGGATGTGATGAAGGTCTTCGCCAGTCAGCTGGGCGAAGGTGAGCGTTACAAGTACATGGAAGTACCGAACGCCTATTACTCCATCCTGCCGTTCGACAAGGTGCTTGTCGGCGACCGCATGGTGGGTCTCTCAACCTACACCGTTTACACCGCCAATGTCCGGTCCTGGTTCTCCCTGGCCATGCTGGATGAGGAGGTTCCCGACGGTTCCGAAGTTAAGGTTGTCTGGGGCGAAGAGGATGGCGGCTCCCGCAAGCCGATCGTCGAGCGCCACGTCCAGACGGACATCCGCGCCACTGTCTCCTACAACCGCCTTAATGAGGATTGATCGAAGCGACGGATCCCCGACCTGCCATTATTCCTCCTTGGCCCAGTCACTGAGGAAGGCGTCCAGTTGAGCTGAAAGGCGCTCCGCGACCTCTGGATACTCAGTTATCACATTGTTCGCCTCCCCGATGTCGTCGCGAAGGTTGTACAATGATGGACCTGTGTACTCGCGGGCGGTTGCCTTGACGGGAAACACTTCCTTCAAGTGGTACTTCCAGTCGCCCGAACGGACCGCTTGCCCCCGGTGCACATAGAAAAAGTACTCGTGCGGGGATTCTGCTCCTTCTTTGGCCAGCCACAGGTCGAGCACATCCTTGCCATCCAGCTCAATTGCGGGGAGCTCCGCACCTGCCAGACCCGCCAGGGTCGGGTGAAAATCGATTGTAGAGGTTATTTCGGCACAAACACTTCCAGCCGGGATCTTGCCCGGCCAACGAATGATACAAGGGACCCGATGACCGCCTTCAAAGCCTGAGAACTTGCCTTCAAAAAGCGGATCAGCGGAGCCACCCTCCTCGCCCTTGGTCAGCCAGGGGCCATTGTCCGACGTGAAGATGACAATCGTGTTTTCCTCGATACCCAGCGCCTCCAGACAATCGAGGATTCTTCCCGTATAAAAATCAATTTCCTCGATGACATCCCCATAGGGTCCTCGCTCGCTATTGCCGGTGAATGGCTCGGACGAAAAAAGCGGGACATGGGGCATGGTATTGGCCAGGTAGAGGAAGAATGGCTTGCCGGAATCCACGCTATCCCGAATGAAGCGAATACCTGCGTCGGCGTAGCGGCGGGTAATGGTCCGTTGGTCTGCCGGGAACTCGATGCACTCCTCATCCCGCATCAAGGGAACCTTGTCTCGCATGGCCACGGGATTGCCTCTCCTCAATTCCTCCTCAAAGGATTGCCGAATCGTCTCGGGTGTCTCCCCTTCCAGATAGATGCAGTCAGCGGCATACCGCATGTCCTGGGCCGGATACATGTCGTTGCTGTAGGGGATGCCAAAATAACTATCAAAGCCCTGGTTGGTTGGCAGGAAGTCCACATGATCACCAAGGTGCCACTTGCCGACTGCGGCTGTTGCGTAACCCACATCACGCAGGGTTTCCGCAATCGTCACCTGACTCGGAGCCAATCCATGATAGCCCCGGTTGGGAAAAAAGACTCCCCTCACACCCGCTTTGTGGGGATACAAACCAGTCAGCAGGGACGCTCGCGAAGGCGAGCAGACCGGCGAGGCCACCAGGAAGTCAGTAAAACGCATGCCCTCCTGCGCCAGTTGATCAACCCGTGGGGTCTTGATGTCGGGCGAGCCGTAACAGCCCAAATCCTGATACCCCTGATCATCATTGAATATGATGACAATGTTGGGCGGCGGGGCCGCGAATCCAGCAATGGAGGCAAGTAAGGCCGGGTGGATCAGGAGAGACTTTTTCATCATATGAGGTTGGCTGGGTACCATGGTGAAAGGTAGATCTGAAGGGGTCAAGGGTCGTCCCCATCGTCAATAGCCGCATACAGGCCGACCAAAAACACGCTTGAAGGAAAATCTAAGGTACTCTAATTCAATCAGTTCCGATGAATCGAAACCAGATCCTGTTACTTCCCTGTTCCCTATTCTTATTTGGATGCCAGGTCGACGTGGATGTCGACATGTCCCTGCCGGGGCAAAAGCCGAAGGACCGCTTTCCCACCGCGGAAATCGTCAACATCTTCGAACCGGAAGGGGAGTCCAATGTCCGCTCCTCATTCCGGGTTGCGGAAGGTGTTGGCCTCATCGGCACCGAGGAGACCGGTGACATTTTCAAGACGAGCGATGCAGGAATGTCCTGGACAAAGGTTTTCGATGGCGGGGACGAATGGGACATTGCGGATGTCCGAAACTACATCCGGGCCGAAGATGGCAATATCTACATTACGACGACCGAACCAGGCACCGTCGGCCGATCAGAAGATGACGGAGATACCTGGTCCATCATGGCCACGGCACCTGCTTCGCGAACGGTCGGTCTAGTGCAGCTTGATGACGGCTCCATCCTTGTCGGCTTGCGGCGGTCGAGGAACAACTTGATCAGCATCCTCCGGTCGAGCGACCACTTCGCCTCCTTTAACTGGATCGTGGTCGACGCGGAGGCTCCGCGCCAGAACACAACCTGTTTCGGTTACTGGGGCGGCCCGACCGTCTATGCGGGAGTCGGTTTTGAAGGATCCGGCAAGGTGTATCAATCGAATGACTACGGAAAGACCTGGACCCGGAAAGCCGAATTCCCGGCTGCCCGCGACCTGATGGATTTCTTCAAGTCCGGCGACGACATCTACGTCCTCGCCTCCGGGATTGCTACCCTCTTCAAGAGCGAGGACAACGGGGAAACCTGGCAGAAGGCCCACCAGTTCTGGGAAAAAGGGTTTCTTGGGCAGTGTGTTCCCTTCTCCTTCGACGGGAAGGACTACTGGATCATGTCGGCCACTGACCAGAGCCAACCCATCTACCGCCATCTGGTGATGATTTCCGACGACGGGGGCGAGACTTGGAACGAATGGGTCAACCTGCTCGAGATGGCCAAGGGCAAGGTCACCTATGCCAATGAATCCGGTGGTGGTGCCAGCAACCTGGCCGTCATCTCAGAGGACACGATCATTGTCGGCGTCGGTAACCACGCCGTCCAAGGCCGGGCCTTCACGCTGAAAATTACGCCCTGAGGTCCGGTCTCCAAAAGACGCTTCTTCATAATTCAACAGGCATCATGCGATTACGATTCAACTCCACTTTAAAGACGGCCTTCATTGACCTTTCTGTTGTTTTCATCGGTATCATCATTGCCCTTCAGGTCGACCAGTGGAGGGAAGCCCGTTCCTACCACCGTTCAGAGACACAATACCTGCAGCGACTGGATGAGGAGTTGAAGGTTTTTATTTCGGATTCGGAATCCATCCTTTCCTTCATCGGGGAAAATCTTGAAGGCGTTTCCTTTGTTTACCAGTCGCTCAACCAAGGGGAGATTATTAATGGCAATACCGATCTCTTTGAGCATGGACTGATTTACGTCGGCCACCTTCCGACCTTTACCGTCAACCGCAGTGCCTACGACGAGATGGTTTTTTCCGGTATGTTCGCCCGATTGGAATCAGAAGACCTGCGTAGGACCCTCTCCAGCCTGTTTGCCGAACAAGAAACGATGAAGGGCCATTTCTCATGGTGGCGGAACATTCCACTCGACTTGGAAAAACACATCTCCCCGCTCGTTGAGTTTTACACGGAAGACAGGTCACCACCCAGCGCGTCAGCAGCCGGCGGCCTGATCTACGAGCCAAAACGCCGTATAAACTACGATTTCGACGCCCTGCTTGCCGATCCAATCGTTAAAAACGGCTTTTATTGGGCCGAAGACACCCATGAGGACTGGCTGCGCTTACTAACAGAATTGGTCGACCTGGCCACTGCAGCCGAAGCCCTTCTGGCCGAGGAGTTGATGAACCGGTGAGCGGTTAAGGTAAGCTAATCTAGTTTCCCTCAGCAAGTCTGAGTGACTCCACCACCGCAATCCCCGGGACAATCTTCACTGTCAGTTCCTCCCCGTCCACCGGCCAGCGGAGGACGATGAGCTGCTGGGTGGCTGGGTTCCAGATAAAGTCGCTGGGATTGGTCGATGCGCCGGCCTTGATGACCTCGATACCTTTGGCATTGAGGGGATTGTAACAAAGGACAAGGTCATCCCCGCAATGGATGGAAAAGCCGTCGGGATAGTGCCGGTCGGCCGCGACAAAGATCCGGGAGGCCCCTGTGCTGTTGTCGGGAGTGATTTTGAAATCCAGGACGCGAGTCGCATGGTTGAACATGAAGGAATGGATATCCCCGGCGATGGTCTGCGGATAGGGTCGCGCAATGACGTCCGTGATGTACTTCCTCTCCACCGTCCCGGCGGCAACCTCGTCACTGAAGATGGCCCATGTGGAGCGCCCGCCGGGCAGGAAATCCTGCATCGTCCGGTTACCGAGAAACCAGGCCTTGATGGAGCCGACGCCCATGGCGTCGAAAACCTCCGCGGTGCGGACATACATCTCGATGTAGGCCAGTTGCTCCTCGACGGATGTATCGGCCGACTCATAGGTCGGGAAGCCCCACTCACCGATGAGGATCGGCGCATCGAGCATCAGGGCCTCCTTCTCGAAGCGCCGCATGATGGGCTCAATCAATTCGATCTTGTCCTGGTAGATATGTGGTGAAAACACAACTCCGTCCCGCTTGATGGGCTTGGTGATTTCCGCATACTGATTATGGTTAATTGCCTCACCCTTGTTCATGAAAATCGTCTGGCAGAGGTACAACTTGTCCGCACTGATCATCTGTGCTTCGTCAATCAGGCGTTCGTACAACGGAATCAGGTGTTTGTTGGTCAGGTCCGTATAGGAAATCTCCATCGTCAGCTTGCGCGGCTCGTTGACGAGGTCGTAGGCGACGACCGCAGGCTCGTCCTTGAAGCGCTTCCAGACGTGCCGCCATGCCTGAAGGTAGATGTCCTGCTCATTGTCCTCATTGGCCCAGAAATCCTCCCAGGAGAAGCCTTTGACGGTGTAGACCGTCATCTTGAAGACCGTTTTAATGCCGGCCTCGCGCCCGAGTCGGACCAGGCGTTCCAACTTGTCGAGATAGCTCGGCTCAAACTGGTAACCCGGATAGGTACTGAGACGGCCCAGCTCCAACCGGACAACCTGATAATTGGCCCCCAGCCTGACCATGCGGGCGAAGTCATCGGCATTGAACTCAACCGGGCCAACATGGTCGTTGGTGTTGACGACAAATCCCCGCGGGATGACGTGGCGGCCCTGCCCATCCCGAAGGGCGCCCCTGATCTGGGCCAGGCCCTGATGGGCCAGGGTGAGGATTAGAACGTAGGAAAGGAGTTTGATGGTCTTCATGGGAACATGGAGATGGTGAAATATCGCAACAGATGTTGCTGGCAAAAATCATATCCCAGTGACCCTTCCCTTATCAATGGACAAGTCAGCAGGCCCATGTGTTTTTGCATTCAACCACGTGTAAATGCCAGTGCCTGCAAAGGGATCCTATTCCGCCGAAACGTCCACCGGTCCATGATTTCGGCGATATTCAGTTGGTGAAAGATGGATATGTCGCCTGAACAGTTTGGAAAAGTGATAGGGATCGGAGATGCCGACCGCATGACCAATTTCAGAGATCGACTTGGTTGTACTGAGGAGCTGTTCGCAGGCCTCGCCAAGTTGCTTGTTGATGATGTATCGCTTGGCGGAAATGCCCAACTCACTCTTGAAGAGCTTGAGGACGTGGGAACGGCTGCGCTGAATGATGTTCGCTAATTCGGTAACCGTGGGCGAGCGCATGTAATTGGCATCAATATGGCCAACCATGCGTCGCAGCTCCTCGGGCAGGTTTTGACCCTTTTGTTCCTCGTTCGCCCGGAGAAGCATCAGCTCCCCCACCAGCAGGTGGCCGAGGTGGCGTGCTTCCGCCTCGTTGCTGCCGTTTCTGCGCCGGAACCACCGGATGGTGTAGTCCAGAAGAAGGGCGATGCGATCGTTGCCAAGGATGGTGAACCGCGGCACTCCCCGGAGATTGGGCCAGTCCGCATCTCGTCGATCCGGGGAATTGTAGGCGACGTCATTGACCCGGTGGGGAACGTTGGGAATCCATTCAGAACCAATCCGATAGTCCGGGATCAGGTGGACATGACCCGTAAACATGGGATCCTTCCGGTCTGGTTCGTAGCTGATTGTCCGGTTCCATGGCAAGATGTAAAGGTCCCGTGGTTTGATGGTGAAAGTCTCGCCATTGACGATGAAACGGCCGGTTCCGCTTTTACACCAAAAGAAAGCACGGCTCTGCACATGCGAATTGGTGAAGCGGCGCTCGCCAGAAAATTGCAAATAGCCAGCCCGGCACACTGCCGGAGAAAGGTTCATCATTTCAGGAGTCAAACCAGGGGAAGGAGAATCCGGTTTCTCAGCATCAGTGCTCATCAACTGCATTTGTACATCTGCAGGCCGCCTTGTCGAATTCAAATATGCAAAAGCACAAAGGAAAACCGTCAATTCAAATTGAACTGGCTAAGCCGTATGCCTAATCTGCTGCCCATCCTATTATGAACAAAATCACCCGCTCCTTCTACCCCCTCCTCCGCTTGGCTGTCGCAACCGCAATGGCCCTGACCCCATCGATATCCTCTGGTTCCACTGCACCGGAGCGGCCGAACATCATTTTCATCCTCACCGATGACCTTGGATTCAATCAGGTGGGGGCAAATGGCAGCAGTACGATCAGGACCCCGAACCTTGATCGACTCGCCGACAACGGGATCAACTTCACCCAGGCATACGCAGGAAGCACTGTTTGCTCGCCATCCCGGGTTTCCCTGTTCACGGGACGGGACAGCCTCCTTCTCCGCGACCACTCAAACTCGGTCCAGCTCGAAGCGGCCGACATCACAATCGGGCACATCATGAAATATGCCGGTTATGACACCGCCCTTTTTGGCAAGTATTCCATTGGTTCAGAAATGGGTGTCACCGATCCCCTGGCGATGGGCTTCGACACCTGGTACGGCATGTACCACATCCTCGAGGGGCACCGGCAATATCCACAATTCCTGTGGCGGGACGGGGTGAAGATTCGATTGCCCGAAAACGAGGGCGGAAAGCAGGGATCCTATGCCCAGGAGCTGTTCACCCGTGAAGCGATCGACTACATCCGGGAGGAACGGGAGAATCCGTTTTTCGTGTTCCTTGCCTACTCCTCCCCGCATGCTGAACTGGCCGCACCGCAGGAATACATCGATCCGTACCTCGAGACCTTTGACGATGAGCCGTATGTCGGGTTGTCCAAAGGCCCTCCAGGCCCCCAGTATGCAAGGTACTACCCGGAGCCGGTCCAGCACCCCAGTGCCACTTTGGCCGGAATGGTTGCGGCGCTTGATGATTATGTCGGTCAGATTTATGCGACCCTTGAGGAGCTGGGAATCGCTGATAACACCCTCATCTTCTTTACCTCAGATAACGGACCTCACGCTGAAGGGGGTGCCGACCCCATCGCCATGAAGGCAGCCGCCCCCTACAAGGGAATCAAGCGGGATCTTTACGAGGGCGGGATACATGTACCAATGATTGTCCACTGGCCGGAGCAGATTACGGAGGCGCGTGTCGATGATACCCCATGGGCCTTTGCCGATGTCCTCCCGACTCTGGCTGACCTTACGGGCGTCGATACCCTGGCTGTTCCCCGTTTGCGTTCCAATGGCGTATCGGTTGCCCCGCTACTAAGGGACAACCCTGCGGAATTACCGGAACGGATCCTTTACTGGGTTTTTGGTAAGCAGGCTGGCGACCCGAATTCCGGGATAGTCGGGACAGTCCGCAAGGCTGCCCGCAAAGGTTCATGGAAGGCGGTCCAGTACGGCCACGGAAACCCGGTCGAGCTCTTCAACCTCGATCAGGATCCAGGTGAGGCCACCGAGCTTTCCGCTGATCACCCGGAAGTCCACCAAGAATTTGTGGAGCTGTTTTCCCGTTGATTGGTCCAACCATCAAGACAGTTGAAAGCGCTCATTGCCCTCATTATCTTCGTTGGCTTGGTTGCTCCAGTCGCAGGGAGCAGTCCCTTGCAGGTAATCGACCTTCGCTGCGACGATCGCACTGACCCCATTGAGATCGACAATCCACAACCGGTCCTCAGATGGAAGCTTCTTGCCCAATCAACGACTGACAGGTCCCGCTCACAAAGTGCCTACCGTATCCTTGTGGCGACCAGCCTCGAACGGTTGCAGGCGGATGAAGCCGACCTTTGGGATAGTCAACGAATTCAAAGCAGTAATTCGATTACCGTGCGCTACGAAGGCCAACCGCTGACCAGCCGGCAGGCCTGCTTCTGGAAGGTGATGGTCTGGGACGAGGCAGGCAGGCCAAGCGAATGGTCAAAACCAGCCTATTGGAAGATGGCCCTGCTGGATGCCAGTGACTGGGAAGGATCCAAATGGATCGGACTGGCTAAGGACACCCGTGATTCCCCCCATGCGGAGCGCGAATACATGTTCATGCCGGAGCCGGAAATGAAGCGGTCCTATCCCTCCCCTCTTCTTCGGAAGGAAATCTTCCTGACCCATCCGGTCCGTAGGGCCTTCGCTTATGTAGCGGCAGTCGGCTATGGGGAACTTTACCTGAATGGCGAGAAAGTTGGCGACGCTGTCCTCGATCCCGCACAGACCAACTACGACAAGCAAACCTTCTACACGGTCCATGACCTCAGTGACCGTCTTGTGGAAGGCTCAAACGCAATCGGGCTTTGGCTGGGAAATGGCTTCTTCGGCCAGAATGTGGCCTGGCAGCATGATTTTAATTACGGTCAGCCACGGGCCCGGACAAAGGTATTTGTGGAGTACACTGACGGCAGCACGGAGGTCTTCGGCACTGACTGTAGTTGGCATGCAACGACAGGACCCATTGTCTTCGACAATGTCTACTGGGGCGAGACTTATGATGCCCGGAAGGAAGTCCCCGGCTGGGCCAGCTCCGGTTGTGATACGAGCACCTGGCAGCAGGCTGTGGTTCTCGAAGAACCCTGTCGTAGGGAAAACCTGCGAGCCCAGGATATCCCGCCCATTCGCGTCAAGGAGCGGTTTCAACCTGTCAGCATCAAGGCCATTGAGGGCGGTAAGTACATCGTCGACTTTGGGCGTAATATTGCCGGCTGGGTGGAGATCCAGGTTGAACAGGAAGCTGGGGACATCATCACCATTCTTGCTGGCGAGCGGATGGAACCGGACGGAGTGACGGTCAACACCCTGACTACCGGGGGTGCACCCGGAAGGGTCCAGGAGATGATCTATATTGCCAAAGGCGAAGGAACCGAAACCTGGAGCCCCCGGTTTTCCTACCATGGATTCCAGTACGTGGAAATCAGCGGCCTGCGCACCGAGCCAACAACGGATTCCCTGACTGCTGTCCTTGTCCATAACGACTTGCCCGAAACCGGCAGTTTCGAGTGCTCGGAAGAGCTGGTGAACCGGCAGTACACCATCACCCGCAACACCCTTGAGGCCAACTGGCACTCCATCCCGGAGGACTGCCCCGCCCGCGAAAAGTGCGGCTGGCTCGGTGATGCCCATGCCACGGTCGATATCAGCCTCTATGGATACGATACGAAGCGTTTCCTCGCAAAGTACTGCCGTGATATCGAGGACAGCCTGGTGGCCAATGACCGCTATCAGCAGTTTGTCGGCGTCGGCAAGGGCGTTCCCCCACGTGTCGCACCGGGGAAACGCGCCACTGACAGGCCAGCCGAGATCGACTGGGGGGTGGCCTATGTCCTCTTGCCGTGGCGCCTCTATCTCCACACTGGTGATCCCACCGTATTTGAACGTCATTATCCAGCACTGAAGAACTTCATTGCTTATTACGAGTCGATGCGCGAGCCCGGCCAGATTCTCGCCAACGGCCTTGGCGACTGGTGCCCTCCCCTCTGGGACCGGCGCCTGGCTCCCGAGTACATGGACTGCCACCCCCATGTTTCCGGTACCGCCTTTTATTACGCCGCCCTGAGAATCGTTGCTTCCATGGCGCAACTCCAGGAAGAGGATGAGTTCAGTGAATACTGCCTCTTGCTGGCGAATGAGGTCAGGGATGCTTTCAACAAGACTTATCTTGAGGATATACCGGGGACGGATACCAAATTCTACGGCAGCCAGACAGCCACCATCATGGCTCTCCAGATGGGGATGGTGCCTGAAGATCAACTCGAGTCCGTTATCGATGGACTGGTCCACGACATCGAGACCGTCAACTCTGGCCAACATTCCGTCGGCATCCACGGCCTGCGTCACCTCTACACCGTGCTGGCCGATTTTGGACACGAGGAGCTGGTCGCCCGCATGCTCCTGGACCGGGACTTCCCTGGCCCGGGATACCTTGCCGACTACGGCTTTTCGACCTGGCCCGAACGGCAGTTCAATTGGGATGAGGAGCCCCGCTACCGCAACTCCATGAACCATCCGATGCAGGGCGGGTTTGCCGCGTTTTTCTATGAGGGACTGGGCGGCATCCGGCCTTCAGAAGAAGGTCCCGGCTATCGCGTAACGGAGTTTCGGCCGCGTCTGACACTCCAATGGGATTGGGCGAGAGTGTTAACCGCCTCTCCCTACGGCCCCATTGAAAGCCGTTGGAAACAGACCATCGATGGCCTGGAATGGAAAGTTCACGTCCCCGTGAACGCAGAGGGAATTGTCTATCTGCCAGCCATTGATGCCCGTACTGTGCTGGAATCGGGAATACCGCTGGGCGAGGCTGACGGGATCATGAGTATTGAGAAGGCCGATGACGCAAGGATGCCTTGCTTGAAAGTCAGGTTAGGTTCGGGGCACTACTGCTTTGGGATCCTGCGCTAACAGGAATACGCCGATCACCGCAGGCAATCACGGAAATTTCAGTCCGCTAGCCTGTTTTCCATCAACTCACTGCGTGTCCCATCGGGGTCGTGCACATTGAGCAACCAACGCTGATTACGTCCAATCCTCGGCTCGTACTTTTTGAGGTCGGCCAAACCATTGCAGAGCAGATGGGCATGGGCTTCCCCAATGTCGTCAATCATGTAGCAAACATGGTGCATCGTCCCCAGACGCTGGCGATCAGGCGTCGTGCCGTTGAGAAGGATGTATTCAATGTAGTCGCCCCGCTCACCCGGTATCTGCATGTTGACCCAGGCATCCGGGCCGCCATCTGTCCGGGAAGCTCGCCAGACTTCCTCGAAGCCTAGTTTATCTCGGTAGAAGGCGTTGGCCACGGCTTCATCGGATATGGTCAGTCCAACATGCCAGAGACGCTCACTTACACGGTTCGCGCCCAGGTGCTTACCACGAGCAAGAACCTGCTCTGATCCATCAACGTACTCGACGAATACCAGGCGATGGCCCTCGGGGTCGCTGAGGACGCTTGCCAATGTGCCATCGGCCCTCCGCCTGACAGGCCCCGGGTTCAATCCCCTTGCCCGCAGCAAAGTGACGGTTGCTTCAAGATCAGAAACCTCGAAGGCCACCTCGACCAGCCTGTCATCATCCGTTCCCTCCGGCTTCCCAACAAGCTTCAGGAACTGGTCATCATTGATTTTCAGATACCTTGCTTCCGGTCCCTCATCGACGCTGAAGGCGAACAGGAACCCGTAATGTTTGGTGTAGAAGGCCTGTGACTTCTCCAAATCAACCACCTCGAACGCCACGTGGCCTATACCGTCTACAGGGATCGTCTCTTCGGCGTTGGTTCCTGTTGTCAGGCAAGTCAGCATCAGCAGGAGAAGGCGTTCGTATTTCATGAATCCCGGCGTTGCGTCAGATACT
Source organism: Puniceicoccaceae bacterium (assembly GCA_040830765.1). GTDB lineage: Bacteria > Verrucomicrobiota > Verrucomicrobiia > Opitutales > Oceanipulchritudinaceae > Oceanipulchritudo. The sequence continues at coordinate 35,637 of JBFOMH010000011.1, read as the reverse complement.
GACAATTCCAGCGACGAAGACAAGGTACTTGTTTCGAGACCGTTTGCCGCATGGCTCCAGTTCTAGTTCCCAAGGGTCCGGATCTCGGCCAGTGGGCGCTGCACCGGGCCCTTGTCACCAAGCAGGTAAACCCGCCTCCAATCGGTTCCGGGAGGCTTCTCCGCAACGATGACCCGCGCATCCGGATGGGCATTCTTGATAAGCGAGGTCACTGCCCAGCCGGCATTTTCACGGCGCAGGAGCTCCTCTCCCTTGTTGAAGGTTTTTCCACCATCCGTGCTCCTCCACCAGGCAACCACACCGTCTCCGGATGCTCCGCGGTAACCGAGGAGAAACTGGATGTCGCCAGGAGATCCAACCAGAAAATCGCCCCGGGATTCCTCGACTTCGCTATTGACCGCATTGCCGCCAATCCACTCAGAACCGGTCCAGCGGTAATGACTGGTCTGCTTCGGCCCACCGGTCTTCAAGCCAATGTCCTCTCCGATATTCATGGCGATGTGCGGGTGGCCTTCGGAGTCGAGGTGGGTTGATCCGTTGAAAGTCCAGCGCTCACCTGTCCGGGCCACGAGGGTGATTTCGTCAGCGTATTCACGGATGATAGGCATCGCCAGTTCCTCGCCTTCGATGTTGCGCCAGATGCCAGTAGCGGTGTCAAAAATCATGAAGTAAACGTCGTGCCGCTCGGTGGTATGGCCACGCTCATCCGGCGCCCCATCAGCATCCCAGCAAAGGTGGTAGTCGTAGCTGACAATAATGTCGTTACCCTCACCCCGGGTGGCCCACATATACCAGCTGTCGACGGCTGCCAGATCGTTCCGCCGCTTGTGCTTGAGGAAAGACACAGGCGGATCAAAGGTACGTCCATGATCGGTCGACTTCTGGTAGACCCAGTCGCTGCGGTGGGCCCCATGGCGGTAAAAGAGGTAAATATCCCCGTTGTCCATCTTGATGGCCTGGTTGTAGGTGCCGAAGGGCGTGATCGTATCCAGTTCCTCCCACTCCGTGATGTCCAGGGGACGCTTGGAGACCGCATGCTTGTTTTCCCCGTAATGATGATTGCCGAGGGGATTGTCGCCGTGAATAGCAGGAATCCCCCCATGCCCTCCGAAGAAGACATGAATGTAGCCAAGGTCATCAATCAGGATCGTTGGCTTGCCATGGTTGTCCGTCTTGCGATCAGGGTCCTTGCCCATGGCGCTGGTTCCGGCCTTGAAGGGTCCTTTCCATTGGCCCGTCTCATGGTTGTAGGAGGCGACGTAGGGATCCTCGAGGGGCCCCTGGTAGGACACGTAGGTGATGCCCTCGTGATGAATGCCGGCGGGGTGCTGAACAATTGCCAGAGGATTGCCAAAAGCATTATCGGCGAAATGATCCACCATCTCGACCGGCTCACTGGATTCAACTGCATCATGATTGGCACAACCCGTCTGAAAGAGGGATAGCCCAGTAAAAAAACCTGTCAGCAAGCGAATGCCGAAAGCAGCGGTTTTGAAGGGTTCGGCAGGAGTTTTGCAGATTGGGTAATTCATTTCAGGAAAGGTATGGTTATACGGTATATTTCCCACCGGGAAAGTCGCATTTAAAAACAAAAGCATTCCCACTAATAAAAGAACAAAAGTACATCCCTCTCCACTGTAGAATTTAAGTGAACCCAGCATGAGGGCCGGCCAACCGGAGCACGCCACGCTCGTAGATCACCTTTCAGTCCAGCTCGACTCAATCAGCCGAACCGGTCCAATAAGCCCGGAGGGTTGAAGGACCCGGTCCACTTCGTTCTCGTAAAAGTTGTAGGTCGTGAAGGTGACCCGATCACTTTCCGGAGGCGGTTCGTTATTGGCGAACCACTCCACCATGTCCCCTTCGAGACTGTACCCGCTGGTATCTTCCAACGCTTCGTCGCCAATCAGGCGATTCGTCCAGGTGTTCGTGATTTCCACCTCGATGACATTCTTTCCTGCTTGCAATGCCTGGCTGACATCCAGCGCGAACGGGGGTTTCCAAAGGGTGGCCAGTTTACTCCCGTTCACTGTCACCTCAGCAACATACAGCACATCCCCGAGATCCAAATAAACGGGGCTGCCCGAATCAGCTTGTCCGGGAGTCAGTTCAATCTCCTTGGTATAGCGGACGGTCCCGGAATAATGCCTGATTCCCGTCTCCGCGTGTCGGGTCCAGTCAATGAGTTCATCAAGAATCACTGTTCCCGGGCCACCCCATGCCGGATCAAAGTCCGCCACCCAGGATCCTTGTAATTCCTTGCCCTTCTTGCCGTACACAGCATCAAGCAGAGCGCTTAGTCCGCCATTGTAGAGCGGCAATTCTCCATCCCGACGAATCAGGACAAAGCGGACAGCATGGGGCTCCAACCGCATCGAAGCCAACAGTCTCTTCCCCTTTCGAGTGTAGTGAGTCAACGGTTCAACCTTTCCGGTATCAACATCCCATAGCTCCGGCTGCCCATCACCGTCACGAATATCAACCTCAACATCCATGAATTCCGGTGAACGGTTGTAGAAATAATAAAGGTCATTCTTCCCGATCCGCCGGTGGGAGAAAAATTCAACGGGAGTACCGTCGATGCGGAGATCCTCCTCGTAGCTGAGTGACTCAACCGCCTGGCCGATCGGGAGCGTGCAGACCTTACCCTTGCCGACGGACCGTATCGCTTCTTCACCATCTCCCCAAACAGCAGCTACCGCCTCATTAAATGCCTCACGGTACTTCCATTGACTGTATCCAATGGGAGCCAACGGCTTCCTTCCAATGATCGTGGCACCCTGCTCAATCAGTTCCCGGATTCGTTGCACCGTCTCCACCTCGAGGTGCTCACTGTCGTGAAGATAGAGCGCACGGTAGCGTGTTCCTTCCGGCAGGACAAGCCATCCGTCAGAAACATGTATCCGGTTAATCAGGACATCCGAATTGCAGTAGTCGTAGTTGAAACCGTGCGGTACATTGGTGAAGTTAGGATTAGGAATTCCGATGGGCGAAACATCCCCGAGATGGACAAGGAACTCCGACTCCGGGACTCCCTGCCGCAACAAGTAGGAACCGCGTGCAAGGTAGTTAAACCAGGCTACCCCCCCATTGCTCCACCAGGTCTGCGTCCGGTCGATGTGGGAACCAATGCGATCCATGGTCGCGCCGGGAACGACATGAGTGTTCGGCTGATGGGCGTAGCGGTGAAACATCATTTCGTTGATCCCCTGTGACCAGACATGGTCGCCGAATTGCTTGAAGTGATACGGATAACCCCGCCAATTCAGTTCCGGCAAGGAAGTATAGGCCTCGGCGGAGATGATTTCTTTCCCGTATATGCGGGCTGAGGAGACTGCGGATGGCAGGCGACCGCGGTAAGGACCCTCGCGGACCCAGAATTCGCCCATCGTCCGGTCGGCCATTCCACCGGTCTTCAACTCGTCAAAGGGACCAATCCCGTATGGCTCAATGTAGGATTCCATGCCATACTGGTGGCATAGTTCGGTGAAGGCCCCGAAATAGTTTTCCGCCATCAGATCGGCGATCAGCTTTCGGAATTCCTGAAGAACTGCCCCGCTGTGTTCAGGCGACTCGACGACCCGTCCGGTGACAAGCGGTAACCAGGGAATGAAATCATACCCGTACCGGGACTCGAAGGCCCGATCGAGGTCTTCAGTCCAGTTCTGCCCCCCCACCTCGTAACTGTCTATCTCGCTGAACTTTAATCCTGTATAGCCCCTTTCTGCAGCTGCCCGGGCCACTTTTCCGACATATTGCTCGAAGTGGAATCGAAATGTTTCCTTATCCAGCTTGTCACATTCCAGGCCGTGTCCCGTTGAGCTAGCTGGCGTATTGGTAGCACCCGTTGTCGTGTAGCCGAAGCGGACAACCCGCCAAATGCCCTTCGGGATTTGAATTCCTTCCCCGGGCAATGTACCCCGGTTAAGGACCACGAGGTCCTCCCGATTGATGATCGCATCCCCGGGAACCGTGGGCAGCAGATTTGGAGTGCCCCGCGCCATCGAGGTGGAAGGAATCCAGCCCTTGGCCCTCGGACTGGGCCAAAGTTCAAGTCGATGCACTGCAACCGGTATCGAAAATGTAATGCGAAAGTGCTTGGCCTCAACCGCCTCAAAGGAAGGGCTGTAGCTCCAGGTCTTGGTATTGGCAATCATGTTGGAACTCAATGTCTCAACAGTCCGGAAGCTCTTTCCGTCACTGGAAACCTGTAGTTCCCCCTGGCAGGAACGGTGCCCCTTCGCCTCAATCTGCAGAGCATGCAGTTTGCCCGGCTCCTCAAGGTCGATCTGGATCCAGATTAATCCTTGCCCATCAGGTTCCAGCTCGAGGCCGTTATCCCAGTCATTGTCCAGCAGCACGGCCGGATCCGCATCGACGGAGGAAGACAATCGCATTGTCTCAAATGCATCCTCCCGGTCGTAAACGGTAGCGGGCCAGGCCAGCACCGCGATGTCGCGGTAGAAGCCGTGTAGGTGGAGGGGGACCCCGGGCCGCCAAAGGCGATCACCAGGCACGGTTTCCTCCAGCCAGGTTATCCGCTTCATCGATAACTCCGGAGTGATCCATGGACCCCCACTGGAAGACCAGCCATCGCAGTTGTGCAGGCCCATCTCAATCCCTGCCTCTTCAGCAGCGCCCACCGCATGCACAAGCGTGTCGATGAATTTCTCACTCCCGAAGGAGACAGGTCCCTTCGGGGTTAATCCACGGTCGACATGAAAGAGGATGGCCCCGCCGATGCCAGCATCGGCCAATGCCTCGAAGTCCTTGTCAAATCCTTCCCTGCCTAGGTTTCCGTTCATGGCATGCATCCAGGTCTTGGGATGGTAGTCCCGGGATGGGTCGCTAAATTCCGCTGGTGACTGGGCCTGTGAAAGGCTTATGGCTAACAGAAAAACCGCTGAGCTGCACAATAGTATCCTGTTGTGAGTCATGATATTCTTATTCTTGGATTTATGAACTTCTACTTAAAAGCTCCCTTCAGTTGTTCAAAAAGAAACCATCCACATCAACTCCTCAACCCGATTAATCCGGATAAAGATGTACATTTTCGAATTTCCCTGCCTCTCCCGACTCGTATTCCTACACTTAGGAGAATATCCGCATTTACGGAACTGTACCACAGGCATGGAATAGAATGACCCTTTTCAGCGCCGGCGAATCAGTAAAAAGCTCCCAAGTTACCCAAATTCAAACATCTCACGTAAAAGCCTCATGCCCACTTTCTCCCTCCACGACCTTTACTGCGAGAATATCCGGCAGCCAATTGGCATTCACACGCGTTCGCCAAGGCTCAGCTGGAAACTACTGGCCGGGCATGGAAATACAATTCAGGAAGCCTACCGGATTGAAGTCGCCTGCTCTGCTGGAAACCTCGCCGAGGGCAAAGCGGACCTCTGGGACAGTGGCCGGGTGGAAAGTGAGCAATCCCATCTTGTTCCTTATGAGGGGATACCGCTCTCCTCCCGAATGGTAGCCTATTGGCGCGTTACTGTCTGGGACAATCATGGCAACCAGGCAACCTCTGCGGAACCAGCCAGCTGGGAGATGGGGCTGACTGAAGCGGCCGACTGGCAGGCAGCCTGGATTGCTTCCGCCAGGCAGGTCCCGGTGGAGGATCCGCTGGTTCATGACTGGTGTGAGAAGGTTGTCTATCGCCCCATCAGCGATGGTGGGTACGAACGGGAGCGCAAACTTGATGAACGGGCGAATGCCGAAAGGCCCGATAGGATCGAAACCGTCAAGGCTGCCTTGCCCGCGACCTGGCTCCGTCGTCGATTTTTAATCAAGGGCCCCGTGGGGAAAGCCAGACTCTATACCGCCTGCCTTGGTTATGCGGAGGTCTTTCTCGACGGAAAAAAACTGAACGACCGGGTCCTTGATCCTTCCCAGACCGACTATGAGATCCGGGCCCTGTATAACATCGACATCCTTGACGAACGGTTGCCGGAGGGGGAACACGAACTCCGCATTCATCTTGCGGAGGGTTGGTACGGGCAAAGCCATGGGTTCTTCGACCCAACATTCCGGTACGGTAAGCCACTTGTCCTTGCCCAACTGGAAATTCTCTACACGGACGGCTCCACCGAAACCATTGCCACAGGGGAAGAGTGGGAAGCCGCTCCCAGTCAGCTGGCAAAGGCCAATATCTATTCAGGCGAGGTTTGCGACGGTCGGGTAACGGAACAAGACCTTGAATGGGGCCCTGTTGCCGGGCCCGATCCGGATCAACCTGTCCCTGAACGGCTCGAGTCCCAGCTATTACCCCCCACCCGCAAGGTGGATACGATATCCCCGAAGTCCATCATTGAGACCCGGCCCGGCGTCTATCTCGTCGACATGGGCATCAATTTCGCCGGCTGGATTTCCCTGACCATCGAGGAGACAGAAGGAACCGTCGTCGACCTTCGCTATACCGAAATCGTTACCCCGGAAAAGGAGCTCGACTGGCACAGCATTGGCCGGCGCGCTGTCGGTGTGTACCAATGGGATCGCTACATAGCAGGCGGGAATGGTCGTGAAACCTACGAGCCTCGCTTTACCTACCACGGATTCCAGTATGTCGAAATTGAGGGGCTCTCCAGGACGCCCAAAGCAGCAGACATCACAGGCTACCAAGTCCGGACGGACTTCCAACGCACCGGGAAATTCCACTGCTCTGACCCGTTCCTGAACAAACTCCACGCGTGTATTCTCTGGACCTACGAGGCCAACTTTGTCGGTTTGCCGGCCGATTGCCCGCACCGAGAGAAATGTGGCTGGCTGGATGCCTACAACACAGCCGAGATGGTCTATCACAACTGGGACATTGGGACCAGCATCGGCAAGTATATCGAGGACATCCGCACTTCTTCCGAGCTACTTGGAGGCTTGCCGGGAAACGTTGCCCCCGGGCGACGCAACGGCATGTTCGAGGCCTTCGACTGGGGACTCTGCACAATCCTCCTCCCGTGGTACCGGTATCAGTACACTGGAGACTTGCGTCTTGTCGAGGAGCACTGGGACTACATGGTCCGCTACCTTGAATTCGGCGAGGAGATCGCCCCCCATGGGATCGTCAGTGGTGCACTCGGTGACTGGTGCGACCAGCCAGCCAGCCTCGAGCTCTCATTTACCCGTGTTGATGGCAGCCCCTTCAACTCGCATCCTGCCACAACCGCTTCCATGCACTACTTCTTCGCGGTCAAGTCCATGGCCGCGATGGCCCGGGAACTGGGCAAGGACGATGTGCTTGTGGCAACCTTTGAGCAACGGGCCGAAAAGATCCGCCTCGCTATCATCGACGCCTATTTCCACAAGCGGGCAATGACCTTCAACAGCCAGACCGAAAACGCCATGGCCCTGATTTATGGCGTTGTCGATCCGAAACATCGACAGGCCGTTGCGGACCGGCTGGCCGAGGAGATTGTCCACGGTAATGATGGACACTTCAATGTCGGGGCCCATGGATCCGGTTTCCTCTACCATGCCCTGAGCGACTTCGGTCATGGCGATGTGGCCCTGGAAATGTTCAACAAGGAAGCGTACCCAAGCTATCGCTACATGTTTTCCCAGGGCGCCACTTCCATCTGGGAGAACATGAGCCGCTGGGACCCTGTCCGGAAGACCACGACCAAGTCGCTCAGCCATCCCTTCCAGTCCGGTTTCGACCATTGGTTCCATAATACCATTGGTGGCGTTCAGCGTGATCCCGCCTGCCCCGGATTCAAACGCCTCCTCTTCCAGCCACAGCTGGTGGGGCTCCTCGACAGCGCCGAAGCAGCCATCCAGACTCCCTACGGAACAGCCAGCAGCGCATGGAAGTTGGGGAACGGTGATTTCCACTGGGAAATCTCTATTCCGGCCAATTGCTCAGCAACCGTAATCATTCCCATGAAACTGATCAATGGCAGTCTCGATGATGAGCCGATTGACCTGGATGCTGACTACCGTGCCATCCCGCTCGGCTCAGGAACTTATCAGATCCGGGCGCAATTTCCCGGAGAGACTGGTCCTTCCAGCGTCTGCTCCCGGCTGGACTTCAGTTGATACGGCAGGGCCAATGGCATGGAATAGTCCAAATGATGCATTATTTGTCGTTTTGCATTCCAAATTGAATCCGAGTACAATAGGTGACAATTCTTTTCTTCTAATTTAAAAAAGGGCCTGAAAAGGCCTACCTGCAGCAAACTTTAACTTGTGGTTCGCCATTGAAAAACTGTATAAATGCATCCTGTATGTTAAGAACGCTCCTAATACCCATTCTACTATTCTCCACGCCTTCCCTTTTCGCCGAAATTACCGTCTCAGACGTCGAATCCGCCCTGCGGCGCACCGCTGACTGGCAACTGGCTCATCCCAACGAGAACCAGATCAGGCGGATTGGCCTTCGCCAATGGCACATGGCCCCACTTTATGACGGCCTGTTGCGCCTTTCCATGATGACCGGGGATCCCCGCTACCTTTCGGAAGTTGTCCGGGCGGGGGAGCAGGTCAACTGGGCCCCGGGGGACAAGTTTTACCACGCCGATGACCATGCTGTCGGCCATGCCTGGTTGGATATTTACGAGATGGACCAGAATCATCCGGAACGCCTCGCCCTGATCAAGAAGCGTTTTGATGCGATTCTGGCCAATCCCCCGACTATCGACCTGACATTTCTCGGTGAAAAGCAGACCGAAACGAGACGGGAACGGTACAGCGACCGCTGGGCCTGGTGTGATGCCCTCTTCATGGCCCCACCCACCCTGGCCCGCCTCCATCAGGCAACCGGTGATGACCGCTACCTCGAATACCTCGAGTCCGAGTGGCGACTGACTCATTCCGTCCTATACGACCCCAAAACAAGCCTTTATTTCCGTGACACCCGCTTCATCAATAACCGGTTGGAGAACGGCAAAAAGATCCTCTGGGCCCGCGGCAATGGATGGGTCTACGGCGGCCTTGCCCTTACCTTGGAAAAGCTCCCCAAGGATCATTCCCTGCGACCCTTCCTCGAGGATATCTTCAAGGAAATGAGCGCTTCCCTGAAGAACCGGCAGCAATCCGACGGGCTCTGGTATCCAAATCTTGATGACAGGAAGCACATCCCCTATAAGGAATCCAGCGGTACCGGATTCTTCACCTTCGGGATGGCCTGGGGGATCAATAATGGTTACCTTTCCAGGGAAGATTACTGGCCGGTCGTGAAGAAAGGCTGGAGGGGCCTCTTGGGATGCGTGCTTGAGTCAGGCATGCTGGGTTATGTCCAGCCCGTCGGAGCTTCGCCCGAGGACAATATCGAACGCGAGCTGACCCAGGTCTATGGCACCGGGGCATTCCTTCTCGCCGGGTCGGAAATCATGAAGGTGCTTGGTGCAAAGGAGACAAAGGATACTCCCGTGCTCCTCGACGCAGCTGAAGCGATGGCCTTCTCGGACAAGGCAGGGGAAGCGATGGGCGTCTACCAGCCTTACCGTAAGGATGACCTCGCTTGGGAAAATGACAAAATGGCTTTTCGGGTCTATGGACCCGCCTTGAAGGACTCCACCGAAGACAGCGGTATCGACTGCTGGATGAAAAGTGTCCCTACCCCGGTCATCCGGAAATGGTACGCGGATGACTTCGCCGGAGTCAAAAGCTACCACAAGGACACTGGGGAAGGCTATGACGGGTACAAGGTCGGGGCAGCGCGTGGTTGCGGCGGAACCGGTATCTGGCGAGACGGCGAACTGGAAACGGCCAATGTCTACAGGATCGGAACCGTTCGCTGGACACCGCGTAACGAGGTGGAGCTGGAGTTCATCTACAAGTATCCGGAAAGCGGAATCTCCGAGCGAAAAATCCTTTCCTTGAAGAGCGGTGACGACTTTTGCACCGTCACCTCCTATTTCTATGTCAGAAGTCGTTTCAATGTCCTCCCCGGCATGCAGGTCGCCATTGGCCTGACCGCACAGGCCGAGGGAACCGACTTCCAATCCTCCCTGGATAATGGCTGGATGGCGGTCTGGGACCAGTTGCCCAACGGGGATGAGATCGGAACGGGTGTGCTTATTGACGGAGGGGACTTGAATGGATTCCAAAAATATGGCGACGGACCCGGCTCAGACTACCTGGCAATCCTCGAAACCGACAACCAGGGCAAAATCCAGTACCGGATGGGATTCACCTGGAGCCGGGCCATTGAGGCGAAGGACAAGGCTGGCTGGCTGCGACTGCTCGATAGCGTGGCAAAGTAAGAGGTCAATCGCAGCCCCAAAACCGGCCGCCCAGGTCAGCGGGTCTTTTTTGCGGCCTCAAGCTGCTGGATAATGACCAGCCAATCCTCATGGTGGTCGTAGGGAGCCGGACCAATGTGGGACAGTTGGGTGTCCTTGACTTCTATGGTATCGATGCTCGCTACCCGGCGCCTGGGATGAATCTCCCTTAGCTCCGAACCGGTCAGGGGGCCCTCTCCGGTCCGCGGATTAAACCACCGGACGGAATAAGTGCCCGGATGCTCGCGCAGGTCGATGGTCGCATCCTTCCATTCCTTGAAATAAATGGCGTATATGTTACCCTCCTCGGCCAGGCAGTAGGCATCCCAGCTATTGGTATTGAGGAGGTAATTACATGGATGCATATCACCGAGCGGCAGGCTTCCCATGACCTCAATCGAGTAGCGGGCGATGTCCCAGAATTGATCACGGGTTCGCCAGTCCTGGCAGGTCAGGTCGCTATGGGGTTTCTCATAGCCAAAATACCACTCCACCCCGGAACCGCCCGCCATCATGCTTGGGTATAGGGCGAATCTGCGCATAACGCCCTGGTTGTTTGGCTGCTGGGCATCGGGTTCCAGTCCCTGCCAGGCTATCCCCACCTCGTCGATGAAGACCGGCCATTCGCGACCATGGGCACGAGAGAGTTCGATCCATTTGATGGTTTGCGGGTAAATGACATGGTAGTCATCGCGAGTCTGCACGCTGAGGACCTCAAATGTGGGATGGCCCAGCATCGGTCGGTAGAGGACATCCCAACCATAGGGAACCGTATGGAGGGACTTGGGGTGGTTGTAGGGATCCTGCGCGGCAAAATAGTCACAAAAGTCCTTTATCTGGTCCACCGTGTTGGTGTTTTCTTCACCAAGGTTCCAGACAATAGCCGGGTGATGGGAAAAACGCGCGATCAATTCGCGGTAATAGGCCTTTCTCTCTGGGCCCAACTCGCCCTCGTCGTGGAGCTGGTCATTTTCCCGCTCTTGGGTGACAACATTGAGGACGATCCCCTTACGGGTCATGTGCTCGAAGACAATCTCCCATTGGTCCAGCTTGCTGCAATCAAACCGGAACCGCTCGTCATAGTCGGTATAGGGCCAGACATCCTGCCCATCGCCGATGATGTTCTGGGTCAGGAAATATATGACGTTCATCCCTTTCGCTGACAGATAATTCACCGCCCCGATAATCCCCTTGCCCTTGCCATCGCGCCAGGTCGGGTCTCCCTCCTCCCAGTCACCCACATGCGGGGCCCAGTCCTTGGAGAAAAGCTTGTTCGGATTATGCGAGTAGGTGTTGTCGAATTCCACATACCCAAGGAAATTCTCCGGACTATCCGGTCCCGCCTTGAGGAAGATTTCGTTCGTTTCTGCAAAGCGCAGGTAGCGGTCGCCGACATAATCCAGCCGCCCCTTGGCCCGGAAATCCGGTGCGGTCTTGTCGGTCCTGCTAATCTCCAGGGTACCGGTTGTCCCATCGAAGAACACCGGACTGCCCGCATCGGGATCATCCGAAATGGCAATTCCTTCACCCTCCCGGAAGGAAACGGTGTATTGCCACAGGCCGGTGGCATCCGGTGAAAAATGGACCCGCCACTTGTTGCCGGAGTCGGCCCCGGTCTGGCCGGCATTCCCGTCAGCCGCATAAAAGCCAGGGACTCTTAACACCCGTTCCCCTTGGCTGAAGGTCACCCACAACCGGTAATTCATGAACGGGTTGACTTCGGCAGTCTCTGAGGATTCCGGCCCATCAAAGGTCAGGGTGACGCGATGCCACATGCGCAATTCCCCGTCAATCCGGGGGTTGCCCAAAAGGGATGAGGCAATGAGGAAAAGGATGGGAAAGTATTTCATCAATCTGAGTAATCGCTCACAATGCTTCACTCAACTCGATAGACTGAAGGAAGGGGAGATAAAATTAATTATTATTGTATAAGAAACAAAGGTGAAAGTTGGACACTTAACCGGAATGCTCAAAATCCAGTAAATCCCCCTGCCGTTCATGCCACTGCCGGCACAGGGCATGATGGTCGGCAAGAATCGTTGCGTACTCCGGCAAGCGGGCAAGATTTGTCGTCTCGAGAGGATCGCTGGTAAGATGATAAAGCTCCGGCTCATCCTCGGGATCATAAATATATTTGTAGTGACGCGTCACGACACCCCGACGGTAGTAACCGTAACCGATCTGGCCGGAAAACTGGAAAAACTGCGGCTCGTCCGGGGGCGTCTGGCCGGTGGCGATCGAGGGAAGCAGCGACTGGCGCGGCATGCCCGGATCGGGTGGCAGGCCAGCCAGCTCGAGCAACGTCGGGGCAATGGAGAGGTGACTCACGGGCTGTTCAAAGATGCCATTGTGGCCTTCCGGGAGATTTGCTATGAAGGGCACATGAACCGTCTGCTCATAGAGCTCATTGATCCCGAACATATTGTGCTGGCCGAGATGGTGGCCATGGTCACTCGTGAAGATGACCAGCGTGTTCTCCCTCAGCCCAAGCCGTTCGAGGTCATCCAGCAGACTGCCAAATATATCGTCGGCCAAGGTAAGCAGGCCAAGGTGGGCCGCCCATGCCTTGCGATGATCGGCCTCGGAGGCGTCCTGCGCCAGTTGCCGGGCAACCGCCCTGCTGCGGTTGGCGGGCTCCCCTTCCGCCGGCAATCCGACATTGGCCGGAAGACTGATGGCAGCGGGATCATAAATACTGGCATACGGTTCCGGAACCACCAGCGGTGGATGCGGTGAGGGAATCGAGAAAAAGGCGGCGAATGGCCCATCCTCCCCTGCCTGCTTCTCCAGCCAATCCCGCATCCGGTGATAGAAATAAAAATCACGAAAATTCTCCAACTCACCTTCCCACTTTCCCGTTGCCGGATGGGAATAGCGGCTGGTCACCGGACCGTCGGGTAGCACCTCCTCCACTTCCTTGTAGAAGTAGTCCAAAAAGGCATCGCGGCGGTTCTCCCAGCCGGGAAACTCAGCAAGCCCCGTCTCCTCTAGCCACTGTTCAAAGTCCTCCTTGTCGATCCATGAGCCTTGCTTGTGCTGTTTCCGTGTCTCCGGCCGGGTCCGGATATCGTTCTTGCCGACATAAGCAATGTTGTAACCGGCTTCCTCAAGGCGAACGCTCACCAGTTGCTGTTCCTTTGCTTCCCGTCCACTGAAGTCATTAATGGAAATGCCGCTTGTCGGGTATTGCCCGGTGGACATGGCCGTGCGGGCGGGAATGCAAAGGGGTGCGGTAGTGTAGGCCCGGGTGAAGACAGTTGACTCACTGGCAAACTCGTTCAGCCGCGGCATCACCTCCTGACCACACTGGACCATGCCGATGGAGTCTGCCCGCTGGTGATCGGTGATGACAACGAGGATGTTGGGACGCTCACCCATCCCTGTCCTCCCGTTTAAGATCGGTACGATGCTTCCGGGACAACCGGAGGAAAAGGAAACCAATTCCGAAAATCAATCCGCCCAGCAACAGGATACCAAAACGCCCCTTGATGGACCACGGATTGTCGACCAAGACCAGCAGGAGAATTCCTCCGCCAATGATCATCAGGAAACTGCCGATGATGGTCAGCTGCTGGTCGTCCTTGGCTTCACCCACTTCCTCGGCGAAATTGATCGGGGTGCGCATGGTCCGGAAAAATGTATCCACTTTTTCACGATAAGCTGCATCCGTCGTCTTCCAGAAGAGGAGCGATACCAGGAAGGTCGAAACGCTGACGGTGCCGTTGACAAAGACGATGGTCTGGAATTTCCAGGAGTCGGTGAGGAACGGGAGATATTCAGCCAGCCCTGGTGCGCGGCCCGACAAGGCGGCCATGGATGAGGGAATGGCGGTCACAGCGATACTGAGCATGGCCGCCCAACCGGGTGCGCGCTTGATCAGCAACCCCAGGAGCATCGGGACGGACATCGGCATTCCGAGGACCGCACCGACCTCGAGCAGGAAGTCGAAGACTCCCTTCCCTTCCTGCCGGGAAAGATAAAGGGCGATCGTGATGATGCAGGCACCAAGGAAAAGGGTCCACGCCTGGCCAAGACGCATCAGTGCTTTTCCGGTCAGTGGTGTATGGCCGGTCAGGCGCGCGACCAGCGGGTAGATATTGATGGTGAAGATGGCCGCGTTGCGGTTCAGCCCGGTATCCAGGTTGGACATGGTGGCGGCCAGCATCGCCACCAGCATCAGGCCCGCCATCCCGGCGGGCAAGAGCTGCATCGCGGCCACCGCATAGGCCGACTCGGCGGGGTTGGCCAAGTCCATGGCCAGCACTTCCGATTCAAAGAGAAGGCGGGCAACAATCGGGGGAATAAACCACACCAACAGGCCCAGTGTCGAGAGACAGCAGTCGAGGATCGCCGCCTTGCGGGCTTCCTTGCCATCCTTGACCGCAAAGTAGCGCACGGCGGTAATGAGCGAAATCTGGCCGGGAACATTTTTCATCAGCATGGCCAGGGCCCAGGCCCAGGTAAAGTCGGAGACCCGCCCGGCAAACTGGTCGCTGTTGAACATCTGGAAATCGGCCGCAAGGCCCTTTTCCTCGATCATGGCAAAGAGCTGACCGATACCCCCGATTTCGATCAGGCACAGCAGGCAGACAAACAAAGTCACCGGAACCAGGATCAATCCCTGGATGAAGTCTGTCCCCATGACGGCCCAACTGCCCCCGAAAAGCGAGTAAGTCAGGACCACCAGGCCAATGAAGACAATCACCACCTCGATATCGAAGCCGAAGATGGCCGCACCAAAGATAGCCAGGCCGTACAGCTGAATGGAGGAGATGAGGAGGTTGTTGAGGATCCCGAAATAGCTGTAGAACTGCTCGGTAGCCCCGCCAAAGCGACGTCGCAGAACTTCCGGTGCTGTAATAGCCCGGATCTGCCGGAACTTGTCCGCAAAGAAGATCGCCGTAATAAGCGCTGTTGTTGGCGCGATCATGAAGATGACCATGACGCTCCAGCCGGCCGTGAAGGCAACCCCGGCCGCACCGGTGAAGGTCCAGGCGGTGAAGTTGGCTACAAAAGCGCTCGAACCGACCAGCCACCAGCTTCCGCGGCAACCGTTGCGGAAATAGTCATCCACGTTCTGGTTGAACCGCCGGAAGACAAAAGCCACCCCGATGAGCACCCCAAAATAAAGGGCTATAACGATATACTCTATGGGATGGGTAGTGCTCAAGGTGCCTTCTGATTTGCCAGTGGCCAAGGACCGGGTCAACCCAGTTCCGGTCCTGCGGCAAGGTAATGCATGGCGGGGTTGCCCGGCAATGGCGCATCCCCATAGGCCATCCGCCGGAAGGTTCTCTCCTTTGACCAGTGCACCCCCAGACCGGATGCCAGGGCCGGCTGGTTGATGGAAAACGCATCCACATAAAGCGGTGAATCAATAACCCGGACAGCGGTCGAGATGAGCTGTCGTGCCATCGCGGCGTCCTCTGCCACCAAGGGTCCCAAATGGGTCGCCCGTTCGCCTTCACGTCCCATGATGTAGCCGGAAAGATCGCCCTTGGTGTTCTCGGCAAGGAAGGCAATTTCGGGCTTGGTTTCAAGCAGGTGCTCCATAACCGCCTTTCGCTCGAATCCGGCGAGATTCTTGTCCCAGCGGGCAAGTTGCTCGATATCCGCTTTCCCTGCGAGCCGGATGTTGCTATCCCCTTCAATGTCATGGGGGACTTCCTCGGCACCCGGCGTCAGCAACCAGCGGGCAAGGTTTTCCTGGCCGGAAAAACCGAGATTGCGATAGACCGTCTCACCTTCGGGGGTAGCATCCAGCACCGGACGCAAGTCCCGCTCCTGTAGCCAGCGAATGCCCTCCTGCATCAATCGACTGGCCAGACCTTGACGACGCCATTCCGGATCCACCAGCACCATGCTGAGCCAGCCGATATTGTTCCCCAATGGTAGGGCAATCAACGTCGCCACCCAGATTCCGTCCCCTGTCCGGAACCCGAACCCAGCTCCTGCCCGCAAGAGGAATTCCCAGTCAGCCAAGGTCTGGTTCCAATGGGCGATCCGGGAGAGTCGCAAGCCATGCTGAGCATCGACTGGCTGCAGTTTACAGAGCTGCAGGTTCGTCGAGGATCGGAATTCCTTGCCTTGGCTATCATTGCCCACGGCAGCAGCTTCCAAGGTTTACCGGGAACCGGCAAATCAATTCTCAGGGAGGTCGCAGGGATCGCTAAAGGGAAATGCCCGTTACCTACTCTGCCGAATCAACCGTAGGATCCATACTTGTCGAGGAACCGGATGACCGCCTGATAGGTTTCCCATGATACCTGTGGCGGGACGGAATGGTCGGAGTGGTAAATGTAGCCCTTCGACCCGCTGGCCACGGTCAGCTTGCTGGCAATTTCCTCCTCAATGATATCGAGGTCGTTGGTGATTAACTTCGTGACGTCGATATTACCGAAAAATGCCAATTCCCTGCCATACTGGGGCACCAGTTCCCTCACATCCATACTGGCCTTGGCCTCCAGTGGCTGGAGGCAGTCGAAGCCGGCCTCGATGTAGTCGGGAAGCACCTGCCGGACATCCCCATCCGTATGGTAGATGAACTTCATCCCGTTGGCATGGGCAAACTCCGCCAACCGCTGGTGCTGCGGCCACAGCAGCTCGCGATACATCGCCGGGGAGCAGAAGGTTGCGGTCCGGAAGGCCATGTCATCAAATATCCACAGCCCGTCAGCCTGGATGCCGGCATCCAGCACCACCTGGTAATTGCGGACGAGGTTATCCATCGATATCCGGGCCATGTCCTCGATCCAGTCCGGCTCGTCGATCAGGTTCATCATGAAGAGCTCGTCCCCGAGGATCTTGCGGATGACTTCAAACGGTCCCACGCCGGCCAGGTAGGTCCAGCGATGATGCCGTTCCGCCTTCTCGACCTGCTTCCTGACGGCCTCCACATCGATCTGCACGGGTTGTTCGAGCATCGCCGGCTTGTAGGTCGATTCCCAGATTTCGCGCTCATCGCACTCCCAGCCGAGGTGTTCCGGCGTGCCCGACTTGTTCTTCCAGAATCGCTCGATTGTCCCGCTTGGACCCTTGGTGACCCGGGTATCCTCGTCCTCCTCAAGGACCTCCATCCTGCCCGGAAAGGAATGCGGCCAGTACCAGTTGACCATCTGCAAGTCGCCACCCAGCTGCTGCTGGACAACAGCAAAGGCATCATCGTGGTTGTCAGCCGGTAGGCCTTCCTGCATCCACCGGTCGAGCGTCTCCAGCCAGCACCCTTCGTGACGAGGCATGCGGTCATGGTCCTCGCGGGCAAACATGCGGTTTACCCGTTCGCGGGAGGTCATCTTGCTAAATGCGTTCACAGGGGCTGATGAAATAAGTAATAATTCAAATATGCAACTGTATCTTCATGAAGGTAATTCATGAAAGGAATTGCCTAATGCCATAAAAAGGATCCTAAAATAGAGCTATGCTTGATGACCTCGAACACGCCAGTGCGATCCACCTGAATCCTCCGAAGCACCTCGATTACAGCCTGACTGGTGAAAACGCCACCAAGGCCATTGAGAAAGGCCTGGCGGAGGCGGACTGGTACCAGTGTCCCGTTCCGCGGGCCAAGATGCGCAAACTCCTGGAGCGGACGAACGGACCGGCAATCCGTGACACCCTCATCTGGTTTGGCCTCATCTTCGGTTCCGCCTACGCCACCTACATCCTCTGGGGCACGTGGTGGGCCATTTTGCCCTACATGATCTATGCCATCCTCTATGGGGGCAGCTCCGATTCCCGCTGGCATGAATCGAGCCACGGAACCGCTTTCCGGACCGACTGGATGAACAACGCGCTTTATGAAATCGCCTCCTTCATGGTCATGCGGGAATCCGTTGTCTGGCGCTGGAGCCATACCCGGCACCACAGTGATACCATCATTGTTGGGCGGGATCCGGAAATCGCAGTTCCCCGGCCACCGGACATCAAGACGCTGCTCCTGAGCATCTTCAATCTTCCAGTCTATATAAAGTACTTCCAGACCGTAACCCAGCATGCCATGGGCAGGATGACGGAAGATGAAAAGACCTTTATTCCTGAGGAACAGTTCGGAAAGATCTACCGCAACGCCCGCATCTACCTTTGCATCTATGCCGTCGTCGTTTGCCTGGCCATTTACACGGGAAGCATCCTGCCACTGATGTACGTTGGCCTGGCCAATATTTTCGGAAGCTGGGTGATGGTCATGTACGGTCTGACCCAGCACGCCGGCCTGGCTGAAAACGTCCTCGACCATCGGCTCAACTGCCGGACGGTCTACATGAATCCTGTTAACCGCTTCCTTTACTGGAACATGAACTACCATGTGGAGCATCACATGTTTCCGCTGGTTCCGTATCACCGGCAGCATGAGCTGCACGAGGCGGTAAAGGATGACTGCCCGGAGCCTTATCCGGGAATTATTGCGGCCTACAAGGAAATCATCCCTGCCATCCTGCGTCAGGTCAAGGAGCCGGCATGGCACGTCAAGCGCAAGCTGCCGGAATCGACACGACAGCACGCCGATGACACGTACCGCTCAGAAGCAGGACCGGACACGGACGGGTGGATGGAGATTTGTGCCGCTGCCGACCTTGGCAGCGAGGATGTCATCCGTTTCGACCACGGGACACGGACCTACGCGCTTTACCGGGACAACGAGGGCAGGCTGTATGCAACGGACGGATTCTGTACCCACGGAAATACCCATCTCGCCAACGGCCTCGTCAAGGGCAGGATTATCGAGTGCCCGAAGCACAACGGCCGCTTCAACCTTCCGGATGGCTCTCCCGCACGGGCTCCCATTTGCAGGGGCCTTGTCACCTACCCCATTGAGGAACGCAACGGCCGCATCTGGCTCAATGTTTCCCGCGCTGGCGGCGATGGTGCACGGGAGGAAAAGACTTTTACCTTCAGGGTCGTCAGCAATAAGAACGTCTCCACGTTCATCAAGGAACTGGTACTGGAACCGGCTGACAGTGAAGAGAAAATCGAATTCCAGCCCGGCGATTACATGCAGCTCGACATTCCCCAGTATGAGCAAATCCGCTTCCGCGAATTTGATGTTCCGGAGCCCTATGCCTCCGTGTGGGAACGCCAGCATGTCTTCGACCTCGTTGTCAGCAACGCCGAACAGAGCCGACGCAACAACTACTCCATCGCCAGTAATCCGCAGAAGGAGACTGCCCTTCGCTTCAACGTCCGCATTGCTACGCCGCCTCCGGGTCAGGACTGTCCGCCCGGTGTTGGTTCCAGTTATGCTTTCAACCTGAAGGCCGGGGATACGGTCACTGCCATCGGCCCCTTTGGTGACTTTCACATCCGCCCGACCCAGCGGGAAATGGTGTACATTGGCGGTGGCGCCGGAATGGCCCCGTTACGGGCCCACCTCGCCCATCTCTTTGAAAATGAGCAGACCCCGCGCAAGGTCAGCTACTGGTACGGGGCCCGTTCCCGGCAGGAACTCTATTATCAGGATTACTTTGAGCAGATGGCTGAACAGCATGCCAATTTCTCCTTCAATCTGGCCCTTTCTGAGCCCCTCCCGGAGGACAACTGGACGGGGCACACCGGATTTATCCATGAGGTCGTCCTCGACAATTACCTGCAGGATCATCCAAATCCCAAGGCGGTCGAGTTTTACCTCTGTGGTCCGCCGATGATGATCCGTGCCTGCACCCGGATGCTGACTGAACTCGGGGTCGAGCCTCAGCAGATTTCCTTCGATGAATTCTAGGTGAGCGGCTGGAAAGGCTGCTCGCCCTGTGTCAGGCAAATACCTTCACGATGTGTTTGTCGTGGAGATTGTCGTAGACGCGCCGGTTGATGACGACGGCATTGGCATCGAGCAGGTTGTAGTAACGGTCCCCCGCCTTGGCTGCCAGCTTGAAGGCGACATGGAAAAACTGCCGCAGGCCGGAATTGAAACGCGGGTGTCCAGGATCATGGGCGACCATGGCGATAACGTCTTCACTGGTCCATTGGCCGGCTTCTTCAGCGCCCGGCAACTGGCTCGGATCGATATCCAGGACCGTCGCATACGGACCGGTCAGCTCATCGAAGTGCTGCAGCGCTTCCACATACAAGTCCTTGATAAAGGCCAGCCCCTCGCCCCCGGATTCGGCCAGGCCAATGACTTCCTCCAGCCAGGTTGTCCCGGCGGTCTTCAAGTGCAAACCGGCGTTGTGCTTCGCCACTAGTTCCTTGATGACAGGATAGAGGCTGAATTTGTCACTCCCGGAGTGGACACTTAATTTAAGGCTTTCCGGCATCCCGAAATGCTCAATGGCATGACCCACGACCAGCAGGTCCGCCTCAAATTCACTCCGGAACTGGTCCACATCCCCGACGTAATCCACTCCCTTGTTGAAGCGACCGGTGAACTTCGGGGCCACCGTCTGGGCGGGAACCTGCTCGAGGGAAAGCAACCGCAGAATCCCCAGCAATTCCTTCGGACCCTGCGGGGTCTCTGTCTCGTCCATGGAAACCTCGATGGCGAATTTCCCATCGGTCCGGCTGAGCGCGATTTTCTCAAACAGCTCCTTTGCTGCCTCGATGGCCAGGCCGTAATTGCTGACAATCTGTTCCGCTGCTGCTTCATCGAAGACAATGGGTTCATCCAGACCTTCAATGGAAACCTCACCCAATCCCTTCAGGGCTTCCCTGTAACGGGCACTATTTTCCTCGCTTGCCGGGGGATGCCCGAGGCTGTCGGCTACATCCAGCGTGAAGAAGTCACTGCAGGAAAGGAAGTCATCCACGGTCTGGATTGTGATGTGGTCAGCATCGACGAAATACGGACCATTGTAGCCCAGCGCCTGCACCGCCGCATCCGCCTCATCCCGCAAACTTTGCGGTTCCGTGCCGATCAGTGTATGTTCCCGCTTGCTCTTGTTCCAAACCGGAGCCACGTCCATGCCCGATTTTCGGGCATCCAATACGGATTGCAACTGGGCCTTGCCCTGTCGGCCAAAGCGGTCTCCCATTCCAAAGGTGAATCGTGGTAGCATTTTCATTTGAAATAAGTTGAAAGCAGCCAAAGAAGGATGCCAAACAAATTCACTTAAACCGTTAAGAACTACAGGTCCATCTGCTCCAGCAGGAGGCAGTCGGTGAAGTGGTCCTCAAAGCTGGCCTCCTGGTTCAGCTCAACGACTTCACACTGACCAAGCAGTGGCTGCAGCTGTTTGCTGACCCCGTCATTGAGCAACAGGCAGGCGCCTCCAAGGGAGGCGTTGCCGACGATGTCGATGCGCTCGAGGGGGACCTCGGGCAGCAGGCCAACTCGCATGGCGTGGGCGGGATCGAGGTGATAGCCAAATCCTCCAGCCACGAGGACCTTGCGCAGGTCGCTGGCTTCGATTCCCGCTTTTTCCATTAGGGTCAGCACACCCCCGCCAATCGCCGCCTTGGCTTGCAGGAGCTCAGCCACGTCGGCTTCGGTGATGTAGGTTTTTTCGCTGATCGCAATGGCCCAATCGGCGTCTTCGCCGTCCTTCCTCTGATGCACTTCCGTGGACTGGCGGTTAAAGCGGCCAAAGTGATCCAGCAGGCCGTCGTTGGCACCGGCCGCAAGAAAATCGACATAGGCTGCGCCGGAAATCCCAACGGGTGCTTCCTCACCGCTGCGGGACAGTTTCCAGTGCCATTGCCCTTCCCTCCTCCGCAGCGAGGAGATGACTCCCGCCCTTGCGGCTGCCCCGCAGGCTAGTCGCCCACCTTCAAAGGCCGGTCCGGCCGCAGTGGCGGTGGCAAGGTAGCCATCAGCGGTTTTTAAGAGAATTTCCCCATTGGTTCCGAAATCAATGAGGAGAATCGGTCCTTCCTCCTCCAGCATGCCGGAGGCCAGTGCCCCGACGGCAACATCCGCCCCGACGAAGGGTCCGAGGCCCGGCAAGAGGACAAGTTCGAAGTCCTCCTTGAAGCCGACGTCAATGGCCTGGAAGGTCCGCTGGCCGAGAAAGTTCGGCTTAAAGGGATATTTAGCCAGACCGTCCAGGGACTCGCCAGCCAGGGTGTGGAGCATGGTCGGATTCCCGGAGGCAGTGGCGGATACAATGCTCCCTGGATTTACCCCCCCTTGTGCACAAAGGGCCCTGAGCATTGGTTGCAGTCCATCCTTGACCAGGGACCGCTGCAAATCCGCGCTACCACTTTCCCGTTCCATGGAATAATGGATCCGTGAAACCACATTGTCCCCATAGCGAGCCTGCGGATTGGGCCGCGAATGGTGGGCCAGGCAATGGTTGTTGGAAAAATCCCACAGGGCGCCGGCGATGGTCGTTGTCCCGATATCGAGGGCGAGGCCAAATCCGGAACGGTGGCTGGATTGCAGGTCGGCCGAGGTATGAATCTCAAAAACACTGACCCCATGCAGGGAATGATCCCGCCACGAGTTTTCCGGAATGAACAGATTGGTGGCCGAGGACGGCAACTTAGCCGTCTTTCTCTGGCAGGCACGGAAGGATTCAATGGAATCACCATCACGGAATTCCACTGTGCATCCCCGGCACAGGCCGCGTCCACCGCACCGCATGTTCAATGGAAGGCCTTGCGCCTCCAGGGCTTCGGCAAAAGTCAGGTGTTGCGCGTCCTCCGGAAGACGGACCGAACGCCGCTGACCACCGGGAATGATGACTTCGAACTTGGTCGCTCCCATCGCCTTAACCCTGAATGCCAGTTGACGGACCGTCGACTACACCCTCAATCCGCTCGCCAGGACCAGCGACCAGGAAGCGCGTATCATCCCAGTTACCCGAAAGAAAATCCTTCAAGAGTGTGGCATCACCCTGCAGTCGACGGTACTTCCACCCAAGGGAAGCCGCACAATCCTTGCAGTAGGACTCGGCGCCCACATTGTCTGTCAAATCCACGTAAGCGGCGCAATTGTGGTGCTCATAGGTCTCATGATCCGCCTCGATCAGGTCCTCCACCATCTCCTCATCACCGGGATATTTTTCAGAATAGAATTCCATCAAGTGGGCATCCCGGTCCGGCCCCGGTACCCGGCGTCCGCGGACCCAGCCGGGGCTGTAGAAATAAGTCCCAGGATTGTCCTTCAGGATGGCCTGGTGCTTTTCCGGGCTGCCCAGCAGGATGGAGACGCAGTCATGGGCACGGGGAATGATCAGTTGGCAGCGCTTCGATTCCACCCCGATGAGGCCGTTTCCGCAAATGCCGTAAAGCAGCAGGATTGTCTCAATGTTCGGCATCGCCTCCAGCCGGTCGATGGTTTTCTGAACCTCCTGCCGCAGGACATCCGGCTGGTCATGCAGCCCCATCTCCAAAAGGGCCATCGCGCCCAGCTCCCCGGGCGATTCCAGATAGTTGAACAACTCCTCCTGGAAGACATCGCAGGAAAGAATGGCACAGTTTGACAGGTCGAAAGACATATTGGGCAGTATTCGCTGGAGATTCGTTGTTCAGAAGATTAAAACAACTGATACAGTAAAGCTTTGTATGCCTTTATGTCGTGTAATCAACCGTTAATCGTTCCGCTCATGACACCCAAGCTCAGAACCCTGAATACCATTAACCGCCTGCCCGTGGACCGGGTCCCCATCGACATCTGGCTAACCCCGGAGGTCATGGCCGACCTCAAGAAGCACACTGGCAAGGAAGACGAATACGAGATGTACCAGGCCCTCGGCATCGACAAGATTGCCTGGCTGGTGCCCAACTATATCAGCGATGAGAAACCGGCCCTGCGCGATCCCTGGGGTGTTGCCTCCGAAGCCATTCAATCCGGGGCCGCCGTCTACAATGAGGTCAGTGAACGGCCACTCGAGGACATGGAGGAACCGGAGGAACTGGAGGACCATCCCTACTGGCCGGACCCGGACAAATTTGACTACGCAGCCGTCCGGGCAAAGGCCGAAAAGGCCCGCCAGTTCCAGTTTGCGACCATTGGTCCATGGGTGTCCCACTTCGAGGTCTATTGCCGCATGCGCGGCCTCGAGAACGCCCTCATGGATGTGCTGGCGGAGCCGGAATTCCTGAATGCTGCCCTCGACAAGATTGAAGCCGCCCAGACAGCCATGCTGGAGCGCATGTTCGACAAACTGGATGGGCTCCTCGACATGGTCCTGGTCTCCGATGACATGGGAACACAGGAAAGTCTTCTGATGTCCATCGACCACTGGCGGACCTTCCTCAAGCCACGCATGGCCCGCTGGTGCGATCTCGTTCATTCACGCGGAATGAAGGTCTTATACCACTCCGACGGTGCGGCCAGGCCGATTATCCCGGAGCTGATTGAATGTGGAGTGGACATCCTCAATCCCATCCAGCACATCTGCCCCGGAATGGACCGGAAGGAGTTAAATGAGGCATTTGGCGACGATCTTATCTTCCACGGCGGCGTTGAGAACCAGCATGTCCTGCCTCACGGTACACCCGATGAGGTACGTCAGGAAGTGGAGACCTGCCTGCGAACGCTGGGAGCGGGTGGTGGGTATCTTCCCTGCTCCTGCCACAACGTGCAGGCGGGCACGCCACTGGACAATGTTCTCACCATGATCGAGACGGTCCAGACCTGGAAGGTCTGAGGACCTTGCAAACAAGTCACTTCCGGTAGCGCCCATAAGTCCGGGCGGTCTCGTAGAGGGCGATCACGTTTTCCGTCCTGGAGTTGTCCTGTAACTGGTGCGTCGGGGCAAGGGCGTAGCCACCGCCGGGCATGAGGATGTCCAGTTTATCACGGACATCGCCAACGACTTCTTCAACGGTCCCGTCGACCACCGGACCAGCCGTCGAAATACACCCATGAAAAGACAACTGCTCACCGTAGCGACTTTTCAAGTACGCCGGATCCATGTTCTTCGCCTCCGGTTGCAGGGTGTCGATCACGCCAATACCCATCTCAATGAAGTCATCAAAGGCCCAGCTGCTGGACCCGCAGGAATGTACCATGACCTCGGCACCGTAAGACTTGGCAAGGTCGACCAACTTCTGGTGCCGCGGCCGCAGGTGCTGCCGGAAAAGTTCCAGGCTGAGGATCGGGGCAATCTGGGTTCCGAGGTCATCCCCGATCCAGAGCATGTCGATTCCTCCCCTGGCCTTGTCGAGACAACGTTCCAGCATCTGTAACTGCAGGTCCAGCCGGCGGTCAAGGAGGGCTAGTGTCTCCTCCGCTCCTTCAAAGAGATCCATCAGGACAACCTCCATGGTCCGCAGCATGCCCGTACTGTTAATAAAGTCCCCTACTCCCGGATTCCCCAGCATTAGGTAGTAGTCCTTCCAGCGGCGGCACTGCTCGACCAAGGCGTCGTAGTCGAAATCATCCGGCTCGGGAATGGGCCAGGACATGATTTCATCCAGTTCAGCTTCCTCCAGGGGAAAGTCGCAATAGTCCCAGTAACCCCCACTGCTGTGCTCGATCCAGCGGGTCCGGATGCCCCATTCATCGATGCGGCGTCCTTCCACTGGAGAAAAGCGCTCCGGCCCGATAAAGGGCGCCTCGACGTTGCGGAAATCCACTCCCAGAGCTTCCCGGAGGCCTTCGTCATCCTCCGCCTTCAGCCCGAAATGGGCCTTGAGGCGGGCATCAATTCCCGGATTACAGAGGTAGTCGATCGGAACACGATCTGGTTCCTGGTGCGAAAAGGCGAGTTTGACACGCTCCTTTGAGGTCATGATAGGCAGTATTGGGGTTTCGGGACTGGACCCATGTGATGCTGATTGAGCCCTTATGTATTTGCAAGTCCACCATGGTTCATCACAAACTGCGACTCTTCCAATGACACCGGAGTGTTACAGTAAATTGCTCGCTCGCTACAAAACCGAATTTGGCTTCAGCTTTCTGGTCTGTGACGAATCGGGAATGGTGGTTTTTGGCGATACGCCCCGGACCGATTGTTCCTGCAGGTGCGCATCCAACGCCAAGCGGATTGAGGCCGCCCGCCAGACCCTCTCCTTCGGGGAGCCGATCATCGGGCTTTGCTGTGAAAACGGATTTGGCCAGTGGGCGGTGCCACTCATGCAAAATGCCCGGCTAACGGGCGCCCTGGTGGTCCAGGGAATCGACCTTGAATCCGGGGAGGCGGACATTTCCCGCCGCGTCCGCAAGGCCGCCCAAGGCCTATTCAGCCTCGCCATTCAGGAAAACCTGACCAATGCCGCCGCCCTGCAAGTGGCAAACGAGCAGGCCCTCAAGGAACGGGAGCGTTTCCTCGTCATTGAAGCCTCCAAGGAAGCATGGTCCAAGGACGAGTTGCGGACCACCTACCTCCGGGAGGAACCCGGCCTCCTGACCGCCATCAAGGAGGGCCGCACCCAGGAGGCCCGCTCCATACTCAACCGCATCCTGACCAGCATCTATTCCATCGCCGACGAGAACATGGAACTGCTCAAAAGTTCCGTCCTCGAACTGGTGGTCATGATGAGCCGCGCGGCCGTCGAGGCCGGGGCGGACCCCTCTCTCCTCCTGGGCAACAACTACCGCTTTATTACCGACCTCTCCGCCATTGATGACGAAGAGGATCTGGCGGTCTGGTTGCGCAATATGCTGGAAGCGCTTATTGAGCAAATCCATCAGAGCGAAGCCTATCCGCACTTCATTGTCCTCAACAAGGCCCTCACCTACATGGAGGAGCATCTCCACGAACCCCTCAAGCGGGATGATGTGGCCACCCATGTCGGCATGTCCCCCAGTCACTTCAGCAAGGTCATGACCGAACGCCTGGGTCGTAGCTTCACCGAGCTCCTCAACCAGTACCGCATCAACCGGGCCAAGCACCTGATTGTCAGTACCAGTTACAATTTGTCCGCCATCGCCCTCGAGTGCGGATTCTTCGACCAGAGCCATCTCAGCCGCACCTTCCGTAAGGCCACCGGCCTGTCACCGGGTGCCTACCGGAAGAAAAGGTTGAATGGGGAGTGAAAAGCGGGAGCTCGGAGGCAAAATAGAAGCCGCTTCCGGTTCGACGCACGTTCCGCTCCTTCCGTGGATGGCATTACCTAAGTGATTCCCCGGACCTTTTCATCTCCTTCATCGTTTCGGCCAGTTGCTCCTCCATCCGGCGGTCGATCTTGTAAAAGCAGGTGATCCCTGCCGTCAAGAGGGCAAACCCGGCCGGGATGAGAAACTCCGGAAGATACTTGGCGGCGATATAGAAGCGCTCATCGTCCTCGTAGGCGGGATCCTGCCGAAACTCGGTGGAGTCCGAAAGGACATTGAAGCGGACAGCCAACTCATTATCAATAATCTCCTTGTTGAAGTCGCCGGTTACCCGGACGCTTCCCCAGTTGGATACCTGAAGGGCCATCTCAAAGTAATCGTCAAAAAGTGGCTGCTTGAGGGTGGTGTTGATGATGCCTGCCGGCTTGCCGAGGCCATAGAGGACGGAATTCGGACCTCTCTGCATGTCCACACGATCGACGTTGTATCCGTCCCAAGGGATCAAGGTGCGGAAGTAATCGCGGGTGTTGTCAGCGGCATCAAGGCCGCGGACTCGAGTTGTTGTTGAGATGGCCCGGAAACCAGCCGTTTCATCCAGAAGGCCACCATTGCCGGCGCCAGCAAAGTTGCCGGAGATTCCACCAACTTCTGCATTGGTAGCATAGAGCAGCAGGGAGGCATCATCCGTCGCATTAACATCTTCAAGGAAGTCTTTGGTATAAACGGAAACCGAGGAGGCGACGTCATTGAGGTCGGTCCTTACACGGGTTGCCGCCAAGGTGTTGGTCGCTGCGTAACGTGTATCGTCAGAGGCGTCTACCACGAATGGAGACAGATCATATATTTCCGTGTCGTCTTCACTGGTCGCTTCCTGGGCGGTTAGTGTCCATGGAGCAACAAGTACGCAACCGATTAGCGCACAAACGAAATTGCGGGCCTTCAGGGCAGCGGATTCAATATAGGAGTTTGCATTCATATTTCTCTTGGTTGCAATCTGAATGATTGAGGGATTTTGAAGTAGAGCGGGTCTTCCGCAGGTTCGCCGATACCTTATCCCAGGTCCCCATATTAATCCTATTGATAATAACGATGAAGATGTGAAAAAAATCGATTCTGTCTGACTTAACCCCTTCAGGATTGGTGGTTTACCGGAATTGTTCAAGTCCCATGGAAGCAAAATAATCGGGTCTAAACATGAACAAAGACGCGCTCGCTGTGTAGAAAATCGACGCAAAACAGAATTTTGTAAGCTCCTGATTATTAGTGGATTGACGAAATGATGAAGAACACCATCACTAAAGGTAATGTTGTATACCACGCGAGGAAACCATGGATCCAGCATAGTGTTGCTGGTGGCATTTTTCGTTCATGCCCAATTGATAGCGGGACAGGAAATCCTTCAGGAGCACAAACGCTTTGATTCCGTCAACGGCCAGGATATCGAAATCTCGGATACAATAACCAGCGGCGGATTCCTGATGGATTACCTGCTCTATCTTCCAGATAAATATGCGGAGTCGAGAGAGCCTTATCCTTTACTTCTGTTTCTCCATGGAGGCGGGGAATCGGGAACGGATATCGAAAAAGTCAAGGCCCATGGCCCGCCCCGGATGATTGAGGAAGGTCATGCGTTTCCGATGATTGTCGTATCCCCTCAAAATTCAAAAGTGAAGGGCTACTGGGACACCAATACCCTCATCAGGCTTCTTGACCATCTGGAGAATAGTTATCGCGTGGATACAAACCGGATCTACCTCACCGGCCTCAGCCGCGGGGGATTCGGAGCCTGGTGCCTGGCCATTGAGAACCCGGATCGCTTTGCCGCCTTGGTCCCCATTAGTGGGGCGGCTCCGGCTCCCTACGCCGATTGGCTGGGCGGCATCCCGACATGGGTCTTCCATGGTGCCCTCGATACGGTGATCCCGCCCTCTGAGTCCCTTGAAATGGTGGAGGAAATGCAAAACGAAGGCGGCAATGTCCGTTTCACCCTCTATCCGGATGCCGGCCACGATGCCTGGACGGAAACCTATGCCGATCCGGAGCTCTGGCAGTGGCTGATGAGGCAGCAAAAGACCGCCCCGGGAGTCGAAACACCCAATCAATATGATCCGCCATTCGTAAATAAACCGTGGCAGGGAAGGCCCTATCCATCGGTTCAAAACCCTATTCCCTCAATGGGGGGATTCAGGCATACCGTTCTATACAGCAGATTGCACGAAAAGGGGATTGGGTATTCAATTGTTCTGCCCAAGACGTATTTTGACGATGACTCTTCAACTACAAGATTCCCCGTAATTTACTTCCTGCACGGGCTCACTGGATCCGAGACCGCTGACTTCTGGAACAGCAGGTACTACTTCCAAGAGACCGAAAAAGGCAGCTTTCCGGAGGTAATCATGGTCTTCCCAAATGGGATGAATGAAGGCTATGTCGATAATCCGAATGGCGAGCTATTTATCGAAAGTCACATCATCACCGAGCTTGTCCCGCACATTAATCAAGAGTACCGTACGGCCAAGGATTGCGTTGGAATTGTTGGCTTCTCAATGGGTGCCGGTGGGGCCGTCAGGTATGTATTGAAATATCCGGAACTCTTCAATTACGCGGTTGCGATTGATGGAAGCCGGTATTACTTCTCCAGCGAACCGTCCAGCAGGCAAACGGGGGAACTTTCAGGAACCCAGGATCCACTGAGCGGAAACACAATTCCGGAATTGCTGGAAATATATGATAATAAGACCCGGAATTTGGAAGGAAGGTCAGCTGTGATGATCCTTACCGGGGAGAAGCGGAAACCGATTGCCTTGGAGCTCTTTCAGGAATTACAGGAACATGGTGTTCCATGCCGCCTGATTAGTGATTCACTGGACCATGATGCCACCCTCTTTTATGATAAATACCTGGAGGAGATTCTCTGGTTCGAAAAAAATAACCTCTGCAATTGATCCTTTTTCGGAGGCTGCGCTTTCGAAAGCCTTCGCCCAACCAGCCCAGACCCTGGATCAATCGCCTTTCAAGTATTCCCTTGGCCCGTAGCCATAGGACTTCATAAAGACCTTGTAGAACTGGGCGTAGCTGCCGAATCCGGCGGCATAGACGCACTCCAGGATGGTCTTTCTCGGAGGAGAGCGGTAGTGCTCCATGAACGCGCGTAGGCGGACGGAGTTGCGGTAGTGATTCAGCGCTACCCCGACCTGCTCCTTGAACAGGCGGCTCAGGTAGGTCTCCGAGATGCCGCATTTCTCGGCCAGGGCGGTCAATCCGGTGGCATTGTCATCTTCTCCGATCAGGATCAGGGCTTTGGCGACGGCCGGGTGCAGCTGGACGGAATCGGCCCCCGTTCCCTCCGACTGAAAGACCTTCCAGCAATGGACCAGCAGGTAATGCAATCCCGCATTTAGGGCATCCGGGTCCCCATGCTCGTAGCGGAAGTCCGACTGGTAGCCAAAACCCGCTTCCCGGTTTAGGAGTTCGGGGTCAAGGGACCCTTCCATGAGCGAATCCATGACTTGAATAACAAGATTATAGCGCTCCAGAAGCAGGATCTTGCTGAGGATCGCCTCCCCTTCGACGCACTCCTGCTTCAGCCCCTGGTAGAGGTCCCCGTGACAGGCCCGCTCGATCAATTCCGGCTTAAAGACTCCGACATAATAACGGGCGTCCGGGGTACGGTCGACCAGCTGATGCTCCTGAGCGGGAAATATCCACAGCATGCTCCCGCGCGAAAAGGTGTAGCGGTTCCCGGAAATGATATAGGTCACCGATCCCTGGGTGACTAGGTTCAGCTCCAACTCGACATGCCGGTGGCTCCGCAGGATGGGCGGGTTGTGCCGCGCCTCGGCAAGGAAGAGGAATCCATCGTAAGCCGGGCCTAACTTGAGATCCTCAAGCATATCGCAAAAAATGAAAGGTTTTTCCGAGAGAGCAAGAAGAATTGAAGCTTCTCCATCCGCTATAATGCGCTGCAGCTCGACTGTTAAATATCACCTATTCCAAGGACCCCAAAATGACACACAAGGAACGCGTCCTCAATTCCCTCAATCATCAGGATGGCCCGATACCGGTTGACTTCGGGAGCACCTTCATCACCGGCATCCACTGCAGTGTGGTGGAGCAACTGCGGGACTATTACGGTCTCGAGAAGAAGCCTGTAAAAGTCCCCGAGCCCTACCAGATGCTGGGCATGGTGGAGGATGACCTCCGCGAGGCCATGGGTATCGACACCACCAGCATCTTTCCCTACAAGACCATTTTCGGCTTTCCCAACGAGGACTGGAAGTCATGGCAGACGCCCTGGGGACAGGAGGTTCTGGTCTCTTCCCATTTTCATACCAACGAGAAAGCGAATGGTTCCATTGTCATCTATCCTCAAGGTGACCGGACAGCGCCGCCCAGTGCAGAGTTGCCGAAGACAGGCTACTTCTTCGACACCATCGAGCGCATCGATCCGGACTTCGATGAGGATGACCTGCACGTGGAAGACAACCTTGAGGAATTCGGCCTCATGACCGATGAGGATGTCGCCTACTGGACCAAGGAGGCGGAAGCCATGAAGGGCAACGACCGGGCAATCCTGACCCACCTCAACGGCACCTGCCTGGGCGACATCGCGCTCGTGCCGGCCCCTTTCCTGAAGAATCCAAAGGGCGTCCGTGGGGTCGCCGACTGGTACATGCTGGTGGCCGAGGAACCTGACCATGTGAAAAAGATTTTTGAAGCCCAGACCGAGATTGCGGTCGAGAACATGAAGCGGCTCCATTCCATTGTCGGGGAGCTCCTTGACGTGGTCGTGATTTGCGGGACCGATTTCGGCACCCAGACCTCCCAGTTCTGCTCCGTCGACACCTACCTCGATGTGTGGAAGGGCTATTACCTCAAGATAAACGACTGGATTCACGAGAACACCACTTGGAAGACCTTCAAGCACAGCTGCGGGGCCATCGAGCCATTGCTCGATCCGCTCATTGAGTCTGGATTCGATATCATCAATCCGGTTCAGTGCCAGGCCACCGGCATGGATGCCAACACCATCAAGGCCAAGTATGGGGACCGCATCACCTTCTGGGGTGGCGGGGTCAACACCCAGGAGACCCTCCCCTTTGGCACCCCCGAGGCAGTCCGCAAGGAGGTCCGTGAGCGCTGCGAGGTCCTCGGCAAGCAAGGCGGCTTTGTCTTCAATTCAATCCACAACGTCCAGGCCCTTACGCCGGTCGAGAATGTTGTCGCCATGATCGAGACAGTGCGCGACTTCAATGCGGGAAAATAGCTCCCTATCGAAGCCTCTTTGCAAAAAAGGAGAGGTATTCCACAACAGGCGAAAAGAAAGGACTGCTGATATCTGTTATAACCTGACATAATAGATGAGCAGCACCGAATCGACCCCTACCCCCTCACCGGACACCACTCCCACCTTAACGTCCCGCCCCTACGGCGATATGCCGGATGGGCGCGACGTGACGGCCTGGACACTGCGCAATGCCGCTGGCATGGAGCTGGAAGTCCTGACCTATGGCGGCATTGTCTCCCGACTGATCGTTCCGGACGGCGGCGGCGAGCGCCGCGACGTCGTGCTGGGATTCAACGACCTTGCTGCCTACCTCAACAACAAGCCTTTTGCCGGGGCGACGGTGGGCCGGATTGCTGGCCGAGTCCCGGACGGCATCATTGAGGTTGAGGGGAAGCCTTATCATTTACTGCAAAACGACGGGACCAACCACCTCCATGGCGGGGCCATTGGCTTCGACAAGCGGCTCTGGTCGGCCGAGGGGGTCGAGCGGGCGGACGGCGCGCCGTCGGTACGGCTGAGCTACACCAGTCCGGCCGGGGAGGAAGGCTATCCGGGAGAAGTCCTCGTCGCCGTGACCTATACCGTCACTCAAGACAATGCCTTTCTCTATGAGACAGAGGTGACGGCCAGCGAGCCGACTCCCGTCAGCCTGACCCACCATGCCTACTTTAATCTCGCCGGTGAGGGTTCCGGATCGATCGAGGACCATGAACTGGTCATACTCAGTGACTCGGTCGCCGCAGCCGATGAAGAGATGACCCTGCTCGGCGGGAAGGAGCCCGTCGCCGGCAAGCCCTGCGACCTCAGTACCCGCAAGCGGGTTGGTGACATAATTCCCGGCATATGGCAGGAGCACGGCGACCTCTACTGGTTAGGCGAAGCGGAGGAGCTGCGGCCCGTGGCGCGCCTGTTTCACCCGCCAACCGGCCAGGTCATGGAAGTCAGCACCACCGAGACCTGCCTCCAGTTCTACACCGGCAAGGACTTTGACGGGTCCCTCACCGGCAAGTCGGAACGCGCCTACACCCGTTGCGCCGGGCTTTGTCTTGAGACCGAGGGTTATCCGGCCGCCACGACACAAGCCGGCTTCGGGGACATCATTGTCCGCCCGGGGAATCCACAGCGCCGCATCACGAAATTTGCCTTCTGTCACGAATAATTCACTACCACCTTAACAGGAGAAACCATCATGCTCGACGACCTTGAACACGCATCAGCCGTCCTCACCAAACCGCCGAAGCACCTCGACTACAGCCTGACCGGGGAAAACGCCACCAAGTCCATTGAAAAGGGCCTCGCGGAGGCCGACTGGTACCAGTGCCCGGTCCCCCGCGCCACCATGCGCAAACTGCTGGAACGCAACAACGGGCCGGCGATCCGCGACACCATCATCTGGTTTGGGCTTATCTTTGGGTTTGGCTACCTCACCTTCATGCTCTGGGGTACCTGGTGGGCCATTCTCCCCTACCTTGCCTACGCCGCCCTCTACGCCGGCAGCTCGGATTCCCGCTGGCACGAGTCCAGCCACGGAACGGCCTTCCGCACCGACTGGATGAACAATGTCCTCTACGAAATCGCCTCTTTCATGGTCATGCGGGAATCGGTCGTCTGGCGCTGGAGCCACACGCGTCACCACAGCGACACCATCATAGTCGGGCGGGATCCGGAGATCGCCGTGCCGCGCCCGCCGGACATCAAGGCACTCATCCTTGGCATCTTCAACCTCACCGTCTATCCGAAGTATTTCAAAGGCATCATCAGCCATTCCCTCGGCAAGATGTCCGATGATGAAAAGACCTTCATCCCAGAAACGGAGTTCGGGAAGATTTACCGCAACGCGCGGGTCTATGTATTCATCTACGCCTCGGTCATCGCGCTATCAATTTACACCGGCAGCGTCCTGCCGCTGTTCTATGTCGGCCTGACGAACATCTTCGGCAGCTGGCTAATGGTCCTTTATGGACTGACCCAGCACGCCGGCCTCGCGGAGAACGTCCTCGACCACCGGCTCAACTGCCGCACGGTCTATATGAATCCGATTCACCGCTTTTTGTATTGGAATATGAACTACCACGTGGAACACCACATGTTCCCGCTGGTGCCCTACCACAAGCAACGCGAGCTGCACGAGGCCATCAAGGACGATTGCCCGGAGCCCTATCCGAATCTTATCGTTGCCTACCGGGAAATCATTCCCGCCATCCTGCGCCAGGTGAAGGAGACGGCATGGCACGTCAAACGCAAGCTGCCCGAGCCCAGCCGGACCCAGGAGGATGACACCTACCGCTCGGACAAAGGTCCGGATACGGAGGGCTGGATGGAAATCTGTGCCGCGGCCGACCTCGGCACGGAGGATGTCATCCGCTTCGACCATGGGTCCAAGACCTATGCCCTCTACCGGGATATCGAGGGACAGCTCTACGCCTCGGACGGATTCTGCACCCATGGCAACACCCACCTCGCCGATGGCCTGGTCAAGGGACGGATTGTCGAGTGTCCAAAGCACAATGGCCGCTTCAACCTCACTGACGGTTCCCCTGCCCGCGCACCCATCTGCCGCGGTTTGGTCACATATCCCATCGAGGAGCGCAACGGTCGGATCTGGCTCAATATCAGCCAGGCTGGTGGCGACGGTGCCCGCGAGGAGAAGACCTACACCTTCAAGGTGGTCAGCAACACCAGCGTCTCCACCTTCATCAAGGAACTGGTCCTCGAGCCGGCCAGCGCTGAAGACGCCGTCGATTTCCAACCGGGTGATTATATGCAGCTCGATATCCCGACTTACGAACAGATCCGCTTCCGGGAGTTCGATATTCCCGAGCCCTACGCCACGGTCTGGGAGCGGCAGCATGTCTTTGATCTGGTCGCCAGCAACACGGAGGAGAATCGGCGCAACAACTACTCCCTCGCCAGCAATTCGCAAAAGGAGACCATTCTCCGCTTCAATGTCCGCATCGCCACGCCGCCCCCGGGGCAGGATTGTCCTCCGGGCGTCGGATCAAGCTATGTCTTCAACCTCAAGGCGGGCGATACCGTGACCGCCATTGGTCCCTTCGGCGACTTCCATATCAAGCCCACCCAGCGGGAAATGATTTACATCGGCGGTGGGGCCGGGATGGCTCCCCTGCCCGCCCCTCTTGCCCCCCCCTTCCAGAACGAAAAAACTCCCCGCAAGGTCAGCTACTGGGTCGGGGCCCGCTCCAGGCAGGAAATATACTACCCCGACTACTTCGAGCAGAGAGCCGCGGACCCCCCGAAAT
>JBFOMH010000010.1:0-22244 GCA_040830765.1 Puniceicoccaceae bacterium | reverse complement strand
GGGCGAACAGCTTTTCCTTGCTCGTTTTTCCCATGATCAAAACACGCAAATCCATTGCCAAGAAGTTCAAGGTGACCGGTACCGGGAAAGTACTGCGTCGTACAGCCGGCAAGCGTCACTTCCTGCGGAACAAGACCGTTAAGCAGAAGCGTCGCATGAGCCAGGACAAGTCCTGCTCCGCCGGTGTGACGCGCTTTGTCAAAATCGGTTGCCCGAACAAGTTTTAGTCAACGGTAACGCGGCTCGTCCGGGTGAATTCAAGGCGACCCGGCAGCCATTCAAATAAGAGAGAAGGAACATGCCAAAAGCAACAAATCATCAAGCATCCCGGAAACGCCGCAAGCGGGTCTTGCGCGGGACCAAGGGGTATTTTGGAAACGCCAGCCGGCTTTACCGCTACGCGAAGCAGGCTACAGACAGGGCCGGGCAATATGCCTACCGGGACCGTCGCAACCGGAAACGCGAGTTTCGCAAGTTGTGGATTGTCCGCATCAACGCCGCCTGCCGTCAGCACGGGGTTGCCTACAGCCGATTTATCGCCGGTCTCAATAAAGCCGGAATCGAGCTGGACCGCAAGGCGCTGTCTGAGTTGGCCATCCATGACGAGGCAGCCTTCAAGGCGCTTGTCGAGCAGTCGCAAAGCGCCTTGGCTGAGGCCTGAGGCAGAATTTGCCAACACGGCACTGGAATCAAGTGCCCGTCAGTTGAATTTACCAGCTTCCGCTTCCGGATTTTTTCCGGTAGCGGAATTTTTTTTAATCAACAGGAATTTACGATGGAAGAGGAACTTAAGAGTATTTTAGAGACAGTGCGTACGGAAATCGGAGCGGTGGCCTCGGCTGCTGACTTTGAGCAGTATAAGGCCCGCATCAGCGGCCCGAACGGCAGTTTCACCGCCATGAGCAAGCGAATTGCCCAATTGCCGGTGGAGGAGCGCCCGGTTGCTGGCAAATTGATCAATGTCTACAAGCAGCAATTACAGGCGATTTGGGATGAGACGATAGCCCGGTTAGAGGCGGAAGCGCTGGCCCAAAAGATTGGCCCGGCGGTGGATACCAGTTTGGAAAGTCCGGAGATACCGGTTGGCACCCAACATATTCTCACCCAGGTTCGGGAGGAGATTGTCTCCATTTTACGCAAGATTGGTTTCATCGTCGCGGATGGGCCCGAGGTGGAGACCGAATATTACTGTTTTGACGCCCTCAACACCCCCAAGGACCATCCGGCCCGGGACCTTCAGGATACGTATTACACGAATCACGAGGCTACCTTTGGCAATATTTCCAGCAAGGGGGATGAGCGCTACCTCCTGCGCACCCATACCTCCAGCGTCCAGATACGGACCATGCTGGAACAGGATCCGCCTATCCGGATCATCGCTCCCGGGCGTTGTTTCCGCCGCGATACGGCCGATGCTACCCATTCGGCTAACTTTCACCAGATGGAGGCCCTTTACGTTGATAAGGGGGTCACAGTGCGGGACCTGAAAGCGGACCTGGACTACCTCTTCCGTTCCCTCTTGGGGCCCGATGCGGAAACCCGATTCCGGCCGCATTATTTCAGTTACACAGAACCCAGTTTCGAAGTGGATCTGAAGTCGGCCCACCTGGGCAAGGTGGGTTCGGACTGGATGGAGATCATGGGATGTGGCATGGTCGACCCGGCTGTTTTTGAGGAAATGGGCTATGATCCGGATGTCTGGACCGGCTATGCTTTCGGTCTTGGGATTGAGCGTATTGCGATGACGCTTTATGGCATCGATGACATCCGGTACCTCTACCAGAACGACGTGCGGCTCTTGTCGCAGTTCAAATAAGGCGTCCAGCAACCAATAATTTGAGGAGTCAATTTAGATGAAAGTCAGTTTAGAATGGTTGAACGAATATGTGGATCTTGGCGGCCTGAGCGTCGATGCGATCAGCCACGCCCTGACAATGGTCGGGTTTGAAGTGGAGGGCATTGAAACGGCCGGCCTGGCAAAGTTGGAGAAGGTCGTAGTGGGAGAAATCCTTTCCTATGAACAACATCCGAATGCGGACCGCCTGTCCGTCTGTCAGGTCGATGTGGGAGACGATGAGGCGCGCACGATTGTCTGCGGGGCGAAGAACTTCAAGCAGAACGACCGGGTGATCGTGGCCTTGGTCGGGGCCGTCCTGCCGGGGGATTTCAAGATCAAGAAGAGCAAATTGCGGGGTGTTGTTTCCAAGGGAATGATGTGTTCCGAGCGCGAATTGGGGATTGGGGATGACCATGCCGGGATTGCCATTCTTGAGGACCGGCCGGCCATCGGAACGCCGGTTAACGATATCTACCCGGAAGGGGACACTGTCTTTGACATCGAGATCACCCCCAACCGGCCGGATGCCCTGAGTCATCTGGGCATTGCCCGTGAGCTGGCAGCCTGGTTTAAGCGCGAACTGCGCTACCCGGAATTGAAGGTGAATCCCAACACCGCCGAGGAAGGTCGACTTGTCGAATCACTGGAGTGTCCGGAACCGGAATTGTGTCCGCATTATCGTGGCTACAGCCTCCGGGGAGTAACAATCTCACCCAGTCCGGACTGGCTGAAGAAGCGGATCACGGCCATTGGCCTGCGTCCGATCAACAATGTCGTCGATGTGACGAACTACGTCCTGCATGAGACTGGCCAGCCCCTCCATGCTTTCGATGTGGCCAAGATTCGAGGCAGTCGGATCGTTGTCCGGAAGGCCAATGAAGGGGAGAAGATTGTCACCCTTGATGAAAAGGAGCGGCAGCTGGATCCGGAAAACCTTGTCATTGCTGACGGCGAGCGAGCCCTCGTGGTGGCTGGAGTCATGGGTTCTGTCGATGCCGAGGTGGATGACGGCACCACCGATATCTTCCTCGAATCCGCCTATTTCAATGCCCGGTCGGTTCGCCGGACCAGCCGCCAACTCGGCCTGTCGACGGATAGTTCCTACCGCTTCGAGAGAGGTGTGGACCCGAAAGGTGCTGAATATGCCGCCCTGCGGTGCCTCGACTTGATCCAGGAACTGGCTGGCGGTGAACTTTTGGGGCCGCCTCTGGTTACGGGGGAAGCACCCATGGTGGAAAAGGAAATTGAACTCTCGCCGGACTGGGTCCGGGAACGACTCGGATTCACCGTCTCCGATGAGGAAATTGCCGATTCCCTGTCCGCCTTGGAATTGGGGATTGCCGAGACTGAAGATGCCGAGGGCAAGATGCTGTTCCGGGTCGATATCCCCAGTCACCGGCAGGACCTCTACCGTCCGATCGACTTGGTGGAGGAAGTCATCCGCATGTATGGCTCGGACCGCATTCCGGAGAGCACGGTCAAGGCGACTGTTACCCTGTCCGATGATGATCCGGTTCCTGTCTACCAGCGGGTAGCGACTGACATCCTCACGGGCAAGGGCTTCCAGGAAACCCTCCACTACACGCTTCGCAGCGAGGAAGATCTGGCCCACTGGGACCAGCGTGGCGCCAGTGATTCCCTCGCCTTGGCGAACCCATTGGCCAGTGATGCCTCCCATTTGCGGAATAGCCTCCTCGGCGGGCTCCTCGATTGCCTCAAGCTGAATCTCGCCCGCCATAACCAGGTGGAGCGGCTGTTCGAGTGCGGCCGCGTCTTCCAGGAAGTGGATGGCAAGGTCTATGAACGCTTCAGTGTGGCATTCGTGATCCTTCAGGAAGGCCGGTTGTCCTGGAAAAAGGAGGGCAAGCCCGACTTCTACCTGACTTCCCGTCTTGTAACCGACCTTTTGGAGGGCGCCGGAATCCTGGTCAATAACTGGCAGATTGAGAACTTGTCCGGCCAACCAGCCTGGCAGGATGGGCAGGCCGCCCAGATCGGTTCCACGGCAGATGGGTGGGAGGCTAGTTTTGGCCTCCTTGATGTCGGCATGACCCGGGGATGGGATATCGACAGCCCCGTCCTGGCCGGTGTTGTCTCCTTCTTGCCGGAATTCCTGCAAAAGCCGAAGGCGCGTAAGTCATTTCAGTCCTTCAGCCTTTTCCCTCCAGCTATCCGCGACCTGGCGGTTGTCGTTCCCCGCAGCGTTCCGGCTGGCGAGGTGCAAAAAGCGATTCACGCCGCAGCTCAATCTCGGGTTGGAGAGGAAATGACGCTCGAATCTGTTGAAGTTTTTGACATCTATTCCGGCAAGGGATTGCCGGAGGAGCATGTTTCGGTGGCCTGCAAGCTGTGTTTCCGAAATCCCTCCCGGACGCTTAACGACAAGGAAGTCAATACGGTCTTCCAGCTCATTCAAAATGACCTGGATGCGGCTGAGGGGATGCAGGTCCGGCGCTAGGCGACTGTAAACTTAGTCTTGCCAGCCAGCAGCATCCTCCCGTTTGCTTTTCCCATGCAGTTAACCTTTGAAAACAGGAAAGCGCTGGTCACCGGGGCTGGTCGCGGTATTGGCAAGGCCATTGCCGAGGAACTGGCCCGTCAGGGCGTCCACGTCATCTGTGTCAGCCAGAATCCCGCCTCCTGCGGTGCAGCGGCGGAAGCCATCCAGGCATCTGGCGGCTCGGCCGAGGCACATGCCGTCGATGTCAGTGACAGTGAAGCCGTCAAGGCCTTGTCCGAACAACTGATCAAGGAACACGGTGTCATCGACATCCTGGTCAATAATGCCGGTATTACCCGGGACATGTTGATCATGCGGATGAAGGACGAAGAGTGGGATGCGGTAATCCAGACCAATCTCAACAGTTGTTTCTACTGGGCCCGCGCCCTGATGCAGCCTATGGCCCGCAAGCGCTGGGGACGGGTCATCAATATCAGCTCGGTCATCGGCCTCATGGGGAATGCCGGCCAGGCCAACTATGCAGCCGCCAAGGCCGGTATGTTCGGCCTTACCAAGAGCCTGGCCCGGGAGTACGCCAAGCGCAGTATTACCGTTAATGCCGTCGCTCCCGGCTTTATCCAAACCGACATGACGGATGTCCTCAGCGAGGACGTGACATCGGCGATTTTACAACAAATCCCTCTCAAGCGCCTTGGGGAATCGGCCGATATCGCCAATATTGTTGCCTTTTTGGCCTCCGAGGAATCAGGATATATCACCGGTCAGACTTTTACAGTTGACGGTGGCATGGTGATGTGAGGATATTTCGACACTTAAATTTTACCTATATACAGCTATGGCAGATAAGAGCATCGAAGAAAGAGTTAAGGATATCATTGTCAACCAGCTCAACGTGAACGAAGAGCAAGTTACCCCGGAAGCTTCCTTCCTTGAAGACTTGGGTGCTGACTCCCTCGACACGGTTGAGTTGATTATGGCATTTGAAGAAGAGTTTGCGGACGAGATTGACGGTGAAATTCCGGAGTCGGAAGCCGAACAGCTTCAGACCGTGGGCGCCGTCATTGCCTACGTTAAGGAAAAGTCCGGAAGCTAAGCTTCCCGAATTATCCATTTTAATTGCAAAGAGGCCTCCAGGGGCCTCTTTCTATATCCGGAGGTGACCATGGAGAAGAAACGTATTGTGGTGACAGGCATGGGGGCGCTTACCCCCCTCGGCAAAGATGTTGCATCCTTCTGGGAAGGACTGGTTGCGGGCAAGAGCGGCATTGGCCCGGTGACAGCCTTTGATACGGAGAAGTATCCCTGTAAGGTTGGGGGAGAGGTCAAAGACTTTGACCCGAGCCAATACATGGACCCGAAGGACGCCAAGCGGAATGACCGCTACACCCAGTTGGCGGTGGCAGCGACCCGCATGGCCATGGCCGATGCCAGACTGGACGTCAAGGACCTCGAGGATCCGGTGCGTTTCGGCTGTATTATCGGTTCGGGAATTGGTGGTCTGGACACCATTGAGCAGCAGACCTTCAAGCTCTGGGAAAGTGGACCCCGGCGGGTGTCGCCCTTCATGATTCCCATGCTGATCAGCAACATGGCCAGTGGCGTGGTGGCCATCGAAGTTGGTGCGATGGGCCCGAACTATGGAATTGTCAGTGCCTGTGCCACAGCGAGCCATTCCATTGGTGACTGCATCCGCATCCTTCGTGCTGGTGAGGCGGATGTCATGTTGGCAGGCGGAAGCGAGGCGAGCATTACCCGCGTTGGCTACGCCGGATTCTGCAACATGAAGGCCATGGGGACGAGTTACAACGATGAGCCGACCCGGGCAAGTCGCCCCTTTGATGCCCGCCGTGATGGCTTTATCATGGGTGAAGGGGCCGGCATTCTGGTCATGGAGACGCTTGAGCATGCCCAGGCCCGCGGAGCGAACATCCTTTGTGAAATTACCGGACATGCGGCAACCTGTGATGCCTACCACATTACCTCTCCGGATCCGGATGGCAAAGGCCTGCAGGCCTGTATCCGTAATGCCCTCGCGGATTCGGGAACGGAAATTGAGGATGTGGACTACATCAATGCCCATGGCACGTCCACACCCTACAACGACAAGACGGAAACAGCGGCCATCAAGGCGGTTTTCGGGGACCATGCCTACAAGTTGAAAGTCAGCTCGACCAAGTCGATGACGGGACACCTGCTGGGCGCGGCCGGGGGCATCGAGGCCATCGCCTGTATCCAGACCATACGAAGCGGTAAAATCGCCCCGACGATCAATTACGAGAACCCGGATCCGGACTGTGACCTGAACTATGTCCCGAACAAGGGAATCGAGGCTCCCGTGAAAGTGGCCTTGAGTAACAACCTTGGCTTCGGTGGTCATAATGCGACGATCGTATTCCGGGCATTTGAGGACTAAGTCAGCCTGACGGGATGTAAAATTGGCTTTGCCAATTTATTTTCCCGGTGAAATCCTGTTTTCCCTATGCCGGAGGTGCCAGAGTTATATGTTCCCCTTTTGTATGGTGGGGCTGGAGTTGTCGGCCTGGTAAGCTGCTTTTTTGGATACAAGCTGTTCAAGGGATTGATAGTCGCCCTGATGGCCTTGTCGGGAGCGGCTTTGCTGGCATGGCTGGGCTTCAATATGGGAGATGAACCGGTCCTCTGGTCGGCCGGAGGATTTCTACTCGGGGCCATAC
Source organism: Puniceicoccaceae bacterium (assembly GCA_040830765.1). Lineage (GTDB taxonomy): Bacteria > Verrucomicrobiota > Verrucomicrobiia > Opitutales > Oceanipulchritudinaceae > Oceanipulchritudo. The sequence continues at coordinate 15,253 of JBFOMH010000010.1, read as the reverse complement.
TGGGTGGAGTGCTGGCATTATTCTTCTACTCGTTGGCAGTGGGGACTATTGCGGCCTTGTTTGTGGCAACCTCATTGCTGCCTTGGGTGCAACCCTATGAACCCGTTGTCCAGTGGTCGGTAATCGGGGTTGCCTGCCTGCTGGCAGCACTCGTTGCCACTGCTTTGACGAATGTCATGATTCAACTGGCCTCGGCCATGCTGGGAGCATTACTGCTGGTTCACAGTGCCCTGTTTTTTGTTACCGGCCAAACGGTTCACAAGGCCGCTGAGGGAGAGGATGGCTGGATTCTTTACCTTGATTTGGACCTGAAGGTTGCCGGTATCGCCCTGGCCATTGGCCTGTTGGGCTTTCTTGTCCAACACCGCTCGGCCAAGTAGGGTTTATTCAGGCCGACCGGGCATTGGCGGCTGGGGCCCGCAAAGCGGGACTTCCATCGAGGCAACGGGATAGGAACAATAATCGGCGGCAAGGAAAGCGGAAGGCCGCAGGTTGCCTGAATCCTTGATGCCCCCGAATGGTGCCGCACTGCTGGCCCCGGTCAGTTGCACGTTCCAATTGATGATTCCCGCCTGCAGCTGTTGACTCGCCAGTTGGTAATGCTCCGGTTTGTCGGTCAGGACTCCGGCTGCCAGTCCGTAGCGGGTATTGTTGGCAACATTGATGGCGGATTCGAAATCCCTGACCCGGATCACTTGGAGGAGGGGACCAAATACTTCCTCATCCGGTAAGTCCGTTACATCAGAAACATCAATGATGCCCGGAGTCAGGAAGCCGGTTCCCGGTTTCAGCCCACGGGCTTCCAAAAGGATCCTACCTCCCATTCGTGATAGATTCTCCTGGGCCTTAAGCACGTGTCCGGGAAAGGTGGGACTGGCCAGCGGTCCCATGAAGGGAGGTGGCTCGGCAAAGGGATCATCGACATGAATGGCACTAACCTGGGCAATGAGCTCATTCAGGAGTGTGCCGGCTTGGGGGGATTCGATGAGAATAAGTCGCCGGGCACAGGTACAGCGCTGACCGGCTGAGAGAAAGGCGCTTCGGAGGATGATTTCAGCAGCCGAAGGAATATCCTTAATATTCTCACTATCAACGATTAAGGGATTATTTCCTCCCATCTCCAAGGCAAGTATCTTTCCCGGGGTGGGGGCCATTGAGGCAGCGAGACGCTTACCAGTAGCGGCGCTTCCGGTAAAGAGAATGCCGTCTATTTCCGGATGCCGGGTTAACTCGATAGCGGTATCGGCCCCTCCCTGTACGACCTGCAGCACACCCTCGGGTAAACCGGCCGCAAGCCAGCAATTCAGCATCCATTCGCCGGTTGCTGGAGCCAGTTCACTGGGCTTGAATATGACTGTATTTCCTGCCAGAAGTGCCGGACAGATGTGTCCATTGGGCAAGTGACCGGGAAAATTATACGGTCCCAGGACAATCAACACGCCATGCGGTCGAAAACGGGTAATGGCTGCACCGCCCGGGAATTCGGAACAGCGTCTGGCGTGGGCCTCGATGCTGATTTCGATCTTTCCCGCCATGGCGGCCACTTCCGTCTTTGCCTCCCAATACGGTTTACCAATTTCCCGGGCAATCAGTTCGGCCAGTTCGTTTCCCTCTGATTGGAGGCGGCAAGCGAAACTCCGGAGTATCGCTTCCCGTTCTCCAATCGGCGTTTGGGACCAATTATCAAATACAGACCGGGAGGCGGCAATGGCTGCCGCCACCGCTTCATTAGTGGCGCTGCTTCCCTCCCAGACAACCGTTCCGTCGCTGGGATTAATGGACTTTAGTTGTGGGCCTGTATTCATTGAAGATCCATCCTGGCTCCTCACAGAATCATGAACTGGACCGGTTCACCGGCTTTCAATCCCAGTGCAGCGGCTGTTTCCGGAGTTGTTTCCAGTACTTTTTCATCCAGTAATTTGGCACAGTCGACCGTGGAGCGGAACTCAAGCGAGTCGTTTGCGAGAAGCATGCGTTGTCCTTCGGCGGCTTCCGTATTGCCAACGGCCAGCTCTGCTGTTCCGGAATTTTGCCATGTACGCAATTCATGGCGGGCGGCCTGGAGAATGGGCCCGGCGTCAAAGATATCGACTTCGTCGGTTTCCCTGAATCCTTCCTTGAGCAGGATGGCCTTCGCCGCTTCCGTCTGCGGATGAACTTTGCCAATGATCTCACGGGCCGTACGCGGGAGAAGATTCACATAAATGGGATGGTCCGGCATCAAGGCCTCGATGAAGTCCTTTTCCCCAATGCCACTGAGCACATCCGCCTCGTAGTAATCTTTCCAGAAGAAGTTTTTCCCCACGGCCTCCCAAAAAGGGGATTGTCCCGCCTGATCAATGAAGCCCCTCAATTCCGCTATGACCGATTCGTCGAAGCGGTCCGGAAAGGCCTTCATGAAGAGGAAACGGGAAAGGGAAAGTAGTTTCCCGGTGCCTTTCTGGCGGTAATCCGGATGGAGGAAAAGGCTGCAGATTTCGCTCGGCCCCTTGTGGTTCCGTATCAGTTCAAGGGTTTGCAGGGTATTGTGAATGTTAAGGGGCTCATACTCCTGGAGGTAACTGTTCACCTTGTAGGTGTAAAAAGGATCGAATCCTCCCACGCGGGAAATAATGCCAGACGTGCCGATTAGTTGTCCGGTGCTGGTGTCTTCGAGGACGAAGAGATAAACCTCACCGGCTGGTTTGCGGATCCTTGGATCAAAGGCCCGGATTGAGTCGTGAATCCGGTTTTGCAGGTGCTCCGGGTGCTCGGGAAGCGTTGTCATCCCATCGGCAATATTGCTCACGAGGCTTTTCAGCTGGGGAAGATCCGACTCCCCGACCGGGCGCAATAGAAATTCAGGACCCATCACTGATCAGTCTGCAGAGGTAACCTCACCAAGGCAATCCGGTTGTTGGGCCAGCAGTTGCAGGAAATTCACGGTCCGGCTGATACCGGTCTCGATGGTTTCAGCAAAGGCAAATTCATCGGCTGAGTGAATGGCGCCGCCCCGGATACCTACGCCGTCCAAGTGGGGCATCCCCACCTCGCTGAGGATGTTGCCATCCGAGCTGCCCCCGGTGTCCCGCTTGCCGGAAAGGGGAAGACCAAGCGACTCTTCTGCCTTGTTCCAGAGCTCATGCAGGACGGCTATGCCCGGTGTCTCGCCTTTCGGAGCCCGTTGGAAGTCGCCTTCCAATTCAATTTGAACGTCTTCCCGGCGCTCCATGGTCTGCTGGATCAGGCCGGCCAGGGCCTCCCGGAAGCGTTCCATTTCGTCGATATGGGCAATCCTTACATTGAGCCAGCATTCCGCCCGCTCCGGGACAACATTGACTGGCCCGGGCGCCAGAAAGTTGACCACATTGACAATCGTCTCTCCCAGTTGCCCGTTAAGGGCGTGACAAGCCTGCATCAGGTCTGCCAGGGCAACTACCGCATTGCGGCCGTTCTCGAAGTCCCGTCCGGTATGAGCCGGTCGTCCACGAGCGATAACCCGAAAAGTACCTGAGCCCTTTCGACACCTGACCAGTTCACCCCCCGGGAGTGAGCTCTCAAAAACCAGACCAAGGTGGCTCCATCGGGCTGCTTCAAGGATCCGGTCCCTGCTGCCGACTGACCCCGTTTCCTCGTCCCCGTTAATGAGGATTTCTCCACCAATCCGGCCTGTTTTGTCGGATTGGAGAAACTGGCGGACAGACTCAATCAGGATCAGAAGGCCGCCTTTCATGTCGGCGACCCCGGGCCCGTGAAGGCGCCCGTCGGGCAAGCGGCTCATGGTCTGGAATGGATTCTCCGGAGAGTAGACCGTGTCCATGTGGCCGCTGAAAAGGACGCGCACGGGGGCCTCCGGGTTGAAGCGCAGGCTGAGGATATCCCCGGGCTGCTGGCTGCTGCCATCAAGGTTTTCATAAGGGGGAAGCGGGGTCCGCTCAAGGGTGCCTGGAATATCTTCCATATAGGCCTGAAGCACATCGGCCATTCTCCCCAGACCCTCTGGATTGCCCGAACCGGAATTGATGTTTACCCACTTCTCCAGCGTCTCTATCAGCATAAGCTGACCATTATGGCATTATTAGAAAGCCGCAAACCGTTTTATGAACGTAAAAATCCTTTGCGTTTTTTAAAAAAGACGGTCAGCCTATGCCACTAGCGAAAAGCACAGCATTACCCCATATCCATTTTTGGACCAGCATGCCCCAGCTGGAATACGTTTATTCGGAGTTATCCGAAAGGGCCGGAAGCAGGATCTTCATTATCAGGGGGGCAACGGATCCCGTTTTCGGCCCACTTTTTTAGCCAAGGCTTGACCATCTTCGCTCGGCAAACAGCTTCAAAACAAGGATGAGTGACGACGCAAAGGTGAAATGCGGGGTAATTGGCGTTGGATCGCTGGGACAGCACCATGCGAGGATTTATGCCGCCCTGCCAGATGTTGAATTTGTCGGAATCGTGGATTCCAACCCGGAACGGGCACAGGAGATCGCGGAAAAGCAAGGAACCCGGGTCTTTGGATCGGCCTTGGAGTTAGCTGCGGCCTGCGATGCGGTCAGTCTGGTTGTCCCGACCGACCTCCATGCCGAAGTGGCCATCCCGGTTATTCAGCAAGGTGCGCATATCCTGATTGAAAAGCCGATTTGCGCCTCCCTGGAGGAGGCTCACGCTGTTCTCGCAGCGGCCCGGGAGCATGACCGGTTGGTCCAGGTTGGACACATTGAGCATTTTAACCCGGTCATGAGCTATCTCGAGGAGAATGTCCGTGAACCCCTCTACATCACGGCGGATCGCCTTGCCCCCTTCATTGTCCGGGGAACGGAAGTCGGGGTGGTGCTGGACCTGATGATCCATGACATCGGGATTATCCAGCAGCTGGTCAAATCCCCCATTGAGCGGATCGATTCGGTCGGGGTGGAGGTACTCTCGGGCAAGGAGGATATCGCCAATGCCCGGATCCAGTTTGCCAACGGCTGTGTGGCGAACATCAACACCAGCCGGGTCAGTACCAAGAAGGTTCGTGAGATCCGGGTCTTTCAGCGGGATGGATACCTCTCGCTCAACTTCATGGAGCAGTCAGGGCACCTAGTCCGGAAAAACGGCCTGAGTCTGGAAAAGGAGGAGATCCCGATTGAAAAGGACGAACCCCTGAAGCTGGAGCTGGCTGCGTTTGTGGAGTGTGTCCGGCAAAAGCAGTCCCCGAAGGTGGGGGGTGTCGAAGGGGCAACTGCCCTTGAAGTGGCGATGCAAATCACCGACCAGATAAGTGCGCAATCAGCGAAGCGCCGGGGAGGCAGTTGAAATGGCCCCGCCGTCGATGGAGCTGCCGGCACCACCCCGGAACGCGGATGTCCTGTTTGTCGCCGGTGAGCATTCCGGGGATCAGCACGCGGCCCTGATTGCGCGGGAATTGCAGGAGCAGCATCCGGATTGGGGACTGGCGGCTGTCGGTGGACCAGCACTGGAGAAGGCCGGCGTGCAGTTGCTGCACGACTTGACGAAGGATTCGGTCGTCGGGCTGGTGGAAGTATTGCGCCATTATGGAGAATTCAAGCAGCTCTTCAATGCGGTCTTGGATTGGGTGGAAACCCATGCCCCGAAGGTGGTTATCCTCGTTGATTATCCCGGTTTTAATCTTCGCCTGGCTGAAGCCCTGCAGAAGAGGGGATTAAGCCGCAAGGGAGGCGGTACTGTCGCCGTGTACCAGTATGTATCTCCGCAAATCTGGGCCTGGAAGGCCGGTCGGCGTTTCAAGATGGCCAAGGTCCTGGATGAGCTCGGGGTTATCTTCCCATTTGAGCTGGAGTGTTACAAGGATACGGATCTGCCAGTGGAGTTTGTCGGTCATCCCTTTGTCCGGGAGGGATATGAGAATCCAATCCGCTACGATCCGGAGGGTCCCTTGCTCCTGCTTCCCGGCAGCCGCCGGCAGGCGGTGAGCCGCATATTTCCCGTCATGGTGCAGGCCATCCGGGAATACCGCGATGCCGGGGGAAAGAAGCCATGTGTTTGCCTGTATCCCGAGGAATCCATCCGCTCAATCCTCGAAAATGAACTGGAGCGGCAACAAGTTTCCCAGGAGCTGATCCGCCTGCTTGCAGTGGATGAAGGAACACCAGCCAGTGCCGTGCTGACCAGTTCGGGAACGATGTCCCTCAACTGTGCCCTTGCCGGCCTACCGGGTGCCATTGTCTACAGGGCCCATCCGCTGACCGTCTGGATGGGGCGCCGCTTGATTCAAATCGAGTGGCTGGGAATCGCCAACCTGGTCCTTGGCCGGGAAGTCTATCCTGAATACCTCCAGGCGGATGCCCGGCCCGACAAGCTGGCGGATGTCTTGCAGGAATGCCTCCTGTCAAGTGAGGCCAGGGAGCCATTTGTGGCAGCTGCAGAAGCGTTACAGGAGCATCTTTCCGGTACGGCCTCGACAACCGTGGCCCAGCGGGTGACAAGGTTGGTCACAACCTAGCCCTGGTGGGCGGCATTCCGTCGCAAACCCAGCCCTTTCCAGGTGTACTGGGCCTTGCGTGAGAGTTCGGTGAGGCAGCGGTCCACTTCCTTTTGCCGGCTGGCCAGGTTCTCGTTGGCGATAGTGCCAAGGTCATCCAGGTTATAGAGGTAGAGGTTTGGCAGATCTCCAGCCGACGCCTCGATGTCGCGTGGCATGGCCAGGTCAATCAGGAATAGTGGCTTCCGGGGCCGCTTTGAGAGAACACTGGCCAAAGTTGATCGATCCAGGATGTGTTCCGGTGCCGAAGTGGCAAAGATACCGATATCCACGTAGGGGAGGGTGTCCTGCCAGGTATTATAGGGGATGAGCAGGCCATCGACCTCACGGGCCAGTTCCTCTGCCCGTTCGTGCGTCCGGCTGGCAATGGACATGCAGGCAACGCCACGACTGCGAAATGCCTTGGCGACTTCCTGTCCGACTTCCCCGGAACCAATCACCAGGGTCCGGCTCACCGTTAACCTGCCGAAAATCCGTGTTGCCAACTCTACCGCGACATTACCAAGGCTGACCTGGCCACTGCCAATCTTGGTTTCTGTCCGGGCCCACTTCGCCGCCTGGAAGGATTTCTGGAAGAAGCGGTGCAAGACGGGTCCGACCGTCTTGTCCTCGATGGCAGCAGCGTAGGAGTTCTTCATCTGACCCAGGATCTGGGTTTCCCCGACCATCTGTGAATCCAGTCCGGAAGCCACCGAGAAAGCATGCTTAACAGCCTCGAGGTTTTCATGCACATAGGCGTGCTGGAAAAATTCATCAACTGGAAATCCATTGATTCCTTCGAGGAAACCGGCGATTTCTCGCTCACAATCGCCATTGTCAGCGACCGCATAAATCTCGATCCGGTTGCAGGTACTAAGCACGGCCGCCTCACGGATTTGCGGGTGCTCCTTGAGCCGGTCCTGCAAAGCCTTGACGCCGTCAGACGACAACGCCATCCGCTCCCTTATTTCCAGGGGCGTCTTGTGGTGGTTGCATCCAATGGAGACGAGTCGGGGGGAATCAGTCGGCATTGTCAGGGGGAAGGGTTTCGCTGGTAACCTCTGGAAGGGGATGGGTGTGGCTGCGACTGGCCTCGACCGGCCAGAGGATGAGTAATGCGGCGACAAAGAGAAGGATCAGGGCCCGCGCCAAGCGGGTGCCGTAGAGCTTGTTAGTTGCCCGCAGGACCATGACAACCAGATAGACAACCCAGAGGGCAACGGTCAGGATAAGTTTGGCGAGACTGATTTCACTGAGGTTGCTGAACCAGTAGAGGGCACCAATGGCTATGGAAATCGTGTAAACAATGCAGGCCACGATCAGCAGCCGCATAAGCACGGTATCCATATCCATGAGGGAGGGAAGGAACCGGAAGATACCCGCGTTGCGCTTGGTCTTGAGGCTGTTATTCTGCATCAGGTAGAGCACGGATATTACCGCCAGGAGACCAAAAATCCCGTAACTGAAGAGCGCCAGTGAGGCGTGTGCATTAATCCGGGGATCCCCTCCGATGTAATAGTTCTCAGGGATATGAGTCGCTCCGGGAATGAGAAAGGCCAGGAATCCAACGATTGCGGCAAGTGAGGCAGAGCCTGTCCCGAAGAGGGAAAGGCGAAAGACCTGTCCGGTGAAGAGATAAATGATGATGATGGACCAGCTGATAAACTGCAGGACCTCAAAAGGATTACGAATGGGGCAACTGCCTGCCTCCACCCCCAGTATCCACAATCCGGTGGTTTGCATCAACCAACCGCATAAGATGAGGACGAGATTGAAACCATGCATGGGAGCACGGCGATCCGAGAGCCGGACCAACGTCAGGATCAAGGCCGCCACATAGGCCATGGTCCCAATGAGTAATAACCATTTGTCGGGTATGAGCATCTTTCAAACCAGGTTCAGGAGCTTTTCTGAAGCCAGGAATCAACTTTACCAGCAAGATATTGAATCCATCTGGGGTCATCGTTCAAGCAGGGAATGGCCTCGAAATCCTCACCTCCCGCTTCAACGAAAATCTCTTTCGCCTCCTCGGCAATCTCCTCCAGGGTTTCGAGACAATCAGTGACAAACGCCGGACAGACTACCCTCAGCTTGCGGATCCCTTCCCGGGCAAAGCGTTCTACGGTCCTGTCGGTGTAAGGAGTCAGCCACGGGTCGCGCCCGAGGCGGCTCTGGAAAGAGACAAAATATTGCTCCTCCGCCAAGCCCAGCCTTTCAACGACACCGGCAACCGTCATGAAACACTGGTGGCGGTAACAGGTCGCGTGAGCTGGATTGGCCCGTGTGCAGCAATCCTGAACGCAGAGGCAATGGGCATGAGACGGATCGGATAACCGAAGATGGCGTTCCGGGATACCGTGGAAACTGAAGACCAGTTTTTCTGTATCTTCCGGAAGGTTTTCCCGAATGCTCGCCGCAAGGATATCGAGGTAGTCCGGGTCATTGTAGAAAGGTTGCAGGAATTCGACATCCAAATCCGGCTGGAGGCGGTTGATCTCCTCCATAACCTTGACCACGACGGTCTCATAGCTCGACATCGCATACTGCGGGTAGAGAGGGACGACGAAAAGGGAAGTGATTCCGTCCTGGAGAATCTTTTCAACGATGTCCGGGATGGATGGGTTGCCATAGCGCATCGCCAGGTAAACCTTGGGAGCGATGGCCTTTTCCAGAAGCTGGGCCTGATGCTCGCTGGTGACAATGAGGGGTGAGCCCTCGTCCGTCCAGATGCTGGCGTAGGCCTCGGCGGACTTCTTGGGACGGGTGTTGAGAATAATCAAGGGAACAATGACTTTGCGGACAAAGGCCTTGTCGATTACCCGCTCGTCAGTGAGAAACTCGTCGAGGTAGCGTTTGACATCGGAAACCGCCGTTGAGTCGGGCGATCCGAGGTTTACCAGGAGAACAGCTTTAGCCATGGGGATAAGCTTTTCCAGCAAGAGCTTTTCGTCAACCCATCAAGCGGGGATTTCGAGAAAGCTAGATCGGGCTGATAATGGCAGAGGCCAATTCCATCCCGCTGAGGCCGGCTGACTCGATCCGCGGTCCGTTGAAACCATCGCCGGCCATTCCAAGATGCAGGGAGTCGTCAAGAAAGTACGGTTTGCGGAAGGGATGCTTCTCCTTGTAAATCCTGATGGGATCGCTGTAGCGCCAGCGGTGGACGGTCGAGCTGACCGGATCGGCTTTCAGGAAGGGCTTGGCCGCTGCCAGCATGGCGGAGGAGATGTCTTCTTCCGGTCGGTCCCAGAAAGCTTCGGCAAACTTCGGCGAACTGTGCAAGGTCACGCTACCGGGTGTTGGAGAAATCCCCTTCATGTGGTTGTCCCCCAGCCAGCGGAGAATGTCATGGTTTAAATCCATGGCGCCTGGATTGGGCAGGCCGGAAGGCCCGTTGAGCTGGCCCATGAGGGTGATACAACCAACATAGGTTATCTTACGCAGTTCTTCCTCCTCGTCATAATCCAGTTCAATCCCGGAGGCATCCAGAAGGTCCATGCTCTGGGGCACCGGTGCGGTCAAGATCAGCCAGTCTGCCTCATAGGTCTTTTCCTTTTTCTCACCATAGGGGAGGGTCTTAACCTTCCAGCGCTTGTTCTTGAAGCTGAGCTTGGTCGCCCGTTCGGAAAGGTGGACCTCAAGGGTCTGGCCAATCCTGTTCGGAACGGATGTCATCCCTTTGGTACCGACATAGCGCATGTTTTTCAGGGGCCCCACGTACCAGGGGAGAACTTCCCCTTTCGCCAGCCAGGATTCCACCCGCTCGCGGAAAATCATGTCCCGGGTGGTCATGAACTGCGCACCCATGTCATAGACCGAGTCATCGATTTGCTTGATGGCCATCCGGCCGCCAAAGCCACGGCTTTTTTCAAGCACGGTGACCTTAATATCGTAGCGCATCAACCGCTGGGCGGCGAGCAGGCCGGAAATTCCGGCTCCGATGATTATACAGGACTCTGCTTCGGTCATAAACGTCTCTTCTGTTTGTTTCTCTAGATTAGGCTGTTACGGATGCTAACAGTTGCCAGCCGTTTGGCCAGACAATATCTGCATCCAGTCTGCAAGTCCGGAGAGGCCTTCATTTTGACCAGAGGAGCCCCGTGCGGATCCAGATCCACAGCCCGAGAATCAGGAGTATCAAGGAGATGACGGGGTCCAGCCATCCCTGCATGCGGGTCCACTGACGGCCCGCCCGAAGACGATGAAGAGAGATGGCCACGGTGGAAAAGGCCACTGCCTGGACCAGAAGCATGGTGAAGCCGCAGGCAAATTTTAGCTGCAGGGGAATATTCTGACCGAGAAGAACGGAAAAGAGGCTGAGGAAATAGAGCAGTGCCTTGGGATTGAGAATATTGACGAGGAATCCCTGCATCCAATAGGAGCGGGTACTGTCCTCCAGTTCAACACCGGGCAGGTTCTGGTCATCGGTGACAGCGGCGGACCGGATTGAGCGCCATTTGCTCCAGAGGCCACGTCCCCCCAGATAAGCCAGCCATGCTCCCCCGGCCAGGGCGGTGAGGCTTTGCAGGCTGGCATTCCGGGAAACCAGATAGGTTATTCCGGTGATGCCGAGGGTGATTTGAATGGTGACTCCAGACAGGATACCGAATGTCGTTTCAACTCCCGCCCGCCAGCCTTGGCGAATGCTGTTCAGGACCACCAGGAGAATGTCCGGACCGGGAGACAGACAGGCCAGGAGGTGGATCACCGCCACTGAAAGAATCAGTTCCATGAACGCTTCGGGTTGCCGTCAGGATTCGACTTCCTCCTTGGCTGCCTTGCGCAGGGCGCTTGCTCCGTGGATTTCCCGGAGCATTCGCTTCCGGTGAGCCACGGCCAACTGGAAGGCCTTTTTCTCGCCATATTTACGGATTGAGAAGGAGGTACATTTCTGGACCCCCGGTTCCGGCCGCCAGGAGACAGAATAGCATTCGTTAAGGTTCCCATTGGGACTTTTCTTGGTTGTACGGCAGACTCCGATGACGCCTGACCGGTTGCGCGAATCCTTCCTGACGATACGACGACCGCGAGGCTTTTGAGGAATCGATTGCAATTGGGCGTTCAGGCTTTCACGGAATTCGCGGGCTTCCTGTAAGGAATTATCGCGTCCACCGCACTTCAAGTCGCTGAAGAGGCGCGAATAGGTTTTTCCGTTGCGGTAACCACGGACAAACCAGCCATGCGTTGACGCGGAATCGATCCGGCTAATCCCTTTTTCCTTTTTCTTGTCGCCCATCAACAACCTCCTGCTTCTTCAACCAGTTAGTTGAAGCGGGATTGCGGGGCAATAAAAATCCAATCGAGAAGGCGTTAGGGATGGGCGAGGTAATTGCGTTGCAGCATCGATTCGACCACCTTGCGCAGGTCCTTGTCGTGCTGCTCGTAAAGGTCGAGTTGGATTTCAGCCCCGGAGCGATGATCGACCATGGTAATGATGTGATTGAGTTCCTGCATGCAGTTCAGCTTTTCTGCATAGGGTTTCAATTTCTCGTAGAGGAAAAAGACCATTTCCCGGACCGGAATCGTCTTGTGGGTGACAGGATCGATCAACTCCGCCCGCATCCCGTAGCGAGCAGCCTTCCACTTGTTCTGGCGGACAACAATCGGGTGGATGTCATGTTGGTAAACTCCCTCGTCTATCTGGTCGCTGAGGGCGGCGACGAGACATTGGGTCATGGCCGTGAGGGCCAGGGCATCTTCAAGGTTCTGCGGGATGTCGAAGATACGGACTTCAACCGTTCCGAAGCGCGGGTGGGGCCGCACGTCCCACCAGATTTCCTGGATGCTGTTGATGAATCCACTTTGTATGGACTGGTTCACTACCCAGCAGTACTCGCTGTAATTGCGAAGAAACGGGGGGGTTCCGGCGGCCGGCAATTGTTCCATGATCTTGATCCGCTGCGAATGGAGGCCGGTCTTGCGTCCAACCCAGAATGGGCTGTTGACGGAAAGGGCCAGCAGCGTCGACAGGTAACGCATCAGGCGATCGACAACCATGACCGCCTTGTCGCCGGAGTCGACGCCCACATGGACGTGCATACCAAAGGTGACAATGCGTCGGGCCGTGTCCTGCATCAATTCGACAAGCTTTTTGTAGCGGGCACTGGGCGTGATTTCCTGGTCCATCCAGGCGGAAAAGGGATGGGAACCGGCCCAGAGGATGCTGGTGTCGTTGGCCTCGGCAGCCGCATAAAGTTTGGCCAGCTTGCCACTTAGGTCCTTGCGGACTTCGTCGATTGTTTTGCAGACCCCGGTATTGATTTCCACGTAGCTCTGCATGAGCTCCGGCTTGAGCCAGTCCTGATCTTCACCCACATGGTTGACCAGGTCGAGGATTGCGCTCTTGAGGGCAAAGTTATTTGTATCGACCAATTGCATTTCCAGCTCAACGCCCATGGTCGGCGAGTCGTTGGCCGTGAATACAATCGGATGGCAGTTGTCAGGAAGTGGTGTAGGAAAAGCGGGATAGGGCATGGTGGAGGAATGGTTTCAATCAGGAGGCACGGGACAGCTCATGTGCTATCATGCAGATGCTGCGGGCGAGGGACTTTGCCCCAATAGGCAAGGCTGACTCGTTGATATCAAAACGGGCCGAGTGGAGATGGCGTATGGGTTTCAAGGGCGTTCCAACGCCCAGTCGAAGCATGCAGCCCGGGCAATTGTGCAGGTACCAGGCAAAGTCTTCCCCTCCCATGCTCGGCTTGTCGACAAAGATCAATCCTTCCTCACCGACGAGGGAGTGAACGGCTGACTTGCAGGCCTTTGTCATCACGGGGTCGTTTTGAACGGCGGGCAGGTGATAGGCGATGGAGAATTGAGCCTGCACCTGGCAGGATTGAGAGACGCCGTCGACGATCTCCCGAATGCGGCGCTTGGCCTCCTGGGACTTGTCGAAGTCCATGCTGCGGATTGTCCCGCGGAGCTGGACGGACTCTGGAATGACATTCGGGTTGATGCCACCTTGGATGACCCCGAAAGAAACCACCAATGGGTCCCTCGCATCCGCGCTGCGCGGCAGCATGGCATAGACGGTCTGGATAATCGAAGTGGCGGCGGCAATGGGATCAATCGTGGTGTGTGGACGTGCTCCGTGGCCGCCACGCCCCTCGACGAGGATTTCAAATTCTTCGCAATGGGCGGTCAGGGGTCCTTCCCGGTAACCGATCTGGCCCGCATCGAGCGCTGGATCGACATGCAACGCAATGATCGACTCGACGTTGTGGAGGGCATCCCAGGCAATCATTTCCTTGGCCCCGGTGGCGGATTCCTCTGAGGGCTGGAATATACAGCGCCAGCCGAAGCCTTTTGGAAGGGACCCGGGGTAGGTTGCCAGCGCCTTGAGGGCTCCAAAGGCCATCGCCGTGTGGGCATCGTGCCCGCAGGCGTGCATAAGGTTGTTTTCACGGGAGCGATAGGAGACCGTTTTTTCATCCTGCAGGCGCAAGGCATCGATATCCGCCCTGAAAGCGACCACCCGTTTAGCCCCTTCAGGCAGAAAATCGACCACCAGACCGCGCCCTTCAGGGCCCATGCGAAAATCGACGTTCAGCGATCCCAGTTGATCGGCAATATAGGCGGTTGTCCGCGTCTCTTCACCGCTGGGCTCAGGATGTGCGTGCAAATAACGACGCATTTCCCGGATGGAATGGGCATCCTTGTCGATGAGCTCATCCAGCCGGGAGTAATGTGTGCTTAACTCCGGCATGATGGGATTTATAGACCTTGGCAGCCAGGGCCACCAGCCTTTTCTTAGCCGCCGGGAGGGTTGTTGAAATTGTGCCAGGAGCCCGGATCGTCGTAAATAAAGGGCTCATGGATGAACCAGCCGCCCAGATCATGCTGGGTGTAGGAGAATCCGTGGACGGCGTGGAAGAACCAGATGCCATTGTAGACGGACCCTGTGCTGTAATAGGCCCAGCCGTTGGCGGTGTAGATCCAAGGGAAGGCATCGACGTAAATGTAGCCCATGCTCAAGCTCCATTTCCAGGAAACATCAGTCCCGTAGAGCCAACCCAGGACCGGATCGTCCCGCCATTCAGCAAAAGGAACATCCACTGCCGTCATCGACTCGGCCGTGACTTCCAAGGCGGGACCCCAGTCCATGGCAATCCCTCCGAAGGCAATATCCCTGGCCTGCAAAAGATAATTTCCGGCATCAGCGAAGACGGTTGTCACGGTGTCTCCGCCCATTTTCGCGGGCAGGTCACTAATGTTGGTCAGCCGGGTGACACCGGACAGGGTCACATCGTCAAAAGCCCAGCCAACGGATGGGTCGGTCTGGAAATAATATACGCCAGTGGCGTCATACCGAAAGCGGACCCGGATGGTATTTCCCACGTAGGAGGAGAGGTCGATATTCACGTTATCAAACGAGTTATTCCCCTCGGCGGCACCCTTGACGGTCCAGACGGACTGCCAATTGTCGCCACTTCCGGTATTAATTTCCACACTGGCATACTGCTCTTCCGTGGCCCAGGCGAGTGAGCTTTTGAAAGTCAGGGATGGCGCACCTGTGCCTACGAGGAACTCATCCTGCAGGGTCAGTGTCTGCTTGCCCCCGTCTGGATTAGCCAGGTGGAAAGCGTTGGCTCCCGAAGCAACACGAACGCTCTGGATGGGGGAAAAGCCATCGGAAATAATGGCGGTGAAGGGGGTCACGCCCCCTTCCCCCCCGTGGGCCGCGGTGGATGGAGTGGGGGAAATTTTTTGCCCCCGCCCGCCCTCCGACCCTGGCCCTGTTGTTACGGCAAAATTGGCGGGGGCTGTCTTTGTGTCTTTTGTCTGGTGAGG
>JBFOMH010000009.1:0-172933 GCA_040830765.1 Puniceicoccaceae bacterium | reverse complement strand
AGCCGGCCAAGAAGGTCGCGAAGAAGAAAGTGGCCAAGAAAGCTGCCAAGAAACCGGCGAAGAAGAAAGTAGCCAAGAAGAAGGCTGCGAAGAAGCCGGCCAAGAAGGTCGCGAAGAAAAAAGTAGTCAAGAAGGCTGCCAAGAAACCGGCGAAGAAGAAAGTAGCCAAGAAGAAGGCTGCGAAGAAGCCGGCCAAGAAGGTTGCCAAGAAAAAGGTCGCGAAGAAGAAGGTTGCCAAAAAGGCTGCCAAGAAACCGGCCAAGAAAAAGGTAGCAAAGAAAAAAGCCGCCAAGCGGAAGAAGAAGTAACAACTTCTCCTACTCCTTCTTATCAATTAATTGCAATCCCCCTCGTTGAGGGGGATTTTTTTTGGACCGGTAAAATGAACAAACAAATCATAGACAGGCCGGTGGGTTAGTGGTTGTGTAAACGGGATGTCTGAGGAATCACAGGAACAGGGAGCGATTTTGGAGGCGTTGGGTCGTCTCAGGGAGCGGATGGAGTCGGTTATCCGGGGTAAGCCGGATGTTGTGGAGAAGGTTTTGATATGCTTGCTGGGAAGTGGGCATGTCCTGATTGAAGACTTGCCGGGCATGGGCAAGACGACCTTGGCCTATGCCTTGGCGCGTGCGCTCGACGGGACCTTTCAACGGATTCAGTTCACCAGTGACCTGCTGCCGGCGGATGTCCTTGGTGTTTCCGTCTACAACGAAAAGTTAAGGGACTTTGAATTCAAACCAGGCCCGGTCTTCGCCAATTTCCTTCTCGCGGATGAGATTAACCGGACTACACCAAAGACACAAAGTGCGCTTCTCGAGGTCATGGATCGCGGGCGGGTATCCATTGACGGACAGACCCATCCGGTGGGTAAGCCGTTCATGGTTTTCGCAACGCAAAATCCAGTCGATTTTGAGGGCACCTTCCCTTTGCCCGACAGTCAGATGGACCGTTTCTTCATGCGCCTGGAGATGGGTTATCCGGCCCGTGAGGATGAGTTGCAGATCCTCGAAGCGGGATTCCGGCATTACGACCAGATACAACAGGAACCTGTGGTGGCCCTTGCTGATGTATCGCAATGGCAGGCTGCGGTGGGAGATATCTTTGTTGAGGCATCGGTGTTGGAATATCTTCTGCAACTGGTAGCTGCTACTCGGAGTGACAGTAGCCTACAGTGCGGGATTAGTCCCCGAGGAGGTTTGGCCCTGAAACTTGCAGCGCAGGCAAGGGCCTTGTATCACGGCCGGGCATTCGTCCTGCCGGAGGACATCGAAACGATGTTAGCGCCTGTTTGTGCCCACCGCCTGAAATCGATCAGTCACGGGAGCGATCCCCTGGAGGAACGCCGGCGAGTCGAGGGCGTTCTGGCCCATCACCTGGAGGCAATCCCCCGGCCCACCTGAGCAGCTGCCCCGAGGCCGAGGACAAGCCTTGACTGCCGCTCGAACTGCAATTGCAATGCGCGGTTATGGTCGACTCCAATCAGGTCAAGATTCTGGTCATCGATGATGATGACGAGATCCGGTATTCCCTGAACCGGGTGTTATCTTCGCGCGGTTTCCTGGTGGAGGAAGCTTCCAGTGGAGAAGCCGGGATTGAAGTCGCTGGCAAGGACAAGTACGAGGTCATCTTTCTCGATAACCGCATGGGGGGGATGAATGGCCTGGAGACCCTGCAGCACTTGCGTAGCATCCTGCCGGAAGCGATGGTCATCCTGATGACCGCCTTCGGGACGACCCAGACCGCCATCGAGGCGATGAAGTTCGGTGCCTTTGATTACATCATCAAGCCATTTGACCTCAAGAAAGTCATGCAGTTGACGGAGAAGGCCCTCCAGGCCCATCGTGACCTTGCCCAGTCCAAGAGCGATTACGCGCCGCTCCTCGACAGTGAGGACTACAAGGAGGGAATAGTGGGTTCCTCTGATGCGATGCAGGAGGTTTTCAAGGCCATTGGCCAGGTTGCGACGAGCAATGTCACGGTCATGGTGACCGGGGAAAGTGGCACCGGCAAGGAGCTCGTTTCCCAGTGCATTCATCAACACAGTCTTCGCTCCGGAAAACCCTTCATGGCCGTCAATTGTGCGGCTATCCCGGAGAACCTCATCGAGTCCGAGTTGTTCGGGCATGAAAAGGGGTCGTTCACCGGAGCCACGCAGCAGCGCTTGGGCAAGTTTGAACTGTGTGATGGGGGCACGCTCTTCCTTGATGAGATCGGGGACATGGCGCTGCCGACCCAGACAAAAATTCTCCGCGCTCTGCAGGATGGCGAAATCCAGAGGGTTGGTGGGGAGAAAACGATCAAGGTGGATGTTCGCCTGATTGCTGCGACAAATCGAAATTTGGAAGAGATGGTCGAGGATAAGTCCTTCCGCGAGGACTTGTACTATCGCTTGAATGTGATGCGGATCCGGATGCCCAGCCTTCGGGATCGCCTGTCCGACATTCCTGAGTTGGTCGATTTCATGCTTCAGCGTTCCCAGAAGGAGCGGAAGACGCAGGTAAGGAAGGTTTCCCCCGAAGCGATGCAGGTGCTTTGCACGTATAACTGGCCGGGAAATGTCCGTGAACTGGAAAACACTATCCAGCGGTCGGTTGTTCTCGCCCAGGGTGACACGGTTTTGAAAAAGGATCTGCCGGAGGAGTTATTGCGCAACGCTGACAAACAACCGGCCACGGGGTCTGTTGATGAAGGAGAAGGGGAGGAGCTTGCCTCCGCCCTCAGTCTTGAATCCGCTGCTCCCGATGCCGCCATGGACCACTCCGGGATACCGGCTGGCGCTGACATGAGCACAGAGGCATTGATCGACCTCGTCTACGGGCGACTCCGGGAATCCATCGACAAGGATTTGCTCCAGGCAATGGAAAAGGAAATCACTATCCGGGCCCTGAAGGAAACGGGGGGTAACCAGGTCAAGACAAGTGCTCTCCTGGGTATTACGCGGACGACCCTGCGCAAACGGATCGAGACCTTTGGCCTCAAGGATGATTAGGATGGGCTTTGCGTTGACTGCTTGGCCAGGTGATTGAATGCCCGGTTGGCAATACTCATGATGCGCATACCGGAGATCCGGAACCGCAACGCATCCTTGAAGACGGAATTGACGACGTACTTGTGCTGATAAAAATCCACCTCCTTCTGGATTTCCCGCAAGTTTTCAGCAGAGGCGATATTTTCAATGAGCTTCTCTTCGTTGAAGAGGTAATGTGGGAAAAATATCCTGATGAAGGGCCTCACGATCCGAACCCGTCGAAACAGGGTTCGCTTCATCATGAAAGCCTTGTATTGGTCTTCCCTTAACTGGTAAAGCGAACATATTCCTGTTTTTAAATCCACAACTTCCATATGACAGAAATGTCCAAGCTAGCTTCACAAGCTTTTTTGTAAATGCCGGAGTTTGAAAATATACTGGTGATAGGCGGAGGCCTCGCCGGATTGAGTGCGGCCTACTGGGCCGCGGGTCAGCGGCAGGAAGGCAATGTCATCTTGCTGGAAAAATCGAGTTCGCTCTTGCCTGCGTTTCCACCGGCCCATTCCAGGGACATCCCCGTTACCTCGATGGGACAAGAGGGAATGGGCTGCGTTAGGGGTGGGGCAGCAGGGGATCGACTGCTCTCCGCCTGGCCGGGAACGACAGTTTGCGAGTGGCTTTTATCAACCGGGCTGCCGGTCAAGTCCACTGATGATGGAAAGCTGCTTATACCGGATTGGCCAGCCTTCGGGACGGCCTTTTTAGCCCTCCTGCAGTCCAGGGGAGTAGAGGTCATGACAGAATACCCTCTGGAAACCATCTCCAGGCGTCCAGGAGGTGGATTCAGGATATGGAGCCGGGAAGGCATCCAGTTGTCAGGCAAATCCATCCTTCTGGCTACAGGTGGTGAGCAGAATCATGGGATGAAGATGGCCCGCGAACTCGGTGCAGAGGCAAGCGCCAGTCAACCCGCCTTTATTCGCCTGCGTCTGGCCAGTCCCAAGTTGGCCGAAAGGATGGGAGTCCTGCAAAGAACAGTGCACCTGCACTGCGAAAAGACCGGACTGGAAGCAACCGGTGAGGTCATGCTTTCTTCACGCGGGCTGGAAGGCCCAGGTTTGTCCGCCTTGAGCGCCCAGGCAGGCGACGTCTGGAAACAGCTTGGTTGGAATGTGAGGCTGCGGATTGACTGGAACCCACATCTTTCGGGTTCTACCATTCGAAGTGAATTACAGTCGCGTTCGCAGAGCGGTGGACGTCGCCAGATTGGCACAACCCCGCTCTTTGACCTCAACAGCAAGCAATGGGCCACGTTTCTTAGTCTGGCTAGAATCGATCCTGAGGATCCCTGGCCCCGAATCAAGGCGCGTCGTTTGCAGGGACTGGTCCAGTTGCTGAAGGGCCATCTGCTCTTTTTCAAGGGAATGGGCCTGCCCGCCGGAGAGCGGGCGTGGGCGGGGGGAGTCAACCTTGATGGGCTCGATGCTCAATGCCAGTCAATGGTTTGTCCCGGCCTCTACTTTGCCGGCGAGATCATTGACTTGCTGGGATATCCGGGAGGGCCGCACGCCAACCTGGCCTGGGCCAGTGCTCATGTTGCCGGTAATGCCATCGGAGCGTCCGTGGACTAGTCGGCGAGACCACTCGTATCCATCGGAATCTGGTTGTCTGTCCGAAGGACAAGCACAGGCTCTTTTGTCTTAACCCAGAGTTGATGCTCCTTGAAAATCCGCGCTGGAACTGCTTCGCAGGCTTCTCCGATGGTCTTTACGGGCATGCGGCGGCCTTTCGGCGTCTGGTTGAAATCGTAGGCGGCCTTGTGGATTTGGCCTTCCACTGTCATCGGGGCATCTTCCTCCGGCAGTTGTAGAATCCAGCCGGTCAGGTCCGTGTTGGGCAAGGTTCGCTCCGGATCCGAGATCAGGATCGTGAATTGTTTGGGGATGCGTGGGGCAGGGGGATTCTCTTCCTTCTGGACTTTAATTTCCTGCTCGATGTCCTCCATGATGGAGTTGACCTGCCTGACATCCAGTTCGTTGCGTTGCAGAATATACTTAACGAGATCCAAATCTACTTTTGCCATTGGGGCATCGGAAAGGATGATCCGCAGGTGAGGCAATGCAAATTACGCTCAATTTGGTCAAACTGCGGTATCGGTGCGATAAATCCTTTGGGTGCGGTCCGACAGGGAACAAAATACTTCCCATTCGATACGGCCGGCCCAGCTGGCGAAATCCGTGGCGGTGATGGTCAGTCCACCGGATTGACCGATGAAGGTGGCGGTATCGCCGATTGCGGGGCGAGTTGGAAGATCCGTCACGTCGACCATGGTCTGATCCATGGTTACCCGCCCGATAATCGGACAGAGCTTGTCCTGGATAATGACCTTGCCGGTATTGCTGAGGTCGGTCGGCAATCCATCGGCATAGCCAGCCGTCAATACAGCTACCCGTGACGACCGGACCAGCTTGTGCGTTTGCCCGTAGGAGACTGGACTTCCGGCCGGGAGATCCTTGACCAGGCCGACCCGGGCGTGGAATGACAAAACCGGTTCGGTCAGGGTCTGGCCAAGCAACGAACCAGGCTTTGGGCGGACACCAAACTGCAACAACCCTATCCTTGCCGCGTTAAATCCGCCTCCTTCCGGAAACGACTCAATCCCGGCACTATTGTCGGCATGAACAAGGATCTGGCGGCATGTTTCGCCGGGGACTAGTTTCAGGCACTCCAGGAAGCGATCCCGTTGCAAGTTGGTGAATTCCGGATCGGAATCAGCGGAAGAATAATGGGTGCATATCCCGGCTAGTGTTACGGTGTCGTGGGAGTTGACCTCGTCGAGCAGTTGGGGGAAGTCGGGATACCAGACTCCCAACCGGCCCATGCCGGTATCAACCTTAAGGTGAAGGCCAACTTCCGTCCCCTTTTGCTTCGCCAAGCGGGCAATCGAGCGAACTTCCTCCATTGTTGAGACCACCGGATGGATCCCCAGCCCAATGGCCTCCTCGTATTCCTCCGGCAATAGGACGCTGAGGACGAGCACGGGCCAGCCGGTACCGACCTCACGCAAGCGTGCAGCTTCCTCAAGGTTGGCCACGGCAAAGGCATCGGCCTGCGAACGCATAAGCCGGGTCACGACAGGAGCCAGTCCATGCCCGTAGGCATTGGCCTTGACTACCGAGATGAAGCGCAAATGCGAAGGCAGGGCCATTCGTATGGCCTTCAGGTTGCGTTCCAGGGCACTGAGGTTGATCGACGCCCAGGCGCGCATCTTGTCCGGTGAACGGCTCATCCTGCACCATGCCTCCGGGGGGACCACTTGGCGAATTCGGGCTCTTCCGCAACATAGGGAAGGGGCATATCGACAGCGGTTAACAGTTCGGGAAAGGTGGAAAGTGTAGCCGGGATGGTCCGCGACGGGTAGGGATGCCATTCAATCCCTTGTGCATGGTTCGCCGGTCGGCGACCAAGAAGGATTCCGTGGGCGGGCAGCCGTTGGTGCTCATCCAGGTGAAGGGCCTCCTTCCGGAAGCGCATCGGTTCGCGGTCTACGACTTGTGCGTAATGCAGGCAGTCCCGTCTCCAGGGTGCAACCAGTTCCTCCCGGCGGTGCGGATCCCCTGTTGCCAGAGCAAGCTCAAGGTTTTGGTATTGCAGGCATTGCCAGTGCGCCAGTTCCGGAACTTGCCGCAAGGTCCGGATGAACATCGCGGCCAACCGGAGTCCCAGTGAGGAGCCGGGCCCGCTGGCATAGATGACCCCGGACAGGTCTGCCAGGACCAGGCCACACTCTTCAAGCAGGGCCTTCACGGCACCCTCATGCCACTCCAGGAAATCCCCCTCGCTCTGGTCCATGGCCCGCCATTCCCCATTGCTCACCAGGCCGATGGTCGATTCGGGTCCGGCAGCATCAATCAGGAGCCAGGTCCCCTCTGGCCCCACCTTAACCATAGGAACGTCTCAAGTTGGTCGGAAGTATGCCGAGTTCCTCCCGGTACTTGGCCACGGTGCGACGGGCAATGGTGATGCCCTCGGATTCCAGAATGCCGACTATCTTCTGGTCACTCAACGGTTTGCGGGGAGATTCGCTTTCGATAATGCGGGCAATGCGGTCCTTGACCGATTTATTGGAGACATCCCGTCCATCCTCAACCTGGTAACCGGGAGTGAAGAAGTACTTCATTTCAAAGAGGCCAAACGGGGTCCGGATATACTTGTTGGCAATGGCGCGTGAGACGGTTGTCTCGTGAACACCCACACTTTGGGCAACCTGGTTCATGGTCAGGGGCTTCAGGTGCGTACTGCCCTTGTCAAAAAAGTCCGCCTGGAATTCCAGCAGCTTGCGGGTGATCCGCTCAATTGTCTGTTGCCGTTGCTCAATGGCATTGATGAGAAAGCGCCCGCTGCGGAACATGCCCTGCAGGTATTCGCGGTCTTTCCCTCTTATCGCGCCCTTGGCCAGCATCTCCTTGTAGGTTGAATTGATCCGCAGGCGCGGAATGTAGTCATTGTTGAGGATGATATCCCAATCCCCCTCGTCATTGCGTTGGACCGTTACGTCCGCTTCAATGATCCGGTTGGTGTCCTCCATGAACTTGCTTGCCGGAGCCGGGTCCAGCTTGGCGATTTCGGCGAGGGCATCTTCCACTTCGGTAGGACGGATCCTCAGGGCACGGGCGATTTCCGGGATCCGACGCCGCAACAGGAGGTCCCACTGCTTCTTGATGATCCGCGCCGCGAGTGAGTTCCCCAAGCCCTTTCGCTCCAGTTGGAGGAGAAGACATTCCGGAACGGATTCCGCGCCCATCCCCGGCGGATCCAGGCTGCGCAGCAGCTTGACGGCCCTCTGGATGGCCATCAACGGGATTTGCGCCATCAGGGCCAAGTCGGAGGGGGAGGAGGTCAGCAATCCCTTGTCGTCCAGACTGCCAATGACAAATTCCAGGGCTGTGATCACTTCCGAGTCCTCCTCGACCAACCGTGCCTGCTCCAATATCTGATCCTGGAAGGACTGCCCGGTTGTCAGGGAATCAAAGAAATACTGCCGTTTACGGGCGTCCTCACTGGTATAGGAAATCTCGCCGGCCTCTTCGTTCCAGTATTCCTTCCACTCGTCCCCCATACGGTCCAGGACCTTGTACTCATCCTTGAAGTCCAGTCGTTCGGCTGACTCGGGGGAAGCTTCCACCCGGGCGGGTTCATCCCCGGCAAGCTCGTCCCCGGAGTAGTCCTCGTCTCCATTGTCAGACGCACCTTCCGGGGCTTCGATGGAAACGTCGTCATATGGCAACTCCTCAAGGGCCGGGTTGGCCTCCAGTTCCTCAAGTATGGTTGACCGCAATTCAAGGGCAGGTACCTGCAGAATCTTCAGTGATTGCCTGAGCTGTGGAGCCAGGACCATCGACTGGGTCTGCTTCTGGACTTGCTGGAACCCTTGCCTCGGCATAATTGTATTCCTAGTCGTTGGCCTCTTCCGGATTGAGGGCAATACTCACCGGACGCTCGGATAAGTCGTCCTCGTAAGCCTGCCCGTCCTTGTATAAGCCACGCAGGTAAGATGCCAGTTTCTCGTTTGTCGGGCCGTATCCCCTGGAATAAAGCAGCCGTTCCAGTTCGATCATCAGCTCGGCCGCCTTCTGGTAACGCTTTTCTCGGGCTCGCTGGAGTGACTTTCCAAGGATTTTTGCCAGCGGCTTGACGATGTCCTGTCGCTCTGAGGACCATTTCGGAAGCTCCATGGAACAGATGTTGTCTCTCGAAGCTTCGGGGCTCTCCCCGAGGAAAGGATTGTAGCCGAGGAGCATTTCAGCCAGCACCACTCCGCAGGAGAAGAGATCCGCCCGCGGGTCGGTGACTTCCAGCCGGGCCTGCTCCGGCGAGAGGTAATCGCTGCGGCCGGCAATGATCTCACCTTCCTCGCTGTACATCAGGTTAAAGGCCTTCGCGATACCGAAATCGGTCAGCTTCACGTCCCCTCCATAGGAGAGCATGATGTTCTTGGGGCTGACGTCCCGATGGACGATGCCCAGTGGCTTCCCGGATGGGTCCCGGTGAATGTGGGCATAGGCGAGAGCACGGCTGATGCGGGAGATGACGAAGGCCGCCAGTTCGCAGGGGATGGCCTTGCCCAGGGCACGGTGCTGCAGCATGAACTGCTCAAGATTCACCCCGTGAACATACTCCATCACCATATAGTATTGCTTGTGTGCATAGCCAAGGTGATAGGTCTGGACAATGTTGGCGTGAATCAGGTCCGCCACCAAGGTTGCCTCGCCGATGAAATTCTTCCGGAACTGGGGCAGGCTGGAGTACTCCTGCCGGATAATCTTGATGGCCACCCGCTTGCGGAACGAGTCGCTTCCTTCCTGAAGGGCTTCGTAGACACAGCCCATTCCGCCTTGGGCAATCGGCCGCAAGAGCTCATAGGATATTGAGTCGGAGAATATCTTTACCGGACGCACGCCATCGTTTTCTTGCAGTTTTAGGCCGGATTCAAGCGTCCTTTTGCAAATGTGCACGATTTT
Source organism: Puniceicoccaceae bacterium (assembly GCA_040830765.1). Lineage (GTDB taxonomy): Bacteria > Verrucomicrobiota > Verrucomicrobiia > Opitutales > Oceanipulchritudinaceae > Oceanipulchritudo. The sequence goes on along the minus strand of JBFOMH010000009.1, from coordinate 163,444 downwards.
TGCTTTAGTTTGGCGAATCCGTAACGTGGCATTGACATCCGAAGGGTTTGCCATACCTCTTTCGGCGTAATGATACGACTGACCGACTCAGCCATTGCCGCCATCCGCAAGCTAGCCGAGGAACGCGCTTCCCCCGGCCAGATGTTGAGGATTTCCATCAAGTCCGGCGGATGCTCGGGCATGGAGTACGCGATGGAATTTGCCGAGCCGGGAGAGGCGGATGAACGGTTTAGCCAGGACGATCTGGACTATCTAGTCGACCGGAAGAGCCTCAAGCTCCTCGATGGGTCGGAAATCCACTATGATGACGGATTGAGCGGCAAGGGATTTGAGATTCGCAATCCGAATGCCGAGTCCACCTGCGGATGCGGGCGCTCCTTTGCCTGACGGGTAATTGCTTCCAGGCGCTGGCAGAAGTCATCGTAGGTCAGGACTTCAAGCCGACCATCATGGTGCTCTACCAAGGCGGTATTTGATTCCACCCAGTCTCCAGAATTGAGATAGTGGATATCCCCAATGAACTTGTCATCCGGGGTGTGAATGTGGCCGCAGATGAAGCCGCTGCAGCCGTATCGCCTGGTAAAGGCCTCCACGTGATCCTCAAAACGGCTGATGTAGTTAACCACCGATTTGGTCTTGGCCTTGATGGCCTTGGAGAGCGAATAATACTCTTTCCCTCGCCAGGCCCGGTAGCGGTTGAAAAGGCGATTGATTCTAAGCAGCGTCTGGTAACCAATGTCACCAGCTATGGCAATGAATCTGGAGTGCTGGGTGACAGTGTCAAAGGCGTCCCCATGGATGATCAAATAGCGGCCATTCGAGGTATCGAGGAAGTAGCGGTCGACAATCTTCAATCCACCGAAGCGCATCGGCAGGAAGCGGTCGAGGATATCATCATGATTTCCCCTCAGGTAGATGACATCCGTCTTGTACTTCTCGATTTTCTTGAGGACGAGCCGGATGAAGCGGGTGTGCTTCTTTGACCATCCGCCCCTGCGGCCAAGGGACCATCCATCGATAATGTCCCCGTTGAGGATCAGCCGGTCCGCGTCCGTGTGCTTCAGGAAGTGGTTGACCTTGTCGATTTGGCAATCCGGAGCGCCGAGGTGCACGTCCGAAAGGATGATTGTCTTGAAGGAGAGAACAGGTTTCTTCGAGCGTTTCATCTTCATGTCTTTCAGGTGGTTGTTCAGGAGAAAAGGGATTCCAGTTCTGAGAGGTATTGGGTAACGATCGAGTCCCATGAGTGCGGACTCATGGTCCTGACCGCCTTAAAGCCCATCTCTGCCCAGGCGTAGCGAACCCGTGCCATTTCGATCGCGGTTTCAAGAAAACTGTCTTCATCGTTGAAGGGGACAAGAAAACCATTCTCGAGGTGCTGGATGAAGCGGCCCGGGGCCGCGTAGTCATAGGCCAGCACGACCAGCCCGCTGGCCATAGCCTCCGTAACCACGTTGCCAAAGGTTTCGGTCACGCTGGCAAAGGGGAAGCAGTCGGCGCTGGCGTAATGTGCTGCCAGTTCCTCGCCTTGCTGCATGCCGGCGAAATGGGCGTCCGGGCAGCTGCGCTGCAACCGCTTTCGGTCCGGGCCGTCACCAACCACAACCAGCTTCAGGTCGGGAAGGACCTTCTGCATTCGCCCCCAAGATCTTATTACCAGCCCGATGTTCTTTTCCCCGGCCAGGCGGCCGACATAGATCGCCACAGGTGTCTCAGGAGTTGCTCCCCAGCTGGCCCTCAGGTTGTTGTCCCGGCGACGGGGATTGAAGAGGGCTGTATCCACCCCGCGGGGAAGCAGGCGGAGATTCCTGAAGCCATCCTTGCCGAGTGTTTCAACAATGTCGTCCGAAGGGACAAAGGTCCGCTCAGTCTGGTTGTGCAGGTAACGCAACCAGCTGAGGACCCCCTTCTTCATGAAGCCAAAACCGTAGTGGTTGCCGTAGGCGTGGAAATTTGTGTGAAAACTGGACACTACCGGGACCGTCTGCTCCCTGGCCGCGCGCAAGGCACTCCATCCAAGGGGACCTTCGGTAGCGATATGGACAAGATCCGGGCGATTCCCGGCCCACTGTTGCCCGAGCAACCGGCGGGCCGGCAGGCCGAAGCGCAGTTCCGGATAACGCGGAATGGGAATGCCAGCCACCTCCTGCAGGATGCATCCATTTCGGGAGCTTCCATTGCGGTCCCTTCGCCGGGGTGTAATCACCGTGACGCTGACCCCCTTTAGTCCGAGTCCGTCAACAAGCCGGCCCAAAGTCATGGAGACCCCGTTGATCTCGGGGGGGAATGTTTCCGTTACCAATGCAAGCTTCACTTCAGTTTGGTAAGAGGCACTATCGACTGAAACAGTGCCCGATCCGGGGATAAACTTTATCAGGCTTTTCTTTCCAAATGGTGTCCTTGCGGTTACACTTTCGTCACGAATTGATGGATACCAATACGCTACTTTTCATCACCGGGCCGACGGCTTCCGGAAAGACATCGCTCGCCCTGCGGGAAGCCGAACAGCGGAACGCGGTTATCCTGAGCTGCGACAGCCTCTGTTTTTACCGGGGGATGGATATCGGAACCGCCAAGCCTACTGTAGAGGAACAGGCCCGGGTCCTCCATTATGGAATCGACCTATGCGAACCCGACGAGCCCTATTCAGTGGCCCGCTATGTTTCCTACCGCGACAAATGCCTGCAGGAATTGAAGCAGGAGGGAAGGGCGGTTGTCGTGGTTGGTGGAAGTGGCTTCTACCTGAAAAGCTTTTTTAGTGCCGTCACGGACGAGCTGGAAATTTCCCCCGAAGTGATCAAGACGGCTGAAGCGATCCGGCGGAACGACGGTCTGGAGGGCTTGAAAAAAGCACTCCGGGAAAAGAACCCTGCCGGGGAGACCTTTGAGGGCCTGGATTTCCAGAATCCCCGGCGGGTTGAAAAGGCGCTTATCCGCTGCCTTGCCTCCGGAAAGAGTTATGGCCAGCTTCTGGCCGAGTTCCGGGCGATTCCCGAACCACTGGCTGATTGGAGCAAGGAGGTCTGGCTAATCAACAGGTCCATGTCCGAGTTGCAGGAGCGCAACGCGCAGCGGGTTGAAGCGATGCTACGGGATGGATTGGTTGACGAGGTGCGCCGTCTCAAGGAACAGGGATTCGAACACAATCCCAGTGCCTGTGGGGCTATCGGCTACAGGGAGGTCCTGGATTTTCTGGATGGTAACTTGTCCGAGGAAATGCTTCCGGAAATGATTTTCATCCACACCAACCAACTCATGCGCAAGCAGAGGAACTGGTTCCGGCACCAGATTCCCGTAGACCGTGAGATTGAGTTCGGTCAGTCCGCTTGAGACTGCCTATTCCGATTCCCGGGGGCCTATCAACTGGTTGAGACTGTTGTCTGTAATCTCGCGCAAGCGGGCCCATCCCATGGCCCCACCGAGGACGTTCGTGCGCTGGGCCACGAAGGCGATGAATTCCTCATCCGACGCGTCAACCTGAGGGACTTCCTTGCTAGTGACACAGGCAAAGGAACCTTGGTTGCCATTGATGACCATGCGGGTTACCCGGTCTTCCTCAAGAAATCGTGCCTGGTCCCAGAGCGTGGAGGCGAGGAGTTCGCGGGGTGGCTGGGATCCACTGAACGGTTCCATGCTTTCCACTGTGAGACCAAGAGATTCAGCGATTCCGCTGAATGGTTCACTGCCAAGGCGGGCGCTGATTTCGGTGTACAGTTCCGAGCCCTTTTCGGAGAAGAGCCTCCGTTTTTCGGAAGCAGCAAAGTCACGTGCGACGAGGTCCCTGACTTCCTCGAACTCGGGCATGCGTGCTTCCGTGAGGCCTCGCTTGACCAGGACCACCGCACCATCGGCGATCTGGCCAATGTCAGAAAAGTAGCGATTGGGATTACTGGCGAAAATCCACATCGAATTGAGCAAATCGGCAGGGATGTCCTGAACGGATGGACTGCTGGTGCGGGAATAGGGAGGCAGTTCACGGACTTCGACTGAGAACTCCTCCACCATGGAACCATAGGCCTCGGAATCGAGAACCACGCTGTCTTGCCATAATTTCAGGCTGAATGCCTCTCCCTTGCGGGCAGCAACACCGCGTGCCTCGCTTAACTTCCAGTCTGCCAGAGCCTGGTCACGAACGTCCGCGAGAGTGACTTCCACTGCTTCCTCGCCTTCCACGGGGGCAGGCTGGTAGCGGGCTGAGTTGGTTGCAAAAAAGGCCTCAAGGACACCTTCGACCGGATCAGCAACTTCCTCGAGGTAGGCGCTGGCCCGGAACAGGAGGGCGTCGACGAGAAGCGTCTCTTCGACCTCGTAGCGGGCCGGGTTTTCGTTGAAGAACTGCAGCAGTGCCTCATCGGTGGAATCGATTTCCGGCTCAAAAGAATCAAAGTCCAGACGGGCGATGGCAATTTCATAAGTGGTTTGCTGGTCGAGGTAGTCCTGCCGGACTTCATGCGGAAGGGAGTAATCGGGCCCTCCTAGAGCCTTGCGGACTTCAGCGATGCGGTAGTCCTCGCGGAGGACCGTACCGATGGCCTCGCGATTGTAACGTGCGGAGGACTGGAGGGAATCCATCATCCGGTTGTAGGATTCGGCCGAAAACTCACCCGTCGCCGGATCCGCGAAAATGAGCAGTGTTTCCACATAAGCCGCCAACTCTTCCTTGCTGGGCTGGGGAATACCCAGTTGGTTGGCCATGCCGAGGCCAGCAACCCGCATGTAGGCGTAATCCATCAGCTGTTCACGGCGCAGGCGAAGCTCTGGGTGCAGGATGGCACTGATCTCAGCCGTGAAGGACATGGAGCGCTGATCCGATTCTGAGGTCAGGTCATAGCCATAGTAGTTCAACGACTGCCGTTGGCCGCCTGTCCCACTGCCGAAGAAGCTCTGCGGCCCGATGGTCAGGACAAACGTCACAATAATGACGATGAGGAGGCCGCCAAAGAGCCATTTGTTATGCTTCAGGAAGAAATTCTGTAAGGAGGTAATCATTTAGCGAATTGATTAAAGCGGCAGATGCTAGGCTGGAAGCACCACCTGTCAAGTGTGGTCGCTGGAACGAATTTAGCTTTCGAGGAGCTTGTCCAGGCCCGTCTGGTAGAGTTCGTCTTCCTGGTGCCGTCGCTGGGCTTCGGTGTACTGTTTCAGGAGGGGGTCTGCCTGCACAAGACTGCTGGCCATGTCCGAGTGTCCCAGCTCGCCCATGGCCTGTTTGAATCGGGAGAGATTGTATCTGGCCAGCGGCATGGCCGGCCGGTACCCGGTCTTTTCCCCTTCCTCCTCTGTCACCTCCCTGGCGATGCGGGCTATCCACTTCAACTCCTCGAGGATTTCAAGGGATTCATTGATGATGTTGACCGGCACATGAAGCGTGCGGCTGATTTCGTTCATCGTGGGGGCCTTTTCAGAGTCATGAAAACGGCGGGCAATCTGCAGGAAGGCCGACAGCGTGACCAGTTCCCGGACAAGAGGACTGATGCGCCGCCAGGCCGCCTGATTGGCGAGGAATCGGACATTTTGCACGGCGTAGGTCAACTGTCCCCCAAGGAGGATCAGGACCCAGAAGAAGAAGAGGCCGATCATCATGACCGGAATGATACCGACAGAACCATAGAGGCTTTGGATGGAGAGCACCCGGTGGACGTAAAGGATGCCGAGATAGTTGTTCAGGAAGAGCAGGGTGGCGGTCAGGAGGCTGCCGACAAGGGCCGGCTTGAAAGCGACGCTGGTATTGGGGAAGAAGCGATAGAAGAGTGCCAGCAAGAGGACAAGCATACCAAAGGAAATGAGGGGCGAGAGGCGAATCAGTACCCTTGCCAGTTCACTCCCCAGCGGCATCCAGTCCAGCATGGACATGAGGTTTGAGGCTGAGAATAGGGCCGTGGAACCCAGCCCAAGGAGTGCTCCAAGGCTGATGAATGTCCAGTAGAAGACAATTCGCTTACTCCAGGGCCGCCCTTGATGAACCCCCCATATCTGGTTCAGGGTCGTTTCAACCGCTGTCATCAACTGGATGACAACCCAGATCAGGATGAGCCCGCCCATGAGCCCGAAGGCTTTTGAGCCGGAGGTGTTTATCTGGCTTAACAACTGTTCTGCACCATCGATGATCTGGGCAATCAGCGTATCAAGAGCAGTGGCCATTTGCTGGCCTTCCTCGGAAAGGGATTCCCTCTCCAGCGTTACCATCTCATCAAGGGAAGGGGCGATGAAAAGAAGGGCCTTCTTGATCTGGGTTTCAGCATCGGTCCGGACAAAGGAGCTGGAAAGGATGACAACCACCGCAATCAGTGGCCCCAAAGCAATGAGCGAGGAGTAGCTTAAGGCGGCGGCACGACTGAAGAGCCTGTTCTCCACGAGTCCACGCCAGGCAATCGACAATACCCGCAGAAAGGCAATCCACTGTCCCTTGAGGGAGGGCTCACCCCCGACTCCGTACTCCCAGATGTCCTTTTCGAGAAATTGGCGAATGCGTCTCCTGCGGCCTCCGGGAGCACTCTCACCCCCGGCCGGTGGCTTCGGGTTTGCCGGCTGGGCCGCCATATTTCGCCTCGGGTTCAGGAACCCATGAAGAGGGGAACAAGATTGCTATACCAGGCAATTCCAAGAGCTCCGGCAATGCCAATGGAAGCAGAGGCAACCATCAGGGTAAAGTTGAGGGTCAGGGTGCAGGTATAGAGCCCAATCCCAAAACCGATGCTGGATAAGGCCATGTAAAGACCCTGGGGATCGCCATTGATGTAATTCGAGAAGTAAATGACGGAGAAGAATCCTGCCCCGAGCATGGCCCGGCCGCGGATCAAGGGAAAGATTTCCGTCGCGTTCAAGAGTAGAAATACAGCCATGATGAGATCCAGGGCACCGAGCAGGACGACTGGATTCTGGAAGAGCAGCTGAATGGCACCTTCCTCATCATTGATAATCCCTGAGATGATGTTCCAACTGGGATAGAGGACGGAAAGGGCGGAAATAACGAGCAGGATTCCGAGGATCGGAACCGACAGGGCGGCAGTTCGCTCCTGCCATGCCTGCTTAACGCGGACATGCTTGGTTTCCTCCGTGTGCCCTTCAGCGGCAGCCAGCATTTCATCCACCTTGACGGCACTTTCTTCATCCTCATCCGCTTCCTTGTTCAGGGAATCAACTTCCTCTTCAGTCTTCTTGCGGAGAGTGAGCTTTTTCTTCTCAGGGAAGATCTGGTCCTTGAGGGGTTCATTGGAGCGGATAACGGCCCAACTCTCCATCCGGGGGTCGAAATAATAATAGTCAGGTTCCAGCTTGCCTGCCTCGGCAAGGGTGACCAGTTCATCGATTCCGTAGGGACCGCGTGCGGTCTCCTCCTCGGGTCCACGTATAAAATATTCCTCAGCCATGCTGGTAGGCAAATGTTGAATACTCTACCCTGTGCAGCAAGAAAAATAGCGCCAAACCGGGTCAGGGCGCCTCTTTATGCCCCTCCAGGAAGGTTCTTTCGACAATTTCACAGTTTTTTAGCGTGCTATGGAGCCACAGGCGGTAAACCTGACGCATTTCCGCGGCGTCGAGAGAGCAATCGATGTCTGTCTGGGCCAAACGGGAGCGAATCTCATAGAGGCAAATGGCAGCACTGACAGAAATATTGAAGCTTTGGGTAAAACCCAGCATGGGTATGTGGACATGGGCGTCCGCCTCCTTGAGGGCGGTCTCACTCAGTCCTTCCTCCTCAGTGCCAAACCAGAGGGAGAACTTCTCTTCAACGGGCAGTTCAGGGAGGGCGACCGATGTCGGGTCCAGGCTGGTGGCGACAATCCTGTAACCTGCGGCCCGCAGTTCCTCCATGCAGGCGCGGGTGTTGTCATTTTCCTCCTCGCTGTGTCGGTGGAGGTTGATCCACTTGGAAGAGCCCATCGCCACGTCGCGGTTCAGCGTATATTTGTAGCGATTTTCTATTACATGCAGATGCTGTATGCCGAAGCATTCACAGGAACGCATGACCGCGCTGGCATTGTGCGGTTGATAGATATCTTCAAGGACGACCCGGACATGAGAGGTCCGGTTGGCGATAACAGTCTCCATCCGCGCCTTTTTTTCAGGCGTGACGAACTGCAACAAGTGGGCGATCAGAGCCTCTTCGCTCCTGGGGTCGGGTTGGTCCAAGGTTCAATCAATAGGGCAGGGGATAAGCGGAGGTCAGCTCAAGGGCAACTTGGCGGGCAGCTGCAATGCCATCCGCATCCTCAACGTCGGCCAAAACCTGGTCGATGGCAGTGGCGATCTTGCGGAAATCCTCCTCGACCATGCCGCGGCTGGTACAGGCAGGCGTACCGATGCGGATTCCACTGGTCTGGAAAGGACTTCTTGTTTCTCCGGGGACCGTGTTCCGGTTGGTCGTGATATGGGCCTTGTCGAGGGCGATCTGAGCCTGCTTGCCGGTCAGGTCGGGATGGCTTTGGCGCAGATCGATCAGCATGAGGTGATTATCCGTACCCCCGCTGGTCAACTTGTAGCCGAGGCTGTTGAAGGTATCGGCCATGGCAGCGGCATTTTTTCGCACTTGGTGCTGATAGGTCTTGAATTCGGGTTTCATGGCCTCCCTGAAACAAAGGGCCTTGGCGGCGATGACGTGCATCAAGGGTCCACCCTGGCCACCCGGGAAAATGGCCGAATTGAGCTTCTTGGCGTATTTTTCCTTGGCGAGGATGAGCCCACCACGGGGACCGCGGAGGGTTTTGTGGGTGGTGGTGGTGACGAAGTCGCAAAAGGGGACGGGGCTGGGATGTTCTCCCGCCGCAACCAGTCCTGCAATGTGGGCGATATCCGCGAGGATGTAAGCTCCGACTTCACTGGCAATGGCGGCCATGCGCTCAAAATCAATGGTCCTTGGATAGGCCGAGGCCCCGACGGTGATCATCTTCGGCCGCTCCTTGCGGGCCTGTTCCTCAAGGGCATCGTAATCAATCCTGCCGGTTTCCGGATCAACCCCATAATGCACAACCGAATAGAGCTTGCCGGAAAAGTTAACGGCACTGCCGTGTGTCAGGTGTCCGCCATCAGACAGGTTCATGGTGAGGATTTTGTCACCGGGTTCGAGAACAGCGGTATAAACCCCGAAGTTGGCCTGGCTGCCGGCGTGTGGCTGGACATTGGCGTACTCGGCGCCGAAGAGTTCCATGGCCCGGTCAATGGCCAGTTGTTCAGCGACATCCACAAATTCGCAGCCACCATAGTAACGCTTGCCTGGATAGCCTTCGGCATACTTGTTGGTCAGGACGCTCCCAGTGAGCTCGATGACTGCCGGGAGGGTGAAATTCTCCGAGGCGATCAACTCAAGGTGGTTCTGTTGGCGTTGGTATTCTCCCTCAATGGCGGCATAAAGCTCCGGGTCGAGATCCTTGGCCGGGGCCGGATTGAGAGTGTTGCTTGGTTGCTGGATGATGCTCATTTTATCAGGATTGCTAGAAGGTGAGAACTGCGCTCAGGACTGTCAACCGCAGGGACCGCTTTCCCATTCCGAGAACTTGTCCACGCGGCGCTGGTGGCGGCCGCCTTCAAAGGAATTGGCCAGGAAGGCCTCAACCAGGCGTTGGGCCTGTTCGGCGCTGGTGTGCAGCGCTCCCATACATAGGACGTTGGCATTGTTGTGGCGGCGTGTCAGGGCGGCTTCATCTTCAAAGTGAACAACCGCTGCCCGAACCCCCTTGACCTTGTTGGCGGCCATGCTCATGCCGATGCCGGTCGTGCAACAGAGAATACCTGCTTCAGCCGTTCCGGAGGCAACATCCCCGGCGACGCATTTCGCAAAGTCGGGATAATCAACGGAATCGGTAGTGTCGGTTCCATGGTCCATGACCTCGTGACCGCTTGATTGAAGAAAATCGAGAACCGGTTGGCGCAGGGCGATGGCCCCATGGTCGAATCCAATACTAATCTTCATGCTTCAAATTCTGTTTTGAGATAATTGAGAATTGAGGGCACAGCCTCGGCCAGGCTGTCCCGGGTATCGAGATAAATCTGCAATGGTCCGCCGAAGGGATCGGGCACTTCACGGGAGCCGGAAGGAATCCACTCGCGAAACCGGAGAACGGGTATCCCTATATTGGGATAACGCATGCGAATGATGTCCGCATGGCTGCTGGTCATGGTCAGGATCAAGTCGGAAACCTCGACCAGCTGATCCGTCAGTGGCCGGCTGCGATGGTCGGAAAGGTCCAAATTGACCTTATCAAGGGCAATGATCGAGTTGCGTGAGGCGGCATCACCGGGATAGGCGGAGACCCCGGCAGAAATCACCTGATAGTCCGACAATGGGTGGGGCTGGGCCTGCAGAGCATGCTGAAGCAGATGCTCGGCCATGGGGCTACGACAAATGTTACCGGTACAGATGACGGTGATGACCTTTTTTCCACCTTCCATGATTTCGCCCAAAAGAGGATTCAAAGGAAGGTAGGGCCATGCCGGTTGTCAAGCGTCACGCTCACCGGTCAACTGTTGGGTATAAAAACGGGCGGTGCTCTCAAGATCCGCATGGCGGAGGGAGAAGGAAGCGGCGATGATACCCCTGGCCCCGGCAGCGACGACTTTCTCGGTGTTGTCGGGAGTGATGCCGCCGATGCAGAAGAACGGCAAGGCTGGCTCGAGGCTGGCTACGGCCCGGATTAGGTCGATGCCCACGGGTTTGTATTCAGCATGGGTTTGACTGGGAAAGATGGGGCCAATGGTGAAGTAGGAAAGGATATCCGAGGCCTCCATGGCCTTTTTGGCCTCATCCAGGCTGTGCGTTGATAGGCCGAGTATGCGGTCCGGACCAAGGCGCTTGCGCGCTTCATCAATCGGTCCGTCACCTTGTCCCATGTGCAGACCAAGACCCGGGGTGGTGGCAGCAAGCTCAAGATGGTCGTTGATGACAAGGGGAACCTTGTGGGAGCGGGCGACGGGCTGGACACGTTCAACCAGCTCGCGTACCCGCTCGAGTGGATCGCCCATGGCCCGGATCTGCAAAATGCAGGCGCCACCGGAGAGGATGGCATCCGCCTGGTATTCCCATTCGCTGTCGTTGATGTAACCTGTGTCCAGGATGGCGTAGAATCCACAGGACGGAATTTCAGGCACGCTCATCAGGGCCCTCGTGTTTGCTTGCTCAGGAGAGGCGGGTTTCGTCGGAGTAAGGCCGCTCGTCAGTCTCTTCGTCATCCATTTCCATCAGGGCGGCCTTGGACTCGTTGATGTCGTCAGGGTAGCTGGGACCCAGAGAGGCTACCGGATCCCCGATAATGCGGGTGACACGGATATGGACGGGTTCGATGTTTTCCATCCCGAACTGGTCGAAAAGGGTGGCGCGAATGCATTGCTTGATGTTCGTCTCCACATCCTTCAGGCGGCTGTTGGCCCGGAGGTGGATGGCTACCTTGACCCCGACCGAGCGGCCTTTCAGGAAATGACGGCAGGATGCCTTTTCGACACCCTCCACGCTGTTGGCGGCGTTTTGCATGACACCGCGCAAGGTGCTGGGGGCAATTTCAATCTGGCCCCCCTGGGTCTTGAAGGGAATGATTCCCTGGCTGGCCCGCCGGTAACTGTAGACGACATAGAGCCCGACCAACAAGACCACCGCGGTCACGGCATAATAAAGGTAGGGGGCCTTGATGAGGTGACTTAGGGTTTCCGTAAGCTCTTGCATGGGAGTGTGGGGTTAAGGCTGGCTGGGTTAAGGTTGCCTATTCTTCAGGTGCTTCTTCAACCGGGGCGTTCTCGCGACGGATACCATCGACGATGACATTGACCTTGGAAACATCCTTGTTGGTCATGTTTTCAACCCGCTCGCGGACGGCGACCTGGACATTCTGGGCTACCTTGGCCAACTGAACCCCGAAGGTGAGGATGAGCTTCACACTAATGTGATAGGAGCCGTCAGCCTCTTCCTGGATACCCACCGAGGAACTGCTGTCCTTGCGCCCACCGAAGAGTCCGGCAATGTCATCCTTGATGCCGCCGCTGGCTAGAGAGACGACGCCTTCAACCTCGCGGGCAGCCATGGCAACAATTTCAGCGACAACCTCGTTGTTGATGCTGATATTGCCCATGCCGGAGTCTTCCTGGATAGGTTCTAGATTTTCAAATGGATCGTGTTTGGGATCTTCTTCCATGATTCTTGTCTGGTTTGGGATTATCTAGCTGGCAGTTTATTCTTCTAATTTGGATTCGAAAAGCGTTTTCGGCGTTCGCTGCATAAATTCCTCCACAAAGGCCGTGGTGAAGTTACCCATGGCGAATTCCGGATCGTTGATAATCGAGCGCGCAAAACCGATATTGGTGTGGATGCCCCGGATGAGGTATTCATTGAGGGCACGGTTCATCCGATCGAGGACGAGTTTCCGGTTCCGTCCGTAGCAAATGACCTTGGCGATCATGCTGTCGTAGTATTTCGGGATCGTGTAGCCACCATAGATATGGCTGTCGACCCGGACCCCGTGCCCGCCGGGAGGATAATAAAGACTGATATCTCCCGGATAGGGGGCGAAATTCATCCCGGGATTCTCGGCACAGACCCGCACCTCGATGGCGCATCCCTTCATGATGACATCTTTCTGCTTCAGTCCCAGCTTTTCACCACTGGCGATGCGCAGTTGTTCCTTAACCAGGTCAATGCCGGTCACTTCCTCCGTCACCGGATGCTCCACCTGAATGCGGGTGTTCATCTCGATGAAGTAGAAGTTGCGGTTTTTATCGACAAGGAACTCGATGGTTCCGGCGTTCCAGTAGTCGCAGGCTTTGGCCGCCTTGATAGCTGCCTCACCCATGGCTTCGCGCAACTCAGGCGTCATGAAGGGCGAGGGTGACTCTTCGATTACCTTCTGGTGCCGCCGCTGGATGGAGCAATCACGTTCCCCGAGGTGAATCACGTTGCCATGTTCATCAGCGAGAATCTGAAACTCAATATGCCGTGGTTCCTCAATGTACTTCTCGATATAGACGTCACCGTTGCCAAAGGCCTTTTCGGCTTCATTGCTGGCAGCGGCAAACTCCTTGAGGAAGGTCATGGCGTTATGGGCCAGACGCATGCCGCGTCCGCCTCCACCGGCAACGGCCTTCACGATGACAGGGAACCCGATTTCCTCGGCGACCCGGATGGCTTCGTCCGGGTCATGAACCACCCCGTCACTCCCGGGGACCGTGGGGACCCCGGCAGCCTTGACCGTTTCGCGGGCGGTGGCCTTGTCGCCCATCTGGCGGATGGTCCCGGAGCGAGGACCGATGAACTTGATTCGGCATTCCTCACATTGCTCGGCAAAGGCGGGATCTTCCGAAAGAAAGCCGTAACCCGGGTGGATGGCATCAACATCAGCGACTTCAGCGGCGGCAATGATACGCTCTGCCCGGAGGTAGGATTCAGGCCCCGGTGCAGGGCCAATGCAGATTGCACCGTCAGCCAGTTGCACATGCAGCGACTGCACGTCCGCTTCCGAGTAGACGGCAATGGTTTCGATATCGAGCTCTCTGCAGGCGCGAATGATGCGAAGGGCTATTTCCCCCCTGTTGGCAATGAGGATTTTCTTGAACATTGTGTCTCAGGTGGAGAGTCGGACCTTACTTGAGGCGGAACAACGGCTGACCGTATTCGACGCTTTCCCCGTTATCGACAAGGATTTCGGCGATCTGGCCCTTTAATTCCGCCTTGATTTCGTTCATCACCTTCATGGCCTCGACAATACAGACAACCGTATCCCCGGATACGCTGTCGCCAATCTTGATGAAGGGCGGGCTTTCGGGTGAGGGCGAGGTATAGAAAGTCCCGACCATGGGGGACTTGATGAGCTTGCTTTCATCCACTTCAGCGGCCGGTGCCGGTTCCGCGGGGGGCGTGTTCTGTGGTACCGGTGGCGGTGTCGCGGCAGCTGCCTGGACCGGGAAAGGTGCTGGCGTGGTGGCTTGGTAAATGGTTTGCACTTCGTCGCTCTTGCGACAGATGCGGATCTTGAAATCTTCCTCCTCGAGCTGGAATTCGGTCAAGCCCGAGCGTTTCATCAAGTCGACAATCGATTTAATTTCTTTGATATCCAAGTTCGTTACCTCCGTTAATTATCAGAATGAAAGGGCGCAGTTTGATAAGTTTTCCCCCTAAAGGGCAATGGAAATCGACTTTCAGGCAAGTCAGAGCTCAATTGGCGGGCCCTCCTTCAAAGAGGGTTCCTGAATCCGCTTGAAGGGGGAAAAGCTGATCGTCCACTGGGGATCCTCAATTGGTCCCTCAAGGTCGAAAAAGAGGTTTTCACTGACCGGCGAGAGAACCATGCCCATCATTCCCTTGACGAGCGTGACTTCCGCCTGCATCGCCAGTTGCTGTGCCGCCAAGTCAAGTGCTCCTGCGATCTGTAAACGCAGGGAAGGGCCGGTGACATAACCGTTATTGATGCGGAGGACACTGTCCGCGAGGAGCCAGTCGAAGGTCAGTGCATCAAGGTTGAGACTACTGAATTTGAAGCCCATGGAAGTAAAGAAACGGGAGAGGCCACCAAAGAGGTGAATCTGGCCCAGCTTGGCTTGCCGAAGACCAACAGAGCCAAAGCCGTGAGCGGCCTCCAGGCTGGCTCCTGTGGTCAAATTGAGAAGAGCATCCACCCGGCCTTCGTGGAGCTGGGTCGGAAGGGTGGTCGAGACCTTTGGATCGTAGCCGAAGGATTCCGACAATTGCTTGCGGGCTGAACCAAAGTGGGCATCCACCAATTGCAGGTTGTAATGCCGGTGCCGGTTTTCCTTGGATTGCCAGTTGTCGATGCGGATATTTCCGGTGAACACGCCCTCCGCGAAGCGACCCGAGAGCCCGGTTAAATCCAAGGTGCTGCCCTTGAGCCGGCCACTGAGAGACAGTCCCTCCAACTGAAGGTCCTGGACAACACTGGATCCCGTGGGCTGGGAGAGGCCCAGGCGCAAATCCGCCTGAGGGATGGCCCTGAATCCCTTCCCGGAGTCCTGCCACAAGACACCACGAACCGTTACGTGGGGATTTCCAACAAAGGTAGCCTCGCAAAGTTCTTCAATACCACTGGCGGCGCAAAGAGCTTCCCAGGGGGCGTCACTTTCGAGGTCCAGTAACATGGCGCGGAAGATGTCATCCTGCTTGAGGCCGGAACGGATGGCGATGCGGCCTCCAAATGACCCATCGGGGAATGAGGCCTTGAGGGTCTCGAGGACGGCCCATTGGTGGTTGCTGCGGACCCTCAATTGCAACCTGGGAATATGAACGCCGCGATAGGAGCCGTTATTCCCGTCGACAGTAGTAATACTTTGCAGGGACTTGAGGTCCCGCCACTGGCCCCAGACGGTGACATCCGCCGGGAGGGGTTCATTCGCTTCTATATGTTTAAAGATGTTCTGCCACCAGCGGCCGAGGAGGATGTCCAGGGTTTCGGGGAAGGTCGATCCCATTGCATTGAGCGAAAACTTGCTGGTACTGAACTCATGGATGTAGGAACCGTAAGCATACTGGTTATCGGATTGCCTGACCTGCATATCTTCCAACCGCAAATGTTGGCGGTTCAGGGAAAGGCGGGTATGGAGACGGGCAAAATTCGTTTGCCCGATGTAGAGACCGTCCGTTGCCACCATGCCTTCAAGCGTTAGGGAGAGGGGATCAAAGGTGGCATTGAGCTGTATTTGGTCAGCCCCGGCCCCTTCCAGCATCCGGACATCCGGCAGTCCCGGCACTAAATCTGCCAAGAGGCATTCTGGAAGATAACCCCGGAAATCCAACTTGAAGGGAAAGCCGGTGATGTCCTCAATCCGGTTGAAAACCGGATAGGCCCAGCCTTCCGAAAACGCACGCGAACTGCTGGCAATCCAATGGACGGGAGAAATGCTGCCCCAATAGGCGGTTCGAAGAAGGAGATGGCGTACGGGAAGGCTTTCATCCCTCGGATGAAGGTTCAGTCGGATTGAGGATGGGACCTGGATATTGCCCGTCTTGCGAAGCGCGCCTCCGGCCGAAAGTTCGAAGGGGATGGGTTCCTGGTTCAGGACTTCGTCTATCAGGGGCAGCTTCGGGACCTCGCGGGTGAGGGAGAGGGAACCACCCATATGGAGGTCGAGAATGGAAAGACCGTCACGGGCCAGTCGCATCCGGGCCCTCATGCTCAGGGAGCTCATCCGGCCAATGTCATACTCCAGGTTCGGAACGAGGGCACGGAGCTGGAACAGGTGACTTCCGGATGGGAACAGTCTCCAGGATATTTCGGCCATTGCCTCCAGATCGGGTGGCAGGCGGCGTATCTGCTGCAGCAAATCGTAGAATCTTGTGCCACCTCCGCCTTCACTTTTGAGGGAGAAGGCATGTAAAGGGGCTGTTCCTTCCAGGTACAGGCGGACTTTGCCGCTTTCCACGATGAGGGAGCCGACACGCAACTCACCGTTATCCTCCCTCATGGCGACATGCCGGATAGCGAGAACCGGTTCATTAAGACCGGTCGGGGAATGGCTGACCGGAATGTATATTTCAACATCCCTGGCTTCAACCGAATGAATGGGAGCCAACCTTGAAATAAACAAATGCAAAGGGGACCATTGCAGGTGGGCCTCCCTGGCAGTGGCAATGATTTGCTCGGTTGAAGAATTGCGCAGTTGGAAACCGGAAAGCAGGAGCCCGGCCCGCAAATCAAAAACCGCATCCTCCCAGTCCGCTTCCAGATTGTCCGGTCCGAGGCTATTGATAACCCATTCGGTCAGCCGGTCCGGAAGAGGCACTTCATGCTGGAGGAAATTCAGCGCCAGCAGGCCTCCCTGACCGACAGCGAAAATGGCCAGGACAACATTCAGGAAGTGGCAGGCAAGGCAGCTGCAGCCCCACAGCAGTTTCCTGATCTTGGCGACAGGACTCATGGCCGATTACGGCTGCACTTCTGGTTCGGGAACCGTTGCCTCCGGCTCTGTTGATTCTTCTCTAAAGACAGGCTCATCCGGAGCCTCGCCTGGATCCTCCGGGAAGGATGCCAAGGCTGAGTCAAGGGCCTCAATGACATTCGCCGGCAGGGTTCCGATCTCCCCCGTACCGGCGCGGGCAAGGTATTGCGTCGAGCCACCCAGTCGGTCGGAGACAAGGAATTCAAGGCCTTCAACCTCAAGAGTCGGGCTGGCACCAAAGTCCACTGTCGCGACGAGGGAGTAGGTCCAATCGATGATTCGCGAATCTCCCAGTTGAAGCGGATCAGAGAACGGTACGTCGAGGAAGCGGGCAACCTTCACGTTACGGATGTATCCGGTCAGGGTGGCGATAGCCTCTTCACTCAACGGGATTGGCTCTCCTGAATCCCGTGTCACCAGTTGGACATCCAGGACATCAGCTGCCTCCGGCAATGTGAACAAAGTCCGGTCCCAGTAATAGGAGGCATCAAGAGGAAGGTCGGCGAGCAGGTGTGGCCTGACGACAAACACCGAGGCCGATTGGTTTGTATTGGCGTAGAGGAGGGTGCCCTCATCCTCCCGGCTGACTCCTCCAATATTGAAGACAACCGCTTCTCCGCCGGCCTTGCGGAGGGTGATTGTCCGTTGAGGATCATCCAATCCGTAGCGAATGAGATCGTTTTCAGCAGGAGCATCGCTGACAAAGCGAATGGCCTCCATATTCCGCAAGAGGGCCTTTACATTGCCAACGGTTTCGGGATCGGCGGCCCGCGAATTCAAGGCACCTGAAGTATCTGTATTGAGCACCTGCCAGGTTCCGTTTTCCAACTGCTGCAGGGTGGTTGAGAGGTTGCCAAACTCAATACTCAAACTGGTCCAGTCATCCGCGTGCCGGTTGAGGATGCGCTTTTCCCGGAGAATCCCCTGGGCGGTGCGCAGTGTGTCCACATCGTTGGCATCAACCTTGAAAATAGCATCGTAGGCATCCCGTTTGGCCAGAAAATAGACGGGGGTACCCGTCACCCCGGCAGGCGGGGCGAGGACAAGGGTTTCCCGCTCATTCAAGCCTTCAAAGGTCAACTGGACGGCATTGCTGTTCATTTCCAGCCCTGGATTCTCAATCATTTCAAATCCTTCTGCCTCAATGGTTTGCCACTCCGCGATCATGGCTTGTACCCGTTCCGGGTCTGCTGGTGCTTCAATGGGTGAGACAAAATTCCAACCCGTTTGATCCCTTTCCAGTCGTACCCGGACGTTGCTCGCGGAGCGGTCCTGAATCTGGATGACCCTGCTTTCCTCCATGCCGAGGCCAAAAATGCGACGGTCAAGGAAGACGTCCATTTCCCTCTGCAGTAATTCCATAATACCGCGGGAGATAACGAGGATGAATTTTCCGTCCGGCGCCATCATGTAGAGACGGTTGCCGATCTCCGTAGGCGCACCGATAGCCAGCTTCACGGAATTGGTTCCACTGGAAAGCTCTATTTCAAGGGGTGGCGCGGCAAGGTTGTAGGATTCAAGGGACTGGCCGGCGGAGGCAAGATCATCGACAGGGAAGCGGGATTCCCATGAAAGCCCCTTCAATTGGAAAAGCAGTTGCTGGATGGCATAGGGGTTGGCCTTCCAATGGATCGGGGAGATGACATCCCAGCGGTTTTCGCCGGATTGTTCCAATTGCCACTCGGTGCCACTGGCAGTGCTGGTGATCCGGACTTTGTCGATACCTTGGACAAACGAGCGGTCGAGGATCAACCGGGAAGTGGACTCAAAGACACTGCGGGTGCTCTGGACCCGGTCGATGTAGAAGATCAAACTGAACAGGGCAAGGTTCAGGACGATGAGAAGAACGGTAAGTTTGTAACGCATGGCGAGGGTCAGGATTTCCGGATCCAGTGAACAAGGAAGCCAAGGACGGCCAGGCTGCCGGGCACACACAGGAACAGCAGTCCAATCTTGCTTAACTGGTCCTGGCTGACGGCGAGTTGATAGGATTCAAGGGTCCGCGGAGGAATGACCAGGAGTCGATCACGGTCGAGAATCCAATTCATGATATTGAAGAAAAGGGAGACATTGCCAAGCGAGGCGATGTTCTGGTTGGAGAAGAGGTCAGGCGATCCGATGACCACCACCCGGCCGCCGGGAACACTGATTCCCAGTTGGCTGGAGGCTTTGCGCTCGGACGCAATGGCCAGGGGCACGGGACCCTTGATATCCGATTGGGGATCAAATTCCGGTGTGCCGGCCATCTGGTAGGCGGACTCGGACCAGCTTTCGGAGGAGGAGGCAAACAAGGGGATGAAACTCAGGCGCTCATCCACCGGTTCGGGTGGGACCGGGAAGACGGGCCGGGTCCAGCCGGAAAGAAGGAAAGTCTGGTTCTGGATGAGGGACTCCGTAATCGGGTGTTCCCCGAAATTACGAATGAGGATGGTTCCCTTGGCTTCCCGGTATCCCGGATTGGTCTCAATGACTACCTGGTCGGAGAGCCGGATTCCCCAATCAGCAATGAGGGGGAAGAGGTTGGTCTCGACCCCCGGGCGGACCCAGATGATGAGGCGGCCTGCCCGGTCGACAAGATAGGTCTGGAGCTTGTCCAGCTCAGAGGAAAGCAGGGGTCCCTTCGGGTCGGCGATGATGACGATCGAGGCGTCATCCGGCACTTGCTCCTTCGCACTCAGGTCCAGTTGCTCAATGGTGAAATTGCGCAACTGGAGCTCGCTGGCTATCTGGGACAAGCCGAACTGGGGTGAGGTGTCATCCGGCCTGACCTCCTGATGGCCCTGAAGAAAGTACAGCTTTGGGGACTGTTCCTGGGTTACCTCCATGATGGCCGAGGTGAGGGTCGCTTCCCCGGTAAAGGCTACTGGACGAAGGTTCTCAAAGGTGAGGATTTCATCTGGTCGTATAAGGCGCTGGCGTTCCCCGGAAATGACGAGGATGGCATTGACCTGGTCCAGCCCGTACTGGCGGGCCAGTGAGTCTGCCCGGGCCAGGTCGGTGTATATATCAACATGCTCCACGTTGATGAGGAACTTCCCGTGTCGCTTGCTTTGATAAGCGTACTCCTGCAGTAGCTGGCTGACGTACCGGGAAAGCACCTGTTCCTCCTGGCGTACGGAGTTCCGCGGAATCGTAACCACAATTTCGACCGGATCGGTGATCTCCTGAAGGTAGGCCTTGGTTTCCGGGGAGAGCGCGTAGCGGTGGCTTTCCGTCAGGTCAACGCGGTAAAAATTATGGATCGCGAGGTAGTTGAGTCCGCCTATAAGGCTGAGGATCAGGACCACCTGGAGCCAGTGGTTACTGAGCTTGAGGCGGTTAGCAAACTGGTAGGATTCCCACTTGGACATGATCGTTGATCAACTCTTGGATTCGATGACAAGGACGGAGAAGCCCAGAACAGCGATGGTTCCGGAAAAGTAATAGACAAACGGCCGGGTGTCGATGAGCCCGCGGCTGAAGTCGTCGAAGTGCTCGAACAACTGGAAGTAATCGAGAACCGTATCGGGAAGGCCACTACCCGTTGCTGTCTCGATCTGGAGCATGTGAATGGCCGCCACCCCGACGATGAGCATGAAGAGGATGCTGAAGGACAACATTCCCGCCACCAACTGGCTGCGGGTCAGGCTGCTGGTAAAGATGCCGATGGCGATGAAGAGGGCTCCCGAGGCAGCGATGAAGAGGTAGCCACCGGTTGTGGCCCCGGCGTGGAACAACTTCTCATTGAACTCGGGCTGGTCGATCACAAGGGCGGTCAGGACAGGATAGGCCATGGCCAGGACCCAGACCAGCATGTAGAAAATATACGCAGCCAAAAACTTGGAGAGGACCAGCTGGGACGGCTGGACGGGCGCTGTCAGCAGGGTCTCAATCGTCCCCAGGCGGCGTTCCTCGGCGATACTGCGCATGGTCAGCATGGGGACAATGAGGAGGACGGGAACCCAGAAAAGGCTGAAGAAAATGGTCGGGGGCAACTGGTCCTGTTCCTCGGAGCTGATGGTCTCCAGCATGACAAAGTAGAAGAATCCCATCATGAGGAGGGAGAGCACCATGGCAATGTAGGTGCTTGGTGTGTAGAACAAGCTTTTCAACTCGTGCCGGGTCAGTCGGAAAACCTGAATCATTTGGTGGATGCTGTTTCTTTTTGCGGAAGGACGGGAGGGGTCTCGCCGGGAAGATCCCAACTTCTGCGGGTTGCCTTGAGGAAAATCTGTTCAAGGTTGGGTTGCACTGAATGAAAGGACCGGATGCGCAGATTCTCCATATTGGACAGCTGGCCGAGAATGGCTTCCCCGTCACTGCCGTTATCCGTGTTCAGGAGGCTGACCTCGTAAAATCCATTATTGGGGATAGGGGAGAGGTCAATTGTCCACTCATCACCGAGGGACTGGAGGGAATTAGTGATCGAGGCGGGCTCACCGGCAACCTCGAGCCTGAAATGTGAGCCGGGAAGGAACTCGGCCCTCAAGTCGTCAGAGGTTCCGGAGGCAACCAGTCTTCCTTGATTGAGGATGAGAATCCGGTCGCAGGAGATTTCAACTTCGGAAAGGATATGGCTGGAGAAAATGACGGTTGTCTCGCCTCTCAAGTTGTCGAGCAGGCGGCGAATGGCGATCACCTGGTGGGGATCCAGCCCGATGGTGGGTTCGTCAAGGATGGTCACCGAGGGTTCAGCGAGGATGGCGTCTGCGATACCGACCCTCTGGCGGAAGCCTTTTGACAAGGTCCCAATGATCTTGCGTCGGGCCTTCCTCTGCAATTCGCAGACTTCCATGGCATGCTCGATACGAGCCCGGCGTTTCCGGAGGGGGATGCCCTTGATTTGTGCCCGGAAGCGGAGGTACTCGATCACCCGCATATCATCGGGCAATGGATTGTTTTCCGGCATGTAGCCGATTTCCCGGCGGATTTCCCGCTCATGCAGGGGGACGGACTTTCCACAGACATTGAGGTATCCCGATGTTGCCGGGAGAATACCCGTCAACATGCGCAACGTGGTGCTCTTCCCAGCCCCGTTTGGACCCAGGAAACCGACGATCTGACCCTTTCCAATGCGGAAGGACAGGTCGTTCACGGCCTCGGTGCGGCCAAATCGCTTGAACAGGTTTTTGGCAACGATGCTGTCTTCAGGCTGGCTCATTCAGGAAATATGACGATTTAGGGGGTGTTGGCGTTCGTAACTTTACGCAAATACTTGAGATTTTGACTGCATTAAAAGCGTTTCCAGAGGCTGGGCGAGAACAGAACCAGCAAAGCGAATAATTCCAGGCGGCCCATAATCATGAGTATGGATAGAAAAACCTGAGTATAGGCATGTAATCCAGCAAAATTCCGGGTGGGTCCAATTTCGGCAAACCCCGGCCCGATATTGAAGATGCAGGCAGCCATCGAGGAGACGGTCCCCTCGAAACTCATTGCTGGCTCCAGAAAGGAGATCAAAAGGGTGCCGGAGAAGATAATCAGGGTGAGAATGACAATGTAGACGAGGACCGTTTCCTGTTCGCCGAGGGAAAGGCTCTTGCCATTGACCTTGAGGGGGCGGATGACACGGGAACGGTAGGCTTTTTCCACCTGTTGGGCGGATACCTTCAGCGCGACAATAAAGCGGATGACCTTGGTTCCGCCGGCGGTTGATCCGGAGCACCCACCGATGACCATGGCTGCCAGGAGGAGAATGTGGGTAACCGGCAGCCAGACATCAAAGTCAGCAGTAGCAAATCCCGTCGTGGTCATTATCGAAACAACCTGGAAAGCAGCGGTCCGGATAGCGTCCGGAAGGGCCAAATCGCCATTTGGGTCAATCATCAGGAAAACCGTAATGGCGACCGAGAATCCGGCCAGAAGCAGATAGTAGGCCTTGAACTCTGTGGATCTGGCAATTCGCTTCCACCGGCGGCCAAAGGCGTCGAGAATGAGCAGGAAGCTGGTGCCTCCGAGAGCCATAAAGAGGATAACACACCACTCGAGGGCCGGATTGTTGAAATCGGCGATGCTGCCGGAACGGGTACTGAATCCCCCGGTACTCAGGGTGGTAAACATATGAATGACCGATTCAAACCAGGAGAGCCCACAGATCCAAAAGACGATTGTGCAGGCAACCGACAGGGCCAGGTAGAGCTTGACCAGCTTGAGGACGCCGGACTGGACCCGGGAGGTGTTCAAATCGGCAGCTTGGGCGGAGGACTCCCGCGAGAAGAGCACCTTGGCCCCGGCACCGAGAAAAGAGAGGACGGCGACAAAAAAGACGACCACCCCGAGACCGCCCATCCACTGGCTGAGACCACGCCAGAAGTGAAGACTGCGCGGGAGGGACTCGAGGTTACTAAGGACGGAGGCCCCTGTCGTTGTCAGGCCGGAAGCAGATTCAAAAAAGGCCTCGTTAAAGGAAATGTCGGGAAGGATGAGAAAATAGGGCAGGGCACCAGTGAGGCTGGCCACGATCCAACCGCAACCGACGGTAGCCAGTGCCTCCTTCCGGAAAAGGGTATTGTCCCCTGTCTTGCCAAGGATGAAACAACCCAGCGAAAGGGAGCCCGCGACCAGAAAACTGATGGCAAATCCCTGGACTGAGAGGTAGGTCGAGTGGCCGTTATCAAACACCAGGGCGATCCCGAAACAAACGGCAAAGGCCGTTGCCATCGCCCCGAGGATGACACTTTGCAGCTTGAAAAGGATTGCGTAATTCATGCGCCTTGCTGATCGGATGGTCGCCGTCCCTTAATGTGGGTGGAGCAACTGGAGAAGGTCCTTCAGGTTCTCTTCGCGGGTGATGACGACTACCCGGTCACCGGCGAGGATGGTGTCGTCGGCTCCGGGAACCTTGGCCTGGAATTTATGCAGGAGGGCCACCAGCACCGCGTGCTTGGGCCACTTTATCTCCTTCAGTTTCTTGCCGGCACAGGAACTATCGAGGGAAACCTGGATCTCGAGGATTCGTGCCGACTGGTTGGGAAAGCGGAAGAGATCCACATAGGCGGCACTGGAGATATAGCGGTGAACTTCGTTTGCGGTAACGATACGGGGCGAAACAAGCATCTCAATGTCCAGGGCTGAGCGGAGATTGAGGAGAATTTCCTCATAGTCGCTCTTGTTGATGACCGTCTGGACATGCCGGGCACCCAGTTTGGCGGCCTGGATACTGGTCATGACGTTGCGTTCGTCATCACTGGTGGAGGCGACGAAGTAATCGGCATTACCGATCTGCTCCTCTTCGAGCAACCGCAGAGAGGTACCATCACCATTGATGAAGGTGACCTGCGGAAAGCGCTCGGCCAACCGACGGCATTTGTCTTCATCCTGTTCAATGACCCGGACCTTGAAACGCGGATTATTCAACAACCGGACGAGGGCCACGGCGGTTTCGCTCCCTCCAAAAATGACCACCCGGACTTCTTCGCCGGTGGAGTGCGGATCGAGATTCATGCGCAGTTTGTAAAGCTCGCTGGGCGGGCCAAAGACGATGACCACATCCCCTTCCTCGAGCACGGTGTCGGCGGAGGGAATGTCCTGTTCGTCGCCCCGCTGGTAGAAGCCAAACTTGATCTGGGAAGGCAGCTTCAGCTCTTTCAGCGCCTTGCCGCGGAACCGGGCCCGCTTGTCGACCGTAATGCGCTGGGCCTCAATCTCACCGCGGGCGAAGTTCTCCACCGCGATGCGGGCCGGATTGCGGATGGACTTTGCCAGCTCAAGAGCGCTCAGGCCCTCCGGGTTGAGCATCATGTCGATCCCGAAGTGGAGGGGAATATTGACATGGGAGGTATCCGTGAAGGTCTGGTCGTGAATCCGGCTGATGACGTTTTTCGCGCCGAGGACCCGGGCCAGCGAACAGGAGATGAGGTTAATCTCATCCTGGCTGGTCATGGCGATGAAGTGATCGCAGCCATCGGCGATGGCCTTCTTCACCGTTGCCGCGACGCTGCCACTTCCGTGGATGACACGGACATTGTGTTCCTCGTCAATAGTGGCGGCCCGGTCCGGATCCCTCTCGACGACGGTGACATCGTGGTTGGCGTCACTCAGCACATGGCTCAAGTGGCGTCCCACCTCACCGGCACCAACAATCACAACTTTCATGTGGCCCGCGAGTCTAGGGATCAGGCTCCTTAAGGAAAGGAAAATTCCGGTCCCGGAATTTAGGCTTCTTCCTCGTCGACTTCGATGATGCGGTTGATCCCGATCAGGGAATCGCCTTCAGCAAGGTTGATGAGGCGGACGCCCTGGGTCGTGCGACCGATAACCCGGACTTCCTTGACCCGGGTACGAACGGCCTGCCCGCCGTTGGTGAGCATCATGATTTCATCCTCCTCGCTGACGCTGAGGGCGCCAGCAACGCTGGTGGTACGCATTGCGATGATGCCGCTTCCCCCGCGCTTCTGGAGTCGGTATTGGTCGAACGCGGTCCGCTTGCCCTGACCGTTCTGGCCGGCGATGAGAAGGGTCTCGTTTTCCCGGACAACCTCGATCGTGACGACATAGTCGTCCTTACCCTTGAGGGTGATTCCCTTGACCCCGCGAGTGGCCCGTCCCTGGTCACGCAGGTCAGTTTCCTTGAAGCGGATGGACATGCCCTTGCGGGTGATCATGCACAGTTCATCCTCTCCTCCGGTCAGCTTGACCCCGATGAGGGAGTCCCCGTCATCGACATTGATACCGATGATTCCACCGCGCCGGAAGTTCTTGTAATCCGAGAGGTTGGTCTTTTTGACCACCCCTTTCCGGGTGGACATGACAAGATGCAGGCTCTCGTCGAATTCCTTGACCGGGATCATCGCCGCGATGCGCTCATCCTTTTGCAGGGCAAGGACATTGGCGATGCTGCGGCCCTTGGAAATGCGTGTTCCTTCGGGGATGTCGAAGACCTTCTCCACGTAGACCCGACCGTTGTTCATGAAGAACATCATGTAGTCATGGGTGCTGGCGGTGAAGAGGTGCTCGACGTAATCCTCATCATGGGAACCGGCTCCAATGACACCCTTGCCACCGCGCCGCTGGGAGCGGAAACTGCTCACCGGGGTACGCTTGATGAAGCCCTTGCTGGAAATGGTGATGCAGCAACCTTCGTTGACAATCAGGTCCTCCATCCGGAATTCGCCTTCATCCGGCAGGAACTGGGTCATCCGCGGGGTCGCGTACTTGTCCTTCAGTTCCAGAAGCTCGGTCTTGATGACTTCCAGCAGCCGGTTCTCGTTTTCGAGGATTTCCGTCAATTCCTGGATGAGCTTGATCAGCTCGAGGTACTCTGCCTCGATCTTTTCCCGCTCGAGACCGGTCAACTGGTAGAGGCGCATGTCGAGGATGGCATCCGTCTGCTTGAGGGAGAGCGGATACTTGTCCATGAGACGAATCTTGGCCTCGTCGCGGTTGCGGCTGGCCCGGATGATCTTGACGAAGTCATCGAGGTTATCGAGGGCGATCTTGAGGCCTTCGAGGATGTGGGCCCGGGCTTCCGCCTTGGCCTTGCGGAAGGCGGTGCGGCGGCTGACCACCTCGCGCCGGTGCTCGACATAGACTTCGAGCATTTCCTTCATGTTCATCTCCTTGGGGCGCCGGTCGACCAGTGCCAGGAGGATGACCCCGAATGAGGACTCCAGAGGGGTGTGCTTGAATAGCTTGTTGACGACGACCCGCGGGATCTCGCCTCGTTTCAACTCGATGACGATGCGGGTGTTTTCATCCGATTCGTCGCGAAGATCGCTGATACCCTCGATGACCTTGCTCTGGACGAGGTCGGCAATCCGTGTCACCAGGTTGGCCCGGTTCACGTTGTAGGGAATCTCGGTAATGACGAGCTGTTCCTTGCCCTGCTTCAGTTCCTCGGTGTGGATGACGCCCCGCATGCGGACGATGCCGCGGCCGGTGCGGATGTACTTGTCGATACCCTCGCGACCGAGGATGCAGCCACCGGTCGGGAAGTCCGGGCCGAGGATAATCTTGGCCAGGTCATCGATTTCCATGTTCGGGTTGTCGATGAGGGCACAAGTGCCGTCGATCAGCTCACCCAAATTGTGCGGTGGAATGTTGGTCGTCATGCCAACGGCAATCCCCGTGGAGCCGTTCATGAGGAGGCTCGGAAGGGCCGCTGGAAGGACACTTGGCTCGGTCGTATCCTCCTTGTAATTGGGAACAAAGTCGACCGTGTCCTCATCGATTTGCCGGATGAGTTCCTCGGCTGCCGCGGTCAGGCGACACTCCGTGTAACGGTAGGCCGCGGGCGGGTCACCGTCGATGGAACCGAAATTACCCTGTGGGTCGACGAGCGGGACGCGCATGACCCAGTTCTGGGCCATCCGGACGAGTGTGTCGTAGACGGAAGCATCCCCGTGGGGGTGGTACTTGCCGAGCACCTCACCCACGACGGCGGCACACTTGTCAAAGCTGCGGTTGTGAATCAGCCCCTGGCGCAGCATCGAGTAGAGAATACGGCGCTGCACCGGCTTGAGTCCGTCACGGGCATCCGGGAGGGCCCGGCTGATAATGACCGACATCGAGTAATCGATGTAGGCCCGTTCCATGACATCGGTGATGTTCGACTGGGTGACTTTTTCTTTTTCAGTATACATTACGCGGAATCGCGGGAGGTGAAAACAGGAAGACTAGACGTCAAGGTGGCTCGTGTTGAGGGCGTTGTCCTCGATGAAGGCCCGGCGGGAAGGAACATCATCCCCCATCAGCATGGTGAAGGTCTGTTCCGCCTTGGCGGCATCCTCGATATCTATGCGGAGAAGCCGCCGCGTTTCCGGGTTCATGGTGGTCTCGTAGAGCTGCTTGGGATTCATTTCTCCAAGGCCCTTGTAGCGCTGGATGTTGAGACCCCGGCGGCCCAGTTCACGGATTTTCGGCAGCAGCTCGAGGATGGAATACAGCCCAATGCGGTTTTCTTTTTCGGCCTGCCCAATGTTCTCGACGAGGTGATAGCGGGGTTCCTCACCGGGGGTCCAGGTATCGACCACCAGTCCGAGCTTGGTGTGCTCCTTGAGGACCTTGGTCATGGCTCCGGATTCAAAAATCTCGTGGATGCTGAGGCGCTGGTTGACCTGCCGGCCATTGTACTCCACCTGGCGAATGATGACTTCAGCAAAAGCGTCCTCGATGCCTTCCTCGGCAATGAAGGCGATCCGTTCCTCCTCGTTTTTGAGGAATTTGAAGACTTCATCATTACCGGTCCGGATGCGCACCAGGTATTTCGGCAGCTGTTCCCCGTCATGCTGGTCAAGGTAGGTGTCCAGCGGACAACCGAAGCGGGTAACCCCGTTCCCAAGCAGCTCCAAGCGGGCCAGGGACTCGACGATCCGGTCGACCTTGGCTGAGGGGAACTCGTGCTCGTCCCGGAGCCGGACCAGGGTCACGTCCTCGGAGCCCAGTTCGAGGAGGATGCGGTTCAGTTGCTCGTCGTTGTCGACGTACTGCTCGCGCCGCCGGCGCTTGATCTTGTAGAGCGGCGGCTGGGCCAGGTAGACATAGCCCTTTTCGATAAGGCCGCGCATCTGGCGGTAGAGGAAAGTCAGGAGCAGGGTGGAGATATGGGCACCGTCGACATCAGCATCACACATGATGATAACACGGTGGTAGCGGGCCTTGTCGGCATCGAAGGCACCATCCCCCTCATGGTCACCGATGCCGGTTCCCATGGCGGTGATAATGGTGCGGATCTCATTGTTGTTGAGTACCTTGTCGATCCGTGCCTTCTCGACGTTAATCAGTTTACCGCGAATCGGCAGGATGGCCTGGTAGCGGCGGTCGCGTCCCTGCTTGGCGGATCCGCCGGCGGAATCCCCCTCAACGATGAAGATTTCACAGAGGGTAGGATCCTTTTCCGAGCAGTCGGCCAGCTTGCCGGGAAGGCCACCGGTCGACATGACGCTCTTGCGGACGGTTTCCCGGGCCTTGCGGGCGGCATCCCGGGCACGGGCAGCATTGAGGGCCTTGTCGATGATCTTCTTGGCCAGGGCCGGCGTGGTTTCGAATTCATACTTCAGCTTCTCACCGACGATGCGCTGGACAATGCCGTCCACTTCACCGTTGGAGAGCTTGGTCTTGGTCTGGCCCTCGAAGCGCGGCTCGGGAACCTTGACCGAGATAACAGCGGTAAGTCCCTCGCGGACATCGTCGCCGGAAATATTGGGATCCTTGTCCTTCACCAGGTTGTTGGCCTTGGCGTAGGTGTTGATGACCCGGGTCAGGGCGGTCCGGAAACCGCTCAGGTGCGTTCCACCCTCGATATTGTGGATGGAGTTGGCGTAGGCGTAAATCTGGTCGTTATAGCTGTCGTTGTACTGCAGAGCGATGTCGACTACAATGGTCGCATCGTCCTTCTCGTTGGCCGGAGCCTCGCCGGTAAATGCGATGGGCTTGGGATGGACGGCGGATTTGCCGCGGTTGAGGAAGAGCACGTACTCGGAAATGCCGTCCTTGAAAATGAAGGTGTCCTTCCGGTTGGAGCGCTGATCCTCGAGCTCAATTTCAATACCCGGATTAAGGAAGGCCAGTTCGCGGAGGCGCTTGGCCAGCAAGTCATATTTGAATTCCCGGGTGGTGAGGAAAATTTCCGGATCCGGCAGCCAGCTGATCTTGGTCCCGGTCTTCCTGGTCTTGCCAATGATGTTCATCTTCTCGGTCGTCTTGCCGCGGCTGAAGGCCATGTGGTGGACCTTGTTTTCCCGGCTCACTTCGACCTCGAACCATTCGGAGACCGCGTTGACACACTTGGCCCCGACACCATGGAGACCCCCGGACACCTGATAGGCGCCCTTGCCGAACTTACCGCCAGCGTGAAGATTGGTCATGACCAGCTCGAGGGCCGGCATTTTATGCTTCGGGTGCATGTCGACCGGGATGCCCCGTCCATCATCCTCGACAGAGATGGAGCCGTCGCCATGGAGGCTGACTTTGATGGTGCTACAGTGGCCCGCGAGAGCTTCGTCGATGGAGTTATCGACAATTTCAAAGACGCAGTGATGGAGGCCTCTTTCGTTGGTGTCACCGATGTACATGTCGGGCCGTTTGCGGACCCCTTCCAGACCTTCCAGTTTTTCGATTTTTGAGGCGTCGTATGCCTCGGGGGAGCTTTTACTCTTAGCCATTGATTATCAGCATGTTATAAAACTTAAAAATCCGGCCGAAGCCGGGTTCCGGGAAAGGCTTTATTAGGCCAGAAAAGGGAGGGTAAGGGCAAGCGAAAAAGGGGTTATTTTGGCCCCTGATCGCAGCTTTTTTCAATACCGTTAGCTTACCTTGACGGAGAGGAAATTCCGGAGCAGTTGCATGCCGTTTTCCGTGGCCATGGACTCCGGGTGAAACTGGACTCCATGGATGGGTAATTCCCGGTGCTGGAGGCCCATTATTTCGCCTTCGCTGGTCTCTGCTGTAATCTCGAGACAATCGGGAAGGGAGGCTTTCTCGACGAGGAGGGAATGGTAGCGGGTGGCATGAAAATCCTGGGGCAAGTCGGCGAAGAGTCCCATTCCGGTATGGTGGATGGGGGAGGTCTTGCCGTGCATCAGGCGGTCGGCACGGATGACCTTGCCTCCAAAGTACTGACCGACGCACTGGTGCCCAAGACAGACGCCAAACAGGGGAATGCCTGTAGGGGCAAAGGCTTCGAGGATGGAGAGGCTGTTGCCGGCCTCATTGGGGCTGCAGGGCCCGGGAGAAAGGAGAACCTTGTCCGGCTTGAGGGAAAGGGCTTCAGCGGGGGATATTTCGTCGTTGCGGAATACCTTCTGCTCCACCCCGAGTTCCCCGAAATACTGGACGAGGTTGTAGGTGAAGGAATCAAAATTGTCGATGACCAGCAACATGATGAGCAACTCTGCTGATTCACCGAATCCGGTCAATGCCACAGAATGCCAATTTGGTATTCGGACAAAAGAGAGCCCGGCCGGATAATTGGAGGGGCCGGCCGGGCTCGGTGGGTGGGTTTATAGGGAATTGATTAAAGGGATGATAAATTCCTTATCAAAATTCCTGTAATTTGGAAGAGCGAAATGAAATTTGCTCTCTAAATAAGGCTTTGTGCCTAGTCGTCGTCGCGCTGGCGGCGCGGCGGACGGCGGCGGTCACCTTGACGGCGGCGCGGCCGGTCACCCCGGTCACCCCGGTCGCCTCCGCGGTCCCCGCGGCCTCCCCGGCGCTCACGCGGCGGTTCGGACTCGGCCTTTTCCTTGGCGGCGGCCACCTTTTCGCTGATTTCGTCGTCTTCACCCTCACGCTCGGCGAGCGCGGCGGTGCGGCTCAGGCGGACCCGGCCCTTTTCGTCGATGCCGATACACTTGACCCACATCTGGTCGCCAAGGGAACAGACATCCTCGACCCGGTTGACGCGGAAATCAGCCAGTTCGGAAACGTGAACCAGGCCTTCCTTGCCAGGCAGGCATTCGACAAAGCAGCCGAATTCCTTCACCCCGCGGACAGTGCCGTGGTAGAGCTTGCCTTCCTCGATCTCGGCAGTCATGGCCTTGATTTCCTCGATGGCGCGCTGCATGGACGGCCCGCTGGTCGCGTAGACGTCAATACGGCCGGAATTGTCCTCATTAATGTCGATTTCAGCACCGGAAACTTCGCAGATTCGGCGGATGGTCTTGCCACCCGGGCCAATGATGAGGCCAATCTTCTCCGGATCGATCATGATAGTCTCGATGCGCGGTGCGTACGGGCTGAGTTCCTCACGCGGCTTCTCGATGGTCTTGGACATTGCATCGAGGATCTGGTTGCGGAGCTCGGCATTGCGGGCAATGGCTTCCTTGGCCACATCGTGGGGAAGTCCCTGGATCTTGAGGTCCAGCTGGAAACCGGTGATCCCGTTACGGGTACCGCAAATTTTGAAGTCCATGTCACCGAAGTGGTCTTCGGCACCGATAA
Organism: Puniceicoccaceae bacterium; assembly: GCA_040830765.1. Classification (GTDB taxonomy): domain Bacteria; phylum Verrucomicrobiota; class Verrucomicrobiia; order Opitutales; family Oceanipulchritudinaceae; genus Oceanipulchritudo. The sequence goes on along the minus strand of JBFOMH010000009.1, from coordinate 131,722 downwards.
TGTCGGAAAGGACAACGTGCTTCTGGAGGGCGCCCTTGTCATCGAAGCGAGTCACGAGCCCGCAGGAGATGCCGGCCACCATGCCGCTGATGGGCACACCGGCGTCCATCAGGGAGAGGCTGCCGCCACAGACGGAAGCCATCGAGGTCGAGCCGTTGGATTCCATGATTTCGGAAACCAGGCGGACCGTGTAGGGGAACTCGTCCTCAGCCGGAAGAACCGGGAGGAGGGAGCGTTCAGCGAGGGCACCGTGTCCGATTTCGCGGCGACCCGGACCCATGATACGGCCGGTTTCGCCAACCGAATAGTTCGGGAAGTTGTAGTGGAGGATGAAGCTCTTCTCGCGGGGACCACCGGTGAGGCCGTCCATGCTTTGGTTGTCGGAGCGGGAACCGAGGGTGGTAAAGACCACACCTTGGGTTTCACCACGCTGGAAGAGGCCGGAGCCATGAACCCGCGGATAGAGGCCAACCTGGCACTCGATGTCGCGGAGATCGGCCGGGCCACGACCGTCGGCACGCTTGCCGGCGTCGAGGATGTTCTCGCGGTAGATTTCCTCCTGCAGGACCTCGAAGGCGAGCATCAGCTGGTTGGGGTCGAAACCGTCTTCCCCGTCGCGCTCGATCATCTTTTCCTTCACTTCGTCCTTGAGGGCGTCAACAGCGGCCTGCCGGTCGGACTTGGAGTCCTTGAAAACGGCTTCGGCCATCCGTTCGCCTACGATTTCACGGGCAAAGGCGAGGTTTTCGTCGGTGACCACAAAGAGGTCGAAGGTCTTCTTTTCCTTGCCGGCGATCTTGGCCAGTTCCTTCTGGGCCTTGATGATCGGCTGGATGGCTTCCTGGGCAAACTCGAGGGCGGCGATGAATTTGTCTTCCGGGACTTCCTCGGCGGAGCCCTCGATCATCATCATTTCCTTTTCGTTACCCACATAAATGAGGTCGAGTTCGGACTCGTACTGCTGCTCATGGGTCGGGTTGACGACAAAGTCTCCGTCGATGAGGCCGACGCGGATACAGGCGACAGGGCCGTTCCACGGAATGTCGGAACACATCAGGGCGGCGGATGCGCCATTGACGAGCAGGATGTCCGGTTCATTGACGAGGTCCGCCGTCAGGAGCAGGGACTGCACCTGGACCTCATTGAAGAAGCCTTTCGGGAAAAGCGGGCGGAGCGGCCGGTCAGTGAGGCGGGAAGTGAGGATTTCCTTTTCCGAGGGACGGCCTTCGCGCTTGAAGAATCCACCCGGGATGCGCCCGGCAGCGTGGAATTTCTCACGGTAATCGACCTGTAGAGGGAACCAATCCTGTCCTTCACGGATGCTGGTGGCAGCGGTGGCGGCGACAAACACGGTGGTCTCGCCAACCTGGATGGTAACGGCACCATTGGCCTGCTTGGCCAGGGTACCCGTTTCAATGGTAATACCGTATTCTTCTACGGTAACGGAGTGTTTTTGTTTCAGCATGAATATTAACTAGACTGTGCGGGCAGGAGACCACAGGGGCCCCTGACCGTTAGGTTGTCCACCATCCAGCTGACTTTAGGAAGTTCGCCTGCCGGAATCGTGCCCGGCAGGCGGACTTCCTACAAAATGCAGCCGTGGATGGCGGATTAGACTGGGTTGAGAATTGCTTTCAAAAGCAAGAATCTCCGACCTTAGCGGCGGAGCTTCAAACGTTCAAGCAATTGCTTGTACTTCTCGAGGTCATGTCGCTTGACATAGTCGAGAAGCTTGCGCCGGCGGCTGGTCATGGCAATGAGGCCGCGGCGGCTGTGGAAATCCTTGCGATGGGTCCGCAAGTGATCGGTGAGGTGATTGATCCGCTGGGTCAGCAGGGCAATCTGGACTTCAGGCGACCCAGTGTCGGTGTCGTGACTCTTGAAGTCCGTTATAACGCTTGATTTATCGAGTTGTGATTTAGCCATTGTGTTGATTCTTGTTGCACGACTATTGGGACCCTCTTTGGAGGGACCGGAGGACTCGCCGGAGCCAATCCAACCGTCTCATCCCGCTGCCGCGGGACAGTCGCGGAGGAGGGGATTTCGCCCGACCTCTCGACGCGGAAAGGGAGGAAGGTGGCGAACCTTGCTTAATTTGCAAGGAGAAAAGTTCAGAGCGGACAATCCGTCTGAACGAAGGAGAAAGGCAGCTTGAAGGCCTCTCCGGCAAGCTTGGCGAGGGCAGTGACCCCGTAGCGCTCGGTGGCGTAGTGGCCGCAGACATAGAGGTTGAATCCCTCCTCCTGAGCGAGGTTGAAGTGCTCCTGACGCAGCTCCCCGGTAATCAGGGTATCGGTACCGACCGACTTGAGCTCGCTGAGGGCGCTGCGGCCGGAACCGGTAAGGATGGCCACTTTGCCGGGCTTGGTGGAGCCATACTCGATGGCTGTGATGCCGCCGGGGTACTCCGACTCGAGCCGTTTCCGCAGTTCATCCCGGTCTGGCGGCCCTTCGGCCAAGAGGGCGATGGGAGTTCCCTCATAGGGCAGGAACCATTCAACGGGTTCCAGTCCGATGGTTTTGGCGAGAAGGCGGTTGTTGCCAATCTCCTGATGGGCATCAAGAGGCAGGTGGGAGCTGTAGACAGCCAAATTGTTGTCCATGGCCAGCTTCAGCTTTTCATAAAGGGGGCCTGAATAGCTCGAAGGGGTATTCCAGAAGAGGCCGTGGTGGACGATGAGAAAGTCGATGCCCTCGGCGATGGCTGCTTCAAAGGGGATGCGCCCAGCGTCAACTGCGGCCCCGATGCGGCTGACGGAGCCGTTGTTCTGCAATTGCAGGCCGTTGTTGGCACCGGGAAAGTCTGCCACCTCGTGGCGGCGGGTTGTTTCGTCACAAAAGGCAACAATCTCGTCCAGGGCAGTCATGCTGATGATGCTGAAGGATATCGCGTCCGCGGCAAGACCGGGTTACGGGTTTTTCGCCCCTTGGAAGTCGTAAAGGGAGGGAAGATGGAGGATGGCGGTCAATGCGTCCAGCGCCTGGCGGGACTCCTCAAGCAATTGCGGATCAGCAAGGTCGGCGGGAGCCAGTTTTTCACGGTAATGGGCGTTGATCCAATCCTTCAGCTCCGTGTAGAGGGTGTCATCAAGGAGGACCCGCCCCTTGAGGTGACGCAATTCCCCGGCATTGAGCACGACCCGCTGACGGAGGCAGGCCGGGCCGCCGCCATTGCGCATGCTCTCCCGGAGGTCGAAGTAGAGGACCTCATCGATGGGGTTGTCCTTGTCCTCAAGGCAATGCTGAAGGAATCCAGCCACCCGGGGGTTTGCGGAAGACTCGGAAGGAGCGACGAGGAGTTGGCGTCCCTCAGGAAGCGTCAGCAACTGGCTATTGAAGAGGTAACTGCTGACGGCATCCTGCAGGCTGACTTGCTCCCGGGGCACTTGAATGAGCCTCAGGGGATCGCCGGAAAGGGCGCGAAAGGCGGCTTGCAGTTCCCGGATGGCGGCATCCTGGTCGAGAAATGCGTCCTCGTGGCAGAGGAAGACGTCCCGGTTGCCGACGGAGATGACATCGTTGTGGAAAACCCCTGCATCGATGGCTTCAGGGGACTGCTGGAGCAAGATTAGCTGTTCGCTTGGAATTTCGTGGTGGCGGGCAATGCTTTCAAAGCTTTCCCGGGTCTGTCGAGCGGGGTAGCGCTTTGGCTCTGCCGCCAGATGGGCAAAGGCATGCCGCCCATAGACAAAAAGGTGCAGGCCTTTGGAGGAGAGGCCCGGGCAAAAGCGGGTATGGTTGGCTGCTCCCTCATCCGCCATGGCGGCTCCTCCACCAAGGGGAGGATGGACAACGAAGCGATCCTCGTCTGAGAAAATTGCTTTCAGGAGCCGAAAGGTGAACGGCGCCTCGATGCTGCGGTGCAGCTTGGAGGACAGGTTGGCCGGGGTGAAATGGGTCCGCTCGTCCCTGGTGTCGATGGAAGGAGTCATGGTGCAGGCATTGGCGGTCCACATCGAGGACGCGGAGGCAGCGGCGGCGAGGAGCTGCGGGGCCTGGCTGGCTGCTTGCTCCAGAACTTCCTCATCGGAAATGCCCTTGATACCCCAGTCGAGCAGGGCGTTGATGGAAGGCCTTTCCTGGGGGGGCAGGATTGCCTGGAGAATTCCCCGTTCGGCAAGGGATTTGGCCTTTTCCAGACCCTGCAAGGCGGCTTTCCGTGGATTGGAAACAGCGTCCTTGTTTTCCTGGGAGGCGACATTCCCTAGGGAGAGCCCGGCATAATTATGGGTTGGCCCGACAAGGCCATCAAAGTTGATTTCACGATAGCGCATTGCTCTAAACCGGCCTTCACTAGCAGGTCCCAAAGGCAAGGGCAAAGGCATTTTGCCATTGACCAAAAGGCGCAAAGGGCAAACACCGGATGTGATGAAAGAGGCTGAAAATGTAATGATCTACGATACCACCCTGCGTGATGGCACCCAGGGGGAGGGCATTTCCTTCTCTGCCGAGGACAAGATCCTCGTCGCCGAGAAACTGGATGCATTCGGGATTGACTACATTGAAGGCGGCTGGCCGGGTTCCAATCCGCGGGATATGGTCTTCTTTGAACTGGCCAAGAAGAAAACCTTTAAGCATGCCCGGGTAACCGCATTCGGCTCAACCCGCCGGGCCAGCCTCAAGGCGGAGGAAGATCCCCAGCTGGCCACTTTGCTGGAGGCCGAAACGCCGGTGGTGACCATCTTCGGCAAGACCTGGTTACTGCATGTGACGGAGGTCCTGCGGACGACGGCAGAGGAGAACCTGGCCATGATCGAGGAATCCGTCCGCTTTCTGAAGGAGGCCGGGCGCGAGGTCATCTACGACGCAGAGCATTTTTTTGACGGCTACAGGGATGACCCGGCTTATGCAATGCAAACGCTCAAGGCAGCCGCTGCTGGTGGGGCGGACTGGGTGGTCCTGTGTGATACAAACGGAGGTTCCCAGGTCAAATGGCTCTCCGGTGTGGTGGAGGAAGTTGTCCGGGAGATGGGATCAGTCAAAGTGGGGATTCATGCCCATAATGATTGCGGGCTCGGAGTCGCCCTTTCCCAGGTTGCGGTGGAAGCAGGTGCACGGATGGTTCAGGGTACCCAGAACGGTTATGGCGAACGGGTCGGCAACGCCGACCTGACAACAGTCATGGCCAACCTTTCCCTGAAGCTGGGCTATTCCTTCAACTCGGATAAGCATCTCAATAAACTGTGTGAACTGGCTCATGGGATCGATAACATGGCCAACCATGTGCCCAACCCGAAGGCACCCTATGTTGGACGGAGTGCCTTCGCCCACAAAGGGGGCGTGCATGCCAATGCCGCGCAAAAGGTCTCCCGCAGCTACGAACATGTCCAGCCCGAGTGCGTCGGTAACCGCCAGCGCATTCTGCTTTCCGACATGGCTGGCGGCAGCAGCGTGGCCATGAAGGCCGCGGAGCTGGGTATAGAAGTTGAGCCGAAGTCCAAGGAGATGCGCTCGTTCATCAAGAAGCTGAAGGAACGTGAGGCTAAGGGTTACGAGTACGAAAACGCTGATGCCAGCTTCAAGGTCTTGCTGGCCCAGCACTTCCACGGGATGGAAGACAATTTCAACCTTGTCAGCTACCGGACCATATCAGAAGTCGTCCGCGACAAGCATGAGAACATCAGTGAGGCCGTGGTTAAAATCCGTGTTGTCGACGAGGAAGACATCAAGATCAGCGTGGCCGAATCGACCGGTCCGGTTGGTGCCCTTGACCATGCCATGCGGTTGGCCTTCGGGGCGCACTTTCCCGAGCTGCGCAGCGTCCAGCTGATTGACTACAAGGTGCGGATCCTGCAAACCGGGCTGGGGACCGATTCCGTGGTCCAGGTCCTGATGCTTTCCGGAGACGGGGAAAATACCTGGTGGACCTGTGGGGCCAACCCCAACGTCATCGAGGCCAGTTGGCAGGCGCTTAGGGATTCATTCCGCTACAAGTTGATGATTTCGGACGAGTAACTTCCCCGTCAGGCAATCGCAAGGAACCTGTCACCTTGTTACACATACTTAACCCCGGAGGATGGGGCTTGCGTAAGATTTGGCTGGAGATAAGCTGAGGCAGCATCCGATAGTGGGCTACTCCCAATTCCTGCCATGCCTGATACTGAACCCCGAGTTGCCGATTTCCAAGAATTGGCCCGCCGTCCATGGCAGCGGCCATTCTTCCGGATTGCCGGGAAGATAATGGAGCCGTTGCTCCGTATCTCCAGCCTGAACGAGCACTATCGGCAATTTCTTGACGTCCGCCAAAGCAGCGAGGCCGGCTTCTTTGATCAGGGGCTTGGGGTTCTTGGTGTCCGGTACAAGGTCAGTGAAGCGGATCTGCAGCGAATTCCAAAGACTGGTCCTGTTTTCCTTGTCGCCAACCACCCCTATGGGGGCGTCGACGGTCTGGTCTTTGGGTCCATGCTGGACCGCGTGCGGGATGATGGGATGTTCCTCGCCAACTATCTCCTTTCCCGGGTCGATGACATGGGCGGTCGCTGCTTCTATGTCGATCCTTTCGGAGGCCCTGGTGCGGCCAAGGCAAATTTCAAGGGGATGAAGGACAGCTTGCGCTGGTTGAAGGATGGTCACGCCCTGGCCACATTCCCGTCCGGAACGGTCTCTCACTTGAAGTGGGGCTCTCGCCGGGTTAGCGATCCTGTATGGGCCGAAAACCTCGCACCCCTGCTCCTTAAAAGCGGCGCTGCCGTGGTGCCGGTCTACTTCAAGGGGCACAACTCCATCTTTTTCCAAGTCGCCGGGCTTCTTCATCCAAGGCTCCGGACAGCCCTTCTCCCACGCGAAATGCTGCGGGCCAAGAACCGGGTCATCGAGGTTCGTGTCGGCAATCCCATTTCAGCCAGACGGCTTGAGCGCTTCCGTTCCCATCGGGAGGTCATGGACTTTCTCCGTTTGCGAACCTACATCCTGCAAAACCGCCAGGTAGCGGACAAAACAGTCTTTGCCCCGGATCTCCGGCGGGCCCATTCTGGAAAACCAATCACACCCGCCCAGCCAGTCGAAAAGCTGGAGGAGGAATTGGCTGACTTGCCTCGGGAGTCCGTATTGGCCGAACACGCTGCCTTTGTGGTCTATGCGGCCAAGGCCGACCAGATTCCGCATATCCTGCTGGAGCTGGGCCGCTTGCGGGAAATAACCTTTCGGGCAGTCGGGGAGGGGACCGGGCAGTCAACCGATATTGACAAATTTGATTCCGACTACTGGCACCTTTTCATCTGGAATCGCGAGGAACGGGAGATAGTCGGTGCCTACCGCCTCGGACTGACGGATGAAATTCTCGCCAAACATGGCAAGCACGGCCTCTACACAACGACCCTGTTCCGTATCAAGACGGCAGTGCTTTCCTCGATCAATCCGGCGATCGAGCTGGGCCGCTCATTTGTCGTTGAAAAATACCAGCGCAAGCCGCTCTCCCTGGGGCTTCTTTGGAAGGGGATCGGACAATTCATCGTCCGCCATCCGGAACACTGCACGCTCTTCGGACCTGTCAGCATCAGCAAGGAGTACCAGAGCCTTTCCAAGAACCTGATGGTGGCGTATCTCAAGGAGCACAACCTGGATCCTGTCTTCGCTTCCAAGGTGAAGCCGCGGAAACCGGCGAGGTCCCGGTCGTTTGGTTCTCTCGACAAGTCATCCTTTCGCCGTTCCGTTCGGGACATCGATGATGTCTCCGCCCTCATATCGGAAATTGAGCGGGAGGAGAAGGGGGTGCCGGTCCTTTTGCGCCAGTATTTGAAACTCAACGCAACCTTGCTCAGCTTCAATGTGGATCCGGCTTTCAATGACGCCCTCGATGGGCTGATGCTGGTTGATTTACGGAGGACACCGGTGAGAATTCTCGAGAAATACATGGGAACTGAGGGTGCCCGTCATTTCCTGGCCTTCCATAAGTCCCGTTCCCAGAAGCAACCGGCCCCCAATCCGTTCCGGAAGAAATCCAGACAGCCTAGAGATTGACAGATTCCGGGATGAGATCGTTCTGGTAGCTCCAGAGTTTGGCGTAGTGCCCGTCCTGCAGGATGAGGTCCTCATGGGAGCCGATTTCAATGATCGCTCCCTCCTTCATGCAGACAATCTGGTCGGCTTTGCGGACGGTCGAGAGCCGGTGGGCAATAACCAGCACTGTCCGGTGAGCGGTAAGATTTTCCAGGGCCTGCTGGATCAGTCGCTCGGTAATGGTGTCCACGCTGGCGGTGGCTTCGTCCAGAATGACAAAGGGTGGATTCTTCAGAAGGACCCGGGCGATGGTCATGCGTTGCTTTTCCCCCTGGGATAGACGGATGCCTTTTTCGCCGATATTGGTATCCAGTCCCTCGGGGAGCTTTTGCACAAAATCCCATGCGCAGGCACCATCCAACGAGTCAATGAGGTCCTGCTCGTTGGCTTCGGGACGGGCCAGAAGCAGATTCTCCCTGACCGTGCCCTCAAAGAGGAATGGGTCCTGGGCGACATGACCGATGTTGGAATGGATTTCCTCCAGGTCGAGTTCCTCGATGGGGATGCCATTAACGGTAATGGAGCCGCCCGTGACATCATAGGTTCGCATGGCGAGATTGGCAACGGTGCTCTTCCCGGCACCGGTATGGCCAACCAGTGCCGTGACCTTGCCGGGAGGCAGTTCGAGTTCAAAATTCGTCAGTACTTCGGGTCGTCCCGGGTACTGGAATGAAACTGCGTTGAACCGGACATGGAGGGGGCCTTCGGGGAAGGGCTTGGGCTGGGCCGGGTTTTCCACCTCGACCTCGGCATCGAGAATTTCGAAAACCCGCTCGCCGGAAGCCTTCCCAGCCGCCAGCAGGTGATTGATGCCGTGAAGCTGTCCCATCGGCATGTACAGCATGTTGGCGTACATGAGAAAAGCGATTAGCTGGGGAAAGCCGAAGGAGCTTTCTCCATCGAGGATCATCCATCCCCCGATACCGATGACGGCGACAATACCGAGGTTAGTCAGGAAAGTGGTTCCCGGACTGTAGGCGGCCCAGCGAAACATCGCGCGCAATGTCCGCTTCCGTAGTAGGGCGGCTTTGGTGTCAAAGCGGCGGCTCTCCCTCTTCTGCAGGGCAAATGTCTGAATCAGCCGGTTGCCTTGAATATCTTCAACGAGCAGGCTATTGAGGTCGCCGGCGGCTTCGCGGACACCCTTCCAGACCTTCCTGGATCCCTTCGCATAGTAGATTCCAAGAATGATCAGGATAGGCACTGGCAGAAAGACAAACCAGGCCAGGACGGGATTAGTCAGGAAGAGCATGATCGTTACCCCGACGATCATGACCAGGGCACGACCACCCAGTTCCGTCCCGTCCAGCAGCGCCCGCTCCACAGCCATCACATCCTCAATTACCCGGGAGGAAATTTCGCCCGACTTCCTCTGATCATAGAAGGAGACCGGGAGAATCAAGAGTTTGCGGTGCAGGTCCTGGCGCATGTCGAAGAGCACCTTTTGTTCAAGGGTGTTGTTGCAGACAATGCGCAACCCGTTGAAAATTTCGCTGCCAAGGTAGAGCGCAATGATTCCCAGGATGCCGTAGAGTAGGGGGGCTATTTCCGATGAAGTCTGGATGTTGGTCAAAATGGACTCGATGAACTTGGGAATGGCGATGGTCAGCAGCGTCATCCCTACAGCAAGCATTTGGACCAGACCAAATAAGAGCGGATAACGAAAGAGGTATTGTGAGACGCGCCAGATAATTTTCATCGAATCGAAAAGGAATTGCCAGAAGCAGGGTTCTCCAGCCGGCAGTTTTTGTCAAAATGGTTTTGGAATTTCCCGATGTGCTTCCGCGCTTTACAAGGCAGACGAAACCTTCACCTTGGAGAATCGTATGAATGAGGAAAACCTTGGTCCCACGGGAGCTATCTGTCGTGACCTCCCGTCACCTTACATCCCGCACAAGGCGACGGGCCTGCTGCATCTACCCCGCTTTATCGCCAAGATCCGCAAACATTTGCAAGGGGAACTGCCCGCTTCCTATCAGCGGAATTTCTGCCGCGGATTCGACCGCTTCCTCTGCCTCCATCTGGGATTGGATCCATCGGCAGTCATTGAAGCCGTCGAGTCCTCGGGAGAGGATGAGGCGTTGCTGGAAGAAAAACTGGCCGCGCTTTTTCCGGAAAACCTCCGGGTTGAGAAATGGAACCGGGAGCTTGTCCAGAAAGGGATGAGCGAGATGGGCCGCGAGGCTCTGCAACAGGCAAAGAATACGATGGAAGCCGGGGACCGGGATGATCTCCTTTCCTTCGCCGACATTATCGACTTTGACGAAGGTCGGATTCACTGATAGAACCGTAATCATCATGCCTTCAATGAAGGAAAAGGAAATCAGCTACTCCAAGCTCGGGAAGTGCGCCCGGAGCGTGGAATCCGTCATTACGCGGCTCATGGCCGACAAGTTGGCTCATCCGGAAATGCTATCGCTGGCCGCCGGATTCACGGACAACCGGGTTCTGCCGGAGGGTCAGATAAAGCAGGCCATTGAGCGGCTTTCGCTGAGCGAGGGGCGGACCCATCTTCAATATGGCATGAACCGGGGGCGGCCCGCCTTGCGGAGGCATGTGGCCCAATTGCTGCAAAGTTACCCCGGGGAAAAAGTCAATGACCTCGAGGAGGAGAACATCCTCATCACGACCGGATCCCAGCAGGGGCTTTATATTCTGGTCCAGATGCTCTGTAATCCAGGGGATATTGTCTTGGTCGAGAGCCCAAGTTATTTTGTTTTCCTCGAGCTGCTGGACGGACTTGGTGTGCGGGCTATCTCCATTCCCAGTGATGAAACGGGCAGGCTGGATCCGGAGGGATTGAGCAAGCTTCTTGACGATCTGCGCGACCGTGGAGAGCTGGAGTCAGTCAAGCTGGTCTACCTGATGGGGGCCTTTGCCAATCCATCCGCCCGGAGCATTTCCGAGGATGAGAAGAAGATGCTCGCCGGCATCCTCAATTCGCTCGACTACTGGATTCCGCTGGTCGAGGACATGGCCTACCGGGAACTGTATTTTGATGAACCCTATCCGGCCCGCAGCCTGCTATCGCTGGATGAGTGGGAGGACTATCCGGTTGTCTACTCCGGGACCTTCACCAAGCCGTTCGCCACGGGTCTGAAGATTGGATTCATGGTTAGCCGCGACAAGGACTGCCTCACTACCATGGCCAAAATCAAGGGTCACCAGGACTTCGGCTCAGCTCATTTCAATCAAGCTATCATTGAGTCCGTCATTGAGGCTGGGGAGTATGAGGAGCATCTCTTGTCCATCCGGGGACATTACAAGGAAAAGCGGGACATCATGGAAGCTGCTCTGGTGGAGCATGGACTTCCTGAGGCCGGTTGGCGCTGGGAGCAGCCATTGGGCGGCTTGCTGCTCTGGGCCCGGGGGCCTTCAGGTGTCGATACCCGCATTGGCTCGGCTTTTCACAAGGCCTGCCTGGAGCAGGAAATCCTCTATGTGCCGGGTGATCTTTGTTTTGCAGAGGGCAAGCCCCACAATTGCGTCCGGCTCAGCTTTGGTGCGCTTGAAAAGGAGTTGTTGCCCGAGGCGACACGCCGTTTTTGCGAGGCTGCCTTGCAGGTCAGCGGTGCGCCTGTCTGAATGGGTCAATCCACTTCCTGAAAGCCATATTCGCGAGGATTGACGCCCCTTTTCCGGAGGGCTCTGGCGACTTTATCCAGATCTAAACGGGCACCGGGGAATATGCCATTTCGGCCAAACCAGCCCTGGTTCATTTCAAGTGCGAATTGGGCAGCATCCGACCGTGAGACAGTTCGGTTTGTATCAAATGGGTACATCCGATGAATCTCGATCAGGACCCCTTCGCTGTCGAAAAAGCCAATATCCAGGGGAAGCGGTGTATTGGCCATCCAGAAGGTCATTTTCTGGGGCCGGGCATATGGGAAGAGCATGCCTTGGTCCGACCCCAGTGATTGCCGGTACATCAAGCCCTTGCGCAACTCCACGGAGGTAATGGCCACTTGGACTTCAATATCCATACCGCCCACGGACAGGGGCAACCATGAGTCAACGGATGCCGTCGCGATGAGCTGCTCCTCCTCCGGCGAGCAGGCGCACAGGATGACGAGGAGGATTGGAAGAAATTTGGATAGACGCCATGACATGGGTCGATTTAAGTGAGGAACATTCAAACTTCTCAACCCAATACTTTAAATGGCCAAAAAACGTCCCCAGAAACATACCTTCGAAGCGCTTCTTTACGCTGACTCGGAAACAGACACCGATGTCCTTTATTTTGGTGGGGCCATGGTTCCCGACCCGTTCATCGCCTTTTCATGCAAAGGCCGGCGGATCGCTGTCCTGAGCCGGCTCGAGTATGCCAGGGTCCGGAAGGAAGGGCGCTATGATGAGGTCCTTTCCCTTGAAGCGGTCGAGCAGGAGGCCAGAAAATCCGCCCGCAGGGAATTCCTCTATCCCGGATCCATAATTGCCTGGCTGGCCCGCCGCTACGGGATCAAGGGATTCCGGGTGTCGTCAACCTTCCCCTGCGGGCCGGCACTCCAGCTGCAACAATTAAAGGTCCGGCTGGACGTTGCCGATGGCCTGTTGTTTCCTGAAAGGGAACGCAAGACTGACGAGGAGGCCCGCTTTATCCGGCAAGGCAATGATGCCGCGGCCGCCGGATTCCGTGTAGTGGAGAAATTACTACGGGAAGCGGAGATCAAACGCGGTTACCTCTATCATTCGGGAAAGCGGCTGACTTCAGAAATCCTCCAGCGGGCAATTTCCATCGAGTGCCTGAACCGGGGCGCTGTTGCCAGCAACACCATCGTCGCGGGTGGCGACCAGGCCTGTGATCCGCATTGCCGCGGGACGGGTCCTTTGCGGGCGAATGAGTTTATTATTGTCGACATTTTCCCGCGGGTTTCGGCCACGGGGTATCATGGGGACATGACCCGGACCTACCTCAAGGGAACCCCATCGGACCTGCAGCGGGATCTCTATGTGGCAGTCTTCGAGGAGCAGCAGAAGGCGCTCCAGGCTCACCGCAGTGGGCGCTCGGGATCCTTGATTTACCAGAAGGTCAAGGCAGGTTTCGATGAAAGAGGCTTTCCCAGTACGACCAAGAACGGGACGCCGGTGGGCTTTATCCACGGTTTAGGCCATGGGCTCGGGCTGGCGGTCCATGAACCGCCACGGGTCAATGCGGCGGGCAGCCGGCTCCGCAAGGGGCAGGTCATTACGGTGGAACCGGGGCTTTATTATCCCGGGCTTGGCGGGGTGCGGGTTGAGGATGTGATCCGCGTCACTTCGGGGGAACCGGAGCTTCTTTCGAAGCATGGTTACCGTTGGCACATCCGGTAGGTTGCTACCTTCCTACATCCGTTCAAGCGTTTCCAGACCCAGCAAGTGGAGCCCGCTTTCCATCACGGTCAGGGTCCGGGAGCAGAGGAGCAAACGCCTGTCCCGGACATCCTCCTCCCCGACAATGACCTTGTTGGCATTGTAGAAGCTGCTGAAGACACCGGCCAGCTCGAACAGGTAGGTGCAGAGGATGTGCGGGCGCAGGTCCGAGAGGACGAGCTCGATTGTACTCGGAAATGCAAGGAGTTTGCGGGCGAGGGCCAATTCCTCCGGGGTAGAGAATTCCGAAGCCCTGGAGAAGGTATCGAATTCATCGATACCAGCCTTGCGGAAAATGCTGTGTATGCGTGCCACCGCGTAGAGAAGGTAAGGCGCGGTGTTTCCCTCGAAACTGAGCATACGATCCCAGGAGAACAGGTAATCACTGGTTCGGTTCTGGCTGAGGTCGATGTAGCGGATGGCTCCCAGGCCGACGGCACGCGCGACTATAGTCACTTCTGCCTCCGGCAGGTCGGGATTTTTCTCCCGGACGATGTCCGCCGAGCGGCTGACGGCCTCGCTGAGGAGGTCCTTTAACTTAACGGAGCCTCCTTCCTTGGTCTTGATCGGCTTGCCGTTTTCCCCGAGGACGCTGCCAAAGGAGACATGTTCCATGCGGGGAACCGTGCGACCTGTCTCTTTGAACCACTTCTCCACGGTCAGGAAGAGCTGCTGGAAATGGTCTGCCTGCCGTGAATCGACAACATACATCATGGCATCCGCCTTGAAATGGTCGACCCGGTAGAGAACAGTTGCGAGGTCTGTAGTTGCGTAATTGCTGGCGCCATCCGCCTTACGTACAATGAACGGTTGCTTGGCAAAGCGTTTGTGCTCCGGGTGAAAGACCACCAGGGCGCCCTCGCTTTCCTCAGCCAGGGAAGTCGACTCCAGTTCCTTACAAACAGCCTCGACCTTGTCCCGGTAGAAGCTTTCCCCGAGAACTTCGTCAAATGAGATGCCAAGCTGTGAGTAGATGGCCTCAAAGGCTTCCCAGCTGACCTTGGTTATCGCTTCCCATATGCGGACATTTCCGGGATCGCCAGTCTGCAGCTTGACCAGTTCGTTGCGGATCGCTTCAGCGTTCTCCTCGGATTCCTTGTAGGCAGCATGGCCTTGCTTGTAGAGGGCCTCCAGTTCCGCGACGGCGGAATCCTGATTGGCTTTTTCAGGATCAAATCCGGATTGCTTGATGGCCCAGATAAGCATCCCAAACTGCGTCCCCCAGTCCCCGATATGATTGTCCCGGATGACCTTTGCCCCGGCAAATTCCAGCAAGCGGGAGAGGGTTTCCCCGATCACGGTGGAACGAATGTGCCCCACATGCATCTCCTTGGCAGTATTGGGAGAGCTGAAGTCGACCACGATGGTCTGGCCCTGCATCTGTCCGCCAGCTCCTGTTTTCAGGGCTTCCTCGGTGCCGAAGCGGCGCAGCCATTGAATCGAAAAGGCCGGCTTGAGGGTGAAATTGATAAAGCCCGGTCCGGCAATTGACCACTCGAGAATACTGTCATCGAGAAGATTTTCGGCTATTGCCTTGTCGAGCAGCCGTGTCGCTGTCTCCCGTGGATTCAGGCCGTTTTTCTTGGCATAAGGCAGGATTCCATTGGCCTGGTAGTCTCCAAAACGGGGATCTGCGGGGCGGACCACGGGTTCAAAGTCACGGTCGAGCCCGGTCGCGCTGGCTGCCTTGCGCAGGGCTCCATCAATGAAGTCGGCTGGATTGAAGGAAATATCCATGATTTTTGCGACCCAAACGCATCCGCATTTTTTGGGCAAGTTGTAAAAGCAGCAAATGCAGCGGATGGGTCCGAAGCTGCTGCAGGCTTGCAGGCTTCACCAGAGGTTCTTCATTGTGGTGGCATGGATGGAACGGACTGGAAATCCACTCACATCTACATGCTCGATTTCGAAGGCAGCCCAGCCAGCGGAGTGGTGGAGTATGGAGTCGTTCATCTGATTGGCGGCCAAATCAATGCCACGGAGACCAGTCTATGCCGGCCAACTGGGTCGATCCATTCCCGTGACAGGGAGGTGCATGGGATAGGGGAAACCGAGGCGATGGCTCATGAACTATTCAGTTCCCATTATGCGCACTTTGTCGAGTTGCGGCGGAAGGGTATTTTTGCCGCGCACAACCGCCATGCCGAGAATAGTTTTATTAAAAACACCTGGGCAGTTCCTCCGGTGGTTCCGGATTGGCGGGCCGGATTTGGCACTTCCCAGGAATGGGGACCCTGGGTGGATACGCTCAGCTTGTATAAATCCATATTCCCGGGCCTGGATTCCTACGGGCTGGGTGACCTCGTCAAGACCTTCGGGCTTCAGCAGCAATTGGAAGCGGCAGCCAATGAATACTGTCCGCAGAAACGGCGAAAGCCGCATTGTGCGCTTTACGACGCAATCGCTTCTTCGCTCCTGCTGACCTACCTGGAAAGTCTTGATGAAATGTGCGATCGAATGTCGATCCGCTGGTTGCTGCAATTAAGCCAGGGGATCGAGCCCCAGCAGGAACTGTTTTGACAGGCCCAATCATCTATCTTCCCTGAAGGCAATGAACGGGCAACCCATTACTTACTTTGACCGCTACAAAAAGGCGATGCAGCAAGAGGCGGTTTATGGGGATGGGGCCTTGCGGTTCGCCTACGAAACCCTGCCGGGCCGGGCCCTTGGCTGGTTGTTTTTTTCCAGACCCTTCTTTTCAGCCATCTTTGGCTGGTGGATGAAGCGCCCCGCATCGAGGAAACGCATCCTGCCCTTTATTGAAAGGTATGGACTCAATGTTTCAGAATTTCTCCAACCACCCGAATCCTTCGTTTCCTTCAATGACTTTTTCTGCCGGGAGCTGAAACCGGATGCCCGTCCTGTTGATGCTGCCCTTGCTTCGGTAGTGTTCCCGGCCGACGGGCGACATCTCGGCTGGCAGGAGCTGGGAACCGAGCAAAGGGTCTTTGTCAAGGGACAGCAATGGGACCTTGAGAAGTTGCTCGGAGGAGATCCGGAGCTGGTCCAGCTCTTCACCGGTGGCAGCCTTGTCCTCAGCCGTCTCTGCCCGGTTGATTATCATCATTTCCATTACCCGGTCCCAGGAAGCATGGTTGACTCCTGGTGGCTGGGGAAACGGCTCTATTCAGTCAGTCCCATCGCCCTCCGGTACCGGCTTTCCTGCATCTGGGAGAACAAGCGGCACTTGAGCCACATCCAGACCGACTCGCTGGGGCATGTCCTCTTTATTGCCGTTGGGGCCACTAATGTCGGCTCGATCCGCTATCGCTGTCCCCGCGGGGACCAATCCTTCCTAAAGGGTGAGCCCTTCGGTTGGTTCGAATTCGGGGGGTCTTCTGTGATCACGATTTTTCAACCTGGTCGGATCCGTCTCTCCGACGATTTGCTTGAATTAACGGCCAGTGGGACTGAACTTTATGCCCGGGTGGGAGACCGGATGGGCATATCTTGTGCAATCTGACACGGGAATTGCTTGCAGAGCTCTCATAATGGTCATTATCCGTCTTATACCCCTGCCCCTATGAAAGGTTCCTCCATCTCAGTTCGTATTGCTGACTTCCTGAAGGAATATCCCCCCTTCGAATACCTCGGGGTCGATGTCTTGCGGGAACTGGCCGGGCACAGCAAGGTGAAGTTTCACGAGGACGGGGAAATTGTCTTCTCGCAAGGTCAGCCCAGGAACCAGTGGCTCTATGTCATCCAGGAAGGGCAGGTTAAAATCCTTGAGGAGACGGAAAAAGGTGAAGCCCTGGTCGATTTGCGGGGTCCGGGGGACATGCTGGGCTTGCAGGGAATTCGGTCGGATGAGCCCTATCTGCACACCTGTCGTACCGAAACGGAAACCATTCTCTATGGTTTCCCAAGGGCACTTTTTGTAGACTTGGCGGAAAAGTCAGCCCAGGCCCGGCGCTACCTGGCCGCCTATTTCAGCCTAAGCCCAAGCTACCACTGGGGTGGGTTCCTCCATGAGGAGGAAGTACCCGGAGGTGACAAGGCACTCGTTACCTTGCGCAAAGGCGGATTGTGGGAGGTCGACCAACCCCAGCAGGTGGCAAAGGATTCACTCGTTACTGTCATGGGAGACGCCTCAATCCGTGAGGTGGCGATGAAGCTCCAGTCAAAGCGGATCGATTGCATTGTGGTGATTGATGATGCCGGCCGGCCAATTGGGAAGCTGACCGATGGTCACTTGCGGGATCGCATCCTTGAAGGTTCCATCCAACCCTACGCCCCGGTTCGCGATCTGATGTTCCGCGACCTGGATGCGGCCAGTCCAACCGACAACACTGGCGACATGTTGATTAAGCTGACCCGGTCGGGAAGAAATTTCCTCATTGTGACAGAGGACGGGACCCTTGACACGCGGGCCGTCGGCTTAGTGTCGGAACGCAACCTGTTTCTGCAATATGGGCGCTTTCCCTCTGTTATTGGGGAAGCGATTGCCTCGGCTCCTGATATCACATCCCTGCGTAGCTTAAGGGACCGGCTGGAGGCACTGATTCTTGAATTCCTTGAAAACAGGCAGTCGCTCATCTGGTTGATGGAAATGGTCGGGGTGCTCAACCGCAAGCTGACCCAGCGGATCATCGAATTAAGCCTAATCGCCATGGAGGAGGAAGGAATGGGTGTTCCACCCGTTGAATTCTCCTGGCTCATGATGGGCAGCGGTGGCCGCGACGAATTGCTTATTCGCTCTGCGGTATACCACGCCTTGGTTTATGCGGATCCGGAATCCGAACTGGAGGAGAAGGCGAGGAGCTTCTTCCACAATCTTGCCGACCGGGTGGCCCAGGGGCATCGTCATTGTGGCTTCCTTGAAAGCCCGCAGAACGTGCTTGCCCAGAAGGCTGAGTGGTGCCTCCCGCTTTCCGAAATGAAGGCCAAATTCACGAGATATATTCGTGAGCCCGTCGATTCCCACGTCTACAGTGCGCGGGATGCATTTGACTTTAAACCGGCCATGGAAGCCGGCTCTACCCTGGCAGAAGAACTGAGCAAGCACATTCACCAGGAGCTGACTGCGAACCCGGGATTCATCGTTTACATGGCCAGTGACTCCCTTCTCAACCAGCCACCAAAAACCCTTTTCAGTGGCTATGTCGTCGATCAGGAGGGTATCCATCGCAGCGAATTGGCGATTAAATCCCACGCCCTGCTGCCATTGGTCGATGTCGGAAGGGTCCTGACCCTGGAAACGGGCTCTCATCAGCCGACGGCTACTTACAAGCGACTCGATGAGGCGGCCAAGCAGGCCCGGCTGGGGACGGACATGGGCAATATTCTCCACGAGGCGTCCGAGGGTTTCCTGATAGCCCAGTATGCCCGTATTTCACAAGGATTGAAGCTGGGGACGGACGGCGCGGTTATTGATCCTGCCGGTTTGGATGCGGAGACGCGGACCCTTCTTATCACGACCTTCAGGACCATCCTGAAAATCCTCGAATCAACGGCCAAGCGGTTTGACCTCAGTACCTGGGAGTGGTGAAGCGCGTCGAAAAGTATATCGAAGCCAACAAATTCCGGTTGCCTGAGGATGCCAACTGGGAATCGTTCCGTTTCGCCTGTGTCGATTCAGAGTCCACCGGCCTGGATCCGCATCGTGACCGAATCATCAGCATCGCTGGTGTCGGTGTCAGGCAAGGGGAAATCCATCTCGACGACCAGTTTTCTGTTCTTCTGCCGATCGATTACAACACCTCTTCCGTGACCGTACACGGAATTACCCGCGAGGCGGCCGCAGAGGGAGTGGAGGAGCCCGAGGCCATTTGCCAGTTTCTAGAGTGGCTGCAGGATGGCATCATTGTCGGCCACCATATTCAGCATGATATTACCTTGCTGAATGTAGCCTGTGAAAAGCATTTCAACTTTCAGCTGCGGAACAGGGCCATCGATACCATGGAGGCGTTTCTGGCCATCACCGGGGCCGGAGGCTTTACCCGAAAGCCCAAGCCGGAAGGATATTCCTTTGATGCCCTTTGCGACTGGTTCAGGATAATTCCCCATGACCGGCATACCGCCCTGGGTGATGCATTCATGACGGCACAAATACTCCTGCGCATGCTCAAGGAAGCCGGGAAGCTGGGATTATGGAACCTGCAGGACCTGCACGCCTGGTCAGCCGACGAGCCTTTTCCCTTCACGGAGGCTTAAATTCCCTTGACAGGCGGGCCTTCGAACCTAGCTTGCTCCGTTTCTTTAAAGGAATTTTCTATGGCCAATCTAAAATCATCCAAGAAAGACATTCGTCGCATTTCCCGCCGGACGGAGCGCAACACCGCCACAACGAGCCGATTGAAGACGCTTCGCAAGAAGGCTTTGGGCGAAGCTTCCGACGCCGACAAGAGTGCCTACTCATCGGCCCTCGACAAGGCAGTGAAGTCTGGTGTCCTGCACAAGAACAAGGCAAACCGCGAGAAGTCCAAGCTTTCCCGCAACGCCTTGCATTCCAAGAGCACCCATTAGTCCGTTCTCAGGACCATGGTAATTTTCACCCTCCGGTCTTTGCATCGGGGGGTTTTTGTTTTAAATACAGCCTGAATTTCCGGCCAGATATGGAGAAGATGCCTCAACTCGGCTTTCCCGTGCCCCTTCTCGGGATGCAGCCCGCCCGTTTGCCCGTCCTATTTGATGATGGCGACCTGCTGGCACTGGCCAAGCCTGTTGGTGTCCTCGTCCAGGAAGATGGCTGGTATCCCCGCCTGCCGGTGCTGGTGGAAGCCATCCGGCACCAAAGCCATCATGGCAAAGGTGAGTTCCAGCGGATGAGCATTGGGGAGGAGGGCTTATGGGCAGTGACGGATCTGGATCCCGAGTGTTACGGGCCCGTCCTCTTCGCACGGAACCGGGACACGGCTGAAGACCTGCGAAGCAGCCTCGGTTCTGGCGACTTCACTTTCACCTTCCGTTTTCTCACCCGCGGCAAAACAGTGGAAGTAACCCAGGAATGCACGCTGCCGATTTCCCGACATCGCCACCAACCCCGGATGCTGGTATCCCATACCACCGGAAAGCGGAGCACTACTTGCCTTGAACTGGATGGGCCGGTGGCGGGATGCCGGGAATGGACCGCCAAAACCACCTTCCCCAGGCGGCATCAGATACTGCTTCATGCCATGGAATGCGGTTTGCCGGTACTCGGCGACCACCGATACGCTCGGGACCCATTGCCACTCCTTTCCAAAATCAAACGCGGCTACCAACCCAAAGCCGACCTTGAAGAACGGCCTCTTTATGACGGCCCAGCCTATTACCTGAAGGCGTTGGACCTTGGAAATGGCAAGGTGGTCAAAGGCCCCTTGCCTCCAAGGTGGAACGGACTCTGCCGCCAACTTGAAAAACATCGCGGATCCTGAAATAAGGTATTTTTCTCAGAAAAGGCTTTACTTGCTTCGGAAAAACAAAAACTCTTCCCGGTTTTATTACTTTAGTTATGGGAAATCTTAGAAAGAAACGTCGCCGGAAAATCGCCCAGCACAAGCGCAAGAAGCGCTCGCGCTCCAATCGCCATAAAAAGCGTACATGGGGTTAATCCCGGTCGTTCGTAAATTTGTAGTGAATAACAGCCACAGTTTTTCCAACTGTGGCTTTTTTCTTGTCTTCAAAGGCTGTAAACTTATGAAAGTTTAGGGAAGACGGGAGGATTCCCCTCTTTGATCTACATGAAAATCTGTACCGTTTAAATGTTATCAAAGAAAACCAAAGGCTTGTTTGTAGAGGTTAACGGGTTCTCCTATCTGGTGGCGGGTGTCACCGGACTGACGCCGCCCTTTTCCATCGAGTCGATAAACGAGTTTCCGCGCAGTGAGCCGGGCAAACTCAAGGAGTTCCTGGAACAGGCAACCTCTGGACGCCGAAACCGCTATATCCATTCGCATTGCAGTATTATCCCGGAGAGTCGTTTCTTCCGGTTGCATACCCTGGAATCGATGTCGAAGGCGAAGGATCCGGATTACTTTGCCAAGATTCTTGAAGACCAGTTCAGGATCACCCCGGGTTCGAGCATGATGGCTACCATCAATGTTCAGAGCGGCACCGCCTTCTCTCCGGACCGGGCGTTGGCAAGCCAGAAGGAGTTGCTCCTTTGTGGTGCCGATAAGCGGGAAATTTCCGCCTTTCAGGAGAACCTTGTCGAGTGTGGTATTTTCCCGCAGAGCCTGCAGCTCGGAACACTGTCCGGTTTGGCCGGCCTGAAGCACTACTTAAAGGTCAAGGAGATTGAAGACCCGGTGCTCTTACTCGAGGTGACGCAAAACTCAGCCAACCTTTTCATACTTTCGCAGGACAAGGTTGATTTGTGCCGTCCCGTTAATTTCGGATTCAATGCGGTCCTCCCCGTTATCCAACAAGAACTGGGTTTGAAGGACGAAGAGTCGGCAAGGAACTTGTTTTCTTCAAACACGTTTGATTTCCGTGAAATCGGGCCCAAGTTGCTCAACAAGATCCTCAAGGAGCTCAATGCATCGACCGGGTTTTACGAAGTACAAACCGGCCAGACGATTCCCTACCTTTACATGACCTCCTTGCCGGAGAACTTGAACTGGATCCCGGATGTCATTTCCAAAGAACTCGATATCAAGCTTCTTGATGTCGATTGGGAAGGCTGGGCGGACGGTATCGGAGTGACTTTCGGCGACTCCTGTTCATCTGCTGACCTCGGCCCATCCGCCTTTGGCCTGTTCAGCCTGTTTATAAATCTGGAAGCATAAGAAGATGGCCACCCTGAGAAAAAGCAAGACTGCGACCCAACGGCTGTGGCGCCCTGACTTCAGGGATGTGCAATCCCTTCCAGACACGAAAGTGATCCGGACTGGTTTCCTTCTCAACTTCATTGCCCTGGCACTCGCGTTGGGAAGCATCACCCTTTATGGGATGCGCGAATACTCCCTGCAGACCTTGATCAAGTCGGTCAAGGAGCTGGAGCAGCAAGTTGCCTCCAGTGATTCACAGAATCGGGAAATCCTCGATACCAACAAGCGATTCCGCCAGAGTGCGGAGGTGGTTGCGGAGGCAGTTGCATTTGATCATCAAGCCCTTCAGTTCCATCCATTCCTTTCCCAGTTGGGTGAGTCCCTGCAGGAGGGGATGGTTCTTTCGGTTGTTGAAATGCAGAGTGAGATCATCGTGGAGCAGAACACCAAGCTCCCGCCCTTCGTAATCCAGTTGCAAGGGCAAGTGCTGGAGGATGCCCCGGCAAAACCTGCCCAGGTGCTGAGCGACTTCCAGGAAGCGCTTCTGCAACTGCCCTCGCTGCAGGGCAAAGGAATTGAAATGGAGATGGCCCAATTCAGCCGGAATAACCAGTTCGGGCACTTCGATTTTACGTTGCTGGTAAAAATCAGCGTGGAAAAGGCGCCTTCGCTATGAATTTGTCACTAATCAGTAAAAAAATCAGGCAATATCCCATCCTATTTGTTTGCGGGCTGATTATCCCCATATCTTTGGTCCTGTTAATTATGCGTGGACCTAAGATACAGGAGTACGAATCCCAGCAAACCGATCTGGAGCGCAAGTGGAAAAACATTCAGGAGAATGTGGAGCGCTCGACTGGATTGGAGGATGACATTTCTTCCATTGAAGATGGACTGTCATCGATCAAGGGACGACTCATGAACGTCGACAACGTTGCCTCCAATTACGAGTTTTTCTATGAGTTGGAACGGGTTTCCGGCGTGACGGTCCGCCAGTTTTCCCAAGGAGTCGCCTCGGATGGCGCAACGCTGCCTCTTGGCAGGGACCCGCTGCGTCATTTTTCCGTGATTCCTTATGACGTTGTCATGAAGGGAACGCTACAGCAAATCCTGTCATTCCTGGATCTCCTGGACCGGCAGGACTTCATCGTGCGCATGGACCTCTTGAATGTGTCCAAGTCCGCTGGAGAGGAACCTGATCTAGACCAACTCAACGCCCGCCTTCGTTGTCATGTGCTGGCATTTAAAAATGAATAAAGCATTCATTCTTTTCTCGATGGTGATGTGCCTGGCTAGCCACGCCGGCCTCTCACAAGTCATCACGCCGGCCGATTCCCGACAGAGTATGCTTTCAGGCATGCAGGCCACTTTGCAAAACGTCGATGCTGAGGAAGGCGACTACAGTAACATCCGTTCGCCTTTCAGCGTCCGCAAGAAGGAAATACCGGCCCCGGTAACCAAAGATCTTGCGGATGTACCGGTTTCCACCGGCATTGGCGAAGTGCTCCCTGACGACCAGGCCCTCAAGGCAATCAGCCGTCAGTTCAATCCGCTCGGCAGCCTGGTGATGGGGGACCGTGGTGTCCTGCAATTGGCCAGTGGCCGCACCATTGCTGAAGGCGATACCTTCAAGGCGGAAATTCAGGGGGTCGTCTACGAGGTCAAAATCGGAGATGTGACCAGCAAGGGTTACTCCTTGTCCATCGGCACAGCCACTGTGCAGAAGTCCTTTTTAACTACAACCGGATCAAGCCAATAACGCTTAACAACTAACAAACAACCTTCACTCAAACGAGAGTACCTTACGAAAGGATCACCAATGAAAGGCCAAATACTCATCCCATTGCTGTCAGTTCTGCTGGTAGCACCATTGACCGCCCAAGAGGCACAGATGGCAGCCCTTGACCGTGCTGAAGAGGCGATAGCATCTGCCGATGCCGAATCTCAAGCCAGTCAGGCGGAAGTCATGGATGCCGTTGACGAACCCGAACTGCCTGAAGAACCTGTCTTCGAAGTTCCCAGCGACGAGGTATTCCTCGATCTGCCCGGTAGCGACGATGAAGCCACGGCAGTTGCCATGGATTCGGAGACAATTTCCGTGGACTTCCCGGAAGAAGATGTCCGGGACATTATCCGCAGTGTTGCTGAGCTCTATGAACTCAATGTTGTCATTCCCGACAGCCTTGCCGGTAGCGTCAGCATCAAGCTGCGCGAAGTTACCTGGACACAGGTCTTTGACGTCGTTCTGGAGCCGCTGAATTACACCTACATTGTTGATGGCAACATCATCAAGATCAAGAGCCGTGATGAATTGGCAGTCGAGCCAGTTGATACCCGGGTCTTCATCGTGGACTTTGCCAAGGCTGCCGAGATTCGCTCTTCCATCGAGCCGCTCGTCGATGCCGCCAGTGGGGGCAAGATTCAGGTTGATGTCCGGAGCAACGCGCTTGTCATTACCGAGCGCCCAAGCCGCATGAACGACATCCAGGAAATCATCGAGACCCTGGACCGTCCGACCGAGCAGGTCATGATTGAATCGAAATTTGTCGAGATCACGGGTCGTGAAGGTGAAAACCTTGGCATCGACTGGCAGTCCCTCGAAGGATGGGGCGTTGCCATGAACTCGCCGCAGCGGGTCTACACCCGTAACCGGGGATATGACACGGAGACCCAGTTGGTTACCGATCAGGTAACAAACGAGCAGTATCCGCTTACCTACGTTGAGCCCATCAACGGCATCGAGCGTTTTGACAGTGCTGTTTTCTCCACGGATTCCTTCCGTGTTGTCCTCAGTGCCCTCGAGTCGAATACGGATATCGAGCTGGTGTCCAATCCGACCGTTGTCACAATGAACAATTCACCGGCCCGCATCAACATTGGTGAGGAATACCCGATTCCGGCCTACACCTACAATGACGAGCGGGGCACGTTTGAAGTGAGCAACTTTGAATACAAGAACATCGGTATCAACATGCAGGTGACTCCGCAGATCAACAGTGCTGGATTCATTAACCTGAACATTGAACCGGAAATCAGCAGCCGGACCGGTGAAGTCCAGTTCGGTGGAGCTTCCGGAGCAACGATTCCGATTATCACCACTCGCAAGACGCTGAGCACAGTGACTATCAAGAGCGGATACACGCTGGCCATTGGCGGTCTCATTGAGAAGGTCACCGGCCAGGGCGAATCGAAGGTACCTGTCCTTGGAGACATCCCGTACCTCGGACGTCTCTTCAGCAGCGAGAACAACTCCACGGATCGCCGGAATCTGATTGTCTTCATCACGGCGAAGATTCTCAGCGCCAGTGGTGCGACCTACGAGGACGTTTTCTCCAACAGCAAGTTGCATGAAATGGGTGTCAGCCCGAGCGATGTTCCTGGCTATGAACCGTCTGAAGCACAGAGAGCTCTGACGGACGAGGTCATGAAGTCGCGCGAAGATGCCGAGGCCCTGATGAAGGAACTGGAACTCCGTGAGGAGCTGCAGTTGCTGGATTCCCTGAAGCAACGGACTGAATGGAATATTGAGGCACAGGCCGAAGACCAGTAAGCGCACGGAACTCAGTTCCAAGCGACACAGGTCCTGGCTAATCAGCCATCATTAATACTGGCCTTTCACACGGGCGGCTTCTCCGGGAGCCGCCCGTTTTATTTGTTGGCGGCGGCCCGCTTCATGCGGTCGCGGATAGCCAGCCAAAGGCCGCTTCTGGTAGCTGCAGGCAGTTCCCAGAGGATACGGCTGAAGTCCTGCCGGTCCAATTGCCGCAGCAGGCTGAAGAGCGACTGGGCGACTGATTCCGCGTCTCCCTTCTCAGAGAGCCAGAAGACGCTACTTGGGCTGTCGCCTGTGGGCCGCTGCAAATAGACTAGGGCATCATCCGGGCTGGGGGAGGGATTTGAGCCCTCCTCAAAGAGCAGGAGTTCTTTATCCGGGCTGTAGTGGCGGCTGAAGGTGCCGGGTGCCGTTGCCGAGTCCTCGTGATGCAGATTCACATTCAGCAAGGGCACGGGCTTTCCCAGAACCTTGCTGATCTGGTCAGGTGAAACCGCTCCGGGGCGGAGCACTTTAGGCGCGCTGTCATCGGTCAGGTCGAGGATTGTCGACTCCAACCCAATGTCGCAGGGACCGCCGTCGAGAATGAAAGGAACCGTTTCTCCAAAGGAGTCCGCCACATGTTCTGCTCTCACAGGTGATACGTAGCCGAACGGATTGGCACTAGGGGCGGCCAGGGGAGCCTGGAGGCCTTGGAGAAGTTCCAAGGCGACGGGATGCCGGGGCATGCGGATGGCGACTGTCGGCTTACCAGCCGTGACCAAGTCTGGAACAATCGGACGTTTCTTGAGAATGAGGGTCAGCGGACCGGGCCAGAAGGCTTCCGCCAGAGCTGTAAAGGCCGGCGGCAATTCAGCCAGTTGTGCAGCCATTTCCGGGTTGTTGACATGGACAATGAGGGGATCGACCAAGGGGCGTCCCTTGATTGAGAATATGGAGTGACAGGCCTTCTCATCAAGCGCCAGGCCCGAGAGGCCGTACACGGTTTCCGTTGGGATGGCCACAACGCAGCCGGCTTGAAGGGCTTCTACAAAAAAAGCGATGTTGCCGGGGGTTGGCGGGTAGATAAAAGAAGAGGCTCCCTTTTCCGGGGGAGCCTTCTTGTAAAAATCTGTACTGTTGAGTGGCATGGAAACCACCGGTTAGCGCAGGAGCACCTTACTTCATGAGAAGGAGGTTGCGGGCCTGCTTAATTACCTTGGTGATGTGGCGTTGCTGCCGGGCAGTCAGCCCGGTGATGCGGCGCGGCAGGATTTTACCGGTGTCCGTCACGAACCGGGAAAGGATTTCCACATCCGTGTGCGTCAGCTCAAGAGGGTTCTTGTGGCGTTGTTCCTCAGTTGTCATAAGCGGTCGAAAGAAGGCACATAAATCAGGCATGGCAAGAAAAAAAACCGATCCGGGAAGACTCAACGTAAAGGCCATCGCCGGCATGGTATTCTTTCTTGAGTTCAGTTGCGGCATTTGCCAAGTTCGCCAAGTTTTTACCCTATGAATTTCCGTTCGTTACCAGTTTCCACGCAATGGGCAGCCTACGCCCTCGCTGGATTATCCCTCTTCCTCATCTGGGACCAGCACCACTGGTGGAAATTGCGGGATGAGTATGCATTCGGCTTTATTGTTCCCCTTTTCGTGGCCTATATCCTTTATGAGCGCTGGCCTCTCATCGCCGGGGGATTGATCGGGGAGGAAGATAGCTCTCCGAAGGACGGAGCCTCCAAGGGCTCCCTGATTCTGGTCGACCGCGGCCTGCAGGCCATTTCGCTGTTGATGGTTCTGGGAGGGCTGTTGTCCTTTCTGCTGGGCGTGCTCTACCGGGCCATGGAAGGACAGAACCTGATCGCCTCCAATTTTCTGGCTTTTGGGTATGCCAACATCCTGCTCGGGGGAGCTTACCTGTATTCTGGCCGACGGGCCGGTGGTGAGACGATTGGGCTCCCGGAGCGTTGGCACCTGGCGATGCTATTCCTGTTTCCCGCTCTCATCTGGATGCTTTCAGTTCCTATGTTCAATGCGGTCCACAAGACCATCAGCACCTTCCTGATGAACAAGGTGGCTATTGTGGTTTACCATTCCTTCGACCTTTTGGGATATGCGGTGGTTCGGGAGGGAAGTGTCCTTAAGCTCCCGCTCGGGGATGTGGGAGTGGAGGATGCCTGCTCGGGTATCCGCTCACTGACCGCCTGCCTGTTTGCTGGTTCGTTTCTGGGCTCGGTCTACTTTGCCCAATTTTGGAAGAAGGTCTTTCTGGTCGGAACGGCCATGCTGTTTGCCTTCATCAACAACATTTTCCGCAGCCTGTTCCTGACGGCATGGGCTTATGGGCACGGACCGGAGGGGCTCAATGACCATGTGGTCATTTTTGGTATGGACCTCGGCAATATCCACGACTTTACCGGTTGGGTGGTTCTCGGACTCACAGTCATCTGCCTTTTGTTGCTGGTTAAGATTTTCAGCATCCGTCTTGAATATGAACTTCCGGAGGAGGAATTGAATGAAAGCGCTTCTACTGACTAACGAATATCCGCCCTACACCTATGGTGGAGCGGGTGTCCATGTTGAATACCTCAGCCGCGAGCTGAGCCGATTACATCCAGTCGAGGTCCGGGCCTTCGGTGATCAGTCGGTCACGGACCCTGACCTTTCGGTATTCGGCACGGAAATCGACAACACCGGCTATACCTGCCCCAAGGGCCTGGCCAGTGTATTTGGGGCCGCCCAACGCAGCTTGAACTTCAATACCCGCAATATCGATGCGGACCTCGTTCATTGCCACACCTGGTACACGCACCTGGGAGGTATCTTTGCCAAACTGAACTACGGAATCCCCCTGGTTATAACTGTCCACTCACTGGAACCCTTGCGTCCTTGGAAGCGGGAACAGCTTGGCGGAGGCTACGACTTTAGTTGCTGGGTGGAGAAAACCGCCATTGAGATGGCAGATGCGGTCATCGCTGTTTCTGAAGGAACCCGCAATGATGTCCTGAAACTGTTCAACGTCGATCCGGAGAAGGTCCACATCATTTACAATGGAATTGATCCGGTCGAGTACCAGAAAGTGGACGCCGCTCCTGCACTGGAAAAGTACGGGATTGATCCGCAAAAACCTTTTGTTCTTTTTGTCGGTCGCATAACACGGCAGAAAGGGATCATCTATCTGGTCAATGCCATCAGGCACATGGATCCGGGCTTCCAGATTGTGCTCTGTGCCGGTGCTCCGGACACCCCGGAGATTGCTGCCGAGATGAAACAGGCCGTTGCTGAGGCGAGCAAGGACCGCGAGGGGATTTTCTGGATCGACGAGATGGTCGACAAGAAGACGGTCATCCAACTTTATTCGGGGGCCTCGGTCTTCTGCTGTCCGTCAATCTACGAGCCGTTTGGGATAATCAACCTTGAGGCGATGGCCTGTGAAACCCCGGTCGTCGCTTCATCGGTTGGCGGGATTCCGGAGGTGGTCGTCCATGACCGCACGGGATATCTGGTTCCGGTGGCTCAACTGCATGAGTCTCCATTCACCCCATTGGAGCCGGAACACTTTTCCAAGGATCTGGCTCGCCAGATCAACCGGTTGATGTCCCGACCGGATAACATGGTGGCATTTGGCAAGGCTGGCCGGGAGCGCGCTGTCGACACCTTCAGTTGGGCCAATATTGCCCGCCAGACCGCTGACTTGTACGCTTCGCTTGTTGATTAAACCGTTCTCTTTTCCAGGGAGAGTAATATCCATGAAATCACTTGATCGTTTTTCCGGACCCGCCCGTGTTGTGGTCGACCATGTCACACCATCCCTTGGGGATGGCCAGTTCCCAGTCAAGCGGCCGTTGGGCGAATCACTGGGTGTTGTTGCCCACGTCATTGCGGATGGTCATGACCATCTGGACGTTGTCCTGGCTTTCCGGCCGGTGGGGTCGCGCAAATGGCAAGAGATTTCCCTGCAGGATATCGGAAATGATGAATTCGCGGGTTCCATTATCCCGGAAGCGATTGGACTCTACGAGTACAAGGTTATTGGTTGGGCGGATCCCTTCCGCAACTGGCATATCGGGTTCATTAAGAAATCCGACAGTGGTGATTCCAAGATTGGCGTGGAATTGGATATCGGGGCCAAACTGGTCGAAGAGACTGCTGCTCGGGCAAAGGGAAAGCAGGCCAAGCAGCTCAAGGAATGGGCGGCCTTCCTCAGCGACCATTCCCGGGACCTGTTGCAGAAGGTGTCACTGGCCCGTAGTGATGCGTTTTTCAATGGCGTCCGGGCCTGTCCCGATCGTTCCCGTGAGACCAGCAGCCCCGTATATCAACTCATCGTAGAGCGCGAAAAGGCCTATTTCAGTACCTGGTATGAGTTTTTTCCCCGGTCCTGCGCTGATGATGTTACCCGGCACGGAACATTCAAGGATGCCTGTAGCCGCTTTCCCGAAATAGCCCGGATGGGATTCGACATCGTCTATTTCCCGCCGATCCATCCGATTGGCCGTGTTTTCCGCAAAGGCCGCAACAATGCACTTGAGGCCGCTGATGGGGATGTCGGGAGCCCATGGGCCATTGGAGCAGAGGAGGGCGGACACAAGTCCATCCACCCGGAACTGGGCACCATGGATGACTTCAAGGAGCTCCTCCAGGAAGCCAACAAATTTGGTCTGGAGGTTGCGATGGACATCGCCTTCCAATGTGCACCGGACCATCCCTATGTGAAGGAGCATCCCCAATGGTTCAAATGGCGCCCGGATGGAACGGTTCAATATGCCGAGAACCCGCCCAAAAAGTATCAGGACATTCTTCCCTTTGACTTCGAGACCGATGACTGGAAGGCGCTGTGGATTGAGCTGAAAAGCGTTTTCGATTTCTGGATTGATGCCGGGGTAAAGATATTCCGGGTGGATAACCCGCACACCAAGCCGATGGAATTCTGGCGCTGGTGCATCATGGAGTTGAAAAAGGAGCACCCGGAGGTCCTCTTCCTTGCGGAGGCCTTTACCCGCCCGAAGCGCAAGTACCGGCTGGCCAAGGCCGGATTCACCCAGGGATATACCTATTTTACCTGGCGCAACCATCCCCTGGAGATCCGTTCCTACCTGGAGGAACTGACACAGACCGAGGTTAAGGAATTCTTCATTCCCAATTTCTGGCCCAACACCCCGGATATCCTTCACGAGGACCTGCAGCGTGGCAACCGGGCTACCTTCATGGCCCGTTATATTCTCGCTGCCACCCTGACATCCAACACGGGGATTTACGGACCAGCCTTTGAGTTGATGGAACATGAGCCGTTTCCGGGCAAGGAGGAGTACAATCACAACGAGAAGTACGAGCTGAAGAACTGGGACTGGGACCGGCCGGGCAACCTCAAGAATGACATTGCCCGTGTGAATCACCTGCGTCGGACGCATCCTTCCCTGCAGCGGACGAACAACATCCGCTTCGTGGAAACGGACAACGACCGGATTCTGGCCTACCTTAAGCAGACTCCAGACCGTTCGGACCAGATCCTCGTGGTCGTCAATTTCGACTGGCACAACTCCCAGTCCGGGCATGTGCTGCTCCCATTGCAGGACATGGGTATCGGGTCGGACCGGGCCTTTGCCGTAAAGGACCTTTACGATCCGGCAAAACCGGAGTTCACCTGGCGTGGCGCACGTAATTTTGTCCAGCTGGACCCGCGGCGCGGTCCAGCCCACATTTTCCTGATCGAGAAAACGCGTTAAATCTCGTAATCCGTGACCGCCCGGCTGGCTGTTGTTGCCTGGACAAATGCCACCACCTTCTGGTGCTCAGGATGGACCCGGTAAGTTTCCAAATCCGCTTTTGAAGCGAATTTGGTCAGCAGGCCCACTTCATAGGAGGCGGGAGTGCGGCTGAAGTCCAATCCTGCCTCCAATTCTACAATCTCCGGAATCTTTGCAGGTAACTCCCGCAACTGGGTGACCAGTTTTTGTGCATTTTCCTCACCGGAAGCCCCCTCTGCCTCGGGGAGCATGTTAAAAAAGACCAGATGGATGATCATTTTGGGCGACCGGATTAATCAATGATTTCCTGTTCGATGAGCTCGATGAGATTCTCCGTATCCGCGGCAAACTTGCGTATGCCCTCAGCCAGCTTGTCTGTGGCCATTGGGTCCGCGTTCAAGTGCCAGCGGAAGGTCTTCTCATCGACATCCAGCTTCTGGATGGGTTCCGCCTTGGCGCGGGCTACCGACAATTGCCGTTCCAGCGGCTCATGGTTATTCTTCAGCTCTTCGAGAAGGTCCGGACTGATGGTCAACAGGTCGCACCCGGCAAGGGCCTGGATTTCCCCAATGTTGCGGAAGCTGGCTCCCATGACCTCGGTCTTCATGTCATGATGCTTCAGGTAGTGGTAAATCTGGGTAACCGACTGGACACCCGGATCGTCGTGGGCGGCATAATCCGCTCCGGTCTCGGCCTTGTACCAGTCGAGGATGCGTCCCACAAAGGGGCTGATGAGGGTGCAGTCGTTATCCGCCGCCGTGATGGCTTGAATGAGCGAGAAGAGCAGGGTGAGATTGCAGTGGATGCCCTCCTTCTCCAATTGCCCGGCCGCCTGGAGGCCCTCCCAGGTCGAGGCGATCTTGATCAGTACCCGCTCCCGGTCGATACCCTGGTTGTCGAATAGTTGGATAATGTGACGGGCCTTGGAGATTGTCCCCTCAACATCGAAAGAGAGCCGGGCATCCACTTCGGTGGAAACGCGACCCGGGATGATATCGAGTATTTCCTTCCCAAAGAGAACGAGCAAATGGTCCAATACACTTTCCACCAGGACGGTTCCGTGACTGCCTTCCTTCTCCGCCATTTCCGCCGCCTTTTCAAGCAATGGCATGTAGGCTTCCATCTGGACGGCCTTGTAGATCAAGGTGGGATTGGTTGTCGCATCCTGTGGCTCATAGGCCTTGATGGAACCGAAATCTCCCGTGTCCGCGACGACGGTTGTGTACTGCTTTAATTGCGTCAGCTGGTCCGTCAGGGTCCCGCTCATTGCTTGTGCTTCTGTCATTCTCCCACCTTGATTCAAATTGGCTACCTTGACAATCCACTTCTCACTCTGGAAAGGCCCGTTTTACACGGTCTGGAAAAGGATCATCCAATTGCTGCAGAAATATAAAAAAAAGTTAAAATTCGGCCAAAATTGGAACGGAAATCGCTTTAACTTCTTAATTGACAATTGTTCCCGAAAGCATGTTCTATTGCTTTGGTTATATATAAAATAACTACAACTACAAAACGAGATAATAAAATGAAGAAGACTATTGCAATTCTGGCAGCCGCTGTGGCTGGCACTTCATTGGTAAACGCGCAGGAGTTGTCCATCAGCACGACTGTTGCCTGGGAGTCAGACTATGTCTTCCGTGGCGTCCAGTTGGCTGAGGAGTACTTTGCTCCTTCCATCGACATCAGCTATGGTGACTTCTATGCCGGTATCTGGGCCGCCCTTCCGGTGGACGCCGTATACGGCAACGAAGTTGACTTCTACGCTGGTTACGGTGTTGGGCTGAGTGAAACGGTGAGTGCCGACTTCGGTTTCACCTACTACACCTACCCGGATGCTGGTGACGAGTTCTTCGATTCCGTCAACACGTTCGAAATCTACGGTGGTGTGAGCTTCGAAGCTCCGCTGAGCCCGTCGGTTTACGTGTTCTACGACTTCGACCTCGAAGCTCTGACAATTGAAGCTTCCGGTGGTCACTCCGTCGAAATCAGCGAAGAAGGCACCGTCGACTTCTCGGCCTACCTTGGCTACGTTGACGCTGACGGCTTCGACTGGTACTACTACGGTCTTGGTGTTGCCTTGACCCATGCCTTCACCGACAACGCCTCGGCTAGCGTTGGTGTCAACTGGTATGGTTCTGAGGAAGACACCATGTTCGGTGGTGACGACAACGAGCTTGCCTACGGAATCAGCTTCTCTGCCGGATTCTAAATCAATTCGAAATTAACCACAAAGGCGCGCTTCCTCGCGGGAGCGCGCCTTTTCTTTTTCCGACAAATTAAGTTGACAGGGGTGGGGTGAAATCTACGGTGCTTCCTTTTTTCGGACGATGAAAAGCTATCTGGCAAAACAAGGTGAAGTAGAACCCAAGTGGTACGTGATCGACGCTGAAGGGCAGGTCCTCGGCCGCCTCGCGGTTCAGATCGCGAATATTCTAAGGGGTCGGCACCGCCCGACTTACACTCCCCACACCGATACGGGTGACTTCGTCATTGTGACCAACGCCGAAAAGGTGGTGGTGACGGGCCGCAAGGAGGAGCAGAAGAAGTACATGTTCTACAGTGGTTACTTTGGCAACGAGAAGTATGTGGGCATCAAGGACTTCCGTGAGCGTCGGCCCGAATTCATCATCGAGCATGCCGTCAAGGGCATGATGCCCAGAAACCGTCTTGGCCGGGCCCAGATGAAGAAGCTCAAGATCTACGCTGGTGCCGAGCATCCGCACGAATCACAAAACCCGGTGCCCTACAGCGCCTAACCGATAATTTTCTCTCAAGATGACGGAAACAGCTACAGTTATCACTGCCACCGGACGGCGTAAGCGGTCCACGGCGCGGGTTCGCCTGATCCCGAATGGAACCGGATCCTTCACTGTCAACGGGAAGGACATGGAAACCTACTGCTATTTTGAAACCCTTGCCCGGACGGCGGAGGGACCGCTCGTTACGGTCGACCTCAAGGGAAAGATGGACGTCATAGCCAAGGTGCAGGGTGGCGGCCCGAACGGGCAGGCTACAGCGGTTGCCCACGGCCTCGCCCGGGCCCTGGAGAAGTATGACAGCGAGCTGCGGAGCCCCCTCAAGAAGGCAGGCCACCTGAAGCGCGACCCTCGACGACGTGAGCGCAAGAAGGCTGGACAACCGGGTGCGCGCAAGCGCTTCCAGTTCAGCAAGCGCTAAGGCGTTCTGTTATCGAGGCTTCGAAACCTTTTGCAAAGGGTCCTTTCTTCCTCGGCAGTCGCCTGCCGTCGAAGAAAGGGCCCTTTTTGTTTTTCCACTCTGATAATCCTCAACTTTCAAATTTATGCAGACAATTGGTATCGTCGGGGCATCCGGGTATTCCGGGGAAGTCCTGCTGGAGATTTTGGCAAAACATCCGCATGTTGAGCGGCTGGTCGTCGCTTCGCGGTCCCACGCCGGACAACGAGTCGATTCCGTGCTCCCACGGCTTGTCGGCGTGGTAGGGGACTTGACCTTTCTTCCGGCCAGTGCCGAAGGGCTGGCCAAGGAGAAGGTGGACGTGTGGTTCCTGGCTCTTCCCCATGGGGTAGCGGCTGAGTATGCTCTCAAGCTGGTGGATGCGGGCCGCACTGTCATCGACCTCAGCGCGGACTTCCGGCTGAACTCACCGGAGGTTTATGAGTCCTATTATGGCAAACCCCATCCGGAACCGCAGTGGCTGGCCAAGGCGCCCTATGTCCTTCCGGAGTTCACGTCCGAGGGCTGGGAGAAATCCTCGCTAATCGCCTGTCCGGGCTGCTATCCAACCAGTATCCTGCTCCCACTGCTTCCGCTGATAAAGGATGGTATCCTGTCTACGGACGGGATCGTCATCAATTCCATGAGCGGGGTTTCCGGCGCAGGTAAAAAGGAAAGCCTGTTTTACAGCTACTGTGAGCGCAGTGAGAGTGCGGTCGCCTACGGGATTGGCCAGCATCGGCACTTGTCGGAAATCGAGGAACAACTTTCGGAAGCTGCCGGCAAACCGGTTGTTGTTCAATTCACCCCCCACCTGGTGCCCATGATGCGGGGGATTGCGACGACAATTGTCGTTCCCTGCCATGCAGGAGTGCTCGAGATCTATTCCAGCTGGCAGCGGGCCTATGAGGGACGGCCTGGTGTCCGCATCCTCCCTTCTGGCAAGGCACCGGAGACACGCACTGTCCTCGGCCGGAATCGGGTTGAGTTTTCGGCCTATGCCGATAACCGGACCGGGAACCTCATTATCACCAGTGCCGAGGACAACCTGATGAAGGGAGCCAGCGGCCAGGCGGTACAAATCATGAACCTCAAGCTGGGCTGGCCTGAGTTCGCCGGTCTTACCTGAGCGTAGGGGGCATCAATCATGAACGGATTCAAATATAGTGAGGCTAGCAAGGGTTGTGTCGATGCGACCGGATTCCGGATTGCCGGCGTTCATTGTGATGTCCGGAACAAGGCGGACGAACGGCTGGATCTCGCCTTGCTGATTTCGGACGAGCCAGCGACCGTAGCCGGAGTCTTTACCCGCAACCGGGTGGCGGCCGCTCCGGTGAGGCTCGGTCGGGACCTGCTCTCGAAAGGGGGTCTTTACCGGGGATTTGTCGCCAACAGTGGCAATGCCAATGCCTGCACCGGGGAAAACGGGATGGAGGATGCGCAATTGATGCAGGCAGCGGTCGCGACTGCGGCCGGCTGTAGCCCAAACGAGGTTTTTGTCTGTTCCACCGGTCGAATTGGAAAGCGGCTCCCGATGGAGCGGATTGTCTGCGGTATTGCGGAAGCAGCCGCCAAATTGGACGATACGGCCGAGGCCGGCCTCCGGGCAGCCGATGCCATTCTAACGTCGGACACCCGGCGGAAAGTCTGTACGGTGGAAGTGAAAACCGAGTCAGGTTCCGTGACCATCGGTGGAATGGCCAAGGGGGCCGGCATGATCGAGCCCAATATGGCCACCATGCTGGCCTTTATTTGCACTGATGCCGAGGTGGCCCAGGCTGATCTGCAACGTCTCCTTTCGGAAAGTGTGAAGGCGACCTTCAACGCGGTCACGGTTGATGGAGATGAAAGCACAAATGACACCGTCCTTGTTTTTGCCAATGGAGCCAGCGGGATGAAGCTGTCTCCGGGACATCCCGATTGGTCTTCCTTCAAGGCTGCACTGTCCGCAGTCTGCCATGACCTGGCCCAGAAGATTGTCGGGGACGGCGAAAAAATTACCAAGGTGGTGGAGGTTTGCATCGACGGGGCGGCCAATGATACCGAAGCGGAAATGGCGGCGCGAGCCATTGCCAATTCCCTTCTCGTCAAGTCCTCCTGGTACGGCAACGACCCCAACTGGGGACGGCTGATGGACGCCTTGGGCTACAGTGGTGCAGCCATGGAGGAGGACACTATCAGCATTCATTATGCCCCGTTGGAAGGTGACCCTGTGCCTGCTTTTATCAAGGGCACGATTCACGAGGACCGGCTGGAGGACTGGAAGACGATCGTGGCCGCCAAAAAGTTCTGCATCCAGGTGAACCTTGGTCAGGGCAGTGGAAGCTCCCGGGTTTGGTCGACGGACCTCACTGAGGGATATGTTAATTTCAACAAATCGGAGTAATCATGCCGGTCGATATTGATATTGAGACAAAAACCGAGGTGCTGATGGAGGCGTTGCCTTACCTCCAGCAGTTCAAGGGGAGTATCTTTGTGGTTAAGTTCGGTGGGTCCTTCATGGATACCGAGGCCGCACGGGTGGGTGTGGCAACCGACCTTGTCTTTCTCGCGACTGTCGGGATACACGTCATCGTGGTCCATGGAGGTGGTCCGGCGATCAACAAGGCGATGGCGGAAGCTGACATAGAACCGGTCTGGAAGAACGGGCTGCGCTACACCGACGAGAAGACCATCGGCATTGTCGAGCGGACCCTGAACGAGGGCATCAATCTGGGTATCTGTGAAAACATCCAGACCCGCAGGGGAAAACCCATCGGCGTCAAAGGCCAGGATGTGTTCCGGTGTCAGCGCCTTGAAACGGACCGGGATGGCAATCCCGTTGATCTCGGCTTTGTTGGTGACATCACCAGTGTAGAAACAGGACGGCTCCTGAAGTACCTCGAACAAAGCTACACTCCGATTGTGTCACCGGTGGCCCAGGACAAGAAGGGCCAGTTCTACAACGTTAACGCCGATGTGGCCGCGGCACATCTGGCTTCCGCCATTGGCGCTCGGCGCCTGGTCTACCTCTGTGATGTACCCGGCCTTTTGCGGGACCCCAAGGATCCGGAAACCTTGATTTCCAGTGTTTCTGAAGCGGAGGTTCCCGGTTTGCGGGACGCGGGCATTATTGGATCCGGGATGCTGCCCAAGGTGGAAAGCGCGGTCAATGCAATGAGCCGTGGTGTTCACCGGGTTCACCTTATCGACGGAAGGATGCCCCATAGCATTCTCCTGGAAATCTTTACTGACAAGGGTGTGGGTACGGAAATTGTCCACGCCGTGAAATAATCCAACAGATAGCCATGCCATCAAGAACAGCGAGTAAGGTGACATCGAAGAAGGTTGCGGCCCTCTATGATGCTCACGTCCTGAAGAACTATGGCCCAGCACCCATGACCTTGGTCCGGGGCGAGGGGAGTTTTGTCTGGGATGCCGAGAACCGACGCTATCTGGATTTCCTGAGTGGTATTGCGGTGACCGCGGTCGGCCATTCGCATCCTCACTGGGTTGGGAAGGTGCAGGATCAGGCTGCCCAACTGGCACATGTGAGCAATCTCTTCCATGTTCCCCAGCAGGGGGAGTTGGCCATGCGGCTCTGCCAGCAAGCAGGGGAGGGGAAGGTCTTCTTCTGCAACAGCGGGGCGGAGGCCAACGAGTTCCTGATCAAGCTGGCCCGTTTGTGGGGCCGCAAGAAGTCCGGGGGAGAAGAAGGCCAGTGCTACCGGGTCATCACGGCGGAGAACGCGTTTCATGGCCGGACCTACGGCGGCATGAGCGCGACCCCCCAGAAGAAAGTCCAGGAAGGGTTTGGGCCCTTGCTGGATGGATTCCGGCATGCGCGGTTCAATGATGTCGAAAGCTTCCGGGAGCAGGTGGACGAAACGGTAGCTGCGATCATGGTTGAGTCCATTCAGGGTGAAGGCGGTATCCATCCTGCCACTACAGATTTCCTGAAGGGGCTGCGCGACCTTTGCGACGAGAAGGATATCCTCCTTCTCATCGACGAGGTGCAGTGCGGCATCGGCCGGACCGGAAAGTTCTTTGCCTTCGAGCATGCCGGGATCAAGGCCGATGCCATCGGCATGGCCAAGGGCCTCGGCGGGGGATTCCCTATTGGAGCCGGCTGGGTCAGTGAGGCCTTTGCGGACCTCTTCACGCCGGGTTCCCACGGAACGACTTTTGGCGGGACGCCACTGGCCTGTACAGCAGCCCTGGCTACGCTTGATGTCATTGAAGAGGAAGAATTGCTGCAGAAGGTCAATGATCTCAGCGAACCTTGGATTTCTGCCTTGAAGGATCTCGTGAAGCGCCATCCAGACCATCTTTGCGGAACCCGCGGGCTCGGATACCACATGGCCTTGACGGTCAAGGGGGATCCCGTGCCATGGGTCAACCGCCTCCGCGAAAACGGGCTCCTGACCGTGCGTGGGGGGACCGACGCCATTCGCCTGATGCCTCCACTGACTGTCAGTAAGGAGGAACTCGATACCTCACTAGAAATTCTCGATTTTGTTTTTGGAACCCATTCTGAATGATGAACAAGCTTTCCCATTTTCTTAAGATAACCGACATGACCCCGGCCCAGCTGGGGGAAGCCCTTGAACTAGCTGCAGAGCTGAAGGCCTCCCGGGGCCAGGGCTCTTTCAAGCCGCTGGCTGGACAAACGTGGGCACTCCTCTTCCACAAGTCCTCAACCCGGACCCGTGTCTCCTTTGAGGTTGGCATCAATGAGCTGGGTGGCCATGCGATGATCCTTGACCAGAACCGGATGCAGACCGGTCGTGGTGAGACCGTAGCCGACACCGCCAAGGTGCTTTCGCGCTACATCCATGGTGTCATCATCCGGACGTTTGAGCACAGCTTCATTGAGGAATTTGCCCATGAAGGGGGTATCCCGGTAGTCAATGCTTTGACGGATGCCCTCCATCCCTGCCAGGTCGTGGCGGACCTCCTGACAATGGCCGAGCGCTGGGGGAATGTTGGTGGATTGTTGGAATCCCTAAAAGGCCGCAAGCTGGTCTTTGCCGGCGACTGTGCCTCCAACATGGCTCATTCCCTTATTCTTGGTGGCGCCATGGCCGGCATGGAAGTAGTTCTCACAGGTCCGGCAGGCTACACCCCGGATACGGCGGTCGACCAATGGTTGGAACAGGCGGGTTTGGAAAAGACCTACCGTTTCACAACTGATCCCATGGATGCTGCTTCCGGAGCCGATGTTATCTACACGGATGTCTGGGTCAGCATGGGCGATGAGGAGGAACGCGACCAGCGCCTGCAGGAGTTGGCCCCCTACCAGGTAAATACCACCTTGATGGCTGCTGCCAAGCCGGATGCCCTCTTCATGCATTGCCTTCCGGCCCATGAAGGGGAGGAAGTTTCCGCTGAAGTTTACCAGAGCGGACAAAGCATTGTCTTCGATCAGGCAGAAAATCGCTTGCATGCCCAGAAGGCGATTCTTTCCTTCCTTTCTGACAGCGCGAACGTCTAAATCCTTTTATCATCATGAAAATAGTTCTGGCATACTCCGGCGGTCTCGATACCTCCGTACTCGTCAACTGGCTGAAGAACCACTTCAACGCCGAGATCATCACCTTTGCGGCTGATGTCGGGCAGGAGGAGGAACTGGACGGCCTCGCCGAAAAGGCCAAGGCCACGGGCGCCAGTGCCCACTACACGGTCGATCTAGTGGAGGAATTTGCCCGCGATTTCATCTATCCGATGATGCGCGGCAACGCCCTTTACGAGAATCAGTATTACCTCGGGACGTCCATTGCCCGTCCCCTCATTGCCAAGGCGCAGATTGCCATCGCCCGCAAGGAAGGGGCGGATGCCGTCGCCCACGGGGCCACTGGGAAGGGCAACGACCAGGTTCGCTTTGAGCTGACCTATGCCGCCCTTGCGCCGGACCTGCAGATCATTTCCCCCTGGCGCATGCCGGAGTTCCGCAAGCAGTTCCCTGGTCGCTCAGAGATGATCGCCTACTGCCAGGAACAGAACATCGATGTCGAGGCTTCAGCCAGCAAACCCTACTCAATGGACCGCAACCTGCTCCATATTTCCTATGAGGCAGGTATCCTGGAGGATCCCTGGTTCGACCCGACGACTGACGAGAACAAGGACATGTTCAAGCTGACGGCTGACCCGATGGATGCACCGGAAGAGCCGGAGTATGTCGAATTGGAATTCGAGTCCGGCGATTGTGTTGCCGTCAATGGAACAAAGTTGAGTCCAGGCAGCGCTTTTAAGGAACTGAACGCCCTGGCTGGCAAGCATGGCATCGGGCGGGTGGATATCGTGGAAAATCGCTTTGTCGGGATGAAGAGCCGTGGCGTCTATGAGACCCCGGGCGGGACCATCCTGCTGCATGCCCGCAAGCAGATGGAAACCCTGACCTTGGACCGGGATCTGGAGCATTTGCGCGACAGCTTGATTCCGAAGTACGGGGAACTGATCTACAACGGATTCTGGTATGCTCCGGAGCGCGAAGCCTTGCAGGCCTTCTTCGACAAGAGTCAGGAGAAGGTTACTGGAACGATCCGCCTCAAGCTCTACAAGGGCAACATTACCACCGTTGGCCGCAAGTCGCCTTATTCCCTTTACGATGAAAATATCGCCTCCATGGAAGGTGTCATGAGTGACTACAATCCGGACGATGCGAGTGGATTCATTCGGCTGCAGGGCTTGCGTTTGCGGGCCCGGGCGAAGGCCCAGGGGGCACCCGATGCCGGGCCGGAACCGGAACTCAACCGCGAGTAAACAGCTTTCTAGTTAAAATAGAAAAGTCCCGCAACCTCCAGGCTGCGGGACTTTTCGTAGAGGGGCAGGACGTGTTCAGCCTTTACTGGCAGGCTTCACATTCCTCTCCGCGCATCATGGCTTCAATCGAGCAGGCCTGTTTTTCAGCCTCCGTATAGGTCTTGCGCTCATTGGCTTCCTGTTTGATGGAGACCGTGGCTTTCTCGATATTGGAGGCACCAAGGGTGCGGAGGTAATACGTCGTTTTCAGGCCCATATGCCACGCGCTGCGGTACATATGGGAAAGGGTTTTCAGGTCCGGATTGGGGAGCCATAGGTTGACCGACTGGGCCTGGTCGATCCACTTCTGGCGGCGGGAGGCCGCCTTGACGATCCAGGTGTAGTCGATATCGAAGGCGGTCAGGTACTTCTGCCGGATGTCCTCCGGAATGGCCTCAATCTTACTCAAGTCACCATCAAAGTACTTCAACTGGTCGCGGATGTCATCGTCCCACATGTTCCGCTGCTTCAGCTCGCGGACAAGGTAGGCATTAAGGACAATGAATTCACCGGACAGGTTCGACTTGACGAAGATGTTCTTGTAAGTCGGCTCGATACAGGGGCTGGAGCCCATGATGTTGGAGATGGTCGCTGTAGGGGCGATGGCGAGAACGTTGGAATTGCGCATTCCCTGACGGGCGATTTTGTCCCGCACCGGTTGCCAGTCCATCTTGGCCTCACGGACCACTTCGAGTTCCGTGCCGCGTTCCTTTTCGAGGAGATCGATGGTATCTTGCGGGAGGAGACCGCGGTCCCACTTCGAGCCCTTGTAGCTGCTGTAGGTTCCCCGTTCACCGGCAAGATCGCTGGAGGCTTCATAGGCATAGTAGGAAATCGCTTCCATGAAGGTGTCGTTGAATTCAACGGCTTCCTCACTGGCGAAGCTGTGTCCGAGCCTGAAGAGCGCGTTCTGCAGCCCCATGACGCCCATGCCGATGGGACGGTGTCGCTGATTGGCATTCTTGGCTGCCTGGGTCGGATAGAAGTTGATGTCGATGACGTTGTCGAGGGCCCGGATAGCAATCCGGATGGTTTCACGAAGCTTCTTGTGGTCGATAGAGCCATCGTCGGCGATATGGTTTTCCAAGACCACGGAACCCAGGTTACAGACCGCGGTTTCATCCTCACCCGTGTTGAGGGTGATCTCCGTGCAGAGATTGGAACTGTGGATGACGCCGGCATGGTCCTGCGGGCTGCGCAGATTGCAGGTGTCCTTGAATGTGATCCAGGGGTGACCGGTCTCAAAGAGCATCTTCAGCATCTGCTTCCAGAG
Organism: Puniceicoccaceae bacterium; assembly: GCA_040830765.1. Classification (GTDB taxonomy): domain Bacteria; phylum Verrucomicrobiota; class Verrucomicrobiia; order Opitutales; family Oceanipulchritudinaceae; genus Oceanipulchritudo. Next base: position 89,158 of record JBFOMH010000009.1, on the reverse strand, counting down.
GTCGATGGCGGGCATCTTCTGGCCCCAGATTTTGCCTTCCTCGGCCAGCTGCTCGTAGTGCTCATATTTTTCCTCGAAGGCCTTGCCGTAGAGGTCATGGAGGTCCGGCACCTCGTTGGAGCGGAACAGGGTCCACTCCTGACGACCTTCCATCCGTTTCATGAACAAGTCCGGGATCCAGTTGGCAGTGTTCATGTCATGAGTCCGGCGGCGGTCATCCCCGGTGTTCTTGCGCAGTTCGAGGAAGTCGAGAATATCGTTGTGCCAGGTCTCGAGATAGGCACAGCCGGATCCCCGACGCTTGCCGCCCTGGTTGACTGCCACCAACTGGTCGTTATGCAACTTGAGGAACGGAATGACACCCTGGCTTTCCCCGTTGGTTCCCTTGATGTAGGAACCGGTACCGCGCACGGATGTCCATGAACCACCGAGGCCGCCGGCCCACTTCGAGAGGTAGGCGTTTTCGGCAATGCCGCGTTGCATGATGCTCTCGATGGAATCGCTGACCCGGTAGAGGTAACAACTGGAGAGCTGGCTGTGCAGGGTGCCGGAATTGAACAGGGTAGGCGTGCTGCTGCAGAAGCGGCGGCTTTTGTACATGCTGTACAGCTGGATGACCCACTCTTCCGGTTCTTCCCGCTCAGCAATGAAGATACCCATAGCAACGCGCATCCAGAAGAACTGGGGGACCTCCAGTCGGCGGGTCGGCTTCTTCATCTTGTCGACGATGAGGTAACGGTCATAAAGCGTCTGGATGCCAAGGTAGTCGAAGTCCATGTCCGCGCCCGGATCGAGGGCCAGGGCCAGCTTGGTCACGTCGTAGCGCTCGAGAATAGCTGGATTGAGACGGTCAATTTCAATGCCCCGGTGGAGGTAGCGGCGGAATGCCTTCTGGTGGGCTTCCTTGAGTTTGCCGATGCCATCCTGGACAATGCTCCAGTCGAGGACTTCCTCGTAAATGTAACTGAGCAGGATCCGCCCGGCAAACTTGGAGAAGTCGGCATCATACTCGATAAGGCTCTTGGCGTTGAGGATGATGGTCTGCTTGAGGTCCTCCTGCTTCATTTCGCTGTAGAGGGAGCGGCGCAACTCGGCCTCGATCTCGTCCTTGCTGAGGCAGAGGTCCAGTCCAATCATGGCGAACTCAACCCGCTTCTTAAGGTCAATCCCATCCCAGAACTCGTTGGTTCCATCGGGAAGGGTGATCATGATCATGCTTTCCTGACGATCATCCTCGGCCGGCTTGCCCAGTTCCTCCTCGCGGAGATGGCGCCGGTGGGCCCGGTAGAGGATATAAGCCTCTGCCACCTTGAAGTGGCCCAGGCGCATCAGTTCCTCCTGTACGATGTCCTGGATTTCCTCGATGTGGATCCGGGTCATGTGCTGGGCATGGATCTGGTCCCCGACGGCTTCCGTCACCTTGACGGCTGGCTCGGAATCGAGTCCCAAGGTCAGGAAAGCCTTGCGGACGGCAACTTCCACCTTGGTCGAATCCCACTGGACAACCTTGTTGTTACGGCGGATGACCGAGACATCCAGTTTGGCCGGACGGATGGTATCGCGAGAGGAATTGCGCAGGAGAAGGAGGCTCTTGGCGACGTCCGGGGCGTTGTTCTCGATAAGGGTCTTCTCGACCAGGAGGTAGACCTCGGATTCGCTCAGGGTCAGCGGCTTGCCTTCCTTGGCCAGTTGCCCAAGCCGGGTGGCGACCGTGGTCGCGACGGCAGCGACAAACTGGCAGTTCTTGTCGTTGAAGATGTCGGTTTCCTCCTCATCGCGGGAGAGGATCAGGTTGGTCAGGGCGGTGCCAACGGTTTCGGCAACCTCGGCGAGGTCAAAGTCAGCCACGTTTTCCCCTTCCTTGACCTTGACGGTGGAAGGGATCATGTCGGCCGGAAAGAGGGAGTCATCCTTGACGATGCCCCGCCAGTCGAATCGGGGCTTGGTCTGGTTGTCGGAAAGGGCAAAGCGCTTGAGAGCGAGATCTTCTTCGTACGCTGGATGTTTGATCATGTGATGCTGGTTCCTTGTTGTTTTACCGGGTTGTTTTCAAGTGGGGAGGATGGGAGGAGATAAAAAAGCGCGGACCCTCCCGGGGACCCGCGCCTGAAATTGAATCAGAGCAGGTCCGGGCTCAAAGCTCATCGTCATCGACGACGCCCAGCGCGCTGGCTTTCTGGTACTCGGTGACCCGGCCTTCGAAGAAGTTCTGCTCCTTCTTGATGTCCATCATTTCGGCCAGCCATGGGAGCGGGTTCTTGATGCCGGGATTGAGGGGAGCCAACCCAACGCTTTCGAGGCGACGGTCAGCAATGTAGTCGATGTAGGTGGTGAACTCCTCGGCGCTGAGACCAAGGGCGTTGACCGGGAGGCAATCTTCGATGAAGGCCTTTTCCAGTCGGACAGCTTCCTTCATCAGTTCCGTCAACTCTTCCTTGAACGCGGGAGTCCAGATGTCGGGGTTCTCATCGACGAGATCAAGGAGGAGATTCTTGAAGACGGAAATGTGATTGGATTCGTCACGCAGGGTGTAGCGGAACATTTGGCCGATACCTGGGAACTTGTTCTGGCGGTACAAGCTGAGGACCATCCCGAACAATCCATAGAACTGGGTCCCCTCCATGCACTGGCCGAAGAGGAACATGTTCTTGGCAAGATCCTGTTTGTTGCGCGTCTCGGTTAGGTCGATGTCGCGCCGTAAGGCCCGGCTGTTGTTCACGACGAGGGAGTTCTTGGCCTTGATGGTGGGAACGTCCTCGAACATGGCCTCACATTCGTGGGGATTGAGGCCAAGGGAACTGATCATGTAGACCAGGCTGTCGGCGTGAATATTTTCCTCATGGGCATGGCGGCCGAGGACGAGTTTCAATTCCGGTGCGGTGACAACCTCGCGGGTCACATGAAGGATGTTGTCTCCAACAATGCCTTCAGCCGCGCTGAAGTAACCAATCGCCATCTTGATAATCCAGCGGTCGATGTCGGTGATGGAACCCGTGGTGTCGCGCCATTGCTCAACATCCTTTTGCATGGGGACATCTTCAGGTTCCCAATGGTTGGCCTTCATGGTCTTGTAGGTGTCGTAGGCCCACTGGTACTTCAAGGGGAGGATGTTGAAGAACATCGTATCCTTGCCATTGATGACTCTCTTGGAGTCGAAGGCCTCTTCAGCCTTCCGCTTGTCGAGTATGAATTCCTTGTTTCCTATCCTGACGGTGGTTGTTTCCATGAAGCGTAATCGCTAAAATGTTGATGGTTAAGTGAATAAAGAGGTTTTGAAATTGTGGCACCCGGCGCGCAGGCACCCCCAACATATTGGGGTATCAAGAGAAATACAGCCCTATATATGGTGTCAACGAATTTGAAGTGCCAAAAGCAAACTTTTTTAAGGGATACGAGGGGGGCTGCTTTCATCCCCTCACATGCTTCCAGAAATGACAAGCTGGAGATATTCAAATCTTATTCACCAGCCTGTTCACAAACGGACTCGAACGGAACCGGTTATCCGGACCTTACTGAGGAACCTCGGAGCAGATTGAAGCTCGCCGGATGAACAGTTTTCCAAGGATGAGAATGAGGAAAAAGAGCACCAGGAAGTAGACTGGAAATGCCCTTAAGGAACCGACAAAAACGTGCTCTTGCAGCTCTTCCGGAGAGAGATTCCCTTCTTCCCCTGCCTTCATGACTGCGATGAGTCCGGTATAGAGGAGACTGGCCAGGCCGAGACCGAGGTTCAACGCCAGTCCACGGAAGCTGAGAACGGTTGCCCGTCTACTGGAATCGACTTCCCGGTTGAGGTAGAAACTGGACTGGTAATTGACCATGCCCATCATGGAGAAGGCACAGATGGCAAAGAGGACACCGAACCATGGAATGGTGAACATGATTCCGATGAGCCCGACCATGAGGATAGCGGAAAGGATGAGGAAGTTGAAGATGGGTGAGTGATGTGTCACCAGGTACCGGGAGATGCGTGCAATAACCAGACCCAGCAAGGCCATGCCAGCCCCGATAAATCCAAACCACGCTGGCGGGATATGGATGATGCGGTAGTACTCGCTAGCCAGAATGACGAATTGGCGGCCGACGCTATCCAGGGCCAGGGCAGCCAGGATGACAAACAAGACGAAGCGATGATTGAGCGTCCAGCCAGCCGCCTGGATGACCTGTTTAAAGGGTTGGGCGATCGATTGCCAGAGAGACTTGCTCTGATCAACCGCTTCGCCGTTCTTCTCTTCAGGAAGCTCGATTTCGCGCATGCGGACGGTCGTCCATAAAACGATGAAGGAGGTACCCAAGGTCAGGATGATTGGGAGACGGATAATCGTTTCCGGCGGCAGAGACCACTGGTCGTTGAAGAATCCAAGAACCGTATTGACGACCTTTGGATCATAACAGAAGGCACCGATAATCATGGTCACAAAGAAACCGATCGACATGACTCGGGTGGTCTTTTCGAGCAGGCCCGCCCAGTCATCTTCCCGGTCGAGTGCTTTCAGGGAATCATAAGCCAGTGCCTCATCCGCCCCACTGGCTGCCGCCTCAGCAAGTCCCGAGCAAATCCGGTTGATCAGAAAAACCAGGAAGAGCACCGGGGATGTGCCGATAGGCACGATGACCAGCAGGCCCATCTCGATGAACATGAGGATGGAAGCGAATACCAAAAGGCGTTTTCTCCCGATGATATCAGCCATTGCCCCAGAGGGGACTTCAGCGAAGACGATGGTCAGGGCCCAAGCGAGATTGAGGATGGAAAATTGCTCAAGGGTCAGTCCGTAATCGAGGAAAAGGATCGTGAAGACGGGGTAGTAAAAACGGGCGTTGAAGAAGAGACGGAACCGGATGAATCGTCTCAGGTTGCCTTCCAGTTCCCGGGGCGGAGGGAGCCCGGGGCCGTTCATTGGCCAGCCTGTTTTCCGGGCTCTTCCGGGTTGGACCCGAAGAGATCGTCCTGCAATTGAGAGCGCGGGCGGACGGGGTCTTCCCGGTGAATGTGCTGGGGAGGGCGTCCAACTCGGTAGTTGAGGGCTCTTTCACATTCTTCGACGATGCGGTCGCAAATCTGCCGCACATGGGTGGTAATCCACATGTAGGTGTCGCTCTTTTCGCGATAATCCGCCCGCCCAAAGTGATCCACCCGTTCGCTGTCCCGCAAGGCGTCGTTCTGGGCAAACTCCGATTCATTCTTCGGTTCATAGACCGCATAGGCCAACCCCCCGTGTTTGCGGACAACTGAAAAGACCGGTACGTCGCTGGGCCCGTCCGCGATATAAATCATGTTGCGAATGGGAACGCGGCGATCCTCGGGGGCGATGCGGGAGTTGACGTCGATGGTGTCGATCTTGTTGGTGCCCTTGTTGATCTCGAAGATGAAGCGTGTCTTGATGGTGTTGTCGACGAGGAAGCCAATCTGGGCGATTTCCTTGGGCCCGCTTATCTCAAATTCCTGTTGGGAGAAGTAATCGGGTGGCAGGGGGTGTTCGATGAATTCACAGCCATAGACCTGCTCCACATAAGGGGCGATTCCACTGCCCCGGATCATTTCCGCGATGCCAGTTGAGACGACATAGTGCTCCAGCTTGATTTCATAGCGGGCGAAGGTCGGATTGTTGGCTACCAGATCTTTCAGCGTCTGGAAAAACTCCGGCAGGCCCTGGTAGAGTTGCAACTTCCCGCCGAGCTTTCGCAGGAGGGAATTGTTCAACCCGGCAAACTTGCCGTGCCGGACATAGGTGAGGATGTGGTTCAGGTACATGATGTCCGACGACACCGTCTGCCCGTTGGCCTTGTACTTTTCCGGAAGCGCGTTGACCTCCTTCCAGAAGCGTTTCTCGTCCACCCCGTAATGTTCAAAGATGGGCCATTGCATATAGCCGGGAATGAGGGTCTTGTCGAAGTCCCAGATGCAAGCCACTATGTTCTGGCGGTTGAGGGTGCTGTCTTCTGCCATAGTGTCCCAATCAATACCCATTCAGTCCCGGGGTCAATCCTCAGGGTGGCGCTGAACGGTTCCAGCCGAGTTGGCAAAAAAAGAAGCCCGGCCATGTCGACCGGGCTCCTTTTTCATAGGATGAAATTATAATCAACTTCTGCGGCGGCGCAGGAACACGAGCACAAAGGCCAGCGCACCGAAGAGGAAGACGTAGGTCGACGGTTCCGGTACCGGTGTGTAAACCAGGTTGATGTTGGTGAAGTCGATTCCGTTATCTGCGGTATCCGGTGAGTTACTGGTACCGAAGGTGTTGGAATTCACCTGAAAACCGAGCATGTCAAACGTCGTCGGAATAGAACCCGTTCCGTCGACAGCCGAGAAGCTGGCCATCAGGGTTGCTCCCTGGGACATGGAACTGAAAATGGTCATTTCGTCAGCCCCGGAACGGGTGATGGTGAGGACACCGACATATTCGGTTGCAGCGGCAAAGGAGTAGCCATCATTGGCACTGTCGTCCAGAGTGTTCCACTCACCGGTCGTGCTCATGAAGCGACCATCGTCAATCAGCGGGTCTTCCCGGTGGCGGAGGATCCGGACATCTTCTGTTCCCGTTGCAATGTCGAAGGAAGACATGTAGGCGGGTAAATCATCGAAGAGGAAGTTCGGGCTACCGGATGAGAGGGTCTGGTTGCTGTCGATGGCCCGGCCCAGTGAATTAGCCAGGCTGACACGCAATGCGTCGGAGCGGCTGGTTCCAATGGTTGCCGGGGTTGTAAAGGTGTAGGTCAAGGTCAGGCTGTCACCAACATTCAGGGCGGTTGGTGTGTAGAGCCCGTGGATGCCCCGTCCGGAAGAGCCACTGACCAGGCCCATGAATCCTGTCCCGACTTCAAGTGCGCTCGTCGAGGTGGTTGTGTACCAGGGAATGTCCGTGCCCTCGGTTGCTGCAAGGGAACCGTCTGCCCAGCTGTCATTGAAAACAGTTTGAGCGCTTAATGCGATGGGCAGCGTGCATGCCGTGAGGATGAGTGATAATTTCATTTTCATGAGCCTTTTCGTAGGGATGGAGTTGTTTCGTTTCGTGAACGGGTCTAATAAATATTAATCGGGGAGGTCCCGACAAGCAAAAAATAAGGATTTCCCCCAGTTTCACTTTATGAGGGACATGGAAATTGGGCATGGTGGCAGGGGTAATATACGGCGGTAGCAAAGCAGCTTAGGAATTATGCCTTATGGGGAGGAAATTATTATAGTTATCAAATTTCCTCATAAGTGCCTGCCGGAGGCCGGAAAACAAAAAAAGGCCGCCCACTTTTTTGGGCGGCCTTGTGGCAAAAGAGGATGGCTGTTGCCTCAAACCGAAGCGAGGGCCTGGTCGAGGTCAGCGATAAGGTCTGCCTTGTCCTCAATCCCGAGGCTGAGCCGGATGAAATCCGGGGAAGTACCGGTGGCCAGCTGCTCTTCCTCTGTCAGCTGACTGTGGGTGGTGCTGGCCGGGTGGATGGCAAGGCTCTTGGCGTCCCCGATGTTGGCCAGGTGACTGAATATTTTCAGGCCCTCAATGACCTTGCGGCCGGCCTCCGCTCCGCCCTTGACGCCAAATCCGAGTAAGGCGCCATAACCGCCATGATAATACTTCTTGGCCAGCTCATGATGCGGACTGTCGGAGAGGCCCGGATAATTGACCCAGGCGACCTTGTCATGCCCGGCAAGGAATTCGGCCACGGCTTGGGCATTGGCGCAATGGCGCTCCATGCGCAGGTGCAGGGTTTCCAGTCCCTGAAGATGGAGGAAGGAGTTGAAGGGAGCCGCGCAGTTGCCGGTATCACGAAGCAGTTGGAGCCGCATCTTCATGGCAAAGGCGATGTTAGCTCCTCCAGCTGGCTCGAATGCCTGGAAGACATCCCAATGGACAAGTCCGTGGTAACTTGGATCCGGTTGAGTAAAACCCGGGAACCGGCCGCTCCCCCAGTTGAAATTACCGCCATCGACGACAATGCCCCCGATGCTGGTGCCATGGCCACCAATGAACTTGGTCAGACTGTGGACAACCACATTGGCGCCGAAGTCAAAGGGACGGCAGACGGCAGGGGTCAGGGCGGTATTATCGATGATTAGCGGGATTCCCTCGGCGTTTCCAATGGCGGCAACTTCCTCGATAGGGAAAACATTGAGGCGCGGATTTCCCTGCGATTCGCCAAAAAAGGCCTTGGTATTTGGCCGGATCGCCGCCTTGAAGGACTCCGGATCCTCGCCATCGACAAAACTTACTTCAATGCCGAGCTTGGGAAGGGTGTAATGAAACAGGTTGTAGGTCCCTCCATAGAGTTGCGAAACAGAGACGATGTGGTCCCCCGCGCCGGCGAGGTTGAGGATGGCGTTGGTCACGGCGGCACTTCCACTGGCATGGGCCAGTCCCGCGGTTCCTCCCTCAAGGGCGGCAACCCGTTTTTCGACCACATCTGTGGTCGGATTCATGATCCGCGTGTAGATGTACCCCAACTCCTTGAGCGCAAAGAGGTTCGCCGCGTGTTCCGTGTCCCGGAAGGTGTAGCTGGTGGTCTGGTAGATAGGGACCGCCCGGCTGCCGGTGGCCGGATCCGGTTCTTGTCCCGCATGGACGGCAAGGGTCCCAATTCCTGGTTGCTGGTCGCTCATCAATTTTCCTCGGTTCGTGGTTCTTATAAATTGGTTCGCGGCCCAATGAACCTCTAATATCCCGGGCAGACAAGAAAAATTCGCTGTCGAGCAGGCTGATGAGCAGGCCGCCAGGGCATCGTTAGGCGGATAAAAAAACCGCGGCCCTTACGGACCGCGGTTCCAGCTCTTATACTAATACCCCAAAAATGTATGAATCATTAACTGATTCGAGTAATATCATCTTGAATTTTGGTAATTCGTCAACTGAGGAATCGGATTTTTTCAGTTTTGAAGGTTAACTGGTCAATAAACCGGATAAACGGTCAATCCTCAGGCGTGACGAAGGAATCGATATGGAGTCCGTAGCCGTCGAGAGCGACGTGACGGCGCTGTGAAGAGGAGAGAAGGCGGATACTGCGGAGGCCGAGGGCATAGAGGATCTGGGCTCCGAGACCGTAGCCGCGGAAGTCCATGCTGATGGGCTCCAGGCTGCAGGAGTCGGAGTCTGCACCGGTTTCCTGAGGTACCTGCAGGCCGGAACAGGAATGCGTCATATAGACGAATGCGCCTTTGCCCTCCCTTGCGATATGCTTGAGGGCGACATCGATGGTGCGATTCTGGCCCGGTGAGTGGCTGTCAAAGACATCGCTGAGGATATTCTCGGACTGGACCCGGACAAGGGTGGGCTGGTCATCAAGGTCACCCATGGTGAGGGCGAAGTGGATGCGATGGTCCGTCAAGGAGCGAAAGAGGTGGAGGGTCCAGTCCCCATAGGCATTGCTGAACGGCTGGCTGAGGATTTGGTCAACAAGCTTCTCCCGGTTGTGGCGGTATTCAATGAGTTGCTTGATGGAAATCAGCTTCAAATTGAATTCCTGGCGGTACTCAATGAGCTGTGGCAGCCGGGCCATGGAACCGTCCTCATTAAGGATTTCACAAAGGACGCCAGCCGGGGGCAGGCCGGCAAGGACCGCGAGGTCGACGGCAGCTTCCGTGTGACCGGCCCGTTGAAGAACACCTCCGGGACGCGAGCGCAGGGGAAAGACATGACCCGGTTGGACGAGCAGGTCAGCGGTTGAATCCGGATCAGCAATAACCCGAATTGCCTCGCAGCGGTCGGCGGCGCTGATCCCGGTGGTCACTCCTTCCGCAGCATCGACCGAGACGGTGAAGTCCGTGCGGTGGCTCTCCCGGTTGTTGGCAACCATCGGATTGAGGCCAAGGCGTTTCAGCTGGTGCTCCACTGTGGGAACACAAATGAGTCCACGTCCATGGCGGATCATCATGTTTACGGTCTCCGGGGTCGCTTTGGAGGCAGCCATGATGAGGTCACCCTCATTTTCACGATCCTCGTCATCGACCACGATAACCAGTTTCCCGGCGGCGATGTCATCGATGGCCGCCTCAACACTATCAAATGGATTTTCGGGCATTGTCTTGAAAAGGGGGAATAAAATTGCAATTGCGGCAAATGGCAAGGGGGTATGGTGGAAGCTTCGAAGGTTGATTTCATGGGAATGGATCGCTTAACTGTTCCCTCATACCCGCCAATGAACACCTTAATTGACGCCAACCTGGCTTGCCTCGGGCAGGGCATCGAATTTCTGCAGAAACTCCCGGCCGAGCTCTATTCCCGAAAGTGTCCGGAACTTTTCAACAGTTCCATCGGCGGCCATCTGCGGCATAACCTGGACCATTACCTGGCTTTCGTCAGCGGGCAGCCAACCGGGAAGGTCGACTACGATGACCGCCAGCGGGATGAGGCGATTGAGGTGGATCGAGAAGCAGCCATTGGCGTTTTGCAGGAATTGGTGGATAAGCTTGAATCGATGCGAACAAGCGTACTGGACAGTCCCCTGAAGATACGGATGGACGATGGTGGGGATTCCACATGGAGCCAGACTACATTGCGTCGCGAGCTGCAGTTCCTTCTCAGCCACAGCATTCATCACTATGCCCTTGTTGTTTCCATCGCGACCCGGTTTGGGGTCCGCGACTTTCCGGAAGGCTTTGGCGTTGCCCCTTCGACGATTCATTATCTGGAAAAGAAGGGTGCTTGAAGGATGTGCACTCTGGCTTGGGGAGAGGCCGAAGCGGGATTCCTGATCTGCTTCAACCGCGATGAACAGCGCTCCCGGCCGCTGGCTGAAGACCCGCGCTTGCACCCGGCTGATCCGGTTCCCCTGATTTATGCGTGCGATCCTCAGGGTGGGGGGACCTGGTTTGCGGCCTCCACCCGTGGCTTTGCCGTGGCCTTGCTGAATAACTACCCAGGTTCCGCGATGGATCCCTCTGATTCATACCGAAGCCGCGGAGAACTTGTTTTAAAGGTGGCGTCAATGGCTGCACAGGAAGCGGCTGTTTGGTTGGAGGAAGAAGATTTCAGTAGTTACGCGCCTTTTTTCCTCTTCATTCTGGATCCGGAGGCGGTTCTCGGCATTGAGTGGGATGGGAAGCAAATGCATCGAATTAATCCCTCAAATGACTTTTGGACCACTTCATCCCATCAGCCGGAAGCAATCACCGCATGGAGGCGGCAGTGGTGGAATGAGCAATTTCATGCCGCTGGCGGAACACCTTTGGACATGGCCGGACTTATGCGTCGTACCCATCCCGGGAAGCCGTCCCATGGCCTGACCATGGATCGTCCCGATGCCAGGACCCTGAGCCAGATCGAGCTCCTCATCAGCACTGGGACTATCCGGTTTACCTATCGTGCCCGGGAACCCGAAGGGCAGGGGTACAGGGAGCCGGTCGAGATAACCCATCACCGCGAGCCACCATATGCGGAATAAACGTGAGCCCTTGCTGTTGCTGGTGACCTTTTTGAGCACCGCGGCATTGGCCATGGCCGCTGAACCGGGAGGCGGTTCAATGGAATCGATCCAGGCGGAACTGTTAACAATGCTGGGCATTGCCTTGGGAACACTTGTTTCCGAGGACCTGGCTTGCATCAGTGCCGGGTTGCTGGCCGCATCGGGCCAACTGGCTTTCGCTTCGGCAGTCATGGCCAGTTTCCTCGGGATATTCCTCGGGGACCTCCTCATTTATTGGCTCGGCTTTCACTTTGGGCGTCCCCTCCTTGAGCACCGCTGGGCCCGCTGGTTTATCTCCAGGAAGGCTGTCCTGCATGCCCAGCATATGTTCCAGCGCCACGGTGTCTGGCTCATCCTGGCAACCCGGTTCATTCCGGGGACTCGAACGGCGACTTACTTCGCTGCCGGTGCCCTCCATGCCCCCTTCCTCAGGTTCCTGGGGGTCTTTGCCTTTGCGGCCGCCCTGTGGACGCCGCTGCTTGTCGGACTCAGCTTCATCATCGGCAGGGAGCTGCTGGAATTATATGAAGTCTTTGAGGCTCTGGTCATACCCGCTCTCCTTGCCACTGGCCTTCTTCTGTACTTAATATTTCATTACGGCATGCCACTCCTCACGTGGAAAGGACGCCGGCGTCTCAAGGGGAAATGGCTTCGGGCGACCCGCTGGGAATTCTGGCCCTGGTGGCAGGTCTACGCCCTGGTGATTCCCTATATCCTCTATCTTGGGTTTGTCCGCTACCGGCGACCGACCCTGTTTACGGTGGTCAATCCCAGTATGCCACACGGGGGATTCCTCGGAGAAAGCAAGAGCAGCATTCTCGAGGGTCTCTCCGCTGCGGGGGAAGCCATTCCTAAATGGCGCCGTATCGAGTCCGGAAGCGAGGAGGAACGCCGGCAGGCTTTCGACCGTGCCATGGAGGAGCTGGCACTTGACTATCCTGTTGTCCTGAAGCCGGATGAAGGGCAACGAGGTGACGGCGTCAGCATCATCCTGAATGACACGGAGGCCTGGGATTGGCTGTCGAAAACGGCAGCCCCGGCGATCCTACAAGCCTATGTTCCCGGTCCAGAGTACGGTATTTTCTACGTCCGGTTTCCGTCGGAAGTCCGTGGCCGGGTCACCTCCATCACGATCAAGGATCAGCTGACCGTTACGGGGAATGGCGAAGATTCTATCGAGGACCTTATCCATGCCCATCCACGGGCTGTTGCCTTGCTGGATGTCTTCCTTGCCCGTTTTGATGAGGAACTCGACACGGTCCTTCCTGAAGGCAAGGTTTTCCGATTGGGCCAACTGGGGACCCATGCCCGTGGCTCGCTTTTCCTCGATGGACAGCACTTCATCACGGATGCCTTGAGCGCGCGGGTGGAGGCCATCGCCCAGTCCTATGAAGGTTTCTACTTCGGCCGTTTTGATATTAAGGTTCCAGACGAGGCATCACTGCTGGCCGGAAAGAACCTGAGCGTCATTGAATTGAACGGCCTGACCTCTGAAGAGACCCATATCTACGATCCGCGCAACAGCCTCCGTTGCGCTACCCGGACCTTGCGAACCCAGTGGCGAACCGCCTTTGCAATTGCCGCTGAAAACCATGATCGCGGCCATGTCCCGCCCGGATGCGGGGCCTTCCTGAAGGACATCCTTTCTGCCTGGCGCCGTCAACGGGAGCTTGATTAAAGCCTGCCCTTGCCGATGGCCGAAATGTGGTCATTATTGGAGCCATGGAAATTCGTGACATTGTCTCACGCCTGGAGGAGATTGGTACCCTGCTTGAATTGACCGGGGAAAACCCGTTCAAGGTCCGGGCTTACCAATCGGGCGCCCGTGCCTTGGAAAGCCTCGAGGAGGATCTGGACACCTTGATCGCGGAAGAGCGCCTGGGAGAGGTCAAGGGAATCGGGAAAGCATTAACCGAAAAGATCATCACCCTGCGGGAAAGCGGGGAACTTCCCTTTTATGACAACCTGCGCGAATCCATTCCGGACGGGCTCATTGAGATGCTGGAAATACCCGGATTCGGACCGAAGAAGATCCGCAAGGTGCATGAGTCGCTCGGCATTGAAACCATTGATGAGCTCCAGGCCGCCTGTGAATCGGGTGCCATCGCCGAGTTGCCCGGTTTTGGAAAGAAATCGGCAGAAAATATCCTCAGTGGAATCGCTAATCGAATTGCTTATGGCCAGCGGCACCTCTGGTGGGATGTGCGTGAGACAGCTTTGCCGCTTCTGGAGGGCCTGCGATCATTGCCCGAGGTGGAGCGGGCGGAAGTTGCGGGCAGTTTTCGTCGCAGCCGGGAAACGGTGGGTGACCTCGACTTCATTGTCGGGTCCTCCAAGCCGGGTCCGATCATGGACTGGTTCATCCGGCAACCAAATGTGGTGGAGGTGACGGCCCACGGGGAGACAAAATCATCGGTCCGTTTTGATGGCGGTTTGCAGGCCGACCTGAGGGTGGTTCCCGATGACCGCTTTGTCTTTGCCCTGCATCACTTTACCGGGTCCAAGGACCACAACGTCAAGATGCGCCAGCGGGCCCTCAGTCAGGGACTTTCCCTTTCCGAGTGGGGGATTTTCAACAAGGACGAGGAGGAACCCGAGGGCAGTCGCCCCTACGATCGGCCGCTGGCACGCACCGGGATCAAGGAGGAGGCGGATCTCTTCAAGGCCCTCGGGCTGGACTACATAACTCCGGAAATGCGGGAAGGTCTGGACGAGTTGGAATTGGCTGAGTCGAATTCCTTGCCTGAGCTCCTTGAGTATGTGGACCTGACTGGCACCTTTCACAACCACACCCGGGCTTCGGACGGACACAACACGCTTGAGGAAATGGCCCGGGCTGCAAAGGACCTGGGACTGGACTACATTGGCATCGCCGACCACTCCAAGGCCAGTTTTCAGGCTAACGGACTTGATGAGGAACGTCTCCTCAAACAAATCAAACAGATCCGGGTCCTCAATGAGGAAGCAGGTGAGAAGGCCCACCTCTTTGCTGGTTCCGAAGTTGATATTCTCAAGGATGGTTCCCTCGACTTCGAGAAGTCAATCACCACCAAGCTCGATTACTGTGTGCTCTCCGTCCATGGCTCAATGAGCGGTATGAGTGAGGAGGAGATGACACGGCGGATTATTCGGGCCATCGAGACCGATACTGGCTGCCTGAAGATGCTCGGACACCTTACCGGTCGCCTGTTGCTGCGCCGTGAAGGTTATGCCGTCAATCACCGGCAAGTGATTGAGGCGGCCGCCGCCAACAAGGTCATGATCGAACTCAACGCCAATCCCTGGCGTATGGACATGGACTGGCGCTACTGGCGTCAGGCTGCTGAGGCAGGGGTTCCTTGTGTCATCACCCCCGACGCCCACGACACGGACCATCTCGAGTATCTGCGCTGCGGTGTACAGGCGGCCCGGAAAGCGGGCCTGACGGCAGGGGATGTCTTCAACACGCAATCCCTTGACAGTGTGCAGAAGCTAATCATGAAGCACCGGACATGATACGCACACTGGTCTGGAACGAATACCTTCATGAGAAGGACGATTCGCGGGTACAGGAAGTCTATCCCGGCGGTATCCATAATGCCATCGCTGAGGGACTTCGAAGTCACGACCCCGATCACCGGCTGTCCGTCAACACGGCCACAATGGACCTGGCTGAGCACGGGCTGCAGCAGGAGGTGCTTGACCGGACCGATGTTCTCCTCTGGTGGGGACACCGGGCGCATCACGAGGTGGATGATGTTATCGTGGAGCGGGTCAGGCAACGGGTCCTTGAGGGCATGGGACTGATTGTCCTCCATTCGGGCCACTTCTCGAAAATCTTCATTTCGCTTATGGGGACGGAATGTACCCTGCGTTGGCGGGAGGACGGGAAAAAGGAAAGGATCTGGGTGGCCAACCCTGGTCATCCGATTGCCGCCGGGATTGATGACTGTATCGAACTAGTGAATACAGAAATGTACGGCGAGCCCTTCGATATTCCCGCCCCGGAGGAGCAGGTCTTTGTTTCCTGGTTCGAGGGAGGTGAAGTCTTCCGCAGCGGCAATTGCTGGACGCGCGGCAAGGGGCGGATCTTCTACTTTCGCCCGGGGCATGAAACCTATCCCATATACCACCACCCGCAGGTGCAGAAGGTCATCTACAATGCAGCTCGCTGGGCGGCGCGGGATATCTAGTCCTTGTCTTCAGGGACGAAGACGAGGACGGTCCCATTGATGCAGTAGCGCTGGTCGGTCGGGGTATTGAATCCCTCGCCCTCGAAGACATGTCCCAGGTGCCCTTCGCAGTTGGCGCAGACAACTTCCACCCGGCGCATGCCAAGACTGTCATCCACGCGGAGCTTGACACTGTCGATGGCCGCCGGGTCCCAGAAGGAGGGCCAACCGCAACGGGAATCAAACTTGTGCTCGGAGGAAAACAACTTTGTCCCACAGCCGGCACAGTAGTAGGTTCCAGCGCCCTGCTTTTTGAACTGGTCATAGACGGCGCCATTGGGTCGCTCTGTTCCGGCATTGCGCAGGATATGGTACTGTTCCGGAGTCAACTTCTCCTTCCAGTCGCTGGAGTCGAGTTTGTCCGGCTGGTCTATCGATTCGGGTGCCTTTTCCGTTTCTTTCATGGGACTATGTTCTGAATCTGCGATGATGCGGGGGACCATCAGGAGCAATCCTGCGAGGGTCGCCGTACAAATAAGGAAAGTGCGTTTATTCGTCTTCATCCATCAGGTGGAGAATCCAGAACGCAGAATATTCCCTTTCCGGGGATTTTAGCAAATCAAGCTGCGAAAATCGTCGATGTGTCCGGAGAAGCCCCGGTCGACGCCCTTGTTGATAACGGCAACCGCGTCGTGGTTGTGAAGGGACTCAAGATGGGCACAGGCCACCTGGAAATCGAATATCCGCGGATCCGCATCCAGCGCCTCATAGAGGAGTCGGGCGGCATCCTCGACGAATTTCGTTTGATCTCCATTTAGCTCGGCAAAGGCCTGCTCGTCTTCCCGGCGCACCATGACCTGGGTCTCCGTCAGGAGGGCTCTGTCACACATGGCTTGCAGGTCCTCGACCGTGAGCGTCTTGCCTTTTCGGACCTCGATACTGAGACGGGCCTTGCTGCGCTGGGAATGGGCAATGGCGTACTGGCCACGGGTTTCGCGAGCATGCTCGGAAAGATCGGAAGCACAAGGGCAGGCGGAACTGTAGACAAAGTCAAAATGGATCACCTTCCGGAACCGTCCGAGGTCGTCGATTTCCCCTTCATAGGCACATTCGTAGTACTGGTATCCCTCCATTTCACTGCGGAGGCTCTTCTTGATGATGGGGTAGCTGAAACCGAGTTTCAGCCTGGCCCGGCTGGAACCAATTCGTTCCTTGTAGGCGAGAAGGATTTCCTCCAGCAATTCGGGGGTAAAAACACGGTCCTTGAACTCGTAGAAGACTCGCATGATGCGGGACATGTTGATCCCTTTTTTGTCCGCGGACAGGGAGACCGTTCCCGTGACGGAGGCTTCGAGGGCGAGGGGTTCGCCCTTGGCAGTCATGAAGCGAAGGGGGATGCGGAAATTGGAGATGCCCACCTGCATGATCGGGACGTTGGCCCCGAGAATCTCGGTGGCGTCCCGGTTCTGGGTGTCCGGCAGCGATTGTCTGTATTCAGCGTTCACGATGATAGTATGAGTTAGGGAAGCTAGGTCCTTGATCCGGTTGCTTCAAGTTTCGATTTGGCATCCGAATGTCACTTTCACATGCAGCAATATGGGGCATTTTAGAGGAAGTGCCAGTTTTCGGGTGAATTTGCGTGACACCGCGAGTTGACTGCGTGAAAAAGTTTCCATGGGTCTTCGCTTCCGCATTCTCGGAACCAGCAGTTCGGGCAATTGTGCCCTCATCGAGAGCTCACAGACCCGGATCCTGCTGGATGCCGGTTTCAGCGGGCGGCGACTGGAGGAACTCCTGAAGGAAATCGGCAAGCCGATCGAAAGCATCGATGCCGTCTTCCTGACCCACGAGCACAGTGACCACACAGCCGGCCTGCGCGGTCTGGCCAAGCACCGGCACCTGCAGTTTTTTGCCAATTACGCGACAGCCCAGGTGGCCCAGAGCAAGTTGAACCGGGACATCAGCTGGAAGATATTCGAAACCGGAACGACCTTCGCCTACAAGGACTTGACCGTCCAGAGCATGCTCCTGCCACACGATGCCATGGAACCGGTCGGCTTCACTTTCCGGACCGGTGGAGACGACCTGTTTTCCCCGCATGGAAGCCTCGCTTGGATTACAGACCTCGGTCATGCTCCGCCGGCCCTGGCCGACATGGTGCGCGACGTCCAGCTCCTGGTGCTTGAGGCAAACCACGACGCTGCACTCCTTGAGCAGGACAACAAGCGCCCATACTCGGTCAAGCAGCGCATCACTGGCCGTCATGGACACCTCTCCAACGAGGCTGCCTTCCGTTTTCTTTGCTCGGTAGAAAAGCCCCGCTGGCGGCGTGTCCTGCTGGGGCACCTGAGCAAGGACTGCAATCGCCCTGATTGTGTTCTTGAAGCGATGGGCAACGGCCATTGCCCTTGGCCGGTCGAGTGCCTCGATCCGGAACGGCTGATTTTCCCCGAGATCGATCTGGCTGCGCTTTAAAGGGAAACCAACGAAGTCTGATCAGGGCTTGTGGGTGTATTTGAGGATCCTGAATTCGGGCGTTTCGCGGATGGTTTCCGGTTCGCCAAACTGGTCCTCGAAGGGAGGGAAGAAGGCATCGCCCTCATAGGTTCCCTTGACCACGGTGAGGTAGAGCTCGCCAATCCGCTCGAGGGCGGCGGCATAGATCTGGGCCCCGCCGAAAATCCAGATTTCCCGATCTGTTTCATAGGCCTCGAGGGCTTGAAGGGAGGGCAGGACAACGCATCCTGGGATTTCCGTCACCGACCGTGAGATAACGATATTCTCGCGATTGGGAAGCGGGCGTCCCATCGATTCGAAGGTCTTGCGCCCCATGGCGATGGCCTTTCCCTGGGTGCAAGCCTTGACCCATTTGAAGTCCTCCGGAAGGTGCCAGGGGATCTTGTTGTCAGCACCGATGACCCGGTTCTCCGACATGGCGGCAATGGCTTTCCAGGGACGGTTGGCGGGCGAGGGCATGGGGGGAGATTGAGATTAAGATTAAGGCTAAGAATAAGATTAGACTGCGATGGGGGCCTTGATGGTCGGGTGGGGGTTGTAGCCCTCCAGCTGGAAATCCTCGAATACGAAGTCGGTGATATTCTTCCTTTCCGGATTGATGAGCATGACCGGCAGCGGCCGTGGTTCCCGGGACAATTGCAGTTTCACCTGTTCGATATGATTCTTGTAGATGTGCAGGTCCCCGAAGGTGTGGACAAATTCGCCTGGCTTGAGATCGCACACCTGGGCCACCATCATCGTCAATAGAGCGTAGGAGGCGATGTTGAAGGGAACGCCGAGGAAGAGATCGGCGCTGCGCTGGTAGAGCTGGCAGGAAAGGGTACCCTTCTTTTCATTCACATAGAACTGGAAAAAGGCATGGCAGGGGGGCAGGGCCATCTGTTCCAGCTCCCCGGGATTCCAAGCGCAGACAATATGCCGCCGGCTGGCCGGATTGGCCTTGATGGCCTTGATGACCGTTTCGATCTGGTTGACACTGCCCCCGTCCGGCTTGCGCCAGTCGGTCCATTGAGCACCATAGACGCGGCCAAGGTTGCCTTGGGGGTCTGCCCATTCATCCCAGATGGTGACCCGGTTCTCATTGAGGTACTTGATGTTGGTGTCCCCTTTGAGAAACCACAGGAGCTCATGAATGATGGCCCGCAGGTACAGTTTCTTGGTCGTGACAAGGGGGAATCCTTCCCCGAGGTCGTAACGGCTTTGTGCTCCAAAGCAGGAAAGGGTCCCGACGCCCGTACGGTCCTCCCTCTCCAGACCGTTCTCGAGGACATGCTGAAGAAGCTCCAGATAGGTCCTCATGCCTGGCGAACTTTCTCCTTGGCTGCTTCCTTTTCTTCCTCGAGACGCTGACGCTCGTTGCGCAATTGTGTCTCCAGTTGTTCAAGCGCCTGGCCGTCGCCTTGCAGACGGGCTTCCGTGAGCTGCTTCTTCAGGAAAATCTCCTTTTCCGCGATCCGGGCCTGGTATTTTTTCTCAATCGCATCCAGTTCCGCTTTTTGCTCATCCGTCAGGGAGACAGACCCTTGCGGATCCTCCTTCTCCAGACGCTCCATTGCCAGTTCGTACGCGCTCTTCATTGTTGATATAAATAGCTCAGGATTTCAGTTGCCGGTGCCCGATGTCACGCCGGAAATACTTGTTTTCCCATTCAATGGCATCGCAGACAGCGTAGGCCTTTGCCGCCGCTTCCTCAAGGCTGGCGGCCATGGCGACCACGCTGAGGACCCGTCCACCGCTCGCGCGAAGGTTACCGTCCTCATCGAGCTTGGTCCCGGCATGGACGATATCCACGCCCTCGGGGAGTTCATCCGGCAGCTTGATGAGGTCTCCCTTGGGATAGGACCCCGGGTAGCCCTTTGCCGCGACAACCACATTGATGGCCGCTTCATTGTGGAATTTTACCTCCGCCGGCTTTAGGGCGCCATTGGCGCAATCCCACATCAGGCTGACCGGATCCGTTTCGCAGAGAGGCAAAAGCACCTGGCACTCTGGGTCGCCAAAGCGAACATTGTACTCGAGGACCTTGGGTTCACCGGAATCATTGATCATCAGGCCGACAAAAAGGGTCCCCCGGAAGTCAATCCCTTCGGCCTCAAAGCCGTCCAGCGTTGGCTCGATGACGGATTCCCGCACCTTGGCCATGACCGCTTCATCAACCACCGCGGCCGGTGCATAAGCACCCATGCCTCCGGTGTTGAGTCCCGTGTCGCCCTCGCCAACCCGCTTGTGGTCCTGGCTGGGGGAGAGGCAGACATACTCCTTGCCGGATACCAGAACCATGATCGAGGCCTCCTGGCCCGTCAGGAATTCCTCAATGACCACCTGCTGGCCGCTCTCCCCGAATTGGCCACCCTCAAGCATGCCACGTACCGCTGCTTCGGCTTCTTCCTGGGTCTCACAGATGAGGACCCCTTTCCCGGCGGCCAACCCGCTGGCCTTGACGACTACTGGCAGGCTGCAGGTCGTAAGGTATTCCAGGGCAGGTTCAACTTCGGTGAAGGTATCCCATGCCGCGGTGGGAATGTCATACTTGGCGAAAAAGGCTTTGCAGGCGGCCTTGCTGGACTCGAGAACCGCACCGTCCGCTCCGGGGCCATAAGTGGCAATACCCGCCTCGCGCAGGGCATCTGCAGCGCCGAGGGCCAACGGTACTTCCGGACCAACGATGGCGAAATTGGCACCGAGCTCCCGGGCGAGGTCCACGCAGGCTTCGGGGTCTTCGACATTGAGCGGGTGGCATTCGGCCTCCACGGCCATGCCGCCGTTGCCGGGAGCAGCCCATGCTCTTTCAACCATGGGACTCTTCAAGCAAGCTTTCAGGAGCGAGTGCTCGCGGCCACCGGAGCCGATGACCAGAATTTTCAGTGGGGATTCCATGCTAATGAGAATTTCCTTCAATTTTTGTTCGTCGTGGTGTGCTGGAGGCACTTTAGTCACGCAAACGGTTGATCAATATGGGTGCAATCAACATTTTTCTCCTTGGTGCGAATTCCGGAATTGCCCGCTCCTGTCTGGACTTGTGGGCTCCCTCTGGCGCGCGTGCTTATCTGGTTGCCCGCAATCCTGAGGGACTCCAGGAAACCGCTTCCCGCTTCAAGGAATTGGGCGGAGAGGTTGTTGGTACTGAAGTCCTCGATATTTCCGAGCCGGCTGGCTGCGAAGCGATTATCAAGCGGGGCTTTGCTTCCCTCGGGGTTGTCGATTGCTTCTATCTGGCCGCCGGTGTCCTTCCGAAAAACCAGGAAATGGAGGAAGCGCCGGAGAAGGTCCAGTCGGTGTTGCGGACCAATTTTACCGTTCCAGCGGAGTTGCTGATGCGGGCCGCCAACCGGCTCGAGGAACAAGGTACCGGTTGCCTGGCTGCTCTGTCCAGTGTCGCGGGTGACATTGGCCGGGGAAGCAATTACGTCTACGGGTCCAGCAAAGCCGGTCTTTCCGCCCTCATGGAGGGGATGGATGCCCGCTTTGCCGGTACCTCCATCAAGGTGCTCGACATACGGCCGGGGCCGGTCCGCACACCGATGGTTGCCCATCTGCAATGGGGCCTTTTCTTTGCCAAGCCGGAACCGGTCGCCCGCCGCATCGTCAATGCGGTCAACAAGGGCAAACGGGGACGGCTTTATGTCCCGGCCTACTGGCGGATTATCATGAGCATCCTGCGCCACCTGCCATCGGTCATTCGCCGACGGGCTGACTTCTAGATTCCGCTGCAGTCCGGAAGGCAGCCAGAGGCTGCTGGAGGTCACGGTAAGGTGACAATGTTAAGCCGGCGTTACGCTGGTGTGATAATACCGTTTCCCTGTTGGAAAGGGGTTGCCGGAGGAAAATTCGGGCAAACGGTCACCTGCGAATGATTGTTATGAAGAGACGATTATTGGCTTTTTTCTATGCTGGTGTCCTTGGGGCAGCAGTCACTATGCAGGCGCAGGAAGGAGATAGTGGCCTTGGCCGCATCAGCGGGCAGGTTGTCGATGCCGCAACCGGTGAAGTCATCACCGGGGCAAGCATTGCATTGCTTGAGGACCCGACCTTCTATGAACGCACGGATCTGAACGGTTCCTACCGGTTCAGTGACGTATTCACTGGCACCTACACGGTTCGTGTATTCAAAGGCGGCTACGAGCCTCAGGATGTCAAGGGCGTCCGGGTCACAGGAGGGGAAGTCACGCGACTGGACATTCCTCTACCGCGTCGAGAGGACGAGAAGGCCAAGACAGTCACTCCGGAAGTGACAACCGCAGAGGACGGAACCGATATCTTTGAGCTGGCAGCGTTCGAGGTGACGGCGGAAGTCATTCAAAGTACGGAGGCCACGCTTTTGAAGTCCCGCCAGCGCTCCATTTCCATTGGTGATGCCATTGGCGGGGAGGCCTTTTCCCGTCTCGGGTTGGGCGATGCGGCAGAGGCCATGTCCAAGGTAACCGGTGCTTCGGTGGTGGATGGCAAGTATGTCTACATCCGCGGGTTGGGGGATCGCTACTCCAACACGCTCCTCAACGGGGCCAGCATTCCCAGTGCCGATCCGGATCGTCAGGCCGTGCAGATGGACCAGTTTCCCAGCGACCTTCTGGAGTCCATCTCCACGTCAAAGTCCTTTACCCCGGACCAGCCCGGTTCCTTTTCCGGTGGTTCGGTCAATATCCAGACCAAGTCCTTCCCGGATCACTTCTTCCTCAAGACCGGGGCTTCCCTCTCGATCAACAGCCAGACCACCGGTGAATTCATTTACCGCAGTGCGGAAGGGGTGAACTGGACGGCTGATGGGGTCAACGACCGCCCCCGGACACAGGTGCCCTCGGACGAGATCCCCGTCCTTTCGGGACGTGCCACTTCAACGGCGGTTGGGGCTGCCATCGCTGGTGACCTCAGCGTTGCGGAGAAAATCGGCTCTGTCACGAGGGAGTTCACCCGCCGTTTTTATCCGATAAAGGCAGAGGCCGGCCCCGCATACTCATTCAACGGATCGATTGGCGATACCCTGGTCTTCAAGAATGACCGTAAATTCGGTTACACGGCCAGCCTGACCTGGGATCGTGACTATCATCATTACCGCAACGGCATTGAGGCCCGTTGGCAAACCCCGGATTCCTTCAAGGACAGTGCCCAGGTCTACACCACCGATCCGGAAGTTCTCGGCCGATTGCGATGGTATCGTGAATACTGGGGCGTCCTCGATGATCCATATGGAGGCGACGTCCCTTTTGGGGTTACCCGGTCGATAGCCAGCGTCAACTGGGGAGCCTTCGCAAAGCTGGCCTTTCTCGCGGGGACGAACCACGAGCTCTCGTTTACCATGTTCCACAATCAATCGGCGGAGGATGAAGTGAAACACGGTGTTGGAGACGGATTTAATTCTTCCCTCAGCGGGGATACACTCTTTGAGGCTGTGTCCATCCTCTACACGGAGCGGGGCATGACCTCGGGACAGATCCATGGCCGCCACCTTCTGAACAGTCTCAATGATCTCGAAGTCAAGTGGCAGGCTTCCCAGACGGAAAGCACCCAGGACCAGCCGGACTACAGGACGCTCTTTACCGCATGGGATTATGAAGAACAGCGATACCGCCGGGTCAATACCTCCGACCTCGATCCGCCGGTGCGCCGCTATCGTGACATGGTGGAGGACAACGAGGAATACAAGGTGGATTTCTCCCTGCCGGTTCTTGAGAAGTCCAAGATCAAGTGGGGTGCCCTGATGTCCGATGCCAATCGCGACTACAACGAGATTACCTATTCGGTTTCTCCCCTGACCTGGCAGGGCCAGCCGGATACTGCCCTGGTCGAGGGTATTTACACGGACCCCTATCTCGGCTTTGACTTCGAAAAGGTAATACCCATCGACCGGAACGGGGATGGCGAAATTGATACCTATAATCTTATTCCCGCCCTCGAGGGGCGCCATTTCATTGAGCGGGGCATCGAGGGAAACAATTACATCGCCGATGGCTCCGTGGAAGCCCTCTACCTGATGGGCGACTTTGCCATTGCCGAGAAGTGGCGCATGATCACCGGGGTCCGCTACGAGACCAACGCGATGAACGTGCTCCAAATTCTCGAGCAGCAGGGCGTCGACAACCGGGAAGGTGGCTTTGAGGAAAAAGACTTCCTGCCCGCCCTCAGTCTTGTCTACGCCATCAATGAGAGGCAAAACCTGCGTCTGGCCTACGGACGGACCATCGCCAAGCCGACCTTCAAGGAGCTTTCCCCGGTGGTCATTGTCGACTCTTTTACTGGTGACCGTTTCCAGGGGAACCCTGACCTGACACGTACGGTTATCGACAATTTCGATGTCCGCTGGGAGTGGTTCATCGAGGGCCTTGAAATGGTGGCTGTTTCCGCCTTTTACAAGCAGATGAAGGACCCCATCGAGGTCCTCTTCTTTGGAGGCGCCGACACCAATGGAGACGGTGTTATTGACAACAACGACATCCAGCCGTTCCAGCGGGGCAACATTGTCCCCCAAAATGTGGACGAGGCGACGGTCTACGGGCTTGAGTTTGAGGCCCGCTATGGCTTGGGGCGCCTTTCCGAGCGGTTTTCCAACTTCAGTGTCGGGGGCAACCTTTCGCTGATTGAGTCCGAAGTATCTGTCCCCGCGGACGAGCAACTCTTCTTTAGCTCGGAAGGCACCCGACAGTTGGTGGGTCAGTCACCGGTGCTCGTGAATTTCGACCTGTCCTACGACAATGATAACTGGGGAACGTATCTGAATCTCTCCTACAACTTTACCGGTGAACGTCTCTCCGTGGTCAATCCCAACAATTCCGGGCTGGGCAATGTTTTCGAGAAATCCCGGGGCAGCCTGAACCTTTATTACACGCAGCGTCTGAACGGCAACATGAAGCTGAAGATCGGACTCGAGAACCTCCTCGATCCGGCCTACGAGAAGTTCTACGACGTGGCCGACGGCGACAACATTGTCTACGAGAGCTACACCCGTGGCATCACCGGCTCCATCAGCCTCTCCTACACTTTCGAGTAATTTCTAATCAACCGTAACATCAAACCGATTATATAAATGAAAACCAAGTTGTTCCTAACAGCACTCACCCTCGTGGGAGCCAGTCTGGCTTCCGCCCAGACCCAACTCGGTCCCGTTATCACCCAGGACACGACCCTCCCCGCAGGATCTGAATGGTTGATCGACGGGGTCACCTACGTCGCCCCAGGCGTTACCCTGACCATCGAACCCGGTGTCACGGTCTATGCCGAGGACGAAGCCGCTGCCGCCGCCAGTGCCCTCATTGTCACTTCCGGTGCCACCATTAACGCAGTTGGTACGCCCGACAACCCGATTGTCTTCACTTCCGTGCAGGCGCAGACGGTGGCCCTCGACCACAATGACGTCAGCCTCTGGGCCGGTATCATTCTCCTCGGGGACGCGCTCATCAACGCGGACGCCACCGGTGTTGACAATGTCGCCAACCCGGAACTGGTCCTGACCAACCAGATCGAAGGTCTCGACCCGATTGGCCGTCATGGACTGGACATTGCGACGGAGACTGCCTACCTGACCTACGGCGGTACCAACGATGGCCACAGCGCCGGCGCCATGGAGTATGTTTCCATCCGCCACACCGGTATCTCACTGACAGGTGAAGACGGTGATGAAATCCAGGGCCTGACACTCGGTGGTGTCGGCAGCGGCACCTTGCTGGAAAACATCGAAATCTTCGTCTCCGGTGACGACGGCATCGAAATCTTCGGTGGCGCGGCCAATCTGAAGAACATCGTTCTGGCCTATGCCGAGGACGATACCCTCGACCTTGACCAGGGTTACCGCGGTCTCGGACAGAACATCGTCGTTATCCAGAGCGCTTTCCAGGATCTCTTCGGAGCCAGCCGTGACGGTGACAGCGGTGGTGAATGGGATGGTGCCGATTCCCCGGAAACCAATACCCCGGCCGCTCTGGGCATTTTCTCCAACATGACCTTCGTTTCCAACGCCCCCGGCAGCGGCCGCGCCCTGCGCATCCGCAATGGTGGCGCCAACCAGGTCTGGAACTCCGTTTTCCTGGACTATGCCGAATGGCTTCAATTCGACAACAAGCCTGAGAACAACATCGTCCAGGATGCAGTCCAGTCCGGTACCAGCGCGTTCGTCGGCAACATCATCACCAGTGACACCTCCACCTCCATCGACAGCGTCCTGATTGACGCCAACGACTTCAGCGGGGTTGACGCCGTTGCCATCATTGGTGACGCCGCCAACAAGAATCTGGTCGTGACCGACGCCGGCATGACTGTAACCCGTGGCGCCGGTGGCAAGGTGACCCTCAGTGGCCCGTCCGCCGGTAGCCCGGCCCTGAATCCCGATAATGTCGTCACCTTGCCGGACAATGGATTCTTCACCGCAGTCAACTATGTTGGTGCCTTCAATGGTGTCATCAGCTGGGCTGCCTGGACCTTCTCTGCCAAGAACGGCTACCTCTCCGTCCCCGGTTACATCGACACTGAGCTGCTCGGATTCGTCTATGTGGTCGACGGCATGCTTGGCCCGAACCAGTGGGTTTTCTCGGCCAGCCTCGGCAAGTGGATTTTCATCGCCTCCGATGGTATTGGTGGCAGCTGGATCTACATCCCCAGCTAAGCTACTCTCTTCATACACAAATCATTCAGCGGGGTGGGCCCTTCATGGGCCTGCTCCGCTCTTTTTTTGTCTGGTGGCGGCATTGAATGGATTTGACCTTTTGCCTTGAACCGTCTTCCTCTCCACTTTCCAATTTTCAAAATCATGAGCAAAGACAAGAAGGACCCCAAGCAGCCCGAACTCCCTCCTCACCTGGATCCGGACAGCGAGCTCCCACCCGATGCGGATATCGAGGAGCGTTTCAACGATTTCTGGAAGAAGAACGGGACCGGTATTTTTGGTGGTATCGCCATCGGGGCAGCTATCGTCATCGGCATCCAGCTGGTGCAGTATTTCGGTGACAAGAAGGAAGAATCAATCCGTGAGGAATTCAGCCTCGCCGCGACGCCGGATGCAAAACTGGAATTTGCCGGCAGTCACGGAGACCATCAACTGGCCGCTTTAGCCCAGTTGCAAGTCGCAGATGCCCGTTATGATGAAGGAGCCTTTGAGGAAGCAGCCAGCTTCTACGCGGAATCAGCCAAGGTCTTTGTCGATGCAACCCTTGTTTCCCGCGCCATTCTGGGGCAGGGCATGAGCCTGCTGCAAGCGGGTCAAACCGAATCGGGACGGGGAGTTCTTGAGGCGGTGGCCCGTGATTCCTCAGCCCTTGACCAGACCCGCGGTGAAGCCGCTTACCATCTCGCCATCTCACATTGGGAAGCTGGTGAAACGGAGAAGGCCATTGAGGCCACGGACATTATCCTCCAGCTGGATTCGGCCCCATTTTGGGCCTTCAAGGCGAACTCCCTCCGGGATCGGCTTGGTGTGGATGCCCTCCCGAACGTCGATTCCTAGGATTCGGCGACTTTCCATCTGGTCGATAGTATTTGCCACCGGCACCAACTGGTGCTAGCGTGTATGATATGAAGATATCGGTCAGACATTCGGTCCTGCTGGCTGCTGTTACTTTGTTTGCGGGAATCGCTAATCTGCAGGCTTCTTCTGCAGACTACACGCCGGTCAGGTTGATCAATCCCCTGGAAACCACCTTGCCGAACGATCTTAGGCATCTCCTGATGGAAAATCCACGGGTCGCATTCCATGTAAAGGTCGGCCCCAACGGCCAGATACTTGATGCTTTGGCAGTCGAAGCGACCCATTTTGGGCTATTGTCGAAAGCGGAGGAGAAAATACTCGAGGCAAAATTCGAACCGGCTTCCCTGAAGGGAGAACCGGTCCCTGGGAAAATAACTGTCATCGTAACTTTCTATGATCTCGAACAGAGGGCCTGGAAGCGTGGCCTCGTTGGTGCTCCACAGGGAGGCTCCGTCTCCGACGCGGTGGAGCGGCGCTTATATGAGGCCAATGCTGCCAGCTACCGATACGGGGAGTGCAATCCCAAGGAGCTCGACGAACCGTTGCAGATTCTTGAGTCGAAGCTCTATCTTGTTCATCCTCCGGAAGAGGGTGCGCCCAAAGGGAAAGTGGTCGTCAAGTACTACATTGACCACCAAGGCCATGTGCATATGCCGAAGGTCCTTACCAGCGATAATAAGTACCTCACCTTGAGCGTGCTGAAGACTTTGGAGGAAACGCGTTTTGCCCCGCCGAAGCGGAATGGTAAACCCGCCCTGGTGGCTGTCCGGCAGCCTTTCAATTTTGACTAGGCTTCTCCGCCGTTTCCAGTTCCCGGCTCAGCCAGTCCACCAGCTCTTCCAATCTTGAGTCGAGCCGGTTCCTGAGCACGAAGTAGAATATCATGGCCGGGATACCGATTGTCAGGCCGGTAGCCGTTGTTATGAGGGCTTCTCCGATGTCGCCAGCCAACAACTCGGGCTTACCCATTCCTCCGGTGGCGATTGTCTGGAAGGCCCCGATCATGCCACTGACGGTTCCCAGCAGTCCAACCATTGGGGCGATGGTGGCGATGACATTAAGGTACTGGATCCATCTCAATGTATTGGCCTCGATGATTGTACTTTGTTCATCGATGAAGGTCCCACGGGCCTCGCTTTCCAATTCCGAAGCCCGCCCAAGGAGTTGGCGGCCCACGGGGAGCTCGGTCCACCGGGAGGGCCTTAGACCGTAATGGCCGCGTGAGGTCTGTATCCACGTGAAAAGTATCA
The DNA here is from genome assembly GCA_040830765.1 of Puniceicoccaceae bacterium. Taxonomy (GTDB): domain Bacteria; phylum Verrucomicrobiota; class Verrucomicrobiia; order Opitutales; family Oceanipulchritudinaceae; genus Oceanipulchritudo. Next base: position 60,407 of record JBFOMH010000009.1, on the reverse strand, counting down.
GGGCGAACAAGGCGAGCGACAGGCTCCCGAGGGGGAACATGGCCCAGCCGCCTTGCTGGAGAAGTTCATAAAGAGTGGTGTTCATGGGACGGCTCTCCTCCGGCTGGGGCCTGTTTCCATAAGCAGGGATTGCAGTTCAATCGCCAGGGCATTTGTCCTTGATGGGATCTGCAGTGTCGGGAGGCTGATCCATTTCCTTGCCTCAGCAACCTCTCCGGCCTTCACCGCCAGGTGTGCCATTAACCAGCAGAACCTCGCAGAGGCCTCCATCGGGTCGATCTCTTCGGCAATTTTCAGGGTGGCCTCGTGGGATGCTCCAAACAGACCCATTTCAAAAAGGCACCATGCCCGGTAAATACCAAGGAGCATCTCGGTTTCTCTAGTCCACTCCAACTGGAGGAGTTGTGAAGTCCAATGGTAGCCCGATGACCAATCACCCAATTCCACCGATTCAACCACGGCCTTCAGCAACCTCTTTCTTGAAGCCTCATCCAGAAAATCAAGCAGGTGCGGAAACGCTTCCATTGCCAGAAGTGGGTCCTGGGCTGACTCCACCAAGCTAATGCTGGCAATGGAATCGAGGGGAATGCCCAATTGGGTGGTTGCCGCACCGCGCTCTCTCTCGAGGAGTAATTCAGTTTCCGCCGTCGAAATCAGGTTACCGGCAAAGGACATCCCTTCCTTGGTTACCCCCGAGATCTGAAGTGCCTCTGCGGCAACTGTGATGGCCAGGAACAGGGTTGCTGCCACTATCAATTTTTCAGACCTCATCGACGTCTCCGATTAATATGTTTTCCTCTAACAGGGCTTGTGCCCTGGCGGTGATGTCCCCGAATGCCGGATAGAGGGCAAGAATTCGCTGGCATCCCAGACGCCCCCTTTCCGGGTTGTTCATGAGAAAGTCGCTTTGCGCCCGCAGAAGCATAGCCCTCGCTGTTAAGGCTGGCGGCAATCCAGCTTTTTCGAGCAGGACCTTCAAGGTACTTGTTGCACGGGACGGTTGCCCCGCGTCGAGGGCCCATGTAGCCAAAAGGAGGCAGGCTTCCGGATGGATGGAGGCATCCGTCCACTGGGTGAGGACTTCTGTCAGCAACGCCTCTGCACGTTCCCGTTGCCCGGAATGGCGCCAGCGCATAGCCAGGCGGTACAGGACATCCGGTCTCAGCTGGTCATCTGGAAACTGCTTGAGGAATTGTTCCAGAAGGGGAACTCCCTCGGGGAAATCATACTTGTCCGCGGTTTTAGCGACCGTATGAAGGCTGCTGGCGTTGAGCATGTCCGGGTTGACCGACCTGATCACTTCTATGCGGCGTGTATCGGCTGAGTCGATACGCCCGAGTGACTCCAGCTGGTCTGCCTCGAAAAGGAGGCACTGCGCGTAGGGAAGCCACCTTTCGTTTCTGGAAAACAGGTTGCGCTTGTCCTGCAGCCAGCTGGCGAAGGCAAGGCCGTTTCGGCCAAGAAGGATTGAGTAGGATTCCCACTGGTCCTCCAGGATAGCGAGGAGGAGCATTCCCGGAAGGGTGGGTTGGCCCGTCTCCATCTGCTCCATCAGGGTCTCCAGCAGTGCCTTGCCGAGGGCGGGCTCTCCCTCCGAAATTTGATACAGTCGACAGTCCTCCATCGCGACTTTGGGAATGGGCAGATTGTCGCGCTGGGTTTGGCCAATCCATCTCCGGGCATGCTTGCGCAAGGAGGGAAAGTTCTTCTCCTGTCGATAAATCAAGGAGAGTTGCTCATGGGCATAGGCAGTGGCAGGATGGCTCTCGCCCGATACCACAGTGAAGATTTTTTCCGCTGTGACCGGATCCCCGCTTAAGCCGGCAAATGTCCCCGCCAGGTTCTCCACCATCAAGCGGTTGAAGCCAGCCGGAAACGACCGACGATAGAGATTCAAGACGAATTGAAACTCCTCAACTTCGATACCCCGCACGGTGATGCCCAGCCAGACCACAAAGGCCTGTTCCTTGAGGAGACTGGAAGCCAACGGGTCATCCGTGACTTGCTCCAGGAGGGCCTTCGCCGCCACGACTTTCCCTGACTTATCGAGGCACCGCGACCGCTGGAGATGGATCAGAGGTTGCCATGCCAGGGGAGACTTTTCAAGGAGCTCTTCATAGCGTTCCAGAGCCGGTCCGGCTTCACCGCCATCAAGCAGCCAACCGGCGGCGGTCAACTGCCATGCCAAGGCTGACGCATGGTCTGGCCGGGCATTCAAAAGGGCATCCACTTGTTGCACCGCTGCCATGAAGGCCTTCCTTTCAGCGGCAATTCGTGCCTTGAGAAACAGAATGTCCGGTAAACCGGGGTCCTCCGGATAGTCCTTGATGAAGGTCGATGCGAAGTCGTCAGCCTTGTCCCAAAAGGCAAGGTTCAAGCAGGCTTCGATGGCAGCGGCGTGACAATCAGCCCGCAACCGCCCCGCGGCTGGCATCCGGGATTGCAGGAGGAACTCGGACAGGTAAAGGGCCTCTGCAAAGAGGTTACTCTTGAGGAGCGCTCGCAGCCTCAAGCGGAAGAGCGCTTCCATGCCATTCCCTGAGCCACTGGACTCCTTGATGGCACTTTGAAGGCGGTTCAATTGGGCTTTCCAGTGGCTTCCCCAGACGACCTGCCGGATATTTCCAGCTGTCTCGCTTACAGCCTCGATGAATGGTAGAACTTTCTGTTGCAGGTTATCAGGTCGGTCAAACCACCCGGACACGCGTTGCGCCAGTTCCGGTTCCGCTTCCAGCAAGTCTTGAACCAGGGATGGAGCGAGTAGGGCTTTCCAAACTTGGGCCGGACCCTGAGTGTCCGGTTGGCCATCTGAATGCCCCAGTTGGATGACCGCGGACGGACCATCTCCCATGCTAATGCAGACAAGTGCGAGTGCAGCCCGTGCCAGGTTCCGGCCAGGTTTGGAAAGCAGGTTCTCCTCAATGATTGTTTCCAATTGGGCACGGGCCTCCCCGAGCTTCGCTTCAGCCAGAAGCTGGTCCGCCCACATCCAGCGGACAAGTGCCGTCTCCGGAAGCTGGGGATGCTCCGAGAGGAAAGCCCGCCAGTGGTCGACAGCCGAGGTGCCGTCACCCTGGATGCGGTAAGCCATTGCCACCTGGAAGCGAATAAAGGCACGGTACGGCGCCTCTTCATCTGTAATCTGCAACCATTCCAGAAGCAGAGGCAGGCCTTCATCCTGCTCACCGGCCTGCAGGGCCGCCAGTCCCCACAACCGAAGTTGATTGATCCTGAAATCACGCTCCCTGGCCGCGGATTCCTGCCCATACCAATGGTCAAATTCCCGGAATTTCTCCAGGGCCAGCTGCGCCTGTCCATTAGCCAATGCTCCAATCGCCGCCTTCCACTGATCCCGCATCGGGAGGATGCCCATGCAGCAGAAGTCAGCGGTCAGGCAAAGCAACAGGAGCACGGATCTGGGATAGAGTGCATTCACCACGTCTACGGAATAAACCGCCACGCTGAGTCCGCCTCAAGCGGCCCCTTTACCCAATTTCTATCGTTTTTCCTTCTGGATTGCCGGGGAGTAACAGGTTGTCCGGCCGCCGATGGTTTCATAAACCAACGGCTTCCCGCTGACCGGACACACTCCCCCCTTGCGCCAGCGGTGGTTGAAAAGCCAATCGTCTGGCGGATCGCCCCAATCCGTTCCAATAACGGCCATGGCATCCTCTGCCACGGCCTTTATTATCTCGAACAAGCGACGTGTATTCCATGGGCTGAGGGAATTGGCCGTGGCGGCTGGATGAATTCGGGACCGCCAGAGGATTTCATCCGCCATCCAGTTCCCAATGCCCGGGAAGGCTTGCTGGTCGAGCAGAAGGGCCTTGAGAGGCCTGCGCGGATGGCGCTTGAGGATCCCCCGGAGACGCGCCCGGTCAAAGGCTGCATCCTGCGGTTGCGGCGGGAGGTTGTCCCACCATGCCGGGGCCGCCTCACCCTTGTGAAAAAGGACTTTTCCAAACATGCGGGGGTCCTCCAGGACAAGGGCGACGTCTTCCATGACCAGAACGAGGTGCTCGTGCCGGGCCGGGACAATTTCCGGAGCGGCTGTCTGCAGGTGCCCGGACATGCCAAGATGAACGCCCAGCCAGCATCCACCGGAGAACCGGAAACACATCTGCTTGCCGTGTGCCTCCGAATGCTCAAGGCGGGTTCCCTTTAGACCCGACTGGAGCATGCGGGCCGGGGAATCCCGGTATATCCGTGCCTTGGGATGGACCCGGACCCGATTGACCCGCTGGCCAATCCCCGGCGACCATTGCTTGCGGTAGTATTCAACCTCGGCCAGTTCAGGCATAACGCCCTAGAAATTCCACAGGAATGGAACAAGCGCAACTGTTCCGGTCAGATAGATGATGTTAAGCGGAAGCCCGATGCGAATGAAGTCGGCGAAGCGGTATCCTCCCACCGAATAGACATAGGTATTGGTCTGGTAACCGATGGGTGTTGAGAAGCTGGCTGAACTGGCGATACAGACGGCGATGATAAAGGGACGCGGGTCCACCCCCAGTGTGGCTCCCAGTTGCAGGGCAATGGGCGCCATCAGGACAACTGTGGCATTGTTGGAAAGGATCTCCGTCAGGAAGGAGGTGGCGAGATAAAGGCAGGCCAGGATCAGGATCATGTTCCACATCCCGGGCAGGTTCAGGTTCTGCAGGGAGGCCAGCAGGAGGGCTACATGCCCGGAGGCCCCGGTTGATTGCATGGCCGTCCCCAGGCCCAGCATGCCGTAAATGAGGATGAGGATGCTCCAGTCTATGGCGGCATAGGCTTCCTTGGGTCGTAGCACGCCGCTCATGAGGACAATGCCCACACCGATAATCGCCGCAGCTGTGATGGGCATGATGTTGAGGGATACCATCACGATGACCCCAATCATTGTCCCCAGTACAACCGGTGCTTTTTTACGCAGGTCCTTGGGGGAGGTGTGTGGCCGGTCAAGAAGCAGGATATCGTCGCCCCGGCGGATTTGTTCCCGGGCGGAATCGGTTCCCATCATGAGGATGGTGTCGCCTTCCTCGAGGGGAAGGGAATCGATCCGCTCGCGCATGTTGATCCCCTTGCGGTGGATGGCGAGGATGATCATCCGGAAGCGCTGGCGGAAATTCAGTTCATGGATGGTCCGGCCAACAATTGTCGACCGCGGTCCAATAACGCCTTCAACGATGGCCCCCTCATGGGCGGAAATGGTTTCCAGGCCTTCCCGCTCCTCCACGGCCAGCCGCAGTCCCTCCACCGAACGGGCCTGGACAAACCCACTCGGTCGGCAGGCGAGGACCAGCCGGTCCCCGGCATGCAGGTTGGTGGTGTAGATATTTCCTTTGACGGCCACCCCGTCGCGGATGATTTCCAGGAGCCGGATACCTTTTGCCTTCTGTAAGTCACTGCCCTTGAAGCTTTTACCGATAAGCGGACTGTCTGGACGAATAAAGGCCTCGGTGAAGAACTCCTTCCGTTCCTCGTCACTGAGGATGGAAGTCAGGGTTTCCCGGACGGGTAGTCGTTTGCGGGCAAAGAGAGTCAGGTATAGCGTCCCGATGAGCATCAGGGGAATGCCGACCCGGCTGAGTTCGAACATGCTCAGGGGGCGGAATCCCTCCGACTGGATAATGCCGCTGGCGAGGATGTTGGTGCTGGTTCCAACAAGGGTGCACACGCCACCGAATATGGAGGCATAGCTCAGGGGAATGAGCAGCTTGGACGCGGGTGTCTGGATTTTCTTGGAGAGCGTCAGGATAACCGGCAGGAAAATCACCACCACTGGGGTATTATTGATGAAGGCGGAAACAACGGCCACCAGAAGGATCATCAAAATCAGCAACCCATGATAACCCAGTTTGGTAAGCCTCTCCAAGACCTGGGCCAGGATGTCGATGAGGCCGCACTTTTCCAAGGCAGCACTCAATATGAAGAGTGCCGCAATGGCCAGTGGAGCAGGATTCGAGAAGACGCCCAGAAGCTCCTCCATTCCGGGCAAAGCCGATTGTACGGGCAGGAAGCTGGCCGCGAGGAGAATGCCAAACAGGATGATCGCCGTCATGTCCGTGGGAATTTTCTCCCAGACAAAGCTGATCAGCGCCCCCAGCAGGAGCAGACTGACAAAGACTTCTTCCCAACCAATCATTTTCCAAGATGATGATGAAATTCCCCCACGAGCAAAAGGAAAATCCGGTCATTCCAAATTTGCCATGGCATTGTGTTTGACAGGCTGAGGGGGTCACAATGGTATGCCATGGTCAACATTCATTGAACTCAGTCTCGTGAATTTTACATATATTCATAAACGAGTGGCATCGCCGCTCCTCGCTGTCGGAATCCTTGGCCTGCCCACCATTGTCATGGCCCAGGCGCCGAAGTATGTTCCGCCACCACCGCCGACCAAGCACGTCACCCTGGAGCTGCGGCTCCGCTACCTGATGGCGCCGGATATCGAGTTTGGCAACTTTGGATCCATTCCGCTCCAGGATTCCTACTCCCGGGAGAACAACATCTTCACTGGGGAGGAACGGGTTATTTCTTATGATGACGGTGAGCTCCGGCAAGACTACATCTCCGCCACGCTCGTCGAAGGCGGTGTTGAGGGTGAGGACGTTGTTCCTTCATCCAATACGGATGCGACCTCGGCTTTCATCTATTTCAATGAGGAGCAGGTGGATCCCAATGATCCAAGCGCTCTCCTCTTCCACCGCTACGCCGCCCTTTCTCCCGCTGATGTCGTTCTCGAGGGAAGTGGAAGTGGTTCCATGGGGTGGGAGCTCAGCTATACCAAGTACCTTAACCAGCGCCGGAACCTGGGCGTGCAGGTGGGCTTCAGCTTCACTGGTTTCGATTCCCGCTTCAACGATACCATCGACGCTGATCTTTATGTCCAGGAATTCAGGCACCAGATGGCCAATGGGGCTATTGTGCCTGATCTCCCGGATCCCGTCGAGGATGCGGATGGCAACATCACCCAGGATCCCTATGTCGGGGACCAGATCCGGGACGATGTGGACTCGGGTGACCTGCTGGTCTGGCTGGCCGCCGAGGAATCGGAAGACCTGATTCCGGAGGGCGCGACCGTTGACTCCCGAGCGGACCTTCGCTCCAGCGTCTACAATGTCCGTGCCGGACCCACGTATTCCGTCGGCATTGGGCGGCGCTTTGCGGTCAACCTTGGGGCGGGTGTCTCGGCGCTCTATGTCAGTGGCCGTTTCTCGGCCTATGAAATGCTCATGCTGGACCTCGAGGGCGAGAATCCCAGCCGCGCCCTGACCACGACCCAGGATGCCGAATGGCAAGTGGGTGGGTATGTCGACGCCAGTGCTAATTATTTCCTCACCGAGCGAATCAATCTCTTCAGCGGGATGCAGGTCCAGAGTGGCAGCAGCTACACCCAGATGAATGAGGAGCGTGAAGCAACGGTTGATTTCAGCTCACAGATTTACGTCCATGCGGGGCTGGGAATCCGGTTCTGATGGCAGGTTGCAACCCCTCAACAAAGGCTAGTGATGGTTGAGCGAAAATCATCTTACAACCGCGATGAACTGATCAAGAGTGGCAAGGGCGAGCTGTTCCCCGAGGGCAGTGCCAAGCTGCCCCTGCCCAACATGTTGATGATCGACCGGATCACCAGCATCACCGCGGACGGTGGTGCCCATGGCAAGGGTGAGGTCATCGCCGAACTGGATATCAATCCGGACCTATGGTTCTTTAAGTGCCACTTTGAGGGCGACCCGGTCATGCCGGGCTGTCTCGGGCTCGACGCCCTCTGGCAACTGGTCGGTTTCTACATCACCTGGCGGGGCAACCTCGGCAAGGGGCGCGCCCTCGGGGTAGGGGAAGTGAAGTTCACCGGGCAGATCCTACCGACGGCCAAGTTGGTCACCTACAAGCTGTCGATCAGCCGCCTGATGGAGAGCCGCCTCAAGCTGGCCGTGGCCGACGGGGAGGTCTCCGTCGACGGCAAGACCATCTACACCGCCCGCAATTTGAAGGTGGGCCTGTTTACCGAAACGGATAATTTCTAAGCGCTTTTAATTATGGAAAAACGTCGCGTCGTCGTCACTGGTATCGGCATCATTTCCTGCATCGGAAACAATGTCGAAGCCGTCTCGGAATCCCTCCGGACGATCTCTTCCGGGATCCGTAAGAACGTCAAATACGCTGAGCTGGGCCTGCGGAGCCAGATCTCCGGCAGTATCTGGGACCGGGATGCACTCCTCGAGCAGATCGACCGGAAACTGGCCCGCTTCATGGGCGATGCCGCCCTCTTCAGTTATCTTGCGATGGAGCAGGCGATTGCTGACAGCGGCCTGAGTAAGGACGAGATCTCCCATCCGCGCACCGGCCTGATCGCCGGGTCCGGCGGGGGCTCCCCCATCAACCAGGTGGAAGGGATGGAGATCCTAAAGGAGCGGGGCATCCGCCGAGTGGGTCCTTTCCGGGTGCCGCGGATCATGTCCAGCACCGTCTCGGCCAACCTCTGCACGGCCTTTGCCATCCTTGGATTGAATTACTCCATCACCTCGGCCTGTGCGACGAGCGCGCACAGTATTGGGGCGGCGGCGGAGCAGATTGCCTGGGGCAACCAGGACGTCATGTTCGCCGGCGGGGGCGAGGAGGAAAGCGCCGAGCTGACCCTCTTCTTCGATGCCATGGGTGCCCTTTCGAGCAAGTACAACGACTCGCCGGAAACGGCCAGCCGGCCATTCGACGCCACCCGCGACGGATTTGTTGCTGCTGGCGGCGGGGCCATGGTGGTGCTTGAGGAATATGAGCGTGCCAAGGCCCGCGGGGCCAAGATTTACGGGGAAATCCTCGGCTACGGGGCGACCAGTGATGGTGCAGACATGGTTGCTCCCAGTGGTGAAGGGGCCGTCCGCTGCATGCAGCTGGCCACCCAGGGACTGGACCGCAAAATCGATTACATCAATGCCCACGGCACCAGTACGCCTGCCGGTGACATGACCGAGTTGAGCGCTGTCCGGACTGTTTTCGGCAAGGATTTACCGTTTATTACTTCCACCAAGAGCCTCACGGGTCACAGCCTGGGGGCAACCGGAGCACAGGAAGCCATTTACTCCCTCATCATGATGCAGGAAGGCTTCATCGGCGGTAGTGCGAACATTGAAACGCTGGATCCTGAGGCGGAGGGCTTCCCTATCGTCACGGAAACCCGGGATGCTGCCATTGATGTGGCGCTCAGTAACAGCTTTGGCTTTGGCGGCACCAACGCCTCCCTTGTCTTCGGCAAGGTTTAAGCAGCCAGGATATCATCGGCGTCTGCCTTCTCCTTTGGCATGAGGAGAAAATAGAGGGCGGCGAGGCCACCGTAGGTTGTCGCCAGGCCAACGATCTCGTGCATCAGCATGTAGGCATTATCAGGCAGGGATGGAGCCATCAGAACGATGATGATGATCCGGAGGCAGTTGAAAAAGAGACCCAGGAGAAGGGCAACTCCCAGCCACCCCAGCCGGTCAAACAGACTTAACCTGCGGTAGAGGACGATTATCAGGGCCATGAGCAGGCAGGAACTGATCATGCCAAAGCCATTGCATTCGGAAGCAACATGGAAGGGACGGCCGTTGTTGAGAAGGATCAACTGGGGTCCGGCAGCGGCGGACACCAAGCCGAGCTCAACCTGCTGCCCAACCAGATGCAGCCCATAGGCAGCCCACTTTCCGGCGAAGGTCCGCAAGGGCCAGTCAAGCAAGGGCAGGAAGACGGCCACACCCGAGAACAGGGCAAAGGCACCAATGCTGGAAAAAATAAGCCGTCGCTGGTCGTCGCCGAACAGGAAGAGAAGAAAGGAAGCCAGGCTCAGGCAAAGGGCGGCGAGGACGATAAGGTTTACCTTGCTGAAGATGGCCAGCACAAGGACAGCATAGGAGAAAATGAGCAAGTTCTGGGAGATGTCCGTAAACCGGCAACTGATGCGGATGGCAATGTGGCGTTCGTAGACGAGAAGCGCCCCACTGAGGAGAAAGACGAGAAAGGCGTGTGTGAGCTGCTCGTGGGCAATGGTTTGGTTCAAGAGCCAGTGAATCACCGGGAAGAAAACAACCCCGGTGACGAGGAAGATGAGGAAGGGAAGGCTCTGGTCGAGGAGTGTCTTTGATCTATCTGCCATGACGACTGATGATTATCTTCCCCATGAAGGCTGAGGAGTGGACACGGGAGGAACCGTGAAGAGGACATCCCGGACAGCCGGATGCTTGCGGAGGATGGCAAACTGTTCCTTGTTCAGTTGCCACTCGAGGGAGGAGGCGATGTCCGCCACCGCCATCTGCTCCTCACTGACAAGGACCCCGATGCGGACAATGGTATGGCCCATCCGCTGTTCCAGTTCCTGACGGAGGATCTTGATGAAGTCAGAGGACTCGCCGTTGTTATCGATGACGAAGGTGATTCCCTTGACGAGATCAGTGACGGCTTGCTCCAGAGGACGGACACTGTTCATGGCCAACTGGACGTCGTCGTCCTGCCGCCGCATGACCTGGCCCTCAATCAGGGCCAGCTTGCCCTCCTCAAGGGCTGGACCAAATTCAGCATAACAATTGGCAAAGGCATGAATGGTATAGGAATCCCGGGTTGTGGCGAGGGTGACAACGCACCAGGGGCGGTTGTCCCGGCGGGAGATTTTGCGGGCAATTCCAGTGATGACTCCACAGAGCCGGAATGGCTCGCGGTTCTCCATCTTCATCCAGTCTTCGCCGCGGAAGGTATCAATGGCTGCCGCAAAGTGCCGGTAGGGATTCATCGGGTGGCCGCTGACATAAAAGCCGAGCAGCTCGCGCTCGTGGCGTAGCTTTTCGTTCAATGGCATCACGGGACCCTTGGGAGCAGCCTTGGATTCGGTTGCTGGCGGTGCATCCATTTCGAACATGTCGAACATGTTGGCTTGTCCGGATTCGGCATCCTTGCGCAGGTCCTGCACTTCACCGAGGATGGAGTCCATGTTGGCGAGAATGATCCCGCGATCCTCGCCCAGGGAATCAAAGGCCCCTGCCTTGATGAGGCTCTCCAGGACCCGCTTGTTGGCGTTCTTGCTGTCGACCCGGCGGGCAAAGTCGGAAAAGTCCTTGAAAGCGCCGCTATTCTCGCGCTCCTCAAGGATGGCGTGGGAGGGACCGCCACCGACCCCCTTGATGGCCCCCAGTCCGAAGCGGATACAGGACTTGTCATGGTCCACAACCGGGGAGAAAGATTCCAGGGAAGCATTGACGTCAGGCCCGAGGACAGGGATTTCCATGGCCACAGCCTCCTCGATAAAATGGGCCACTTTGTCGGCGTTGCCCAGTTCGCAACCGAGGACTGCGGCCATGAACTCCACTGGGAAATTCGCCTTCATGTAGGCGGTGCGGTAGGAGAGCATGGCATAGGCAGCGGAGTGGGACTTGTTGAATCCGTATTCGGCAAACTTGGCCAGGATCTCCCAGATTTTCTCCGCTTCCTTTTTCTCGATGCCATTGGTCTCCTTGGCCCGCTGGACAAATATCTTCTCCTGCTTGGCCATGATCCTGGGAATCTTCTTCCCCATGGCGCGACGGAGAAGGTCGGCATCGCCGAGCGTGTATCCGGCAATGATCCGGGCCGACTCCATGACCTGCTCCTGGTAAACAAGGACGCCGTAGGTCTCCTCAACGAGCTCCTGCAAGAGCGGGTGGGGGACAACCATCTTCGCGGGATCCTTTTTGGCCTCGATGAACTGCGGGATGAACTTCATCGGGCCCGGACGGTATAGGGCAATCAAGGCGATGATTTCCTCGAATCGGGAAAGGCCAATCTGCCTGCAGAGGGACTGCATGCCTTCGGATTCCAATTGAAAAACACCGATTGTGTGACCGGAATTAAGCAGGTCGTAGGTCTTTTCATCATCCAGCGGGACCTTTTCAATATCGAATCCGGCCATGCCCTTGCGGCGACGAATGTGATCCTGGGCATCGGCAATGACGGTCAGGGTCTTCAATCCGAGGAAATCACACTTGAGCATTCCGAGGTCTTCTACCGGACCTTTGGCGTACTGGGTGGTGAGGTCGCCCTCCTGCAGGGTGACCGGGACCAGGTTGGTCAGCGGCTGGTCCCCCACGATAATCCCACAGGCGTGTTTGCCAGTGTTGCGGACCATGCCCTCGATGACGTGTCCCTGCTCGACGATCTCCGAGACCACCGGGTCCTTGGAGATTTCCCCCTGCAACTCCAACGACTTCTGCACGGCCGCATCCAGGGTGATGTTGAGATCATCCGGGACCATCTTGGCCAGCTGGTTGGCCCGGGCGTATTCGACATCCATCACCCGGGCCAGGTCGCGGACCACCATTTTTGCGCCAAACTTTCCGTAGGTAATGATGTTGGCCACCCGGTCGGCTCCGTACTTGTCACGGACGTAATTGACCACTTCGTCCCGGCGGCGCATGCAGAAATCGACATCAAAATCCGGTGGTGAGACCCGTTCCAATGAGAGCATCCGTTCAAAGAGAAGTCCGAAGCGAAGCGGCTCGATGTCGGTAATCTTGAGAATGTAAGCGATGAGGCTACCAGCTCCGGAGCCCCGGCCTGGCCCGACGGGAATGCCCTTACCGCGGGCCCAGTCGATAAAGTCCCAGGTGATGAGGAAGTAATCGACAAACCCGGCACCGGTTATGATGGCCAGTTCGTAATCCAGTTTGTCGCAAATCTCCCTTTCATAGTTTTCGCTTCCGGGCTCAAAGTCCCCCTGGCCGATGGAGTCGGGATGGAGGAGGTCCGGGTGCTCTTTGCGAATCTTGTCGTAGTCAATCCCGTAACGGTCCTTCAATCCCTCCTTGCAGAGTTGGAAAAGGTAGAGTCCGTTTTTGCGGAACTTCTCCCGCTCATCCTTGCTGAGTGTAATCTCGGATTCCCCTTCCCGCTGCAGGACCTTGTTCTTCGCCCGGACATAAATATCGAGAATGGTGTTGAAGCGGTCCGGATCTTCCTTGACCACCAATTCCGCCGGCTTTTCGAAGACCGGGTAGTGGTCGACCCCGAACTTTATCTGCAGGTCCACCATCTCAGCCACCTTGAGGGTATTCTCCAGGGTGTCCGGCAACTCCCCGAAGATGGCGGCCATTTCCGAATGGCTCTTGAGGTAGAATTCATGATTGGGATAGCGCATCCGGTTCTCGTCAGCAATGCGCTTTCCGGTCTGGATGCAGAGCAGCGCGTCATGCGGTTTCCAGTCGTCCTTGTAGACGTAGTGCACGTCATTGGCGCAGACCATGGGGAGATCGAATTCCCGGGCCAGCTTGACCAGCATGGGCAGGATCCGCTTTTGCACCGGCATGCCATGGTTCTGCAGCTCAATGAAATAGTTCTCCTTGCCGAAGATGTCGATGAACTGGCCGGTTGCCTCCCGGGCCCCGTCGTAATCGTTGTAGATCAGGTGCTGGGCCGCGACCCCGTTGATGCATCCGCTGAGGGCGATTATTCCCTCGGCATGTGCCGCCAGTTTCTCCATGTCCGTCCGGGGCCGGTAATACATTCCGTTGACGTGGGCATCGGAGATCAGTTTGACAAGGTTCTGGTAGCCGGTGAAGTCCCGGGCAATGAGGGTCTTGTGGTGAATCTGGTACTGGGGGTAGTTTTCCGGGCCCAGTTCGTCCTCCGGAACATCAGCAATGTCGTCGGAGCGGGCCCGGTCACGCTTCGGGCGTTCCTCCTGCTTGTGGTCATGGACAAGGTAAATTTCGCACCCGATCAGCGGCTTGATGCCGGCCTTTTCGCAGGCCCGGTAGAAATTGATGGCCCCGAAAAGGTTTCCATGGTCGGTCATCGCCAGCGCCGGCATGTTAAGCTCCTGACAACGCTGCATGTATCGGTCGATGCGGGCGCATCCGTCCAGCAGCGAATAGTCAGTATGGCAGTGCAGGTGGACAAACGGTTTCTCGGCATCGGACGGCATATGGATAGAATTAAGAGGTGAAAGGCAGGCGGGTAAAGTCCGTTCAGGAAAAGATTTTCACAGATTGTTCCCATAGGGGAAAAAGACCTTTGCCAGTGGGGCGGGTCGGTGTTTCCCTGCAGCATGAAAGGATTGAATCTGGCCGCATTGCTGGCCCTTGGTTGCAGCACCCCGGTTGGCGGTACTACCGTTGAGCCTTTTCTCCAGGATTCCCTTGAGGATCACATTGCAGTCCGGGACCTCTCCATCCGTTCCGACGGCAGGGAATTGTATTTCAGTTCCCAGAGCTTCTTTGGCGAGATTTCCTCAATCCTTTACATGGTCCGGGATGAAGATGGGGGATGGTCGGATCCTCAAATGGCCGCCTTTTCCGGCGACTACAACGACTTGGAACCGTTTTTGTCTCCCGATGGCCTGCGGTTGTACTTTGCCTCCAACCGTCCACGCGAGGATGGGCAAGCCGGGGATTATGACATCTGGTATGTTGAACGGGATGATTTTGATGGGGCCTGGTCGCCTCCCGTAAACATGGGCCAGCCGGTTAATTCAGAGGCCAATGAATTCTACCCGGCCATAACGGCAGGGGAGGAATTTTTCTTCACCAGCGACCGCGAGGGAAGTCTCGGTAAGGATGACATATTCCATTACAGTGCAGATGGGGACGAACCGCTGCCGCTGGGGAAGGCCGTCAATTCAGACGGCTATGAGTTTAATGCCTTTGTCGCTCCGGATGGTTCTTTCCTGATCTATACAGCCTATAACCGCGAAGGCGGTTATGGAAGCGGGGACCTCTACATCAGTCACCGGCAGGAGGATGGCTCATGGGGAGAATCGCTAAACCTTGGACCTGAGATCAATTCCCCGCGAATGGATTACTGCCCATTCGTCGATGCCAATGGAACCCTCTACTTCACCAGCAAGCGAATCGCCTTTTCTGAAGCCCCCTACGGATTCCGGGAAACAGAGGCCTTCCTTGACGCTGCTGGCCAATATGCCAATGGGCAAAGCCGTCTTTACCGGATGAAGGAATTTGAATCCACAACCCAGCAAGAGCAGAAAGGAAACAATCAATGAAGATCGTTAATACAAACGAGCTGAAAGACGTCTCATGGGACTCACCAAAGGGGAAGTATGCCGGGAGTGGCAAGCAGGTCTCCGAGGCCTTGGGAAGGAAACACGATTCGACCGATATCATGGAACGGCATCCATTTGACGTGGAAATCTGTACTGTGCCGCCCGGGAAAGCCTTGTGCCCATACCACTCACATAGCGCCCAGTGGGAGTTCTATCATGTCATTTCCGGGACGGGTCAGGTCCGCCATGAAGGAGGAAAGGAGCCAATTGAACCTGGAAGCGCCTTCCTTTTCAAACCCGATGAGGCTCACCAGATCATCAACGACAGCGCAGCGGACCTTGTGTTCTATATTATTGCCGACAATCCGATAGGTGAATCTTGCCACTATCCTGACAGTGGCAAGTGGCTGGTGCGGTCACCCAAGGCGCAACTGATCCGCTCCGAGCCAATTGATTACTTTGATGGGGAGGAGTAAGCGCAGGAGTTGCTTGTTTTTTTAATCTCGGGGATCGCTTTCATCGATGAAGCCAGTTGCCTACAAGATTGGGAATGACCTCGACCTGGATGCTGTGATCAAGCTCTACAACGCCTCGACGCTTGGGGAGCGTCGACCGGTTCATTCGAGGAAAATAATGGGGGACATGATCCGCCATGCGGACTTGGTGGTGACCGCATGGGATGGAGACCGACTGGTCGGTATCGCGAGGACATTGACCGACTTCTCTTATGTCGCCTACCTGGCGGATCTTGCCGTGCACCGGGACTACCAACGAGTGGGAATAGGCCGGGCCTTGCTTGAGCATACCCGGGAGAATCTTGAGGACAGCTGCTTCATAACCCTTCTGGCCGCGCCCAAGGCGGATGACTATTACGGGAAAGTCGGATTTGAAAGATATTCCCGCGCATGGGTGTCCCTCAAGGATAGCTCACAACCGGCTGATGGGTCGTGAAACTGAATTAGCTGGAAGGACCGGGTAATTTTCCTTAACAACTGTTCCCATGGAAGTACCGATTCCCTCGAATATTGAACTACTGGAAGAACGGGGTAACCTGGTTATCCGCAAGAAGTGGTTCACGCCAGCCGTCATATTTCTGCTCTTCTTTTGCATCTTCTGGGATAGTTTTCTGGTCTTCTGGTATTTCTCGGCAACGAAGATGGATAACGTTCCCCTGATGCATATCCTGTTTCCGCTGGGCCATGTGGCTGTTGGTGTCGGGCTGACTTACTTCGTCATTGCCGGTTTCATAAACAAGACAGACATCATCATCTCCCCGATGCAGGTGGAAGTCAGGATCCATCCAATGAAGTGGCCGGGACAGGGCATCTACGACATTTCCGACATCAAACAACTCTACACCTACCAAAAGGTGCGCCGGACCAAGAATGGTACTTCGATCACTTATGAGGTCCGTCTGATCGACAAGCACAACCAGCAAAAGACGCTTATCAAGGGACTCGAGAGCAAGGATCAGGGCCTCTACATCGAGAAGGAGATCGAGAAGATCATCGGTGTGCAGGATGCGCCTGTGGCCGGGGAGGTTTGACCAGCCAAGTGGGGACGAAGGAATGAAGCATATAGTCAGGGCAGGTGACCTGGAATGGGAACCGAAAATTTTCCCAGGGGAGACGACCCGTTCCGGTGAGTTCAAGGCCCTTTGGAAAGCGCATGGATCAAGCCAGTTCGAAATGCGGCTGACCCGAATTGGGCCGGGGGAGACGAATACCAAGTACCATACCCATAGCCGGGAGGAGGAGTGGTTTTATGTCACCATGGGCAGCTGCCATGTCTGCATCAATGGGGACTGGTTTCTCATCGAGAGGGGAGATTCGGTATTCAAGCCCGTCGGGGATTACCACATCTTCAGGAACTTTGGCGACGCCCCCTGTGAGGTTCTCATGCTGGGCAGCAATGTCGAGGGAAGTACCGCAGAGCGCCGCCCCGAGCCGGAGCCCCCGCGGTTGGATTGATCTGGAAAGAAATCATGCAGCCAATTGCCGAATCCTACGACGTTGTCATTATCGGGGCCGGGCACAATGGCCTCGTGGCGGCATCCTATCTTGGCCGAGCTGGATTGTCCGTTCTGGTGCTGGAAGGGAATGCGTCCATTGGCGGAGCCACTCGCTCCAAAAAGGTCTTTCCAGGAATGGACGCGAGATTGTCTGTCTATTCTTACCTGATCAGCCTTTTCCCAAGGAAGATAGTCGATGATTTGGGACTGGATCTTCGCCTCATGTCGAGGGAAACGGCTTCCTACACGCCTTCTTTGGCAGGCGGTAAACTTAGCGAGCTGCTCATAAGCAATGTTTCCGAAACCCGTACCCGTTCCTCGTTCCATGGTCTGCCTGGTGGCGTCGATGATTACCGGGGCTACCTCAAACTTCAGGAAATGCAGGAAAGCCTGGCCAAGGTGCTCTGGCCAACCTTGCTGCAGCCTCTGAAAAGCCGCAAGGAGCTGGTTGCCGCACTCAGCCGAGACCAGCACCAGGCCTGGGAGGCACTCATTGAGAATCCCCTCGGCGAGATTATCGAAGCGCACCTCTCCAATGATCTGGTGCGTGGTGTGGTCTTCACCGATGCCAAGATCGGGGTTTGCACGTATGCGCATGATCCTTCCCTCCTGCAGAACCGGACCTTCCTTTACCATATCATCGGGCAGGGGACAGGCGAGTGGCGCGTGCCGGAAGGTGGCATGGGCTCGCTTGTGGATTCGCTCGAAAAGTGCGCCTTGGGTCATGGGGTGACAATCCAGACAGCCGCGAGTGTTTCAAGGATAGAGACGTCCGGGAAGGCGGCTTCCGTCACTTTTGAGGTTGGTGAACGTAATCAAAATGTGGATACAAAGTATGTGCTTTGCAACGCCGCCCCGGCTGTACTGGCCGAGCTTCTGGACGATACACCTGTTCCTGCGGATCCGGCGGATGAGGGTTCGGTTGTCAAAATCAATCTCTTGTTGAAACGGTTGCCCAAGCTGATGTCCAAATCAGTCGATCCACGTGAAGCCTTTAGTGGAACCTTCCACATTGACGAGGGTTACGATGCCATGAATGCCAATTACCGGAACGCCATGGCTGGCCAACTGGCTGATTGTCCGGCTGGCGAGATGTACTGTCATAGCCTGACCGACAATACGATTCTTTCCAAGGAATTGAAGGCAAAGGGGTACCAGACCCTCACACTTTTTGGTCTGGACATGCCCTATTCGGCCTTTGAATCAGACAATGCTGTTTTGCGGACTGAGGTTCTAAGCCGTTATCTCTCCGGCATTAACCAATATACGGCGGAACCAATCGAGGCCTGCCTTGCGACGGACGGAGATGGGGACCGGTGTATCGAGATCAAGACACCGGTGGACCTTGAGGAGGAAATTCACTTACCTCGTGGCAACATATTCCACAACGCCCTCACCTGGCCATTCGTCGAGGAGGAAGTAGAGGCGGGTCAATGGGGTGTGGAAACCGATTTGCCCAACGTTTTCCTCTGCGGTTCCGGGGCAAGGCGCGGTGGTGCGGTAAGCGGCGTCCCGGGACATAATGCAGCCATGAGAGTGCTCGAATTTGTTTTGAGCTGATTTGACTTTGCAGGTTGAAAGATTATCGGTTTAATCCGATCCGTAAGTATTTTAACCACTCATTTCTGATGATGAACAAGTCCATTTTCTTTCTTTCCCTAATTGCGTTTCTCACCACTCCGGTCATTGCCGAGACGATGGCTTCTTCAGAAGACACGGACGAACCCGGTAAAATTGTCTTCTATCGGCCAAAAAAAGCCAAGGGGGCCGCGATTCGATTCAATATTGAAGACCAAGGCCGGCCCATGGGGTCGCTTTCCAATGGGCAAGTTTTTGAGAGAACTGTTGAGCCAGGTGAACATTACTTTTCGGTTCGAGGACCTTCACTTGATGGTCAGGATTTTTTATCGGTCTATATTCAGCCCGGCGAAGTAGTCTACATCAGGTGTGTGATCAAGTGGGGCTGGCCTGCGGGTCGTCCTAAATTTGAGCAAGTTCCAGAAACAGAAGGGGAAGCAGCTGTCAGCAGGTTGCGTTAATCATTCGTCTGTTTTTACAGCCATAAAAAGAGCCAGGGCAATTTACCCTGGCTCATGAATTTCTGCAATTTCAGGTTTCGGGGACCGATTTCCAGTTACTTTTTCTTCTCGATCTTGCTCAGCTTGGAGCCTTCCAGGGTCAAGTTATACATCAGGCCCTTATTGCCAAAAATAAATCCGATGATGGGCTGGTTGAGGGTCTTGGTCTCGATCTCGCCCCCGGCACCGAGTGTCGCGATGGCAACACTGCCATCCACGCCGACTTCCCAACCGTCACTGTTGCGGAAGTTCTTCAGGGCACCCTTGTCCATGAAGAGAATGATCTGGGTCTTCACCTGGGCACCCAGTTGAAAGCCGATGGATGCGGCGGCCGTGCTGTAGTACTGGACAATCTTCCCGTCGACCAGAAGGGCACCTTCTCCGTATTCTCCCCCGATTCCAATACCAGCCTTCTTGACACTGGGGAAAACCAGCATGCCCTCGGATTTCTTGGCCAGTTTCTTTCCAGCTGAGGTCAACTCGTAGAAACTTTCGACCGCTTCTTCAATTTGTGCATCGAGAACGACTTTCTTGGCCGCTTCTGCTTGAAAAGCGAGTGTGAGGAGGGACAGCGAGATGATGGTTGCTAATTTTCTCATGGTAGAAGTAAAATGAGGCAGTAGGTCAATTCTGTCAAATGACAGGCCGATATCCCCGGAATTGTCAGATAAAATTTACCAATGAACCCCCTTCCAATCCATTGAAACCGTCCGGAAATCGATTTTTCAGCCTATTGGTGCTGGTTGGCCCGGGCATCCTTGTTGCCGCCACGGGGGTGGGGGCAGGGGACCTCGCAACAGCGGCCTTTACGGGGAACAAGTTGGGTGTTGCCGTTCTTTGGGCTGTTCTGCTCGGGGCTTTCCTAAAGTTTGTCCTCAACGAAGGCCTCGCACGGTGGCAATTGGCAACCAAGGAAACCCTGCTGGAGGGGGCCATTCAGCGCCTGGGTCGTCCCGTCACCTTTGTCTTTCTTCCCTACCTGCTCCTGTGGAGTTTTTTTGTCGGGTTAGCATTAATGTCCGCTTGTGGCGTGGCCATGCAGGCCATTATCCCGGTATTTGACGACCCGGACCATGGGAAAATTGTCTTTGGTATTATCCATAGCGTCCTCGGTGTCGTCCTGGTAAAGGCCGGCGGATTCAGGCTCTTCAAGAAGGTGATGCTGGTTTGTATCGGGTTGATGTTTGTTGTCGTGGTGACTACGGCTATCATCATTTGTCAGGACTGGGGCGCTGTGACCAGCGGGCTTTTTGTTCCGATCATTCCCTCAATCGATGGGCCTGGACTGGGCTGGACAATTGCCCTCATGGGCGGAGTTGGCGGTACCCTGACAATCCTTTGCTATGGTTACTGGATGCGGGAATCAGGAATGACGGGAATCGGCCATTTGAACAACTGTCGCCTGGACCTCGGATTCGCCTATCTGGCCACTGCAATATTCGGATTGTCGATGGTCATCATTGGGAGTTCGATCCCGGAACTGCCACCAGGCGGAGGAGCAACCTTGGTCGTGCAGTTGGGCCTGCTCCTGGAGTCATCTATCGGTGTAGTCGGCCGATGGGCCTTTTTATTGGGTGCCTGGAGTGCTATTTTCAGCAGCTTGCTCGGTGTGTGGCAGGCGGTTCCGTACTTGTTTGCCGATTATTGGCGGATAACCCGGAAAGACCGGTCTGGGCCAGTATCCGCGGTCGAAAGAGAAAAGATCACCAAAAGTCCTGCCTACAACGCCTACCTTTATCTTATCGCCACTGTCCCGATGCTGGGTCTCTTTGTCGATTTCAGCTTGGTGCAGAAGGTCTACGCCATTTTTGGATCTCTTTTTATGCCTTTGCTGGCCCTGGTCCTCCTTCGGTTGAACGGCAACGAGGATTGGGTTGGTCCCCAGCAGAACCGCTTCCTGACCGTTGCCGTCCTCTGTGGCACCCTGTTTATATTCCTGGTTTTCGGATTTCTGCAGATGCGCAAGGAATTGGGCATTTGACTGAAGATTTCCAATCAGATGCAACTTTTACCACAGCCTTCCTTGACGGGTTTACCCTCTTTGGTATCTCATCAATTCCGATGAAGAAGTGCTTTGTAGCGGGGATTTTGCATTTATTGGTTTTGACGTGCCTACCGGTTTCTCAAACAGTTGCTGATGTTCCGGTCGGTTATGGTCTGTTGTGGGAATCCCGCTACGTTTCCGAAGGCCGCGACAATCTGGAAGAAGGCGGACTCTTGTCCGGCGAAATCGACATCGGCTGGAAGGACCTTGTTGCGGGAATCTGGTTTGCTGTTGGGGATAGCGTTTCCTATGAGGAGTTAAACCTGTATCTGGAGTATGGATTCGAGATCGGCATTCTTGAAGCCCATACTGGATATACCCGGTTGGAATTCACGGCGGACAACGAAAGCGACAATGAAGTCCATTTTGGAGTAGCCTATGGGGAAATTCCGCATCTGGTCTGCGGTGCCACATATACCTACTCGACAGGCGCGGATGGCGGATTCCTGGAACTGTTTGTTTCCACCGACATTTCCCTCCTGGAAGGCCGCCTCGTGGTGGAACCGTACCTCCTGCAGGCGATTGATTTCGGCTATGCCAGCAAGGAGCATGACGGTCTGAACAACTTTCAGGCCGGGTTGGCGATTCACTGTCCGCTGGGGCACAAGTCCTCCCTGTTTTGTTCCTTGAATCACTCATGGGCCCAAAAGGATGTCGAGAATGATGGACTGGGAGATGTCTCGTGGGTCGGGCTTGGTGTATCCGGACAGTTCTGACAAAAGGCAAATGGAAATTAAGTGCATCCTCTTTGATCTTGGTGGAGTCCTTGTTGAACTGAAGGAGGAAGAGGCCCTGATGGAAATGTGTCCCGGCCTGGCTAATCCGGAAGCAGTAAGAGAAGCTTGGTTTGCCTCGGCGGCGGTGAGGGCCTTCGAAACCGGGAAGATCGGGTTTGCCGGGTTTTGTGAACAGGCAATTGGCGATCTTGGTGTTGAGGTCGACGAGGCGGCATTCCGGGAAGCCCATTCGCGATTCCTTGGGAATCCTTTTCCCGGCGCCATCAATCTGCTTCGTGTCCTGAAAAACAACTACAAAATCGCCTGTCTTTCCAATACAAACCCGGTGCATATCGACGCGCTCAGGGAGCGGACGGATATTCTGGACCTTCTCGATCAGTGCTTCCTTTCCTATCAAACCGGGTTGGTCAAGCCGGACAGGGCTGCCTTTGCGGATGTCGTCGAGACAATGGGTCTTCGCCCGCCCGAATGCCTGTTCCTGGATGACAGGCTGAAAAACGTGAGAGCGGCAAGGGCTTTGGGTATGCAAGCGGAAAAGGTGGTCGGTATTCATCAAGTCCAGGAGCTGCTTCTCTCTGCGGGATTGCTAAGGCAGTCGGAATACCGGAATCTATAATCATGACAGACAAAATTCTGAAAGCTGCCGTCCGCTCGAAGTTCGCCATCACCAGCCGGGATCAAGCCACCAGGCAAATCCAACGGTTGACTGACAAGTACCTCCAGTTAGCAACGGGTGTGGATCCGGAGTCGGGTATGAAATCGTTTCGGGTCCCGAAAATGCCAGGAGTGGACGAGGATATGCGTGGATGGTCGTTGTATATGCTTCTAGAGCACAATGCCATCGTGAACCGGATCATGGCGGACATAGTGGGAAGTCTAGCCAAGGGGGAACTGCCCAAGGTAGCCGGTAAGATTGATCCCAAGACTGGTGTCATGCCCGGTGCAAATCCCGGACCGGAGCAGATTGAGGCCTTCCGGTTGTCGGTGGATGAGTATCTCGATTTACTCCCGGACCTTGGGGCCTTGAGAGGAACGGCTACACGGCCGCATCCGGTATTTGGCGACTTTGATGCCCATCAATGGCACTGCATGTTCGGTTTCCACCTCATGATTCATTACAAGCAGGCCGTCAAGATTGCACGCGGAGTGCTGGGAGACTGAAGCTAGACAGTTAGCGGGCGGTGAAGCCACCATCAACCTTCAGGCTGACACCGGTGATGTAGCTGGAGGCATCGCTGGCCAGAAACAAGACGGCTTCGGAAATTTCCCTCACCTTGCCAAAGCGTCCGATTGGATGCAGGCCGGCAATCTGTTCACTGCTTCCTTCACCGAAGGAATCCAGAAGGCGATCCGCCATGGCGGTTTCGATGACAGCCGGGGCAATGGCGTTTACCCGGATTCCTTCAGTTGCATACTCCAGCGAGGCAACCTTGGTCAGGCCTTCGACGGCGTGCTTGCTGGCGATGTAGACCGCCATGTTGGGGAAACCGATGTGCCCGGCGATGCTGGACATGTTAATGATGGAACCCCCGCCGTTTTCCAGCATGAGAGGAATCTCGTGTTTCATCGAGGCCAGGACACCCCAGACATTGATATCAAAAAGATGATCATAACCATCTTTTTCAATTTCGGTAATGGCCCCCAGTGACTCCACCCCGGCATTGTTGACCGCGATGTCCAGCTTGCCGTAGGTCTCTTTCACTGTCTGGACAGTCCGTACGATATCGGCCTCGGATTTTACGTCCATCTGGATGTAAAGGCCTTCCCCACCGGACTCTTTCATCAATCGGACCGTTTCCATTCCTTCATTCTCGCGGCGTCCGGTGGCAATCACCTTCGCTCCGGCTTCTGCTAGAATAACGGCTGTGTCCCGTCCGATTCCTGTTGTTCCTCCGGTGACGAGGGCGACTTTTCCTTCCAGTGGCTTCATTTCTTCCTTTGGTTGATGGTTTGTTTGATGGTATCGCAATCCAGACAGTTTGCCAGTTGCAAGGCCAGTTTTAACCGTCCATCGGGTACAGAAATTTTTTCTCAGCCGTTCCGGTTTTGTATCGCTTGTCCATATAGGCATTGATTTCGCCTGATATCTTTGCCGGAATATGACGAATGAGTGGAAAGTACGAGAGCCCCCGTGAAGTTCTATCAGAATGGAATCGCCTGGTTAACACAGCCGACAAGGATGGAGTCCTTGCCTTGTACACGGCTGATGCCGTTCTCCTGCCTACCTTTTCCGGGACGATCCGGGCCTCCAGTGACAGCATCGGGGATTATTTCGACGGTCTTTCCGGATATGACGCCATTCATGTCCTCATTCACGAGGATACTCTCGTCAGTCAATCGATAGAGGGCTCTGTGCATTGCCTTAGCGGCAAGTATCTCTGGGAATGGAGCAAGGATGGCCAGCAAAGCCGGATTGAAGCCCGGTTTACATACCTCATCGATACGGCGAGGGAAACCCCCATCCTCCATCATCACTCATCGGTAGTGCCCGAGGCATCCTGAACGAACGGCTCCAAGGAGCCATCCTTGTCTTGAGCTTAGAGAGTGCATTTGCTAACCTGTCGGCTCTCTCAAATGTTAACCTTTCTTAGGAGGAACCGATTATGTCCGTATACCTGATTGCCAACGTCCAGAAGGTCGTTGATGAAAGCTGGATTCCTGACTACGCCGCCAATGTCCACGATATCGTTCACCGCCACGGAGGCAAATATCTCTCACGGTCTGGAAATATCGATACCGTCGAGGGAGAGGATCCCGGACTGGCCTTGATCGCTTTGATTGAGTTTCCTTCCCGCGAAGCGGTTCAATCCTTCATGGACGATCCGGATTATGCTCCTTATGCCGAGGCGAGGAAAGCCGGTACGGAGGGGTATTTCGTCGTCATTGATGACACGGACCTGACGGGAGCGATTCCCTATCTTGCCACCCACTGAACGGGAGTGATCGATCATGCGCTACGTTAAGGAAATACATATCAGCCTGCCCCGGGACCGGGTTATCGAGCTGTTTGACAGTACGGAAAATATGAAGAAGTGGCAGCCCGAGCTGGTCAGTTTCGAAGCGATCAGCGGGGAACCGGGTCAGGAAGGAGCCCAGTCGAGGATGCTTTATCGCATGGGCAAACGGGAAGTTGAACTGGTGGAGACGATCACGGTTCGCGACTTCCCCGACAAGTTCAGTGGAACCTACGAGGCCAAGGGAGTCTGGAATCTAGTCGAAAACCGCTTCGAGAAAACCGGACCGCAAGCGACCAAGTGGACTATCCAAACCGAGTTCAAGTTTTCCGGCCTCATGATGAAACTAATGGGGCTGCTTATGCCGGGAGCCTTCAAGAAGCAGACTTTCACCATGATGATGCGCTTCAAGGAATTCGCGGAGTCGGCATGAAGCTTCCGTACTACCATGTCGATGTTTTTGCCAATGAGGCTTTCAAAGGCAATCCGGCTGGCGTCTGTCTGCTTGAGGGGGATTGGCTTCCGGACGACGTCATGCAGGCCATGGCCGCGGAGCACAATCTTTCGGAAACAGCCTTTGTTCTCCAAAAGGGTGAATGGTTTGGCCTTCGCTGGTTCACTCCCGCAGTGGAAGTCGACCTTTGTGGACATGCGACCATCGCCACTGCCCATGTCCTCTTCAACGAGGTGCAGTACGGGGCTCACGAGATTCGCTTTGACACCCTCAGTGGGGAGGTTGGGGTCTCCCGCAACAGCAGTCGACTTGTATTGGATTTTCCATCACGCCCTCCCAAGTCCCTGGAGGCACCATCCAACCTCCAGCGAGTCCTCGGAGGTGTCCCTGATGAGTGCCTGGCGGCCCGGGATTACTTCATTGTCTATTCCAGTGAGGAGGCAGTCAGGTCCCTGCAACCGGACTTTTCCGCCATGCTGGATTGGGAATGCCTCGGCGTGATCGTCACTGCTCCCGGGGACGATGCTGAAGTGGACTTTGTCTCCCGCTTTTTCGCACCACGCGCCGGGATAGACGAGGATCCGGCAACCGGTTCGGCCCATTGCACGCTCATACCCTACTGGGCCAACCGGCTCGGCAAGGTCAACCTGCGCGGCCTGCAAATCTCCCCAAGGGGAGGGGAGTTTTTCTGTCGCGATTCAGGCGAACGCGTCCGCATCGGGGGCAATGCGAGGACCTACCTTCGGGGCGAGATCACCCTTGGCTGAGGGGCGCCCTAGTCGTTGGGCACGCGGAAGATGATAGCATAAAAGACCGGCAGGACCAGCATCGTCAGGACGGTACCCACCATGAGGCCGAAGATGATCGTGATGGCCATGGCGATGAAGAAGTCATCCGAGAAGAGCGGGATCATCCCCAGTGCGGTCGTGGCTGCAGCCATCGCAACCGGTCGCAGCCGGCTGGTTCCGGAATCAATGATCGCCTTCATGGGATTGTTGCCGAGGCGGTTCTGTTCGTTGATTTCATCAATCAGCACGATGGCATTCTTGATCAGCATGCCGACCAGGCTCAGGAAACCCAGGATAGCCATGAAGTTGAACGGTTGATCAAACATCAGCAGGCCCATCGTGACCCCGATGATGATCAATGGCACACAAAGCCAGATCACCAGCGGTTGTCGCAAGGAATTGAAGAGCAGAATGGTCATCAGGATCATGGCCCCAATGAAGGTCGGAATGGAAGCTGCAAGGGAGCCCTTGGCCCGGGCGGAGTCCTCGTATTCGCCACCCCACTCAAGGAAGTAACCATCCGGCATCTCAACCGCTTCGATTTGCGGTTTTATCGTATCAAACAATTCGGCGGAAGTCTTCAGGCTTGGGTCAGCATAAATCGAGTAGGAGCGACGCCGGTCCCGGCGATAGATAATCTCATCCTCGAATGAGGTCTCAAAACCGGTCACGATCTGCCTCAAGGGGACGGATCGCTGGGCCACCGGGCTCCAGATCTGGAGATTGTCCTCGTAAGCACTGCGGGATTGCTCATCAGCCGGGGCCTTGAGGATAATCGGCAGCAGAATGTCCTCCTCACGGTAAATGCCGACCGTCAGTCCCTGGAATCCCTCGCGCATGACCTGCGCAATATTCGGTTTGCTGATCCCGAGCAGGCTGGCCTGTTCCTCAAGCACCTGGGGTCGGATGATTTTCACCCGCTCCCGCCAATTGGTGGTGATTGCCTTGGCATCCGGTTGGGCCCGGATGATAGCTTCCACCTCGCCGCCGAGTCGCCGCAGGACATCCGGGTCCTCGCCGTAAATCCGAGGTTCGATCTTACCCTTTGACCCCGGGCCGAGTTCGAATTTGTAACCATACAGGTACGCTTCGGTAAAGGCATCGTTGTAGTCCGTGTCGATCTTCCGGAGCAAGCCGTCGATGGCTTTTGGATCCTCCACATCAACAAGGAAGTGGGCATAGGCGCTGTTCGTCTTTTCCGGCGCATAGGTAAGGAGGAATCGCAAGGCACCTTTGCCGACAATGGTCGTTACCTTGGTTACGCCATCCTCCTCCATGAGGCGTTGCTCCAAATCGAGGGCCCGCGAGGCCGTGTCATCAATATGCGTCCCCTGCGGCATCCACAGGTCGACCATGAACTGTGGCCGTGTGGAAGGCGGGAAGAAGGAGCTCTTGACGTTGCCAAAGCTTATCACGGCAATGGCGAAAATGAGGCCAACGGCAGTTACCGTAATCCAGCGATTGCGCACGCACAGGGTCAGGAGGGTCTTGTAGCCGCGGTAGAACTTGGTGTCGTAGGGATCGGATGCCTCTTCACCCTCCTTATGTTCAGGCCGTTTCAGGACCAGGACGCCAAGTAGTGGCGTGATGGTGACAGCGGTTACCCAACTGAGGGTGAGGGAAACGAGGATTACCTGGAAGAGGGAGCGGCAAAATTCACCTGTGGAATCTTCCGATGTCCCGATAGCCGCGAAGGCAAGGATGGCTATGGCAGTTGCCCCAAGCAGCGGGATAGCTGTCTTGCTGACCACCGTTGCTGCGGCCTTTTCCGGCTCCTCTCCCTTCTGGATGCGGATGAGCATCCCGTCGACGACAACAATCGCGTTGTCCACCAGCATCCCCAGTGCGATAATCAATGCCCCCAGCGATATTCGCTCGAGGGCAACTCCCATCGGACTGAGGAAGATGAATGAACCGACAATCGTCACCACCAGGATGAATCCGATCAGGAGTCCGCTACGCAATCCCATGAACAGCAACAGGACGATGATGACAATGGCCACTGCCTGCATCAGGCTGACGATGAAGTTGTTAATGGCCGCCGTAACAGCATCGGACTGCACGGAAACGACACCAAATTCGATCCCCAGAGGTATGTCCTCGGCCAACTCATGCATGCGCGCCTTCAGGGCCTCGCCCATTGTCACGACATTGCCGCCGGAGCGGGTTGAGATACCCAGGGCGATACCATTGTGGCCATTGAAGCGGATGATATCCCCTTGCGGCTCCTTGTAACCACGCCGGACGCTGGCGATGTCCCGCAAAAGGAACTGGGACCCGTCGACACTGAGGCGGATGTCCTCGAAATCCTTCAGGCTGGTAATCTCGCCAGTTGGATCGAGGGTGATGAATTCCCGCCCGACCTGGACCCGACCGGAGTCCTGGACAAGGTTCTTGTCCTGCAGTTCCTGGATAACCACAGCTACGGGAATCCCCAGCTGGGACATCCGGTTGCGGTTGAGCTCGATGTAAATCGCTTCCGGATTTTCCCCGAGCGTCTCGATCTTGGCCACGTCCTGGACGAGCAGCAATTCACGCTTCAGGGTGTCAACAACGCTCTTTAATTCCGCATAGGTGTACTCATCCCCATAGACGACCATAAGGACGCCAAATACATCCCCGTAATCGTCAATGACCATGGAGGGCTGGGTGCCCGGGGGCAGGTTCTTCTGGGCATCACCAACTTTGCGCCGGACCTCGTCCCAGACCTGGGGGAGGGTGTTCTTGTCGTACTTGTCCTGGATGACAACTGTGACCGTTGAGAGGCCTCGTTCCGACCGGGACTCGATGCGATCCAGTTGGCCCAGCTTTTGCACCGCCTGCTCGATTTCATCGGTGACTTCTTCCTCGACCTCTTTGGCCGAGGCCCCCGGATAGGGGGTTATGACAAGGGCTTCCTTGATGGTGAACTCCGGATCCTCAAGGCGGCTCATGCCGTTGTAGGACTTGATCCCTACGCCGATGAGGAGAACCGTCAGCACCAGCGTGACGACCCGGTTCTTGAGAAAATACTCAGCTAATTTCATCGGGATGGCCTACTTTTCGAATTTCCGCACCTTCTGGCCGGGAGCGAGTTGGCTGACGCCAGAAGTGACCACCAAGTCCCCTTCGGACAATTCCGGAGAGAAAATTTCCATGCTGTCACCAACAATGGTGCCCTTTGTGATGATTTGCTGGCGGACGGTCATGTCCTCCGGTGAAACGACCCAGATAATCCCGTTACCCTCGTCATCAGAGATGATCGCCTGGGCAGGAACATGGAAAGCGTCCGGGCGGGTAGTTGCGTTTTCAGGCACCGTCGCGGTAACGGTAGCTGTCATGCCGGGAAGGACATTCAAGTCCTCCGGCCTTTCCATGGCGACCGTCCCCCTGTAGGTCCGGGTGAGCGGGTCAGCCGTCATGGAGACCTCGATGATCCGGGCCGGGAAGCTCCTCTCCGGAAGGGCCGTCATGGAGACCCGGATATTGGACTTTTCCGTCCGTTCTTCATAAGTGAGATTGCGATCGGAGAGGATATTCAAGGTTTCCGGAACATCCACCGTCACCTTGAGGGAAGAATTGTCCTGCAGGATCAGGATGTCCTGTTTGGCCTGGACGTTGACGATATCGTCAACCATGACCCGGGCGATAACCCCGTCGATGGGAGCGATCAAGGAAGTGTCGAGGAAGGCCTTTTCGGCCCGGTCATATGTCGCCTGGGCAATACGCAGGTTGCTCGCGGCCGTATCCAGGCGCTGCTTGGATGTAGCCTGGCTCTCGAAGAGGGACCGGGCCCGCTGTTCCTCGATAATGGCAATGTCCAGCTGCGCCTTGGCGGCCTCCAGGGCAGATTTGTAGTCCCGCGCATCCAGTCGGGCCAGGAGCTGACCTGCGCTTACTTCCTGCCCTTCCGTGACGTAGATATCCGTCATCGTGCCCGGCACCTCAAATGCCATGTTGGCTTGCCGGGCGGGGAATACCTGCCCCGGCAGGGAAATTTCACGGGTTAGGCCACCTGCTTTAAGGGTGATCATCTTGACCGGTCGAACGGCTTCCGGGGCGGGTGGTTCCTCCTGCTTCCCGCAGGCGGAAAATAACAGGGTGATGGCCGCGGCACCGGCAAGGAGGCGAAGGTAGGAGTGAATCAGGGAATTCGGTTTCATCATCATTCAGTTGTCGATTGTTCGGAATTAAAGTCTCCACCAAGGGCAAGGTGCAGGTTGATGCGCTCAGCGAGGCGGGCGTTGCGAATACTGATCTGGGCCACCTTGGCATTGACCACCCGGGCTTGCATCTGGAGGACATCGAGAAGCTCAATATCGCCATTTTCAAACTGTGTGTTGGCCAGCTCCAGGGCCCGTTCGTTGTCCTCCACAATGGCGTCGAGCAATTCCTCGCGCTGGCGCAGGATGGTCTCGTTGCTGAGGGCCGTCTCCACTTCACCAAAGGCGACCAGGGCCTTCTGGCCGTAATCGGCAAGGGCAGCCTCCTGCTGGGCAGTCTGGATTTCCACCTGGGCCTGCAGGGCACCGCCAGAATAGATTGGGGCGAGGAAATTCGCCCCGACATTCCAGAAGCTGCTTCCGGAACCGAGGAGGGAGGTCATCTGGTTATTGACGGCCCCGCCTCCCGCAGTAAGCCCAATTGAGGGGAGGCGGGCGGCCTTGGCTGCGGTAGTCAGGTTAAAGGAAGCCGCCACCCGGCGCTCCGCGGCAACGAGGTCCGGCCGCCGCTCGATGAGCTCCGAAGGGAGTCCTACCGGAATGGCTGGTGGGACGGCGACAAATTCCTCGGCCACCTGAAGCTCCGCGGAGGGATAGCGGCTGAGCAACACTTCAAGGCTCCGGAGGGCAACCTCATGGGCGCCCGTGGCTTGGCGTAACCGCTCCTTGGCCGAAGACAGGTCGGCCCGGGCAAGGTGGACCTCCTTCATGCCGATTTCGCCGAATTCGTGCTTGGTGTTCACGATGTCCAGTGTCTTGGCGTAGAGCTCGACCACTTCCTGGGCGTAAGCCACCTGTTTGAAGGTCTCGACCCCGGTGAACCAGCTCTTGGCGACCTGGGCCTTGAGGGATAGCCGCGCGAATTCGTAGTCAGCCGTGGCTGCTTCAAAGTCCGCTTCCGCAGCGGCTGTCTGGGCCCGGACCTTGCCCCAGATGTCCAGCTCCCAGGAAACCCCGAGGCCAATCTGGTTGCTGCTCTGCTGGGGGATGCCGCTATATCCGGTTTCCACAGCCTCACCAGCAGCGGAAACAACAGGCTTCATGGCTGCGCCAGCCTGGGTGACAAAACCCGCCGAGGCCTCCACACGGGAAGCGCTGGCCCGGAGATTGAGGTTGTTTTGCAGGGCCTCGTCGACAATGGCGTCCAATTGCGGATCGCCAAAGGCGTGGATGAAGTTGGCCGGTACTGGACCAATTTCGCCATCCTGTTGGGAGGCATAGCTGTCACGGACTTCAGTGGTTTCCGGAAGAGCCATGTCGAGGGATTCTTCCGCAGTGGGTGGTGGAGGGACTGCGCAGCCAGCCAGAAAGGATGCTGCCAGAAGGGAGAGAGGGATTTTATTCATGAAAATCGCACTGGGTTGCCTGAAACGCTCGGAGAGCGAAACGCAATCGTTTGAGCTATGAGCAAACAAGGCAATCCCTATCTTCAACAGGACCGATTTTGGAGACTCTAGAAAATTTCCGAGGCTGTATCCTCCTCACCAATGGTCTCTTCAGGTTGACTCTCCGTCGGGCGCGTCCGCCACCAGGCGGCGGCGATACTGCCGATGACAGAGTGCGTAACTGCCGAAATGGCACACGGGATGGCTGTCAGCGGATTGGCAAAGTGGGACCGGGCAAGGACGGTTGCGAGGCCGGAGTTCTGCATGCCCACCTCAATCGAAATGGTCCGGCGGATGGCCTTTTCATAACCAAAAATCCAGGCAAATCCATATCCGGCCGCAAACGCGGTGCTGTGCAGCAGGACAACCGCTCCCAGCAGGGCCAGTCCGGACTCCTTAACCGCCTCGGCATTGGCTCCGATGATACTGGCACAGATCAGGGCAATAACCACAACCGCGATCAGGGGCCCCACGGGAAGGACAACCTTGACCGCCTTCGGGAAGAGGTGATGCAAGGTGACGCCGAGCACAAGAGGCAGCAGGACAATCTTGACCATGCTGATAAAGAGCTGCCAGCCGTCGACAGGAACATACTCCCCGGCCAGCCAGCTGGTCAGTAGAGGCGTCAGGATGATGGCCGCAGAAGTGGAACACATTGTCATGAGGACGGACAAGGCGACATTGGCCCTGGCGAGGTAGGTGACGACGTTGGAAGCCGTTCCGCCGGGGCAGCAGGATACCAGGATCAGGCCGACCTTGTAAGGGACCGGAAGATCCATCAGGTGGGCGATGGACCAGGCACAGAGCGGCATCAGGATGAACTGGGCGGCGAGGCCGGTGGCCACTGACTTGGGCATTGTCAGGACCCGTTTGAAGTCGTCCAGGCTGAGGGTAATGCCCATGCCCAGCATGATGATGCCGAGGCCCCAGATGATCAGTGTCCGGTTCACCCAGGTGAACGCAGCTGGCTCGACCAGCGCGATGGCGCAGCAGAGGACCACCCAGAGGGGAAAGAGATTGGTGAAGATGGCAAGGAGGCGATGCATGGAGGGCAATTGAAGAAATTTCAGCCGTCCAGCGGCCAGCCCTCGCGGTAGGTTTTTTGCAGGAAATTGTTGACCCGGGCACTATTGGTCGTGCCGCTGGCACCGTCATAATCCACTTCATCGCCCGCCTGGTAAGCGGCGAGGCCAAGGAGCATCATTTCCATCATGCGGCCATTGTAGTTAAAATCACACGACGTTGGGGCCCCTGTCTTGCAGGCATGGACCCATTCCTCCTGGAAGCCAAGTGGCTCAGGGAGAAGGTCCTCAACGGCCCGTTTGTCATAGTAGCTCATGTCCGCCTCCTTGCCGTATGGGATGATCAAGCGGTTGTTGAATCCGGCGACAAGGAATCCCTTGGTGCCCTTGAACATGGCCCCGTGGCCAATCTGCGTGAGATCCACCCATGGGCTGGGGGAGTTCGGCATCATGCCGCCCTGCCACCAGTGAGCACGGATTTTGCCCCGCCATTCGTTGGCCGGGAGCAAATAGATGGCGTGGAATTCGCCAGGAGCGACATCGGGGAGAATTGGCTCTCCTTCCGCCGCGGCAGACAGGGGCAAGTCACCGTCAATGGCGTTCCAGGCAAGGTCCATTGTATGACTCCCCATGTCTCCCACCTGCCCGGTGCCAAAGTCCCAGAACTGGTTCCACATGAGGCAATTTGAGCCTGGTGCCGGTTCCTTCTTGATCAGGTTATTCCAGTAAAAGTCGTCGTACGGATGATAGGGGGAGGGACCACACCAGAGGTCGTGGTCAATATGGGCCGGAACCGGATCGCCTCCGGAAGGATAATTGGTGTGCTTGCGAACGCGGTTGCCCCAGGCGTGGACCTCACGCAGATCCCCGACAGCTCCATCGCGGATCAATTCCCTGACGCGCCGAAAGTTTTCAAAGGCGTGCCGCTGAGTCCCTACTTGGGTGGCTACCTTGCGGCCCTTTTCGTCCCATTTCAAACGGACCGTCCGGGCCTCATGCACGGAGTTGCCGATGGGCTTTTCCAAATAGACATGGAGGTCCCTGTTGAGGGCCCATGTGGCGATGTGGGCGTGCGTGTGGTCGGGGGTGCAGACAACAATGGCATCGAGGTCTTTCTGTTTGTCCAGCATGACCCGCCAATCCTTGTAGGTTTTGGCCTTCGGGTTGCCAAGGGCTTCCAGCCCGATGGCCATGCACTTGTCGTTGACGTCACAGACAGCGACGACGTTTTCCTTGGCAACAAAGGACCAGTGGGCCCGGGCGCGGCCCCAGCAGCCGATGAGGCCAATGTTCAGCTTGTTGCTGGGCGAGGCAGCGGAGGCGAAGGTCCCACTGGGGAGAATGAGCAGTCCGGAGCCAGCGATGGCGGTATTCTTGAGGAAATTACGGCGGGAATTGGATTCTATTTTCATATGGGGTGAAAGCGGTAAGCCTCATTTATTCAATCGGGGGGATTTCTGTCAACTGGCTTAGAGTCTGGTAGCCGCTTGCCTTGTTGTCCGGTTGGCCTAAATTGCTATTCATGCGTTTTGCCTTTCTTGCCTACAATAACATGGAGGAGCTCGACCTGATGGGCCCCTGGGAATTCATTGCCTACCTGAAGTCCATTGGACGCATGGATGACTGTTTCATTGTGGCGGAGCAACCGGGTGACTTGCAATGTGCCAAGGGCCTGGTTGTTCGTCCTCACTACACCTTTGAGAACTGTCCTGAAATGAATTGTCTCCTTGTGCCAGGCGGCAAGGGGTCGCGGACGGAATTGAAGAATCCCGTCTTCCTGGAGTTCCTTAAAGAAAAGGGGAATGCCTGTGACCACGTCCTTTCTGTTTGTACCGGAGCTTTTCTCCTCGCCGCGGCCGGCTTTCTGGAAGGGAAGTCAGCCACCACCTACTGGAGCATGCTGGGACGCCTTGGTAAATTTGGAAACATTAAGGTCCTGGAAGAACGCTTTGTCCGGGACGGCAACATCTGGACGTCTGCCGGGGTCTCCGCCGGCATGGATCTGGTTCTCGCCTTTATCAAGGAGGTGCTCGGGGAAGAAGCTGCTGAGGAGGTGCAGTTCGGGACCGAGTTCTATCCCGAGCGGACGATTTACGGCAGGCCGGAGATGCGCAAGGGGGCACCGGCCTATCTCAAGCGGGAAATTGTCAGGCGGACCGGTGCTGGTGACTGAGTTCCGGCTTCACTCGTAGCGAAGCGCTTCGACCGGTTCCAATTGAGCTGCCCGCCAGGCTGGGAAGAAGCCAAAACCGACCCCGATACCTGTGCACACGGACAGGGCGATTCCGATCCAGAACCAGGGGATAATCATCGGTACATTCATCTGTGCGGCAACCATGTTGCCAACAACCCAACCGAGGACAATTCCTCCAAATCCGCCCAGGAGAGAGAGGGCAATGGCCTCGAGCAGGAACTGCCGGAGGATGTCCCGCTTGCGGGCCCCGATCGATTTCCTGAGTCCGATCTCGCGTGTTCGTTCCGTTACGCTGACGAGCATGATATTCATAATGCCAACCCCGGCGCAGAGCAGGGCAATGGCACTAATTAGGAGGCCACCGGTCCCCACAACCCGGGCTATCCGGGCGAAAGCCTCCTGCAGGGAATCATTGGAAAAGATCTCGAAGTCATTTTCTTCCTCAGGCTCCAGGCCACGCACTTGCCGGAAATAGCCGATAGCCGTATCCTGGGCATTGCCCATTTCAACAGCCGAGGAGGCCATGACGGAAACGTCCATGCTGCGGCGGTGGTTCCAGTTGTTAGCCACGAAGCGGGTCACCGGGATAATGACCAGGTTGTCCATGCTGTTGCCGAATAGCTTACCCCTCTCCTTCAGGACCCCGACAATTGTATAGCGGTTGTCGTCCGCAACTACTGATTTGCCGATGGGATTCTCGGTTGGGAAAAGCTCCTGTTCAATGGCATGACCGATGACGATAACGGGCCGGTTGAACTCAAGGTCTGACTCGTTGATGTTGCGCCCGTAGGCCAAGTCATACTTGTGGGTTAACAGGAAATTCTCGTTGGCTCCACAGATGCGGATGTTTGGTGATGTGCGGTTGCTCTCGTATCGGACCCGTTCGCCGCCATCCGTCGCATAGACCGTTACTGGAAGGCCTTCCGGGGCCATGCGCTGGGCAAATTCGAGTGCCTGCCGGGGCGTGATACTGGGTCGGTTGCGGTATTTACGCCACGTGTCGTCCATGCGGATGGCAGGGTACTTGGAAATCTCAAAGACATTGGCGGCAAAGATGCTCAGGCCGGTATCGATGCTTTGGCGAATAGCCGAGAGGGCGGTCATGACACCAACCACGGAAAAGACTCCAATGGTGATGCCGAGAATGGTCAGTCCCGAGCGCAGCTTGTTGGCACCGAGCGCGCGGGCCGAGAGGTCGAGAAGGTCGGAAAGCTGCAGTTTCATGGATAGGAGGCTCCGGAATTATTCGTGCCGGAGAGCGTTAGCCGGATCCAGTTTGGCGGCCTGCCATGCCGGGGCCAGTCCGGAGAGGACGCCGGTCAGGATGGAGAGGAAACAGGCCAGGATGACCAGGTCGGTGGAAAAGGTGAAGGGGAAGTTGGGCAGGGCGTTGGAGATGGCCGTTTTCAACCCATAGGCCAGAGCCAAGCCGATGATGCCTCCCAGCAGGCAAATGGAGACAGCCTCGATCAGGAACTGGAGGAGAATGGCATTGCGTCTCGCCCCGATGGCTCTGCGTGTGCCGATCTCCCGGGTGCGTTCCTTCACGCTGACAAAGGTAATGTTCATGATGCCGATGGCTCCGACAAAGAGCGCCAGTCCGGTAATGAAGAAACCCGCGATGGCGAGGCCCGACTTGACGGGGCCTAATTCCTTCTCGAGCGCCTCCGAGCGATTGATTTCAAAATCGTTCCGCTCCTCCGGCAACAGTCCGCGAATGCGCCGGTAGAGTCCGGTCATCTCGTCATAAGCGAGATCGGAGTCGGCCCCCGGGGCAATTTGCACCCGCAGATTATTGCGCCAGTCGCTGCGCGAGAACTTCTGCAATGCCGGCAGCGGGACGATCGCCTGCTTGTCGAAGCTTTGCAGGCCAAGGAAAGACCCCTGGCGTTCCAGCACGCCAACCACCTTGAATTTCAAGCCCCGCATCCGTACTGTGTTGTCAATCGCCTGCTCGATCCCCTCCGGAAATAGGGAATTGGCCACATCGTAGCCAAGGATAATGACATTTTGCCGGCTCAGTTCCTCAGTGTGGGTAAAAAAGCGGCCATGTTGCAGGTCAGCGGTGTTGATGATGGCGAAGTCCGCCGATGTTCCATTGATGTAGATGCCCGAGGCAGACCGGTCCTCGCGGGTAATTCCCGACACGGCCACATTGGAAGGCACGGCAATCCGCAGGTTGCTGTCCGGGTTGCGGGCAATCCAGTCGTTGATCTTCTCGGCGTCCTCGAGTTCGATATTGCGGCGGTTGCGATACATTACCCAGTTATCCCCAACATCACCCCAAGGCCATTTCTCAATATAGAGGATGTCTTGCCCAAGCATATCGAGGCTGTTCGTGAATCCGGTGTCGATGCCCTTGATGGCCGTCCCCATGAGGGTCACGGCGACGATGCCGATAATGACCCCGAGGGCGGTCAGCATGGAACGCGCCTTGTGCATCCGCAGTTGCTCAAGAGCGATGCGGAAGGCTTCTGACCATTCACTGCCAAGGCGGGCAAGGTTCATGATGTTTTTGATAGCAGCGGTTGATGGATGGGTGTGTCCGACTCGATGAGACCGTCCCGCAAGCGGATACAGCGGCGGGCGTGATTGGCGATGTCATCCTCGTGGGTGACGACAAGAAGGGAGTGCCCCTGCTCAAACAGCTCCTCGAAGAGCGACATGATCTCCTGACCGGTATGGGAGTCGAGATTACCCGTCGGCTCGTCGGCCAAGAGGATGGACGGTTCGTTGACAAGGGCCCGGGCGATGGCCACCCGCTGCCGCTGGCCACCGGAAAGTTCGTTTGGCTGGTGCATCATGCGGTCGCGCAGGCCAACCTTTTCCAAAGCCATGGCTGCCTTTTCGGTCCGCTCATCCTTGCTCATGCCGGAGTAAACGAGGGGCAACTCGACGTTGCGGAGGATGGAGGTCCGGGGAAGGAGGTTGAAGCTCTGAAAAATGAACCCGATGCGCCGGTTGCGGATCAGGGCCAGGGCATCATCGTCCATTTCATCGACCGGCTCGCCCGCAAGATGATAAGTTCCAGAGGTCGGGATATCGAGGCAGCCGATAATGTTCATGAGGGTCGACTTACCGCTGCCGGACGGCCCCATGATGGCTACGTACTCGTTCCCGTGGACGTCAAGGTCGACCCCATTGAGGGCAATAACCTCCGTTTCACCAAGGCGGTAAATCTTGCGCAGATTTCGAATCTGAATGACAGCTTCCATGGCGGCCTTTTCAGGATCAGGAGTCCTTGCCCTTCTTGTCATCCTGCTCGCGTAGAGTGACCTCGCTCCCGTCCTTCAGTTCACGGGTCAGGGCACGGTAGCTTCCGGTGATCACTTCCATTCCCGGCTCAAGGCCCGACTTGATCTCAATGTCATCCGTATTGGCAATGCCGGTTTCCACCTGCTGCAGGCGGGCCTTGCCGTCTTCCTTGATGAAGACGACCCGGACGCGGTTGTCATCCCGACCGTTCTTGCTGCTGGTGTTTTCCGTTTCCTCTTCGTCCCCGGATTCGTTGTCCTCTTCGGCATCCTTGCCTTCAACTTCCCGCTTTGGTCGTACGACGACGCTGCCAATGGGAACCTTGACCACATCAGTGACGGTGTTGGTTTCGATATCCGCGGTAGCGGTCATGCCGGGACGTAGTGATTTGCCCGCGACATCAATCTTGATCCGAACTTCAAAGGTGGTCAGTTCCTCTTGGCTACGCTCGTTGGTCGTACGGGCAGAATTGGCGATCTCGGTAACGGTCCCGGCGAACTCCTCGTCGGGAAAGGCATCGATCTCAATCTTTGCTATCTGCCCGATGGCAACATTGACAATGTCTGCCTCACTGACCTCGACCCTGACTTCCATGTTGTTGAGATTGGCCACGCGTAGGATTTCCGTTCCGGCAAATTGCCCGGTGCCGACAACCCGGTCCCCAATTTCGGAATTGAGGCGGACAATGGTTCCGTCGATGGGAGAGAAGATGCTGGCCTTTGCCAATTGGTCGCTGGCCTCGCGCAGTTGCATCTCCTGCCGTTCAATCTGGTGCAGGGAGGACTCGTGGGCGGCCTTGCTCACTTCCAGCCGGGTGGTCACCTGGTCCAGTTCGTCCTGGGTGACAAAGCCTTTTTCAAACAACTCGGAGGCCCGGCGTACATCCAGTTCCGCCTGGAGCATTTCCGCTCTTCGCTGGGCGCTCATGGCCCGGGTGGCAGCGAGGGAAGCTTCCTGTTGCTTGACCTGCGCCTCAAGGGTGTCGGGATTGACCCGGACCAGGAGGTTGCCCCGGTCCACAAAGTCACCGTCCTTGACTGGTAACTCGATGATTTCCCCGGGCACTTCGGAGGAGATGACAACCTCCGTTTCCGGCTGGACCTTGCCGGTTGCCGTGACCAGCGCGGTAATATCGCCGCGGTCGACTTTCTTGACCGTCACTTCAATGCCCTTCTCGCCGCCTTTGACGCCGACGCCGACAACAGCGGCGACCACGATGAGGAGGACCAGCAGTGAAATCCACTTTTTCCAGGATGACTTCTTTTTTGCCATGATGCTTCTTCAGTAAAGGATTAGTCGAGGTGCGGCAGCTCCGGGGAAATGCCATGCCGTTGGAAGATCGTCCCGGACAAGCGGGCCATTTCGATTTCCGTTGAAAGCTGATTGAATTTGGAACGCAGCAGGCGAATCCGGGCCTGGTCAAGGGCGCTCTGTTCCTCAAGGACATCCCGGATGGCCGAGAGGCCTTGTTCGTACTTGCTCTTTTCCCGGTCAAAGGTCGCCTCCTGCAGCTGAACCGTCAGTTGCGCCGCCTCAAGGCTTTGCCGAACCGCATTGAGATTTCGATACGCTGCACGGACTTCGCGAAAGAGCGACTGACGTAACTCGGCGTAGCGAATGTCCTCCTGCTCGAGGCGCTTGCTGGCAGTCCGCAAGTCCGCCTTTTCCTGACGCATGCCCCATGGCATGGAGAATTCCAATCCGACGGACCAGAAGTGGCCATCCCGGTTAAAGGCATTTTCGTAGGCATCCCGGGCCAGCTCCTTGTCGACGCCGCTGTAGGCACCGGAAAGGACAAGGTCGAGGTTGGGTCGGGTCGCGCTGCGAGCAGCCACTTCATCCCATCGGCGTTGCTCCATGACCGCTTCCTGGGCTGCCAGGATAGGATCCCGGTTAAGAGCCAAATTCCACAAATTTTCAAACTCTGGGATATCGCGACCGGATTCCGGAAGACTGTCCACGGTGTGTTCCGGATCGGTTCCGCTGGTGGAGACATCCGGGAGGACGCCCATGGCCGTGAGTAGACTGTCGTAGGCATCGCCAAGGGAGCGCCGGGTGGCGATGATTTCCTCAAGGCGTTCGGCGCGGGATGCTTCTGCTTGCAGCACCTCGATGTGCGTCACCATACCGACGCGTTCCCGTTCCCGGGCCTCCTCGAGCAATGCTTCCGCCACTTCCAGGTTCGACTTGTTCAGTTCCAGCTGTTCCTGCCAGCGGGCGACTGACCAGTAGGCGGCCTCGGTTTGGGCGATGATGGCCTGCACGGTATCGCGGTAGGATTCAATGGAGGCTTCAAAACCCGCCCGGGCCCGTTCGATTCCGGCGGTGTTGACCTCCCTGCCAAACCCGCGCATCAGCGGCTGTCTCAGGGAGATGGCAAGGTCTGCCTCCTGGCTCAGGCTGCTGGTGAGGTCAGCGGCATTGCCGGCATTGCGATCGAGGTTGGTGCGGGCGGTCACAGTGGTTCCGTAAACGAGGCGTTTACGGACACCAGCCTGCCAGTTCCGGTTGTCGGATGAAGTCCCGACATTATTATCGAACGTCAAGGTGCGTTCCGACTGGGAGACTTGGCCTGAGGCAAAAATCTCCGGATCAAAGGCAGCCTCTTGGCCGGTGAACTGGTCGCGGGCAATTTCAGGGTCAATGCTGGCGATACGGTAGGCAAAGTTGTTCTCAAGGGTGACCTGGATGGCCTGCTCGAGGGACAGTTGTTCGGCTCCTCCGGCACCGGTGGTGACGGACAGGCAAATTCCGGACAGGATTAAGGTTTTTCGCAAGAGGCTCATTGTTGGTTTTGGAGCTTTGTATTAAGCGGTTCCGAAAGACTTCTAGTGTTTCTAAAAACTAAACTCAAGGCACTGCTTTAGTGATTTCCCCGTAAAGCAGGAGAGTTGGTCAGTTTTCGAGAATGATGTTGTAGGTATCCAGGATTCTGCCCCGGGCGCGGTTATAGCGGGCCAGGGAGACCCGGTAGTCGGCCAGGGCATTGATCTCCCGTATCTCGGCGTTCGCAAGGTCGCCCTGAAGCCGGAGGACAACGAAAGTCGTTGAGGTTCCCACCTGGAGTTTCTTCTCCTCGGCGGCGAGAGACTTCTCAGCCAGTTCGCGTGCGGTGCGGGCGGCCCTGATGCGTTCCCAGTCGGCCGTAAGCCGGGTGGCGGCATTGTCCAGTTCGAGGCGGATATCCTGCTCCAGTTGCTGGATGCCCAGCTCGGCCTGGTTGCGACGGAGGTAGGCCTGGGTCTTTTCCGCAGAGCGGGTCCGGTTGGGGAACGGGACGCTGAACACAGCCCCGATGGAGTAGCTGCTTTCGCCATCCCCGAAGCTCTGGTCGATACTGTCGTTCAGGGTCAGGTCGAGCCCGCGGCGGCCCACGGAACCAACGATGTCCAGTTGTGGCAGTGCATTGCGCTTGAGTTGGCGAACCTGGAATTCCCGGATGTTCAATCCGGACAGGGAGGCTAGGTATTCCGGACGATTATCCAGGGCGAGGGCGTAATCACGGACCAGGTTGGGCTCGAAGTAAACGGGTTCCCCAGGCGGTTGGATACTCAACTCAAGGGCAAGGACCGATTCGGGATCATTCCAGATAAGCGACTTGAGCGCATTCTGGGTCTGGCGCAGCAGGGCACCGGCACTGATGACGGATACTTCCCGCAGGGCGGCTTCGGATTCCGCCTGGACGATATCCAATGGCGCCATGGCACCCGTCTCGACCCGCTTTTCGTTATCCTTCAACAATTGCAGGGCAAGGTCGCGGTTGCGTTCCGCGATGCGCAAGCTTTCCTGGGCAAAGTAGAGGTTCTGGTAGGCGGTGATGGTGGCTTCAACAATGTCCATGACCTGGGCCCGGAATCCTTCCCATGAGGCAGTGGCGGATTCCCGGGCTATCCGGACTTCCGAATAGCTTCCATCCAGGCCGAATCCCCTCAGGACCGGCTGCGTAACGGTGATTCCAGCGAACGAATTGACGTAGCTGGAAATTTCCTCGCTGAGCAGGTCACCGGTGACGGGATCGTTTGTGAAAGGAATGGTGTTGTCGCTGGATTCGAGACTGGCCGTCCACTGGGTGCCCCAGGGAAGGACGGATCCGACCCCGACACTAAAGGAGGCGGTCTCCTGTTCCCGGCCGAAGCCGCGCAACTCATTGTTGCGGTACTCATACTCCGATTGCAGGAAGGGATCAAAAATCCCGGAAGCGGCACGGACCTGCTGGTCGGCAACTTTTGGTTCAATCCGCTCAATTTGAATGGAGAAGTTGCGATCAAGGGCCGCTGCAATGGCCTCCTCCATGGAGAGCTGCATGGACTGTCCCGGCAATGCCGCGCAGGGAAGCGCAAGCATAGCCAGCACAAAACGTGTTCTGTTATTCATATCGTAATGCCTGGGCTGGATGGATCCGGGCAGCCCTCGATGCTGGCGGCGCGGCCGCAAGCAGTGAAATGAAGGTGACGAATCCGAAAGAAATAAGGTAGGGGAACAGCGAATCGTGGTCGATCTCGTAGAAGAACAAGGCCATTGAGTCCTTCACTCCCGGGGAGAGAATAATCGGGGAGAGGCAAAGCAAGGCAATGAGGAATCCAAACCCTAGCTGCTTGAAGGCGTGGCCGAAAACCAACTTGAAGATGGCCGAGCGTGTCGCTCCAAGGGCCTGGCGGATGCCAAACTCCATGATCCGCTGATTGACCGAAAAGGAAATCACGCCGTAAATGCCGACCGCACAAAGGAAGGCGGCAAGGATTCCAAAGGAGCGGAAGATCGAGGCAAAGAAGCGAAACTGGATCGTCGCCTGTTCATTTAGTTCCCGTGGGGTTCCAATGGCGTAAAGGGGTAGATTCTTATCCAGTGCACCGACTTCCTCGCGCAGGACAGGAGCCAACTCGCTGATGTCTTCACGTCCGCGAACAATTATCGTGATAAACCGGGGCATGGTTGAAGCTGTCTGAGGCAGGAAGAAGGCCGCTCCATCATCGTTCGAATCCTGGAATACGCCGGATTCCTGCATGGAGGGAACAACACCGACAACCTCTATCAGGGGCTTTTCCCCCTCTTCATATTCCTCGACCATCAGGTCGGGAGCGAACCGTTTGCCAATTGGCGATTCGCCGGGCCATTCGCGCTCGGCAAAGGCCTCATTGACAAGGGCAAAACGGGGATAATCCACGCTGTAGTCCTCAGGATTGAAGTCCCGGCCCTGGAGGATGGGTAATCCAACCGCTTGGAAGAAGGTTTCCGATACATACTGGAAGCGGGCGAATTCCCGATCGCTGGGGATGTCGTAGGTTTCCCCGGGCATGGCGTAGCGGGTCCCTGGCGCATTGAGAAACTGGTAGCGATGGGATGTTGTCGCCATGGCGATTTCCGGGCGAGCCCGCAGGCGCTGAAGCAGTGGATTGACGAAATTGGCCCGTGACTCCTCGTCGGGATAGGCCTCTTCAAACAAACCGAGACGGGTTGTCAGGATGCCATCAGCATCGTAAGCATAATCCACTGCGATGGCATTGTTGACACTCTTCACGAAAAGAACCACCAGGGTCAGGATGATGGCTGCCACGCTGATTTGCACCACCACGAGTATTTTGCTGAAGATGCCCATGTGCAGGGAGGAGCTGGTGCGCGTGTCATCCTTCAGGATTTCACTTTCCTTGAGACGCGAGGCCCGGTAGGCGGGAACGATACCGGAGAATATGCCCGTCAGGATAGTGACCACGGAAACGATGACAAGAACCCGCCAAT
Organism: Puniceicoccaceae bacterium; assembly: GCA_040830765.1. GTDB lineage: Bacteria > Verrucomicrobiota > Verrucomicrobiia > Opitutales > Oceanipulchritudinaceae > Oceanipulchritudo. Next base: position 16,567 of record JBFOMH010000009.1, on the reverse strand, counting down.
CAAGGGAAAAGTCCATCCAGAAGGGCGAGTTCATTTCCACCATCATGCCCTTGATGCGCTTGATATCCAACTGGGTCAGGATGAGGGCCAGGATAGCCCCCAGGACGGCAATGAGAATACTTTCGGTCAGGAACTGGGAGATGATTCGCTGCCGACTGGCTCCGAGGGCAGAGCGGATGGCAACTTCCTTGCGGCGCCGCATCGAACGGGCCAGAAGCAGATTGGCCACGTTGGCACATGCAATGACGAGAATGAGGCCGGTAATCAAGAGCATGATGGAGGTCATGGTCTTGGCCTGCTGGTCGAAGAATTCATCAAGGAACGGCTTTACGTCCACATCCCGGTATCCCTGCTGGGTTTCCGGGTAGGCTGCCTCGATGTTGGTCGCCATGACCGCCATTGAGGAGCGCGCCTGGTCCATGTTAATTCCGTCCTTCAGCCTGCCAAAAACCTCGAGGCTCATTGCCGGCTCACCCCATGAGAGGGTAGTGATGTCCTGCTGTTGCATCAATGGTACCCAGAGGTCCTCTGATACGGGAAAAGCAAAGTCTTCCGGCATGACACCAACGATTTGTACGCTGCGACCGTTGAGCACGGCGGTCTTGCCGATGATCTCCGGATCGGATCCAAAGTCCCGGCTCCAGATTTTATGGGAGAGCACGACAATATCGGGAGCGTCCGGCAAATCGTCAGCCGGTTGCAGGCCCCGTCCCATGGCAGCCTTTACCCGGAGGAGGTCAAAGCTGTTGGCCGAGAGAAAGGCCCCGTTGTAACGCTCGACCGTGTTGCCGAGGGTGAAGTTGGCCGTTCCGATGTAGTAGCCCGCCAATCCCTCAAACGCCTCCTGCTGCTTGGTCCATTCCAGGAACTCAAGAATGGGTACTTCTGCTCCATAGTTCTCTCGTTCGACGTTTATTCGCTCGAGGTGAACAATATTCCTGGGTTCCTCGAAGGGGAGGCCTTTGAAAAAGAGCCCATTGACCACGGAGAGCTGGGTTGAGACGGATCCGATTCCGAGCCCGAGAGCGACCACCGCAATCAGCGTAAAAAATGGATGCTTGATCAACTGGCGGATGCCGAACCGGATATCACTGATGATATGTTCCATGGCCTGCTTCCCTCCTTGGATGGTTGCTTATTCGTAGCGAAGGGCCTGCGCCGGATGGACCCGGGATGCCCGACGTGCCGGCATCAAGCAGGCGGAAACGGCAACCAGGGTGAAGACAACCCCGACAACAATGTAATTGAGGGGATCCTGGACGGATACACCGAAGAGGAAGTTCCGCATCAACTTGGAGAAGAAGAAGGCCCCGGTCAGGCCAATAACCAGACCGACCAGGAACTGCAGGAGCCCGAAGCGCATGACCAGCACGAGGATGTTCTTGCCGGTAGCCCCGAGGGCCGAGCGGATGCCAAACTCCATCGTCCGCTGATTAACGGAGAAGGACATGATACCGTAGATCCCTACAGAGGCGAGGAAGACGGCGACAATCCCGAATATCTTGAAGATGTTGGAGATGATTTGGTTACCAACTGTGTCCTCGGCGATGATCATCTCCGGTGTAGCAACCGCATAGATGGGCAGGTTTGGATCCAGCTTGATGACTTCCCGGCGGATGACTTCAGTCAGCTGCATGGGATCCTTGGGACCGCGGGCAGCAATCGTCATGAACATGGCCGTGTCCTCGGGATTCAGGGGAATGAAGTAGTGCCGGCCCTCGGCGCCGGTGTCATTGCCGATGCCTTGTCCGGCCATGTTCGGGGCTACCCCGACAACAGTCAGCCAGGGGAAGTCCAGTTCCTCGGGGGGACGGGTGGCTCGTTCCTGCGGCCACGGTTCGCGCTTGAACCGCTTGCCGACAGCATTCTCACCTGGGAAGAGGGCCTCCGCGAGTGCTTGGTTGATAATGGCCACCGGCATGTTGTCCGGCGTGTCGAGGTCGGTGAAATTGCGACCGTCGATCAGCTCAACTCCCAGTGTATCGAAAAACTCAGGGCTAATGTACTCGTAGGACGTGATCGGCATATCCTCGAATTGCTCATACTCGGCCCCGTCCTTCTTGATCCGGTTCCAGTTGATCCCGATCGTCGTCCAGCGGTAGCGGCCGTAGAGGGCGACTGATTCCACTTCCGGAGCCGCCTCGACATTGCGCTTGAGGGTGGTGAAAAACTGGTACCGTTCCTCCGGTGTCGGGTAAGCGCCCTGGAAGAGTCCCATCCGGGCGGTGAAGACGGAGGAGGTGTCGAAATGGAGATCGGTGTCGTTGATGTTCTGGACACTGCGGACCATCAGGACGGTGAGGATAAGGAGGATACAGGAAATGGCTACCTGGACCACGACCAGACCCTTGCTGAAGAGCCCCATCCGCAGGGATGAACCGGTCCGGGTATCGTCCTTGAGGATATCCGTGACACTGACCTTGGAGGCCTTGATGGCTGGTGCGATACCGGAAACGATACCCGATGCCAGCGTGACCAGGGTGACGATGCCGAGCACCCGCCAGTCCATGTCAAAGGTCAGCCAGAAGGGCAGTTGCATCATCTGGCCATATTCCTGTAAAGCCTGGGTGGCCCAAAGGGCGATGGAGGTGCCGCCGATGGCCCCGAAAACAGACAGGAGCGTACTTTCCACGAGCAACTGCCCGATAATGGAAAGCCGGGTCGCACCGAGGGAACTGCGGATGGCCAGTTCCTTGGAGCGCAAGGTGGAACGCGCCAGGAGCAGGTTGGCGACATTGGCACAGGCGATGAGCAAGACAAAGGCCCCCATGGCCATCATGATGAGCATCATCTGGACGGTCTGCGGGCCCAGCAGGCCCCGGGAAATCGGTTCCACCGTGGCCAGATTGAAGTCGCCGTGGGTATCCGGGAATTCCTGGGCCATCTTCTGGATGAAATTCGTCATCTCCATGGCGGACTGTTCGAGACTGACATTGTCCTTGAGACGGGCCATGACATTGATGGACCAGTCACCGCGGTTGATCTCCCGCATGGTCAGGGAGGACATGAGCGGGATCCATACTTCCTCCTGTCCCGGGAAATTGAAGTTTTTCGGCATAATGCCGATGACGGTGCCGGGTGTACCGTTAATGCTGGCCGTACGCCCGATGACATCCGGATCCCCGCTGTAGTGGGTTTGCCATGTCGCATAGCTGAGAAGGATGACAGGAGTGGCTCCGTTCTGATCATCCTCCTCTGTAAATCCCCGGCCAATCAGGGGTTCTATGCCAAGGAGATCCATCCAGGTGTGGGATATGCGGGCGCCTGTGAGGCGGATTGGGTTCTGGTCGATGCTGACGTTGACAGTGCCGCCAAACCAGCCGGCAAGGCTCTCAAAACTTTGCTGTTCCCGCTGCAGGTCCTGGAAATCAAGTACCGGAATGGTCGTGTTCCAGGGTTGCCGTTCCGTGTCCCAGCGCTTGATGAAGACGAGTTCGTGGGGTTCCTCAAAGGGAAGTCCGCGGATGATGGCTCCATTGATGACGCTGAACATTGTCGTGACAGCGCCAATACCAAGGGCAAGGGCGACAACGGCGATCAATGTGAACGCCGGGCTCTTGAGAAGGATTCGGAAGGCGAAACGAAAACTGCGGATGAGATAGTCCATGGTGATGTGCTTGGTTGGTTGTTCTGATTACTCGTAGCGGAGGGCCTCCATGGGCGATAGGCGGGCAGCCCGCCGGGCAGGGAGGAAGAAAGAGAGCAGGGCCACGCCGACCAGTGTCAGCAGAACGCCCAGGTAGACGGATGGATCCCGGGGATCGATTCCGAAGAGAAATTGACGGGTCAACTGCCCGACAAGGTAAGCCAGACCGGAACCGACAAGGATACCGAGGGCAACCTGGACAAAGCCCTGTCGCAGGATCTGGGAGACAATCTTGAGGGTGTTGGCACCGAGGGCCATGCGGATGCCGATTTCCCTGCGCCGCCGGCTGACATTGAAGGCGAGCATTCCGTAAACCCCGATGGCGGCCAGAAAGAGGGCCATGAGACCAATGGTGAGGAAGAAGTTGGCCAGCATCCGATAGGGATAGATCTGGTCATCAATAAAGTCGCTCATGGTCTTGGTGAAGTAGACCGGCAGGTCCGAATCGAGCCTGAGGATAAGGGTCTGGATGTTATCCCGTAATTCAGCTGAGTTGGCCTCCGGTGACCGGACGATGAGGGACATGAAATTGGATTCCTTCTGGGTGAAGGGCATGTAAATGATAGGTTCCGGTCCCTGCGCCTTGGTGAAATTGGATACCTTGATCGTCGGGACAACACCCACCACCTTCAATTTCATGGCGACAGCCATTTCGGTGTCACCCTTTTCGGCAAAAATCCCGATTTGGCGGCCGATGGCATCCCCATCCCGCATAAACGCATCAACAAAAGCTTCATTCACGACGGCGACCGGAGTGGACTCGGACGTGTCGCTTGAATTCAGGAGCCTTCCTTCAACCTGGTCCAATCCGTAAGTTTTGAAGTAACCCGGTGAAACGGCTTCCGAGTAGGCCTGGACAATACCGGGATTGCCTCCCTGTTTGTCGCTCAGGAGGAAGGATTGCCGGTAGTTGCCAAACTGGCCAATCCAGCTGGTGACGGCACAACCCTCGATACCCGGAGTTTGTTCGACCTTACTCGTCAATTTGGTGAAGAAGGCATCCCTCTCTGCTTCTGTCGGGTAGGAGGCCGGGAAAAGGCCCATCCGCATGGTGAGGATTTCCTCGGTCGGGTAACCGGTATCAATCCGGGCCATCTGGTAGACGTTGCGCGTAATGAGGCCGGCCCCGAAGAGCAGGGCACAGGAAAAAGCGATCTGGACCACGGCCAGCATGCGGGTCGCCCGGCCGAGGCGAAAACTGGTGGACGTGTGGGCGGTATCCTTGAGCATCTCGTTCAGGTCTACCTTGGATGCTTGCCATGCCGGAATCAGCCCGGACACAAGGGTTGTCGCGACCATGACAAGGAGAACGAATCCAAAGACCCGCCAGTCGAGCTCAAAGTCCATCCAGTAAGGCAACTGGTAAAGGGGAGATTCCATCGTCGCATCGACTGCCCAGGCTGCATAGAGGAGTCCGCCAACGGCCCCGAAAAGGGAAAGCAGCAAGCTCTCGGTCAGGAGCTGGCGAACGATGCGGCCACGGCTGGCTCCGATGGCTGAACGGATGGCCATTTCCCGACCACGGGTCAGTGCCCGGCCGACGAGAAGATTAGCCACATTGGCACAAGAGACGAGGAGGATAAAGACAACCGCTCCCATGGATGCGAGGAGGAACGACTGCGAAGCCCGGTTGATGGGAATGCGCCCGAAAGGCTGGCAGACCAGTTCCATGTCTTCCTTTGTTTCCAGGGAAGTCCCGGACCAGCAACTGTAGGATTCCGAGAGTTCACTCAGAGCTGCCGGGTTGGATACACCGGGAGCGATGCGACCAAGGGCATAGACATGGGAGATAACCGTCTTCTCCTCCTCCCGCATGGCACCCTCCAAGGGCATCCAGATTTGGATATTAGTCGGGAAGTGAAAGCCTTCCGGGAGAACGCCGACAATCGTGCTCTCGTATCCGTTGGCGAGGATGGTTGTGCCAATTGTATCCGGGTCGCCATGGAAACGCTCCTGCCAAACCGTATGGCTGATGAGTAATTCGTGTACTTCCCCATCCGGACTGATGTCCTTGGAGAAGGAGCGCCCGAGAACCGGCTCATGCCCCAGGACGTCAAGGAAGTTGGGGGACACATAACCGCCATCATAGCGCTGCGGGATGCCCTTTCCACTAATGTTGATCGTACCCGTGAAGTAGGCCATAACCTCTTCGAAGGAAGACAACTGCTGCAAGTCCTGCAGATGCTCATACGGGATGGGCATTTCCTTCTTATCCGCATTCTTGTTCAGCAGGTAGATGGAATGCAGCGACCCCGGATCCTTGAAAGGCAGGGGCTTGAAGAACATCCCGTTGAGGGTGCTGAAAGCCGTCGTCGACATGCCCAGGCTAACGGACAGGGCAACGATCGCGAGGATGGTCAAGCCCGGGCGCTTGAAGAATACCCGGAATGCATAGAGAAGATCTGAGACAAAAGCATCCATAAGTCAGCTTTGCCGGGCGGGCCCGGCTCAGGCTTCGGCCGGAAGAGGGAAGTGCTCAACCTCGGTTTCCTCGTCGACAATCTTGCCGTCGAAGAGGTGAACAATGCGGTTGGCAACGTGAGCATAACGGTCGTCGTGCGTGACCATGCAAATGGTCGTTCCTTCCTTGTTGAGCTCGGAGAGCATGTCCATGACGACGGTCCCGTTCTTGGAGTCGAGATTACCAGTCGGTTCGTCGGCGAGGAGGATCTTCGGGTTGCCGGCAAGGGCGCGGGCGACCGCGACACGCTGTTGCTGACCACCGGAGAGCTGGCTCGGCAAGTGCTTTTGGCGGTGAATCATTTCCACCTTCTCCAAGGCCGCACTGGCCATCTTCCGCCGTTCGGCCTGCTTGAGGCCGCGGTAGGCCAGCGGCAGCTCGACGTTTTCAATGACCGAAAGGTCGCCGATAAGGTTGAAGCTTTGGAAAATGAATCCGATCTCCAGGTTCCGAATCTTGGCCCGTTGTTCGAGGGAAAGATTGGAGACATTGTTGTTGTTGAGGATGTAATCCCCGTCGGTCGGGCTCTCGAGGAGGCCAAGGATGGACAGCAAGGTGGACTTTCCACAGCCCGAGGGGCCGGAGATGGAAATGAATTCGCCTTTCTTGATCTCCAGGTGGATTCCTGAAAGGGCATGGGTTTCGATTTCATCCGTCAGGAAGACCTTTGTTATGCCGTCCAGTTTGATTAGGGTTTCGTTCATGATGTGTCCTTTGATGATGTATGTTGTCTGTTAAATATTCAGGTTAGTTGAGACGCAGCCGGTCGTTGTCATCGTACTGGCTGGTGTCGGAAAGAATGATCCGGTCGCCGATGGAAAGGCCGGAGACGACTTGGATTTCGCTGACCGAGCTCTTACCGAAAACGACCTGGGTGCGTTCTGCGGATTCGCCGTCCGGACTGAGCTTGAAAATGCCCATGGTGCCGTTTTCCCGGGCTGATGAAGAACGGCCGACATAGAGCACGTCGGAAAGGCTGGCCAGGGAGACAATACCTTCCACGGTGAGGTCGGCCCGCGCGCCGCGCGGTAGTTCACCGGTAATCTTCACATCGACATCAACCGTACCGGCGACGACCGTTGGGTTGACTCGTGAGACCTCGCCTTTGACGGTGCCGTTGCGGGTATCAATGGTTGCCTCTTGCCCGATCTGGACATCCTTGGCCTGTGTTTCCGGAATCCGGACAACAGCCTTGAGACGGGTCGGGTCAGCGACTTGTGCCAACTGCGTACCGGTCGTCACCTGCTGGCCTTCCTCGAGCGGAAGCCGTTGCAGGATACCGGTGAGGCCGGCCCGGACTGAGAGGTCGGCAACCTGTTGGCGGAGGAGGGCGACCCGCTCCTTCTCCTGGTCAACACTGGCAAGGGCAGGGGCAAGGTTCTGTTCCACCTGCTTGCGGCGTGTGTCGAGCCGGCGGCGCATGATCTCGGTCTGGCGTTCCAACTGCTCCTTGGACAGTTGCGAGCGGAGGAGATCCCGTTCAGCGACCAGGCCCTCGGAAAAGAGTTCTTCGTTCACCCGGACATCGAGTTTGGCGTTTTCGAAACTGGCTTCCAACTGGGCCAGCTGATATTCCATCTCGAGCAATCCGTCCTCCTCGCGGACCCTCTGGTTGGCCAATTGGGCTTCCGCGGAGGCCAATTGCAGCTCAGCATTGCGGAAGCTTTGTTGCAGTTCCGGATTAGCCAATTGCAGGATGACGGTCTCCGGTTCCACAGCTGCGCCCGGGAGGATATGGATTTCCTCCACGCTGCCGTTGGTCTGGGCCGTAATCCAGCGCAAGTCCTCCGGTACGAGGGTGCCAATGCCCCGGACGTTTACTTCCAGTGGGCCGCGCTTCACTTCGCCTATCCAGACGGAAGAGCGATCAATCGACGGGGCCGCCGGATCCATTGAGAAAATAAAGAAAGCAAGGATGGCCAGACCGACGAATCCGCCGATTCCGAGGAATAAATTCCTGCGCTGCTTCTTCTTTTTTAAGTCACTTCTTACGATATCCATTGAAACTGAATCTAGTTGAGAACAAACCTGGAATGCGTATCTTGAGCAATGCCGGTGCCAATGCATTAGTGGATTTCATAAGTTGTTATTTATTAATAACTTAAAAATTACCATTCCAGGCTCTCCCGATTGCCGAAGGAACATCGTCCCAATATCGGAACAGTTTAAGTCCCACAAATGGGACGTGGAGTTTGACGACTACTGGGGCAGTTGGATGGTTGCCCGGCAACCGGTGGTGTCTTCCCGGTTGGTCAATTCAATGGTGCCATCGTGTCCTTCGATGATTTGCCGGGAAAGGGTCAGCCCAATACCGGATCCACCCTTCTTGGTGGAGAAGAACGGGATGAAGATATTGTCCGGATTGGCGATGCCTGGTCCCGTATCCTCGACATGGAGGGTCAGCGTTTCGCTTTCCATCTGCCAGCAGACTTTGACTGCACCATCTGTCAGGGAGGCGGCCTCAACGGCATTCTTGATGAGATTGAGGAGGGCCTGTTCCAGTTGATCGGGATCGGCCTTGATGGTTACGTCGGGGCATCGACCGTCCAGCTCGACCTTTGGCTGGTCATATAGGGAAGCAATGCGCCGGACCATGGCCTGGAGGGAGAAGGCCTTGAGTTTCGGCGGGGGCAACTTGGCCAGACGGGCGTATTCCTGTACAAAGCGGGTTAGGGCATCGGCCCGTTGTCGGATGGTTTCCAGCCCCTCTGTCAGGTCCATGCGGTCCTCTTCTTCGGGTTCCGGCAGCTGGGCAATTTTCTGAAGACTCTCGGCCAAAGATTTGATGGGCGCCATGGAGTTATTCAGCTCATGGCCGATGACACGGATGAGTCGCTTCCATGCCAGCAGTTCCTCCTCACGAAGGTTGCGGCTCAAGTCGATGAGGATGAGGAGCTCGTGAGGCTGGCCACCGACCCGGTAGTGACCCCGCCGGACCGTAAAGCGGCCGGGTTTCTCGGGATTGGGATGGTGGATGGTGGCGTTCGGAGGACTGTCGAGGGCCTTGTCGAGGTTCAGCTCGGCGGCAAAATAGTTGCGGATCTCCTCCCGTTGGATGTTGAGAACCTTGAGGGCCGGTGGATTGGCCAAGGTCAGGCGGCGGTCTGGGTCAAAGGTCATCACCGCGGCATCAATTTCCTCGATCACCTTGTCCATGAGGGCATGCGACTCCATGGCATCCATTCGATGGGAAGCGAGGACATCCGTGAGAAGATTGATCTCCAGCATCAGCTGGCCCAAAGGATCAACTTCACTGACATAACTGGCATGCAGGGAGAAGTCCCCCTCCCGTAGGCCCGAAAGCATGTTGGAGGCCGTCTGGAGTGGGTGGATGATGAGCATTTGCAAGCGGATGCTGAAGAACACCCAGGCTGCCCCAACGAGAATGAAGACAGTCATGTAGACCTTCAACGGGTAGTCTCCGGCGATCATGAGGATGATCGCGGCAAGAAGCCCCGGAAGCCCGCACAGGAAAGCGAAGAGCTTGACCCGGTTCTGGTGGCTGAGGCGCCGTTTTAAGTAATTGACCATGCGATAGGTGGAAGTGGACGCCTCAGAGGCCGAATCGTTGCAGGCGCCGGTAGAAGGCGGAACGGGAGAGCCCAAGGTCCTGGGCTGTCTTGGTGGCGTTGCCATCGTTGCGCTTGAGGGTTCGCTGGATGAGGTATTTTTCAACATCCTCAAGGCTCATGTCATCAAGGCTGGGTCCGCCTGTTGCGCCCTCATCACCCGGTGCCGCTGTTGGTATCAGGCCGAGGTCGGAAACCCGGATTTCATTGCCGCTGGAAAGCAGGACCGAGCGTTCGATTGTGTGGTCCAGCTCACGAACATTGCCCGGCCAGTTGTACTGCAGGAGGGCTTCCACGGCTTTGTCCATCAATCCGTCAATCTGCTTATTGTAGCGCTTGATGTGACGTTGGAGAAAGTGATTGGCAAGGAGTTCGACATCCCCCTTGCGTTCCCGCAGCGGCGGTAGATGAACAGGAATGGTATTGAGCCGGTAGAGAAGGTCCTCGCGAAATTTGCCCTCGCGGACAGATTTCTGGAGATCGGAGTTGGTAGCGCTGATAATGCGGACATTGACCTTGAGGGTGCGCGAAGATCCTACCCGCTCGAACTCCCCGGTCTCGAGGACGCGAAGCAGTTTCTGCTGCTGCTCCATGGGTAGGTTGCCGATTTCATCCATGAAGAGCGTCCCCCCGTCGGCCATTTCGAAGCGGCCGGCACGGTCGGACTTGGCATCAGTGAATGCGCCCTTGACGTGTCCAAATAGTTCACTTTCGGCCACCCCGGAAGCCAGGCCGCCCATGTTGATGGAGACAAACGGTTCGGTGGAGCGGCTTGAGCGGCTGTGGATGTAGCGCGCAGCGACACCCTTGCCGGTCCCGTTCTCCCCGGTGATGAGGATATTGGCATCCGACGGAGCCACCTTGTGCATGACTTCAAGGATGGGACGCATGATGTCCGACTTGGCGAGGAAGTCCCTTGATTTGCTTTCCTTGAGGGCGCGGTTTTCATCCTCGAGAACGGTTGCCCGCCGCTTGGCCCGGTAAAATTCAGTCTGGTTGAAAACGGTGGCGGTGACGCGGGCGTTTTCCCACGGCTTTTGCATGAAGTCAGCAGCCCCTCGCCGCATGCACTCCACAGCCAGGTCAATCGTGGCCCAGGCCGTCATGACGACTATGGGCAGCGAGGAATCCAGTTTGCGGATGGAATGGATAAGATCGAGGCCCTCCTGGCCACTGGTGGTGTCACGGGCGTAGTTGAGGTCGATCAAGGCAACGTCAAAGGGATGGTGGGCGAGTGCATCAAGGGCTTCATCCGGTGTGTTGACTGTCTTGACCTTGCAGCCCTCGCCGCGGAGGAGCACGCGCAGAGCCTGCAGGATTTCTTGTTGATCGTCGGCAATGAGAACAGAAGGTGGTTTATCCAGTGACATGGCTTGGTCGGAAATCGGTTATCGAGTCGATGCACACTAACGCACCAGATTCTCCTGCTACAAGTCAAACCTTGCATATGGGCAGGTGGCCGTCCATCGCTGGGTGAATAGGAGTTGCCTGCGACACCATTGCCCCTACGGTGGGTGATTTCCACGAACCATGCCCGACCTTCCCGACCTTGCACCTTTTGTCGAACGCCTGTCCGAACTGGACCAGCAGATGGCAGAGCCGGATTTCTACAGCGATGCCCGCAAGGCCGCTGACGTTGCCCGGGAACACCAGAAGCTGACGCATCTGGTGGCCTTGCGCGACCGTTACGCGGAAGCCGAAAAGCAGCTGCAGGAAAATCGCGAGCTGGCAGAGGAACCCGAGGCTGACGAAGAGTTAAAAGAGCTGGCTGAGGCGGAAATTCCCGAATTGGAGGAGGAGTTGGAAACGCTCTACGGCCAAGTTCTGGAGTCCATGCTGCCTCCGGATGCCAGCGATTCCCGGAACACGATCATGGAGATCCGGGCCGGAACCGGAGGCGATGAAGCTTCGCTGTTCGCCGGTGATCTGTACCGCATGTACTCCCGTTTTGCCGAGCAAAAGGGTTGGCGGACCGAGGTGATGAACGCCAGCGAGTCCGAAGTGGGCGGGTTCAAGGAAGTGATTTTCCTGATTAGTGGGGATTCTGTCTACCGCGACTTGAAATGGGAGAGCGGCGTCCACCGGGTGCAGCGCGTACCGGTCACTGAAGCCGGCGGTCGCATCCACACCTCCGCGGCGACCGTGGCGGTTCTACCGGAAGCTGAGGAAGTGGATGTTCAGATCGATCCGGCAGAACTGGAGATCACGGTTGCCCGGGCCAGCGGCCCCGGCGGCCAGGGTGTCAACACCACCGACTCTGCCGTGCAAATCCTGCACAAGCCGACCGGTATGATTGTCAAGTGTGCGGACGAGCGTTCCCAGTTGAAGAACAAGAACAAGGCCATGAAGGTCTTGCGTTCCCGTCTTCTGGAACAGAAGGAGCGGGAAGAGCAGGAGAAGTATGCCGCGAACCGCAAGAGCCAGGTGGGCAGTGGGGACCGCTCGGAACGGATCCGCACCTACAATTTTCCCCAAGGGCGGATGACCGACCACCGTATCAATCTGACCCTCTACAGTCTCGACGAACTGGTTGAAGGTAACCTCAATCCTGTTATCGAAGCTCTTCAGGAGGCGGACAAGAAATCCCGTATCGAGAATCTGCTCAGTGAAGGTGGGGCAGGTTAACGCGGCCGCATTCCGGTTCCATGCAATCCGTCATTGAAGTCCTGCAAAAGTCCGAGGCGTTCCTTGCCAAGTCCGGTGTGGAAACACCCAAGATAGATGCCGAGTGGCTCCTTTCCGACTGCATGGGCATCCCCCGACTGGAACTCTTCCTGCAGCATGACAAACCACTTCCAGAGGAGGTCCTCGCAGAAATGCGCAAGCGGATCAAGCGGCGGGCCTCGGGGGAACCGCTGCAGTACATTCTCGGCCAGGTTGACTTTCACGAAGTTCGTCTCTCTGTCGCACCCGGGGTCCTCATTCCCCGGCCGGAGACGGAACTGCTGGTGGAGAAGGTCCTCCAGCGCCTCAAGGACAAGCAGGCGCAAAGGATTATCGACCTCGGCACTGGCAGTGGGGCCATCGCACTGGCACTGGCCAAGGCGCTCCCGGAGGCCAAGGTTCTGGCCGTGGAAAAGAGTCCGGATGCCCTCCAGCTGGCCCGGGCTAACGCAGAGGCCCTGGAGCTGCGGGACCGGGTGGCCTTCCGTTCCGGCAATTGGCTGGAGGGTCTCGACCTGGAGGCGGATTGCATCGTCTCCAATCCACCCTACCTGACTGATCAGGAGTGGGCGGAGGCCCGGCGCGAAGTCCGGGAGCACGAGCCAAGGGAAGCACTGGTGGCGGCTGACAAGGGCCTCACTGATTTGCGTCAAATCATCGATGCCGCGGTCAATTGCCTTGCCCCCGGAGGACTTCTCGCCCTGGAGATGGGGATTGGCCACGGAGAGGCCCTTGCCGGTTACGCCGGCGCAGCCGGCTACCGGGATTGTGTAGTGGAAAAGGACGACACCGGTCGGGACCGCTTCCTCTTCGCGTGGAAGCCGAAGTAAAACTTAAGGAGTCGGCCCTTCAGGGCCGGTCCAGCGCAACCGGCCCTGAAGGGCCGACTCCTTGGATATTAAAAAAAACGGCACCCCTTGCGGAGTGCCGTTGAAAGTGTAGTTAATCTATCGCTACTGATTACATCTTGCCGCTATAGATGGCGCGGTTGCCAAGCATTTCCTCGATACGGAGGAGCTGGTTGTACTTGGCGATGCGGTCGGAGCGGCTCATCGAGCCGGTCTTGATCTGGCCGCAGTTGGTGGCCACGGCGATGTCGGCGATGGTGGTGTCCTCGGTTTCGCCGGAGCGGTGGGAGAGGACGGAGGTGTAGCCGTTTTCCTTGGCCAGTTCGACAGCGTCGAGGGTCTCGGTGAGGGAACCAATCTGGTTCACCTTGACAAGGATGGAGTTGGCCACACCGAGGTCGATGCCCTTCTGGAGGAACTTGGTGTTGGTGACAAAGAGGTCGTCACCGACCAACTGGACGCGGTCGCCGATGGCCTGGGTAAGGAGGCCCCAGCCGTTCCAGTCGTTTTCGTCGCAACCGTCCTCGATGGAGATAATCGGGTAGCGGTTGCAGAGGTCCTCGAGGAAGGCCACCATCTGTTTGCTGGAGCGCTTCGAGTTGTCGGACTTGCTGAAGACGTACTTTTTGGTCTTGGCGTTGAAGAATTCCGAGGAGGCAACGTCGAGGGCGACGAAAATGTCCTTGCCGAACTTGTAGCCGGCGTCCTTGACCGCCTTGGCGATGACCTCGAGGGCATGCTCATTGGAATCGAGTGCGGGAGCGAAACCGCCCTCATCCCCAACCGCGGTGGACAGGCCCTTGGCCTTGAGCACCTTCTTGAGGGAATGGAAAACTTCGGCACCCATTTGCAGGGCCTGGGAGAAGGATTCGGCACCCTTGGGCATGATCATGAATTCCTGGATGTCGATGGGTGCATCGGAGTGGGCACCACCATTGAGGATGTTCATCATCGGGACCGGGAGAACCTTGGCGTTGGCTCCGCCGATGTAGCGGAAAAGCGGCTGCTCGAGGGCGAGGGCAGCGGCCTTGGCATTGGCCAGGGAAACACCGAGGATGGCATTGGCTCCAAGGACTTTCTTGGTCGGCGTTCCGTCCAGTTCCAGCATCAGGGAGTCAATCTCCACCTGGTCGGCAGCATCACGACCGATGAGCTCCGGAGCGATGACTTCCTCCACATTGTTAACGGCCTTGAGGACGCCCTTGCCGAGGTAGCGCTTCTTGTCGATGCCGGTACCCTGCTTGCCTTTGAGACTGCCATCACGGAGTTCAAGGGCCTCGTTTTCCCCGGTGCTGGCACCGGAGGGAACGGCCGCACGGCCAATAACGCCGGATTCGAGTTCGACGTCGACCTCGACGGTCGGATTTCCGCGGGAATCAATGATTTCACGCGCGCGAATGTCTACGATTGTTGTCATAATTTTACTAGTTTAAAGGTGATTGGGACTAAGTGCCAGAAGGCATTAAGTCATCTTCGTAGTGGTTTGATGCAGGAATGGGCCCGCATGTCAATGAATTAGCATATCTAATTAAAGCAGATGCTCGGATTAAATTTTCTTCTGGCAAGGCATTACGGCTAATCGCCTTGTTCCTCCTGGGCGTGATCAGCCGCCTTGGAGAGTTGGATAGCCTCCTCGATAAAGGTTTCCTGGGCAGACAACGGGCCTTCCCTTCTTGATGGCGAGACCTGGACGTAGGAACCGTTGGCCCGGAGCTGGGTAGCGTGTTTGGTGTCCGAGAGGTAGGTTGAAAGAATGGAGTCGATAATCCGTTCCCGCAGGTTCTCCTGCTCGACCGGGAAGACGACTTCGATGCGGCGGTAGAAGTTGCGGGCCATCCAGTCGGCAGAGCCGGCGTAGATCCGGGGCCGCTTGCCATTGGCGTTTTCGAAGTAGTAAATGCGGCTGTGCTCGAGGAATCGACCGAGGATGCTGCGGACCCGGATGTTCTCACTCATTCCCCGGACCCCTGGAACCAGTCCGCAGATTCCCCGGACAATGATATCGATCTGCACACCGGCCTGGGAGGCGGCGTAAAGATTGTCGATGGTCTCCTTGTCGATGAGGGAGTTGCACTTGATGATGATTCTCGCCGGCAGCCCGTTGAGGGCATTGCGGGTTTCCTGGCGGACGAACTGGTTCATCCGGCGGTGCAAGCTGAAGGGGGCGACGAGCAGGTTGCGGAACTGGGGTGCCTTGGCAAAGCCGGTCAAGGTGTTGAAGACCTGGGCGACCTCACCGGTGAGCGACTTGCGGCAGGTAAAGAAGCTGAGGTCGGTATACTGGCGGGCTGTCCGGGTGTGGTAATTACCGGTGCCGAGGTGGGCGTAGTGCCGCAGGCCATCCTGCTCACGGCGGACGAGGAGGCAACACTTGCAATGGGTTTTGAGGCCAACGAGCCCATAGACCACATGGATCCCGGCATCTTCCATCATCTTGGCCCAGTTGATGTTGTTGGCTTCATCAAAACGGGCTTTCAACTCGATGAGGACGGTGACCTGCTTGTTGTTGCGGGCGGCATCCATGAGGGCCTTGACGATGGGCGAGTCGGAGCTGGTCCGGTAGAGGGTAATCTTGATCGCCAATACATCCGGATCGAACGCTCCCTGGCGGACGAAATCGACCACCGGGTCAAACGATTCGAACGGGTGGTGGAGCAGATGATCCTGCTGGCGAATGGCGTCGAAGATGTGCTCCTTTTGCCGGAAGGCCGGCGGATGATGGGCGTAGAATCCCGGGAACTTGAGATCATTGCGCTCCACCATGTCATAAACGCTCATGAGGCGAAGCAGGTTGATTGGTCCATGGATGCGGAAGACGTATTGCCGGGCCAGCTTGATGCTGCGAAGCAGCTCGGTGAGCAGGTCATCCGGGACGTCGGCCTCAATCTCAAGGCGGACGGCTGCTCCCTTGCGCAGGTTGTAAAGCTCCTCTTCGATGGTGTGGAGGAGGTTCTCAACTTCTTCCTCGTCGATATAGAGGTCGCTGTTCCGGGTGATCCGGAAGGCATGAACCGACATTACCCGGTAGCCCGGGAAGAGCTGCTTGGCGAACAGCTTGAGAATGTCGCTAAGGAAGATGTAGGTGTCCGTCGATCGCTTCCCGCCGGGAATACGCACCACCCGGGGAAGGATCCGCGGTACCGGGATAAAGGCGAGCATGCGCTCGGTTGCCGGGGTGTCCGGGTCATCGAGCCATAAGAGGACATTGAGGGACTTGTTGACGAACTGCGGAAAGGGGTGGGACGGGTCGATGGCCAGTGGCGTCAGGACCGGTTCGACTTGTTCCTTGAAGTAGGTCTTGAGCCAATTCAATTCCCGCCGGTTGAGTTCTTCATGCGTCTTGAAGGGGATGCCCTCTCCGGCCAACTCAGGCACGATT